>CAWCBL010000003.1:402500-403619 GCA_963793855.1 uncultured beta proteobacterium
TGATTGAAGTCCCAGTAAACGGCGGCCGTAACTATAACGGTCCTAAGGTAGCGAAATTCCTTGTCGGGTAAGTTCCGACCTGCACGAATGGCGTAACGATGGCCACACTGTCTCCTCCTGAGACTCAGCGAAGTTGAAATGTTTGTGATGATGCAATCTCCCCGCGGAAAGACGGAAAGACCCCATGAACCTTTACTGTAGCTTTGTATTGGACTTTGAACAGATCTGTGTAGGATAGGTGGGAGGCTTTGAAGCCGGGACGCTAGTTCCGGTGGAGCCAACGTTGAAATACCACCCTGGTGTGTTTGAGGTTCTAACCTAGGTCCATTATCTGGATCGGGGACAGTGCATGGTAGGCAGTTTGACTGGGGCGGTCTCCTCCCAAAGTGTAACGGAGGAGTTCGAAGGTACGCTAGTTACGGTCGGACATCGTGACGATAGTGCAATGGCATAAGCGTGCTTAACTGCGAGACTGACAAGTCGAGCAGATGCGAAAGCAGGACATAGTGATCCGGTGGTTCTGTATGGAAGGGCCATCGCTCAACGGATAAAAGGTACTCTGGGGATAACAGGCTGATACCGCCCAAGAGTTCATATCGACGGCGGTGTTTGGCACCTCGATGTCGGCTCATCTCATCCTGGGGCTGTAGCCGGTCCCAAGGGTATGGCTGTTCGCCATTTAAAGAGGTACGTGAGCTGGGTTTAAAACGTCGTGAGACAGTTTGGTCCCTATCTTCCGTGGGCGCTGCAGATTTGAGGAAGCCTGCTCCTAGTACGAGAGGACCGGAGTGGACGAACCTCTGGTGTACCGGTTGTCACGCCAGTGGCATTGCCGGGTAGCTAAGTTCGGAAGAGATAACCGCTGAAAGCATCTAAGCGGGAAACTCGTTTCAAGATTAGATCTGCCGGGGCCTTGAGCCCCCTAAAGAGTCGTTCAAGACCAGGACGTTGATAGGTCAGGTGTGGAAGCGCAGTAATGCGTTAAGCTAACTGATACTAATTGCTCGTGCGGCTTGACCCTATAACTTTGATTAGATCAAGGGTGTTATGCCAAGTTGACGCATTCAAAAGACGCAGTCCCAGCGGATGTGCAAAAATCTAAATTAAAGCTGATTTGCT
>CAWCBL010000004.1:0-1942011 GCA_963793855.1 uncultured beta proteobacterium
TCTTCCTGCACGCGGCATTGCTGGATCAGGCTTTCGCCCATTGTCCAAAATTCCCCACTGCTGCCTCCCGTAGGAGTCTGGGCCGTGTCTCAGTCCCAGTGTGGCTGGTCGTTCTCTCAAACCAGCTACAGATCGTCGGCTTGGTGAGCTTTTACCTCACCAACAACCTAATCTGATATCAGCCGCTCCAATCGCGCGAGGCCCTTGCGAGTCCCCCGCTTTCATCCTTAGATCGTATGCGGTATTAGCGTAAATTTCTCTACGTTATCCCCCACGACTGGGCACGTTCCGATATATTACTCACCCGTTCGCCACTCGCCACCAGGATTGCTCCCGTGCTGCCGTTCGACTTGCATGTGTAAGGCATGCCGCCAGCGTTCAATCTGAGCCAGGATCAAACTCTATAGTTTAATCACTGCAATAATTTTCAACTCCACGCATTCAGCCTAAGCCAAACACGTGAAGAAAACTCATAAAAACGGAATTGAAGTGAACTTCACTTCTATCTCCATGAGCGTTTAAGGTCAGAAGACCTGGTTACAAGTAACCTGGCAATCGCCTTCAAACGCCCATACTTATCGGCTGTAAATTTTTAATGATCCTGACGCTCAACCCGGTAGCGTTTACCACCCCGTCTTGCGTCGTTAGCTGTAATCAGCTGAGCCTCAAATTATATACCGGCTTTTAAGACCGGGTCAAATTAATTTGAAGTTTTTAGTTGATGCACTCTTTGAAAGTGCGCAAACTAAAAACATCAAGTGCACTTAACTCAGAGCAATTCTGAACTAGTTGCAAATTTGATATCCACACTAAACGAAAGAAAAAGCCCAGTAGATCGCTTGATCAACTGGGCTTGTTCCGGCTATAAGAGCCTGACGATGTCCTACTTTCACACGGGAATCCGCACTATCATCGGCGCTAAGTCGTTTCACTGTCCTGTTCGGGATGGGAAGGAGTGGTACCAACTTGCTATGGTCATCAGGCATAACTTGTTGACGGACTGTCCACGGGACAATCCGTCGAATTCATAGAGCAAATCAGCTTTAATTTAGATTTTCGCACAGTCCGCTGGGACTGCGTCTTTTGAATGCGTCAACTTGGCATAACAACTTTGAAATCAATCAAAGTTATAGGGTCAAGCCGCACGAGCAATTAGTATCAGTTAGCTTAACGCATTACTGCGCTTCCACACCTGACCTATCAACGTCCTGGTCTTGAACGACTCTTTAGGGGGCTCAAGGCCCCGGCAGATCTAATCTTGAAACGAGTTTCCCGCTTAGATGCTTTCAGCGGTTATCTCTTCCGAACTTAGCTACCCGGCAATGCCACTGGCGTGACAACCGGTACACCAGAGGTTCGTCCACTCCGGTCCTCTCGTACTAGGAGCAGGCTTCCTCAAATCTGCAGCGCCCACGGAAGATAGGGACCAAACTGTCTCACGACGTTTTAAACCCAGCTCACGTACCTCTTTAAATGGCGAACAGCCATACCCTTGGGACCGGCTACAGCCCCAGGATGAGATGAGCCGACATCGAGGTGCCAAACACCGCCGTCGATATGAACTCTTGGGCGGTATCAGCCTGTTATCCCCAGAGTACCTTTTATCCGTTGAGCGATGGCCCTTCCATACAGAACCACCGGATCACTATGTCCTGCTTTCGCATCTGCTCGACTTGTCAGTCTCGCAGTTAAGCACGCTTATGCCATTGCACTATCGTCACGATGTCCGACCGTAACTAGCGTACCTTCGAACTCCTCCGTTACACTTTGGGAGGAGACCGCCCCAGTCAAACTGCCTACCATGCACTGTCCCCGATCCAGATAATGGACCTAGGTTAGAACCTCAAACACACCAGGGTGGTATTTCAACGTTGGCTCCACCGGAACTAGCGTCCCGGCTTCAAAGCCTCCCACCTATCCTACACAGATCTGTTCAAAGTCCAATACAAAGCTACAGTAAAGGTTCATGGGGTCTTTCCGTCTTTCCGCGGGGAGATTGCATCATCACAAACATTTCAACTTCGCTGAGTCTCAGGAGGAGACAGTGTGGCCATCGTTACGCCATTCGTGCAGGTCGGAACTTACCCGACAAGGAATTTCGCTACCTTAGGACCGTTATAGTTACGGCCGCCGTTTACTGGGACTTCAATCAAGAGCTTGCACCCCATCATTTAATCTTCCAGCACCGGGCAGGCGTCACACCCTATACGTCGACTTTCGTCTTAGCAGAGTGCTGTGTTTTTAATAAACAGTCGCAGCCACCGATTTTTTGCAACCTCGTTTAGCTCCCCAAGTAAATGGTTCACTGACTAGAGGCACACCTTCTTCCGAAGTTACGGTGTCAATTTGCCGAGTTCCTTCTCCTGAGTTCTCTCAAGCGCCTTAGAATACTCATCTCGCGCACCAGTGTCGGTTTGCGGTACGGTCGTGTGTAGCTGAAGCTTAGTGGCTTTTCCTGGAAGCAGGGTATCACTCACTTCGTCTGCAAGCAGACTCGTTATCACCCCTCATCTAAGCCCGGCGGATTTACCTACCAGGCACGACTACAGGCTTGAACCAACATATCCAACAGTTGGCTGAGCTAACCTTCTCCGTCCCCACATCGCACTACACATCGGTACAGGAATATTGACCTGTTTCCCATCAGCTACGCATCTCTGCCTCGCCTTAGGGGCCGACTCACTCTACGCCGATGAACGTTGCGTAGAAAACCTTGCGCTTACGGCGAGGGGGCTTTTCACCCCCTTTAACGCTACTCATGTCAGCATTCGCACTTCTGATACCTCCAGCAGGGTTTACACCGCCACCTTCACAGGCTTACAGAACGCTCTCCTACCACGTGCAATAAATTGCACATCCGCAGCTTCGGTAACTGGCTTAGCCCCGTTACATCTTCCGCGCAGGACGACTCGATCAGTGAGCTATTACGCTTTCTTTAAATGATGGCTGCTTCTAAGCCAACATCCTGACTGTTATAGCCTTCCCACTTCGTTTCCCACTTAGCCAATTTTAGGGACCTTAGCTGGCGGTCTGGGTTGTTTCCCTCTTGAGTCCGGACGTTAGCACCCGGTGCTCTGTCTCCCAAGCTGTACTCATCGGTATTCGGAGTTTGCCTTGGTTTGGTAAGTCGCCATGACCCCCTAGCCAAAACAGTGCTCTACCCCCGATGGTAATACTTGAGGCACTACCTAAATAGTTTTCGGAGAGAACCAGCTATTTCCAAGTTTGTTTAGCCTTTCACCCCTATCCACAGCTCATCCCCTAGTTTTGCAACACTAGTGGGTTCGGACCTCCAGTGCATGTTACTGCACCTTCATCCTGGCCATGGATAGCTCACTTGGTTTCGGGTCTACACCCAGCGACTGATCGCCCTATTCGGACTCGATTTCTCTACGGCTTCCCTATTCGGTTAACCTTGCCACTGAATGTAAGTCGCTGACCCATTATACAAAAGGTACGCAGTCACCCCTTTCGAGGCTCCTACTTTTTGTAAGCACACGGTTTCAGGATCTATTTCACTCCCCTCCCGGGGTTCTTTTCGCCTTTCCCTCACGGTACTAGTTCACTATCGGTCAATGATGAGTATTTAGCCTTGGAGGATGGTCCCCCCATATTCAGACAGGATTTCTCGTGTCCCGCCCTACTTTTCGCAAGCTTAGTATCACAGGTCTCTTTTTGCATACGGGGCTATCACCCGCTATGGCCAGCCTTTCCAGACTGTTCTGCTAAGAGTCCTGCTATCACTTGCAGGCTTTTCCGATTTCGCTCGCCACTACTTTCGGAATCTCGGTTGATGTCTTTTCCTCGAGCTACTGAGATGTTTCAGTTCACCCGGTTCGCCTCGCATACCTATGTATTCAGTATGCGATACCTTTCGGTGGGTTTCCCCATTCAGAAATCTCCGGATCAAAGCTAATTTGCCAGCTCCCCGAAGCTTATCGCAGGCTATCACGTCTTTCGTCGCCTATCATTGCCAAGGCATCCACCATGTGCTCTTATTCGCTTGACCCTATAACTTTGATTTCTCAAGTTATCTTCAAGGAATGATGTCTGGTCTTTCACCAGACGCGTTATGCCGTATCTTCCAATTATCGATTTGACTCGAAATTAAAAGTTTCTTTTGACGCAATCAAAAAATTTCTCTAAATTGTTGCTAGCGGCACGGTCTGCACTAAACCTTTACGAATGTGCAGTTTCCGCTAGCAACGCTGATTTAACTCTATGAATTTTTAAAGAACAGCCAATAATTGAAATGAATCAATCAACACAAAACATCCTCAAAGAAGATGCTTTGCATTAACGACATATGCGCCAAGTGCGCAAAAGATAAGTGGTGGAGGATGACGGGATCGAACCGACGACCCCCTGCTTGCAAAGCAGGTGCTCTCCCAGCTGAGCTAATCCCCCAGGATTCAAAACCGCTTCAAACCTGATTTGGTGGGTCTGGTTGGACTCGAACCAACGACCCCCGCCTTATCAAGACGGTGCTCTAACCAGCTGAGCTACAGACCCTCTGAATTCACTAAAGAACCTGAAGGCAGCACCAATTGGATTGATGACCAATGCTGTTGTTTAAGACAACAGCCGATAAGAATGGGCGTAAGAATTTGATTGCATATTTCCAGAAAGGAGGTGATCCAGCCGCACCTTCCGATACGGCTACCTTGTTACGACTTCACCCCAGTCACGAACCCTGCCGTGGTAATCGCCCTCCTTGCGGTTAGGCTAACTACTTCTGGCAGAACCCGCTCCCATGGTGTGACGGGCGGTGTGTACAAGACCCGGGAACGTATTCACCGTGACATTCTGATCCACGATTACTAGCGATTCCGACTTCACGCAGTCGAGTTGCAGACTGCGATCCGGACTACGAATGGCTTTATGGGATTGGCTCCCCCTCGCGGGTTGGCGACCCTTTGTACCATCCATTGTATGACGTGTGTAGCCCTACCTATAAGGGCCATGAGGACTTGACGTCATCCCCACCTTCCTCCGGTTTGTCACCGGCAGTCTCATTAGAGTGCCCAACTAAATGTAGCAACTAATGACAAGGGTTGCGCTCGTTGCGGGACTTAACCCAACATCTCACGACACGAGCTGACGACAGCCATGCAGCACCTGTGTTACGGTTCTCTTTCGAGCACCAAGCCATCTCTGGCGAGTTCCGTACATGTCAAAGGTAGGTAAGGTTTTTCGCGTTGCATCGAATTAAACCACATCATCCACCGCTTGTGCGGGTCCCCGTCAATTCCTTTGAGTTTCAACCTTGCGGCCGTACTCCCCAGGCGGTCAACTTCACGCGTTAGCTTCGTTACTGAGTACTAATGCACCCAACAACCAGTTGACATCGTTTAGGGCGTGGACTACCAGGGTATCTAATCCTGTTTGCTCCCCACGCTTTCGTGCATGAGCGTCAGTACAGGTCCAGGGGATTGCCTTCGCCATCGGTGTTCCTCCGCATATCTACGCATTTCACTGCTACACGCGGAATTCCATCCCCCTCTACCGTACTCTAGCTATGCAGTCACAGATGCAATTCCCAGGTTGAGCCCGGGGATTTCACAACTGTCTTACATAACCGCCTGCGCACGCTTTACGCCCAGTAATTCCGATTAACGCTCGCACCCTACGTATTACCGCGGCTGCTGGCACGTAGTTAGCCGGTGCTTATTCTTACGGTACCGTCATGGGCCCGCCGTATTAGGGCAGACCTTTTCGTTCCGTACAAAAGCAGTTTACAACCCGAAGGCCTTCTTCCTGCACGCGGCATTGCTGGATCAGGCTTTCGCCCATTGTCCAAAATTCCCCACTGCTGCCTCCCGTAGGAGTCTGGGCCGTGTCTCAGTCCCAGTGTGGCTGGTCGTTCTCTCAAACCAGCTACAGATCGTCGGCTTGGTGAGCTTTTACCTCACCAACAACCTAATCTGATATCAGCCGCTCCAATCGCGCGAGGCCCTTGCGAGTCCCCCGCTTTCATCCTTAGATCGTATGCGGTATTAGCGTAAATTTCTCTACGTTATCCCCCACGACTGGGCACGTTCCGATATATTACTCACCCGTTCGCCACTCGCCACCAGGATTGCTCCCGTGCTGCCGTTCGACTTGCATGTGTAAGGCATGCCGCCAGCGTTCAATCTGAGCCAGGATCAAACTCTATAGTTTAATCACTGCAATAATTTTCAACTCCACGCATTCAGCCTAAGCCAAACACGTGAAGAAAACTCATAAAAACGGAATTGAAGTGAACTTCACTTCTATCTCCATGAGCGTTTAAGGTCAGAAGACCTGGTTACCGAAGTAACCTGGCAATCGCCTTCAAACGCCCATACTTATCGGCTGTAAATTTTTAATGATCCTGACGCTCAACCCGGTAGCGTTTACCACCCCGTCTTGCGTCGTTAGCTGTAATCAGCTGAGCCTCAAATTATATACCGGCTTTTAAGACCGGGTCAAATTAATTTTGACTTTCTCTGCTTCCCGACTTGCGACTGGCTTTTCAGCGAGCCTGCTTGTCTTCAGCAGAGGACGAACTATAGCACCATTCTCCGCGCGTTGCGCAATGACTTGCATAAAAATGAGGGTGCCGATGATCTCTTTCAAGGGCTGCCCACTCCTGGTACGCAAGCCCACCAACAGCACCGCCCGAAGGCATGAACCATCGCTCCAGAGCGTTTTCGCTTCCCTCTCCTCAGGCGCAGACCTTGACTGACTGCAATCAAGCACCAACTGATCCTGACAGTGGCAGCCTCATCTTCGTATGCGCAAGCTCGCATCTAGGCGTTCAAGCCCCATAAAACCAGCACTCACTCCCACACCCGGGATAATCCCTATATATATGGCACTCATTACCCTCCTTGACGCTCAACTCGCTTTTGGGCATGTCGCACTGCTGGACCACGCAGATTTCTCACTTGAAAACAACCAGCGTATTGGCCTGATCGGACGTAACGGCACGGGCAAGTCGTCCTTACTCAAAATCCTCGCAGGACTTGAAAAACCCGACGACGGCACTTTGCAGCTGCAGCAGAACCTGCGCATTGCCTATGTTCCGCAAGAACCCAGCCGGATCCGCATGCTACGGTTTTCATAGCCGCGAGCGCAGGACTGGCTCGCACCAAGCACGTCGTTGAGCAATATCTTGCGGCTGACGAGCATACCGATCTGGACGCGCTGCAATCTGAAATCGAAGCGCTCGACGGCTGGACCTGGGAGCAGCGCGTTGAAGAAACGCTGCACCGCCTGCACCTGGATAAGGACGCCATCGTCGGCTCACTCTCGGGCGGCACGAAAAAACGCGTGGCGCTGGCGCAGGCGCTGGTTGCCAAGCCCGATGTGCTGTTGCTCGACGAGCCAACCAACCACCTGGACCTGGATTCGATTGCCTGGCTCGAAGAGCTGCTGGTCAATTTCAACGGCAGCATCATCACCATCACCCATGACCGGGCCTTTCTGGACCAGGTCGCCACCGTCATCGTCGAGCTGGACCGCGGCAAGCTGCGCAGCTACCCCGGCAATTTTGCCCAGTACCTGATCCAGAAGGAAGACCAGATGGCGCAGGAAGCCGTCATCTTCGCCAAGGCAGACAAGCTGCTTGCGCAAGAGGAGATATGGATTCGCAAAGGCGTGGAAGCCCGCCGCACCCGCAGCGTAGCCCGTATTGGCCGCCTCGACGCGCTGCGTGAAAACCGTGCAGCCCGGCGCGATGCCGTGGGCCGCGTCAACCTGGACGTCTCCAGCGGCGACAAGAGCGGCAAGATCGTTGCAGAACTCACCGATGTAACGAAAAGCTTTGGTCACCCGGGTGCATCAAAAATCATCGTCAGCGGTTTCAGCGCAACCCTGCTGCGCGGCGACAAAGTGGGCCTTCTGGGACCTAACGGCGCGGGCAAAAGCACGCTGCTCAAGCTTATTCTGGGCGAGCTGCAACCTGACGTGACCCTGCCCCCTGGCAAGGTGCGCCAGGGCGCCAACCTGCAAGTGGCCTACTTCGACCAGATGCGCGAAAGCCTGGACCTGGACTCCACACTGGAAGACTTCATCAGCCCGGGCAGCGAGTGGGTTGAGATCAACGGCCAGAAAAAGCACGTCAAGAGCTACCTGACCGACTTTTTGTTCTCCCCCGCGCGCGCCAACTCCCCGGTGCGCACACTGTCGGGTGGCGAGCGCAACCGCCTGCTGCTGGCGCGCCTGTTCGCGCGGCCCGCCAACGTGCTGGTGCTCGACGAGCCAACCAACGACCTGGACATCGACACACTGGAGCTGCTGGAAGACCTGCTGCAGAACTACGAAGGCACGGTGTTTCTCGTCAGCCATGACAGGCGCTTCCTGGACAATGTGGTCACCAGTACGATCGCCTATGAAGGCACGCCGGAGAACCCAGGCTTCTGGCGCGAGTACGAAGGCGGCGTGACAGACTGGATCACGCAATCGAAGCGTGCAGCGCAACTCACCGGCAGCACAAAAAGCCCTGCGGCGGCCGCCAGCGCCAAGAATACTAGCAAAAGCACTCCTGAACCCAATAAGGACGTCCGCGAGCAGCTATCAAAAAAGAAGCTTAGCTACAAAGAGCAACGCGAGCTGGACGGCTTGCCGGCACTGATCCAGCAGCTGGAATCGCAGCAAAAAGCGATTGAGCAGGAGCTTTACGACGGCACGCTGTACACCAGCAATGCCAAGCGCGCGGCCGAACTCACGGCGCGCAACACGAAGATAGAGGAGGAACTCATGGAAGCCTTGCAACGCTGGGAAACCTTGTCTTCCTGAGCCATCGCCCGAGACATCCGGCAGCGCTGTCGAGCCCGATGCCTACACAAAGAAGCGGCAGACCCCGCGGGCGCGTTCAGGCAAAAAACACCGGTCCTGGGCTACAGTGGCTTGCATCATGCACACCCTCGTAGCGCCGCACCCTGCCTCTTCTTTTGCCACGCCAATTCAGCGCCGCCTAAGTCCGTTTTCGTGGCTTTTTCTGCTGCTGGTCTTTTGTGCCAGCGGCTGCGCCTCCTTGCCCAGCCCGGTGATGCGGCCAGTTACTACGGCGCTGGACAATCCCTCGGAAACCCGGCTGGGACGCCTTGTCGCGGCCCGTGCCGCCAGGGCCAGCACGCGCAACGACTCCGGCTTTGCCCTGGTGGGAAATGCCGAGCTGGCCTTCACCAGCCGCATGACGCTGATCCAGGCCGCACAGAAAACGCTGGACATTCAGTACTACGCGATTTTTGCCGACGAAACCACCGAGCGTATGTTCGAGGCACTGCGCGAAGCCGCCAGTAGCGGCGTGCGCATCCGCATCCTGCTGGACGACTTCAATACCTCCGGCAAGAACGCCCAGGTGCTGAGGCTGGCGTTTGAAAAAAACATCGAGTTGCGCCTCTTCAACCCTTTGCCGGGCGGGCGCGGATCAATGGCTCTCCGCATTCTGAGCAACATCAAGGATGTGGCGCGCATGCAGCGGCGCATGCACAACAAGATTTTCGTGGCCGACAACGCAGTAGCCATCACAGGCGGGCGCAACCTGGGCGAAACCTATTTCGGCCAGAGTGAAGGCACCAATTTTGTCGACATCGACATCCTGGCCGCGGGCCGCATCGCGCGTGACCTGTCGCGCAGCTTTGACCAGTACTGGAACAACCCGATGGCTTATCCGGTGCAGTCGCTGATGACGATAAAGGAAATCGAAGCCCTCAAGCTGCCTGCCACCACGGCTTCCCCATCTGACAACCCGCAAGACGCGGCAGCGCCGGACAGCAGAGCCAAAACGCAGACCGTGACCGCAAATCCGACGACCACAGAGCGCGTAACGACCTCGCCCAGCGGGGTCACCACCCTACTCCCAGCCTTGCCCGACTCCACCGACCTGAGCTTGCTTGACTGGACCTGGGCGCCTTCCGTGATGCTGGTGGACAAGCCTTCCAAAATAGCCGCCGATGCCGACAGCGTGGATGAAGCCCAGGACACCGCCGTCGATGGCTTGCTGCAACTCATGTCCCAAGCCAAAACCGAGCTGCTGATCGTCTCACCCTACTTCGTGCCCGGCAAGCGCATGATGAGCCAGTTTGCCGACCTGCGGCGCCGCGGCGTGCGGGTGCGCGTGCTGACCAATTCGCTGGCATCCAACGACGCAGTCGCTGCCCATGCAGGCTACGCCCGCTACCGGAAAGCACTGCTGGCTATGGGCGTTGAACTCTACGAAATGCGCGCCGAGCAGGAAGGCACGCTCAAGGGCTTCGGCTCCACCGGCAGCGCTACGGGAGGCTCCCGTGCCAGTCTGCACGCCAAAGCGGTGGTGATGGACGGACGTTTGCTGGTGGTGGGTTCCATGAATCTGGACTTGCGCTCCAAGCTGCAAAACAGCGAAGTGGCCCTCGTGATCCGAAGCCGCGCCCTGTCGCTCGAAGCGGCCCGCATGATAGAGCCCGCACTGGCCAGCGGCGCCTACCATGTGGAACTGGTGGACGGCCAATTGATATGGCGTGCGCCGCAGGGCTCGGGACTCAAGGATTCGACGGTGGAACCGGATGCGAGCTTGGGCCTGAAGCTGATCCTCAAGCTGCTCGGGCCGATTGCACCGGATGAGATGCTGTGACGACCGAGGCCAGGATTTTGGAATTTTCAAACCTTTTTGGCCTCAGCAGTGCAGTGAGACCTATCTTCTCGCCAGCACAACATCTGCCGCCGGACTTCGCGGAAGTTCTTGTCAAGGGCTACCGGCCTACTTCGAGATATCAAGCTTGTAGACCTTCTCAGTACCAACCCTGTCAGACTTGCTCCCATAGTAGGCACCGCCAGACTTCACGATGTACCGACACCATTGCTCTGTCTCGACACCCTTCCATTCAATGAGGACACAGTAACGACCATCGTCTGAAATATGCCACTTGCCTTGCGCTGTGGAGTTGCGGCCAGTCGTCGCCTTGTTGTCCGACGAGATAACAAAACTTCCATCTGAATCGTTCTTCCAGCGCTGTGTATTACCCCTCGGACTGACACGGCTCATGCTTGCGCTCGGCAGTAGCTGGCTGAGTTCATCCTTGGTCAGGGTCACTCTGCCTTGGGCGTCCAGATCGCGAAGCACTGTAACGGCTTGGCCGGAGGCGAACGTAGAGACAACAGCAAATGACAATAGCGCGAAGCGCGACAACTTAGGCATGAAGGTCCCTTGCTGTGTACCAGGCAACTTACGCGTACGTGTTTTGCTGATAATCCCGCCCGATGCACTCAAGTCAGTGTGGGGCGCGATTTCACTGCCAACAATCCCCAAAACGGGGGATGCCGTTCGAGACCGGCTGGCTTCGCCCAGAAAGTGCATCCGTCACTGTTGCCTTCAGCTTCCTGAGACGAGTCCATGTTTTTTCGACGCCTGGAGCGCCCGCGATGTGAACAGAGGGGCAATCCATGGAGATGTTTTCTTGTATTGCAAATGAAACGCAGGTAGCCATAACCAGCCAATACCTAGGTGTCACGCAGGATTGCATTGGCAGCACTGCACAACAGGGCCGGCAATTAGGAGTAGGACATGCCAACTCAACAGGCCAGCATGGCCGAGGTCAACCCCGGGCAGGCCAGCGCCCACACCGTGTTACCCTTGGCATCTCAGTGCGAATCAAGCTGGCTGATACGCTATCAATTAAATAGCAGCCTGCGCAGTAGCTCATTGGGCTGCACCTAAACAAAGTATAAAAACTCAGACGCCTAGCGCATGCCCTCCCGTAGCCGCGCAAACACCTTCCAGAACGCCGCCTCCTGCGTCGTCGCGAAATTGATCCGCATCAGGGTGCTCGGCTTGCGCACGGCATGAAACAGCGCGCCCGGGGCGATCAGGTAGCCCTCGTCCAGCATGCGCTGCGCCAGGGCGTCGGTATCCACCCCGGTCTCGACCCAGCCAAACAGCCCAGCCGGCTCCGCCGCAAAGCTGCAGTCATGCGCCAGCGCGAGCTTGACGCTGCGCGCGCGGGCCTGGTCGAGCCGGCTGCGAATGCGTTCTGCATGGCGGCGCAGCTGACCCTGGTCTATGCACCAGGCCAGCGCTTTTTCCAGCAAGGCGGGCGTGGTCAGGGTGGCTAGCAGCTTGGTGTCGAGCAGACGCTCGACCAGATCAGGTGGCGCGGCCAGGTAGCCGACGCGCCAGCCCGGCGCCAGGATTTTGGAAAAACCGCTCACATAAATCGTGCGGTGCAGGCCGTCGAGTGCGCACAGCCGCGTCGCGTGTTCTGGCGCAAGGTGGCTGTAGGTGTCGTCTTCAGCGATGTAAAAGTTGTGCTGGCTGGCCAGTTGCAGCAGGCGGTGGGCGCTGCCGGGCATGAGGCAGTAGCCGGTGGGATTGTGGAACACGCTGACGCTGACAAACAGCTTGGGGCTGTGGATCTGGCAGTACTGCGCAATGACCCCCAGATCAGGTCCGTCGGCGCGGCGCGGCACGGGCAGGACGCGCATGCCCAGCGCGTCAAGGCGGGCAAATTCCACGGCCCAGCCGGGCTCCTCGACCATCACGCAGTCGCCTGCGCGCAGCAGGGTGCGGCTGATGATGTCCAACGCATGGGTGGCTCCGACGGTGGTGATGATCTGCTCCGTCACCGCATGTATATTGATTGCGGCCAGCTTTTGCGAGAGTGCGCGGCGCAGGCCGGCATCGCCCAGGGGCTCGCCGTAATGAAGCGAAGAATCGCTGAGTGCGCGGGCACTGCTCACTTTGCGAACGGCGGCCGGCATGAAACGAGTCTCCAGCCAGTCCGGCGGGAACACGCCCATGCCGGGCTGCGGCTTGTTGCTGACTTGATGGAACATGCCGCGCATCAGCACGCTGGCATTCACCGGCGCATTGCTTATGTTTTTTGTAGCCGCCTGCGCTTTGCCTGCTGGCGCAGCCACCCGATTTAATGATGCATCGCGGACAAAAAAACCGCGATTCTTGCGCGCCACCACCAGCCCCTGGGCCTGCAGCTGGTCATACGCCGCCACCACCGTCGACACGCTCACGCCCTGCTGACCGGCGCACAGCCGCACCGAGGGCAGGCGTGCGCCGGGTGCCAGCAAGTGGCTACGAATGCGCTCGGCAAAGCGCGCGCAGAGCTGCTCGGTGAGAGATTGCGAAGCGGTTTTCATCAACATGGCGTGACCTTGGGTGACTTGCGGACTGAGTGTGCTGACAAAGCAGGCAATACAGTTTTGAAATTTGTATGCTTAACTGTATTGGTAGTGTGCTGGTTTCAACTATAAAGTCATGAGCCATGAACTGGCAAGAATTCACCGCTTTACTGATACTGGCCACGGCGATGAGCTTCACGCCCGGACCCAATACCACGCTCTCAACGGCGCTGGCAGCCAACCACGGACTCAGGCGCGCGCTGCCCTTTGTGTGCGCCGTGCCGGTCGGCTGGGGCGTGCTGCTCGCGGTCTGCACGCTGGGCCTGGGCGCCCTGGTGTTAGCCGTGCCGGTGCTGAACTGGGCGGTCAAGATCGTCGGCGTGACCTATCTGCTGTGGCTCGCCTCAAAAATTGCCCGCTCGCGCCAGCTCAGCCAAGCCGATGCTGACCGCTTGAATGTCACCTTCTGGCAGGGCACCGCGCTGCAGTTTGTCAACATCAAGGCCTGGATGCTGGCGCTGGCGATTGTCAGCGGCTGGATTGCCGGGCGCGACGACCCCGCGCTGCGCTTTGCCGTGGTGCTGCCGGTGATGCTGGCCTATGCCTTTGCCAGCAACCTGAGCTATGCGCTGGCGGGATCGCTCTTGCGTGAGTGGCTCTCGGGTCCTGCAGGCACGGGGCGGCGGCTGCTGTGGTTTAACCGCGCCATGGCGGCCGTGCTGGTGCTCACCGCGATCTGGATGCTCTTCCTATGAAACAGAGCCACGCAGATATCACCCGGGGGCTCTGGCTCGGATTACTGGGCACGGTGATTTTCGCAGCCACGTTGCCCATGACGCGCCTGGCCGTGGGCACGCCGGATGCGCCGGAAATGTCGGGCGCCTTCATTGCGATGGGCCGGGCTGTGGTGGCGGCAGCACTCTCGGCGGTGTTTCTGCTCGCCACGCGCGCCCCATGGCCCCGGCGCCAGGACTGGTGGCCGCTGGCCATCACGGCGGCCGGGGTGGTGCTGGGTTTTCCGCTGCTCTCGTCGGTGGCCATGCGCTATGTGGAGGCCATGCACGCAAGCGTCATTGTGGGAGTGCTGCCACTGGCCACCGCTGCCGTCGGCACCCTGCTGCACCGCCAGCGGCCGTCGGCCGGCTTCTGGCTGTGTGCGGGCGTGGGCAGCGCGCTGGTGGCGGCGTTTGCCATGCTGCGTTCGGACAGCGCTTTGGGTGGCATGTCCATCCATTTTGCCGACCTGTTGCTACTGGCAGCCATGCTGTGCGCCGCCGTGGGCTATGGCTACGGCGCGCGGCTGTCCCAGCATATGCGCGCCGAGCATGTGATTTGCTGGGCGCTGGTGATGGCGCTGCCGCTGACCCTGCCACTGGCCGTCAGCAGCTGGCCGGCTGGACCGGTCAGGGCCTCCGCCTGGTGGGGATTTTCCTATGTGGCGGTGTTCTCGATGTGGCTGGGTTTTTTTGCCTGGTACCGCGGCCTGGCGCTGGGTGGCACGGTGCGGGTCAGCCAGGTGCAGCTGGTGCAGCCGTTTTTGTCTATGCTGTTTGCCGTACCGCTGCTCGGCGAACGACTCGACGCGGTGACGGTAGGCTTTGGCCTGGCCGTGATTGCCACGGTCTTCATCGGCAAGAAAATGCCGGTCAACACCCTTCCCTCAGGCAAGTTGACGTCAAGAGTCTGAGCTTGTGTGATCTGGGCTGTCTCTGACGGTCCGCAATGAACAGGAGATTGAGATGAAATGGACGCAAGCGCGACGCGCTGAGAAAATGAATCCTTCCGTGATCCGCGAAATCCTGAAGGTCACCGAAAAACCCGGCATCATCAGTTTTGCCGGCGGCCTGCCCTCGCCCAAAACCTTTCCGGTTTCCGCCTTCAGCGCGGCCTGCGAGAAAGTGCTGCGCGAAGACGGCCATGCGGCGCTGCAGTATGCGGCGAGCGAAGGCTTTGCCACCCTGCGCGAAATGGTGGCGGCCAGCCTGCCCTGGCAAGTGGACCCGGCCCAGGTGCTGATCACCACCGGCTCGCAGCAGGGGCTAGACCTGATCGCCAAGGTGCTGATTGACCCGGGCAGCCGCGTGCTGGTTGAAACGCCCACCTACCTGGGTGCGCTGCAGGCTTTCGCGCCCATGGAGCCCGATGTCGTCAGCGTCGCCAGTGACGATGAAGGCGTGGACATCGCCGACCTGAATGCCAAGGCCGCTGGCGCGCGTTTCTTTTACGTGCTCCCCAACTTCCAGAACCCGACCGGCCGCACCATGAGCGAGGCGCGTCGCGCAGCCCTGAGCGCTGAAGCCGTCCGACTTGGCCTGCCGCTGGTAGAAGACAACCCCTATGGCGACCTGTGGTTCGACACGCCGCCGCCGCCGCCAATGACCGCGCGCAACCCTGAAGGCTGCATCTACCTGGGCTCCTTTTCCAAGGTGCTGGCGCCCGGGCTGCGGCTGGGCTTCATGGTGGCCCCCAGGTCCATCTTCCCCAAGCTGCTGCAGGCCAAGCAGGCAGCGGATCTGCACAGCCCCGGTTTTAACCAGCGCCTGGTCGCCGAGGTGATGAAGGACGGTTTTCTGGACCGGCATGTACCGACTATCCGCACACTCTACAAGTCGCAGCGCGATGCCATGCTCGCGGCCATGACGCGCGAGATGCCCGAGGGCGTTCAGTGGAACACCCCGGCGGGCGGCATGTTCTTGTGGGTGCGTCTGCCTGAAGGCATGAGCGCCATCGAGCTGCTGCCCAGGGCCGTCGAGCGCCATATTGCCTTTGTGCCGGGCTGGGCGTTTTATGCCGACAAGCCCGATGCCCGCACCTTGAGGCTGTCATTTGTGACCTCCAGCGTGGCGCAAATCAACATCGGCATCGCTGCGCTGGCCGCCGCGATTCGCGACATGCACAATGAAACACACGCGGCCAGCGAATTACACGCGGTGAAAAACGTGGGGGCTCACTAGCATGCTGCACATCTGGGGGCGCCTGAGCTCCATCAACGTACGCAAGGTGGTCTGGACGGCGCAGGAGTTGGGCCTGAAGGTCCAGCGTACCGACGCCGGCGGCCAGTTCGGCATCGTGAACGAATCCGACTACCTGCGCAAGAATCCAAACGCCCTGGTGCCCACGATTGAAGATGGTGAGGCGATCCTGTGGGAGTCCAACGTCATCGTGCGCTACCTTTGCGCCAAGCATTCGCCGGGCAAGCTGTATCCCCTGGCATTGCCGCAACGCTTTGCCGCCGAACAATGGATGGACTGGCAGCAAACCACCTTCAATCCAGCGGGGCGCAACGCCTTTATTCAATGGATACGCACCCCGGCCGAACAGCGACAGGAAGCGCTCATCGCACAGTCCAACGCCGCCACCGAGCCCTTGCTGGCCCACATGGACGCGCACCTGGCCCGCCATCCGTTCATGGGCGGCAAGCAATTCAGCATGGCCGACATTCCCCTGGCATGCGAAATGCATCGCTGGTCTGGCCTGCCACAAGCACGGTCTTCACGCCCGAACCTGGAACGCTGGTACCAGACCATTCTGGCGCGCCCCGCCACCCGCGGCGTGCTGGACTTGCCTCTGTCATGAGCCTTGAAAATTCGCAAGATACGAAAAGAATCCTAGCCATGAATCAACGCCGCTTCAAACAAATTGACGTGTTCACCGACACGCCCTATCTCGGCAACCCACTGGCGGTGGTGCTGGATGGCAGCGACCTGGACGATGCAGCCATGCAGCGCTTTGCCCGCTGGACAAATCTGTCGGAAACCACGTTTTTACTGCCGCCCAGCGATGCGTCGGCCGACTACCGGGTACGCATCTTCACGCCAGGCGGCGAGTTGCCGTTTGCCGGCCACCCCACGCTGGGCAGCTGCCATAGCTGGCTGCAAGCAGGCGGCTCACCGCGCGACAAGGATTTCATCGTGCAGGAGTGCCTGCTTGGGCGGGTGAAGATTCGCCGCGAGCCCGGCACCCAGCGCCTGGCGTTTGCCGCCCCGCCTCTCAAGCGATCAGCCCCCAGCCCCGTGGTGCTGGCCAAAGTCGCAGCGGCGCTGGGCCTGAAGGCGCCACAGATTCTGGCGGCACAACTACTGGACAACGGCCCTGTATGGCTGGGGCTGCTGCTTGACAGCCCGGAAGCGGTGCTGCAGCTCACGCCTGACCATGCGGCGCTTGCCAAGCTCAAGGCAAAAGTCGGCGTCGCAGCGGTTTACCCCGTCGAGAAAACGCCTCCGCTGATCGCACGGGCAAACCGCGAGGCGCGCGCATTCGACTCCGATGCGAAGGCAAGCGTTGCCGATGCACCTGATCTGGAAGTGCGCGCTTTTGCCGCAGCCATCGGCGTCAACGAAGACCCCGTGACGGGCAGCCTCAACGCCAGCATGGCGCAGTGGCTTATCGCCGAAGGCTATCTGCCCGAACGCTATATGGCCTCGCAAGGGGTTTGCCTTTCCCGCGCAGGGCAGGTCTACATTGAGCGCGATGCGTCAGGCCAGGTCTGGGTAGGCGGCGAATCGGTGACCTGCATTGACGGTCAGGTGATGCTGTAAGCGATAAACGGTAAGCGCCATGGAAACCGTCCTCTCCACCCCGGTCTTCCCGCCGCTGGCCTCTCAGGTCGATCACCTGGTCGTCGTGGCGAGCCACCTGGAAGAGGGAGTTCAGTGGTGCGAGCGCGTACTGGGCATCACGCCCGGGCCGGGGGGTGAGCATGCCTTGATGGGTACCCACAATCGTCTTCTGACAGTGGCGTCGCCGCAATTCCCGCTGGCTTACCTCGAAATAATTGCTATCCATTCAGGAGCACCCTGCGCCCGTGCTGCGGGCGCAAGGCGCTGGTTTGACCTGGATGATCCGGAACTGCAGCTGCAACTGGAAGAAAACGGGCCGCAACTGGCGCATTTCGTGGCCCGCACCACGCGGGCGCAGGCCGGTGTGCGCGCACTGGCCCGCCTGGGACTGGACCGGGGCGAGGTGCTGCAGGCTTCGCGCATGACGCCGCAGGGGCTGCTGGACTGGAAAATCACCGTGCGTGACGATGGCGAGCGCCTGTTTTTCGGCACGCTGCCGACGCTGATCCAATGGGGCGAAATGCATCCCGCGCAGAGCATGGCGCCCTCAGGCGTCACGCTGCAGGCGCTTGAGGCCAGCCACCCCCGACCCGGCGCGCTGCGCGCCTGCTACGAGGCCATCGGGCTGACGGGCGTTGACGTGAGGCAAGGCCCGCCCGATCTCATGGCCACGCTGCAAACACCGCGCGGCCTGCTCACACTTGAATCAAAGGGCATCTGATGCACACCAACTTGCCTGCGCTGCACGACATTGAAGACGCGGCCCGCGTGGTCTACCGCGAATTCCAGGCCACGCCGCAATACCGCTGGGGCCTGTCCAGCCAGCGGCTGGGTACCGACTGCTGGATCAAGCATGAGAATCACACGCCCGTCGGCGCATTCAAACTCCGTGGCGGCCTCACCTACTTTGACGCGCTCAAGCAAGGCGGCGAGCTGCCGGCTGAAGTCATCAGCGCCACGCGCGGCAACCACGGCCAGAGCATTGGCTGGGCGGCCAGAGCCCATGGCGTGGCCTGCACCATCGTTGTTCCATTTGGCAACTCACTGGAAAAAAATGCCGCCATGCGCGCACTGGGCGTGACGCTGATCGAACACGGCCGGGACTTTCAGGAAAGCCGCGAGTTCGCCGTGCAGCTGGCCGCCAAACGCGGCGCGCACATGGTGCCCAGCTTCCACGCCGACCTGCTGCGCGGCGTGGCCACCTACTGGTGGGAGTTCATGCAGGCGGTGCCGCAGCTCGATGTGGTCTACGTGCCGATTGGCCAGGGCTCGGGCGCCTGCGCGGCGATTGCGGCCAAGCTGGCGTTAAAGCGAAGCCTGCGCATCGTTGGCGTGGTGAGCGCCCATGCCACCACCTACGCCGATTCGCTGGCCGCCGGGCAGGTGGTGGAAGCACCGGTGACTACGCAGCTGGCCGACGGCATGGCCTGCCGCATCGCCGACCCGGCCGCGCTGGCCATCTTGCTGCCGCACCTGGATCGCATCGTGAAGGTCACCGACAGCGAAGTCGCCCAGGCCATGCGCGAGTTGTATGCCGACACGCACAACGCGGCCGAAGGCGCAGGCGCCGCGAGCTTTGCGGCCGCCATGAAAGAGCGTGCCCAACTCACCGGGCAGGTGGTGGGCACCACGCTGTGCGGCGGCAATGTGGACAGCGCCACCCTTGCAAAAGTATTGACCACCGATTAACGCCAGCAGCGCATGACCCAGTTTCCACATCGGGCGCCGGGACTTATCCAGAATCCACGCCAAAATTTCCTTATCCGGCACATTACAGACATGACTTGGTCAATGGCGGGGCGTCAAGGCCTAGAATCCGGACTTGCGGCATATGCGCATTTTTTTACAGCGGCGGGCAGGGCGTTCCAGGGGCGCAACCCCGACAACGACGGGGCCACGATACAAGCATGCAGAACCCGGCTCACACATCACTTTATGCAAGCACTCTGAGCGCTGAGTTTTCCGATTTTGAAAAGGCGGCGAGATACGCGCTTTTGCAGCGCCTGATGCCGGCCATACGCCATCACATGATGGGCAAGTTTCAGTCGATGGGGATGATCGCCGCCCTGATGGAGCGGCGCCTCATGTCCGCCGATCCGGATCTGGTCAGCATTCGCGAGGACTGCACAGCGCTCGGCAAGGTGTCGCGCACCGCCGCCAATTCGACCCTCGATCTCATGACCTGGATAGAACCCAAAAGCGCAGCCACGTTGAAAGTTGACGCCGGAATCCTGGAGTGCTTGGGCTTGCTGTCGACCGACTTGCGGTTCAAGGGTTTTACCATCGTCAACGAGGTGACGGGAATCGATGCGGAGCTCTCCAGCACGGCGCTTCGCAGTGTATTGAGTGCCACGCTGATCGCCTTGAGCGATCTGTCAGAGGCTCCCGCCGACCTGATTATTCGGGCGCAGGTCATGCCGGCGCGCGTCGAGCTGTCCATAGACCTGCGACCCGCCGAAGGGCATGCAGAAAATGCCCGCTTGCCCGAGCATCGCCCCCTGAACTGGCAGGATGTCGAAATTTTGGCGAGAGCGGAATCCGTCAGGCTGACGCGTGGCAACGGAGGTGCGCGGCTGAGCTTTACCCGCGCAGATACCCGCTTGCCAGATAACGGCGAACGCCTCGCCTGATGACCCGAAAAGGCCACGTGTTTGGCAGCTTCAGACTCAAGCTGAAGCCTTTGCAGAAGGAAAAAATCGGCGAAGCCTTGACTGGAATGAGCCCAGAATTCTCTCCATTCCCCTTATCTGCATACTTTGCGTCCCGCTCTCAGGAAGAACCATGCTGCTAAGAGTTTTTTTGGTCGAAGACAGTCCGGCCCTGTGCGCGCATCTGACCGAGATCCTTGTGAATGAGGCCAAGGTGGAAATTGTGAGTGTTGCAGAAACAGAAGCCCAGGCCATCGACTGGCTTTCCCGCAACGCTGACGGCTGGGACATTGCGCTTGTTGACCTTTTTCTACGGGAAGGCACCGGTGTCGGCGTGGTTCAGCATTGCCATGAACGCCGCTCCGACCAGTCCATTTTCGTCATGACCAACCATGTTCTGAACGATGCTTTGCTGCACCATTGCAAACTGCTGGGTGCCGACGCCGTGTATCACAAGGGCAACGAACTGGACGATCTGGTGGCTAATTGCATTGGACTGGCAGCCAGACGGCCCCGGGGATTGTTTAGCAAATAGAGTGGCGGCAAGGGCCCGCGCAATGTGCTGGCGGCAGTGCCCGTGGCATGCAAGTCGCCGGGCCAGGTCTTGCGCCGCAGGCGCGCTGCCGGCGAGAAGCAGTTGCGGGCGCCAAAAACGCTATTAATTCGATAGCAAATGGAAGCCGAATTTATTGGGGATATGTGCCATTTAACCCATAAGATCACGCATTGATGCTGGCGCCAGGGCGCCATCCGACCGCCTGGTTGAGCTTGCCCGATCTCAATACCCTGACAGCTTTTCGCCCATCGCCCGGTCCCACCGCTTAACCGCCCAGGAGCCTCATTGTTAAAGATTCGCACTTATCTTGTTCTGATGGCAGCGGCAATCCTGGTGCCGGTGGTGGTTTTTTCGGCAGTCGCGCTGCAGTTGCTGCGAGACGGCGAGAGGGAAGCTGCATTGCGCGGCCTGCACGAAAACGCCAGGGCGGCCGCACTGATCGTCGACCGGGAACTGGCCAATTCCGTCGCGGCGCTGGAACAGCTGGCGAAATCGCCCTACATTGAAAGTGGCGACCTTCAGGGGTTTTACAAACAGGCCTCGCTGCTGAACAAGCGCAGCACATCCTGGACCTTGTTGCTGGAGGAAAACGGCGCGCAACTCGTCAATACGGCGTTTCCCTTTGGTGCAAACTTACCTCCGTCAGTTGACACCCTTGCCCGCCTGGCCAAGCGTGCCATAGCCACGGAAAAACCAATGGCATCCGACCTGATGCTGGGCCGCGCGGCGAAGAAACTGGTGACCGTGCTGCTGGTGCCAGTGCCGGGTCATAACGGCAAGCGCTACTTGCTGGCACAGGCCTTCACTGTCGAATTCTTCAACGAGGCGGTTTCCCAGCCCAACACTCCGGGCAGCTGGGTCGTGGGGATCATAGGCAGCGACGGCCGGTTTATTGCGCGTACTCGCAGGGCTGGACAGCAGGAGGGCCAGCGCGCCAGTGCCGAGCTGCTGGCAGTCGCGCGCGCGAAAGACGAAGGCCTGCTTCTCCACCGCACACCTGAAGGCGCCGACTCCTACGACGCCTTCACGCATTCAGACATTTCAGGGTGGACCATTGCAGTGGCGGCGCCTGCCGAAAGCATTGAAGCCACAGCGGGCCACGCCGTCGCGATTGCCGCGCTCGGTTTGTTTCTAGCCATTGCATTCGCCGTGATTGCGGCGGCCTTTTTGGGGACGCGGCTGGTGCAAGCCATTGGGCGTGCGGCCAAGGCGGCGGTCGCTTTGGGCCAGGGTGCCGTTCCCAAACTGAGGAGTTCCCATGTGCTGGAACTCGATCAATTGCATACCGCCCTGGACGAAGCAAGCGCTGTTCTCGCCCGCTCGCAGGCCTCACGCCGGCAAGCCGAAAGAGAGCGTGAGAGCCTGCTGGAGGGCGAATACCAGGCGCGCCTGCGGGCCGAAGACGAGAACATCGGCAAGGATCAGTTTCTGGCCATGCTGGGGCACGAGCTGCGCAACCCTCTGGCTGCAATCAACGGCGCCATCGCCTTGAGCGAGCGCTGCGACCAGGGGACGGCTGCGGCTGCCGATGCGCGCGCTGTCATTCAACGGCAACTCTTGCATCTGACCCGCCTGGTCGACGACCTGCTTGACGTGAGCCGGATGGTGGGCGGAAAAATCATTCTGGAAACGCAGCCGCTAGACCTCGGGAAAATCGCCCGTTCCTGCCTGGAGTCACTGCGTGCGACCGGGCGCACGGCAGGCCACGAGCTCAAGGTAACGATCGAACCGGTATGGGTCGAAGGCGACCCGACGCGGCTGGAACAGACAGTCAACAACCTGCTGGTCAACGCCCTGAAATTCACACCACCGGACGGCCTCGTGGAGCTCACAGTTGGCAGCTCAGAAGGCGAGGCAGTGCTAACGATCAAGGACTCTGGCGTGGGAATATCGCCCGAGCTCCTGCCGCATATTTTTGAGGTGTTTGTGCAGGGCCCCGCCAGCCCGGACCGCGCACAGGGCGGCCTGGGCCTTGGCTTGGCGCTGGTGCGCCAGCTGGTGAGCCTGCATGGCGGCACGGTTTCGGCTGAAAGTGCCGGACTCGGTCAGGGCAGCACGTTCGTGATTCGACTGCCGCGTATTGCGGCGCGCGCTGCGCCGCCCGCAGCGGCCATGCCCATGCATGCGCCTGACAGGCGCTGGCGAATTTTGCTGATCGAGGACAACGACGACGCACGCCGCATGATGGGCCGGCTGCTGCGCCTGGAAGGCCATGAAGTTTCCGAAGCGTCCAGCGCCATAGAGGGCCTGCGGCTGGCCGGCTCGCAAAAGCCGGATCTTGCCATCGTGGATATCGGCCTGCTGGAAATGACAGGCTACGAGCTTGCGCAACGTCTGCGCGCCGATGCCGCTACCCAAGCCATGGGCCTGATTGCATTGACTGGTTATGGCCAGGAAGAAGACCGTGAAAATGCCCTGGCGGCCGGATTTGACTTTCACCTAGTCAAACCCGTCGACGTCAACCACCTGCTGGAGGTGATTGATCTGTGCGCTCATGCCGCCCTGCTGCGCAGGGTAGAGGCGGTCGGCAACGCCTGAAAAGCTCTGGATCGGAACGGCAGGAATTCCGTCCAGCCGCCACCCGGACCACGGGCCTACCGGCGGGCGTACCCGGGGGCAATCAGGGTTTCCGAGGGGGTGCTTTTATCAAATCCGGCTCTTTAATTTAGCCGTTTATTACCTGTTGGTTTGAGTCAGGGCATAGAGTGAATCATTGCTTTTCACGAGGCTTGAATGTCAAAAATAATCCACAGCATGATCCGCGTGCGGGACCTGGACCCGTCCCTGGAGTTTTACGCTGACTGCCTTTCCCTGCAGCCCGCTCACCGGCTGGACTTCCCCGGCTTCTCGCTGGTCTACCTGCGCAATGCAGAAAACGACGTCGAGATCGAACTGACCTGGAACCGGGACCGCACCGAGCCCTACACCCACGGCGACGGCTATGGCCATGTGGGCGTGTGCGTGCCCGATGTCGCGGCCGACCGCGCGCGCCTGATCGGCCTGGGCTACAGCCCGCTAGACATCAAAGAGTTCAAGGCCGATGACGGCTCGCTAATCGCCCGCTATTTCTTCATCCAGGACCCCGATGGCTACAAGGTGGAGGTGCTCGAACGCCACGGCCACTACCAGTAAAGCCCAAGGCCCGCGCGCATCCCGCCACCCCCTCGCGCGCATGGCTGCACAAAAAAATCAAAAAACCCAAAAGGAGACAACGATGAAAGTCATACCCATTACGCCCCTCGGCAATGCGCCAGCCGGCAGCTGCGGCGACGACAGCGGCGAGGTTCCCACGCTGAAGCTCCCGCTCACGCGGCGCAGCCTGCTGCGCGGCAGCGGCCTGCTGCTGGGTACGCTGGCGGCAGGCAGCACGCTGAGCCTGCTCGCACCTTCGCGCGCCTGGGCGCTGGAGCTCAAGACACTGAACAGCGCCGAAGGCACGACGCTGATGAAAATGGGCCGGGTGCTCTTTCCGCACAGCAAGCTGCCCGATGCGGTGTATGCGCTGCTCGCCAAAGACCTCGATGCGGGCAGCGAGCAAGGATCCGGCCACGGCAACGCTGCTACGCGACGGCATCGCCGAGCTGAACAAGGCGGCCGGCGGCAATTTCGCCAAGGCCTCCGCCGCAAGGCAGCTGGCGGCGGTGAAGGCGCTGGAAGGCACGCCGTTTTTCGCCGCGGTGCGCGGCCAGTGCGTCACCTCGCTGTACGACAACGACATGGCCTTCGCGGCCTTCGGCTATCCCGGCTCGGCCTGGGAAAAAGGCGGCTACATCACGCGCGGTTTCCAGGACCTGAAGTGGCTGCCAGCGCCTTCAAAAGAAGCCAGCCCGCCTCCCTGCATGGGCTGAGGCCTTTCCAGCCAAGACCGAACACCACGCACAGAAAAAATCAGGACATCACATGGCAAAATTCGACAACAGCGACGACTCGCGTCGTCGTCATCATCGGCTCCGGCGCGGGCGGCGGCACGCTGGCCAACGAGCTGTGCCAGAAGGGCATCAAGGTCGTCGTGCTGGAGGCCGGCGCGATGCAGTCGAACGCGAGCTTCATCAACGACGAATGGAAGTCGTTCAGCCAGCTGGCCTGGCTGGACAACGCGCACCACCTCGGGCAACTGGCGCGTCGCGAAGGACTTCCCGAGCCTGCCGGCCTGGATCTGCAAGACCGTGGGCGGCACCACCACGCACTGGGCCGGCGCCTCGCTGCGCCTGCAGGAGCACGAGTTCAAAGCGCAAAACACATTACGGCGAGATCAAGGGCGCCAACCTGCTGGACTGGCCGATCACGCTGCAGGAGCTGGAGCCCTACTACGCCAAGGCCGAAGACAAGATGGGCGTGACGCGCACCAACGGCATCCCCGGCCTGCCGGGCAACAACAACTTCAAGGTGATGCATGCCGGCGCCACCAAGCTCGGCTACAAGGAAGTGCACACCGGCAACATGGCGATCAACAGCCAGCCGCGCGACGGCCGCGGCCGCTGCCTGCAGCTGGGCTTCTGCTTCCAGGGCTGCAAGAGCGGCGCCAAGTGGTCGCACGCTGTACACCGAGATCCCGAAGGCCGAGGCCACCGGCAACCTCGACCTGCGCCCCGAGTCGCACGTCTCGCGCATCGAGCACAACGACAGCGGCAAGGTGACCGGCGTCGTCTACTTCGACAAGGACGGCAAGGAGCAGCGCCAGAAGGCGCGCATCGTCTGCGTCGCCGGCAACTCGATCGAGACGCCGCGCCTGCTGCTGCTGTCGGCCTCGCCGCAGTTCCCGGACGGCCTGGCCAACTCGTCGGGCCAGGTCGGCCGCAACTACATGCGCCACATGACCGGCTCGGTGTACGCGGCCTTCAAGGAGCCGGTGCACATGTACCGCGGCACCACGATGGCCGGCATCATTCGCGACGAGGCCGCGCACGACACCCGAAGCGCGGCTTCGCCGGCGGCTACGAGATGGAGACGCTGTCGCTGGGCATCCCGTTCATGGCGGCCTTCCTGAACCCGGGCGGCTGGGGCGCCGACTTCACCTGGTGGATGGACCACTACACGCACCTGGCCGGCATGTGGCTGGTCGGCGAGGACATGCCGCGCGAGACCAACCGCGTCACGCTGAACAACGCACGTGAAGGACCAGTGGGGCAACGCCGGTGCCGAACGTGCACTTCGACGACCACGACAACGACATCGCCATGCGCAACCACGCCTTCACGCCAGGGCGAGCGGGTCTACAAGGCGGCCGGGCGCGATCAAGACCTTCCGCACGCCGCCGTACCCGTCGACGCACAACCTGGGCACCTGCCGCATGAGCGCCAATGCGGCAGGACGGCGTGTGCAACAAGTGGGGCCAGACGCACGACATCGCCAACCTGTTCATCTCGCGACGGCAGCCAGTTCACCACCGGCGGCGCCGAAAACCCGACGCTGACGATCGTGACGCTGGCCATCCGGCAGGCCGAGTACATCGCGCGGCAGATGACAGAAAAAACAATTTGAGGCAAGCTCAGGGCCGGGAACAAAAGACCGGAACCCTATTCCAGGCCCGACCTTCCCGCCCAAGGAGCTCTCCATGTGTTATGTCTATGTGCATGCCGACCCGATCCAGTATGAAGCGCGAACGCGGTCGCTGCGGATCAACAACGTGGTGACTACCATCCGGCTGGAAAACCTGTTCTGGGACGTGCTGGCCGAGATCGCCAACCGCGAGGGCAAGACCACCAACCAGATGATTGCAACGCTGTACGAAGAACTGACGGCCCTGCGCGATGACAATCCCAACTTCACGTCCTTCCTGCGCGTCTGCTGCCTGCGCTACCTCTCGCTGCCGCGGCTCGATGAAGCGGCACAGGAACTTGCTGCCGTGCGCACCGTTGTGGCCCCTGCAAGGTCAGCAGCGCTGCCGCATTAGGCGAGCCCGGCGGCAAAAACCATCGCGCCTGAAAATGGCCCGCGTCCCCCGGGTGACAAGGGCCAATTGGCCACCTGGTCTAAATTCGTCCCATGGGAACACTTTATCTGGTACGCCACGGCCAGGCTTCATTTGGCGCTGACGACTACGACCTGCTAAGCCCGCTGGGCCAGCGGCAAAGCGTGCGGCTGGGGGAATACTTCAAGTACAAGGGCCTGACTTTCGAGGCCGCGATGACCGGCACCTTGACGCGCCAGCGCCAGACTTTTTCCGGCATCTGCGAAGGCATGGGGATTGCCATGGAAGCCACCCCGTGGGCTGGCCTCAACGAATACGACAGCGCAGCCCTCATCGGCGCGATCTATCCCCACAAGCTTGAAAAACCCGACACGCCCGAGCTGTACAAGCACCACTTTCGCCTGCTGCGTGACGGCCTGGCGCAATGGATGGCGGGTGTGGTCAGCCCGCAGGGCATGCCCAGCTACAACGATTTTGCCGCCGGAGTGACCGATGCGCTGGACTATGTCCGCAAGCATTACGAAGGAAATGTGCTGCTGGTCTCCAGCGGCGGCCCCATTGCGACCGCCGTGGGCCAGGTGCTGAGTACCAGCCCGGAAACAACGATTGAGCTCAACATGCGCATACGCAACTCCTCAGTAACAGAGTTTGCATTCACCCCGCGGCGCCACACCCTGGTGACCTACAACACGCTGCCGCACCTGGACGCGCCCGAGCACGCCGGCTGGGTGACCTCCGCCTGAGCGGGCACGCACAAGGCGGGGCAAGGATCTATCGCATTGAAGTAGAAATGGAATGAAGGAATTACTTCGCTGCCCTGCTGGTGACGCGCCATAGGCTATTACCCACGTCGTCGGCCACCAGCAGCGCGCCGCGCTTGTCCATGGCCACGCCCACCGGACGGCCATAGGCATGACCCTCGGCGCTCAGAAAACCGGTCAGCACATCAACGGGTAGACCGGCTGGCTTGCCCTTGATAAATGGGACAAACACGACCTTGTAGCCGCTGTGGGGTCTGCGGTTCCAGGAGCCATGTTCGCCGACAAACACGCCGCTGCGCAGGGACGGGCGGCAAGGCATTGCCTTCAGAAAACACCATGCCCAAAGACGCGACGTGGGAGCCCAGCGCATAGTCAGGCGGGATGGCTTTGGCCACCAGATCTGGCCTGGGTGGCTTGACGCGCTCGTCCACGTTCTGGCCGTAATAGCTGTAGGGCCAGCCGTAAAAAGCACCGTCTTTTACCGAAGTCAGGTAGTCGGGCACCAGGTCGCTGCCGATTTCGTCGCGCTCGTTCACCACCGTCCACAAGGCACCGCTGTCAGGCGCCCAGCCCATGCCATTGGGGTTGCGCAGGCCGGACGCCAGCACGCGGTGGGAACCGGTTTCGGGGTCTACTTCCCAGATGGCAGCGCGTCCGGCTTCGGCCTCGACGCCGCGTTCGCCAACGTTGCTGTTGGAGCCCACCGTCACATACAGCTTGCTGCCATCGGGGCTGGCGATGATGTTTTTGGTCCAGTGGTGATTGATGGGTCCGGCAGGCAGGTCCAGCAGCTTGACCGGTGGCGCGGTGATGCTGGTTTGCCCGGTGTCATAGGGAAAGCGGACGACGGCGTCACTATTTGCAACGTAAAAATCCTTGCCCACCAGCACCATGCCAAAGGGCGAGTTCAGGTTCTCCAAAAACACCGTGCGCGTCTCGGCCTTGCCGTCACCGTCGGCATCGCGCAGCAGGGTGATGCGATTGGCGGAAGGCACACCAGCCCCGGCCCGGCGCATGACTTTTTTCATGAACCAGCCCTTGATGCCCTTGCCATCGTCCGGCTTGGGCGGCGCGTTGCTTTCGGCCACCAGCACGTCCCCGTTGGGCAGCACGTAGACCCAGCGCGGATGACTCAGGCCTGTTGCCAGGGCAGCAACAGCCAGGCCAGACATGGGCGTGGGCATCGCGCCTTCGGGCCAGCCCTGGGCGGGCGCAATGTTGACTGTCGGGATCAAGCGGCTCCTGGGCTGGGGCAGGGTCGGGGTGGCCCCCATGCCCGCCTCGGGTGGCAGCAAGGCCGTGTCGCCGCAGGCGGCAAGCCCACCCAGCAAGGCAAGGCACGAGGCGGCAGCGCTCCAGCGGCCAAAAAAGAAAGCGCGTAGATGCATCGCAAAACTCCTCAAGCGGGTTGCAGGTGCAATACCGATGCGGCAGCAGGCACCCTTTGCGCGACTGTGCTCCCACCCCAGGCAAGCCGCTATCAGCCAGCCACGCAGAGCTTTGTCAGTCTTTCACCATACCGAAATTTTGAAGGTTTCAGCCCGGCAATAAAGGCAAATCAGCTTTTTTAAGCGTACGCAGCACAAAGCTGGACATGCTGTGGCGTATGCCCTTGATCTTGTAGAGCCGCTCGCGCAGCAGGCGCTCATAGTCCTTGGTGTCATGCACGGCGATGCGCAACAGGTAGTCGTATTCGCCCGAGACCAGCCAAGCCTCGATCACCTCGGGAATCGCCGCCAGAGTTTCGCCGAATTTCTCCAGCGTGTTGTCGGAGTGGCTGTCCAGCGTGACCTGCACCATCACCGTGTCGCCAAAACCCAGCGCCTGCGCATTGAGCCGCACGGTGTAGCCCTCTATCACGCCGGCTTCCTCCATTTTCTTGATGCGTCCCCAGCAGGGCGAGGCGCTCAGGCCCACGGCTTGGCCGATGTCCTGCAGGCTGGTGCGCGAGTCAGACTGAAGCACTTGAAGAATTTTCCGGTCAAATAGATCCATGGAGCTAATTTAGCTGTTTTTTACAAAAATCCGGTAAATTCATCTGCATTTTTTGAAACTAGCGGCAAACCCGGGAAATTCTTCGCCAGGCTATGGGCGATACTTTCATTACTGCAGGCGGGCTTATCGGCACGGCTGGCATGACAACTCCCCAGGCCGGTTACCGCCCGCCTGGGGGCTTGATTCGGGAGGTCAGCCACAAGCCGGCACAGCCACTCCCTAAATTTGCACCCGCGTTCCCAGCTCTATGACGCAGTTATTGGGCAGGCGCAGAAAACTCACCACGCTGCCCGCATTGCGTGACATCGCGGCAAACAGGGCCTCGCGCCAATGCGCCATGCCGGCCCCCCGGGTGGGCACGATGGTTTCACGGCTCAGGAAGTACGAGGTTTCAAACAGATTAACGGCCAACCCCTGGTCGCGGCAGAGTTCCAGCGCCTGCGGAATGTCCGGCGTGTTCTTGAACCCGTAATTCACCTGCACTTTCCAGAACCCGGGCACCAGCGGCGTGACCCGCACACGTTCCTCGAAAGAAATCCACGGCACATCATGGAACACCACGGTGAGGATCAGGTTGCGCTCGTGGATCACCTGGTTGTGCTTGAGGTTGTGCATCAGCGCCTGCGGCACGGTGTCGGGGTTGGCGACGGCATACACCGCCGTGCGCGGGGTGCGGTGCAGGCTTTCCTTGGCCAGGCTGGTGATGAAGGGCAGCAGTTCCGGGTCGTCGCTGCGAATGCTCTCGATCAGCAGCTCACGACCGCGCTTCCAGGTAGCCATCAGGACAAACATCACCACGCCCAGCACAAGCGGAAACCAGCCCCCCTGCAAGAACTTGAGTGAGCAGGCCACGACCAGCACCGCATCGAGCGCCAGAAAAACGCCAGTGGCGGCAAGCGCAACAGGAAGGGGATAGCCCCAGCCGTGGCGGACGACAAAAAATGTCAGCACCGTCGTGATCAGCATCGTCATCGTCACCGCGATGCCATAGGCCGCTGCCAGTGCGGACGAACTGCCAAAGCCCACAACGGCCAGCAGCACAGCCACCAGCAGTATCCAGTTGACCTCCGGCAGGTAGATCTGGCCGGCTTCCCTGACCGAGGTGTAGGTCACCTGCATGCGCGGCAGCAGGCCGAGCTGAATGGCCTGCTTGGTCATGGAGTAGGCTCCCGAAATAACCGCCTGTGAAGCAATCACCGTAGCGCATGTCGCCAGTACCACCGCGGGAATCAGCCAATCCTGCGGGAACAGACGGAAAAACGGATTTTCCAGCGCGGAAGGGTCCCGCATCAGCAGGGCGCCCTGGCCCATGTAGTTGAGCGCCAGGGCGGGCAGCACCAGGCCCATCCACGCCAGCCGGATGGGCCGTTTGCCGAAGTGGCCCATGTCGGCATACAGCGCTTCGACGCCGGTGAACGCGAGAACAATGGCGCCTATCGCGACGAACATATGCCATCCCTGCGCATGCAAAAACGCCACGGCGCGCCAGGGGTTGAATGCAGCCAGGATGGCCGGCTGCTGCATGATTTGCATGACACCCGTGAGCGCCAGCACGGCGAACCAGAGAACAATCACCGGACCGAACATCTTGCCCACCACGCCGGTACCGTGGCGCTGCACCATGAACAGCCCCACCAGAACGGCCACGGAAATGGGCAGCACATAGGGTTTCAGCACCGGCGTCACTATTTCCATTCCCTCGACCGCGCTCAGCACCGATATGGCGGGTGTGATCACGCTGTCCCCGTAAAACAATGCCGCGCCGAGCACACCGGTCAACAGCAGTGCAGTGCGACGTCCTGGCGTCTTGCCGGCCGCATTGACCGCCAGTGCCGTCAGCGCCATGATGCCGCCTTCGCCACGGTTGCTGGCACGCAGGATCAGCAGCACGTACTTCAGCGTGACGACCATCATCAGGCCCCAAAATATCACCGATACGGCGCCTATCACATGGGCGGCGTCCAGTGGGATGCCGGTGGCCGGACTGAAGACTTCCTTCATGGTGTACAGCGGGCTGGTGCCGATGTCGCCATACACCACGCCGATGGCGCCCAGGGTGAGCGCGGCAAGCCCTTGCTTGTCTGAAAGTTTACTCATGGAAGACGATCGATGGAGAACAGGGAGCCACTATCGCCGCCCGGGCATCAGGAACGCATAAGGATGGGCGGCATCAGGCATCCGCCAGCCGGTAACCGACCCCGATCTCGGTCAGCAGATGTCGCGGTTCGGCAGGGTCGCGCTCTATTTTGGCGCGCAACTGGGCCATGTAAAGCCTCAGGTAGTGCGTATGTTCGGTGAATTCGGGGCCCCAGACATCAGCCAGCAACTGCCGGTGGGTCACCACCCGGCCAGCGCTTCGCACCAGACGCGCCAGCAGCCTGAATTCAGTGGGCGTGAGATGCAGGGTTTCGCCGTCGCGTTGCACCAAATGAGCCGCCAGGTCAATGCGAAGATCTTCCAGCGCATGCACCGTCACGGCCGCGGCAAGCGCCGTGCCGCGATGCCGCAAGGCAACCCGGATGCGTGCCAGAAGTTCGCCCACGCTGAATGGCTTGGTCAGGTAATCATCGGCGCCCGCATCGAGCAGTTCAATCTTCTGCGCCTCCTGGTGGCGGGCCGACACCACAATGATGGGCACAGCCCTGTGCTGGCGCACTTCGCGTACCAGTTGCACGCCATCCCCATCAGGCAGCCCCAGATCGAGAACGATGACATCGGGCGGGTCGTGGCGCAGCAGTGCGCTGGCCTCGCTCAGCGACACTGCGGTCTGGACTTCAAAGCCCTCGACGGACAGGGAAGACTGCATCAGCGCCCGAATTTCGCGGTCGTCCTCGACCACCAGCACCCGCATGGTCATGGCAAGTCCTTTTCAGGTTGCCGGGCATCTATCGGCAGGCAGACACTGAAGCAGCTGCCGCCGCCGGCACGGCCCCTGAGCGTCAGCCGGCCGCCATGGGCAGCAGCAATGGCGCGGCACACTGCCAGGCCCAGCCCGGCACCCCGGTGGCCGGATTGTTCACCGCGCGCATAGGGTTCAAAAATGCTCTCCCGCTCTGCCTCGGACACACCGGGACCCCGGTCTTTCACCGAGACGATCAGCTCCCGGTCATCGGCGCTCACCGTCAAGTCGATGGGGCCATCGCTGTACTTCAGCGCGTTATCGAGCAGGTTGCCCAGCATCTGGGCCAGCAGCACCGGGTCGGCCTTGATCAGCGGCAGGCCCGCCGACACTCGGGACTTGATCCGGCGTTTCGGGTCACGCTGGCGCACGCGCGCGAGCACCGCGCCGACGATCTCCTCGATGGATTCCCAGTCGCGGCGAAGCGCCTGCGCCGAGCTCGAAAGTCTCACGAATTGCAGGGTGTTCTCCGTCACTTCGGTCAGGTACGACGCCTCGTTGATGATGCTATCGAGCAGCCGGTCCTGCTCAGGCAGCGGCAGCCGGTCGCGCTGGGTTTGCAGGGACGATGCAGCGCCCACGATCGCGGCCAGTGGGGTGCGCAGATCGTGCGACACCGCAGCGAGAAAAGTACTTTGCAATTGATGGCGCTGCATCTCGCTCTGTGCGGCATGTACTGACGCGCTGAGTCGCAGGCGCCACAAGGCTTGCGCCAGCAAGGCACACAAGGCCTGCGCATGCTCCCGGCCGTCCACATCGCCGGGCAGGGAGGGACAGACACGGGCTGCGCCCAGGATACCCCCCCTGTCCCCCAAGGGAAGGTACCAGGCATTGAGGCCCGGCCACCGCCCCGTCCCCGGCCCGAGCACGGCCGCCTCGCGCATGCAGCAGCGCAGGCCATCGGGCACCGGACCGGCCAGTGCCGCAGCGTCGGACAGTTCATTCTCCTCATTGGCCAGCGCCAGGGTGCACGGTCCGGTGAATGCGGCGTCCAGCGCCTGCTGCCCCAGCGACAGGACCTCCGCCGGTGACGCGGCGCTGGCCAGCTCGGTGGACAAGGCTTGCAACTGGCGCGCGCGCCGCTCACTCAACCGGGCCATCTCGGACTCGCGCCGAATACCTGTGGCCAGATGACTGATCACCAGGGCGACCACCAGCATGGTCGCCAGCGCGACAAAGAGCTCGCGATTTTCGACGGCCAGCGTCCAGCGGGGAGGAACGAAAAAGAAGTTCAGGGCAGCCACTGCACCGACCGCGCACACCGCCGATTCAGCCCATCCCAGTCTGTAGGAGGCAATGACGACAGCCAGCACATAAATCATGGCCTGGCTCGTGAGCGTCACATGCCGGTCGAGCAACATGCTGACAAGGGTGGCCGCCACCAGCAGCGCAGCGACGATGACCCAGCCTCGGGCTGATGCGAAACCGCCGTCGTGGACCGTTCGAGTATTCATCATGAGATGAGCGTAACACCCGGCCCATCAGGATCGCATCAGGAACGAAGGGAACGATGCGGGGCCCCTGTGTGCCGCCCCGGAAAGACCCTCCGGTTTGATGCGTGCGTCAGAACGCCGTCTGGTTGCTCAGCGTATCGGCCGGCAGCTGGTCTATTTCAGCCAGCATCTGCGCCAGGCTGCGGCCCATGGCACCCAGCAGCGCATGGCCTTTTTCCGCCGTGGCCGCCCGTGCGTTGCCGACCGCGCCCTGCGGGTTGTAGTCCTGCATTTGCCAGCCCAGCTTGGCGCTGCGGCCGTCGCCCAGAATGCCGAACTTTTCGGCCCGGTCCTGCGAGGTCGAGTGAAAATCCTGCGCCTTAGCCATGTCCACCTGCGCCGGCTTGAGCGCCAGCATCATGGAGGTCTCGATGTCGCCCGCATGAATGCCGAAGCGGTGCTCGTGCACGCTGAAAAGGTCGGCAACAGACGCGCCTTGTTCGTCCCTGAGCGGCAGGTTGAAGGAGTTGACGCTGTAGACCAGCATGCCAAGCCGCGCCCGCAGATCACGTGCCACCACATCCAGCAGCCCCACCTGGCCGCCGTGCGAATTGAGCAGCACCAGCTTTTTAACACCGGTGGCCGCCACCGACTCGGCCAGCTCGGTCCAGAGCCGGATGAGGGTTTCGGCCTTGAGCGTGAGCGTGCCGGCAAAGCGCGTGTGCTCGGGGCTGAAGCCGATCGACTGTGTGGGCAAAAACAGCACCGGCAGGTCTGCAGGCAAATGCGGCAGCGCGGCGGCAATGACGCCGTCCACCAACGTCGTATCGACATTGAGCGGCAGGTGCGGGCCATGCTGCTCAATCGCCGCGACCGGCAGCACCGCGATGCAGCGGGCGAGGTTCAGCCGTGAAAAGTCGGGGCTCTTGAGGTCGGCCCAGAAGCGGGGCAAGGCTGCTTGAATGGACGGTGCAGGTTTCATGGGTGTATTTTGAGCCATACGGTGCTTGCCTTAGGCAGCAGCTGCCGCCTTCTGAATCTCATCCCGGTGCGCCGCCTGCTGATTGGCATGCCGCCCCTGACGCTCAGCCCGCAGTTTCCCCGCCCCGGCAGGCAAGGCCACACGCTCTGCGTTCAGCAAATCAGCCAGACATTGCGGCCGCCCCCGCGCCCCGCTAGCCCGGTAATCGGCCATCAACGCAGCCCGCACATCCTCGTCAGCCAGACCCCGAACGGCAGTCAGGTGCTCATGCAGCAAATCCACCAATTTTTCCAGCGCGAATTCATGCGTTTTGCCGGTGGTCTGCCAGAGCCAGTCACTGAAGCCCAAAAAGTGATTGAAGGCGGAGCCCGGCCCTAAAAGCAGCTTCAGCCCCAGCGCAAACCGCCCCGAATTGGCGACCATTTCCCAATAGCGCGCAAAGCGCTGGATGCGCTGCATGGTGGCAAAGTCAACCGTTGAAGTCTGCAAAATCGTGTAAGGCGTCTGCGGGTCGTAGGCCATCGCGAAGTCGGCCGTGTGGCGGATAATCGGCGTGCCGCGCAGGCGCTTCAAGATGCCGAACTGGATTTCGTGCGGCGCCAGCGCATAGAGGCGGTCAAAGCCATCGGAAAAACTTTCCAGTGTCTCGCCGGGCAGGCCGAAAATCAGGTCGGCGTGCACATGCGCCTGGCTTTCGCTGACCAGCCAGCGCAGGTTGTCGGCCGTCTTGGCGTTGTCCTGCCTGCGCGAAATGCGCTGCTGCACCTCGGGGTTAAAGCTCTGGATGCCGACCTCAAACTGCAGCGAGCCGGCCGGAAACTGCGCGATCAGCGCCTTGAGCCGGTCCGGCAGGCTGTCGGGCACCACTTCGAAATGCACAAACAGGTCGGGCGCCATCCGGTCCAGAAAAAACTGCAGGATGCGGACCGAGAAATCCACCTTCAGATTGAAGGTGCGGTCGACAAACTTGAAGTTGCGAGCGCCGCGCTGGTACAGCACCTCCATGTCGGCCATGAAACGGTCCAGCTCAAACGCCCAGGCCGTCTTGTCCAGCGAGCTGAGGCAAAACTCGCACTTGAACGGGCAGCCGCGCGAGGCCTCGACGTAGAGCAGACGCTTGGCCAGATCCTGGTCCGTGTACTCGCCGTAGGGCAGGGCCAGTTCGCTCGAGCGCGGGCTGCTCGCCGGCAATCACCTTCATCAGCGGCTGGGGTCCATCGAGCAGCGCGCGGCACAGTTTGGGAAAGCTCACATCGCCCCAGCCGGTGACAACATGGTCGGCCAGGCGGCAGATCTCCTGCTCGCCCGTCTCATAGCTGACCTCCGGCCCGCCCAGCACCACCTTGATGTCGGGCCTCAGGGTTTTCAGCAGGCGCACGACCTGGGTGGTTTCCACCACGTTCCAGATGTAAATGCCCAGCCCAATCACGGCAGGATTGAGCGCCAGCAGGTCTTCGACAATCTGCGTCGGCCGCTGCTGGATGACGAATTCGCGCAGTTGCGTGCGAGCGCGCAGCCCCGCGCCGCCGTGCAGGTCCATGTTGGCCGCCAGGCACCGCAGGCCCAGAGATGCGTGGATGTATTTGGCATTGAGGGTGGCCAAAACGATGCGCGTCGGCATGGCGGTGGACTGGGACGCAGGGCGGTTCATGGCCGTATTATCAAACCATGACAAAAACACGCGCTCACGAAGCCGCCCGCAACAGACCCTCTGGAATCGGTTCAGCCCATGAAGCGTAGAAATTCAACCGGCGACTCTTTCTTCGCCTGGGAGGGCGACGTTCTGGTGGTGAACATTCTGGGCAAGCCCAGCGCCAGCAAGGACGCCATCGGCAAGCCCAAGGGCACGCAGCTCAAGGTGAGCGTGACGGCCACCCCCATTGCCGGCAAGGCGACCGACCACATGCTGCGCTTTCTGGCACCCTTGTTTGGCGTGGCCGTGGCGGACATCGAGGTGGTGTTTGGCCGGGAGAACGTGAACAAGCAGTTGCGCATCAGGGCGCCGAAGAAACTGCCCGCAGTGTTTGCACAGCCGTCCCTGCTGCCGGACGAGGACTGAGGCGGATTTTGCCTGCGGCTACGCCTGCATCCCCTGACGCACAATCCGGGGTATGGGCGCGCACCCTCGCGCCACCGGAACTAAAGGCGGGACCGCCGCTCACACTACCATCATGAATTTTTCACGCTTTGCGTCAGCTATTTTTTTAATAGCTGCTTGCGCCTTTTCCACGGGCGCTTCAGCCCAAAATAGCCTCACAAACACAGCTGCCAAAGGGCCGGTGGTCAGCACCGAACAGGTGCGCGCCGAACTGCTCGCCTGGGCGCCCGAAGGTGTCGAGGCCGGCAAGCCGGTGTGGCTGGGCTTGCAGCTGGCGCACCAGCCCGACTGGCACACCTACTGGAAAAATTCCGGCGATTCGGGTTTGCCGACCCTGCTGGAATGGCAGTTGCCGGCCGGCATCACGGCGGGTGACATCGCCTGGCCGACGCCTAAAAAAATACCGATCGGCAACCTGGCCAACTACGGCTACGAAAATACCGTGCTGCTGCCGGTGCCGCTAACCGTCGCGCCCGGTTTCAACGCGGCGCAACTCGACGTCAGGCTCAAGGCCGCCTGGCTGGTCTGCCGCAAGGAATGCATTCCGCAGGAAGGCGAATTCACGCTGAGCCTGCCAGTCAAAGGCTCGACGGCGGCGAGCGGCCAGGCATTTCAGGCGACGTTTGAAGCCACGCCAAAACCGCTGCCCACGGGCAGCAGCCAGATCGAGGTCAGCAGCAACACGCTCAAGGTGCAACTGGCCGGCCTGCCCACGGCGCTGCATGGCAAATCGCTGGCCTTGTTCCCGGAAACGGCCAGCGTGATCGAGCCCGCCGCGCCCTGGCAGCAGGCTTGGCAAGGCGGCCTGTGGACAGCGCAACTACCGCTCTCCAGCCAGCGCACCGAAAGTCCGCAACAAATGCCGCTGGTGGTGGCGCTTGGCGAGGCGGCTTACCGCATAGCCGCGCCGGTCAAGGGCGAATGGCCCGCCGCAGCCGCAGTGGCCACCGTGTCACCCGCGCTTGAAGCGGCCCTGAAGGCCAATGCGGCTGCGGGCAGAGCGCCGTCCCTGAGTCTGCTCGCTGCGCTGCTGGGCGCTCTTCTGGGGGGCTTGATCCTGAACCTGATGCCCTGCGTATTCCCCGTGCTGGCCATCAAGGTGGTGGGCTTTGTGCATGTCAAAAACCAGGCCACGCGCCTGGCGACCGGACTGGCCTACACCGCCGGCGTAGTGCTGTCTTTTCTGGCGCTGGGCGCTGTCCTGCTGGGCCTGCGGGCGGCCGGCGAGCAGCTCGGCTGGGGCTTTCAGCTGCAAAGCCCGGCGGTGGTGGCGGGGCTGGCGGCGCTGTTCACGCTGCTGGGGCTGAATCTGGCCGGCGTCTTTGAATTTGGCAATTTGCTGCCCGGACGGGTCACAAATCTGCAGTCGAAAAACCCGACCATCAATGCGTTTTTGTCGGGCGTGCTGGCCACCGCCGTTGCCTCGCCCTGTACCGCGCCCTTCATGGGCGCGTCGCTGGGTTATGCCGTCGGTTTGCCTGCGCTGCAGGCGCTGGCGGTGTTTGGCACGATCGGCATCGGCATGGCCCTGCCTTATCTGCTTGCCAGCGCGGTGCCTGCCGTGGCACGCGCCCTGCCGCGCCCAGGCGCCTGGATGGTGACCTTCAAGCAGCTGATGGCCTTTCCCATGTTTGCCACAGTGGCATGGCTGGTCTGGGTCCTGGGCCAGCAAAGCGGCATCGACGGCGCGGGCGCGCTGCTGGCCCTGCTGGTGCTGATGGCGCTGGCGATCTGGGCCCTGAGCCTGCGCGGCGCTGCCCGCAACACGATTGCTACGTTTTCCATAGCAATCGGCGCATTAGGCATCTGGGCTATCGGGCCAAACATCATCAAACCTGTGAACACGCCCCCAGCCGCAGTATCTGCGCGCTGGCAGGACTGGCAGCCCGGCCGCGTGGAGCAGCTGGCAGCGCAGGGTCAGAGCGTGTTTGTCGATTTCACCGCCGCCTGGTGCGTGACCTGCCAGTACAACAAGAAGACCACGCTGGCCAATGCGGCCGTGCTGGCCGATATGGATGCGAAAAATGTGGCCCTGCTGCGCGCCGACTGGACGCGCCGTGACCCGGCCGTCACTGCGGCGCTGGCCCTGCTGGGCCGCAGCGGCGTCCCCGTCTACGTGATCTACAAGCCTGGCCGCGCACCCGTGGTGCTGTCAGAAATTCTGTCGGTGGACGACGTCAGGGCCGAGCTGGCCAGGCTGTAAGGCCTGGCGCGGCCCGCCCCTTCAAACAATAGGAAACCCGCTCCATGAAGTCCCTTGCCCGAGCCGAGCGCATCACTTACATCCTCAACAACTGCCCGACCATTGCGGTGGTGGGTCTGTCACCCAAGCCGCACCGCGCCAGTTTTGATGTGGCGCGCTACATGCAGTCTGCCGGCTACCGCATCATTCCGATCAACCCGAACGCGACGCAAGTGCTGGGCGAAAAGGCCTATGCCACGCTGCAGGAAGCGGCCCAGCACGAAAAAATCGACCTGGTGAATTGCTTTCGCAACAGCGAAGACATTCCGCCCATCGTCGATGACGCCATTGCCATAGGCGCCAGGGCGGTCTGGATGCAGCTCGGTGTGGCGCATGCCGCCGCCGCGGCCAGCGCGGAAGCAGCAGGCCTGCTGGTCGTGCAAGACCACTGCCTCAAGATTGACCACCGGGTGCTGCTGTCCAGCGGCGTTCTGCGGGTGCCGGCACAGCCGGGCAGCCTGGCCCGCTGAACTTGCCCCTGCAGAGCCCATGCCGGCGCTGCTTTTGTGCAGTTCTCGCCGGTGCGCCGAGCCTATCGGCCTTCAGGTAGCTGGCCGACAATACGGCCCTCGCTTTCAGCCTTTTCCTTTTTTGAGACCTTCATGCCCCACAACTACCTGCCCAGGGTCAAAAGCCAGTACGAAGCCCTGCCCTATCCCCCCTGCAACCCGGAAGACGAGCGTAAACGCCTGATGCTGACCTGGCTGGAAGACCTGCCCATGATCAACCACTACTGCTTTGCCGGCAAGCAGTCGTTCAAGAACGGTTTCAGGGCGCTGGTCGCCGGCGGCGGAACCGGCGACGCGACGATTTTCCTGGCCGAGCAGTTGCGCGCCATCGGAGCCAGCAACGCCGAAGTTGTGCACCTCGACATGAGCGAAGCCAGCACTGCGCTGGCAAAGGAGCGTGCACGCATTCGCGGCTTGAGCAACATCACTTGGGTCAATTACTCGCTCCTGAGCCTGCCGGCGCTCGGCTTGGGCAAGTTTGACTACATCAATTGCAGCGGCGTGCTGCACCACCTGGCCGACCCCGACCTGGGCCTCAGGGCGCTGCGCAGCGTGCTCAAGGACGACGGCGCGATCGGGCTGATGGTTTACGGCACCACGGGCCGCACCGGGGTCTACCAAATGCAGGCGCTGATGCGAATGGTCAATGGCGACCAGACTGAAAGCGAAGCCGACGAGCAGCGCAAGATTGCCAACACCCGCGACCTGCTGGGCAGCCTGCCGGCCAGCAACTGGTTCATGCGGGCCGAAGAGTTGCACCACGACCACAAGCTGGGCGACGCCGGCATTTACGACCTGCTGCTGCACTCGCAGGACCGCTCCTATGCCGTGGGCGAATTGTTCGACTGGTTAGGCGGCGAGCACGGCCTGCACCTGGCGTTCAGCGATGTGCAGCGCGGCCGCTCGCCTTACCTGCCCCACATGGTGCTGGGCAGCAAGCCGCCCGCCATGGCCGCCGAGCTGCGCAAACTGCCGCTCAGGCAGCAATACGAAATGGCCGAGCTGATGATTGGCAACATCATCACGCACTCGCTCTACCTCATCCGTGACGCCAGCTGCACCGCGCCGTATGGCGATGCGGCCTACATCCCGTTTTTCTACCACGAGCCCCTGACTGGAGAGATCGCGTCGCAGGTCTTCGGCAGCAACCGCGGCCAGCCCTTCTTGCTCCAGCACCAGCACTCAGGCGTCTGCGTGACGGTCAATCCCGGCAAATATGGGGCAAAAATCCTGCGCCTGATTGACGGCCGGAAAAGCTTTGGCGAGATTTTTGAGCAGTTTCGCGCCGACTGGCACGGCCAGGCCACAGCGCCTGACAACGCCACGCTGTTTGCGGACTTTGCCGAGTCGTATCACACGCTGAACGCGCTGGAGCGGCTGCTGCTGAGGCAGCCCGAGGCCGGGCTCAGCGCTTGAAAAACGCAACCGCCAAGGCGAGCGTGACGCGGCGGCCCGGCCACCATCGGCGGCTAGGGATACGGGTGAAGCGGCACCGCTTGCTCCGGTTTGGCCACATGGTGGTGCTCCAGCAAGTGAACGACTTCCTTGACGATGGCATACATCACGGCCCGGTCGCGACTGGGGTGGTCGGAGAGCGTGACCGTGGTGGAGCCGGCGGTCACGACGCCGTCGCAAGCGCCTTCCTCCTCCCCATCGCCCTCCGTCTTGCGCGCATACTGCAGCGCAATCCGGTACTCGGTCATCAGCGGCCCGCAGGCTTGCCAGTCGCGCGTCCACTTTGGCAGCGCCTGTGCATTGTCCCAGAGCGTGCCTATGCTTTCATAGCATTCCTCTATGTGCTGATGGCCCAGCAACTGCGCCAGGCGCCGCTCCTTGGCGATGCAGCTGCGAAAGTAATCCTGGTCATTCAAGCGCATGGCATTGCCCTTTTCCAGTTAAGCAAAAATGTGGCGACCATGGTAAATCCGAATCAGGGCCGCGCATAGTGGCCCTCACACCTGAGACAATCAAGCCATGTTTGCACCTCTTCAAAACGACACTTTTCTGCGTGCCTGCCTGCGTCAGGCGACCGATTACACCCCTGTCTGGCTGATGCGCCAGGCTGGCCGCTATTTGCCCGAATACCGCGCCACGCGCGCCAAGGCCGGCAGTTTCATGGGTCTGGCGACCAACACCGACTACGCCACCGAAGTCACGCTGCAGCCGCTGGAGCGCTTCCCGCTGGATGCCGCCATTTTGTTCAGCGACATCCTGACCGTGCCCGACGCCATGGGCCTGGGCCTGTCGTTTGCGCTGGGCGAAGGCCCGCGCTTTGCATCGCCAGTGCGCGACGAAGCCGCCGTGGCCAAGCTCGAAGTGCCCGACATGGACAAGCTGCGCTATGTGTTCGACGCGGTCACCTCCATCCGCAAGGCGCTCAATGGCCGCGTGCCGCTGATCGGCTTTTCGGGCAGCCCCTGGACGCTGGCCTGCTACATGGTCGAAGGCGCGGGCTCGGACGACTACCGCCTCGTCAAGACCATGCTCTACCGGCGCCCCGACCTGATGCACAAAATGCTGGCGATCAACGCCGACGCGGTGGCGCTCTACCTGAACGCGCAGATTGAAGCCGGCGCCCAGGCCGTGATGATTTTTGACAGCTGGGGCGGCGTGCTGGCCGACGCGGCCTTCCAGCACCTTCAGCCTGGCCTACACCGCCCGCGTGCTGAGCCAGCTCAAGCGCGAACACGGCGGCGTGAAGATTCCGCGTCTGGTGTTCACCAAGGGCGGCGGCCAGTGGCTGGAAAGCATGAAGCAACTCGACTGCGAGGTGCTAGGCCTGGACTGGACCGTGAATCTGGCGCAGGCGCGGGCGCGCGTCGGCGAGAACGGCCCCAGCGCAAAAGCCCTGCAGGGCAACCTCGACCCCAACGTGCTGTTTGCCAACCCGGCCCAGATCGAAGCCGAAGTGGCGGCCGTGCTCAACAGCTTCGGCGCACCGCACACGGACCGGACTCAAACCGGCCCGACGCAGATTTTCAATCTGGGTCACGGCATCAGCCAGCACACGCCACCCGATAGCGTGGAAGTGCTGGTTAACGCAGTGCACGCTCACTCTCGCAGCATGCGCACGGCTCGGACCTGAAGCCGACTGGAAAGGCCGAAACACGGCTGCTCCGGGCCTTATTTCGACCATGACTAACACAAAACCAGCCCCCTCCGCCCGGACTTATGCACAAAATCCGTGCTGCGGTGCCGCATTCCAGGGATGGGGACTGGCATTGCGCTATCAAAGCCATAGCGCACGTAAGTCATTGATTCATAAGGAATCTTTAAACTGCTTTTTTTCCGGGCATTTTAAGAAAAGCCTTGATTTACAAGGCCTGGCGAGCCTAGCCGACAAGCTATCAACAAAGTTATCCACAGAAAATCTGGAAAACTTTAAAGCATCAACAAATCAAGGACTTAGCGCCCAATCTGGATTTGTTTTTGAAGAGTTAACTCTAAATGGGTACCCCAAATGAGTGAATGGCTCCAGGTGGTGGTGGCTACGCCGGCCCACAGTGCCATCGCTGGACCACTCACTTATCGAAGTGAGTTACCACTCAGCCCGGGCACGCTGGTGCGCGTCCCTTTGGCAAGCGCGAAGTGCTGGGAGTGGTCTGGGACAGCTTGCCGGACAGCGGCGAGCTGCCCGATGTGCAAATCCGCAACATCGCCAGCGTGCTTGACGGCCTGGCCCCGCTGTCGGCCACCTGGCGCAAGCTGGTGGCATTTACCGCCAGCTACTACCAGCGCTCTCTGGGCGAAGTAGCGCTTGCGGCCCTGCCGCCGCAGTTGCGCGAACTCAGCACGCTGCAGCTGGCGCGCCGGCTCAAGCGGCCGGTAATGGACACCAGCTGCGCGCAAAATACTACCGATTCAATAGCACCTAGCGCCCAGCAAATAACGGCTTTGGCCGAATTTGACAATGAAACTGCGGGAGGCCAAAGACCCGCTTTGCTGTTTGGCGCCACCGGCAGCGGAAAAACCGAGGTCTACCTGCGCGCCGCAGCCAGGGTGCTGGCGCAGGACCCGCAGGCGCAGGTGCTGGTCATGGTGCCCGAAATCAACCTCACGCCACAACTGCAGGCCCGTTTTGAAGCCCGTTTTGCCCATCTGGGCAAAGAGCGGGTCGTGCCCCTGCACAGCGGCTTGAGCCCCGCCCAGCGGCTCAAAAGCTGGCTCGCGGCCCATTCGGGTCAGGCGCGGCTGGTGCTGGGCACGCGCATGGCAGTGCTGGCATCCCTGCCAAATCTGCGCCTGCTGGTGGTCGATGAAGAACATGACCCGAGCTACAAGCAGCAGGAAGGCGCACGCTACTCGGCCCGTGATCTGGCGGTGTACCGGGCCAAGCTGGAGACCAGCGACGCCCGGCATCCGCACGGCGCCTGCCGCGTCATGCTGGGCTCGGCCACACCCTCGCTGGAAAGCTGGCAGGCGACCCTCACCGGGCGCTATCAGCGCCTGAACATGAGCGAGCGCGTGGGCGCTGAAGGCAATGCCGAGGCAGGAAAGCTTCCCACTGTGCGGCGGGTGGACATGAACCACCAGCCCAAGCATTGCGTCATTGCGCCGCCGCTGCTGGCCGCGATCGGCGAACGGGTGGCACGCGGGGAGCAGTCCTTGATTTTCCTCAACCGGCGCGGTTATGCGCCCGTGCTGGCCTGCCACGACTGCGACTGGAAGAGCGAGTGCCCGCACTGCAGCGCCTACCGCGTGTTTCACAAGATCGACCGCACGCTGCGCTGCCACCACTGCGGCTTTACCGAGCGCGTACCGCGCGCTTGCCCGAGCTGCGGCAATGTCGATATTGCCCCGGTCGGACGCGGCACCGAGCGGCTGGAAGAACACTTGGGCGAATTGCTGGCCGGCGTCACGCGGCCCGACGGTAGCCCGGTTCGCATCAGCCGCATCGACGCCGACACGACGCGGCTCAAGGGCGCACTGGAGTCCCAGCTGGCCAGCGTGCATGCGGGCGAGGTTGACGTGCTGGTCGGTACGCAAATGATTGCCAAGGGCCACGACTTCCGGCACATCACGCTGGTGGCGGCCATCAACCCCGACGGGGCGCTGTTTTCAAGCGACTTTCGCGCGCCCGAACGGCTGTTCAGCCTGCTCATGCAGGCCGGAGGCCGGGCCGGCCGCGATGCACGGCACAGCGAAGCCAGCGAGATGTGGGTGCAAACCTTTCACCCCGAGCATCCGCTGTTTGAAGCCCTCAAGCGGCATGACTACCCGGGCTTTGCGGCGCAGCAACTGGCCGAGCGCCAGGCCGCAGGCCTGTCGCCTTTCGGTTTTTCCGCGCTGGTGCGGGCCGAGGCCAAAACGCAGGAAGTGGCGCAGGGTTTTCTGAATGCCGCCGCCCATGCCGCCCAGACGCAGCAACTCCCCGGTCATGACAAGGTAATGCCCTACCCGGCTGTTCCCATGACGATCCAGCGCGTGGCCAATATCGAGCGGGCGCAGATGCTGGTGGAAAGCTCCTCGCGCGCCGCGCTGCAGCGCTTTCTGGCGGCCTGGCAGCCGGTGCTATTTGAAACCCGCCGGCAACCAGAATTCAAAAGCCTGGTGCGCTGGGCGATTGATGTGGACCCGATTGCGATCTGAGGGCGGACCGTCGGCCATCAGCGTGCGCTCAAGCCTGAATGGCTGATGACTCCAAGACTGATTCCTGCCATTGACTTCCAAAACTTTGCCGCCCAGAATCTTAAAAGTAAATGCGACAAAGTTTCCGTGCATTTAAGGTGTCGAAGATGATGTGCTGAACCCGGTCATTCGATGCTGGAGGTGGTGGGGGCTCCCCTGGCCTTCATCGAGTGCCATCTGCAGCCCCATGAGCCCGCCTTCAGATTCGAGCTGTTGATGCCGGAACGCGCGGGCTGGCCAAACTCCAAGGATGCAACATGTTCCAAGACCGCAACGACGCTGCCCGCCAGCTGGCCACCCAACTGAAGGCCTACCGCGGCCAGCATCCGCTGGTCCTGGCCATCCCGCGCGGCGCCGTGCCCATGGGCAAGACCATCGCCGAGCAGCTCGACGGCGACTTCGACGTGGTGCTGGTGCGCAAGCTGCGCGCCCCCTACCAGCCCGAGGTGGCGATCGGCTCGGTCGCCGAGAATGGCTGGACCTACATCGCACCCTATGCCGCCTCAGTGGGCGCCGACCAGGATTACATCGCCGCCGAAAAGCACACGCAAATGGAAACGATCCGTTCGCGCCGTACACAATACACGCCGATCCGGCCTCCGATTGACCCGGCTGGACGGGTTGTCATCGTTGTGGACGACGGGCTGGCCACCGGGGCGACCATGATTTCCGCGCTGCACAGCCTGCGCCAGCACCACCCGGCCAAGCTGGTCTGCGCCATTCCCGTCGCATCGCCCGAAGCCCTGGAGAAGATTCGCCCCATGGCCGACGAGGTGCTGTGCCTGCACGCACCGGCCTATTTCCAGGCGGTAGGTCAGTTCTACAGCCACTTCACACAAGTGGATGACGATGAAGTGATCGCGCTGCTGAAGGCCTGACGTCAAACCATTCGCGGCGGCAAGTGCTGGTCGAACCGGTTGGTGCCAACACCGTGGCGCCGACCTTGAGCAGATTTCAAATAAACCCATGCTCAGACCGGATGAGCAGCGGCTCGACCCCGGTTCCCGAGAACACTGAGCTTCAATTCAATTGAGAATTCGCAACGAGTTTTCCCCTGCAAGCGCTACATTGAACTAGTACTTCCCGAAGGACGCCCTGCATATGCCGGACATTGAGGCCAAGCTGAAGTTCCTGCAAGCGCCTGAAACCTACGGCGACTCCGATCTGCGTCTGGAATGCATAGAAACCCATATGTCATGGGTGTTCCTGGTGGACCAACGGGTCTTCAAGCTCAAGAAGCCCGTCTGCTTCCCGTTTCTCGACTTCTCAACCCTCAAGGCCCGTGAGTACTATTGCAGGGAGGAAGTCCGCCTCAATGCGCGCCTGGCGCCGGGCATCTATCTCGGCGTCATGGCGCTGCAGTGGTGTGATGGCGCCTTCGCTCTCCTGCCTGAAGCGCAGTTACCCGCCCCCGGAGAGACCGTTGACTGGCTGGTAGCCATGCGGCGACTACCCTTTCATCGAATGCTTCACCACCTGATAGCAATGCACCAGGTCACACCCAAAGACATTGACTCGCTGGTTGGCTTGTTCGCCTCGTTTTATCGGGCGGCGCCCGCCGTGCCGCTGAGCGGGAACGACTATTTGGCCCGTTTCCAGTGCGCGCAGGCCTCGAACCGCGAGGTCTTGCTGCGCCCACAGTTCCAGCTCCGAAATGCGGCGCTGGCCATGGATCGCCTTGGCGCGGCGCTAGCCGTGGCCGCCGACTTGTTGCGCGATCGGGTGTCGCACCAGCGGATTCTCGATGGGCACGGCGATCTGCGCCCCGAGCATGTCTGCCTGCTGCAGCCGCCCGTGGTGTTTGACTGCCTGGAATTCAATCCCCTGCTGCGTCAGCTCGACCCCTTTGATGAAATTGCCTACCTGAGCATGGAATGCGACATGGCAGGGGCACCGTGGATTGGTCCGCAGCTTGTTTCAGGTATCGCCAACGCACTGAGCGACCATCCCCATGCGGCCCTGATGCATTTTTACACTGCGCACAGCGCCTTGTTGCGCGCCCGTCTTGCCATGGCCCATTTGCTTGACCCGCAACCCCGTTTGCCTGAGAAGTGGCCACCACTGGCTGAAAGATATATTGCGCGCGCCCTTTCGGCAACGGACGATTTCATCTCTTCCATGCGCCATGGCACGCCTGAATAGCCAGCGCAAACTGCGGTGCAGCCGATGCAATTGTGAGCTTGCTGCGCGCCTTGGAAACCAGGGGCAGGCGAAATGGCGGCACGCTGTCTGTGACGATAATTGACGCAATGCTGTCGTCCGCCAGCGCATCGGCCGCCGGGCCGGTAAAGAGTCCGTGAGCAGCACATGCCACAACCTCCCGTGCCCCATCCCTTCTTAGCGCCACCGCCGCACGCCGCATGGTGTCTCCGCTGGCGATGAGGTCATCGATCAATAAAACCGTCATCCCAGCCACGTCACCCGCGACCAGGTTTTCACTGCTGACAACACCCGCACTGCGGCGCTTGTCAACCATGGCAAAGCCTACCGGCCGCAGGAGTTTCTTCTCGAGCGACTCACGCCACAGCTGTGCCCGCTTGACGCCGCCCGGATCGGGTGATGCGACCGCCAATGGCTCATTGCCGACCAGTTCCATCACCCGCCTATCGAAGGCGTGGTGCGCCTCAAGGTGGATGGTCATGCAACGAAAGGCATTCTGGAAGGCCGCCACATTATGGGCCTCCAGCACGATCAGTTGCGCCGTGCCGACGGCGTCGAATAGCTGTGCGACGTAACGCAGGGTCACTGGATCGAATGGCTTGGTTTGCCGGTCCTTGCGGGCATAGGCAAGATAGGGCACCACGGCCGTCACCCGCGCCGCGCCATGCTCACGCAAGGTAGCGATAAACAGCAAAAGCTGGCACAGCTTGTCATGCGGGCTGTTCTGCGGCTCACCATGCAGGCTGTGGATCACGTAAGCATCACGGCCGCGCGGGTCGAGCAGGGGCCTGAGCTTGTGCTCTCCGTCTTCAAAGCCGCGGTTCTCGTGGGGAGCAAGCGTAATGCCCAAATTGGCAGCCAGTGCCAGCGCAAACGTAGCGTCCAGGTCCAGCGAATAAAGCAACATCATTCATACCCCTTCATGAATCACCCCGGAACGCCTGCGCCATCTCCCCACCGGGTAGCTGAAAACACAGCAATGAACCGCTCCAGTTGCTGCGCTGGAAGATGATCTATCCCCGCCGCACCGGCCCGACCATCGCCGCCAAAACGCAGGCAAAACTCCGCCGCCCCGGCAGGGGTACACAGCGGCGCACGCACGCTGACCGCAAAGTCGCCGGAAACCGTGGGCGTCAGCACGGCGTGGGCCCGAAGAGGCTCTGCGGACGCAAGGATATTGCTCAGGTTGCCAGACACCCGTCGGCTCCAGGGGGCATCTGGCAAAAGGTGGACGCTAATACGGGCATCCTGAAAATGGGGCGGCAAGGCTTGCGCCCGTCGCAAATCGTCTTGCCGCAGGGCATCAAGCTCCCCTCCGATCGCCTCATGTTCCAGAAAGCTCAAGGGGTCCGGGTAGCGAAGCAGTTTTTCGTAGAGGTGCCCGGGGCTGATGTGAACATCCTCCTCGCTGTCACCATAGGCGTTGTAGTTAATCGACTCCCCCAGGGATTGCAAACGCCTGCGATCCTGAACGGACAAGCCCAGATCCACCGCCAGACCTTCGGCCACGCCGGTCAGGTTGTCGCCAAACGCCCCCACCACTGCCCAGGCCCGAAACTTGCCGCCAAGATAACGGTCCACCAGCAGGCTGGTGCAAATGTCACTGGCAACATCAATATGCGCCTCAAGCAGCGGATGAAGCGGGATCTCGTCAACCTTGTGATGGTCGAAGTAGCGTACAGATACGCCGGCCGCAAGCAGTCGCAGCAGCGGCAGGAGGTTGCGCCGCATGGACAGATCGCAGACCAGCAACTGGTCGCCCTCGGTTGGCCTGCACACGGTCAAGCAGTTCAATGTCGCGCTTCAGCCCCGTGATCAAACAGGCGGCCTGCGGCTCGTGCAAGCGCCATTGCACGACGGAACACAGGCCGTCGGCATCACCATTGCATATGTCGATGTATCTTGTCATTCAACGCCCGTGTGCCGCGTCTACCCATGAGTCGACTTGATCCGCCACTTCCGTCCTGTGCGGGTCAGTTTTTCGGCCTTGCCGCGACCGTCCGGTCCATGAAGCCCTGCCTGCATCCTAGGAGGGTTACCACACGAGCCCATTGAGAAAACGCAAGACATCAACAAAATTGACCTACGCCGCTCAAGCGGTAGCGCTCAGCGCTCGGTTCGACGACTCATGCGCGCAGCACGCATTTTTCGTACAAGCCCGAGCATCCGCCCCGCCGGGTCGTACTTGGCCTTCAGCGCCTGATAGTGCGCCATGCCGTAGGCCTGCGCAAACTCTTCCGGTGTGAAGTAGCTGTCCGAGTAGAGCGACTTGATGCCGCCCAGCCGCAGTCACTTCGCGCTCGACCAGCCGGTTGAAGTGGCCCGGCTCGTAGGCCGCGTGCGTCTCGACCACATCCCAGAATCCGAAGTTCACATAGAGGCTGTCGGGTGCCAGCGGATACAGCGTGAATCTTGCATCAGGAGCAGGCCCACGCACCGGGCAGATCCAGATCGGCAGGATGCCGATCTCGCGCAGCAGAAAGGCGAGGAAATCGGGCGCGGCTGCCATCGGAATATCGACGTCCTGGATGACGGATTCGGTAAAGCGGCCGCGCCAGCGGGCCAGGCGGCGCGTCAGGCCCCAGCGGGCGTTCCAGCGCATGACGCGGGTATAGGTGCGTGAATTGAGCCTGGCTCTGCCGAGCAGTCGGCGCACCAGCGGGTGCTGCGCGTACAGGTTCTTCGAGCACCAGAACCAGTCGGTGTCCCAGCGCCAGATGTAGTCCTGCACCGTCAGGTAATCGACTGGCTTGTCCAGCAGCGAACGGTAGTAGATGTGCTCGAAGCGGTAGTCGCTGAGCCAGGGCGCGGCATCGACGAAACAGGCCCGGTTGATGACCTGCTGCTGCGGCCCGAACACCACGCCATCGACAAAGTCAGCGCTGCCCTGGCAGTGCGCGGCCAGGTTGATGAAAAACGTGCCCGGCGCATCATGCTGCACATGTTCCACCTTGACGTACGGCTTGACCGGCAAGGTGCGCAAGCGCAGGCGCAGCGCATAGCCCAGCGTGCCGTAGGAGTTGGGAAAACCGAAGAACAGGTCGCGGTGCTCGTTGTCGGGCGTGCAGTGCAGCACCTCGCCGTCGGGCAGCAACACGTCGAGTTCCAGCAGGGTGTCATGGACCAGGCCCTGCCGGTGCGAGGTGGCCTCGATGCCGACGCCGGCGGCCGCGCCGCCCACGGTGATGGTCTTGAGCTGCGGCACCACCGCCGGCATGACGCCGTGCGCGCAGCGTTTGCGCGACCAGTTCCTCGTAGGTCGTCAGGCCTTCGACATCGACCCAGCCGCCTGCGGTGTCGATGTCGAGCACATGGCAGAAGGCGCTCAGGTCCAGCCGGCGCTTGGCGCCCTCGTGGCGGTCGCGAAACAGGTTGGAGCTGCGCTTGCCCAGACCGAGCGGCGCCGCGCTGCCGGCCGCGCCGGACTGCATGGCGGCGAGCAGTTCGGCCCGGCGCCGGGCATGGGCCAAGGCCGTCAGGCGTCATACAGGTGCGCCCGGCTCATCGGGTAGCTGGCCGGCGTGACGTTGCCCTTGCTGAAGACGATCTGGAACAAATGGGTGTAGCCCGCCGGCGAGCGGAACATTTCGGCGCAGCCCACCAGGTAGGTGCGCCAGACCCGGTAAAAGCGTTCGTCAAAGCGCTGCGGGTCGAGCGCCCGGATCGCCTCCCATTGCGCTCAAACCGCCGGGCCCACTCGTCCAGCGTCAAGGCGTAGTGGCGGCGCAGGTTCTCGATGTCAAGCACCTCCAGCCCGCAGCGCTCCATCTCGACGATCACCTCGGACAAGCCGGGAATCCAGCCGCCGGGAAAGACGTGCTTGCGGATGAAGAGGTCGGTCTCGCGCGGTCCGACATGGCCAATGAAATGCAGCATGCCCAGCCCGCCGGGCTTGAGCAGGTCGGCGTGTGCCTGGATCACCGCGGCCAGCTGGTCACGCCCGGCATGTTCGAGCACGCCGATCGACACCACCTTGTCGTACCGGGCATCGGCCTCGCGGAAGTCGGCCTCGCGCACGCTGAGCTTGTCGTCCAGGCCGCCGGCGCGTGATTTCACTGCGCAACCAGTCGACCTGCTCGGTCGTGGTGTTGATACCGGTGCCGATCGCGCCCAGCGTTTCCCAGGCCCGGAACATGAAGCCGCCAAAGCCGCAGCCGATGTCGACAAAACGCTCGCCGCGCGCGAGCTGAATCTTGCGGCAGACATGGTCGATCTTGCGCTGCTGCGCCTGCTCCAGCGTCTGCGTGCCTTCGGGCCAGTAGCCGCAGGTGTACATCATCAGCGGATCGTCGAGCCACAGCCGATAAAACGCGTCCCCCAGGCCATAGTGGGCCCGGGCATTGGCCTTGGCCTGCGCCAGGCTGTGGTTGGAATAGCGCAGCTCATGAATGCCGTTCTCCATAGTGATCAAGGCCTTGCCGTGCATATCCAGACCACTGAGCAGGCCGGCCGCCAGTGCCGCGCCGAAATCGCCTTCGACGTCGACGCTCTGGTCAAAATAGGACTCCAGCAGACCGATTTGCCCGCGCGTGAAGGCCTGCAGCAGCGCGGCGTCGGAGCGGAACATGCACGGTGAAGGCCGGCTCGCCCGGGCCGGCGCGGTAGTGGCTGCCATCAGGCAGCCCGATCGCAAACGGACACTCCCGGTGCGGGCCTGCAGCGAGTCGACGATGTTCTGCATGGGAAAAAGCATGCGGGTCCTCCAGCGGGGAGCACATGCGCTCCTGCACATCCGTCTGGTGTGCCCGCATTGCACTGCTGTCCCCCTGCAAGGATTGAACCTCTTGGTTTGCGCAGAAGCTTGCGCAAGATCAATCTGCCAGGGGTTGGACCGGGAAAACAGCTTTAGCATGCTCTGCGGGGGTTCATGCCGCTGCAGTCAACAGCCGTCGCCTTGAGAAAAAACAATGTATCAAAAGAGGTCCAATCACCGGATTGGAGTGCAGCAACCGAATTTCAAACAGGCGCGGGCAATTCCAGCAATTTCTGCCTTGATTGGCATAGGGCGCCCCACGAGGACCACCCCATTGCACGGGCTTAGGGCTGAACCTGGAGCTCGTTCACGACGCGGGAAATTCCGGGTGCGGACCACGCCGCCGCTTGCACGACAGAAAGCTCGGCCAGCGTGGCGACCGTTCCGCTCAGGGTCGCAGTGCCCCCCTCTACGACGATTTTTATATTTTTGGCCTCCTCTTCTGCATAGCGCGTCAAGGCCTCGTGGATGCGATTGGCCACGTACTCGGATGCGTCGCGTTCCCTCAGGCTGAGCCTGTTGTTCACCCCCACCACACCCGTTACAGTCCGCACCACGGTCTCGGCATTGTGGCGCTGATAGTGCCAGTCCACTTCACCGGTGAGCGTCACCCAGCCCTTCTCCACCTTGAGCTGGATGCGGTCATCGGGGATGAGGGCATGCCATCCGAAGGAGGCGCCAATGGCGGCCGCAATCTCTGCATCACTGCGGTGATGATGTGGCTCCAGCTTCACGTCCAGCTCAACCGCAATGGCCTTGACGCCGGCAACGCGCTGCACCGCTTCTTCCACGGCCTGTTTTTCGGCAAAGGTATCGAGGTGACCGGTGAGCAGAACCACGCCTTTGTTGACCGCCACCCCGACGCTGTTGGCATTGAGCGTGGGATCCCATTCCAGTTCGGCGAGAACTTCCTTTTTCAGTTGCGTATCGGTCTTCATGATGGTCCTTTCAGGTCTCGAAAATGATTGGGGAAGTCTAGGCAGGCCCGGCCCAGACCCGTTGACAAAGCGCAACTAACACCAGCACGCAGCCATCGAAACTTGGCCCCGGATGAAGTCGATCGATGTTTCATCAGTTCATTCAAGCATCTCATTCATCCGGTCACGCGCGACTTGGCGCGGCGACGCCAAGGCGCACGCCATGCGAAATCGCCTAAGCTCTGTCCACCCAGCGCAGCGACCAGCCTTTTGGCGTCAACGGGCTCTGCAGCTCCAGGCTGTAAGCGCCAACGCTGAAGACTTGCTGGAGCCAGCTTCTTGCGGAAGGATCTGCCTCAGTCAGACGAAAGCGCTTGAGCTGAAATGGAATGATCTGGAGTTGCTGCAAAGAGCCATCCGCCAGCGCCAGTGTCGCGAAGTAAAGGCAGCCGACATCACTGCGCAGGCTGCCGTGCGCTCCAATACCTTCGTAATCGTTGATCAGGTCGCCGCAACCATAGAGTATCAACTTGCTGCGGTAAACCTCGACCGGCATCGGGTGGTGCGATGAGTGGCCATGCACGATATCCGCCGCGCCAAGATCGATCAGACGATGCGCAAAGTCACGATGCGCTGGCGGCACGTCAAGCCCCCAGTTGCCACCCCAGTGAATCGAGACCAGAACCAGGTCTCCGGGCGCCCGCTGGCGCGCGACATCGTCGGCAAGCAGCCGGGCCGTGGCGTCCGACAGGTCGGGTAGCAGCGCGACGCCCGAGCGCTTGGGCGCCGCTGACCAGCCCGCCGGCACGCCACTGCTGCTGGAGCCGCAAGCGAATACCAGCAGGCGCTTGCCCCCGGCCAGCGGCAGCGCAGCGGGCGCCCAGGCCTCATCGCCATCGGAGCCAGCGCCTGCGGTGTGCAGGCCGGCCTGCCGCAGAACCCGCAGCGTCTCATCCAGCCCCTCGCGACCCCAGTCGAGTACATGGTTGTTCGCGAGCACGCAGCAGTCTATCTGCGCCGCCGTCAGGCAGTCAATATTGGCCGGGTGCATGCGGTAGTTAATTCCCTTGCCGGGCCAGGCATGGTCGGCGATGGTCACGGCAGTTTCCAGGTTGATGATGCGCAGGTCCGGCGCGATGCGCGTCATCTCGGCCAGGGCCTCGCCCCAGATGTAGTCGGCCTGCACGGGTGCGGGTATCGGGCCGCATACAGCCTCGGCAAGCCGGACATAATCCCGCGCATCGCGGACGTAGGACTCGTACAGTTCTGGTGCACCGGGGTGGCCAAGCACCTGGTCAATTCCGCGACCGGTCATGACGTCGCCCGTCAGCATGAAGGTGACGCTGGCAGGCTTGTTCACGTTTTTAGCCTTTGATGCAGATCAGGGGTGAAAGCCGGGCGACCTTGCGCGCCAGACCGGCCGCCTGGGCGGCATCCACTACCGCCGTCACGTCCTTGTAGGCGCCGGGCGCTTCTTCGGCAATGCCGCGCGTCGATGGACTGCGAATCAGTATGCCGCGCCCAGCCAGCTCGTCCACCACCTGTCGGCCCTGCCAGGTCTTTGTCGCCGCGTGCCGGCTCATGGCCCTGCCCGCCCCGTGGCAGGCTGAAGCGAAGGCCAGCGACTCAGACTCGGTCGTGCCCGCCAACACATAGGAACCGGTCCCCATCGAGCCGCCGATCAGCACCGGCTGCCCGGCCGCGCGCAGCGCCTCCGGCAAGTCGGGATGCCCCGGGCCGAAAGCCCGGGTCGCGCCCTTTCGATGCACGTAGAGCTGGCGCAGCTGGCCATCAACGCGGTGCTCTTCCAGTTTGCAGGTGTTGTGCGACACGTCGTACAGCAAGGGCAGTTGCACCGCAGGAAAAAGCTGGGTGAACACCTGGCGCACCAGGTGCGTCAGGATTTGCCGGTTGGCCAGCGCACAGTTGATGGCCGCGCGCATGGCCCCCAGGTATTCCTGGCCGAGTTCGGAGTGGATAGGCGCACAGGCCAGCTCACGGTCGGGCAGCGTCAGCCCATAGCCTGGCGCTGCCACGACCATCCGGCTCAGAAACTCGGTGCCGATCTGGTGCCCCAGGCCGCGCGAGCCGCAATGGATCATCACCACCACATCGCCCAGTTGCAGGCCGTAGGTTTTGGCGATGACGCTGTCGAACACCTGCATGACCTCCTGCACCTCCAGGTAGTGGTTGCCACTGCCCAATGTGCCCATCTCGTCGCGCTGGCGCTTTTTGGCCTGCTCGGAAACCAGTCCGGGCTTGGCATGCAGCATCTGCCCATGCTCTTCGATGCGCGCCAGGTCGGCATCGAGCCCCCAGCCGCGGCCAACAGCCCACTTTGCGCCGCCCGACAGCATCGCATCCATTTGCGTGGCATTGAGGCGGATGGCACCTGTGCTGCCAAGACCGGCCGGAATCTGCGTGTACAGCGCATACGCCAGCGACTGCTGCACGGCCATAAGCTGCTCGCGCCGCAATCCTGTCAGCAGGCAACGCACGCCGCACGAGACATCAAAACCCACGCCTCCGGCGGATACCACGCCGCCCGCATTGGCGTCGAACGCCGCTACGCCGCCTATCGGGAAGCCGTAACCCCAGTGCGCGTCCGGCATGACATAGGACGCGCCCACGATGCCCGGCAGCGTCGCCACGTTAACGGCTTGCTCAAGCGCCCTGTCGTCCATCCCGCGCAGCAAGGTGTCGCTTGCGTAGATCACCACGGGCACCCGCATGCCGCCCGTGGCAGGTAATTCCCAGTGACAAGGGCCACGTTCGGATAAATTGCTTCGGTCCATCACACGTCCACCACGGTTTGAGCCATCCAGAGGCCGTTGTCCAGCTGCATCACACGCAAAGCCGTGAAGGTCGCGCCCTTCACCTCAACTGCAGGCTGGTGTCGAGGGATAGAGAGCGGCTCGCCTTCGGCCGAGGCCTGCAGGCGTGTCCCCTCTATCGCCACGCGAAATCGCGCAAAGAGCATGCGTCGTACGGCCATCTCGTAAATGAGCGCATTGAGCCAGCCCACCAGCAGCAGTTCATCGTCGGCCGCCTCACAGCCGATCGCTACGGCGCTGCGTGCGTCCACACGGCCAGGCTCAGTGATGACGGCCATCAGCGCCAGCGCGGCCTGCTCGAACGCGCCCGCCTTGCTCATGCCGAAGCCGCGCACGCCGATATCCGCGTCATGTTCAAAATGCTCCCAGCGATCCTTCATGGCCTGGTCCCACAGCAATGCCAAGCCTTCTTATACCCAGCGGCAATGCGCTATGAATTGACAAGCCTCAAGGCAGGACCTCAACGGCACGCGATCCGCCCAAAAAATCGTGAACGCCTTCTGATCCGATACTGACGTGAATACGACTTCCCCAGGATCCCTGACGGCCAGCCGTTGAGCACGGCGACCACCTCATCGCCGCGAGGCACAGCCAGACGGCCGCCGGGTAGGAAATCTGACTGCACATCAACGATCACCAGCGCATCACCGGCATGCAGCGGGACAGGGTGGACGCTACTGGGCATGGTGGTCAGAGTCCTATGGCGTAGCGGTGCGCCCCCCGGCGCAGGGCGGGGATCTTGCGCGCGGCATCGAGCATGACGCGCGCAGAGAAAGCGATGGGGTCAAAGCGCGCTTCGAGCAGCAGGCTCTGGTGCGGGCCATGTGTGGCAATGCCGCGGCGGTCCAGCACCACGCCAAACCCGTCCTCGCCCTCCAGCTCGGACACATTGGCCACCTGAAAAACCTGCAGAACTTCACCGGCAAACAGCGGGTCGGCCGAGATGGCCGCCTGCACCTGCGCAAGCTCCGTGCCCCGCTCAAGTTCGACATAAACATAGTGCTGAGACGCTCCGTTGTCGCCCCGGAATTCACCGGCCAGCGCGCCCTTGACGCCGGGCATACCCGCCACGGCCGCGCTGTGGTGCAAGCTCAAGCCGGGGTGACGATGAAATACGGTGTGGCCTCGGGGAATCAGCATCTCTAAGGCGCTGCGCATCAGGGGCAGGACACCCGGATCCCAGCCGGCGCCCACCACCGCCGCCACATGATGGTTATCCGCCGCATCGCCCAGCGCGGCATGGTGTGCCTCAAGTGCCCTGCCTTCGAAACAGGCGCATTCGACGACGGGAATACGGGCCTGCATGAGTTCGCGCGCCACCCCCAGCACGGCATCGGCCGGCACGCACACCAGTGCGGCACGAACGCCCTCAAGCTCCCTCACATGCGAAGCCACGGGGAAGCGCTGCAGGCGGCCAGGCAAGGCGGCGGGCGCGCCGGGACGTCGCACGACACCCGCCAGTCCCAATTCACTTTCGTCAAGCAGGGCTTCGGCACACGCCAGGCCCAAACGCCCCAGACCGATCACCGCTACCTGTAACTTTGGCATCGCCGCTCCACTTGTTTGACTTGTACAAGCACCCTGTTGAACCATGCACCACCGGGGCTTGCGCATCCATGACAATCCTCAAGCACAGAGACAACAGCTGGTTCACGGCTGTCAGGGTTTATTGCCGCCGAGAACTCACAACTTTTCATACAGTTCACGTTCCTTGGCGGTCAGGTGTTCGGGGACCCGCGCCGGGCTGGATGCCGGGCGGCACAGTCACGCTGGCAGAACCATCCAGGATCGGCACATTCAATGTCGCGCCGAGCCAGGCCTTCTTCGACGCCCACCGGAATTTTCACGGTCAGACACTCTTCCTGTTCCACCTCACCATGGGCCTGGCATTGCCCGCAGGGGCGTTCGAGTTTGAGGCCACGGTGCAAGAGACCGGGCGAGTCAGGCGGGCTTCCTCCTCGCCCCCCTCTGGCGACCCGCTCCAGCGGCACCAACACATCAATTTCGATGTTGGCACCGCGTGCCGGCCCGGTGCCGCGACGGTGGGCTCGTTCACCAATCGACTGAGGATGTGTGAAAACGCAAAAAAACTTCCCGCCTCAATTTCACCCCTGCCGGAAACGGCTTTTTCCCAGTTTTCAAAATTTGTGTGGCCCTGGTTCGAATCTACGATGCCCGAAGGCCTCTTTGAAGGTCTGGTAATGGGCTGTTTTGATGCAAAAAGAGGGCTCAAGCCCCCATCAATCGCATCGCGTTGATCAACTCTTTAATCCCCAGGATGCTCATGACCCGGCGCATGTTGTAGGCCAAGCAATGCAGGCTAATTTCAGTGCGAACATTCGCCAGACCTTTCATCAACAAGTGCGCCGAGCCCATCCAAAACTTGATGGTGCCAAAGACGTGCTCCACCGTGCTGCCACGCAGCCGCATTGCGCCAGGGTCTTTGTCCAAGCGCGCCTGCATGGTGTCCAAAACCTCCTCATGCTCCCAACGCCTGACGCGGCGCTCGTTGCCGGTCGTGCACTTAGGCTTTTGCGGGCAACTCTTGCAGTGGGAGCACCAGTAGGTGTTGATCTTCATTTTGTTTTCTACCGAGCTACAGCGGTAGGGGAGGCGCTGTCCGGCGGGGCACAGGTATTCGTTGTCCTGGGCAATGTAAGTGAAATCGAGTTTGCTGTAGCGTCCTTGCGCTTTGCTGTTGGAGGTCATGGGTTTGGGCACGAAGGTGTGAATGCCCGCTTGTTCACAAGCCCGTATTTCCTCTCCAGTGTAGTAGCCTCGATCGGCCAGGACTTGTAATGACTTCTCACCTGTTGCTTCGCGCGCTTTGAAGGCCATGCTTGAGAGTTGCCCTCTGTCGCTCCCCGTGGTCACCACGTCATGCGCCACCACCAGATGGTGTTCTGCGTCCACCGCAGCTTGGATGTTGTAGCCCACCAAGCCAGTACCAATCCGGCTGGAAACCATAGACCTTGCATCCGCATCGGTGAGGGATATTTGTCCGTCCGGTTGTTCTTTCAGTCGCACCTCTATATCGCGCAAGTCCTGCATGCGTTGGCGCAGGGCTGTGATCTTCTCTTTGAGGCGTTGCGTTTTTGCTTCTGCTTCCACAGGTTGCGTTCTGTCTGCAGTTTCCAGAGCCGACATGTAGCGTTCGATGCTTTCATCGATTTGCTTCATGCGCTGCTCCAGCTTGTGCTGGGTGTAATTCTTGTCCCGGTTGTTGACTGCCTTGAACTTGCTGCCATCAATGGCCACGATGACCTGTGAGAATAGTTTGAGTTGGCGGCACATCGCCACAAAGCGGCGGCACACATTGCGGATGCCAACGCCGTTGTCGTGACGGAAATCGGCAATGGTTTTGAAGTCGTGCGCCAAACGTCCGGTAAGCCACATGAGTTCAACGTTGCGCTGGGATTCGCGCTCCAGTCGTCTGCTGGACTGAATGCGATTGAGGTAGCCGTAGATGTAGAGCTTGAGAAGTACCGCGGGGTGGTAACCGGGGCGTCCTGTGATCGCGGGGGCAACGCGCTCAAACCCAAGTTCCGTCAAATCGAGTTCGTCAACAAAGACGTCAACCACACGTACTGGGTTATCTTCGTCGATGTAGTCATCCAGACACTCGGGCAGTAATGTGACCTGGCTACGGTCACTGCCATGGATGTATCGCGTCATCTGCTGGCCTCCATCAATGCGTTGATTTAATTATCAACGCTTGAGGATTCGGGGGGCAGAATGTTGACGTTTTCACACAGGCTCGACTACGTCCAGACCGGCGGTGCGGCAGGCATGCTTGGTGGCAGCGCGCAAGACGACCGCCGCCGAATTGGAGGTGTCTGGATCGATGCCGATGAGGCTCATAGCCGCTCCTTGCCCGTATTTCCTTGGTCAGGAAACGGCGTCAACCCAACCCATGGTTTACAGATCATGTCCGCCACTCCAATGGCTAAGGTCGTCGTTGGTATAAGCCGATCAGTTCCGCTTGCGCCAGGACATGGCCCTGCATGGCTTTCTCCAGCGCCGCCTTGCTGGGGATTTTCAGATCTGGAAGACGGATATCCAGGGCGAAAAGCTTGTGGAAATAGCGATGCTTGCCAACGGGCGGGCATGGTCCGCCATAGCCGGTGCGCTTCCAGTCGTTAATCCCTTGCAGGGTTCCCGCAGGAAGGTCATTGGCGGCGACGCCCTCGGGCAACTCACTGACATGCGGCGGTATGTTGTACAAGAGCCAGTGCACCCAGGTCATTTTGGGCGCTTCGGGGTCCGGCGCGTCCGGGTCGTCGACGATCAGGACCAGGCTTTGCGTGTTGGCAGGCCCGCCTGTCCACGCAAGCTGCGGAGAATGATCATGGCCATCGCAGGTGTGCCGAATAGGAATCAGGCCATTGTGTGGGAACGATGCCGAGGCCAGGGTCAGGGACATGGTTTGACTCAAGACACCTGAATGGATTTGGCATTGCTGCGGCCCTCCTTGGGCAAGCGAACCGTCAGCACGCCATTCTTGTAGCTTGCTTCGGCCTTGTCGATATTCACATTGCGGGGCAAGGGAATGGAGCGCTGAAATGCACCATACGCACGCTCCATGACATGGTAGGTACTGTCATGCGTCTCGCGTTCGAAGTGCTTTTCACCGCTCAAATGAAGCAGATTGCCTTCGATGGTGATGCTGCAATCCTCCTTCTCCATGCCAGGGACCTCCACCCGCACAACGATATCGGTCGGCGTTTCCTCCACTTCCCCGGCCAACAGGCTCCAGCGAGGGAAAGTGGCGAGAGCCCTGCCATCCTCCCGGCCTTCGTCCTTGCGGCGGACAAAATGCGTGAGCGCATTGCTGCGACTGAGCAATTCACGCCAGCCCTCCGACAGACTTTCCCATGCGCGATTGATGTCCCGGCCGATGTCTTTGCCCGCCTGCTTCAAGGAGTCCAGCATGTTCAGCTTTCCCAAGACAGGTTCGTACGCCAGCCCGCCGCCGCGACTTGCCAGCACAAACCACTTTGCGATCGGACTGACTGCAGTCACCGACCAAGTTCACTATATGGCGCGGGAAAAGTAGCCGCTTGATATTTCTCAACTGCGACCAACGAAGGGGAAAGCGATAGGAAAGAGAAGCGGCAACCATTCTGACTCAGGGGGTTGACTAGCCCCGGGCAAGAAGTCGACATGACGCAGCGGCTCATAGCGCCCTCTATCGGCGGAAATCCGCGATGGTCTTGAAGTCCGGTGCCAGAGGGCATCAGTTCAAGGTCGCACTGGCACCCTCTTTCAAGGCGTCGTCCGCTCAGGTCAGCAAGGCCACCGCCGCCGAAAAGCTGAAAAACGCCAGCACCGTTGACAGCAAAATAATGCGCGCGATGCGCCCGTTGTCGGCGCCAAAGCGCTCGGCCAGCATCGCCACGTTGCTGGCACTGGGGAGAGCTGCCACCAGCACCACCACGGTCAGGGCAAAGCGGTCCAGCGGCAGGCCGAGCGCGATGGCGCCCATCCCCACGCCGCCCACCAGCAGCGGATGAATGACCAGCTTTATAAGCGCTACGGGCACGTAGTCGGCCAGTGGCGTTCGGGTTGTGCTATTCATTTGTGAGCGAGCCAGCACCGCGCCAATCGTGAACAGGGCTACCGGCGAGGCCGCATCGGCCAGCAGGCTGATCGTGCCCATGATGGGTTTTGGCAAGGAAAAACCGACGGCGGAGGCCAGCGCGCCCAGGGCGATGGACCAGGGCAGAGGATTGGCCACCACGCCCTTGAGCGCCAGCCGGGCCGCTTTGGCCGCACCGTGTTCATCGGCCCCGTCGAGCCGCGACAAAGCGATGCACAGCGACGAGGTGACCAGCATGTCTATGGTGATGGTCACAATCGTCGGGCCCGCCGCCTGGGCGCCCAGCAGGGCCACCAGCAGCGGCACGCCCATGAAACCGGTGTTGGGAAAGGCGGCCACCAGCGCGCCAAAGGACGCATCGTTCCAGCCAATGCGTCCTTTGTCACCGTTGAGCGTCACCGCCACCGTGAAGGCCACCATCAGCAGCGCGCACAGCAGGTAGACCGCGACCAGGCTGCCGTCGAGCAGCTGCGCAATCGGCGTGCTCGCACCAAAGCGGTAGAGCATGCAGGGCAGTGCGAAATACAGCACAAAGCTGTTGAGCCCCGGAATCGCGGCCTGCGGCAGTAGCGCTCGCCGGGCTGCGACATAGCCGCACAGCACCAGCGCAAAGAAGGGAAAGGTGACGAGGAGGATGTTTAGCACAAAGCGTATTGTCACTGGCCGGCTTGGCCTTCAGGCGACTGGCTATGATGACGGCTGACTTTCGCGTAACGCCAGTTCCGGTCACGCCTGCTGCGGCGCTTTTTAAGCGCCGACTCGCCGTATTCCCATCAATTTCCACCAACTCCCTACAATTCCCGTCATTTCCACGTTTTCCGTCCGCATGTCACCCCCTTCTCCTGAATCCCACGGACTCAACCTTGCCCAGCAGGAAGCCGTCAACTACCTGCATGGCCCCTGCCTGGTGCTGGCCGGTGCCGGCTCGGGCAAGACACGGGTCATCACGCACAAGATTGGCCGGCTGATCCAGTCAGGGCTCAGGCCAGAGCAGATTGCGGCCATCACCTTCACCAACAAGGCCGCCGCCGAAATGCGCGAACGCGCCAAGGGGCTGATCGGCAAGCAGGCCAGGGGCGTGCTGGTCTGCACCTTTCATGCGCTGGGCGTGCGCATGCTTCGCCAGGATGGCGCGGCGCTGGGCCTGAAACCGCAGTTTTCGATCCTGGACAGCGACGACGTGACCAGCATCCTGAAAGACGCGGGCGGCAGCGTTGATGTGGCCACGGCGCGCCAGTGGCAATGGACCATCAGCGCCTGGAAGAGCGCAGGACTCAATGCGGCCCAGGCAGAAGAGCAGGCCAGCGGCGATGAAGAACGCCTGATCGCGCGCATCATGGGAAACTATGAAGAGCGCCTGAGCGCCTACCAGAGCGTGGATTTTGACGATCTGATCAGCCTGCCGCTCAAGCTCCTCAGGGAGCACGAGGCGGTGCGCAGCAAGTGGCAGGCGGCGCTGGGCCATGTGCTGGTGGATGAATACCAGGATACCAACGCCACGCAGTATGAAATGCTCAAGCTGCTGGTCGGCGAGCGGGGCCGCTTCACGGCAGTGGGCGACGATGACCAGTCGATCTACGGCTGGCGCGGCGCCACGCTGGACAACCTGAAGCGGCTGCCTCAGGACTACCCCAACCTGAAGGTGGTGAAGCTGGAGCAGAACTACCGCTCGACCAGCGCGATTTTGCGGGCCGCCAACAATGTGATTGGCCCCAACCCCAAGCTCTTCCCCAAAACCCTGTTCAGCGAACTGGGCGAAGGCGAGCCGGTGCGCGTGGTGGACTGCGACAGTGAAGAGCACGAGGCCGAGCGCGTGGTGGCACGCATCCAGAGCCTGCGGGCCGAGGGCAGCCTGCAGGCCGAGGGTGGCCAGCACCGCGAGTGGAAAGACTTTTGCGTGCTCTACCGGGCCAACCACATGGCCAAACCCTTTGAAAAAGCCTTTCGCAAGGCGCAGATCCCCTACAAGGTGTCGGGCGGGCAAAGCTTTTTTGACCGCACCGAAATCAAGGACCTGTGCAGCTGGATGGTCCTGCTGGTCAACAACGACAACAACCAGGCCTTCATACGGTCGGTGACGACGCCCAAGCGCGGCATTGGACATACCACGCTGGCGGCACTGGGCACGTTTGGCGACACCTACAAACTCAGCCTGTTTGAATCGCTGTTCAGCAATTCCCTGGCTTCGGTGCTGCCGGCCAAGGCGGTGGGTTCCCTGCAGGAGTTCGGCCGCTACCTGAACGACCTGGAATACCGGGCCAAGCGCACCGTGGGCGCGGAAGATGCGCGCACTTTCCTGACCGACTGGCTCAAGGAAATCGACTACGAAAAGCACCTCTACGACGGCGAGGACAGCGAGAAAGTGGCCGCCGCGCGCTGGAGCAACGTGATGGATTTCTGCGACTGGATGTCCCAGCGCTGCGGCGGCCAGATTGAGGACGCCTCGGGCGCCACGGTCGAAAAGCCCACCAAAACCATGCTCGAAGTGGTGCAGACGATTGCGCTGCTCTCGACCATCAGCGAGCGGGAGGGCGACCAGAACGTCGTGACGCTGTCCACGCTGCACGCGTCCAAGGGCCTGGAGTGGCCGCATGTGGTGCTGGCCGGCTGCAACGAAGGCCTGCTGCCCTTCAAGCTGGAAGACGACGACGGCGTCAACACGGACAACATCGCGCTGCGCCTGCAGGAAGAGCGCCGCCTGATGTACGTGGGCATCACCCGCGCGCAGCGTACCCTGGCCGTGAACTGGCTGCGCAGGCGCAAAAAGGGCCGCGACACGATTGCCGGCGTGCCCAGCCGCTTCATTGCCGAAATGGGACTGGACAAAACCACCATCAAGGAAGACCCGCGCGAAAAGCTCAAGGCCTTGCGCGCCGAGTTTGCCAAGAAATCCGCCGACTCCCTGGCCGCAGCGGCCGCCAACAAGTTCTGACAAGCCGCCGGCGGCCACGCTATCCCTTCCTATCCTTATTCACCCATGACTTTTAACCTTCTTCGATTTGCTCTATTTTTAATAGCAGCTTGCACCCTTGCTGCGGGGGCCAGCGCCCAAAACAAGCCTGAAGCCGGCTGTACGCCCGCCCGCAGCATGAAAGCCGAGCAGCTGTATGGCCTGTGGTCGGTTCGCTTTACCCTGCCGCCTGCCGGCTTGCCGGACCATGCCACCATGCTGCTCAAGCGCCATGCGGAATTTTCGGACAGCCTGGCGGGTACGGTCAGCCGCGAGCTGGGCAGCGCAAGCGGCTCAAAAGTGGCCGATGGTCATGCCGCCCAGGCGGCGCTGGCGGGCGACCTGGATGAGGGCATGCTGCTGCTCGATGAATCGTCCGACAACCTCAGCATCACCGGCACCTGGAACGGTGAAATGGTGGCGGGTTCCTGCGGCAAGGTTTATCAAGGCCTCTGGAAGGACACCAGCCTCAGCGCAGTGCCCGACATGCCCGACGTGCCGTTTACGCTCACGAAACTCCCCTGACAACCACTTTGACCCAGTCTCTGCCAATGCGCTCACCCATGAACTTCAAACCCTTACCGCTGAACGGCCTGCTGCTGCTCGCCGGCCTGCTGGCGGCTACCCTGGCGCAGGCGCAGACCGCTGCGCCTGCCATCAATATGCCGGCCAATCGCCCCTCCAGCCTGGGCTGGCAAGCCTGCCAGGCCATCAAGAACGATGCGAATGCTCAGCTGGCATGTTTCCAGCAATGGGCCGATACGCAGTTGCCGGCCAACACGCCGCCAGCGTCCATGACCACAGCGCCAGCCAATCCGGCCACGGGCCAGCCCGCGACCGAGATTCTGCTGCTGCCGTCGCTCAATACCGAGGCGCCTGATGGCAAGCCCCTCGGCTGCCGCAACACCCAGTATTCCGAATTGTCCAGATTCTGGGAACTGCAGCGCGGCACCGACTGCGACACCTTTGCCATTCGCGGCTATCGCCCCATTTCCCTGGCATTCGTCATGTCTGGCGGCGTCCATCCGCAGCCGTCATCCCCCTCAGAAAGCGCCTCGGTCCCCCAGCCTTACAAGCATGCTGAAACCAAAATCCAGCTGTCGATACGCACCAAGATCGCCAAGGGTCTGATCAAGAGCGGCCAATCCGACGAGGATGACCACGATTCACTCTGGTTTGGCTACACCCAGCAAAGCTATTGGCAGTTGTTCAGCGCAGGGCTGTCGCGGCCATTTCGCACGACGGATCATGAACCCGAGATTGTCTACATCTATCCGCACCAGATTGCACTGCCCGGCGGCTGGAATTACCGCCTCTCGGGCCTGGGCCTGGTGCACCAGTCCAACGGGCAGGCGGGATTGCTGTCACGCAGCTGGAACCGCACCTACCTGATGGGAGCGGCTGAAAAAGTCCTGGGTCCGGAATCCAGCCTGAGCCTTCAGGGCCGCATCTGGGACCGGCTGCGCGAGTCGCCGGCTGATGACGAAAACCCGGGCATAGAAAACTACGTGGGCCGGGCCGAACTCACCGGCAGATGGCAAATCAACAAGGCCAATACCCTGGGTCTCACGCTGCGGCATTCGCTGCGCAGCGAAGCCAAAGGTTCGACCCGGATTGACTGGATGATGGCACCCACCTCGTCACCGACTTACACCGGCTTGCGCTACCACGTCCAGCTGTTCAGCGGCTATGGCGACAGCATGCTGGACTACAACCGAAGGCGCAATGTGCTGAGCGTCGGCCTGAGCCTGGTGGACTGGTAGGTTCTGGCGCCTGCCACCACGGGTATTGCTATATATTTAATAGCTGCTTGCACCCATTTTTATGGGGCTGCAGGTCTATTTAACGTATAAGCCTCAACCGGACATCCAGGTTCTCGCGCGTGCCTGGACTGGCCGCGCGCTGCTGCGCAGCCGTTTCCGTTTGCCGTAAGCTGTGCAAATGTCTTTCCTCACGTTTTGCATGGGCTGGCGACGGCGCAGACCGGCTCCGCCATGAACGAGCCCACCACCTTCACCCTGGGCTGCATCATCGTCGGCCTGCTGCTGATTGCCATGACGCTGGGCGGCTCCTTCATTGCCCGCCTGCCGCTGAGCAGCGCCATGCTTTACCTGGGTGTTGGCGTCGCCATCGGCCCGCTGGGCCTGGGCTTGCTCAGGCTTGATGCCCTGAAAAACACGGTACTGCTGGAGCGATTCACCGAAGTGGCGGTCCTGGTCTCGCTGTTCACCGCCGGCTTGAAGCTGGAGTTGCCGCTTACCAACCGGCGCTGGCGCATTCCGGTGCAACTGGCGACGGTGTCCATGCTGGTCACGGTGGCCGCCGTCACGGCGCTGGGCGTGTTTGCGCTGGGCCTGTCCCTGGGCGCCTCGGTGCTGCTGGGTGGGATTCTGGCGCCAACCGACCCGGTGCTGGCCTCGGACGTGCAGGTGGGAGACCCCAGCGACCGCGACCGGCTGCGTTTTGGCCTGACCGGCGAAGGCGGTTTGAACGACGGTACGGCTTTTCCGTTTGTGATGTTGGGCCTGGGCCTGCTGGGCCTGCACGACCTGGGCCATGGCGGCTGGCGCTGGTGGGCAGTGGACGTGCTCTGGGCCGTGGCTGGTGGCCTGGGCCTGGGCTATCTGCTCGGCACGCTGGTCGGCCGCGCCATCATCTTCCTTCGCATGCGCCACCGCGAAGCGCTAGGCAGCGATGAATTCATTGCCCTGGGCCTGATTGCGCTCACCTATGGCCTGGCCCTGATCAGCCAGACCTACGGATTCTTGGCCGTCTTTGCCGCCGGGCTGGCGCTGCGCCGCATTGATGAGCCCAAATCAGTCCCGCTCCTCAAGCCCGTGCCCGCGCTGAGCCCTGCAGACAACGAGGCCTCAGGCGCCGAAGCGCCCGCCCACATGATGAACGCGGTGCAGCGCTTTAACTCCCAGCTTGAGGGTTTTGTGGAGATGGGCATCGTGCTGGCCGTGGGCGTTCTGCTCGCCACGGTTGAGTTTCAGCGCGACCTGCTGTGGTTCGTCCCCGCCCTGTTTCTGCTGATTCGTCCGCTTGCGGTATATATCGGCCTGCTCGGCACCCCGGTCATCGCCGCACAGCGCAACCTGATAGGCTGGTTTGGCATACGCGGCATCGGCTCGCTGTACTACCTTCTCTATGCCATCAACCATGAACTCCCTCCAGCCCTGGCTGAGCGCCTGCTGTCGCTTACCCTGGCCGTCGTTGTTGCCTCGGTTATTGCGCATGGCCTTTCAGTCACGCCGCTGATGACGCACTACGAAGCACGCAAGGCGGCCAAAAGGAAGCAGCGCTCTGATTCCGCATAGGAGGATCACACCGCCCGATCCAGTGACGCGACCCTGCGGAGCGCCTTCGCCCTGCCCCGGACGGACAAACGCCCCGGGATCGCAAGGATTCCGGGGCGTTGGCGGTCCGGCCGGGTGTTCTGCTTACTGCTGGCTGGTTTTCGATGCAGTAGCTGCAGCCTGGGGGGCCACGCCGGCCCTTTCGGCACGTGGAACTCCTGCAGCTTGCTGGCCGGTTGCGCCAATGAAACTGGAACTGGCCCCAGCGCCTTCACGCTGGGCCTGCAGCACTTCGGCCTTGACTTCAGCACGGGTTTTGGTGGCAGGCGCTTTCATCTGGTCGAACAGGTAGGAGTTGAAGGTTTCGGCAGAAGCCGCCACCGAGCTCAGCGCGGCAACAGCCACAACAGCGCCAGCAATAAAGTTTGATTTCATGGTAAATATCCTCTCAAAGTTGAAGTGCCATTCCGGGCATGGCGGGCATCTCCCGTCTGTCCAGCCTCGGTGAGTCGTCTGGTAGCGGCTTGGGCTCATCGATGAATGAACTTTATTCCAATCAAATTCATCAAAAAACCGTATTTCAAACAATGCATTGCTGCTAAATCAGCAACAATAAAACATTGGAGGAATCAGTCATGGACAGTCTTCAGTCAATGCGCGTGTTTCAGCAAGTCGTGGACGATGGCAGTTTTGCCGCTGCGGCGCGAAAATTCGACATGTCTGCCGCCGTGGTCACCCGGCTGGTAAGCGACCTGGAAGCGCATCTGGGTGTGCGCCTGCTGCAGCGCACCACCCGGCGCCTGTCGCTAACCGATGCCGGCGAAGCTTACCTGGCCCGCGTGCGTCACATTCTCAGCGACATTGATGAAGCCCACGCGGCGGCGCAGGCGCACGCGCAGGAAATGTCCGGCCTGATCCGGATACTCGCGCCGCCCATATTTGGCGTGCATGTGCTGGCGCCCCTGGTGGCCGAGTTCGGCCGGCGTTATCCCAAGGTAGTGCTCGACATCCATGTGGACTCGCCGCTGGTTCCGCCCATTGAAGACTACGACCTGACTCTGCTGGGCGCTGCCGACACTTTTGACGCCAACATCATCGCTCGGCCCATTGCCTCCTCAGACGGCATCCTTTGCGCGTCGCCCGGCTATCTGCGCGAGCATGGCACTCCGCAGCGCCCCGAAGATCTCACCGGGCATCGCTGCTTGAGAATCAAGGCTCCGGCCAACCGGCACCGCAGCCTGCGTCTCATCAATCCTCAAGACCTTCAGCGCGAACTCGAAGTTCAGATCGAACCCTCCCTGCTGGTCAACCACAGCGATACGCTGATTCAGGCTTGCGTCGAAGGCGCAGGCATCATCAGCCAGTCGATTGCCCTGGTGGCAAACCTGATCAATACCGGAGAACTGCAGCGTGTTCTTGCCCCCTGGATCACCGGCAGGAACACCTTGTACGCAGCCCTGCCCAGCCGCAAATTCATCCCGGCCAGGACCAGCGTTTTTCTGGAATTCCTGACCGAGCACACAAGGGCCATGATCAGGAAAATGGATGCACCGAAAAGCTGAACCCGCCGCGGGCGGGCGCTGTGTATTCATTTCCGTGGTGCATGCCGACCAACTAATTTGCAATAGTTATTACAAATTAGTGCAATGCAATCAATTGATTTGATTGTTGATTTAAGCTGATCTATCCTTCGCCCTGCTCCCAGCCAATCAATCAACCCAACAAGCAAAAAAGGAAACTGCAATGTCCCTGATCAATACCGAAGTCAAGCCCTTCAAGACCGAAGCATTTCACAATGGCAAGTTTGTCACTGTGACCAATGAAAGCCTCAAGGGCAAGTGGTCCGTGGTGGTGTTCTACCCGGCCGACTTCACCTTTGTCTGCCCGACCGAACTGGAAGACCTGGCCGACAACTACGCCGAGTTCCAGAAGCTGGGCGTTGAGGTCTACAGCGTGTCCACCGACACCCACTTTGCCCACAAGGCCTGGCACGACACGTCTGACTCCATCAAGAAGGTCAACTACGTCATGCTCGGCGACCCGACCGGCGCCATCACGCGCAACTTCGACGTGATGATCGAGGAAGAAGGCCTGGCGCTGCGCGGCACCTTCGTCATCAACCCCGAAGGCCAGATCAAGCTGTGCGAAATCCATGACAACGGCATCGGCCGTGACGCCAAGGAACTGCTGCGCAAGGTGCGCGCTGCCCAGTACGTGGCCACGCACCCCGGCGAAGTGTGCCCCGCCAAGTGGACCCCGGGCGAAAAGACCCTGGCTCCTTCGCTGGACCTGGTCGGCAAGATCTAAGCGGGCCTCTGCCGCTTTTCAGCTGAAACTGACAAAAAAGCCCGGGTGTTATGCACCTAGGGGGTTGCTTAATCTGTTGAAAAATGGATTGATGATTACCAAAGCTCCCCGTAAGTCCTAGGATTTGCGGGGAGTTTTCATTTCGGAAAAATCTTCGGTAGGCGCAACGCTCGTAAGCGCTTGTTCTGCAAAGAAAATCGGGCGTCGAAGCGCCCGAAATCAACAGATTAGCCTACCCCCCTAGGTTATGCACCCGGGCTTTTTTTATTCAAATTCCCTACAAGGATTTCTGCCATGCCGCGCGAGAACCAGGGCTCGCACCAAACCGCAGCCGGCACAGCAAGACATTGGGGGGGGGGTGCACGCCAATACGCGACACACAAAACCCATTTCCAGGGAATGAAACTGATCAGACCGTCAAGTCAAATCAATACGGCAGCTCAACATCCAGAATGCGCGGTTGCAGAACTCAGGTCATGGCGAATAGAAGTCAGTTATCGATAGAACGCTTCGACCTTGCCCTTCAACTTGATCAACAGCGGATGGCCTTTGCGATCCAGCGTCTTGCCTGCGGGCACCTTGATCCAGCCCTCGCTGATGCAGTACTCCTCGACATTCAAACGCTCTTTGTCGTTCAATCGAATACCAACGTCACGTTCGAACACCGCGGCGACGTGATGGGGACTGCGCGGGTCAACTGATAGACGGTCAGGCAGAGGGGGAGATTGAGTGGCTTCGTTCATGGATCTCTTTTTTAATTAACGCGAATTTTTGTCAATTTTCCCTCATTTGGCTCTTGTTGGCCGTGCGCCCTGCGCTCACGCTTTGACAAGGCGCACACGCTGGCAAAGGTGGATTGTCAGTTTCGGGATATTCGGGCAAAAGCAGCAACAGACACCGGCGACCTCGCCCATTCCCAGGCGTTGTTAGGGCACAAGAATCGGGACATGACCGAACACTACGTAAGATCCCGAATTGGTGAGCGCGTAAAACCTTCGCGCTAAAACCTCACCCCAAGACAACCCTGGCACCGGGCGGCTGGTAGAACCGTTAGCATTCGAGACCAACCTGACTCTTGTGCACTCCAGCAACTCGGCAGGCTTGGCAAAGAGAGGCGGGACGATGAGACAGACAACGAAAAACGAAACTGCAAGGCCAACGAAAACCTTCAGTCCGTGGACTTTGATCGAAAAAGGATTTTTCATTTTTCTGTACACCATACCCGTTGCCTATGGAATCAGCGCGCGCACCCTTGATGACTACGTCAAATATGCGCTGACTATTGCGGTCATTTCATTTTTGTTGGTGGTGTCATGGCTTTACTCAACGAGGTTCAGGCTTGCTTTCGAGCAGGGACGTCCGCTGAGCCCTGTTGCACCAAAACATCTGCTCATCTTTATGGCTGGCAATGTTGGTTTGTCTCTTCTGATGGGAGTGGTGTTTTACAGCGCAGCCGCATCCGCCGTTGATCTTTTCGATTGGTTTTTGAATCTGAATCCTACGGCCAATAGGAATCAATTCATTGGCTTTGTAGGGGCGGGCGTCCTGGCTCTGGGTGGAGTCTTTTTTTGGGGGCGCCTACGGGCGCGATTTACTTACGGCTTGGTGGAAGCCTCCATGGGAGTGGTCTTCGCAGTACATCGGTTTAGTGCGGAACAACAGGTAGGCTTTCCTTCGAATGCAGGCTTTTATTTAGCAATGCTTACCGCTGGTGTTTACTTGGTAGTGCGCGGTTTCGACAATATGCATCAAGGCTGGAAAGAAGGAAAAGACCCTTTAGCGTACATGCTCCTACGTTTTGGCTCCAAGCCAATTGACGCAAAGGTGCCGCGTCGATTGCTCCCCATCGATGGGCCCAGAGTGTATGGAACAAGGCGAAAGCGCGGGGAGCGACTGTCCGAATTGTAGAAAACCAGTCTTAATTGTAGAAACGCCCCAGAACCCGAAAAGGGCGCTGGGGCGCATGAACACTGGTGGCCTGGGGCGGAATCGAACCACCGACACAAGGATTTTCAATCCTCTGCTCTACCGACTGAGCTACCGGGCCTGAGCAGGAAATTATATATCAGCCTGAGGGCCATTTTCCGCACGCAAGGCTTGAAATTCAAACACCGCGCTTGCCACGCGTCAAGTCCACGCCCAATTGCTTTAATTTGCGATACAGATGAGTACGCTCCAGACCGCTTTTTTCAGCGACACGGGTCATGGACCCACCTTCCTTCGCCAAGTGAAATTCGAAGTAGGCTTTTTCAAACTCGTCGCGCGCTTCGCGCAGCGGTTTTTCCAGCAAAAAACTTTGGGAGGGCTGTGGTCCGTTGTCCACCTGTGCGGCCAGCACGCCGCCGGCAATGATGAGCTCTGCGCTGAACTCGGACATCTGCACGGCAGAGTTGATTGCGCTGGGTGAGCGGGCAACTGTTCTGGCCAAGCCTTGCTCAACCGCCTTGAGCAGCTTTTGCAGGGTGATGGGCTTTTCGAGAAATGCCATGGCACCAATTTTTGTGGCCTCAACCGCCGTGTCAATCGTGGCGTGTCCGCTCATCATGATGACGGGCATGGTGAGCAGTCCGCTGGACGACCACTCCTTGAGCAGCGTTACACCATCGGTGTCGGGCATCCAGATGTCGAGCAATACAAGGTCGGGACGGGCACGTACACGGGCAGCGCGAGCCTGCGCGGCATTTTCAGCCAGATCAACCTGATGCCCCTCGTCATTGAGAATTTCCGAGAGCAGGTCGCGTATGCCCAGCTCGTCGTCGACCACCAGAATATTTGCCATGATTGAATTGCTGCCCTGCCAGTTATTGACTATTTTCTATCGGTGCTGATGTGCGACTGAACAGGCGCCATCAGGCACCGTCTCAAGTCGCAACCGCAAATGATAACGATACTTGCGCTCCCTGCACGACACCTTCGGCGACGCGATTTGAAATATCGATGCGCGCGCCGTGCTCATCGGCAATTTTCTTGACCACTGCCAGCCCCAGACCGGTGCCTTTCACCTTGGTGGTGACGTAGGGCTCAAAGGCGCGTTTGAGGATGTGTTCGGGAAAGCCGCTCCCATTGTCACGCACCGTAAGGCGTACCCGGTTGGTGGTTTCGGAATAGTCGGTTTTAAGGGTGACGCTGGCGCCTCTCATGCCCTCCTGGGCATCCTGCGCATTTTGCAGCAGGTTGTGAATCACCTGACGCAGCTGCTGCGCATCGCCCCGAATGGGCGGGGCCTTGGGGTCGAGCTCCGTGTGGACAGGCACCGCTGCAGTCTGGCTGGGGTTATCGCTGAGATAGAGCTGCATCACTTCATGAATGAGCGCATTGAGGTCAACGGGTTTAAGCACGGCTGCGGGAAGGCGGGCATAGTCGCGAAATTCGTTGACGAGCCGCTTCATGGCGTCCACCTGGTCGACGATGGTTTTCACGGACTTGGTGAGCAGCGCCTGTTCAGTCGGCCCGACCTTGCCCGCGAGCTTCATTTCCAGGCGCTCGGCCGACAGCTGTATGGGCGTGAGCGGATTCTTGATTTCGTGCGCCAGCCGGCGCGCCACTTCGCCCCAGGCCTGCGCGCGCTGGGCGGAGACCATTTCAGAGATATCGTCGAACACCAGCAAGAACTCTTCGGTGCCTGGCATTTTGGCGCCGCGCGCAATCAGCGTGATGGCGTTGTCGCTGGCACCGTGTCCAACCGCATGAAGTTCAAACGACTGCTGCCAGTGCGCCAGCGTTTGCGGCGCACTGGCGCTGAGATAGTCGGAAAACTGGGCCAGCACGTCCTTGGCAAAGACCTCCAGGCCGGGGACTTCGCCAAGCGACTGGCCCTGGTAGTCCTCCAGCGGCGCGCGCAATATGCGGCTGGCGCCCGGATTGCTGGACTGGATATTGCCCCGCACGTCGAGCACGATCACGCCCGCCGTGAGGTTGTCGAGTATGGTTTGCAGGTTGGCGCGGGAGGCGTTCACCTGACTCATGCTTTGCTGCACCGCCGATCGGGCATCGGCCAGCTGCTGCGTCATGTCGGCAAAGGAACGCGTCAGCCCGCCCAGCTCATCCTTGCCTTGCAGCGCGGCTTTGGGCGTCAGATCGCCCTGGGCCACCTGCCTGACCCCTTCGGCCAGCAATAGCAGCGGCTTGGCCAGCTGATTACCCAGGATCACCGCCAGCACCACCGCGCCAAACACCGCCAGAAAAAGGCTGAGCGTCAGGGTGCCTATATACATTTTTCGCAGGCCGCCACGCGCCAGCGCGCGCTCCTGGTATTGACGGTTAGCCTCCTGAACAGCAATGGCGTTGGCGACCAGGCCGGCGGGCAACACCGCAGTCACCTGCAAGAAACGGGATTGCCCCAGCACATTGAGATTCGGACTATTCACCACGGCAATGGCCTTGACGCGCGGCGCCGTGGTGGCCCCGCGAGCGGGCGGGCCCGGACTGGCGTCGGTCCCAAGTTCGCCGTTGCCGCCGGGCGCCACTTCGTCAAGACCTTCGATTTGGGTGGTGACGCGCCGGGTCCGAGCACTGCGCAGCTGCTGCACCGATGGGCGTTCAGGCTGGAGCAGGAAGCGGGACTCCCCGGCACTGGCAATCAACTGGCCTGACGCGCTCCAGAGTACGACATCGCTGGCCGACAACTGGTCGCGCAGGCGCTCCAGTGCCAGCCCGGCCAAGGTATCCGGGGTTTCCGCCATTTCCGTGGCCGCTTGCCGTGTCTTGTTGGCCAGATCAGCCGCCAGCGTGTCCAGCGTTGCGCGCCCCAGATTCAGGCCCGCCGCCAGAGCGCCCTCAACCTCCACGTCAAACCAGCTCTCTATGGAACGCGACACAAACTGGTAAGACACCACATAAATCATCAACCCCGGCATCAGGCCCACCAGCGCGAAGATAGCCGCCAGCTTGACCAGCAAGCGACTGCCAAAGCGGCCACGGCGAAGGCGCAAGCCAAGCCGCAAGGCCATCCAGCCGATCACCAGCAACAAGAGGCCGGCCACCGCCACATTCAGCCCGAAGAGCAAAGCGAAATTGCGCTCGTAGAGTTCGCGGTTGCCAGTAGCCTGGGTCAGCAAAAACAGCAGCACCAGCCCCAGCGCCACCACGATGCCGACACCGACACCCACGGTCCAGCGAAAAGCCTTGCGGCTTTTCAGGGAGGCTACGTTGCCGGGGGGACTCACCTGCTGCCCTCGGCACTGGGGGCGGCCAGGGGTGACAGCCTGAGCCGCTCTTTCACCTGCGCGGAAATAGTCCATTCCCGTTGCCCGGCCACGCCAATCTGGAAGGGTCGCGGCAACTGCGAAAGGTCAAGCCGGAAATTCAGGTCAAGCTGGTAGGACGCGTCGGAGCCCACTTCCGCAGCCTCGGCAATTTTCCAGCGGGCCACGCGCTGGATGGCCGACAAGGCTTCATCCAGGGATTCGTAGTTTTGATTCAGGGTGGCGCGCAGGCCGGACGAGCTGGTGATCAGCCCCGACACGATGTTGACGCGCCAGCGACGGGTCAGGGGCTGGTAGGCCAGACGCAGGGTGCGCGCCGCGCTCGCTACTTGCTGGTCGGTCCAGTACCAGCGGTCGCGGGTGATTTCGGCTTCGACCACAAAAAACACGGGAACCCCCTTGAGCAGGGCATCCTCAATGACGGAAGGGAGATCAAACCGGACCAGTGCCGACAGAAATATACCGTCTTCGGCGCGCTCCACGCGCAGCTGGGTAATCTCGGTGGCCGCTGCCGCGCTTTGGCCTGAGGCCAAAAAAAGGCACAGGCACAAGCCTGACAGCAAGCGGACCAGGACGCCCATCGTATTAGCCGCGGCGCTTTTCAAGAAGTGCGTAATAGAAACCGTCGTGCTCACGCATCAAATTGTCCGGGAAGACTGTCGCAACAGCCCCACTTTGGGGCAGCAAATGCCCTGGTGAAGGCATTAATAGGGCATCAGTGTGGTGCGTAACAAACGTTTGTATCTGCCTGTCGCCCTCCGCCCTGAAAACCGAGCAGGTGCAGTACACAAGCCGCCCGCCTGGCTTGAGCAGCGGCCACAGCGTGGCGAGCAAATGCGCCTGTATGCCTGCCAGCTGGGCAATGTCGGTCGGTCGGCGCAGCCAGCGCACGTCGGGATGACGGCGCACGATGCCCGAGGCGGTGCAAGGCGCATCAAGCAAAATGCCGTCGTACAGTCGGCCATCCCACCAGTCGTTCGGCCGGCCGGCATCGCCAACCAGGATGTGCGCCCGCAGGCCGAGCCGCTGCAGATTCTGCGCGATACGTTCGCAGCGACGGGCGTCGATATCCAGCGCGGTCACCTCACAGTCGGCCAGTTCGAGCAGGTGGGCGGTCTTTCCGCCGGGCGCCGCGCAAGCGTCCAGGATGTTGAGGCGGGCCTTGCCATCGGCAGACGCCATGAGGCCATCCAGCAGCAAAGGCGCGGCCAATTGCGCTGCCGCATCCTGAACCGAAAAATGCCCCTCGGCAAAACCCGGCAGCGAGGTCACAGGCCGCGCCTGGGCCAGGATGACACCCTGCTTCCCGACCGGATACGCTTCTATATTGATAGCTGATAGCGCCTGCAGATACTGGGCTTGCGTCGTATTTCTTTCATTGATTCGCAAAATCAGCGGCGCCTGGCTGTTGTTGGCCTGCAAGATGGCCTGCCATTGGGCCGGGTGGTCTTTGCGCACCTGGTCTATCCACCACTGCGGGTGGTTCCATACGGCTTGCGGGCTTTTATCCGTCAGCGCCATCAGGGCGTCCTGCTCGCGCAAAAAGCGGCGCAGGCAGCCGTTGATAAAACTGGCCTGGTGCAGGGTGGATTCGCTTCGCTTGGCCGCTTCAACAGCCTGATCGACCAGGGTATGCGGCGTATAAGGTGCATCACCCTCCTGAGAGCAACAAAGCGCCAGCGCCACGCAAAGCAGTGCGTCGGCCTCGGGGGGTGGCGGGCGCTTGGCGAGCTGCTGGCGCAGCGCTTCGGCGCGGCCCAGCCAGCGCAGCGTGTGAAAAGCCAGCGCCTGAACGCCGGGCCGCAGCAAGGCGTCAACATCGTCCAGGGCAGGCGTCATGGACTGGCCATCGCGAACGGCCATTAAAACTGAAGCTGCGCCCTGGAGCTGGCGCCACAGAGGGACTTGGGTCGGGTGATCTTGCATCGGTGCCGTGGAAGCCGGCCTCGTAAGGCCAGCGTTAAACCGTCCGGACGCGGACAGTGAGGGTTCTATTAGACCAGCCCGGCCGCGCTACCGTCCGGTAACTGGCTGAAGCAAGCCGGTTGAAGGGTGTGACAAGGTGCGGTGTCATTGGGTGTACTCAGCTCAAAGCCTGCCATCCTCAAAACAGTGCATCGGGCCGCGTTACCGCCTCATCGTCGCGGCGCGCAGACAGGGCGGCCATAGGTCGGCCATAGATGCGGCGTATGCGTTCGGCCAGCGGCGGATGGCTGGCGAACCAGCGCTCGCGGCTTGCCCCGCTCACCAGCAGCATGTGATTCACCGCCGGATGCAAACTGCGCTGCATGCCGCCCGCACGCGCATGCCTCCCGGCCTGCTCGCCCGCCACCTTGCGCAGCACACCGCCCAGCCCGTCCTTGCTGCGTGTAAATTGCACGGCACGCGCATCGGCGAGAAACTCCCGCTGGCGCGATACAGCCGCCTTCAAGGCCCGCCCTGCCAGCCAGCCCAGGGAGCCGCTGGCCAGGATGGCTAAACCCGGCAGGGCAAGCAAGGAGCGGCGGCCGTCGTCATCGGCCTCGCACATGCTGCGGCCCAGATTGAAGACCATCTCCAGCCCGAACACCATGCCTGCCAAGCGCATGTTCAGGCGGGTATCGCCTTCACGCAAATGGCTGAACTCGTGGGCCAGCAGGCCCTGCAATTCATCGCGACTCAGGCCGTCGAGCGCCCCCTGAGTAACGGCGACCACGGCATCACCGTCGTCCCAGCCGGCGGCAAAGGCATTGATGCTTTCCTCGCGCGGCAGAACCATGACTTGCGGCGGCTTCATGCTGGCGGCAATGGCCAGTTCGCTGACAATGTTGCACAACCTGCGCTCGGCCTCACGACTGGAGGGCCAGGCCTCGCGCGCACCGGCCTGCCGCGCCAGCGCCGGGCCGCCGCCCTGCAGCGTCGAGGTTTCAAGCAACCAGCCACCCAGCACAAACAAGAGCGTGACCGCCGTATTCACGGTAAAGAAATAGGCCGGATAGCCGCCGAAACCGGGCGTCAACGCACGCCAGCTCAGCGCCAGCGCGGCATTGACCGCCAACACCAGGGCGAACACGGTCAGGCCAAACAACACCAGCAGCCGCAGGGTTTGCGCCCTGGCCATTTCCTGCTGTTCAAAAAATCGCATCGCTTCGGCGGAAACTCTGAAAGTTGGTCCTGGGAAACATCACATCTGAATGCGGACGGCCTGGCGCTCCACCGCACTCTCGGTGGCGCTCAGCATGGCTGACGGTATAAACCCAAACAGGCGCGCCAGCAGCAGGGTCGGGAACTGGCCTTGCGCGTTGTTGTAGTCCAGCACGGCATCGTTGTAGGCCTGCCGCGCAAAGCCGACCTTGTTTTCAGTGCTGGTGAGTTCTTCGCTAAGCTCACGAATGGTCTGGTCGGCTTTCAGGTCGGGATAAGCCTCTGCCAGCGCAAACAAGCGCCCCAGGCTGCCGTCCAGCACCTGCTCTGCGGCCGCCAGAGCGATGACGGCATCAGCCTTGCCGGGCCGGCTCCGCACGGCATCACTGGCATTGCGCGCCTGGTTGCGCGCAGCGATGACGGCTTCGAGCGTGCTCTGCTCATGCTGCAGGTATTTTTTGGCAGCTTCCACCAGGTTGGGAATCAGGTCGTAGCGGCGCTTGAGCTGAACGTCAATCTGGCCGAAGGCATTTGCAATGGTATTTTTCAGACGCACCAGCCGGTTGTATGCGCCCACGGACCAGAACACCAGCAGTGCAAACAGGGCGATAAAGACAATCGTACGCAGAGACATTAGAAATTCCTTGAGACTGAAAGGCAGCGACGTGAAGCATGTGTCCGCTGCCGTTATCGAAGTGTGCTGCGAGATTAACCGCATTTCGTCGCCTTCAGCAAGGCGCCAGGCTGCCACACCACAGTCACTATTATTTTAATAGCGCATTACGCCCGTACTTAATGGACAGTAGCCTGTTTTTGTTATTTTTTCTTCCCCCATTGCCTGCTGCAGGCAGCCGTCAGTCGGCTAAAAAAAAGCCCCACGCCTTTGCAGGAGTGGGGCTTGGCACCTTTCAGGGCACCGGGGATTCCTCAGGCTTACTCGGCCTGGGTGCTTTCATCGCCGGTTTCAGCATGGGCTGCTTCCAGCTCGGCCGCTTCTGCCTCGGCGATGGCGCGACGCTCGGAGTCGTCCATCAGATCCTTGGCTTTGCGTGCCTCGTGGTAAGCCATGCCGGTACCGGCAGGAATCAGGCGGCCCACGATCACGTTCTCTTTCAGGCCACGCAACTCGTCGCGCTTGCCCATGATGGCAGCCTCGGTAAGCACGCGGGTGGTTTCCTGGAAGGAAGCCGCAGAGATGAACGAATCGGTGGACAGCGATGCCTTGGTAATACCCAGCAGCAGATTGCTGAAGGTGGCCGGGATCTTGCCTTCGGCGCGCAGTGCATCGTTCACATCCAGCATGCGCTGAACGCTCGACCTGCTCACCGGCGATGTAGGTGGTGTCGCCGACATTCTCAACGACCACGCGGCGCAGCATCTGGCGAACAATCACTTCGATGTGCTTGTCGTTGATCTTCACGCCCTGCAGACGGTAAACGTCCTGCACTTCATCGACGATGTAGCGGGCCAGTTCAGCCACGCCCAGCAAACGCAGGATGTCTTGCGGGTCGGCCGGGCCGTCCACAATCGATTCGCCCTTGTTCACCACCTGGCCTTCGTGCACCAGAATATTCTTCTCCTTGGGCACGAGGTCTTCCCAGACTTTGCCTTCAGGATCGGTGATCTGCAGACGAATCTTGCCCTTGGTTTCCTTACCAAACGACACGGTACCGGTCATCTCGGCCAGCGTTCCCTTGTCTTTCGGCGTACGGGCTTCAAACAGCTCGGCGACACGCGGCAGACCGCCGGTAATGTCGCGGGTTTTCTGGCCTTCAATCGGGATACGCGCCAGCACTTCGCCAGGGCCCACGTCCTGACCGTCACGCACCTGAACCAGCGCGCCAATCTGGAAGCCAATCGTCACCGAGTGATCGGTGCCGGGGATCTTGACTTCGTTGCCGGTCGCGTCAATCAGCCTGACCTGGGGAAGACCCACTTTGGTCGCGCCGCGGCGTTTCGGATCGATCACCACCAGGGTGGACAGACCGGTCACATCATCGACCTGCTTGGCCACCGTCACGCCTTCTTCCACATTCTCGAACAGCACCTTGCCGGCGAATTCGGTAATGATGGGGCGGGTCAGCGGATCCCAGTTGGCAAGGATGGCGCCAGCCTTGATGGTCTGGTCAGCCTTGACGGTCAGCGTCGCGCCGTAAGGCACTTTATGACGCTCACGCTCACGGCCATGCTCATCATGAATGATGATTTCGCCGGAGCGGGCAATCACGACCAGATCGCCCTTGCCATTGGTCACATAGCGCATCGGAGCGTTGAAACCGATCACGCCATTGGACTTGGCTTCGACGCTGGAGGCAATTGCCGCACGCGAAGCCGCACCACCGATGTGGAAGGTACGCATGGTCAGCTGCGTTCCAGGCTCGCCAATCGACTGGGCGGCGATGATACCGACCGCCTCGCCGATGTTGATCAGACCACCGCGACCCAAGTCACGGCCATAGCACTTGGCGCACAGGCCAAAGCGGGTTTCGCAGGTCAGGGCGGTGCGCACCTTCACTTCGTCCACGCCAGCCGCTTCGAGGATCTCGATCAGGTCTTCGTCCAGCATGATGCCGGCCTTGACCAGTACCGAGCGATTTTCGGGGTGCAGAACATCTTCCACCGCGGTGCGGCCGAGAACCCGGTCGCGCAGGGATTCGATGACTTCACCGCCTTCGACGATGGCGCGCATGAGCGAACCGTCGAGCGTGCCGCAATCGTCTTCGGTCACCACCAGATCCTGCACCACGTCGCACAGGCGGCGGGTCAGGTAGCCGGAGTTGGCGGTTTTCAGCGCCGTGTCGGCCAGACCCTTACGGGCGCCGTGGGTGGAGATGAAGTACTCCAGCACGTTCAGGCCTTCGCGGAAGTTGGCGGTAATCGGCGTTTCGATGATGGAGCCGTCAGGCTTGGCCATCAAACCGCGCATACCGGCCACCTGGCGAATCTGCGCCGCAGAACCGCGAGCGCCGGAGTCGGCCATCATGTAGATGGAGTTGAAGGAATCCTGCTCGACTTCCTTGCCGTGGCGGTCAATGACCTTTTCTTTCGAAAGCTGGGCCATCATGACCTTGGACACTTCGTCGCCGGACTTGCCCCAGATGTCCACCACCTTGTTGTAGCGCTCACCGGAGGTCACCAGACCCGAGACATATTGCTGCTCGATCTCTTTGACTTCCTTCTGGGCATGCGCAATGATGGCGGGCTTTTCTTTGGGCACCAGCATGTCTTCGATGCAGATCGAGATACCGGCTTTGGTCGCCAGGCGGAAGCCCGACTGCAGCAGCTTGTCGGCAAACACCACCGTCTCTTTCAGTCCGCATTTGCGGAAAGACACATTGATGAGCTTGGAGATTTCCTTCTTCTTCAACGCCTTGTTGATGTTGGAGAAAGGCAAGCCCTTTGGCAGGATTTCGGACAGCAGTGCACGGCCGCCGGTGGTTTCCCACAGCTTGGTCGATGGCACGAACTCGCCGGTTTCCTTGTCCTTGGTCCACTCGGTCAGGCGCACGCTGATGCGGGCGTTCAGGTCGAGCTCGCCCGCGTCAAAGGCGCGGCGGACTTCGCCGGTGTCGGAAAACACCAGGCCTTCGCCCTTGCCGTTGGTACGGTCGCGGGTCGTGTAGTACAGACCCAGCACCACGTCCTGCGAAGGAACGATGGAAGGCTCGCCGTTGGCCGGGAACAGGATGTTGTTCGAAGCCAGCATCAGGGTGCGGGCTTCCATCTGCGCTTCAACGGACAGCGGCACGTGAACAGCCATCTGGTCACCGTCAAAGTCGGCATTGAAGGCCGAGCAGACGAGCGGGTGCAGCTGGATCGCCTTGCCTTCGATCAGGATGGGCTCAAAAGCCTGGATACCCAGACGGTGCAGCGTAGGCGCACGGTTGAGCATCACCGGATGCTCTTTGATGACCTCTTCCAGGATGTCCCACACCACCGGCGTGCCGGATTCGACTTCCTTCTTCGCCGCCTTGATGGTGGTGGCAATGCCACGCACTTCGAGCTGGGCAAAGATGAAAGGCTTGAACAGTTCCAGCGCCATCAGCTTGGGCAGACCGCACTGGTGCAGCTTGAGCGTCGGGCCCACGGTAATCACGGAACGACCCGAGTAATCGACGCGTTTACCCAGCAAATTCTGGCGGAAACGGCCTGACTTGCCCTTGATCATGTCGGCAAGCGACTTCAGTGCGCGCTTGTTGGCGCCCGTCATGGCCTTGCCACGGCGGCCGTTGTCCAGCAAGCGAGTCCACAGCTTCCTGCAGCATGCGCTTTTCATTGCGCGCAATGATTTCAGGCGCTTTCAGCTCCAGCAAACGGCGCAGGCGGCTGTTGCGGTTGATGACGCGGCGGTACAGGTCGTTCAGGTCGGAGGTCGCGAAGCGGCCGCCGTCCAGCGGCACCAGCGGACGCAGGTCCGGCGGCAGCACGGGCAGCACGTCCAGCACCATCCAGTCGCGGCTTGATGCCGGACTTCTTGAATCCTTCCATCAATTTCAAACGCTTGGCGTTTTTCTTGATCTTGATTTCGGAGCCGGTCAGGTCGTTGCGCAGCTTGTCGATTTCGACGTCGAGGTCCAGGCCTTCGAGCAGGTCCTTGATGCCTTCGGCGCCCATCTTGGCGGTGTACTCGTCGCCGTATTCCTTGCGCTTGGCGTCGTAATCGTCTTCCGACATGATGCTGAATTTCTTCAGCGGCGTCATGCCGGGGTCGGTCACCACGTAGGCTTCAAAGTACAGCACGCGTTCGATGTCGCGCAGCGTCATGTCGAGCACCAGGCCCAGACGCGATGGCAGCGACTTCAGAAACCAGATGTGCGCGCACGGTGCGGCCAGGTCGATGTGACCCATGCGCTCGCGGCGAACCTTGGTCTGCGTGACTTCAACGCCGCACTTCTCGCAGATGACACCGCGGTGCTTGAGGCGCTTGTACTTGCCGCACAGGCACTCGTAATCCTTGATAGGGCCAAAAATCTTGGCGCAAAAAAGACCGTCGCGCTCAGGCTTGAAGGTGCGGTAGTTGATGGTTTCAGGCTTCTTGACTTCGCCGAAAGACCACGAACGGATCTTCTCGGGCGAAGCCATGCCGATTTTGATGGCATCGAAATGCTCATCGGGCGTGAACTGCTTGAACAGGTCGAGTAATGATTTCATGACTTAAATCCTTTTCTTGTCCGCTGGATTAGCTGCGTTCCAGTTCCATGTCGATACCGAGCGAGCGAATTTCCTTGACCAGCACGTTGAACGACTCCGGCATACCGGCCGTGATGGCGTGCTCGCCCTTGACGATGCTTTCGTACACCTTGGTACGACCCACCACGTCGTCGGACTTGACCGTGAGCATTTCCTGCAGCACGTAAGCGGCGCCATAGGCTTCCAGCGCCCAGACCTCCATCTCACCGAAACGCTGTCCGCCGAATTGCGCCTTGCCGCCCAAGCGGCTGCTGCGTAACCAGGCTGTAAGGACCGGTCGAGCGGGCATGCATCTTGTCGTCCACCAAGTGGTGAAGCTTCAGGAAGTGCATGTAACCGACGGTCGTCGTGCGCTCGAAAGCGTCACCGGTGCGTCCGTCATACAGCTGAGCCTGGGTACGCGTTGCCGTCAGGCCCTTGGCCTTGGCGATGTCATCAGGATAAGCCAGTTGCAGCATGGCCATGATGTCTTCTTCCGTGGCGCCGTCAAACACCGGCGTGGCGAACGGCATGCCGTTCGTCAGACTCGCGCGCCATGTTCACCACGTCTTCGTCGCGTCAATTGCGACAAATCTTCCTTGCGGCCGTGGCTGTTGTACAGCGTATCCATGAAGTTGCGCAGCTCGGCCACTTTGGCTTCGGCTTGCAGCATGTCTCCGATGCGTTGGCCAATGCCCTTGCCTGCCCAGCCCAGATGCACTTCCAGCACCTGGCCCACGTTCATCCGCGAAGGCACGCCCAGCGGATTCAGCACAGATATCGCAAGGTGTGCCATCGGCCATGTAAGGCATGTCTTCGACCGGAACGATCTTGGACACCACGCCCTTGTTACCGTGACGGCCGGCCATCTTGTCGCCAGGCTGCAGACGGCGCTTGACGGCCAGGTAAACCTTGACCATCTTGAGCACGCCGGAAGGCAGCTCGTCGCCCTGCGTGAGCTTCTTGCGCTTTTCTTCAAAAGCCAGGTCAAAGCTGTGACGCGTTTGCTCCATCGAGTTCTTGATGCTCTCCAGTTGCGCGGCGACTTCGTCATCTGCGGGACGGATGTCAAACCAGTGGTATTTCTCAACATCGGCCAGATAAGCCTTGTCGATTTTCGTACCCTTGGCCAGCTTCTTCGGACCGCCGTTGGCCACCTTGCCAACAAGCAGCTTTTCGATACGGTCGAATGCGTCGGCTTCCACGATCCGCAGCTGGTCGTTCAAATCCAGACGGAAACGCTTGAGTTCGTCATCAATGATCTGCTGGGCGCGCTTGTCGCGCACAATGCCTTCACGGGTGAAGACCTGCACGTCGATCACGGTACCTGACGAGCCCTGGCTCACGCGCAGCGAAGTGTCTTTCACATCGCTGGCTTTTTCGCCGAAGATGGCGCGCAGGAGTTTTTCTTCAGGCGTCAGCGTGGTCTCGCCCTTTGGCGTGACCTTGCCCACCAGCGTGTCGCCCGGCTGGACTTCCGCACCGACATAAATAATGCCGGATTCGTCGAGACGGTTGAGTTGCTGCTCGGACAGATTCGGGATGTCACGCGTGATCTCTTCGGAACCCAGTTTGGTGTCCCGCGCCATCACGACGAGCTCTTCGATGTGAATCGAGGTGTAGCGGTCTTCAGCCACCACACGCTCGGAAATCAGGATCGAATCCTCGAAGTTGTAGCCGTTCCATGGCATGAAGGCAATCAGCATGTTCTGGCCAATCGCGATCTCACCCAGATCGGTCGAAGCGCCATCGGCAATCACATCACCCTTGGCCAGCTTGTCGCCCATCTTGACGATGGGGCGCTGATGGATATTGGTGTTCTGGTTGGAACGCTGGTACTTGATCAGGTTGTAGATATCAACGCCAACTTCACCGGCCAATGCTTCCGCATCGTTGACGCGAATCACCACACGGGTGGCATCCACATAATCCACCACGCCGCCCCGGTTAGCCGTCACCACGGTACCCGAGTCAACCGCCGCCACGCGCTCGATGCCAGTGCCGACCATTGGTTTTTCGGGACGCAGCACAGGCACGGCCTGACGGGACATGTTGGCGCCCATCAGCGCACGGTTGGCGTCATCATGCTCAAGGAAGGGAACGAGCGAAGCCGCCACCGACACGATCTGCGCCGGCGACACGTCCATGTACTGAACGCGCTCGGCGCCGACCAGGATGGATTCGCCTTTTTCGCGCGCCGACACGAGGTCGCCCGTGAGGCGGCCGTCCTTGTCCAGCGCGGCATTCGCCTGGGCGATCACGTACTTGCCTTCTTCGATGGCCGACAGGTAATCGATTTCCATCGTCACCTTGCTGTCGATCACGCGGCGATATGGCGTTTCGATGAAGCCGTATTCGTTCAGGCGCGCATACAGGGCCAGCGAGTTGATCAGGCCAATGTTCGGACCTTCGGGCGTTTCAATCGGGCAGACACGACCGTAATGGGTCACATGCACGTCACGCACTTCAAAGCCGGCACGTTCGCGGGTCAAACCACCGGGGCCAAGGGCCGAAACACGGCGCTTGTGGGTGATCTCGGCCAGCGGGTTGGTCTGGTCCATGAACTGGGACAGCTGCGATGCACCGAAGAATTCCTTCAGCGCGGCAGAAATCGGCTTGCTGTTGATCAGGTCGTGCGGCATCAGCGGCTCTTGCTCAGCCTGGCCCAGACGCTCTTTCACGGCCTTTTCGATACGTGCCAGACCGGTACGGTACTGGTTTTCAGCGAGTTCGCCGACACAACGCACCCGGCGATTGCCAAGGTGGTCAATGTCATCGACTTCGCCGTTGCCGTTACGCAGGTCCACCAGGATCTTGACGACCGCGAGGATGTCCTCGTTGGTCATGACCATGGGGCCAGTGGAGTCGTCACGTCCCACGCGGGCGTTGAACTTCATACGGCCGACGCGCGACAGATCGTAAGTATCCGAGTTGTAGAACAGACGCTGGAACAGGGCCTGAACGGCGTCTTCGGTCGGTGGCTCGCCGGGACGCATCATGCGGTAGATGGCCACACGCGCAGCAAACTCGTCGGCCGTTTCGTCGGCGCGCAGGGTTTGCGAAATGTACGCACCCTGATCGAGTTCATTGGTGTACAGCACCTGAAGGTCCTGCACACCTGCCACGCGCAGCTTCTTCAGCAGCAGTTCGGTCAACTCATCGTTGGCCTTGGCGATGATTTCGCCCGTATCTGCATCAACGATGTTTTTGGCCACCACGCGGCCAAACAGGAAGTCTTCAGGCACGCTGATGCTGGTGGTGCCGCTTTGCTCCAGTTCGCGGGTATGGCGAACCGTGATGCGCTTGTCTTTGGCCACCACGACTTTGCCGGTCTTGTCGGTCAAGTCAAAACGGGCCACTTCACCGCGCATGCGCTCGGCCACAAACTCCATCTGGGCGCCACTGTCCATCAGACGGAAATTGTCGAACACGAAGAAGTTCGCCAGTATGGATTCGTGGTTCAGTCCGATGGCCTTGAGCAGAATCGTGACTGGCATCTTGCGGCGACGGTCAACACGGAAGTACAGAATGTCTTTTGGATCGAATTCGAAATCGAGCCAAGAACCGCGGTAAGGAATGATGCGGGCCGAGAACAGCAACTTGCCCGAGCTGTGGGTTTTGCCCTTGTCGTGTTCAAAGAACACGCCGGGCGAACGGTGCAACTGCGAAACGATAACGCGTTCAGTTCCGTTAATGACGAAAGAGCCCTTGTCGGTCATGAGCGGCACTTCGCCCATGTAAACCTCCTGCTCTTTGACTTCCTTGACGACCTTGGACTGCGATGTCGATGACTCGCGGTCATAGATGATCAATTGCACTTTGGCTCGTACGGCCGAAGCGAAGGTCAAGCCACGCGTCTGGCATTCGCGCACGTCGAACGCGGGTTTGGCCAGGTTGTACTCGAGGAATTTCATCTCCACAAAACCGTTGTGAGAGACGATGGGGAAGGCATTTTCAAAGGCAGCTTGCAAGCCTTCAACAGTGCGCTTTTGAGGTGCACGATCGGCTTGCAGGAATGCGGTGTACGCATCTTTCTGCATTTGCAGCAAATATGGAACAGTCAACACGCTTTCGCGGTTGCCGAAGCTTTTGCGGATGCGTTTGCGTTCGGTGAAGGAATAGGCCATGAGTTCTCCGCGTTGATGGGCTCTGGCGACTCTCGAACCCGAATACACCACGTATTCAGGCAACTTGGTGGTTGGCCACTACCAACCATGGCGGACGGTGACGCATTGCACGTCACCCGAACCAAGGCGTTTTCTGCAGTCGGGGTCAGAAAACACTGGAAAAAGACTGACTCAATCTTTTTTCCAGTATTTCTACCAAAACATGGAATCAGGCAAGCGCCTGTCTCATGTATCTCGGATACACCCGGTAAATGGGGTTTTCAGCCGGCATTGCGGTGTACTTCTTGAAACAGGAAAGGCTGGAAGCCCGACGAGGTCTTCCAGCCTTCGCAAACACCAAGAATTACTTGAGTTCGACTTTCGCGCCAGCGTCTTCCAGCTTCTTCTTCGCAGCTTCTGCGTCGGCCTTTGGAGCGCCTTCCTTGACGTTCTTTGGAGCGCCGTCAACCAGATCTTTGGCTTCCTTGAGGCCAAGACCGGTGATTTCGCGCACGGCCTTGATGACCTGCACCTTATTGGCGCCAGCTTCGAGCAGCACGACGTTAAAGTCGGTCTTCTCTTCAACAGCAGCAGCACCAGCACCAGCGCCGCCAGCAGCAGGAGCAGCCATGGAAGCTGCGCTCACGCCAAATTTCTCTTCGATGGCTTTCACCAGATCGTTGAGTTCGAGGACCGTCATGCTGTCCAGCACGGTCAAAAATGCGTCTTTATCGAATGCCATTTTGATTTCCTAAAAAAGTTGGGTACTAATTACGCCGCTGCGGCTTCTGCGGCAGGCTCTGCAGCCTCTGCCACTTCTTCGCCACCGCCTCTTTTCGCTGCCAGCGCTGCAAGCACAGCGGCGGTACGCGACATAGGCGACATCAGCAAGCCACACAACTGGGCCAGCAACACTTCCTTGGAAGGAATGTTGGCCAGTTGCTTAACGCCGTTCACGTCCAGGGCTTTTCCACCAAATGCGCCAGCGCGAATCACCAACTTGTCGTTGGTTTTTGCGAAGTCGGCAACTACTTTTGCAGCAGCTACAGCATCAATGGAAAAGCCGTAGATCAACGGACCCGTCATCTGATCGGACAGGACTTCAAATGCGCTACCTGCCACGGCACGGCGAGCCAGGGTGTTCTTCAGAACACTCAGGGTCACGCCTTTGTCGCGGGCTTGGCTGCGCAGCTTGGTCATGTCAGCGACCGTGATTCCACGGTATTCCGCCATCACGAGCGTTTGAGCTTTAGCGGCGAGGCCTGTCACTTCATCAATGACGGCTTGTTTCTCACTGCGATTGAGACTCAAGGTCTACTCCTTAAAAAAGTGTCTTCAGGTTTCAGCTTGCACATCAACCATTCAACACGCTCATATTCAGCGACCAACTGTTTTCAGATTCTTTTCAAAACCATTCAAGCAGCGGGACCGCCATCTGCGTTGGCTGTCTTTGCGATTAAGTGCCGACTCCAAATTATTTCGTTCAGGACTGGCACACCAACGGTCCTGGATGACCCGCCAGAGAAAAACCCCGGCAGCCCACCACATTGGACAACTCTTGCGAGCCATCCAAAATTTTTGCAATTACGCCGCGATGGTTTGTGTGTCGACGCGAACGCCCACACCCATCGTTGACGAAACAGCGACTTTGCGCAAATAAACACCCTTGCTCGAAGCAGGCTTGGCTTTTTGCAGCGCATCGATCAATGCAGCCAGATTGCCTTGCAGCTTGGCGGTATCGAACGAACGACGACCGATGGTGCCATGCACAATACCGGCCTTGTCAACGCGGAACTGAACTTGACCCGCTTTGGCATTCTTGACAGCAGTAGCGACGTCAGGCGTAACGGTACCGACTTTCGGATTAGGCATCAGGCCACGTGGGCCAAGGATCTGGCCCAGCGTACCCACAATGCGCATGGCATCGGGGGAAGCAATTACCACGTCGAAATCCATCTTGCCGGCTTTGATGTCAGCAGCCAGATCATCCATGCCGACGATGTCAGCACCGGCGGCCTTGGCTTCTTCAGCCTTGGCACCCTGGGCGAACACGGCGACACGCTTGACTTTGCCGGTGCCGTTAGGCAGCACGACAGCACCACGAACGACCTGGTCAGATTTCTTGGCGTCAATGCCAAGCTGAACAGCCACATCAATGGATTCATCAAATTTGGCGACAGCAAACTCTTTAACCAGACCCAGTGCTTCAGGCAGTGCGTACAGTTTGTTGGTGTCGATCTTGTCGCCGACGGTTTTTTGACGTTTGGTCAGCTTGCTCATACAACCCCCTCCACCGTCACGCCCATGGAACGGGCGGAACCGGCAATAGTACGGACTGCGGCATCCAGATCGGCGGCAGTCAAATCTTTCATTTTGGCTTTAGCAATTTCTTCCAGCTGTGCGCGGGTGATCTTGCCAACTTTTGCCGTGTGTGGCGTCGCAGAACCCTTGTCGAGCTTGATGGCCTTCTTGATCAAGGTAATCGCCGGAGGCGTCTTGATGATGAAGGTAAAGCTCTTGTCTGCGTAAGCGGTAATGACCACGGGCAGCGGCAAACCAGGCTCAACACCCTGGGTCTGGGCATTAAATGCCTTGCAGAATTCCATGATGTTCAAACCGCGTTGACCCAAAGCTGGGCCGATCGGTGGGGATGGATTGGCCTTGCCAGCTGGCACTTGCAGCTTAACGAAGCCGACGATTTTTTTCGCCATACTTTTCTCCTTGCGGGTGATAACGCCTGAACACTGTAAAAACAGGCTCAAGCTTCCCGGGGTTAGACAACTCAATAGTGATTCCGAAGAACCCTTCGCGCCGAGTTGTAAAGCGCAAAATATTTTCCTGCCTCAAGCCTGCAACTGGAGCAGGCCCGCCCGCCAGGAGGGGAATCAGGTTTTTTCGATCTGACTGAATTCCAGTTCGACCGGTGTCGCACGTCCAAAAATTGTGACCGACACCCGCACCTTGTTTTTCTCGTAGTTGACCTCTTCCACCGTGCCATTGAAGTCAGTGAACGGACCGTCCTTAACGCGGACGTATTCGCCCGTCTCAAATTCAACCTTGTGCCGCGGCTTCTCGGTACCGACCTGCATCTGGCTCACGATTTTCTGGACTTCTTCTTCTGAAATCGGTGCGGGACGATTTTTGGCCCCCCCGACAAAGCCGGTGACCTTGTTGGTGTGCTTTACCAAGTGCCAAGTCTCGTCATCCATGACCATCTCGACCAGCACATAACCCGGGAAAAATCGGCGCTCCGTCGTTTTTTTCTGGCCATTCTTGATTTCAACCACCTCTTCAGTGGGCACAAGAAAGCGACCAAACTTGGACTGCATGCCGGCACGATTGATGCGCTCAACAATATTGCGCTCAGCAGCCTTCTCCATACCAGAATAGGCATGGACGACATACCACTGCATGCCGGGGGTTAGCGCGTGTGACGCGTCCGCCGCAGTATCACTGACTACCGTGTCGTTCAGATTGCTCATCATTTTTTCCATCCCAGGATCAGGTCGTAAAACACCCATTCAAGTGTTTTGTCGGTCAACCACAAAAACAACGCCATCACCACCACAAAACCAAACACATAAGCCGTCATCTGCATAGCTTCTTTACGGGCAGGCCAGACGACTTTTTTGACTTCGCGCACCGAGTCGCGTCCGAAAGCCAGGAACTGCTTGCCCAACTCCGACGACATGAAAACCACAACCGCAGCCACCAGCCCCGCAATCAGGACACCCCACTGGGCTACCTGGCCCTGCTTGCCCAGCAGGTAAAAACCCACCAGAGAAGCCAGCACCAGAACAACCGCCAATCCCAGCTTGGCCTTATCGGCATTGGTACTGACGGTTTCAACTTGAGAAGATGCCATGATTGCCGGATTTCCTGTTCAATCTTCGCGCGTCCTTCCAGACGCTTAAGCCCACCTGGAGCTTTTCACTCCCGGCGGGCTTGCTAGTTAACTTTTCAAACCACCTGCGCCATCGACATACATCAACAACCGGGTGGCAGGGGCAGAAGGAATCGAACCATCAACCTTCGGTTTTGGAGACCGACGCTCTGCCAATTGAGCTATACCCCTGCATCAAACTTTCAATCAATTACGCGAGGATCTTGGCCACAACGCCAGCACCAACCGTACGGCCGCCTTCGCGGATAGCGAAGCGCAGACCTTCTTCCATGGCGATCGGGTTGATCAGCTTGACGGTGATCGACACGTTATCGCCTGGCATGACCATTTCCTTGCCTTCTGGCAACTCGATCGCACCGGTCACGTCCGTCGTGCGGAAGTAGAACTGGGGACGGTAGTTGTTGAAGAAAGGCGTGTGACGGCCGCCTTCGTCCTTGGACAAGACGTAGATCTCGCCGGTGAAGTGCGTATGCGGCTTGATGGAGCCGGGCTTGCACAGCACTTGGCCGCGCTGCACGTCTTCACGCTTGGTGCCGCGCAGCAGGATGCCGACGTTGTCGCCAGCCTGACCCTGGTCGAGCAGTTTGCGGAACATCTCAACGCCGGTGCAGATGGTCTTCTGGGTATCGGCAATACCGACGATTTCGATTTCTTCGCCGACCTTGATGATGCCGCGCTCGATACGACCGGTCACGACGGTGCCGCGGCCGGAGATGGAGAAGACGTCTTCAACAGGCATCAGGAAGGCACCGTCCACTGCGCGCTCTGGCAGGGGAATGTAGGTGTCCAGTGCGTCGGCCAGCTTCATGATGGCTTCTTCGCCCAGAGGACCCTTGTCGCCTTCCAGGGCGAGCTTGGCGGAGCCGTGGATGATGGGGGTGTCGTCGCCAGGGAAATCGTATTTGTCGAGCAGCTCGCGCACTTCCATTTCAACGAGTTCGAGCAGTTCGGCATCGTCGACCATGTCGCACTTGTTCAGGAACACGATGATGTAAGGCACGCCAACCTGGCGGGCCAGCAGGATGTGCTCGCGGGTCTGGGGCATAGGGCCGTCAGCAGCGGAGCAAACCAAAATAGCGCCGTCCATCTGGGCAGCACCGGTGATCATGTTCTTCACATAGTCGGCGTGGCCTGGGCAGTCGACGTGGGCGTAATGGCGGTTGGCCGTTTCGTATTCCACGTGAGCGGTGTTGATGGTAATGCCGCGTGCTTTTTCTTCAGGTGCTGCATCGATCTGGTCGTAGCCTTTGGCTTCGCCGCCGAACTTGGCAGCCAGCACGGTCGCAATCGCTGCCGTCAGGGTCGTTTTGCCATGGTCCACGTGGCCAATCGTGCCAACGTTGACGTGCGGCTTGGTCCGCGCAAATTTCTCTTTTGCCATTTTCAACTCCGAAAAGTTACAAAACCAGTCAACAAACTACAGCCAGCCGCAACGACAAGCTCGCTACGCCGACTCAAAAATGGTGCCCATTCCGGGAATCGGACCCGGGACCTCTCCCTTACCAAGGGAGTGCTCTGCCACTGAGCCAAATGGGCAAACTTAACCTACAAACGCAGATTAGGCAAAAACTTATCTAACCGAGCAAACACATCAACTGTGGAGCGGGGTAGGAGAATCGAACTCCTCGCTTTAGCTTGGAAGGCTAAGGTATTACCACTATACGAACCCCGCACAAGCCCGCCTTGCAAACAGCCGCCGCGGCCTCCCGCGCACACCTCAACGGCCATCAAACAATTAATCACTGGTGGAGAGGGCTGGATTCGAACCAGCGTACTCGTTAGAGGGCAGATTTACAGTCTGCTGCCATTAACCACTCGGCCACCTCTCCTTGGTGAACCACGGATTATGCCACGAGTTTATGTCGGGGGCTAAGCATTGTTACGCTAAAAGTTCTAATAACTGCCGAGTCACCCTGAACATGCCATGCAACACAGCCGACACAAGTCCGCACCGCTGTCTACCGGCCTGCACGAAAGCTGCGATGTCTTGCCACCACCCCCTTACCGGACTCCAAATTGAATACCATTCAAGCCGAACAAATACGGTCGCCGGTAGCTATAAAAAACCTAGCAACCCGTCAAAATTTGCGGAATTTTTTCAGCCACTTCCTGGATCCGCGAGAAATGGCCGCAACCAATGAATGGCAGGGGCGGCCGCAATGCCGACAAGGGTGACGGATGGTTAGCCATTAGCACCTGGTGGCGGCTGGCATCAATCAACGCCCGCTTGCTTTGCGCGTGAGCCCCCCACAACATGAACACCACGGGACGCGATCCAGCCGATACCTGACGGATGACGGCATCGGTCAGGATCTCCCAACCCTGCCCCGCGTGGCTGGCCGGTCGGCCTTCTTCCACGGTAAGGCAGGTGTTGAGCAGCAGTACGCCGTGGGTCGCCCAGCGCACCAGGCTGCCCCCGGGCACTGGAAATGGCGGGGGCGGCACACCCAAATCACGCTGCAATTCCTTGAAGATGTTGCGAAGCGAAGGCGGCAAAGGGATGCCGGGGGCAACCGAAAAAGCCAATCCTTCGGCCTGGCCGCGCCCGTGATAAGGGTCCTGACCCAGAATGACGACCCGCACCTCCTCGGGTGGCGTCAGTGCCAGGGCGCGCAGCGGCTGAGGCGGAAAAATCACAGCGCCCTGCGCCAGCCGGCTGCGCAAAAACACCAATAATTTCTGCCCTGGCTGGCTGGCAAAAAAATCATCGACCACAGATCGCCAACCGGATGCTACCGGCCAGGCTGACGGGTCGGCATCGGTCAGACGGTCAGGCACCCCGGAAGTTGACATGCCGGCAAGTTGCGCCTGCTCCATGACAAGGGCTAGCCGCCGAACAGTTGGGCCAAGGCAAGGCCAGGGTCCTCTGCGCGCATAAAGGCCTCTCCGACCAAAAAGGCATTCACCTTGGCATCCCGCATCCGCTGGACATCCGCAGGCGTGCTAATGCCCGATTCGGTGACCAGCAGGCGGTCGGCAGGCACTTTATCGAGCAAACCGAGCGTGGTGTCCAGCGACACTTCAAAGGTGTTCAGGTTGCGATTGTTAATGCCGATCAATGGCGTTCTGAGCTTGAGCGCACGCTCAAGCTCAGCCTCGTCATGCACCTCGACCAGCACGGCCATATCGAGCGACATGGCCAACGCTTCCAGAGCCTTCATCTGGGCGTCGTCCAGGCAGGCAGCAATCAGCAGGATGCAGTCAGCCCCGATGACACGGGACTCATAGACCTGGTAAGCATCAACAATAAAGTCTTTGCGCAATACCGGCAAACTGCAGGAGGCTCTGGCTTGCTTCAGGTAGTCAATGCTGCCCTGGAAAAACTGCTGATCCGTCAATACCGACAGGCAGGCAGCGTCGTACTCGGCATAGCTCTGGGCGATATCGGCGGGAACGAAATCCGCGCGCAGCAAGCCTTTGGACGGACTGGCTTTTTTGATCTCGGCAATCACCGCCGGTTTGCCGGCAGCGATTTTCGCGCGCAGGGCACCGACGAAATCACGCGTCAGCACACGCGATTCGGCGTCTGCGCGCATGGCGGCGAGGGGTTTGCGTTCGATGGCAGCGGCGACTTCTTCGCGTTTGACGGCGAGGATTTTATTCAGGATGTCAGACATGGAGTTCAGGTAGCCAAGGTTTGGGTGATGGAAACGAGCTGCTGCAAACGAGCCTTGGCGGCGCCGGATTCGAGCGCTGCCCGTGCGAGGTGAATGCCCGCCTGCATGGAATCTGCCACGTTGGCCGCATACAGCGCTGCGCCAGCATTGAGGATGACGATATCGCGTGGCGCGCCCGGCTGATTGTCCAGCACGCCCAGCAGCATGGCTTTGGACTGCTCGGGTGTTTCAACGCGCAGGGCGCGGTTGCTGGCCATGGCCATATTGAAATCTTCGGGATGGATCTCGTATTCGGTGATTTCGCCGTTTTTAAGCTCGCCCACGACGGTGGCGGCGCCCAGGCTGACTTCGTCCATGCCGTCCTTGCCGTACACGACCAGCGCGTGCTCCGCCCCCAGCCGCTGCAGCGCGCGGACCTGAATGCCCACAAGGTCAGGGTGAAACACACCCATCAAAATGTTGGGCGCGTCAGCCGGATTGGTCAGCGGCCCCAGAATGTTGAAGATGGTCTTGATGCCCAGCTCCTTGCGCACCGGCGCGACGTTTTTCATCGCCGGGTGGTGGTTGGGCGCAAACATGAAGCCAACACCGACTTCCTCGATGCAGCGGGCAATGGCCTCGGGCGACAAATTGAGCTGGATGCCGAGCGACTCGACCACGTCGGCGCTGCCCGATTTGCTGCTGACGCTGCGCCCGCCATGCTTGCTGACCTTGGCTCCCGCCGCCGCCGCGACAAACATGGCACAGGTCGAGATATTGAAGGTGTGCGAACCATCGCCGCCCGTGCCCACGATATCGACCAGGTGCGTTTTATCGGCAACATGGACCTTGGTGGAAAACTCGCGCATCACTTGGGCGGCCGCCGTGATTTCGCCGATGGTTTCCTTCTTGACGCGCAGCCCGGTGATCAGCGCAGCCATCATCACGGGCGACATCTCGCCGCTCATGATCAGCCGCATGATGTGCAGCATCTCGTCGTGAAAAATCTCGCGGTGTTCTATGGTGCGCTGCAGCGCTTGCTGCGCGGTGATTTTGGGAGTGTTTGGCATGAAATTCGTCCTTTTTCCTTGCTTGTATTTCGGCGTGTCACGGGCAACTTCTGGAGGCTATTTCACCTCTCAGCCCTTATGATGCCTGCGCAATACGCTATTGATTAAATAGCACCACTCATTGGCGCTGTTCCAGGAAGTTCTTCAGCATCGCATGACCGTGCTCGGTCAATATAGATTCCGGATGGAACTGCACACCCTGGATGGCCAGCTCCTTGTGGCGTACGCCCATGATTTCGCCGTCATCCGTCCATGCGGTGATTTCCAGCACCTCGGGACAAGACGATTTTTCAATCGCCAAAGAGTGGTAGCGGTTCACCGTGAATTTCTCGGGCAGGCCAGCAAAGACGCCCTGCCGAGTGGTTGTGATGACGCTGGTCTTGCCGTGCATCAATTCCTGCGCGCGGACAATCCTGCCGCCAAACGCTGCACCGATCGCCTGGTGACCCAGGCAAATGCCCAGGATCGGCAGCTTGTCGGCAAAGTGCTGGATCGCTGCCACCGAAATGCCCGCTTCGGCGGGGGAGCAGGGGCCGGGCGACACCACCAGGAGGTCGGGAGCGCGCGCTGCGATGCCGGCAATCGTGATTTCATCATTGCGGAAGACTTCAACCTCAGCGCCCAGCTCGCCAAAATACTGAACGATGTTGTAGGTAAAGCTGTCGTAATTGTCGATCATTAAAAGCTTCATGATGTTTACTCCAGTCCTTCTTCGACGAGTTCAGAAGCGCGCAGCAAGGCCCGGGCCTTGGCTTCAGTCTCTTTCCATTCGAGCTCGGGAACCGAATCGGCCACCACGCCCGCAGCAGCCTGCACGTAGAGCACCTGGTCTTTGATGATGCCGGTGCGTATGGCAATCGCCACGTCCATGTCGCCCGCATAGCTGAGGTAGCCGCAAGCGCCGCCATACAGTCCGCGCTTGGTGGGCTCGAGCTGGTCAATCATCTCCATCGCGTGCACCTTGGGCGCGCCGGTCAGCGTACCGGCCGGGAAAGTGGCCTTGAGCACGTCCATGCTGGTCATGCCGTCATTAAGAATGCCTTCGACGTTGCTCACGATATGCATCACATGGCTGTAGCGCTCCACGGCGAAAGCTTCCGTCACCTTCACCGTGCCGATTTTGGCGATGCGTCCGATATCGTTGCGCGCCAAATCAATCAGCATCACATGCTCGGCGCGCTCTTTCGGGTCATTGACCAGTTCCTGCTCGACGGCCTTGTCCGCCTCCGGCGACGCGGCGCGTGGCCGGGTGCCGGCAAGCGGGCGAATCGTTATTTTCTGCCCTTCTTCCACCTGCTCCTGCCGCACCAAAATTTCGGGCGAGGCGCCCACCACGTGGAAGTCGCCGAAGTGGTAGTAATACATGTAGGGCGAGGGATTGAGTGAGCGCAGCGCGCGGTACAGGCTGAGCGGCGACTCGGTGTAGCGCTTCTTGATGCGCTGGCCCACCTGCACCTGCATGAAGTCACCGGCTTCGATCAGCTTTTTGGCACGCTGCACCGCTGCGATGTAGTCGGCCTTGGCGAATTCCCGCTCGGCCGGATAGCCTTGGGACGGCTTGACCACTGGCGCGCTCACCGAATACTTGAGCTGTTCCTTGAGTTCGCGCAGGCGCTTTTTGGCGTTGGCATAGGCTTCGGGCCGGGCCGGATCGGCATAGACGATCAGATACAGCTTGCCCGACAGGTTGTCAATCACGGCCAACTCTTCGCATTGCAGCAGCAAGATGTCGGGACAACCCAGCGTATCGGGCGGACAGGAGGCTTCAAGCTTTTTCTCGATGTAGCGCACGGCATCGTAGCCAAAGTAGCCGGCCAGCCCACCGCAAAAGCGCGGCAGACCGGGCCGCAGCGCGACCTTGAAGCGCTTTTGGTAACCGTCGATGAAGTCGAGCGGGTTGAGCTTTGAGGTTTCAACAACCCGGCCGTCCATCACGACCTCGGTCACCGCGTCAGCGCCAAAGCCCGAGGAACGCAGCAGTGTGCGGGCGGGCAAGCCGATAAAGCTGTAGCGGCCAAATCGTTCCCCGCCAACCACAGATTCAAGCAAAAAGCTGAATTTTCCGCCGTCCTTGGCGTTGGCGAGCTTGAGATAAAGCGAAAGCGGGGTTTCGAGGTCGGCAAACGCCTCGACCATCAGCGGAATACGGTTGTAGCCTTGGCCAGCCAGGCTCTTGAATTCGAGTTCAGTAATCACAGTGGGTCCTTCACCAGTGGACGACGCGCTTTAAAGACGCCGTCCCCTGCCATTCAAAACGCCCCGAAGCCCGGGACGGGATGCTCTTGCGTGGCGCAAGAGCGCATCAATTCGGGATAAAGCAGGCCGTGGGGCCAGTACATGGGGCCGGGCAAATGCGCGAACCCGTGAACGCCTCAGGCCTGCATGGCAGGACAGGAACGCCAAAGCCAGGCTCCCCGGCTTGCACAAGCTGTTTGAACGATGCGTTGAATGAACATGTTGCCCAAAGTGTAGCAAAGAGCGGCTCTCTCCTGCGCGCCGTTCACAAAATCACTCCCCCCGAACTAGTGCTACTACTCATCTCGCAAACCCTATTGCAGGGAGGTGGCGGCGGGATTGAAAATCATCCCACAAAAAAGAACGGTCGTTCGATTTTCTAACCTTCTGGAGACAGCTCATGACTTTTACAACGCGATGCATTGCCGGCCTGGCTGGCTTGGTATTGTCGCTCGGCGTTCTTGCCGCGCCGCTTGAGGTTTCAGGCATAAAACTGGACGATCCGATCGACCTGAACGGAACCAAGCTGCAGCTCAATGGCGCTGGCATTCGCTACAAGGCCATTTTCAAGGTCTATGTGGCGGCGCTTTACCTGGGGAAGAAGGCCGCCACACCGGATGAAGTGTATGCAGCCCAGGGGCCAAAACGCATCAGCGTCACACTGCTGCGCGAGATTGACTCCAATGAACTCGGCAAGAGTTTTACCAAAGCTTTTCAGGAAAATGCCCCCAAGGCGGAAATGTCCAAGCTGATCCCCGGTTTGCTCAAAATGGGGCAGGTTTTTTCAGACCAGAAAAGAATGATGTCCGGTGAAGGTTTCAATATCGACTGGGTTCCCGGCACGGGAACCGTCATTTCGGTCAAAGGCAAACCGCAGGGCGAGCCAATCAAGGAAGTCGAGTTTTTCAATGCCATGACCCGCATCTGGCTGGGCTCGCAACCAGCCGACTGGAAACTCAAGGATGAACTGCTCGGCAAGGCTTCATGAAGCGCAGGCCAAGGCCTTCAGGCTGATTTCTTCAAGGGGGATTTAACAAAGGCAAGCGGTCACAGGCCGGCTTGCCTTTTCAGTCGGCGCCAGGCCCAGCTCAGCCAGCGAGTCCACAAACCCGTCGGCATCAACCAGGTGCACCGGCTCGCCATGGTTGTAGCCGTAGGTCACCAGCAGCACCGGACAGCCTGCAGCCCGCGCCGCCCGGGCATCATTGCTGGAGTCGCCGATCATCAGGGTGCGGCTGGGCAATGTCCCCAGGAATTCGCAGGTTTTCAGCAAAGGCAGCGGATCGGGCTTCTTGCGCTCGAACGAATCCCCGCCAAAGACCTCGCTGAAAAAACCGTCCAGTCCCTTGAGCTTGAGCAGGGTACGCGCAAAGGCAAGCGGCTTGTTGGTCAGGCAGGCGAGTTTAAGCCCGGTGTTTTGCAGATGGTGCAAGCCCTCCAGCACGCCGGGGTACAGCGTTGCGTGCTGGCCGTTGATGGCCGCATAGTGCTTCTGGTAGCTGGCAAAAGCCTGGTCGTATTGAGCGAAGAAATCGATAGCAGACAACTGCCTTTCCATAAGCGTATCAAGGTGATTCAGCACTGACTTCACCAGATGCTCCGAGCCCTTGCCGACCATGCGGCTCACCGTTGCCGCATCCAGCGACACACCGGTGCCCGGGGTTAGGCAATCAGCCAGCATGCGATTGATGGCCACCACGAAGTCGCCCATGGTGTCCACAAGGGTCCCATCCAAATCGACGATGGCCGCGTCGCACGGCCCCTGGTACAACTTAATAGAGTTCACAACAACTTAATAGAGTTCCGAAAAAATGACCGCCAAACGAGAAGATGCAAAGAACAGAGTGTAAAACTCAGCCGTTGGATAAGCATGGGTACGCCCTCTTCAGCCCTGCTGGCACTCGTCAATCCCATGGACTTTCTCTTCCCGATGACGTATTGCGGTGCGGTAGGCCAGCACCACCACTGGGACCCCTTCAAGGCGTACACAGGAACCTCAACCCGGCATCCGGTTGACCAGTTGGATGGTCATATCGTCGGCATCATTCTTGAAGAACATGTCCAGTGCCGCGGGAAACAGCGGCTCTTGCGGATCAGCCAGTTTGAACAGTGTCATGCAGGAGCGGAACTTGAGGTTGTCTGGATGATGCAGGATTTCCAGAGCAGTCTTGTCATGGTGGCGCATCACCAGTGCGGTGCATTCTTTCAGGCGCGCTCCCAATACCGGGTGGCTGAGATACAGCCTGGCATCCGCCAGGTTTTCCAATCCATAAAACCGTGCGGTCTGGCTGTGGCCAAGGGCGCGCAGTTGCGGAAAGATGAACCACATCCAGTGGCTGGCCTTGTCACCGGCACGCAGTTCCTGCAAGACCTCCGCGTAGATGGGTTCCTGTGCCGTTAAAAATCGCGCGTAGTCCATGGAATGTGCTCTCCTTGGGTTTGGTTGGATGTCGTCCGGCATCAGGCCGGGAATATCTTGATAACGCTGGTGACCACATCCAGCAGTCGCCCCACTGCGGTCATTGGCTCTCAGAATCACGTCGCTCCTTAGCTGACATTGAACCGCGACCGTCAATTTCCCCGCCTGAACGGCTCTTGTGCAGCGGTAGCTGCCGTTGACCAGTGGCAGCTTTCTGGCAGCCTGGTTGCCATGATCTGGGTGCCGTTCAGTCGTCGTTAGCGGGGCTGCCCAAATCGTGCCCAAAATGGATCTGTAAACGAGAAGCGTCTGCCGACCACAGAGGGCGAGTGCCAGGCAGTTTACGTTTGAGTTAGGCGGCAGGCCCGTCAGCGCCTGTTCGCTTGAACAAGTTGTTGGGCGCCGCCGTGCTTTTCATCTTGATTCCCGTGGGTTCCTCGTGGCTGACCATGGAACGCTAGACGCCGTACGGGAGCTTGGAGGCCATCATCTTCCGCCGGTCAATCTTGCGCCCGTCAACAATGAACGTTCCGTCGCCAACAGCATGAACCGCGCGCCTCTCCTTGCGCGTGGTATCGACGTATGCGGCAACCGCCTCTAACACGACAATGTTGTGCTTTTTAACGATGTCGATGACCTTGCACTCTATGTTGGCGAGGCACTCCTTGATCAAGGGCGACCTGACGAATTTGCCCTGCACCGGTGTGAGCTTGAACTTGGCAAACTTGTCTGTGTCTTTCCCAGAGCACGTCCCTATACCGACCACCTTATCCAGCATATCAACCGTGGGAATGGCTATGACGCACTCCCTATTTTTTCGCAACGTCGCGAAAGAGTGATTCCATCCACCCGTGGTGATGGCAAATACTGGAGTGAAATCCATCACCATGGTCCAGGAGATCGTCATGATGTTGTCTTTCTGCCCATCATGGGTCGTCACCAGGACAACAGGCCCTGATTCCATCAGGGTAAAGGCCTTGCTCAGTTCCAACTCATGCATGAGAGCACCTCTTGATATTCCTTTGACCGATGGTCAGGCCAAGCTCACACGCTTGATGTCGTCAAGGCGTCGAACTTTGATATATCCCGCAAAAGTGCAAAAATTACATGGCGGGCTGCCGGATAACGTGGCACCCGCCCGAAAAGATACGCGTTTGCATTCATGGGCTTACATCACAATATTTTGATTATGTACAGATGTATTGATTCTGACAAAGTCGCCATCCCTCATCCCTGTTTCTACTTCTACCCTGCTGCTGGACCAGGTGCGCGAGCACATTAGGGATCTTCACTATAGCCTTCAAACCGAAAAAGCCTAGCTGTAATGGACAAGCTTTTTCATCCAATGGCATGGCTGGGACGGAACAATGCGGCATCCGCGCAATATGGAAAAGGCTGAAGTAGAGGCAATGCCGATTGACGACATACGGCCGTCGATGTCCGGATCGGTCAACCAATTTGAATAGTTGGATGTCAGGAGTCAGTCCGCTAAAGACTGCCAACTTTCTCCGAAGCTGACCGTCAAAGTTGAAAGTCAGCCATGGAGCGCGGCATATTTCAGTTGCGCGGCGAAACCGGACTTTATGTCGGCCACGACAGGCAGCAGGACTCGGATCACATGCGACTCGCCTTCATTTCTTTTGCCGACTCGAACGCGCCGGCTTCGCCTTCACCGGCGTGTATTTTTGGTTCGCCTGATCGAGCCACAGCAAGGTATCCACATGCGACAGAAAGCGCTGCAGGTAGTCGGGTGACAGCTTGCGCATCAACGCAAGGGAACGAAGCACAAGCATGTGCGAATTCAGCGGGCCGGCGTTGACAGGCCCTCGCCCGACGGCCTGGTCCACCTCGTCTTCGGCAGCAATCCTGGACCACGTCTGCCTGAAGCGACGAACGCTCGCCATTTCAGAACTGGCTGCCGTGTCGCTGACCAGACTGCTCCCAAGATCACTTCCCGGGCGGTGATCGATGCCGTCCCGCTTCACGTTCTGGATGTACTGGTTCAGCTGGGTCAGCGGCGCGCAGGGTCTGTTGAACGCCGATTGGGCGCCCAGCCGGCGCATGCCCCCGTAATCGCCTGCCGCGAAAAGCCGGTGCAGTTCACGGGCCAGGTTCGGATGCCGGGCTGACAGGCTCGCCAACTCGTCGCTGGCCGCCTTCTGCGCCTGCCTGAAGCGCTCGCCATAGTCTGCCAGTGCAACTTTGAGCTTGCCTTCCAGGATGCGTCGCACCTCGCCTGGCGCTGTGTCCATGCGCTGCGACAGCACCTCCAGGTAATGAAAGCGCGCGGGATCGAGGCGCTGGGCTCCTTCGTTTCGCAAGGACGCATGCCACGACAGAAGCGACTTTTCTCCATCCCGCTGCGAATGAGGCATTTCGGAGAGACCCGACTCACTCATGGGTGGAGGGTTTCACATTGGCGGACTTGGGCACCGGCGCCATTTCCACACGCCGGTTCAGCGCACGCCCCTTTTCATCCGTGTTGGAGGCTACCGGCTGCTCTGCGCCAAAGGCTGCGGCAAAGGCTCGGGACGAGGGCATGCCTTCCTCGATCAGGGCACGGGTCACCGTCAGGGCGCGCTGGGCCGACAGCGCCAGGTTGTCCGCAAAGCGCTGGTTGCCTTCCTGGATGGGTTTGTCGTCGGTAAAACCGCTCACCATCAACAGCTCATCGCGCTCACCCAGGTACACCTTTAACGGAGGCACGAGACTCTTCAACAGCAAGCGGCCGTCGGGACGCAACTGGTCCGAGTTCAGGGGGAACAACACGCTGCCACTGATGCCAATGCGTCCGTTGTTCAGCGTGACCCGGCCCGTTGCCAGCGGAATGGCCAGGGCTTTTTCCAGGGCCATGCGGCGCTGCTCTTCCACCCGGCGCTTTTGCACCTCCGTCTCCAGATGGGTCATCAGGTCCATCTGGACCACCAGCACCCCGACCAGGATCAGCACAAACGCGCCCAGCAAGCCCGACATCAGGTCCCCGAAAACGGCCCAGACCGGCGCGGTCTGCTCCATGCCGTCGCCGCTTTCGTCAAGGTCGGTCATCCAGCGGCTCCTTCAGACAGCGAGGCTTGCTTGCTGTGGAGCTGGCGCAGGTCTTCGACAATGCCCTGCTGCGACGTGATGCTGAGGTCGATGACCTCGCGCGCCTGCGCCACGTAGTAGGCGAGCTGTTCGTCACTTCGCGCCATGGACTGGTTCATGGTGCCTTCCATGCGCTGCAGGCTTTCAATCAGCTTCTCGTTGGTTGCGTTGAAAAGCTGCACGCCATGGTTGAACGATTCGCCCAGGCTCGACAGCTCGACCGCGCTTCCGACCACCTGCGCCGTCACTTCTGCGGACTTGCCCGCCTGCTTCCCCAGCGTGTCGGCAAACTGCTGGCTGGCCTGGTCCATCACCGCCGCCGCAGAAGCGGCCAGCGACTCAATGCCCGCCCGCTGTTCGCCCGAGGCCTGGTTGATGGTCTGGAGCAGCGCATTGATCTTGTCCATCACGGCGGTGCGCTCCTCTAGCGCAAGGTTGTCCCGCTCGGTGAGCCGGCTCATTTCCTGCCGCAATTGCGCAATCACGCCAGCCGCCGCCTGGGGCACCTCGGAGGCCGTTTGCATGAGGCGGGTCATAGGCGCTTCCAGCGCGGCGCCAAGTGTGGCCAGATGCGTGGCCAGTGCCGCCTGCAGCTCGCCCAGGCGCTCGACAGCGGCGTTGCCGCGCGTTGCCTCTTCGTCCCTGAGCGCGCCGAGTTCCGTGCGCCACACACTGGCGAGCTGATCCATGCGATCGCCCTGCTGCTGCGTCCAGTGGGCCTCGGTCTCGATGCGCGAACGAACCAGTTCCTCGGAGCGGTCCAGCAAGCGTGCCACGTCGTCCAGAGTCCGGCTTGCCTGGTGGCTGGTGCGTTCAGTGATCTCGCCGGCGGTCTTCTCCAGTGCCAGGAAGACGGCCTGCTGCTGGTCCAGCATCTGCACCCCGGCGCGCTGCCATTCGCTGTGCAGCGTGGTGGCCATGCGCTCCAACTGCTGCGCCCAGGCCTGCAGTCGCTGCTGATCAGTCGACGCCTGCTCCGACTGCGATCTGGTCAGGGTCTCGTTGACAGTGGCCAGATGTCCGGCCAGCGCCGCCTGCAGTTCTCCCAGCCGCTCCACGGCGGCGTTGCCCCGCGTGGCCTCGTCGTCCCTGAGCGCGCCCAGTTCCGTGTGCAGCAAGCGGGCCAGCTGGTCCATGCGGTCGCCGTGCTGCTTCACCCACTGGGCTTCGGAGTCGATACGGGAGCGCGTCAGCTCCTCGGACTGCGCCAGCAGCCGCATCATGTCGCCCAGGGTCTGGCTCGCATGACGGCTGGCGCGCTCGTTGATCTTGCCAGCGGTTTTCTCCAGCGTCTCGCACACAGCCTGTTGCTGGGCCAAGGTCTGTGCCCCGACGCTCTGCCATTCGCTCTGGAGCGTGGCCGCCATAGCTTCCAGTGCCTGCGTCCAGGTCGCCAGCCGCTGACTATCCGCCGAGGCCTGGTCCGATTGCGACCGGGATGCGGCCTCGTTGACCGTGGACAGCAAGGTACTGGCGCGTTGCTCAAAGCTCTCCGTGAAGGTGGCCAGTGCCCGGTCCAGACCCTGGACCTGGTTTTCGCTGGTGCGGGCATGGGTCTGCAGCGCCGTCGTCCAGGTCTCGGACACCGTGCGGACGGTGGCGCTGAACGCGCTGGTGAGGCCGTTCAACTGTCTCTGTGCTGCGTCGCTCACACGCTCGTGCAGGCGCTTGGATTCCTGCGCAATTTCTGTCATCGCCGCATCGACCACGGGCTTGAGGCTCTCGCCCGCCACCTTGGCGCTGGCCGTCAGGCTGTCTTTCAGGGACTGCCCGACGGTGTCGGCCAGACCGGTGTAGGCGACGGTTACCTCACGGTGAAACTGCGCCTGACTACCCAGCAACTGCACGTTCAACTGCTGGCTCCGGCGTTCCATTCCCTCCATCATGGCCTGCAACTTGTCGACCACGTCGGGCAAGGCGTGCGCCTGCACCTGCAGCGCCTTGAAGGTTTCCTGACGTTGATGGGCGAGCGACAACGGCCGAAATACCGTCGCAATACGGGAATCCAGCTGTCGCGCGACGTCCACTCTCTCGCGGCGGCTGATGGTCGACAGCAGGCCCAGCATGGCCGACGCGGCCACCCCGGCCACCGAGGTGCCAAATGCAAGCCCCAGGCCCTTGATAGGTGCAGCCAGCGCCGAGCGGATGGCGTGAAGATCCGTCGAACCCTCCAGCGCGAACACGGCCCCCTTGAAGGTCACGACCATGCCCAGGAAGGTGCCCAGCATCCCCAGCATGACCAGCAGCCCCACCAGGTACGGGGTCAGCGCGGGGCCCGGCAAGCCGACCCGTTCACCCTCGATGCGCAAACGCACGGCGTTTTGCAGGGAAGGGTGTACGCCGACTAGCCAGACGCCGATGTCCGGCAGCGGCTGCGCAATGTCGGCAAGCGCCGCCGCCAGCGAGGCTGTGGCAGCGCGAAACTGCTTGAGTTCGAACGCGCCCAGCAAATAAACCCCGGCAATCACTGCCGTCATGACCAGGGCCATCCAGCTCGAACCGACAAACCCCAAGCCCACCCAGGTCACGGTCATCAGACCGATGGCAAAGGCGACTGCAAAAAAAATCCTGTTCATGGGTACTTCTTAACCTCTTTGCTGAATGCTTCAATCAATCCCACGACCGGCTGGAACCGGAGCTCCAGTTCCGCCAGCAAGACCTCTTCCAGTTCCTTGCCGAAGACGTCCAGCCACCCGCCCGGTTGCCGCCACAAGGCCGGGTCGTCCTGCTGCTGCGCAGCGGCTAGCCCGAGCTGGTGGGTTTTGCGCAGGTGCTCGAAACGCCGCTCAAGCAGCACGGGCACGGTTGACAGCAGTTTTTTCTCCCGACCACCGAGCATCTGATCCATCACGGTATCGAAGCTTGCCAGTTGCCCGAGTTGGGGAGAGACCTTTGTGATGGCTTGCCGGATATAGGCACGTAAGGCATCAATCCTCAATGCCATCTGGCGTTGCTGATCGAGGTAACGCTGGCGATACGGTGCATAGCCAGCGTCCGTCTCCGTGGCGGCTTCTGGGGAGCGTACGGGGTTACTGAGTTGTTTTCCGCGGGCAGGGGCTTCACCGCTTGCCGTGATGGACTTCACCAGGGCCGTTCGCACCCGATGGAATTCCTCCTCCAGGGCGAAGGGCCCGGCCAACGGCGCATCCGATTGTTTTTTGCCGTCAACCGTATTGATCGACTGGTGCGCCGCATGGAGTGTGATGGCATCGAAAACGCCCAGCCACCCGCCCAGTCGTTCCGCAATGTCCTGCTTCGACGTCTCGACATCCACGGAGGCCAAATCACTGAGCAGGCGAACGAGTCTTGAACTGCTGAAAATCCTGTGCAAATACATTCCTTTGACATTGAAACATGGGATCAAGACCTGTCGAAACCTGAACCGAACCATCCCTACGACCAGAAACGGTCATCAGTCGGTCAGGGCAACCGCATGACCGCTTACAGTCTAAAAAGCGACTTCCTGCGTGCAGCGATGGCGGACGGTCGAACATGGGCCGTGAATCACAGGAGCGGCCAGAATCAGACCGTCACGATCAAACAGACACCCAAGCTCGAACCACGGTCAGATCATCGTGTTGTGGACTTTATTAAGTTGCCAGTGATGATTCTTAATGGGCAAAGCAGGTTGTTCAAACAATTTGATGCAATTTCAACAAGCCTCCATCAAAGATCCAGAGGAAAGATAACGTTTTTCAGACTCCATTACTTCAAACCGGCCCCAGACGGGAAAGAATCGGGCTGTCAGCCGCGCAGCGCAACCCGCATCGCGTCAATCACGGCCTTGTAGTCAGGTTGGCCAAAGATCGCACTTCCCGCCACAAAAGTGTCCGCCCCGGCCGAGGCCGCGCGCGCGATGTTGTCGGTCTTGATGCCGCCATCGACTTCGAGGCGAATATCCCTGCCCGACGCATCAATGCGCTTGCGTGCCTGTTCGATTTTTCGCAAGGCCGAATCGATGAAGCTCTGCCCTCCGAAGCCCGGGTTGACGCTCATGATGAGAATGAGGTCGATGTCGTCAATCACCCAGTCCAGCACGTCCAGCGACGAGGCGGGGTTGAACACCAGTCCGGCCTTGCAGCCTTTGGCCTTGATGGCCTGCACGCTGCGGTGCACATGACCGGAAGCGTCGGGGTGGAAGCTGATCAGGTCGGCGCCGGCGTCGGCAAAGGCGGCGGCCAGGCTGTCGACCGGCTGCACCATCAGGTGCACATCAATCGGCACGGCCGAGCCATCTGGGCGCTTGGCATGCGACTTGAGCGCCTGGCAAATCATGGGTCCGAAGGTCAGGTTGGGTACGTAATGGTTGTCCATCACGTCAAAGTGGATCCAGTCGGCGCCAGCGGCAATGACGGCTTTGAGCTCGTCTCCCAGGCGGGCAAAGTCGGCTGACAAAAGGGACGGGGCGATCCGGTAGGTGGGCAGCGTGGTTTTACTCATGCGCAAGATTGTCGCAGCAAGCGGGCGCGGCGTCAGGACGCTTCGGGGTGCCCGGACAACAGGAAGCCGGGCGGTTAACATGGCAGCCAACCGTTTTTCCTGCCATGTCCAAATATCAATTCTCCTGCGAAGTCATCCCTCACTACCTGCCTGAACAGTCGGACCCGGAAGAAGGTGTCTATGGCTTTTCCTACACGGTCACCGTGACCAACACCGGCAAGGTGGCCGCACAACTGATTTCGCGTCACTGGATCATCAGTGACGCCAACGGCCACACCGAAGAAGTCAAGGGCCTGGGCGTGGTGGGCCACCAGCCCATGCTCAAACCCGGCGAGTCTTTCCAGTACAGCAGCGGCTCCCGCCTGCGCACTGCCAGCGGCACCATGCATGGCAGTTATTTTTGCGTCGCTGAAGATGGCGAGCGCTTTGAAGTAACCATCCCCCTGTTTGTACTGGAAGCCACGCCTGGCGGCAGCCCGCCCACGCGCGTGCTGCATTGACATTCTGGCCGTGAGTCATTCGATGAAGGACCTTGCCAGCCTGCTCAGGGCGCTGGACCCAGAGGACGATCTGGCCGGGCGCCATGTCTGGGTTATCAAGCTGTTTGACTGGATTCGCGGCGACCAGACTTCGACCCAGGCCGCCGTGGCGCGGGTTCAGTCCTTCATTGAAGCCGTGCAGCGGCAGCCCGAGCTTCAGGCGCGCCTGCAGGCCTGGTGGGAAACGCTGCAGCAGACCGTAGACGTCACCCCCTTGCTGGCTGATTTCGGCTTCGCGCCGCGCACCGCCTTTGTCAGCGAACTGGCAGAAAGGCTGCGCCGCAAGCTGCTGCCCGGCACACCGGAAACCACGGACGCCTCCGAGCTGTTTCCGCTGGTGGCGTCTACGCGTTTTGATGCCCAGTGGATGAGTGCGCTGGAAGAGTCGCAGATTGAGCAACTCACGGCACTGCTGTCGGCCGAGCCCGAGCGGGACACCCGGCGCTGGCAGTACAGCCTGATGGACGCCCTGACCTACTGCACGGCGCAGATCCGCGCCACCGGTTTTGCACCGGAATTGCGGCTGCGCATGGACAGGACCAGCCCCCATGCAAGGGCCTTTCATGCCCTACCCTCCGATGTGCAGGAACTGCGCACGGTTTTTTTTCGGCCGGGGCGTGACGAAACGGCGCTGCAGGCCGCCGTCATGCAGTACCGCGAGCGCCTTGATGCCTGCCGGCAGGCCGTCAACAGCATCTATGCCCATCTGGAAGAAAACGGCATTTCCGTCGGCCTGGTGTTTCGCCTGCGCCAATTGCGCGCACGCATGCTGCGCCAGCGCGAACTGCTCGAAGCCCTGCTCTCGGCCAAACCCGCCATGGCGGCGCTCAAGCTGCTGGTGCGCCGCGTCACCATCGCGCAGGAAAGCAAAAGCATAGGCGCGCTGATCAGCGCCAACTCCACGCTGCTGTCCGCCAAAATGGCCGAGCGCAGCGCCGAAACCGGCGAGCACTACATCACCCGCAACCGCGCTGACTACAAGGAAATGCTTGGCATGGCCATGGGTGGCGGTGCCGTTACCGCCTTGACCACGCTGCTCAAATTCATGGTCGTAGGCATAGGCCTGTCGGCGTTCTGGAGCGGTTTCTGGGCCAGCGTGGCGTATGCGGGCACCTTCATCATGATCCAGCTGCTGCATTTCACGCTGGCCACCAAGCAGCCCGCCATGACCGCGCCCGCCATGGCGGCCAAACTCAAGGACATTGACTCGGACGAATCCCCCACGACGCTGGAAGACTTTGTTGATGAAGTCACGCACCTGATGCGCTCGCAGGTGGCGGCGGTAGTTGGCAATGTTTTCATGGTGGTGCCCGCCGTGCTGCTGGTCAATGCCGTGATTCAGCTGCTGCTCGGCCGCCCCATGATCAGCCATGAGAACGCCCTGCATGTGCTGGAGTCGCTCACGCTGCTGGGCCCGACGCTGCTCTGGGCCGCTTTTACCGGCGTGGTGCTGTTTGCTTCCAGCATGATTGCGGGCTGGGTGGAGAACTGGTTTGTGCTGCACCACCTGGGTTCGGCCATGCGCCACAACCCGCGCTTTACCGTGGCGCTGGGTGCCGAGCGCGCCGCCCGCTGGTCAGTCTTCATGCGCGAACACATTTCCGGCTTTGCGTCGAATATCTCGCTGGGCTTCATGCTTGGCCTGATTCCGGCGTTTACCGGTTTCTTCGGCATCGAACTTGAGTTGCGGCATGTCACGCTCTCGACCGGACAGCTGGCCGCCGCCGGCGCCTCGCTGGGGCTTGATGCCTTCAGGCATGCGGCGCTTTGGTGGTGCATCGCGTCCATTCCGCTGATTGGCGCGCTGAATCTGGGCGTGAGTTTTTACTTTGCCTTCAGGCTGGCGCTGCAGGCGCACAACGTCAGCAAGCTGGACCGAGCCCGCATTCGCTCGGCCATCTGGGCACGCTGGCGCAGCCATCCGCGCAGTTTTTTCGTACCCGAATAAGCGGCTGCTGCCGGTCTTGTCCTACACGCCGGAGCGCGTGATGCCTGTAAATTCATGCGTCATTGTTGCAATCCTTGACGGATTTCGGTCCTTGCGGCCGATTTTGCCGCCTTGACGGCAGGCCAACTCAACGCGCACCACGCCTTACTGACAGGCTTGGCTGCAGCCCCCAAACAGACAGTGGAGACGCGCTCATATGAATGAAATCCTGGCTATCTGGGCTGAATGGATCAAACCATCGGCCGGATTGCCTACCGTGCAATGGTCGATTCTGCTGGCCCTGGCGGCTGCAGCCGGTCACCTCGTCAACCGTTACACCGGCCTGCCAAAGGTCATTGGTTATTCGGCCGTCGGCGCCTTCGCCGGCCTGGCCGGTTTTACCGGCGCGGTCTGGCCCTTGCAGGGCATAGGGCTTTTTCTGCTTGAACTGGGCGTGGCCGTGGTGCTGTTTGAAGCCGGCGGCCGCATTCCCCTACGCTGGTTTCGCCACAACCCCATGGTGCTGGTGCAGAGCGTGGCCGAATCGGCCCTGACCTTCTTTCTGGTGCATTGGGTGCTGGGCCTGATGGGGGTGCGCGAAGTGGTGGCGGAGTCGATTGCACTGATTGCCATGGCCGCATCGCCCGCCGTGCTGTCGCGGGTGGCCATTGATACGCGGGCCGCAGGGCCTGTGACCGAACGCGCGATGGTGCTCTCCACCCTCAGCACCCTCTATGCCCTGACGCTGTGCAGCGCCCGCGCCGGCATGCTCCCGCGCGGCGAAGCCGGGCTGTCGAACACCCTGCTTCCGGTGCTGGTCGTGCTCGGCCTGTCGGTGGTGGTCGGCGCCGTGCTGGCGCTGGTGCTGCGCACTGCATTGCGTGTGATGAGCCCGACCAGCGAAAACACCGCCATCGTGCTGCTGACGATGATTGCGGCCGGCGCTGCGGTGGCAGCCAATTTTGGTGGCTCGGCTCCGCTGGCGGCGCTGCTGGGCGGCATCCTGCTCAAGCAACTCAACCCGCGCCCCTGGTCTTGGCCGCGGCAAATGGGCACGGCCTCGTCCATGCTCACCATGCTGATGTTTGTGCTGGTTTCCGTGGTGGCCGCCCAGGCTGACTGGAGCCGCCCCGTCGCCGGGCTGGTCGCAACGCTGGTCGTTCTCCGAATGCTGGCCAAAATTGCGGGAGTGGCACTGGGCAATGTCGGCAGTGGCGCCAGCTGGAAACAGGGCTTGTGGGTCGGCTGCGCCATGTCGCCCATGTCCTCGGTGGCCCTGCTGCTGGTGTCGCAGTATGTGGCCGCTTCCAGCACCATAGGACGCCAGATTGCCAGCATCGCCCTGCCCGCCATTTTGCTGATGGAAGTGCTGGGAGCCGTGCTGGCCACCGTGGCGCTGTACCGCGCTGGTGAATGTTCAAAACCCTGGGCGCCGCTGGAGCGCAGCCCTTCAACCGGACCTGTTCATGAGTCTTGAACCCTTCCAGAAATCCGCGGCCCTGTCACTGGGCGTTGAGCTTGAGCTGCAGCTCGTCAACACCCACGACTACGACCTCGCGCCTTACGCCGAAGACATGCTGCGCTTGATGTCCAAGATACCGCTGCCCGGCGCCGTGGTGCCCGAGATGACGTCGAGCATGATCGAGATTTCCACCGGCGTGTGCCAGTCGTCTTCCGAAGTGCTTGGCCAGCTGTCGCAAATCCGCGATGCGCTGGTCAAATGCGCCGACAAGCTCAACATTGCCGTCGTTGGCGGCGGCACGCATCCCTTCCAGCAGTGGCATGAACGCCGCATTTACGACAAGCCGCGTTTTCGGGAACTGTCCGAACTGTATGGATACCTGTCCAAGCAGTTCACGATTTTTGGCCAGCATGTGCATGTCGGCTGCCCGGACGCCGACAGCGCGCTGCTGACGCTGCACCGCATGTCGCGCTACATTCCGCATTTCATCGCGCTATCGGCCTCAAGCCCCTATGTACAGGGGCAGGACACGGCCTTTGACTCGGCGCGGCTCAACTCGGTGTTTGCCTTTCCGCTGTCGGGCCGCGCGCCGCTCGCGCTGACATGGAACGAATTCACGGTGTATTTCAACAAGATGGCGAACACCGGCGTGATCAAGAGCATGAAGGATTTTTACTGGGACATCCGGCCCAAGCCGGAATTTGGCACCATCGAAATCCGTGTGTTCGACACGCCGATCACGGTGGAGCGCGCTGCGGCGCTGTCCGGTTATGTGCAGTCGCTGGCGGCGTGGTTCATGAACGACCAGCCCTTCATGCCGGCCGAGGACGACTACCTCGTCTACACCTACAACCGCTTTCAGGCCTGCCGCTTCGGCCTGGATGCGGTATATGTGGTCCCGGCCACCGGCAGCCACATGCCGCTGCGTGACCACATCCTCAGGACCATGGACCGGATTGAGCGTCACGCGGCCAGCGTCGATGCAAGCGCGGCCATCCACCTGCTGCGCAGCAGCGTCGAGCGCAATGACAACGACGCCCGCTGGCTGCGCGAAAAGCAGGGCGAAGAACGCCTGCTGGCCGAAGTCATACGGCAGGCGGCCGAGCGCTTTCGCGGCGGCGCGGCGCATGAGCAACAGTAGTATCACGTCGCTCTGATACGCAGGCAGCGGCTGTATGCTTGCCGCATGGGTGAATTTGATCTGATTGAACGCTATTTCACACGCCCCGTGGCCAAGGCCGCGCTGGGCGTGGGCGACGACTGCGCGCTGCTGCAGCCAAGGCCGGGCACGCAACTGGCCATCTCATGCGACATGCTGGTCGAAGGCCGGCATTTTTTTGCGGACGTGGACCCCTTCATGCTCGGCCACAAAGCGCTGGCGGTAAACCTCAGCGACCTGGCCGCCTGCGGCGCCACGCCGCTGGCTTTCACGCTGGCACTGGCATTGCCCAGCGCCGATGACGCCTGGCTGGCGCCTTTCTCGCGCGGACTTTTCGCGCTGGCCGACGCCCACGGCTGCGAACTTGTCGGCGGCGACACCACGCAAGGGCCGCTCAACATCTGCATCACGGTATTTGGCGAAGTGCCCATCGTCAATGGCAAGAGCCAGGCGCTGCTGCGATCGGGCGCCCGCGCCGGAGACGATGTCTATGTCAGCGGGACGCTGGGCGATGCGCGGCTGGCGCTGGAGGCCATGCGCGGCACGCTGAGTCTGCCCGCCGATGTACTGGCGCAAGCCAGGCAAAGGCTTGAACAACCGTCCCCGCGCGTGGCTCTCGGCCAAGCGCTGCGCGGCGTGGCGTCTGCGGCGCTAGACATCAGCGACGGCCTGCTCGGCGACCTGCAGCATATCCTGCAAGCCTCGGGCGTTGGCGCTACGCTTGACACCTCAATCGCTATTCATTTGATAGCTGCTTGCGCCCGTTCTGATTGGGCTAAAGCCCTTATTCCCTACAAAAAACAGCTGGAATGCGTGCTGGCGGGCGGTGACGACTACGAACTGGCCTTTACCGCGCCCGTGTCGGCGCGTGAGGCCGTGCAGGCCGCCTCGCGACAAGCCGACACGCCGGTCGCCCGCATTGGCCGCATCGAGCCCGAGCCCGGCTTGCGGCTGGTGGACGCGCACGGCGAAATCTTGTCCGGCAGCTTCGCCTCATTCGATCACTTTGCCTGAGCCCGCCTCAGACCGCGGGCGCTAAGGGCTGAGCTGCGGACTGGCTCATGGCGCGCCGTGCCAGTTGCGTGATGCCGCCGTAGCCCCAATCAGATGCAGGCACTTCCCGCACGATGATGTAACTGGCTTTTTCCAGCATACCGGTGAAGCAGCCGAGCTGGCGCTGCAGTTCGGCAAACGCGGCATCGATAAAAGCGGCCTTTTCTGCAGGTGTGTTGGTGCCTTGCGTGATGCTGATTTCCAGCAGGGCCGTGGGGCGCTGTGCGTCCCGGCCACCGACGTACCACCGGGCGGCAGGCAGGTCTTCAATGATGACGGCGGTGACTTCAGGCCGTTTTCCCAGGAGTTGAGTGCTAAGCACAGTCAGGGCGCTCGCCAGCGCCTGATAGCGCTCAGGGTTTTGCAGGGGAGAGACTTTGAGTTGCAGTGTGGGCATAGTCGAACTCCCGAATCAGGAGGTAAAAGTTGTTGAAGACTCGACTTTATTGATGCCACCAGACCATGGAAATGGCTAAAAAACCATATTGGCTTTGCAATTACCGCAAAACCATCTCAGAATTAAGCCATGCAACTTCAGCTTGACGACATCGCCCTGTTCGCCCGCATTGCCGACTTGGGCACCTTGTCAGCCGCCGCCCGCGAGCGGGATGTGCCCGTCAGCCAGGTCACGCGCTCGCTGGCACGGCTAGAAGCGGCCAGCGGCGTTCGGCTGCTTCACCGCAGCACCCACGGCCTGAGCCTGACCGACGAGGGAGACACGTTTTTAGCCTATGCCAAGCGCCTGCTCGACACCACGGCGGAGTTGGCTGCAGAGATCAACGGCAAGCAGAGCAGCCCCAGCGGATGGGTGCGCGTCAGCGTGAGCGCCGTGCTGGCCGAATGCCTGCTGGCACCCAGCCTGAACGGCCTGTATCAACGTTACCCGCAGCTTCACATTGACATCAACGCCGACGACCGCATGGCCGATATGGCACGCGACGGCATCGACATCGCCATCCGTACCGGGACCCCAAAAAACGACACGCTGGTGGCCCGCCAGATCGGCACGCATGGCCGCACGCTGTATGCCTCGCCCGCCTACCTGGCTGCGTTTGGCACACCTTCCCGCCTGGCGGATCTAGAGCACCATCGCCTGATCGCCAACAGCGTCAGCCCCGCGCTCAATCGCTGGGCACTTGGACCTCAGGCAAAACCGCCGGTGCTGCAGATCAACGGCCATACCCGCACCGACAGCTCGGCCCTGCATCTCAGCCTGGTGCTGCACGGCGTAGGCATCGCGCGACTGAATGACCTGATGGTTCAGCCACTGGTATGCCAGGGCCGCCTTGTCCCGATGCTGCAAGACCAGTTTGCCAGCGAGTGCATCCCCATATATGCCGTCACGCTGCAAGCGCGCCAGCGCCTGCCCAAGATTCGCGCCTGCATCGACTACTGGGCCGCGTGGCTGACCGACATGGCTGCACCTGCCAGCCCACAGTCACGATAATCCCCACATGCTCGACAACGAACTCCCCCTTGAAAATCCGGCAGCCGCCTTCCCGCCGAAGCTCGGGCCCAAGCGACCCAGCGCCAAATTCATGCTCGCCCACCCGGCTCATTTCATCGCCCTGGGATTCGGCTCTGGCCTCAGCCCAATGGCGCCCGGGACCGCCGGCACGCTGTGGGCCTGGCTGTCGTTTCTGGTGCTGCAGCAGTGGTTGTCTCCCGTCCAGATCGGCTGGCTGATCGCGGCGTCCATCCCTGCGGGCTGGTGGGTCTGCACCGTCACCGCACGCAACATGCGGGTACTCGATCCGGGCAGCATTGTCTGGGACGAGATTGCCGCCTTCTGGCTGGTGCTCTGGCTGGTCATGCCGACCGGCTTGCCGGGGCAGGCCGTGGCCTTTGCCCTGTTTCGCTACTTTGATGCCGCCAAACCCGGCCCGGTGGGCTGGGCCGACCGCCTGTCGCATGGCGTGGACCCGGCCACCGACCGCCACGCCTGGACCTGGGCCGGCTTCGGCATCATGATCGACGATCTGGTGGCCGCAGGCTGCACGCTGCTGGTGATTGCGATCTGGAGGTTTTTCTGGTGACTGATTTGCTATCAATATCAGAGCTACCCGCACCCGAAAAGCTTGCACTGGTGACCCATTTGGCTGAGATTTTGCAGAAAAACGGCTGGCTCCTGGCCGCCGCCGAAAGCTGCACCGGCGGCATGATCTCAGCGGCATGTACCGACCTGGCGGGCTCCAGCAACTGGTTCGAGCGCGGCTTTGTCAGCTACTCGAATGAAGCCAAGTCAGAACTGCTGAGCGTGAACGCGGCGCTCATTGCGCAGCACGGTGCCGTCAGCGAAGAAGTGGCGCGCGCCATGGTGCAAGGGGCCATTGCCCATTCGCGCGCCCAGGTGGCGGTGGCCGTCACCGGCGTGGCAGGTCCCAGTGGCGGCAGTACGGCCAAGCCCGTGGGAACGGTCTGGTTTGGCTGGGCCACGCCTGCGGGTATCGTCAGTGAGATGCGCCGCTTTGACGGCGACCGGGCCGCTGTCCGGTCGGCAACCGTGCAATACGCCTTGCAAGGCCTGGTGGACTTGTTGACCCGGTGACTTTGGTTATGAGGCGACTCACCTGGTGCGCGCATAGCGAAGTGCACGGCATGCGAAGGCATCTTGAGTTGCGCATCGCTTTCAGCGATAGACCAGCACCGGAATCTTCGAGTTCGTCAGCACTTTGCGGGTCTCGCTGCCCAATAGCAAGGCGCTGACACCCCGCCGGCCATGCGAGGCCATGAAGATCAGGTCGCAGCCGCTGGACTCGGCGGCCTGGATGATGAGCTCATGCGGCCTGCTGCCCACCAGCACCACCCGATCGCACGCGGCTCCAGCATCCCGTACCACCTTTTCAGCGGCATCCAGAATCTCTTTGGCGGCGCCCTCCAGGCGCTCGTGAAGCTCCTGCGTCAGGTGAGGGCTGCTGATGGCGCCCATCCCGGCATAGGCCATAGGCGATTCCGGCTCCGCATAGAACAGGGTAAGGCGCGCGCCGGCTTCCTTGGCAAAGGACACGGCGCGCGCGACGGTGGCCTGAGACAAAGCGGAGCCATCGGTCGGAACAAGAATATGCTTGAACATGACTATGCCTTTCAACAAATATCAGTGGCCACCGGCGCCGGGCTCGATGGTGCGCGTGGGCTTGGGGGCGATCCAGATGAAAGCCGCTGCAATGAAGAACATGGCAGCGATCCCGGTCATGACCTGGTTGGTCGACAGCATGCCGCTTTGCGAAAAGATCATGTAGTCCACCACCTGGGTGGCGGCCTCGGGCGGCGTGCCCGACTGCAGCAGCATGCCCTGCACGCTGCCGTCGCGGTCGGCCAGGCCCACCAGTTCGGCATGGTTGCGCGTGGTCTGGTTGGCCCACACGGTCGTCACCACCGAGGTGGCAAAGGCCCCCGAGAGCGTGCGCAGGAAGTTCATCAGGCCGGCGGCCGAGTCCATCTCGCGCTCCTCCACGCTGCCCAGGGCGATGCCCGTGGTCGGAATGAAGAAGAACGGCAACGCAAAGCCCATCACAGCCAGCGGAATGGCGATGTCCCAGAACGCCATGTCGCTGTTGGCGATGGTGCGCCACAGCGTCACCAGGCCCATCCAGAGCACGCCGAAGAACACCAGCCCGCGCGGGTCGCGTTTGCTTGACGCCACCATCGGCGCGACGAGCAGCGCGGTGACGCCGGTCCAGGCGGTGGCCAGGCCCGCGTCGGTCGCGGTGTAGCCCATGAAGCTTTGCAGCCACAGCGGCGTGAGCACGCTGACGCCGAAGAAGGCCGCATAGGCGACGCTGACAGTCAGCACGCTGGCGTTGAAGCCGCGGTGGCGAAACACGCGCAGGTCCACCACCGGGTGCTTCTCGTGCAGCTCCCAGATCAGGAAGGCGGCAAAGCCTACCACCGCCACGACGGACAGCGCGATGATCTGGCTGGAGGCAAACCAGTCGAGATTCTTGCCCTCGTCCAACACCAGCTGCAACGCGACCACCCAGACGACCAGCAGGCCCAGCCCGACCTTGTCGAACGGGTTGCGCACCGGCGCATCCTGATAGTGCTTGAGCAGCTTCCAGGCGCCCAGGCCGAAACCGATGGCGATGGGCGCATTGATCAGGAACACCCAGTTCCAGGTGTAGTCATCCACCAGCCAGCCACCCAGGATCGGGCCAACCACCGGCGCTATCAGCGTCGTCATCGACCAGATGCCGATTGCCGTGCCCGCCTTCTCCTTGGGGAAGATGCGCATCATCAGCGTCTGCGACAGCGGCATCAGCGGGCCGCCACTGAGGCCCTGGAATACGCGCGCGACCACCAGCATGCCAATGGAGGTGGAGAGCCCGCACAGGATGGAAAAAATCCCGAACAGGATCATGGACACCACGAACACGCGCACGGCACCGAAGCGCGCCGCAAACCAGCCGGTCAGCGGCACCGTGATGGCCTCGCCGACGGCGTAGGAGGTGATGACCCAGGTGCCCTGGCTCGCGGCCGCGCCGAGCGCGCCGGCGATGTTGGGGACCGCCACGTTGGCGATCGTCATGTTGAGGACCGCGATGAAGTTGGCGGCCGCCAGCATCAGGGCGGCCACCACGAGCATGGGGCCGCTGAGCGGCGCCACGCCGTCGGGGGCTGCTGGCGCGCCGGGCGCCGTCGTCGCTTGACTCATGGTGGTGCTCCTGCTCAGTTCGCGGCGGTGCGCGGGGTTTCAGCGCTCGCAGTGGCCTGCTTGGCACCGCTGCGGGTGTCGATCTCGGCGCTCATGGACAAGCCCACCTTGAGCGGGTTGGCCTGCAGTTCAGCCGGGTCAAGCTTGACGCGCACCGGCAGGCGCTGCACCACCTTGATCCAGTTGCCCGTGGCGTTCTGCGCCGGGATGGCCGAGAAGGCCGAGCCCGAGCCGCCCGAGAAGCCTTCGACGACGCCCTTGTAGGTCACGTTCTTGCCGTAAATATCTGCGTGCAGCTTGACCGGCTGGCCCACGCGCACCTTCTCCAATTGCACCTCCTTGAAGTTGGCATCGACGTACATCTCGCTGACGGGCACGACCGCCATCAGCGACATGCCAGGCTGCACGCGCTGGCCCAGTTGCACCTGGCGCTTGGCCACCACGCCGTCCAGCGGGGCACGGATCACCGTGCGACCCAGGTCCACTTTGGCCTGATCCAGGCGAGTGCGGGCCGAGACAACCTCCGGATTGGTCTCCAGGGTGGTATTGCTGATCAGGGACGCATTGGCGTCCTTGGCCGCGGCTGCGGAACGCAGGTTGGCACTGGACTGGGCTCCTGCGGCCTTGGCCGCAGCCAGATTGGCCTCGCTGGCAGCGTAGGCGTTCTTGGCCTTCGTCAGCTCGTCACCCGAAACCGAGCCGGACTCTACCAGGGCTTCACGGCGTTTGAGGTCCACCTTGGCGCGATCCAGATCTGCCTGTGCAGCCGCCATCTGGGCGGCAGCACGTTTCTCGTCCGCTTCCCGTGCCGTGATCTGGGCCGCCAGGTTGGTGTCGTTGGCCATGTAACTCTTGACGCGCCGCATCGCCCGGTCCAGATCGGCCTCAGCCTGGGCTGCTGCCAACCGGGTATCGGTGGAGTCGATCACGACCAGCACATCGCCTTTTTTGACGGCCTGCGTATCCTTGACCTTCACTTCGGCGATGATGCCCCCGACCGAAGGGGTAATCTGCGCGACCTCGACGGCCGCGTAGGCGTTGTCTGTCGAGACGAAGTGCGACGCGTAAAGTGTCCAGTAAGCGGCCGCTGCCACTGCGGTCAGGGCGACCACGCCCCCCAGTGCCATCAGGCGCTGGTTGCGGCGTTTCTTGAGGGTCACATCGGCTACGCTGTTCTGAGTCATGAGAAATTCCTTAATCGGTTGATGTTGGGCTTGAACGGTGTTAGCGCTGTGCGACCTGATAGCCGCCGCCCAGGGCACGCTGAAGGCCAATGTCCAGCGTGAAAGAAAGGGAGCGCAGGTTGGTCTGCGCGCTCAGGCTGCCCAGCAGTCCGTCTTCCGCTGACAGCACTTCGAGGTAGTTGGCCAACCCGCCCTCGTAGCGGTTGCGGGCCACGCGGTGCGCCTCAGTGGCCGCATCCACCGCCTCTTGCGCCTTGAGCAGCCGTTGTCCCAGGGCCTTCTGGCTTACTGCGTTGTCGGCCACTTCCTGCAGGGCACGGGCCACCGCGGCGTTGTAGTTGGCTACGGCCTCGGCATAGCCAGCATGCGCGCCGCGCAACTCACCTTGCAGGTGACCGCCACTGAAGATGGGCAGCGAGATGGCTGGCCCTATGCTGCCGATGCCGGAGCCTCCCTTGGTCAGCATGTCCAGGCCGAGCGACTGGACGCCGACAAAAGCGGACAGGTTGATGTTGGGATAGAACTCGGCCTTTTTCTGCTCGATACGGCTGGCCTGGGCTTCGGCCTGCAGGCGGGCCGCTACGACATCGGGGCGGCGTCCCAGCAAGTTCACGGACAGCTCGGAGGGCAGGCCAAAGCCGCGGTCCAGCTTCAAGGTGGGGGCTGCAACCGACAAGCCCCGATCAGGGCCTGCGCCCAGCAGGGCGGCCAGGCGGTTGCGCTGCAGCGCGATCTGTTCGTCCAGTGCCAGCAAGGCGCCTTCAGCCACGGCGCGCCGGGCATCGGCATCGCGCATGCTGCCGCGTGTTTCCATCCCATTGTCAAACCGCTGGGCAAACAGGGTTGCAGTTTTCTGGCGAATCTCCACCGCCTTCGCTGCCGTATCGCGGTTGGCGTGTAGCCGGCTCAACTCCGCATAGTTCGCGGCAATGCCGGCCGCCAGCATCAGGCGTGTCTGGGCAAACTCTGCGCGCCCAGCTTCCAGTTCGGACGTTGCGGCAGCCAGTGCCGAGCGGTTCTTGCCCCAGAAATCCAGCTCCCAGCGGAAATCCAGGCTGGCACGCCCGTAGTCGTTCCAGCCGGACGGTGTCATGGCCCGTGGCGTCAGGAAGTTGTAGCTCAGCTTGTCCTCTGTGACCGCGGCATTGGCGCTGACCTGAGGCTTCAGGGTCGAGCCCGCGATTTGTGTCATCGCATCAGCCCTCTGCAGCCGCGCCGCCGCTGCCGTCAGGTCTGGTGCGTCGCTCAAGGCCTCGTCGATGAGCGCGTTCAGTTGAGGATCGCCATAGGCGGTCCACCACTGCTCGGCCGGCCAATCGGCAGCCGGCGCTTTCAAGGAGGCGCTGGACAGGAAGGCATCGAATTTCCTGGGCTGGGGCGGCTCGCCTACATCGGGAAGCTGAGCGCATCCCGCCAGGAACAAGGCGGTGCACAAGGCCGTGAGAGGCAAACCCAGCCGATGCAAGGCTGGCGAAGACAGCGTGCTGCGTCGAAGCATCAATACTCCAATAATTGAACTGAACGGTATAGTTTAACTTTGTCCTTTCAAGCCAGCAAGATAAACTGAACACGTTGGTTCAAAATAAAGAGGTTGACATGAGAGTCAAAAGCGAGACAAGACGACAGGCCATCCTGGATGCTGCGGCCGAGGTGTTCCAGGAGCTGGGCTTCGAGCGGGCTTCGATGTCCACGATATGCCAGCGTCTGGGTTACTCCAAGGCCACCCTCTACAACTATTTTTCGTCCAAGGAAGAGTTGTTTTCTGCAGTGGTCTTTGAGGCCACCGAGGCCGAGTTCCAGGCCACTCATCAGGCTCTTGACTCCACGCTGGAGGACATCACCCAGGCACTGGAGAGTTTTGGACAGCGTTTGCTAACGCTTATTTATTCCCCGCAGGTACAGGCGGTGCGTCGTCTCATGGTCTCGGAGGCTGGGCGGTCTGATTTGGGAAGAAAGTGCTACGAACGGGGCCCAGCTCGCAACGAAGCGGAGATCGCTGAATTTCTGCAACAAGCCATGAGGGCAGGAAAATTGCGAAAAGCTGACCCGCGAATCGCAGCCCTTCACCTCAGGGGATTGCTGGAAGCAGAGTGGTTTGAGCGTTTCCTGTTTCAAATCTTGAAGGAAGTCTCCGCCAAAGAGATCAACGAGACTGTCAGGCGCTCGGTTGCAGCGTTCATGGTGGCCTATGGACCATTGGGTCGTTCGACCATAAAGGCCTAAGGTGCCCAAACTCTGACGGCTGAGCTTGAATGTGATCTATCGGACGCACCTCAAGTTTCTGAGCGATGCTGACCCACTTTAGCCACTTTTCCCGAGTCACCCTGTCATGAGTGGCCCGGGCAATGACTAGTTAGACCAAGGCCGCTGGTCAGAGCAGCACAGCCAACAGCCTCTTCTCGAAATAGGCCAGACTGGGTGTTGCCATGTTTGCCACTTTAGCCAGATCGTCATAGCGACGCAGGCGCACCGCTTCTTCGGAAAATGGATGCGCCATGAAAGTGGCCAACTCGTTGTGGGAGTAAGCGCCACCCTGAAACTCCAGGCTACGTTTGGAGGCGGGCGACAGAGTGGCCCAGTAGCTCTGCTCGGCACCACACAGGTAACGCTTGGCATCGACATGCAGACGAATGGGCTCCAGCACGGCATCGGGCAGCACGCCGCGCAGGAAAGGCAGGGCAATGTACTGATGCAGGTCGTCGCACTCTTGAGTGTCGTCGGACTGGCCGCTTCTTTCCGCGGCAATCAAGTGGCCGACGTCGTGCAACAGCGCCGCCACAATGGTTTCATCAGTTTCACCAGCCTGCTCGGCAAGCTGCGCGCACTGCAGCGCGTGTTCGAGTTGGCTGACGGCCTCAAAGCCGTATTGGCTGCTGGCCCGTGTTTCAAACAGCCGGATGATTTCGGAGGATGTGAGCATCGCGGTCGTAATCCTTTAAACAAGAACTTTTCGGATGCGGGCGGAAATCAGGTCAATGGCACTTACCGTCACCACGATGATGATCATCACGGCGCAGGTTTCGGCGTACTGGAAGCCGCGGATGATTTCCCACAGCACCACGCCAATGCCGCCAGCACCCACCATGCCCACCACGGATGCCGAACGCACATTGCTTTCAAACCGGTACAGGGTGAACGAAATCCACAGCGGCATGACCTGCGGAATCACGCCATAGACGATCTCATGCAGGGCGCTGGCGCCGGTGGAGCGGATGCCTTCCACTGGTTGCGGGTCAATCGCCTCCACCGCCTCCGAGAACAGCTTGGCCAGCACCCCGGTGGTGTGAATCCACAGCGCCAGCACACCGGCAAACGGTCCCAGCCCCACCGCCACCACAAACAGCATGGCAAACACCATCTCGTTGATGGCGCGGCTGGCATCCATCACGCGGCGCATGGGCTGGTACACCCACCATGGCACCAGATTGGCCGATGCCATCAACGCCATGGGAACGGCGGTGATGACGGCCAGCGCAGTGCCCCACAGGGCAATTTGCAGCGTGACCACCATTTCCTGCACATACATGCGCCAATCGTCGAAAATTGGGCGGAAAAAACTCGGCCGCATAGGTGGCCATGTTGCCGGAGTCACGCAGCAGATCCAGCGGGCGCATGTCGGCGCCTCCCCACGACGCAACTAACAACAGCAAAAGCAAACCGCAGGAGACATGCCAGGCCAGGCTGCGCCTGGAACTGGCTGCCAATGGCATGGCCGGCGGGGAAGAGGTCAAAGTTGATTGCATGGCGAGGGGCGCGTATGTCGCAGGCATCTTCGGCGCCTTAGTTCAGCGCGGCGAGTTGTTTGTCGATGTCAGCCAAGCGGGTCTTCTTGTCCGCATCGCCCAGAGCATCGTCGGCCTCAATCTTGTTGCGTTTGCCGAACAGGTCGAGCTGGCGGATGGGCAGCAACTGGCGGTTGGTGGACTCCTTGAAGCCCGAGAGTTTGGAAATCTTCATCAACACTTCCTTCTCGCGCGCATCGGTCTTGCCGTAGTTATAGAAGAATGCCTTCAGCTTGGCCTTGTTGGCGTCCGGCAGGTCTTTGCGCATGACCAGTGGGTCCAGCGGAATCAAGGGCGAGGTCCAGACGATCTTGATGTTCTTGAACTTGTCAGGGTAGCGCTGCTGGATCTTGTCCAGGTTTTCGCTGTTGTTGGTGGCAACATCGACTTGCTTGTTGGCCACTGCCAGTGCGTTGGCTTCATGGTTGGCGCCACGGGTGATCTTGAAGTGGGTTTTGGCGTCAATCTTGTTTTTTGCAAACACATAAAAACCAGGCACCAGGTAACCGGACGTGGAGTTGGGGTCACCATTGCCAAAGCTCAGGCTCTTGCCGTTTTTGAGCACGTCGTCCAGTGTGTTGTACGGGCTGTCCGTGTTGACGATCAGGTGAGAGTAGTAGCCCTGGGTGCCATCGGCATTGACCATCTGGGCGAAGACTTCGCCGTTGGCGCGGTCAACCGCTTCCATGGCGGACTTGTTGCCCAGCCAGGCGACCTGCACCTTGTTGAAGCGCATGCCTTCAATGATGCCGGCGTAGTCCGGTGCAAAGAATGCTGTGACATTGAAGCCCGTTTGGCGCTTCATGTCTTCGATCAAAGGCTCCCAGTCCTTCTTCAGGTTCTGGGTGGCTTCGGTCGAGATGATGCCGAAGTTGATGTCCTGAGCAATCGCACTGGCAGTTGCCAGACCCAAGGCAAGGGTTGCGGCCGTAGTGGCCAAAAGCTTTTTAAACATAAGATAACTCCTGTGAAGGGACAAAAATTCAGGCAGCCCGAACCAGCGGTGCGGACCAGGGAGACGGGATCGGATGAACTTGCGCCGGCGCGGCGACCACCGGGGCAGAGTCAGCCAATATTTCATCGGCATGCACGCCATACAACTCGCGCAGCAGCGCGGGTGTCAGCAGCGAGGACGGACCATCGAACACCACGCGCCCTTGGTGCAAAGCAATCACGCGGGGACAGTATTTGAGCGCCATATCCACCTGGTGCAGCGAAACAATGACGGTGCAGCGGTCTTCGCGATTGATGCGGGCCAGTATTTCCATGACCTTGCGCGAGGACTCGGGGTCCAGCGAGGCAATGGGCTCATCGGCCAGCACCACCTTGGCGCCCTGCACCAGGGTGCGGGCAATGGCGGCGCGCTGCTGCTGCCCGCCTGAAAGAGTGGAGGCGCGCTGCGCGTGGCAATCGGCAATACCGACGCGGTGCAGTGCATCCAGCGCATGCGCCCGCTCCTGCTCGTTGAAAGTCCGGAACAGGCTGCGCCACCAGGGCATGCGGTGCAGTTGCCCCACCAGCACGTTGACCATCACCGGCAGGCGGTCCACCAGGTTGAACTGCTGGAACACAAAACCCACCTGCGAACGCACACGGCGAATATCGCGGTGAATGCGGCCGCCTTGCTGCACACAGCGGCCATCAATTTCAATCAGCGAGTCCGACTGGTCATCGGCGGCAATCAGGCCGGCCATGTGCCGCATCAAGGTGGACTTGCCCGAACCGGATGCGCCTATCAGGGCGACCATTTCGCCTTTTTGCACTGACAGATTGATGTCGCACAACGCATGCTTCCCATTGGCAAAGTGCTTGTTGAGCTGGTGAACGCGAAGTGCTGTTTCCATCATGGCCTCTGAATTTGTCTAGACATGTTTAGTTTCAATGACGTGCATGACGTTTTGATGAAGGTTCAGGGAAGTTTGCGTGACGCATGGATCGCATCAAACTCACAGCACACGCTGCCCTTCACGCCACACGGCGCGCACTACGGCATGGCGGGCTCCATCGGGCAACTCAGCCATGCGGACCTGGACCAGATCGGCGCGCAAGCCCGCAGCCAAGGCCCCCCGGTCCGCCAGACCGGTTGCCAGTGCTGGCGTACGGGTCACAGTGGCGATGGCCTGAGGCAGGGTCAGCACCTCGTCGCTCACCAGCCGAACCGCTCCACTGAGCATGCTGCCAGGCACATAATCCGAAGAGAGAATGTCCAGCAAGCCCAGGCGCGCCAGCTCGTGGGCGGCCACATTGCCCGAGTGCGAGCCGCCCCGCACCACGTTGGGCCCACCCATGACGGTACGCAGTCCACGCGCCCGCGCCTCGCGGGCCGCCGCCACGGTGGTGGGAAACTCCGACATGCTCGCGCCCTCTTCATGAGCCTGCCGCACATGGGCAGCCGTGGTGTCGTCATGGCTGGCCAGCGCGATGCCGTGGGTGCGACAGTAATCCACAAAGTAGCGACGATGGGGATGGGCATATTCGGCCTGCAGAATATGGGCGTGGGCCACCTGGCGCTCAAATTTCTCCTGGCTCCAGCCTTTTTTTCCGGTGTAGTACACACGGGCGTGTTCAATGTTTTCCCATTGCCGCTGGCCGGGGGTGTGGTCCATGAGTGAGATCAGGGACAGCCGCGGATGCTCATGAAAAGGCGAAAACAATTCTATGGTGTTGGGCGCTGGCAGCTCGCAGCGCACATGCAAATGGTGGTCCGCCCGCAGCAGGCCTTGTCTGGTACATATATCCAGGGTCTTCAGCACGCCGGTCCAGGCGCTGCCGCGCAGGCTTTCAACATCGGCCTCACCCACCCCCAGCGCGTCAAACACGGTGGTGATGCCCGCCGCGGCAATCTCGGCGTCATGCGCCAGCAGCGCCGGCAACTCGGCCCAATACACCTTGGGCCGGGGCATGAGGTGGCGTTCAAAGTTGTCGGTATGCATTTCCACCAGACCCGGCAGTAAATAGTCGCCCTCAAGGTCCAGCGCCTCCATGGCAGAGGTGTTGCCGCTGTCGATATGGGCTATACGGCCGTCCGCGGTCGTCAGGCTGCCCTGCACGACCTCATGGGGCAACACCATGCGCGCGTTCTTGAAAGTGAGGGAGGTGTTCATGCGGAGTTCCGGAAGGTGGCGACATCCACGCGCCGGGTCGCCACGGCGTTACCCACATGGGCATCATGAAAAATTCCCACCAGGGCGGCTCCGCGTGCGGTGGCTTCACGGATCAGGTCGATAACGGTCTGGGTGTTGGCCGCATCAAGCGAGGCGGTGGGCTCGTCCAGCAGCAACAAAGGCCGAGGCTTGATCATGTTGCGTGCAATGTTGATGCGCTGCTGCTCACCGCCCGAGAAGGTGGACGGCGGCAGGTGCCACAAGCGCTCAGGAATGCGCAGGCGCGTCAGCCAGGCGCGGGCCTGCTCGCGGGCGGCTTCCAGAATCCCGGTTGCATCGCCCGCGTCCTCCATCAGAGGCTCGGCCACGACGTCCAGCGCGGGCACACGCGGTATCACGCGCAAGAACTGGCTGACATAACCGATGGTGTCTCTGCGCAACTGCACCAGCTCGCGCGGCGTGGCCTCGGTCACTTCCAGCGGCGCCCTGCCCGGCAGCATCACGGCGATGCTGCCAGCGCTGGCGCGGTAGTTGGCGTAAATCATCTTGAGCAAGGTGCTTTTGCCCATGCCGGAGGGGCCGTCCAGCACCACGCATTCACCGGCGCTCACGTTCAGGTTGGCGTTGGCCAGCACAGACAGCTCCATGCCGTTCTGGTTGTGCAGGGTGAAGCGTTTGGCCACACCGGTTAATTGGAGCAAGGGTTTGGTCATGGCTGCAGTACCGAAGAAACAAGAAGTTGGGTGTAAGGGTGTTGCGGGTCGTCCAGCACCTGGTCGGTGAGGCCAACCTCGACCACCTGGCCGCGCTGCATCACGATCATGCGATGGGCCAGCAGGCGTGCCACCGCGAGGTCATGGGTCACGATGACGGCCGCCAGTTGCATCTTGCGGGTGAGTTGGCGCAGCAGATCAAGCAACCTGGCCTGCACCGAAACGTCCAAGCCGGAGGTGGGCTCGTCCATGAAAATCAGCCGGGGTTGGGTGACCAGGTTACGGGCAATCTGCAAGCGCTGGCGCATACCGCCGGAGAAGGTGCGGGGGGCATCATCGATGCGGGCGGGCTCAATCTCTACCCTGGCCAGCCACTCGGCTGCAGTGGCGCGCAAGCGGCCATAGTGGCGCTCACCGAGGCCCATCAAGCGCTCGCCCACGTTGGCGCCGGCGGACACGTCCATGCGCAGGCCGTCAGCGGCGTTCTGATGCACAAACCCCCAGTCGGTGCGGGCCAGCAAGCGCTGCTGTGCCTCGGTCATGTCAAATACATCCTGCAAGCCATCGTGGCGGGTCAAGAACTGCACGCTGCCTGCATCAGGCTGGCTGCGGGCGGCAATGGCATTGAGCAGGGTGGACTTGCCGGAGCCGGACTCGCCCACCACGGCAAGCACTTCGCCCGGCCACAAATCAAACGACACGTCCTGTAGGGCCACGCGGTCGCCGTACCGTTTGCTCACGCCACGAACCTGCAGCAAGGGAGGATGAGAAATAGCAGAGGTCATGTCAAGGCTCAATTACAAAACTCAGGCCATGCTGGTCAAAGCCGAGGGATTCATAAAACGCATGCGCCTGGGTGCGTTTGCGGTTGGAGGAAAGGGCCAGCTTGTAGCAACCGGCACTGCGTGCCTCGCTCAAGGCGTGCGCCATCATGCGGCGGCCAATGCCCTTACCCTGACTTTCGGGCGCCACCACCACGTCTTCAGCAATGGCTGACGGAGTGCCGCAGTGGGCTAGGTTGTGCATGATGAGCAGCGCGTAGCTGCCGACCACGGCGCCGTCCTCGGTGGCGACAAACAGGCGATAGTTGGGGTAGCGGTCAAACTGGGCAAACACCTGCTGGGCAGCAGCTTCATCCAGCACCTTTCCATCGTCCAGACCGGGTTGGGCATACAGTGCCAGCACGCCGGAAATATCCGCAGGCAAGGCCTGGCGCATGTCAATGGTCATGACAGCTCCCCCTGCACTGCCACGTCAAGAGGCTGTCGGGACTGGCAGTAGTCCGAGTCCGAGCACACGTGCATGCGGTTGCCGGTGTCATCAGTGATGACTTCGTCCAGGAAACTGTCGGTGGCGCCACACAGGGCACAAGCAGCATCCCAGCGCTGTACCTCAAACGGATGGTCTTCAAACCCGAGACTTTCCACCGATGTGTAGGGCGGCACGGCATAGATGCGCTTTTCGCGCCCTGCGCCAAACAGCTGCAGCGCCGGGTTCATGTGCATCTTCGGGTTGTCAAACTTCGGAATTGGCGAAGGCGACATGATGTAGCGGTCATTCACCAGCACGGGGTAGTCGTAGGTGGTGGCAATGTGGCCGTATCGGGCAATGTCCTCATACAGCTTCACATGCATCAGGCCATATTCAGCCAGGCCGTGCAGGGTACGGGTCTCGGTCTCGCGCGGCTCCAGGCGCTGCATGGGCTCGGGCACCGGCACCTGATACACGATGACCTGCCCTTCAGTCAGCGGAATTTCAGGAATGCGGTGACGGGTCTGGATCAGCGTTGCATCCATCGTGCGGGTGGTGGTTTCCACACCCGTGGTGCGTTGGAAAAAGCGCCTGATGTTGACGGCGTTGACTGTGTCGTCCGAGCCTTGGTCGATGATTTTCAGGACATCGTCAGGGCCGATGACCGAGGCTGTGACCTGAATGCCGCCCGTGCCCCATCCATAAGGCAGCGGCATCTCCCGCGAGCCAAACGGCACCTGGTAACCGGGAATGGCCACCGCCTTGAGGATTGCCCGACGGATCATGCGCTTGGTGCGCTCGTCCAGGTAGGCAAAGTTGTAATGGGTCTGCACTTCCTCGGCGCCATGGTAGGTATGGGCGACCTGCGGGCTTGAAACTTCAAGGGGGGCGTTCATGGATTCACCTCGGCAGTGGCGCGCATTTTTCGGATAAGGTCCAGCTCAGCCTGAAAGTCCACGTAGTGCGGCAGCTTCAAGTGCTGCACAAAGCCTGAGGCCTCCAGGCTGTCGCTGTGCGAGAGCACAAACTCCTGCATCTGCGCGGGCGACTCGATGGTCTCGCCCAGCTCGTCGGCCCGCAGCGCCCGGTCCACCAGGCTCATGGCCATCGCTTTGCGTTCGCTGTGGCCAAAGGCCAGCCCATAGCCGCGCGTGAACTGCGGCGGCTCGGTCTTGCTGCCGGCAAACTGGTTGACCATCTCGCATTCGGTAATTTCAATGTCACCAATCGAGATGGCAAAGCCAAGTTCCTCGGGCTCAATCTCCAGCGCCACGCTGCCCAGACGGACCTCGCCGACAAACGGGTGGCTGTGGGAGTAGCCACGCTGGGTGGAATAGGCCATGGCCAACAAAAATCCTTCGTCGCCGCGCGCCAGGTTTTGCAGCCGGGTGGCCCGCGCTGCCGGAAAACGCAGCGGCTCGCGGGTCAGGTCCACAGGAGCGGGATCGCCGGGAGGAATGGGACGCGTTTCAATCAGTCCCTCGTGGTTCAGCAGGTCGACCACGCGTGGCGTCACGGCGCTGGCAGGTTCTGCCGGCGTCGCCGCTACAAACGGTTCGGCTTCAGCGTCGCCTTGGGCCAGCAGGGTGAAGTCCAGCAGGCGCTGGGTGTAGTCATAGGTGGGGCCAAGCACCTGGCCGCCTGGCAGGTCCTTGAAGGTGGCGGAGATGCGGCGCTCCAACTGCATGCGCTCGGTATGCAGCGCCAACGTCGTGCCCAACCGCGGCAGAGTGGCGCGGTAGGCCCGCAGCAAAAAGATGGCCTCGACCAGATCACCCGCTGCCTGCTTGATGGCCAGTGCCGCCAGTTCGGGGTCGTACACCGACCCTTCATTCATCACGCGGTCCACGGCCAGTTTGAGTTGCTGCTGGATCTGCACGACCGTGAGTTCGGGCAAGGCACTGTCGCCTCGCCTTTGCTCGGCGAGCAGTCGGTAGCTGTTTAGGATGGCGGCTTCTCCGCCTTTCACTGCAACATACATGCTCAGAGCCCCCGTGTGAGTTCGATGGAGGTGGACCGCGGCAGGCCCACCACTTGTTGGTGCGCACCCAAAAAGACGTCCACACCGCGTGGAAAGCAAGCATGGTTGGCAGCCCACTGCGCCTGGAAATCAGACACAAGGCCTTCGGTCTTCAGTTCAATGGTGCGGTTGATGCCGGGGCCTTTAAGTGTCCAAGCCGTCACCTCATGCCCCCCTGCGTTGAGGGACAAAACATCGAGCACGCAGGTGGCCGATTGGTCCGGACAGGCATCGCTTCCTTGCGCAACAGAGCTTAAGGGCGGCATGGCGTCGCCAGCGGCCACCCATACAAATTGAGCCTGAGCGGCGTCATTCACCAGACTGCAGCCGGTGTGAAAGTGCAGCCACGCAGCCGCATCGGAGTGGACCAGGCTTGGTGACAGCCAGAGTGTGCAGTCAGCATCCAGCAGTGCCAACAGCAGCGCCGCTGATGCCGGGTTACCGCAAGTGGGAACCTGCGCATCGTGTGCCACTCCAACGCACCGACCAGGATGTGACAAGGCCTGGAGCGCAGCACGAAAGACGGCTTGGCCGCCCAACGCTTCATTAGAAAAAGCCGCTCCCAGCGCGGACAAGTCGTGTGGTTTCATTCGTTCTCCTCGTCATCGCCTGGTGCGCCTGTTTCACGGGCCACGGTGAAGAATTCAACTTTTGTACTTTGGGCGCGCGCTTGTCGCTGGGCATGTTGAAGCGCCAGATGCTGGCGCACCGGACCAAGCAAGTTGCTTTCAAGTGCCGCGTGCTGCGCGGGGTCTTGCAGCAGAGCATCCGCCACAGCCGCCAGCCTTACCTGGCGGTGTGAGCGACCCAGCACATACGCTACGCCCACCACGGCGACATCAAGCTCGGCGCCGTACAAGCGCAAGGCACAGCGGGTCACAGTGACCTCCCCCAGATTGAAACGTTCACCCGTGGCACCCGCACGGCCCTGGACCATCATCAACCCCGTCTCCGGCGCCCGGAGCCACCTGGGGGTAGTGAGCAGGTGCGGCGCCAGAGCGGACTCCAATAGGTCCAGCGGCGCACGGGACAACAACGCCATCCAGTCGGCGCGGCCCACAGCCTTGTCTGGCGCCACATTGTCAAATGCATGAAACATCGCAGTGTTACCCTGAAAGTTGTATAGACAAATTGCTAATCTGTGCTGAGCGTATCGAACAGACATGTAGGTTTCATGACAACACTCACTTCTTCTGCCCAACCTACTGAACGCGCACCCAGGGAGAATTTCTGGACGCGCATTGCCTCTGAAATTGCCGAGGCGATCAGCCGTGGTGCCTATCCGCCGGGCGAGCGCCTGCCGTCCGAACACGCGCTTGCGGAGCAGTTTGGCGTGAACCGCCACACCATCCGCCGCTCACTGGCCAGTTTGTCCAGCCAAGGCCTGGTGCGCGTTGCACAGGGCAGCGGAACTTACGTGGAAGACTTTGCCGTGGATCTGATGCTGGCCAAACGCACCCGGCACCACCAGAGCTTGGCGCAGGCCGGCCTGCGCGGTGGTCTGCAGGTGTTGGATTCCAGCGCCTCATGTGCCACGGGCGCGCAGGCGGCAGCGCTTAAGGTTCCGGTGCGCAGCAAACTGCTCCGCCTGCATGTACTTGGTGAAGCGCATGGCCAGCCCCTGCATGTGAGCGAGCGTTTTTTTCCGCTGCCCAGGTTTGCCGGGCTGGATGGGATCGTTGGCGAAACAGGCTCGATTACCGCCGCATTCGCAGCCCTGGGCGTCGCCGACTACACCCGCCAGGAGAGCCGCATCACCGCGCAGATTCCCGATACGGCCATCGCCGCTCACCTGCGCCAGCCCGTAAGCCGACCCGTACTGCAGGTGGAAAGTGTGAACGTTGACACCGCCGGCCTGCCCATTGAATTTGCCACCACCTGGTTCGCTGGTGACCGTGTCAAACTGACGGTGACCCATGATGACTGACACCCCCCCCGCTTACCGCTACGCCATTTACTTCGCGCCGCTGCCCGAGAGTCCCTGGTGGCAGGCCGGCAGCGCCTGGCTTGGCCGGTGCGCCGCCGGCCATACGCCCCTGCCGCAACCCGTCATTGCAGGCTTGTCTAACACCGAGTTGCTGGCGCTGACAGCCGCACCCCGCCGCTATGGCTGGCATGCCACGCTCAAAGCCCCATTTGCACTGGGAACCGGAGCCAATGTCCAATCCCTGCGTAAAGCCTTGCAACGCCTTGCCCAAGAGCTGGTTGGATTTGACATGCCGGAACTGCAAGCCACCCGCCTGGATGAGTTTCTGGCCCTGGTCCCGCAGGGCAACTGCGATGCCCTCAACGCCGTGGCCCAGGCCTGTGTGACGGCAATACAGCCCCTGGCTGCGCCGCTTTCGCCGGTTGAGTTGCAGCGCCGCCGGCAGGGCAATTTATCGCCAGATCAGGACACACTGCTCTTGCGTTGGGGCTACCCCTATGTGATGGAATACTTTCGTTTCCACTGCTCACTGACAGGCTCGCTGCGTGGCGTGAAGCCGCAGCAGGTGCAAGCCTTGCAGGATGCAGCGCAGGCGTGGTTTGGCGCCCTGCCCCGCTGCCGGTTCGACTCGCTGGCACTGTTTGCAGAACCCACGCCCGGCGCTGACATGGTGCTGCTGGAACATGTGAGGCTAAAGGCATGAGCCAAAGGCTAATCTACACAATAGGCCCCTCTGGCGCTGGCAAAGACAGTCTGCTGTCCTGGCTGAAAACGAAACTCCAACCACAAGCCCCCATCCACTTTGCCCGTCGCACTATTGACCGGCCCGTGCAGCAAGGCGGTGAACAGCATGAAAGCGTGGATGCAGGCACTTTTGAGCACATCCGGGACCACGGTGCCTTCGCAATGCACTGGGCTGCCAATGGCTTGCAGTACGGAGTACGACACACCGAATTTGACGGCCTTCGGCGAGATGAATGGGTGATGGTCAACGGCTCACGCGCCTATTTACCGCACGCCCTCCTACGGTTTCCGGGCATGACCGTCTTGCACATTACTGCGGAGGCCGAAGTGCTTCGCTCGCGGCTACTGACACGACAAAGAGAAACTCCGGCAATGGTCGAGGCCCGGGTACAGCGGGCCATCGCTTTTCAGCCCCCTTCAGATTGCCAGTTACTGGAGATCCATAACAATACCAGCCTGGAGGCGGCTGGCCTGCACCTTCTGCAATCTCTAAACCGGCTGCAGAAATGGCCGTCACCTTCGAATCGCGGCAGTCGACCCACTTGCGGCGACGCTAGCTAAAACGGTAGCATCCTGACCCACGCCCAACACTTTTGATGAAGACGCCCCCTCGCACACTGGAACGGTATGCCGCCCGAAAAGACACCTAGTGAGACTCCCGACACGACAAACCCCATCTGGGCGCCTGGCCTGAGTGTGGGGAATGCCAAACTGGACGAGCAGCACATCATGCTGCTGGAACTTGGCAAGCATTTGCTCAGCCTGGTTGAAAATGACTCGTCCAGCCATGAGGAAATTCAAGCGGTGCTCAAAGACATCGCAGGACTTGCCCGCGAGCACGACGAAATGGAGGAAGCAGTCCTTGAGGAAAATGAATGCCCCTCGTTGGCTGAACACAAGAGGGTGCATGAGGCCGCCCGCACCGAGCTTGACGGCCTGTTACCGGATGCATAGCGCATCATCGTGGACAAAGCCGTTTTGACCCGCGTAATCACCGAGTGGAGAAGTCATCACATCAGCAAATATGACCTGCTCGTCAAGGACTACATGAAGGCGAACTCCCCGGCGGTATGAGCAAGTGCCGGGGATGAACCAGGTGTCGACAACTCTGCGCAGCATTACCAGAACGCACAACAGAATCCAGACAAATTTCAGAAGGAGCTCACATGAGATGCGATCAAGGCCACTATTGGCGGCGTTTTCAAACGCAGGCTGAGCCAGAATTGCAGAAGGGCCATTGCCACAGGTAGCCGGAAGTCAACGCCTGCAACCTTAGCTCCGGAGGAGACTTCTTTGGCGCCTTGGTGCAAAGGTCAGATCGCGGGTTTCGTAGACCGTGAGGCGTGAGAACGAGGCGGAAATCTCCTCAGCTTCCCCGGAACTCGCGGAAGCCCTTGGCCTTCATGGCCGAGCGGGAGAAAGTGATACTCATGTCACTTAAGTTGCGGCAGCCTTGCGTGACAACTCCCAGACCTTCTTTTCCATTTATTTGGGTGAATAGCCGGAACTGTACAAGGAAGGGCAAGATGAAAAATACCTGCCTTTAGTCCTCAGCGTGCGTCAATTCCGCGTCAAGTCTGAATGACCGGTCACGCCACGTAGAGCTTTGTGACGGCATATACATCGACAAAAAGCAAAAAACCCACATAAAGTGGGTTTTTTGCTACCAGCCTTAACGGCATGGATGTTGGTTGCGCGGGCAAGATTTGAACTTACGACCTTTGGGTTATGAGCCCAACGAGCTACCAGGCTGCTCCACCGCGCGATATGTATTTATTATAGCTTACTTTGCAGCTGCTGCGTCTTTAATTTCTTCCGAAATTTCAGGACGATCAACCAACTCAACCAAAGCCATAGGCGCATTGTCGCCAACACGGAAGCCCATCTTCAAAATACGGGTGTAGCCACCTGGACGCGCTTGGTAGCGTGGGCCCAGTTCAGCAAACAGCTTCACGACCATGTCGCGATCGCGAAGACGGTCAAACGCCAGGCGCTTGTTGGCCAGGGTTGGCGTTTTGGCCAGGGTAATCATAGGCTCAACCACGCGACGCAGCTCTTTGGCTTTTGGCAGTGTGGTCTTAATGGCTTCGTGCTGGAGCAACGAGTTCATCATGTTGCGCAACATGGCGAGGCGGTGCTCGCTCGTGCGGTTCAATTTACGTAGTCCGTGTCCGTGTCGCATAGTGCTTCCTTTATTTAATTTCGAGACAGCCGTATCAGGTACTGCCCGTGCACTTTCTCACCCAAAGATGAGATTTTAATCAATTAACGCTTGTCGAGGCCCGCTGGAGGCCAGCTTTCAAGACGCATTCCCAGTGTCAACCCGCGAGAGGCCAGCACTTCCTTGATCTCATTGAGAGATTTCCGCCCCAGATTGGGAGTCTTCAACAGCTCATTTTCGGTACGCTGGATCAGATCGCCAATATAGTAAATGTTTTCTGCTTTCAAGCAGTTTGCAGACCGCACGGTGAGTTCGAGCTCATCGACAGGGCGCAGCAAAATCGGATCAAACTGCTGAGAGCTACGCTGCACCGGAGCATCGAACGCGGCCAATTCTTTGCCTTCGAGCTGTGCAAATACCGCCAGCTGTTCGACCAAAATCTTGGCTGACGCACGAACAGCATCTTCTGCCGTCACAGCGCCGTTGGTTTCAATCTCGAGAACCAGCTTGTCCAGGTCGGTACGCTGTTCGACGCGAGCGCTTTCCACGATGTAGCTGACGCGCTTAACCGGAGAAAAAGATGCGTCAAGCACAATACGGCCAATCGACTTCGGCGACTCGTCACCATAACGGCGCAAGTTACCCGGCACATAGCCGCGGCCATTTTCAACCTTGATCTGCATGTCAATCTTGCCGCCATGCGACAAATTCATGATCACATGATCAGGGTTGATGATTTCCACGTCATGCGGCGTCTGGATATCCGCCGCGGTCACAGGACCTTCTCCATCCTTGCGCAAACTCAAAGTGACTTCGTCGCGATTGTGCAACTTGAAGACCACACCCTTGAGATTCAACAGGATATTGACGACGTCTTCCTGTACACCGTCAATGGAAGAGTATTCGTGCAGAACGCCTGCGATTGTCACTTCAGTCGCGGCATGGCCGACCATGGATGACAACAATACGCGACGCAACGCATTACCCAGCGTATGGCCATAGCCACGCTCAAAAGGCTCAAGAGTCACCTTGGCACGATTGGTGCCAAGTTGCTCAACATTGATGGTTTTTGGTTTCAACAAATTAGTCTGCATGCAGTCTTCCTCTCAATACCCTCGGTTCGTTACACCGATAAGGCTGGCGAAGCACACCCTGGCGATACGATGCACGTATCGCAGGAACGGAAATTAACGTGAGTACAGTTCGACGATCAACGATTCGTTGATGTCAGCAGCAAATTCGTCACGATCAGGCACTTTCTTGAAGACGCCTTCACCTTTGTCAGAGTTCACATCCACCCAGGCAGGAAGGCCTACCTGCTTGGCCAACTCGAGGGCCTCAGCGATACGCGTCTGCTTCTTGGACTTCTCGCGCACGGCAATCACGTCACCAGCCTTGACCATGAAAGACGGAATATTCACCGACTGTCCATTGACGGTCATGGCTTTATGAGAAACCAACTGGCGCGCTTCGGCGCGTGTTGATCCAAAACCCATACGATATACGACGTTATCCAGGCGCGACTCAAGTACGGACAGCAAGTTGGCGCCCGTATTGCCCTTGCGGCGCTCAGCCTCTTCGAAGTAGCGGCGGAACTGCTTTTCAAGCACACCGTACATGCGCTTGACCTTCTGCTTTTCACGCAGTTGCAGACCATAGTCGGACGTACGCGTACCAGAGGTACGGCCGTGCTGACCTGGCTTGGAGTCGAATTTGGCCTTGTCGCTGATCGAGCGACGAGCGCTTTTCAGGAAAAGATCGGTGCCTTCACGGCGGGATAGTTTGGCCTTGGGGCCGAGGTAACGTGCCACTTGAGTATCCTTTTGTCATCTGCTGCATCGCTGCAGGAGCCGAAGGTAGCAACCTAACGGCGGTGGGCTTGGTGAAAATGCTGACGCCCGGTCACTTGCAGAACAAGCGACCGGGCGATACGGCACGATTAAATACGACGACGCTTTTGTGGGCGGCAACCGTTGTGCGGAACCGGTGTCACATCAGCAATCGAATTGATACGAATGCCAAGCGCGCCGAGTGCACGAACAGATGATTCGCGTCCAGGACCCGGTCCCTTGATTTCTACATCAAGGTTTTTGATGCCTTGCTCAATCGCAGCGCGACCGGCGACTTCTGAAGCAACCTGTGCGGCGAAAGGCGTCGATTTACGCGAGCCCTTGAAGCCCTGACCACCTGACGATGCCCATGACAAGGCATTGCCCTGACGATCGGTAATCGTGATGATGGTGTTGTTGAAAGACGCGTGGACGTGGGCGATACCATCGGCCACATTCTTGCGAACCTTCTTGCGAACGCGCTGTGCGGCGCTATTGTTGGGTGATTTTGCCATGACGACCTCTCAATTATTTCTTCAAAGAAGCAGCGGCCTTACGCGGACCCTTACGGGTACGGGCGTTCGTCCGGGTGCGTTGACCACGCATGGGCAAACCACGACGATGGCGGAAGCCGCGGTAGCAGCCGATGTCCATCAGGCGCTTGATGTTCATCGTGGTTTCACGACGCAAATCGCCTTCAATGGTGAACTGAGCGATTTGGTCCCGGATTTTTTCCAGGTCACCATCGGTCAGATCTTTGATTTTCTTGGCGTAGTCAATCTCGCATGCTTCGCAAATTTTGCGAGCGCGCGTGCGACCAATGCCAAAGATTGCAGTCAAGCCGATTTCGGCGTGCTTCTGCGGCGGAATGTTGATACCAGCGATACGAGCCATGTGCGTCCTCTAAATCTCTTAAAAATCAGCCTTGGCGCTGTTTGTGACGTGGATCTGTACAGATCACGCGGACAACGCCCTTGCGACGGATGATTTTGCAGTTGCGGCAAATTTTCTTGACCGAAGCTGAAACTCTCATTTTATTCTCCTAAACTTTCAATCTGTTCTTACTGGGAACGGAACACACCATGTGCTCGCGATAAATCGTCAAGTCAATCAAGACATCACGTCTTGAAATTGGCCTTTTTCAGCAACGACTCATACTGCTGCGACATCATGTAATTCTGAACCTGGGCCATGAAGTCCATAGTGACCACAACAATAATCATCAACGACGTTCCACCAAAGTAAAACGGTACGTTGTATTTCAAAATCAGGAACTCGGGCAGCAAACAAACAAACGTAATGTAAACAGCACCGGCCAAAGTCAAACGAACCAGAATCTTGTCAATATACCGTGCAGTCTGATCACCAGGACGTATTCCTGGAATGAAAGCTCCACTCTTCTTCAGGTTGTCTGCAGTCTCACGACTGTTAAACACCAGTGCCGTGTAAAAGAAACAAAAGAACACAATCGCACTGGCATACAGCATCACGTAGATGGGCTGTCCCGGCGTCAAAGTACTGGCGACATCTTTCAACCAACGCATGCTCTCACCCGTACTGAACCACCCCACCACCGTTGCCGGCAGCAGAATAATCGATGAAGCGAAAATTGGAGGGATCACGCCCGCCATATTCAGCTTCAATGGTAGATGCGACGACTGTCCACCATAGACTTTGTTGCCCACCTGTCGTCTGGCGTAGTTCACAAGAATCTTGCGCTGCCCCCGTTCAACGAACACGACAAAATAAGTCACAAGAACAACAACCGCAACTATCACGATGGCGATCAGGATGCTCATGGCACCTGTACGTACCAATTCCAGCAGTCCACCCATGGCATTTGGCAAACCCGCCGCGATACCTGCAAAAATCAGGATCGATATGCCATTACCCAAGCCGCGCTCGGTAATCTGCTCACCCAGCCACATCAAAAACATTGTTCCAGCCGTCAGGCTGAACACTGCCGTCATCCTGAATCCAAAACCTGGCATCAAGACCAAGCCAGGTGAACTTTCCAGCGCTACAGCAATACCCATGGACTGAAACAAGGCAAGCCCTAGAGTTCCATATCGCGTGTACTGCGTAATCTTGCGTCGTCCGCCTTCACCTTCTTTTTTCATCTGCTCGAATGTGGGAACCACATAGGTCAGAAGCTGCATGATGATGGAGGCCGAGATGTAGGGCATGATGCCCAAAGCAAACACCGTAAATCTCGACAAGGCGCCACCGGAGAACATATTGAACAAATTCAATATGCCACCCTGCTGGCCCTTGAACAGCTCTTTCAGCTGACCGGGATCAATCCCTGGAACTGGAATATGCGCACCGACCCGGTACACGACCAGCGCCAGCAGCAAAAACACAAGCCTGTTGCGCAAGTCGCCGAACTTGCCGGTTTTTGCAATTTGAGCCGAGTTGGTTGCCACTGATTGCTTCCGTCAAGTATTAAGCGATGGAGCCGCCGGCGGCTTCGATAATGGTCTTGGCACCTGCCGTGGCAGAAATGCCCGTCAACTTGACGGCCAATGAAAGCGTTCCGGTATTGATCACTTTGACATTCTTGGCGATCTGACCAACAAGGCCAGACTGCTTCAACGTCAACAGGTCTACTTCAGCCAAACCGAGCTGTTCCAGTGCCGTGAGGGTGACCTCGGCATTGTATTTCAGCAGGTGCGACTTGAAACCACGCTTGGGCAAGCGACGCTGCATAGGCATTTGACCGCCTTCGAAGCCTACCTTGTGGTAGCCGCCCGAGCGGGATTTCTGCCCCTTGTGACCGCGACCGGCCGTTTTACCCAAGCCAGAGCCGATGCCGCGACCGACACGTCGTTTGGCATGTTTGGCGCCTTCGCCAGGCTTGATTCCGTTCAATTCCATGATGAGTCTCCGCTCAGATAACCTTGACCAGATAACTGATCTTGTTGATCATGCCGCGCACTGCGGGCGTGTCCTGCAATTCGCTGACGCTGTTGACGCCACGCAGGCCCAGACCGCGCACGGTGGCGCGATGTGATTCCTGGGTGCCAATCGGGCTGCGCACCAGCTGGACTTTTACTTTGGTTTCTTTGGTCATTTCACTGTCCGCCTTAGCCGAAGATTTCTTCGACTGATTTGCCACGCTTGGCCGCAATATCGGAGGCCGTGGTGGAATTTTTCAGTGCATCCATCGTAGCGCGCACCATGTTGTAAGGGTTGCTCGAACCGTGGCTTTTGGCCACGATATCGGTAATGCCCATTACTTCAAAAACAGCGCGCATGGGACCGCCAGCAATGATACCGGTACCCTTGGGAGCTGGCGCCATCATGACGTTAGCTGCACCGTGGTGTCCAAATACATTGTGGTGCAGCGTGCCGTTCTTCAATGACACTTTGGTCATGTTGCGGCGCGCTTCTTCCATGGCTTTTTGCACGGCTGCAGGCACTTCTTTTGACTTGCCTTTGCCCATGCCAACGCGACCATCACCGTCACCAACCACTGTGAGTGCGGCGAAACCGAGAATACGGCCGCCTTTCACCACTTTGGTCACGCGGTTGATCGCGATCATTTTTTCCTTCAGACCATCGTCTGGAGCGTCGTTTTGCGATTTAGCTTGAAACTTAGCCATACTTAATTCCAGTCTGCTTAGAACTGCAAACCAGCTTCGCGAGCCGCATCAGCCAGCGCTTTGACGCGGCCGTGGTACGCAAAACCGGCGCGATCAAACGCCACTTTTTCTACACCTGCTGCTTTTGCTTTTTCAGCAATACGCTTGCCAATGGCTTGCGCAGCAGCAACATTTCCACCCTTGCCCGAGCCGCCAAGTTCCTTGCGCACTTCCACTTCAGCGGTGGATGCAGCAGCCAGAACCTTGGAGCCGTCGCCAGAAATTACACTGGCGTAAATATGCAGATTGGTGCGATTTACGGACAGACGGGCAACACCTTGATTGGCAATGCGGATGCGGGTCTGGCGTGAACGACGAAGGCGCTGCTCTTTTTTGGTCAACATGATGCAGCTCCTTATTTCTTCTTGGTTTCTTTGATCGTGATTTTCTCATCCGAATAACGGATGCCCTTGCCCTTGTAAGGCTCGGGAGGACGGACGGCACGCACTTCAGCGGCGATCTGACCTACACGTTGACGGTCCGAACCCTTGATGACCACTTCGGTGGGCGTTGGGGTTTCGACCTTGATGCCGGCTGGCATAGCCATCACCACAGGATGGGAAAACCCGATCGTGAGGTTCAGCTTGTCACCTTGCGCCTGGGCTTTGAAACCCACGCCAACCAGGTTCAGCTTTTTCTGGAAACCCTGGGTGACACCGACCACCATGTTGTTCACGAGCTGACGCATCGTGCCACTCATGGCGTTGGCTTCACGGGAATCATTGGCAGGCACAAAAGTCAGCTTGCCATCATCGTTCTTGATGACAACATTGGCGTTCTGCGTCAGAGCCAGAGCGCCCAGAACGCCCTTGACATTGATCTGGTCGTCTTTGATGGCCACATCCACACCCTGAGGTATGGCGACCGGCATTTTTGCTACACGAGACATTTCAGTTACTCCTAAATGCCGCCGTTAGGCCACGTAGCACAGCACTTCACCACCGATACCGGTAGCGCGCGCTTTGCGATCGGTCATGACGCCCTGGGGCGTCGTGACAATTGCCACACCAAGGCCATTCATGACCTGGGGAATGGCGCCATGACCTTTGTAAACACGAAGACCGGGGCGGCTGACGCGCTCAATGCGCTCAATCACGGGGCGGCCTGCGTAATACTTCAGGGCGATTTCCAGTTGGGGCTTGCCATCGTTAGCCTTGACAGAGAAGCCATCAATGTAGCCCTCATCTTTCAAGACCTGTGCAATGGCCACTTTGACTTTTGAAGACGGCACCAGCACAACAGCCTTTTCGACCATTTGTGCATTGCGGATGCGTGTCAGCATGTCGGCGATAGGATCACTCATACTCATTTGGGGTTCTCCTATTGCTTACCAGCTTGCCTTGGTGATACCAGGGATATCACCAGCAAAAGCCAATTCGCGAATTTTGGCGCGAGCCAAACCAAATTGACGGAACGTGCCACGCGGACGACCGGTGATGGCACAGCGATTGCGCTGGCGCGTCGGGTTGGCGTTGCGGGGCAACTTTTGCAGCTCTTGACGGGCCAGTGCGCGCTCGTCGTCGGTGCGCTTGAAATCATTGGCGATTGCCTTGAATTCAGCGTGTTTCTTGGCAAACTTGGCGACGAGTTTGTCGCGCTTCAGTTCACGTTGCAGTAATGCTTGTTTTGCCATATCCCGCCTCAGTTCTTGAACGGAAAACGGAAGGCGGTGAGAAGCGCTTTGCACTCTTCATCGGTCTTGGCCGTTGTGGTAATGCTGATATTGAGACCACGCAAGGCGTCAACCTTGTCGTATTCAATTTCAGGGAAAATGATCTGCTCTTTGACGCCGATGTTGTAGTTGCCGCGACCATCAAAGGCGCGACCAGAAATACCGCGGAAGTCACGGACGCGGGGCAAAGCCACGGTCACGAAACGATCGAGGAATTCATACATCTGCACGCCACGCAGCGTGACCATGCAGCCAATTGGCAAATCTTCGCGGATCTTGAAACCGGCGATAGCCTTCTTGGCCTTGGTAACCACAGGCTTCTGGCCTGCGATCTTGGCCATGTCGGCCACGGCATTGTCCATGACCTTCTTGTCGGCAACAGCCTCGCTCACACCCATGTTGAGCGTGATCTTGGTGATGCGCGGCACCTGCATGGGCGTCGTGTAGCCGAATTTTTCAATCAGGGCTGGCGCGATTTTTTCGCGATATTGATCTTGCAAGCGTGCCATTTTTATGCAGCCTTAATTTCGTCGCCGCTGGACTTGAAGACGCGCACTTTTTTGCCGTCAGCCAACAACTTGATCCCAACACGATCCGCCTTGCCCGTAGCAGCATTGAAAATGGCTACATTGGACTGGTGAATCGGCATGCTTTTTTCAACAATGCCACCCGTGGTGCCCTTGAGCGGGTTGGGCTTGGTGTGTTTCTTCACCAAGTTAATCCCATCCACCAGCACATGGCTGTCATCTACGCGCAACGAAATCGTGCCACGCTTACCTTTGTCGCGACCCGTGATCACAATGATCTCGTCGCCCTTGCGAATCTTGTTCATGGCCTGTCCTTACAGAACTTCAGGAGCCAAAGACACGATCTTCATGAACTTTTCAGTGCGCAACTCACGCGTCACTGGTCCGAAGATGCGGGTGCCGATCGGCTCCAGCTTGGCATTGAGCAGCACTGCTGCATTGCCGTCGAATTTGACGAGCGAGCCATCACCGCGGCGGATACCCTTGGCGGTACGAACGACCACAGCACTATAGACCTCGCCTTTTTTGACGCGGCCACGTGGAGCGGCTTCTTTAATGCTCACCTTGATGACATCACCAACGCTGGCGTACCGGCGCTTGGATCCGCCCAGCACCTTGATGCACATCACGGATTTAGCACCCGTGTTGTCAGCAACATCGAGTTTGGATTGCGTTTGAATCATTTAAATATAGTCCCAACTTGCACCGGCAAAAGTGGCCCGCTTATCGCAAACCACACACCAATCAGTCTTGGGCCCGTCGTCCACACCGCAAACCACTTGCGATGCTTCCGTTAGGCAGAATTCTTCGCCTTTTATAGCGAAGCCTTTGATTATCACGCAATCCAATAACAGAGTCAACCACCCTGCGTAAAAATATTTGCAAACCACGACGATAAGAGGTTCCGCAGCACTCATTGGGCATCAGTGCCCGGCATCAAGAGACAGATGCAGATTCCTGCCTTCTCCCACAAAATACCAGCAACATCAGGCGCCACTCCACTATTTACGGTCATTAGACGCTACAAATACAATAGCATTTCCCGTCTGTTTTGCGCTCAGCGCCAGCTCAAGGGAAGCTTCGCAGAAGACGCCTATTTCAGTTCGGCAAGTTGAGATATTGCGCGCACAGTGGCAAAAAGGCTTTCAGTTGCGGGTCCACACCGTTTTCCTGTTGCAGCAAGGCCGCAACTTCTGGTGCAAGCGATCGCGCCAATGCCGCATCCAGGAACAACAGGCGGGAGCGGCGAGCCAGCACATCTTCGACGGTACGTGCATATTCGTGGCGCGCTGCGAAGCGCACCATGGCCTCGGTCAGACCGCCGCCCAACTCACGGCCGGCTCCCGGCAGGCTTTGCACGGCAAAGTCTTCACTTCCATACAGATGCAGGCCCGGGGAGTCGCTGATTTTGACGGTTGAGTCCCGGGCCCCCACCATCTTGAGATGGTCAGTCGGCGTCCCGATACGCGCAGGGAGCAGCTTGGCGGCGAAGCATTCATCCAGCACCTCCCCGGCCATGGCCCGGTAGGTGGTCCATTTGCCGCCTGTCACCGTCACCAGGCCGGTTTTACTGACCAGCACGGTGTGCTCGCGCGACAGCGCCTGGGTGTTGTCGGCATCGTCATCAGCCGGCTTGACCAGCGGCCGCAGCCCGACCCAGATGCTTTTGATATCGGCCGGACCGGGCGCGGGACGCAGATAACGGGCCGATTCACGCAGGATGAAGTCGACCTCTTCCTTGAACGGCAGCGGCTCGCGCGCCAGGTCGTGACGCGGTGTGTCGGTGGTTCCCAGGATTGTTTTCCCCAGCCAGGGCACGGCAAACAGCACCCGGCCATCCGCCGTTTTCGGAATCAGCATGGCATGGTCGGAGGGTAAAAATGAGCGGTCCACCACGATATGCACGCCCTGGCTGGGGGCGACCATGGGCTTGGTGTCGCGTCCAATTGCCTGTCCATCCTGAACACGCAACTGGTCGACCCATACACCGGTCGCATTCACCACGCAGCGGGCTTTCAACGCCAGGGAATGACCGGTTTCCTGGTCTTGGACGCGAAGGCCCGCTACCTTGCCGTTTTCATGAATCAATCCCGTAGCCGCACAGTAGTTCACCAGCAGCGCGCCCTGCCGGGCAGCCGTGCGGGCCAGCGCCAAGGCCAGCCGGGCGTCGTCAAACTGTCCATCCCAGTACTGGACCCCGCCCTTCAAGTCTTGCGGCCGGAGCGTAGGCAGGCGCGCTAGTGTTTCCTTGCGGTTTAAAAACTCTGTATCGCCCAACCCGGCCTTGCCGGCCAGAGCGTCATACATCTTGAGCCCCACGCCGTAAAAAGGGGACTCCCAAAACCTGTAGGACGGCATGACAAAGGGCAGCGGCTGCGCCAGATGGGGCGCGTTGGCAAGCAGCGTGGCACGCTCATGCAAAGCCTGACGCACCAGTGAAATATTGCCCTGAGCCAGATAACGAACGCCGCCATGCAGCAGTTTGGTGGCGCGGGAAGAGGTGCCCTTGGCAAAGTCGTGCGATTCGACCAGCACGACAGAAAAGCCGCGCGCTGCCGCATCAAGCGCCACTCCCAGGCCGGTGGCACCGCCTCCGATGACGGCCACGTCATAGTGCCGCGGCTCGGCCAGCCGGTTCATCAGGTCCTCACGTTTCGTGGGAGCCGGCAAGACATCCGCCCTCATGGGCTTTTCATCTCCCATTTTCATAAAAGCCCATCTTCACAGTGAGTATTGAGCTTAACCCAGCCACTGCAGGGCGATAGCCATCCGGTCACTGCGCTTTTGTTTTCTGCAACGGGGCGAGGCACTGCATGCCAATAAGTCCGCCATGCCTGGCTGTGAAATACTCAGCCCCTGCGCCACACCACAACTTCCTCTTGCCAAAGCCATGACCTACCTGCTCGCCCTCGACCAGGGCACCTCCAGCTCGCGAAGTATTGTGTTTGACGAGCAAGGCCGCGTGCTGGCCCTGGCTCAGCAGGAACTGTCCCAGATCTATCCCAGGCCGGGCTGGGTCGAACACGACCCGATGGAAATCTGGCGCAGCCAGCTGGCCACCGCCCGGCAAGCGCTGCACAAGGCGGGGCAACAGGGCATCAAGCCCAGCGACATCCGCGCACTGGGAATTACCAACCAGCGCGAAACCACGGTGGTGTGGCACCGCGCCACCGGCCAGCCGGTTCACCACGCCATTGTCTGGCAGGACCGGCGCGCCGAGGCCACCTGCGCGCAGCTAAGGGAAGAGGGCAAGGAAGCACTGATCCAGTCAAAAACAGGCCTGCTCATCGACGCCTACTTTTCAGGCACAAAGCTCAAATGGCTGCTCGACCATGTCCCCGGAGCACGCGTACAGGCCGAGCGCGGCGAGTTGGCTTTTGGCACCATCGACAGCTGGCTGATATGGCAACTGACGGGCGGGGCGGTGCATGCCACCGACGTCAGCAATGCGTCGCGCACCATGCTGTTCAATGTGCACACCAACCAGTGGGATTCCGAGCTGATGGACCTGCTGGGCATCCCACCCTCACTCATGCCCGAGGTGAGGCTGTCCAGCGCGAACTACGGGAAGGTCCGGTCCGACTTGCTGGGCCACGCCATTGCCATTGGCGGTGTGGCGGGCGACCAGCAAAGCGCGCTGTTCGGCCAGGCCTGCTTCAAGGCCGGCATGGCCAAAAACACCTACGGCACGGGCTGCTTCATGCTGATGCATACCGGCACGCAATTCCAGACCTCGCACAACGGCCTGCTGACCACCAGCGCGGCGCAAACCACTGCCAGAGCCGAATTTGCCATGGAAGGCAGCGTGTTTGTCGGCGGCGCCGTGGTGCAGTGGCTGCGCGACGGCCTGAACGCCATCAAGGGCAGCGCCGAAGTGGAAGCCCTGGCGCAAAGCGTGCCCGATTCGGGCGGCGTGATGATGGTGCCCGCCTTCACCGGCCTGGGCGCGCCCTACTGGAAGCCCGACGCCCGCGGCACCATCACCGGGCTGACGCGCGGCACCACGGTGGCCCACATTGCGCGCGCCGCACTCGAAAGCATCGCCTACCAGAGCGCGGCGCTGCTGCTGGCCATGAGCCGCGACGCGGTCAGCGTCGGGGCCGCGCCGGTGGCCGAACTTCGGGTCGATGGCGGCGCCTGCATCAACGACCTGCTGATGCAGTTTCAGGCCGACCTGCTGGGGATTCCGGTGGTGCGCCCGGCGGTCATTGAAACCACGGCGCTGGGTGCTGCCTACCTGGCGGGCCTGTCGTGCGGGGTGTACGGCAGCACAGCTGAGCTGTCGGCGCTGTGGCGCGCAGAACGAACCTTTTTACCCACACTCAGCGCTGAGCGCGCGGCCACCCTGATGGCGCAGTGGGAGCACGCCGTGCGGCAGGCGGCGCTTGCGTAGCGAGCCACAGCTTTCAAACCGGACCTTGGGCGACAATCCGCGGTCGGACGGATGCTTTCAAAACCGCCCACTTTCAGCGAGAAAAACGGTCATGAGCAACTCAAACCCAAGCAGCAACGAACAAATTGCCTTCATCGGCGGCGGCAACATGGCCAGCGCCATTATTGGCGGCCTGCTTAAACGAGGCCTTTCTGCCAGCCAGATTCAGGTCATAGAGCCTTTTGCCGAACAACGGGCCAGGCTGGAGCAGCAATTCCAGGTCGCCGTCAGCGAAACCCCGGGTGCGTCGCTGGGGCGCGCCGGTCTTGTCGTCTGGGCCGTCAAGCCGCAAACCTTCAAAGAGGCTGCCGGGCAGGCACAGTCGCATGTGCGGCAGGCCCTGCACCTGAGCGTGGCCGCCGGCATCCGGTCCGCCACCATTGCCGGCTGGCTGGGCACCGAACGCGTGGTGCGCGCCATGCCCAATACGCCGGCACTGATAGGCAAGGGCATGACCGCCCTCTTTGCCCGCCCCGCCGCGACCGCCGCCGACCGGCAGGCCGTGGAACGCGTGGTACAGACCATGGGCGAGTATTTGTGGCTGGACCAGGAAGAACAGCTCGATGCCGTGACGGCGCTGTCCGGTTCAGGGCCCGCCTATGTTTTTTACTTTATCGAAGCCATGATCCAGGCCGGCACGGACATGGGCTTGAGCCAGGCACAGGCGCATCAATTGGCGGTCGCAACCTTTGTCGGCGCTTCGGCGCTGGCTCAAGACGCGACAGAGCCGCCCGAAGTCCTGCGCGCCCGCGTGACGTCAAAAGGCGGCACCACCTATGCGGCGCTCACGTCCATGGAGCAAGACGGCATGAAGCAGCAGTTCATCCGCGCCATGCATGCCGCCCGAAAGCGCGCCAGCGAAATGGGCGACGAATTCGGGGCCGGCTAAGCATTTTTCGCATGAAAGCAGGCCGTCACCCAGGCAGCACGTCCGCATTTAGCTATCACTTTAATAGCAAAACAAAAAAAGAAAAAGGAATTTCACAGGACTTGAAAAAAAGGCGTCAACCGACTTGCGCGACGGTACGTTAACAATTCACGAACGTGCGGTTTGTCACCCACCAGTCTGGTGAATGACCCGGCAGTACGAACGTAAGTACTTTTCAAACATCCGGAGTTCCTCATGAAAAAATTTCTGTCCATCCTCGCTAGCGCCGCCGTCCTCGCCATGCCTTTGGCCGTGATCTCCACGCCAGCCGCAGCCCAGACCGGCGCACCTGCTGCTGCTCCTGCAACTGCACCTGCCGCAGCTCCAGCCGCCGCACCTGCTGAAAAAGCAGCTCCTGTGAAGGCAAAATCCAAGGCCAAGGCAAAAGCAAAATCCAAGGCAAAAGCAAAAACAGCTAAAAAAGCAGCTGCTCCTGCTTCTGCTGCTCAATAAGCGGAACGACATTTTGCTGGCTGGCCAAGCGGCCAATTCAGCAGACAGTCCAAAAAGCCCGCAAGTCGCGGGCTTTTTTTATGGGCGTGACCCGTCCTGAAAGCAGCCGACTTGCCCCTTGCCGCGAACCCGGCGCAAATCCGGCTCAAGCCCCCGCGTAAGACAGGGCAATCCCCACAAACACCGTCAATCCCAGCCAATGATTAAGGCGAAAAGCCTTGAAGCATCCGTCGCGTTCGCGCTTGCGGATCAGCCACCCATGCCAAAGCGCCTGCGCAAGGGCCAAGCCCATTGCTATTAAATAGATAGCTGATGGCAGCTTATCTATAAGGGCAAGCGACCAAATCGACAGAAAAATCAGATAAAAGAGCATGACGCCTGCCACGTCGAAGCGACCCAGCGTGATGGCCGAGGTTTTCATGCCAATCAGGAGGTCATCGTCGCGGTCGACCATAGCGTACTCCGTGTCGTAGGCAATCACCCAGAACAGGTTGCCCAGCAACAAAACCCAGGCCAGCAAGGGGACCCGCGACTGCACGGCGGCAAACGCCATCGGGATGCCAAAGCTGAAGGCAACCCCCAGCACCGCCTGCGGCATGGACACATACCGCTTGGCAAAAGGGTAGACCAGCGTGATGGCCAGCGCGGCAAACGACCATGCAATCGTGGCCGCGTTGGTGGTCAGCACCAGGCCGAAAGCGGCGAGCGCCAGCAAGCCCCCTACTACCAGCGCCTCCTTCACCCCCAGCTTGCCGCTGGTGATGGGCCGCTGGGCGGTGCGCTTGACGTGGCGGTCAAAGTCGCGGTCGGCCACGTCGTTGACGCAGCAGCCCGCACTGCGCATCAGAAACGTTCCCAACGTAAACACCACAATCAGGTGCCAGCCCGGAAAGCCATGCGAGGCCACCCAGAGCGCGGCCAGGGTCGGCCAGAGCAGCAACAGCCAGCCGGCGGGCCGGTTCCAGCGGATCAACTGCAGATAGAGGGAAAGCTTGCTGGGGGTGCCGACAGTCATCTTTAAAAATCAGGAGCGAAGGGGGTGGGGTACTTCACTCTTCAAGGAGAGAGCGCAGCATCCAGGCAGTTTGCTCATGCACCGTCAGGCGCTGGGTCAGCAAGTCAGCCGTGGGCTGGTCGTTGGCCTTGTCGGCCAGCGGAAACAGCTCGCGCGCCGTGCGGGCGACGGCCTCGTGGCCCTGTACCAGAATGCGCACCATTTCCAGCGCTTTCGGCGGCTTGGCGGGTACATCGGGCACCGAGGCCAGCTTGCTGAATTGCGCGTAAGAGCCCGGTGCAGGATGGCCCAGCGAGCGTATGCGTTCTGCCACCGGGTCCACCGCATTCCACAGCTCGGTGTACTGCGTCATGAACATGGTGTGCAGCGTATTGAACATCGGCCCGGTCACGTTCCAGTGAAAGTTGTGGGTCGTCAGATACAGCGTGTAGGTGTCGGCCAGCAGGCGGCTGAGCCCCTGGGCAATCGCGGCCCGGTCTTTTTCACTGATGCCGATATTGATGGCAGGAGCGGATTGAACAGCGGCTTTGGCAGAAGGTTTGGCCATGGTTTTCACTTTCAAAAAATGGAAGGATTCAAGACTTTACGAAATCAAGCCGGGCGCAGCAACAGCCAATGTCTATGCGCATCATAGAGACGGCAGATAAGCGCTTGCGATCACGACAGACGCGAAACGCCGGGCAGCTCACAGGCATAAATCGCATTGCGCAAGGCAGCGATGGCTTCGTATCGCGTGAAGCTCCGGCGCCAGGCCAGCACCACGCGCCGGGTAGGCACATGGCCTTCGAACGGCAGGTATTTGATGTACGGGGCGTGTTCGGCAGCTCCGTTGCCTTTACCGCCTTTTTTGACGGCGGGCCGCTCGGCCAGCGCCTCTTTGGGCACGCCCAGGCGCGGCACCAGCGTGATGCCCATGCCGGCGGCCACCATGTGCTTGATGGTCTCCAGCGACGAGCCTTCAAAACTCTTGCTGATGCCCTCGGCGCTGCTGGAAAAGCGGGCGAACTCGGGGCAAACCTCCAGCACGTGATCGCGAAAGCAGTGGCCCGTGCCCAGCAGCAGCATGGTTTCCTTCTTCAGCTCTTCGGCCGTCACACTGCTTCGTGCGGCGAGCGCATGGCCGCTAGGGACCGCCGCCATGAAGGGCTCGTCGTACAGCGGGGCAATCGCCAGGTTGGTGTCGGGAAAGGGTTCGGCCAGGATGGCGCAGTCAATCTCGCCGGTGCGCAACTCTTCGAGCAGTTTGATGGTGAAATTCTCCTGCAGCATCAGCGGCATTTGCGGCGTTTTTTCGATGATCTGGCGCACCAGATCCGGCAACAGATAGGGCCCAATCGTGTAGATCACGCCCAGCCGCAGGCTGCCTGCCAGCGGGTCTTTGCCGCGCTTGGCGATCTCGCGGATGTTGTCGGCCTGCTCCAGCACACTCTGCGCCTGGCGCACGATTTCTTCGCCCAGCGGGGTGACGGTGATTTCGTTGGCATTGCGCTCGAACAGCTTGACCTGAAGCTCTTCCTCCAGCTTCTTGATAGCCACGCTGAGCGTAGGCTGCGAGACATGGCAAGCCTCTGCGCCCCGGCCGAAGTGCTTTTCGCGTGCCACGGCGACGATGTATTTGAGTTCGGTCAGCGTCATGGGCTTATTGTCCGCTTTTCAGGCGGGGCTGAACTTATTCCAGCGTGTTACCTGATCGACCCAGCCGGGTCTCGCCCCGGCAGGCGAGGCACTTTGTCTTTGCTTCGCCAAAGAAAAGTACCCAAAAGAAAGGCGACCCGCAGTCTGGGTCCCTGCGCTTCGCTACGGGCGCCTTGCGCTGCTCGAAGGAGACGGAAATTTTAGAAACTTGTCGGCTACGCCGCCTTCGGACATCTAAAATTTTTATCCGTCCCCTCCTGCGCTGCTCAGCCCAGCCAGGACGGGTTGGGGAAAGTAATCGGAATCGGGGAGCAGCGCGCGCAAAGCGCGTTCTGCGTATTCGGCTGTTGGTATTGGTTTCTCCCCGCACACCCCCCTTCTGTATGCGCTGAGGAGCGGAAGCCCGGACGGATCAGGGCTCGCGATTGTCTGAGCGAAGCGAGTTCGAGCGAGACCCCGGCTGGACTGAGCACCGCAGGGTGCCCGTAGCGTAGCGAAGGGTCGCAGACAGTAGGGTCGCCTTCTCTTTGCTTACTTTCTCTTGGCGAAGCAAGAGAAAGTAAGTCGCCTGCCGGGGCGAGACCCGGCCTGCTCGCGAAATAGATGGCGCTCAAATCAAACAATGCTTCGAAAGGCTCCTACGGTAATAATGGCCATGATGCTTCCTACCAAATGAGTTGATGAAAAGTATGATCCATCCATCGCTGCACCACGGTATCGTTCGAGGCAAGGCTGATGACGCGCGGCTCGCTCTGGACGGGGTAGTCCCTTTCATTCGTTAGCTATCCCATATGCCTGCGCAGACCAAACACGCTCAATCAATCTACTTGGCGATGGTTCATGAAGCAGTCACGCGTCTCCGTGCCGCAGACACTTTCCTTGTTAGCTACAAAGAAAATGGCAATCTCCCCGTTCTCGAATCTGCAATCCTGCAGATACGTAAAGCACTTGAAGCAATAGCACTCGCGTCAATCGCTCCAAATAAGAGCAAATACGAAGCTTTCCGAGCAAAAGCTACAGAACAGCCTGATTACGCCAAGGATTACCACGCTAGAAAAATCTTCCAAGTCCTCGGGAAGATCAACAAAGACTTTTATCCCTTGGCGTTGCTTCCGGCCACGCGCCAAGTCAATGGCACCGTACATTTCGACCGCAAGGCTTCTGGCTATCTCACAAAAAAACGGTTTGAATCCTTCTACGACCGTCTTGGCAAGCACCTGCACGCTCACAATCCATGGAGCAACAACAAGAATTTGGAGAACCTCGCATCCGAGCTACCGGCTACTATTGAAGAAGCCTTCTCGTTGCTTGAGCTTCATGCCACTTTCATTCAAACCCCCGAGTTTTCGGGAACGTGGGTTGTCGAGGCAAGTCGCGATGGATCAGAGCCCATAATTGTTACGGGAGAGGCAAATAGTGAGTTCGTTGTTCAAAACAGCTAACCCGGCAGTCGAGAGGGACAACCCAAAGCTGCGCTCCGGCGGCCCCTCACTTCTACGTTACTCGCCACAAATCAAGCCTTCAAAAACTCAGCCTTCCCCCCCAGCCACCGCAAAACATGCCGCTGCGCCAGCTCAGGATGCTGGTCCAGCATCACCGGCGCCACTTCCCGCGCCCAGGCCAGCAACCCAGCGTCAGTCTCCAGATCGGCAAAGCGCAGCATGGGCGCGCCCGACTGACGCGCGCCCAAAAACTCGCCCGGCCCGCGAATCTCCAGATCGCGCCTGGCAATTTCAAAGCCGTCATTGGTCTCGACCATAGCTTTGAGCCGGGCGCGCGCCACCTCGCCCAGCCGGGGCGCGTCGCCGGTCGAATACAGCAGCACGCAGGCCGAAGCCGCCGCGCCGCGCCCGACCCGGCCTCGCAACTGGTGCAGCTGCGACAGGCCGAAACGCTCGGCATGCTCAATCACCATCAGCGAGGCATTGGGCACATCCACACCGACCTCGATCACGGTGGTGCTGACCAGCACCGCCATCACGCCCTCGACAAACAGGCTCATCACGGCTTTTTTCTCGGCCACCGGCATGCGCGAATGCAGCAGACCGACCAGCACACCCGGCAAGGCGGCGCTCAGGTCTTCGTGCGTCTGGGTGGCGTTGACCAGGTCGATGGACTCGCTCTCTTCAATCAGCGGACAAACCCAGTAAATCTGCCGGCCTTCGGCGATTTGCGCCTGGATGCGCGCCACGACCTCATCGCGCCGTGCGTCGTTCACCACCTTGGTCACGATGGGCGTGCGGCCGGGCGGCAGCTCGTCCAGCGTGGACACATCCAGGTCGGCGTAATAACTCATGGCCAGGGTGCGCGGAATTGGCGTGGCGGTCATCATCAAGAGGTGCGGCTCCTGCCCGCTTTCCTGGCCGTCCCCGGTCATCTTGCTGCGCAGCGCCAGCCGCTGGGCCACGCCAAAACGGTGCTGCTCGTCAATGATGGCGAGCGCCAGGTTCCTGAACCTCACCTTGTCCTGGATCACGGCGTGGGTGCCTATGACTAGGCCCGCCTCGCCGCTTTCAATCAGCGCCAGCATCTCGCGCCGCTCTTTGGTTTTCTGGCTGCCGGTGAGCCAGGCGGTCTTGATGCCCAGGGGCTCCAGCCAGCTGAGCAGCTTGCGAAAATGCTGCTCGGCCAGGATTTCCGTCGGCGCCATCAGCGCGCATTGCCAACCCGCATCCATGCAGCGGGCCGCTGCCAGCGCGGCCACCACGGTTTTCCCGGCGCCCACATCGCCCTGCAGCAGGCGGTGCATGGGAATGCTTTTTTTCAGGTCAGTCTCAATTTCCACGCCCACGCGCTGCTGCGCTGCCGTCAGCCGGAAAGGCAGGCGTTCGAGCAGCTGCTCCTGCAGGGTGCATTGGGTGCCGCGCATCGCCGGGCCGGCCAGCGCGGGCGCGCGCATCGCGGCGCGCATGCGCCTGGCCTGCAGCTGCGACAGCTGCTGGGCCAGCAACTCCTCGGCCTTGAGCCGCTGCCAGGCCGGATGACTGTGGTCTTCCAGCGTGGCAAGCGCCACGTCGGGCGTCGGGTGGTGCAAAAACTGTAGCGCCTCGCGCAGGTTCCACAAGGGCTGCGGCATATTTTTGCCTAAAAACTCCGCAGGAATCGTTTCCCTGAGGTCGGCACGGGCCAGGCCGCCGAGCACCGCCTTGCGCAGGTAGACCTGGGGCAAACCGGCTGCGGTGGGGTAGACAGGCGTCAGCGCGCCGGGCAATTCGCCGCCGGCCAGCTTGAAGCTGGGATGCACCATTTCACGGCCCACAAAGCCGCCCCTGAGTTCGCCGCGCACCCGCACCCGGGCCCCCACGCTCAGCGTTTTCTGGTGCGACGGGTAAAAGTGGAGGAAGCGCAGCACGCAGGTATCGGTGCCGTCATCGACCGTGACGCGCAACTGGCGGCGCGGCCCCAGCGATATCTCGCTGTGCGTCACCTGTCCTTCAATCTGCACCATGTCGCCATCACGCGCGTCGGCGAGGCGCACGATGCGGGTTTCATCCTCGTAGCGCAGGGGCAGGTGCAGGGCCAGGTCAACGTCGCGGCGCAAGCCCAGCTTCTCGAGGGCTTTTTGCGCTGGCGATTTGGCGGGAGCTTTGGCCGCCTGCACGGCGGGCGCGGTTCTGGGCATGGCCCGGCCCTCAGCCATCACCTCGGGCGGGGCAGGTTTAGCGGCAGGGGCACCGGTTGGCGACATGGGACAATTGTGCCTTCATGAAGACGACTTTCAGCCTCAGTGATTTTGATTTCACACTCCCCGACGAACTCATAGCCCAGCACCCTGCCGCCGAGCGCAGCGCCTCGCGCCTGCTCGACGGCCGGGGCAGCGCCATCGTTGATCGCCGCTTCGCCGACCTGCCCGATTTGCTGATGCCCGGCGACCTGCTGGTGTTCAACGACACCAAGGTCGTCAAGGCGCGGCTGTTCGGCCAGAAGGCCAGCGGCGGCAAGCTGGAGCTGCTGATTGAACGGGTGCTTTCGCCCCATGCGGATTCCGGCCATGAGGTCGCCGCCCACATGAAAGTGAGCAAGAAACCCCTGCCGGGCGCGATTCTGCAGATGGATGGCGGCTTTACCGCCACGCTGCTGGGCCGCTGGCCTGAAGCGCACGGGCCGCTGTACCGCTTCAGACTGAGCAGTGACCCCTATGCGCTGATGGCGCAACACGGCCATGTACCGCTGCCGCCCTACATCAGCCACAGCGATTCGGCGGACGACGAGCAACGTTACCAGACGGTGTTTGCCAAAAACCCGGGCGCCGTGGCTGCGCCCACCGCCGCGCTGCATTTTGACGAAGCCATGCTGGCGCAGCTGCAAGCGCGCGGCATTGCCCGCGCTAGCGTGACGCTGCATGTCGGCGCAGGCACCTTCCAGCCGGTCAAGACCGAAAACATTGCCGATCACACCATGCACTTCGAACGCTTTGAAGTGCCCGCTGCGACGCACGACGCGATTGCCGCCTGCAAGGCGCGCGGCGGACGCGTGGTGGCCGTGGGCACCACGACCGTGCGGGCGCTGGAGTCAGCCGCCAAGTTCGGGCCCGAATGCGACGACACCAACATCTTCATCACCCCGGGCTTTGAATTCAAGGTGGTGGACCTGCTGCTGACCAACTTTCACCTGCCCAAGAGCACCCTGATGATGCTGGTCAGCGCCTTCTCGGGTTACGAGCACATCATGGCGCTGTACCGGCACGCGATTGCACAGCGCTACCGCTTCTTCAGCTACGGCGACGCCATGCTGCTGTCCCGCCAGACAACGCCCGCGAACGCTTGAACACAACTGCGACAATCACAAAATGCTCGAATTTGAAGTCCTGAAAACCGACAAGGCCGAAGGCGCCTACCTCGGCTCCTACGCCCGGCGCTGCACCCTGACCCTGAACCACGGCGTGGTGCAGACGCCCATCTTCATGCCGGTGGGCACCTATGGCACCGTCAAGGGCGTGATGCCGCAGTCGCTGATTGAGATGGGCGCGCAGATCATCCTGGGCAACACCTTTCACCTCTGGATGCGCCCGGGCCTGGACGTGATCGCCCAGTTTGGCGGGCTGCACAAGTTTGAAAGCTGGCACAAACCCATCCTGACCGACAGCGGCGGCTTTCAGGTCTGGTCGCTGGGCGAGATGCGCAAGATTTCGGAAGAGGGCGTAAAGTTTTCCTCGCCCGTCAATGGCGACAAGCTGTTTTTGACGCCTGAAATCTCGATGCAGATCCAGACCCTGCTCAACAGCGACATCGTCATGCAATTTGACGAATGCACGCCTTACGACACCAAGGGCCACATCACCACGGAAGGCGAAGCGCGCAGCTCCATGGAGCTGAGCCGGCGCTGGGCCAAGCGCTGCGAGGACGAGTTTGACAGGCTGGAAAACCCCAACGCTCTCTTTGGCATCGTGCAGGGCGGCATGTTCGAGAACCTGCGCCAGGAGTCGCTTGACGCGCTGGTCGAAATGGACTTTCCCGGTTACGCCGTCGGCGGCGTCAGCGTGGGCGAGCCCAAGGAAGAAATGCTACGCATCATGGCGCACACGCCGCACCGCCTGCCGGCCGACAAACCACGCTACCTGATGGGCGTGGGTACGCCGGAAGACCTGGTTGAAGGCGTGGCCTCGGGCGTGGACATGTTTGACTGCGTCATGCCGACCCGCAATGCGCGCAATGGCCACATGTTCACGCGCTTTGGCGACCTGAAAATCCGCAACGCGCGCTACAAGACCGAAGAAGCCCCGGTGGACAGCACCTGCGGCTGCTACACCTGCCGCAACTTCAGCCGCGCCTATATGCACCACCTGGACCGCTGCGGCGAGATGCTCGGCCCCATGCTGAGCAGCATCCACAACCTGCATTACTACCTGAACCTCATGCAGGAAGTGCGCGACGCGCTGGACGCCGGCCGCTTTGGCGAATTCAGGGCACAGTTCAAAGCCGACCGGCAGCGCGGAGTCTGAGCCATGAACATCAATCTGCAACGATGGATTGACCGCTGGGTCGGTATCCCGCTGTGTGCGGCGGTATCTGGCGTCGATGCGCTCATGCGCCGATTCACGCCTGCGCCGTCCAACGACAAGGCGCCGCGCGCCATCGTCGTCATATTGCTGTCCGAAATGGGCAGCCTGGTGCTGGCCAACGACATGTTTGCCCGCCTTAAAACGCGCTACCCGAATGCCGAACTGCATGCGCTGCTGTTTCGCAAGAACCGTGAAATCCTCGACCTGATGCAAGTGATGGACCCGGCCAATGTGCATACGGTGGATGACAAATCGCTTTTCGGCTTGCTGTCCAGCCTATGGAAGGCCATCGGGGAACTGCGCCGCGCCAACGTCGACGTGGCAATTGACTGCGAGCTGTTCTCGCGCATCAGCAGCCTGCTGTCTTATGCCAGCGGCGCTAGCGTGCGGGTGGGCTTTCACCGCCACACGCAGGAAGGCCTGTACCGCGGCTCGCACATCAACCGGCGCGTTCCCTACAACCCTTACCACCACATCAGCGCGCAGTTCTTGACGCTGGCGCGGGCGATTGACTCAACGGCCGTACCCAAATCCAAATTGCCGGTGGTGAGCAGCCCCAAGCCGCCACCCCATGTGCAACTCGACGCGGCCCTGGTTCAGGGGATACGTAGCCGGCTGGCGCAGGACTTTCCGGCCATTGCCGGCAAGCCACTGGTGCTGGTGTATCCGGGCGGCGGCATTTTGCCGATTCGCGCCTGGCCGCTGGCCTCCTACACCACGCTGTGCGAAGGCCTGGTGGCCGACGGCTGCGCCGTGGCCGTGATCGGCCTGAAGGACGACCAGGCGCTGGCGCAGCAGCTGGTCACCAACGTCAACCAGGCCTTTCCGTCCAGCCCGGTGGTTGACCTGACCGGCTACACGCGTTCGATCTCCGAGCTGCTGGCGCTCTTTCATGTGGCGCGCCTGCTGGTGACCAATGACGGCGGCCCCGGCCAGTTCGCCGCGCTGACGCCGATCTGGACACTGATGCTGTTTGGCCCCGAAACGCCCAGCCTGTACGCGCCGCTTACGCCCAAATGCCACTCCTTCTATAGCCAGTGGCCCTGCTCGCCCTGCCTGACCGCCTACAACCACCGTTCATCGTATTGCGACGGCGACAACCAGTGCCTCAAGGTCATAGCGCCTGAGACGGTGCTTGCCAAAGCGCGTGAGTGCCTGGCCGGCTCCTGATGTCCAAGCTTCGATCCTTTGCCGAGGCGCTGGTCAGCCGCCTGCCGCCACGGCTTCAGCCCATGGCGCGCTGGCGCTTTATCAAGTTCGGCCTGGTCGGCGCCAGCGGCACGGTGATCAATATCGCCGTGCTCTACGTGGCCCAGGAGTACCTGCTGCGCAGCATCCAGGACTTTCATTCGCGGCTGAATTACTCGATTGCGCTGGCCATTACCGTGGCCACCATCAGCAACTTTTACTGGAACCGGCGACTGACCTGGCGCGACCGCAGGCACGACAGCCATCACTCGGCCCTGTTCCTGTTCTTCAAATACGTCATGGCGGCGGCCTTGTCTATCGTGATCCAGTCGCTGCTGACCAAATGGCTGGCCCTTTACCTGCACTACATCGTGGCCAATCTGGTGGCGATAGTGCTGGCCAGCGTGGTCAATTTCGCTGCCAACGACCGCCTGACCTTCCGCCGCCGTCACGCGAAAGCACCCGCCCCCGGGGATGTGAACGAAAACGCCACGCCACCCTCCAATACCCATGACAAGCCCTGAAACACTGAAGCCCCGCAGTCACCTTATCTGGATAGGCCTGGCTATTGCCGTGGCGCTGGGCTACCTGTTTGGCCTGGGCGGTGACCATATTCCGCGCAACGGTGATGAACTGGTTTACGCGCACATTGCGCGCCTCACCGCCGCAACCGGTCACTGGCTGCCGCTCGTGAGTTCTTACGACTTCATGCGCAACACCAAGCCGCCGCTGCTGTTCTGGCAGGCGATGGTGGCCGGCGGCTGGGGCGATCACTGGACGCTCTTGAGGCTGCGCCTGCCCAGCATGGTGTACACATGGAGCATTGCGCTCATGGTCGGCCTGCTGACCTGGAAAATTGTTCGCAGCCAGGCCAGCACCTCACCGGCCGCAAACACTGACGCAAGCACCTCGGAGGGCAGGAAGCGCCACGCCATGGTCATGGGCGCCATAGCCACCCTGGTTTACCTGTCTTTCTTTAGCACTTACCGCTACGGCCGCCCCTATCTCACCAGCGCTGCAGAAACCTTCTGGCTGTTTGGCGTGTTCTTTGCCATCGCCTGGTCGCCTGAAAAACTGCTGGCGTCACGCTGGAAGTTTCCGCTGATTGCCGGCCTGGCCATTGGCATAGGCTGCCTGTATAAATCCTTCGTCATGGTGGTTCCGGTGGGTTTTGGGCTTGCGCTGTGCTACCAGACGGTGGGCGCGAGACTGGCGCCGTGGAAGGTTTTCCGTCCCGGCATCTTCCCGGATGCCTTCAAGGTACTTGCCATCTGCCTCATTGGTCTGGGGATTTTTGGCCTGTGGTTTGTGGTCGACCCGCAGCCGGGCGAAGTCTGGCGCGAGTTTGTCGTCGGCGAAAACGCCGGCAAGATGAACTCCTCGCGCGGCTACTTGCAGACCGCATTCAGCGGCAGCAGCGGCTTCCTGGTGATCCTGACCGGTTACTTCTCCAACGCGCTCTTCCTGCTGCCCCTCTCGGTAGGCTGCATGGTGGCGGCCTGGCGCAGCTACCGGCAGCGCGCCGGCACGCTGCAAACCATCAGCGACGCCGAAAAAGTCATGTGGCTCTGGATGCTGGCCCTGGCGCTGGTGTTCATGCTGCCGACCCAGCGCTCGACCCGCTACCTGATTCCCGCCATGCCCGCCCTGGCGGTGGTGATGGCGCTGTACTGGGAGCGCATTGGCCGCATCTGGTTCAGCCTGACGCTGGGGGTCTGCATGATTGGCGCGATGGCGATGGGCTTGATTGGCTACGGCGCGGTACGCGCCACGCAAGACCCGTGGATTTATTCGCCCTTTTTCTGGCTGTTCGTGGCGGCAACCGTTCTGGCCTGCGGGGTTGGCATGTTCAAAAAAGAGTGGACCCGCCCCCTCACCGCACTGGCCGGCTTTGCCGTCCTGTTTGCCCTCGCCTGGGTGACCAACCCCTTCAACGGCGAACTGGGCCGCTTCCGCCCCGAGACCAACGCACTGCTCAAAGGCCAGACGGTGCAAGTGCCGAGCAATTTCAATGGTCATTTTGAGCGCTACGAGTTCATCATCCCGGGCGCCAGGATTGTTTCCTATTTTGCCGAGCAGCCGGTGGATTACCAGGACGTGGACGCCCTCTTCAAAACCAGCCGCTACGCCCTGGTGCAGCGCCGCGTCGGCCAGTCGCCCTGCACGCAGTGCCGCATCCTTGACGAGCGCTGGGATCTGCGCTCCCGGCAGGATGAAAAAGACGGCAGCATGGCCGCCTTCAAAACGCCCGAGACTTATTGGTATGCCAAGGAATACCTGGTCGAGCGCCTCACGCCATAAAGGCCTCGCACCCAAACCTGTTTAACCAGGAGTCAAGCCATGCAATACCGCCGCCTCGGAAGCAGCAACCTGAAAGTCTCCGCCCTGTGCCTGGGTACCATGATGTTTGGCCGGCAGACGCCGTTTGACGAAGCGGCGCGCATCGTGGCGTCGGCCCGCGAACACGGGCTCAACTTCATCGACACCGCCGATGTTTACAACCACGGCCAGTCAGAAAAAGACCTCGGGAAACTGCTCAGCGGCCAGCGCCACCAATGGGTGCTGGCCAGCAAGCTGGGCAACCCGGTCAGCGATGCCATCAACGAGGGGAATTACTCGCGCCGCTGGATGCTGCAGGAAACCGAGGCCATCCTGGCCCGGCTGCAAACCGACTACCTCGACATTCTTTACCTGCACCGCGACTTCCACGAGGAAAACCTCGAAGAAGCGGTGCGCGCGCTGGGCGACTTGATCCACGCCGGCAAGATCCGCAGCTTTGGCCTGTCCAACTTTCGTGGCTGGCGCATCGCCGAAGTCGTGCGCCTGTGCAAGGACCTGGGTGTGCCGCCACCGGCCGTGTGCCAGCCCTACTACAACCTGCTCAATCGCGGACCGGAAGTGGAAATCCTGCCGGCCTGCGGCCACTACGGACTGGGCGTGGTGCCCTACAGCCCGCTGGCGCGTGGTGTGCTGACCGGGAAATACCCGCCCGGCCAGCCACCCGCCGAGGGCACGCGCGCCGGCGGCGGCGACAAGCGCATCCTGGAAACCGAATTCCGTGAGGAATCCCTGCTGATCGCCCAGACCATCAAGGCGCGCTGCGAAGCCAGGGCTCAGATACCCGGCCAGTTCGCCGCCGCCTGGGTGCTGGCCAATCCACTGGTGAGCGCGGTCATCGTCGGGCCGCGCACGCTCGCCCATCTTGAAGCGGTTTACGGTGCGCTGGACCTGGTGCTTGACCAGGAGGACGAAGCTTTCATCAATGCGCTGGTGGCACCCGGCCATGCGTCAACGCCGGGCTACAACGACCCCGGCTATCCCTTTTTCGGCCGCCCGGTCTGATTCAGGCCGCAGGCAGGCGCTTGGGTTGCGCCTGCTCCGGCGAGGCAACAGCGTGGCCAAAACTTTATGCGAAATCAGGCGCTAGAGCAGCTATAACGGGCGCAATCAGCTATCAATACAATAGCAAAAAGTCTCACCCATTCATGAGCGCCGCCACCCGTTCCCGCAGCAGTTCGGGCTGAACCTCGGCAGGAGCCAGGGCGGCGCCCGCGTTCAACCCCACCCGGCTGAACACGCCGCGCCGGAAAGGCCGGGCCATGGCGACCGGCTTGCCCTTGACCAGCTCGACCCGGCTGAAAAACGAGCCCCACAGGTTGGTCAAGGCCAGAGGAATCACCGGCACCTCCAGGCCATCGCGCCGGGCGTTCTCCAGGATTTTCATGATGCCGCCCTTGAAGGCCTGGAGTTCGCCGTCCGGCGTTATGCCGCCTTCCGGGAAGATCGCCAGCAGATCGCCTTCGCGCAGCACTTTGGCGGCGGCCTCAAAAGCCGCCTCGTACGCGGCAGGGTTTTCGGCGCGAGGCGCAATCGGAATGGCCCTGGCCAGCCTGAACAGCCAGCCCAGCACCGGCATTCTGAAAATCCGGTGGTCCATCAAAAAGTAAATGGGCCGCGGGCTGGCCGCCATCAGCAGCACCGGGTCAATGAAGCTGACGTGGTTGCAGGTCAGCACCGCCGCGCCTTGCGTGGGAATGTGCTCGTCGCCCTGGATTTTGAAGCGGTAAATACAGCGCGACGCCATCAGCGCCACAAAGCGCAGCAGGTACTCAGGCACCAGCATGAAGACGTAAAACGCGACCACCGCATTGGCGAGGCCCACAAACAGGAATATCTGGGGAATGCTGAAGCCGGCGCTGAGCAAGCCACCCGCCAGGACGGCGCTGACGATCATGAACAGTGCATTGAGAATGTTGTTGGTCGCGATGATGCGGGCGCGGTGCGTGGACTGGCTGCGCAGCTGGATCAGCGCGTACATCGGCACGCTGTACAGCCCGGCAAACAGGCTGAGCAGCGCCAGGTCCATCATCACGCGCCAGTGTGCGGGCTGGACCACAAAGGTCGCTAAGTTCATCACGGCATGCGGCGGCAAGCCGCGTGAGGCGAAGTAAAGGTCCACGGCAAACAGGCTCATGCCCATCGCGCCCAGCGGCACAAGGCCAATCTCGACATGGCGCTTGCTGAGCACCTCGCACAGCAGTGAGCCCGTGGCAATGCCAATAGAAAACACCACCAGCAGCAAAGACGCCACCTGCTCGTTGCCATGCATAACCTCTTTGGCAAAGCTGGGAAACTGGCTCAAGAACACCGCGCCGAAAAACCACATCCAGCTGATGCCCAGCATGGAGCGAAACACCACCACATTGGCGCTGGCAAGCTTGAGGTTGCGCCAGGTTTCGGTGAGCGGATTCCAGTTGATTTTGAGACCGGGGTCGGTCGCCGGTGCGAGCGGAATGAACTGCGCCACCATCCGGCCCGCCAGGGCCAGCAGCACGCAGGAGATCGCAACGTAAAGCGGACCTGCGCCTGGCACCGCCACCATCAGGCCGCCCACAATGTTGCCCAGCAAAATGGCGACAAAAGTGCCCATTTCGACCATGCCGTTGCCGCCGGTCAGCTCACGCTCGTTCAGCGCCTGCGGCAGGTAGGCAAACTTGACCGGGCCAAACAGCGTGGAGTGAAGCCCCATCAGAAACGTGCAGCCCAGCAGCAGGGGCACCTGGACATTGACATGGCTGCTGAGAAAACCTGCGGCGGCCATCAGCATGATCACCACTTCCAGGTTTTTGACAAAACGGATGACCCGGGTTTTTTCGTACTTGTCCGTGAGCTGCCCGCTCGTCGCCGAGAACAGCAGGAAGGGCAGGATGAACAGGGCTCCGATCGCCAGCCCGGCCAGCGCAGGCGGCAACCAGCTCACGCCGAGCTGGTAGGTCACCATCACGGTGAAGGCGAACTTGAACAGGTTGTCATTGGCCGCCCCCGAAAACTGCGTCCAGAAAAACGGCGCAAAGCGGCGCTGTGTCAGGAGGGCGAACTGATTCGGGTGAGCATGGGCGGCAGACCCCGCTGCGGCGGTCTGCGATTTGGATGTATCAACACTCATGCTGGAATTTTCTTGTTTTTGCAGGATACGGAAAGCGGGAGAGAAGAAGGACGTGAGAGCGCAGCACTGAGCGCTCACACGGAAGACGTGAACACCGTCAGCACCCCGGTGTAGCCATACAGATGGTTGCGCGCAATTTCACCCGCGGCAAAAAATCCGACCAGCGGCACGTCGCCCAGGGCACGCCGGACAATCTGCAGCTCGGCGCTGGGCGCGCCAAAGTGCGGCCCGCCACGGCCCGAGCAGCTGACGTAAATGGCACCGGCGATGCGCCGGGCGGCATGCGGCCTTGATTCAGCCTCAGGCGCGTTCAGGGCGGTGGCCACTTCCAGCGTGAGTTCTGCAGGCTCCAGCTCTTCGCGGATTTCGGCACAAATGCGAATCAGGTCGGCGCGCGCGGCCTCGGCATTGCGTTCGCAAAAGGCCAGCTTCATGCCGACGCTGGCCACTTCGGCAATCGCAATGCCCTTGCGCGCCGGGTCCAGCCCGATCAGGTGGCGTACCAGCACGTCGGGACCAAACTGGCCAACATGCCGAACCGGCCTGTCGTTCAGGCCCCCGCCAGACTGGCTCAAGCCAACCAGCGTCGTGCGCACTTTGGCCAGCGCCTCGCGCGGCTGGTCCAGCGACACCTTCAAATCCGCCAGCATCACGTCCAGCGCGGGCTGTCCGTCCAGCTCGGTCACCACATTACCCTCGCAGGCGGTGATTTCGTGATCGGCCGAGACGGGCCGGCAACCCTGGGTCACGCGGGACATCAGCCCCATGGCGCCGGAAGGATCGCGCGCAAAAGCCACACCGCTCAGGCCGCCGCTGAAGACCCCCCCGGCAGCGCCCTGCCCCTTCACATTGCCATGGCCACTGAGCGAAAACTGCACGCTGCCGGAGCGACTCGACGCGAGCCCGCCAAAGACATAACCGCTGTCGGTACGCCTGGCCATCTCGTCAATCAGCTCGGCCAGATCGGGCGTGCTGGCGTCCGCATGCACCAGCGCGGTATGCGCCTTGAAAAGGCCGCTGCTGGCAGGAGGAAGCGGCGACACGCCGGAAAACACGCGGTATTGGTCATGCGGCAGCTCGCACAACATGACTGCCAGAGCGGGCTCGTCAAAATACTCGACGTTGTTGGAGGCAATGCCCACGCCCACCGTGCCGCTCCAGTCGGTGATTTCGGGCAGTTCGGCGCTCAGGTGGTCAAGGATGTCCTGCGCATGACCAACGTAGTGGTCAGTGATGTAGAGCAAGGCCAGCGTAGGCGCACTGGCATAGCCGGGCAGCGCGAGACAGGCATGCAGTTGCGCCAGCACAAGGCCGGCCGCCATCTGCCATTGCGGATGAGTGGCATGGCCGTAGGGGAAAAGTTTCATGAGTAGCGGTGAGCCATGGGCTCGGCGTGGCGATTTATCGCGTGGTTTTGCGGGCTGCCTTGCGGGCTGGCGCTTTAGGTTTTGCGGCTGTCTTGGCTGCTGCCCGGGGCGCTGCCTGGGCTGACGTTTTCAGGGCAGAGTTCATGGCCGCGCGCGCGCCGCCAGCCACAGTTTTGCTGGCGGTTTCAGCCATGCCTTTGGCCAGGCCGGTCGCCATGTCCGTGGCTGTCTTCACGGCATCCTTGGCCAGCCCGGTAGCCATGTTTGCGGTCGTATCCAGGGCGGTTTTTTTGGCGACCTCTTTTATCGCCTCCGTGGCAATCGTCTGAAACTGCTGGGTCAGCGCGCCCCACCATTGCATCGGATCGGCAAAGCTGCTCGCCGCTGCTTCAGCCTTGCCCGCTTTGGACTTGGCTTTGGAAGCACTGGCGCTGGATTCGTCAGCCGGCTGCCCGCCGGCCTTGTCCGCATCGGCCGCTGCAGGCGGGATTTCCAGCCCCGAAAAAGTCATGGCCTTTTCAGCCACGCGCTGTGCGCCCCCGGCCACGCTGTCAGCAACCTTGAGCTTGAAGGCATTGGCAACGTCGCCCATGTTGAAGTTCATGCCCTTGAGAGTCGCCAGGGTCATTTTTTGCACCTCCAGTGCCTGGATGGTGGCCTTGAGCGCAGCGGCGTTCTGGTCGAGCCAGAACTGGACTGCCTTGAGCTCCTGGACGCGCTTGTCCAGCTCTTCGACGTTGAGGGTGGGCGCAATCCAGTTCCCGAGATTGGGCAGCTGCGGAATGGTTTGCGTCGCACTGCCGGCGGCCTGCTTGGCCAGGTTCTGCAGAAAGTCAAAACCTGGCACCAATTTGCCGAAATCGGGAAAAGAGGGGGTATTTGCGTTGCTCATATGTGTCTCCTGGCGGGTTATGCGCTGCTTGCTCTGATCAGACCGGCGGCATGGCTAAGTGAGCGCGGGGCGCTGGAGGCCCTGCCACGCGCCTTCATTGTGCAACGCCGCGGCGTCGCGTCAACTGATTTTTGAGGCCTGCGGCCAGACCGGCACGGCTGGTTTCCAGCACCGGCTTTCGCCTTGTTTTTACCATAAAAACAAACCCCATACCATGCAACATGGGCGCAATATGCTATACATTTAATAGCAAGCTGCGAACCAGCCCGGCGCTACGGCATAACGCGGGCCGCAGCGGCCTCCACAGCCCCGATCGGCCTGCTAAGCTTGCACCATGAAAAGCCTGTTTCACCTTGCATTCAACGTCAGGAACCTTGACCAGGCGCGCCATTTTTATGGCGGCGTGCTGGGCTGCACCGAAGGCCGCTCTACCGCGACCTGGGTCGATTTTGACTTCTTCGGCCATCAGCTTTCCCTGCATCTGGGCGAGCCTTTCAAGACCGAATGCACTGGCCATGTCGGGGACAAGCTGGTACCCATGCCGCACTTTGGGCTGGTCCTGGCGCTGCCAGACTGGCAGGCGATGGCGGAACGGCTGAAGGCCGCCGGCACCAGCTTTGTGCTGGAGCCGCAGGCGCGCTTTGAAGGCCAGCCCGGCGAGCAGTGGACGATGTTCTTTTGCGACCCGTTTGGCAATCCGCTGGAAATCAAGGGCTTCAGGTCCCTGGACACGCTCTACGCCGCCTGACGCCATGGCTTACAGCTTTGCCTCAGCGACGGTCTTGCTGCTGCTGATCACGGATCCCCTCGGCAATATCCCGATATTTGTCAGCGCACTGCGCGGCGTAGCACCGGAGCGGCGCATGCAGGTCATCCTGCGGGAGGTGCTGATTGCCTTCTTGCTGCTGCTGGCATTCATGTTTGTGGGCGATGGTTTCTTGCGCCTGATGAACCTGAGCGACCTGTCGCTCCAGATTGCCGGCGCCGTAGTCATGTTCCTGATCGCCTTGCGCATGATTTTCCCGTCGGATCAGCCTGAAGCCGCACCGCTGCAGGGCGAGCCGCTGATCGTGCCGCTGGCCATTCCCGCACTGGCGGGCCCGTCAGCGCTGGCCACCGTGATGCTGCTGGTTTCGCAGGCGCCGGACCGGCGCATGGAATGGGTCGCCGCATTGTGCGTCACCATGGCGGTCTGCGCCGTGGTGCTGGTGCTGTCCGAGAGGATTCAGCGCATCGCCGGAGACCGCGTCATGATGGCCTTTGAACGGCTGATGGGCCTGATTCTGGTGGCAATCTCTGTCGAGATGTTCCTGCGCGGCATACGGCTCTTTGTGACGCAAATGGGGCAGGCTGGCTGACTATCCAGGGTCTGCGGCAGCAAGCTTCTGCTCTATGGCCCCAAACACCGATTGCCCGTTTTCACCCTTCGCCTCAATGCGGATGGTGTCGCCGAACTTCATGAAGCGTGTCCTGGGTTTACCGTTTTCAATGGTTTCCATCGCGCGTTTTTCGGCGATGCAGCTGTAGCCATGGCTCGGGTCCTGGTTGCTCACGGCGCCTGAACCCACAATGCTGCCGGCGCACACCTTTCGCGTTTTGCAGAGCTGGGAAATCAGCTGACCGAAGTGAAATGTCATTTCCGGGCCGCTCTCGCACAGGCCGACCTTGCGGCCGTTCAGGCTGCTTTGCAGCGTCAGATGCAAACGGCCCTGGCGCCAGGCATCCCCCACTTCATCAGGTGTGATCGCGACCGGGCTGAAGGCCGTGGCCGGTTTTCCCTGCACAAGGTCCAGGCCAGTCGCGGTCTCGTCGGGCATCAGCTTGCGCAGCGTGATCTCGTTGGCCAGCATCAGGAGGCGCACGCTGTCCAGCCCCTGCTCGGGACCCGCGCCCATGGGCACATCGCCCGTGATGACTGCGATTTCCGCCCCAAAGTCGATGCCGAGGGCCTCGCTGTCAACCAGCACCTCGTCGCAAGGACCGACAAAGCTGTCACTGCCACCCTGGTACAGCAGCGGCTCGGTGTAAAAGCTTTTCGGCACTTCCTCGTTGCGCGCCTTGCGCATCACTTCCACATGATTGACGAAGGCCGCGCTGTTGACCCACTGGTAGGCGCGCGGTAGCGGAGCCATGCAGCGAGCCGGGTCAAACGGGAAAGCATGGCGTGCCTTGCCGTTGTTGAGCAGCTCATACAAGTCCTGCAATTGCGGCGACATGAAGTTCCAGTCGTCCAGCACCTGCTGCAGCTTGTTGGCAATGCCCGTCGCATAATGGGCGCTGGAAAGATCGCGCGACACAACAACAAGCTGGCCGTCGCGCGAGGCATCTTTGTAAGTGGCAAGTTTCATCAATATCCTGAATCAGTGGCTGGCGGCGTCTTCTGGATTTCTCGCCGCAAATGGCAGGCCCGATTGTGCCGTGACTCGCGGTGCCCGGCGGCCTGCGGACGCGCTTCAGATACATGACCCAGAAGCGCCGCGCGCCCCTCTGGCAAGTCAGGACCGACAACCCATGACCTTAACTAACCTCATTGCAATGCGAGCTTTAGATTCAGCCTGCTGCGCCAGGCGACTTGCTGCGGCATGAGCACTTTGACAAACTCTTCGTTGACAAGCCCGTTTCCGCCAGCCCAGCGCGCAGCACCTCCCTGGCGCACTCTCGCGGTACTGGTGGTGCTGGTGCTCGCCGCCCACGCGCTGGTGCTGCGGACTTCTCCCACCCGCTTTGGCCCGGAGCAGAGCCCTGCCTCGCGCCGCGCCCCCGCCTTTGCCACGCGCAGCATTGAACTGCCGCCACCGGTGCAAGCCAGCGCGCCGCCCACCGTGGCGGTGCCGCCCGCCACACCCGCGGCAAAACCGGTGGCCAGACCCGCCAAAAAAACTGTTTCAAAGGAAAAAGAGGCTGTAACGCATGAAACACCAGCGTTACCAGCTATTGATTCAATAGCGCCACCGGTTTCCGGGCCGGCTGCCGCTGAAGAGTCCACCGCTTCACCTGACGCAGCCAGCATCCCCCTACCAGGCACGGCGACGACCGAAACACCCGCCGCTGACACGGCCACGGCAGCCGCGTCTGCGGCCAGTGCACCGGCGGCACCACCGCCCGGCCCCCAGCAGACACCGGTCACGGCCATGGCGCTGCCCGAAAGCGCCCGGCTGGACTACAAGGTGAGAGGCAGCGCCAAGGGCTTGAACTACTACGCCAACGCCGAACTGGCCTGGAACAATACAGGCAGCGACTATGAAGCCCGCATGACGGTCAGCGCCCTGTTCATCGGCTCGCGCACCATGGCCAGCAAGGGCCAGGTCAGCGCTGAAGGCCTGGCGCCCACGCGCTTTTCAGACAAGTACAGAAACGAAGTGGCAGCGCATTTCGAGCCCGACAAGGGCCAGGTCAGCTTCAGCGCCAACACACCCTCCGTGCCGTGGGTCAAGGGAGGGCAAGACCGGGTGAGCGTGTTTTTGCAGCTGGGCGGCATGCTGGCGGGCGACCCGGCCGCCTTTCCGGTGGGATCGAGCATGACGATGTACACGGTGGGGCCGCGTGATGCGGACAGCTGGACTTTTCTGGTCGAGGCCGAGGAAAAGCTCACGCTGCCCTTCGGCGAATTGACTACGCTTAAACTCGCCCGCCAGCCCCGGCGCGAATTCGACCAGAAAGTTGAGATCTGGTATGCGCCCTCGCTGGGCTACCTGCCCGTGCGCAGCAAGATCACCCAGTCCAATGGCGACTTTGTCGACCAGCAACTCACTGCCGTGAACAAGCATTGAACCAGCCCGTCAGCCGATGGCCAGCCCGTGAAGGTCGAAGCCTGTGACTCAGGGTGCTTTTGCGGAATAAATCGCGATGTTGACAAGAACGCCCCCGCCCTATTGAACTTGCCGGCATCGTTGCCATCTGAAGCTAAAGGACACATCAATGCAACTTCTTTATGACTCGGAATCTTTTGTGGTGGTGCAGATTCATGCGAATGCACCGGAAGAATCTGCGCCCGCCCCTGCCCTGCCCCAACTGGCCCGCCACGGCTTTGAAATTGTCGACAAACGCTCGGGCAAAGAGGTTTACCTGGATGGATCGTGGGCCGAAATGTTCCAGCAGCGCCTGAGCGCCTGGGCGGAAAACACGCCTACCCAGGAAGAGGTTGAAGACACACTGGAAGGCTATAGCGGCTTGGCTAACACGCCTATTTCGCTGCACTAGACATGCCCGGCCAGGCGGTCAATCCGCCAGAGGTCCGCTGCGGGTCTGGCCCCGCTTACCCTGATACAGCCAGCGGTAGAGGGGTTCAGCCAGCAGCAACACTGCAGCCAGTCGCGTGACGTGAAACGCGGTCACCACCGGCACGCCGAGCTGCAGCACCTTGGCCGTGATGGACATCTCGGCAATGCCGCCTGGTGAAGTCCCGAGCAGCAGCGTGGCCCAATGATGCTGGGTGAATTGCGCCAGGCCCCATGCAAACGCGGCGCACAGCCCGATCATGCCAAGCGTGGACAGCGCCACTGAACCCAGCCAGCGCGGCGCCAGATGCACAAAGCTGCGGGTAAAACGCACACCCAGACTGACGCCAATAAGCAGTTGCGCGGCATTTGTCATGCCCTGCGGAATCGCTGACAGCGTCACGCCACAGGCCGTCAGCAGCAGGGCAACCAACAACGCGCCAATGAACCAGGGATTGGTTCGCTTCAGCTTGAGCATGACCCCGCAGCCGATGCCGGTCAGCACCGCCAACAGCGCCAGCCCGGGCCCGTCGAGCACCCGCGCCCCGGGAATGCTGGTGTCCAGGCCATGCAGCCCCGCCCACTGAAAGCCAAAAGGAACGATGAGCGTGACGAGCAAGACGCGCAGGCTGTGCGCCGAAGCCACCAGCTCGGTCTGCGCACCGTGGCGCTCGGCCATCAGGGTCATTTCTGAAGCGGCACCGACGGGAGCCGCAAAATAAGTGGTTACACGCGACAAGCCCGGGATATGAAGCGGCCCCGGCCCATGGTGCACCCGATGCAGCCAGGCGCCAAAGAGCAGCCCCAGCCCGAGCGCCCAGACAATGTTCAAGGCAATGGCCCACCACACACCCGCTACCAGCAGCATCACCTGCGGCGTGAAATACAGCCCCAGCGCACAGCCGATGATCCACTGGCCGGCATTGCGTAGCGGCGTCCAGCTGGCGGTGGGCGCGCCCAGCATGGAAACGAAGGCGGTCGCGGTCAGCGGACCAATCATCCAGGGCAAAGGGCTGTGCAGCATGACGCACAGACGTGCTGCTGCCCAGGCGAGTAACAGGGTCAGGACGATGCGCGCAGCGGGGCCCTGCAACAGGGGAACGAATCTTTTGGCAACGCTGGAGTGCATGAAAAGGAAGAGGAGAGGATGCGTGAAGGATGCAGGTATCCGGACAGCACAGTGCCGAAGGCATTAGTATCCACCGATGCGCCCTACACCCCGTCCCTTCCTGCCTCGCAGCCTCGCGTTCCTTGCGGCTGCCGCATTGCTGATGGTTGCGGGCGGCTGCGTCGGCCGCCCTGAAGCACCCATTCTTGAACTGTCCAGCGGCAGCGCAGCCAACGCCATGGCCGCCAGACTGGATGCGCTGCTGCCCACCGATGTACTGCTTGTCGGTGAACAGCATGATGCAGCCGAACACCAGCGAATCGAGCAGCAAGTCATCGCCAATCTTGCTGCGCGAGGTCTGCTGGCCGCCGTGGCGCTGGAGATGGCCGATATCGGCGTCAGCACCGCCAAACTAAAACCCAGCTCCACCGAAGAGCAGACCCGCAGAGCGCTGAAGTGGGACGATAAGAGCTGGCCCTGGGCCGCCTACGGGCCCGTGGTGATGACCGCCGTGCGTGCAGGGATACCCGTGCTGGGTGCCAACTTGCCGCGCGCACAAATGCCGGACAGCATGAACGACCGCCAACTTGACCTACGCTTGCCGGGCCCGGCCCTCAAGGCACAGCAGCAGGCGATTCGCATCGGTCACTGCAAGCTGCTGCCCGAAAGCCAGATCACGCCCCTGGCGCGTGTCCAGGTCGCCAAGGACATCACCATGGCCGGCGCCATCCATCAGTCAGCCCTTCCCGGCAAGACCGTGGTCTTGCTGGCAGGAAACGGCCATGTGGACCGCAAGCTGGGCGTGCCGCAACACCTGCGGGCAGACCTCAAGGCCAGGTCCATCCGCCTGCGCGCGGGCGAAGCCACAGGCACCGAGAAAGCCGACGCGTTCGACAGCGTCTGGACCACGCCAGCATTGCCCGATACCGATTACTGTGCGGAACTGAAAGAGCAGCTGTCGAAACCCGCTCAATAGACCGGATCACGCCGGGCTAATCCGACCTGCAGGAATCCAGCCACTCAGGCGTATTTCCGGATTGAGTCCGCCACCACGCTGACAATGCGGTCTATGTGCTCTTTCTCCACAATGTAGGGTGGACAGATCACGATGTTTTCGCCCGCTGGCCGCACCAGCACGCCGTGGTGGAAGCAGTCCATAAAAATGTCATAAGCCCGCTTGCCGGGTGCCCCGGCCACCGACGCCAGCTCCACCGCACCGGCCAGCCCGAGGCTGCGAATGCCGATGACATTGGGCATGCCTTTCAGGCCGCCGTGCATTGCGTCGCCCAGCACCTTGCCCATCTGGCCCGCGCGCTCAAACAAGTTGTCGCGCTGGAACAGCTCCAGCGTGGCGATGGCCGCCGCGCAAGCCACCGGGTGGCCTGAATAGGTGTAACCGTGAAAGAATTCCACCGCGTACTCGGGGCTGTTGGCGTTGGCATTCATCATGGCGTCGTAGATGCGGTCCGTGCAGATCACGCCGCCCAGCGGAATCACGCCATTGGTCACGCACTTGGCAAAGTTCAGCATGTCGGGCACCACGCCGTAATAATCCGCGCCAAAATTCGTGCCCAGCCGGCCAAACCCGGTGATCACCTCATCAAAAATCAGCAAGATTCCGTGCCTGTCGCAGATTTCCCTTAAACGCTTCAAGTAGCCCCTGGGCGGCAGATACCAGCCGGCGCTGCCAGCCACCGGCTCGACAATCACCGCCGCGACGTTGCTCGGGTCATGCAGCGGCAAAATGCGGTTTTCCAGCTCCAGCAGCAGGTCTTCGGTCCACTCGGGCTCCACGCCGTTGATGTAGGCATGATTGACCGGGTCGTGGATGAAGCGCATGTGGTCCACGCGCGGCAACAGGGCCGCGCCATAGACCTTGCGGTTGGCCGGAATGCCGCCCACGCTCATGCCGCCAAAACCCACGCCGTGGTATCCCTTCTCCCGGCCGATGAAGACGTTGCGGTGGCCCTCGCCGCGCGCGCGGTGGTAGGCCAACGCCACCTTCAGCGAGGTGTCGGCCGCTTCCGAGCCGGAATTGCAGAACAGCACCTTGTTCAAATCACCGGGCGCCATGGCAGCGATCATTTCGGCCGCCTTGAAAGCCTGGTCGTTGCTGGCCTGAAACGCCGTTGCATAGTCCAGCGTGTCGAGTTGCTTCTTGATGGCTTCGTTGATCGGCTTGCGATTGTGGCCGGCCCCCACGCACCACAAACTGGAGATGCCGTCCAGCACCTGCCTGCCATCGTGGGTGGTGAAGTGCATGCCATCGGCGGCCACAAAAATCCGGGGATCTTTCTTGAAACTCCGGTTGGGCGTGAAAGGCAGCCACTGGTGATCCATGTTGAAGGTCTGATAAGCCATCTCGGTCTCCCGCGTCGAATAAGGTGAAGAAGGGCGAATGCAAAGCTGAACCTGCATTCTGGCACCCCAGGCACCGGAACGCACCGGGAAATTGGACCCGAATGCTGCAGGACGGACTCACCTGCGACAATTCAATGCTATGAATCACGCTTATATCCTGACCCTGTCCTGCCCCGACCGCAGGGGCATTGTTCATGCCGTATCCGGTTTTCTGTTCGAGCACGGCGGCAACATTGAAGAAGCCGCGCAGTACAACGACCCCGGCACCGGCCTGTTTTTCATGCGTGTGCAGTTCGCCTGCGGCCAGCTGAGCCACGAAGAGTTGTCAACCAGGCTGAAAACCTTCGCCGAGCCGTTCAACATGACGTGGAAACTGAACGACACCACGCAGCCCATGCGCACCGTGATTCTGGTCAGCAAGGAAGGCCACTGCCTGAACGACCTGCTGTTTCGTTGCAAGTCGGGACTGCTGCCGCTGGACGTGCGCGCCATCGTCTCCAACCACCGCGAGTTCTACCAGCTGGCCGCCAGCTACAACATTCCGTTTCATCACCTGCCCGTCACGGCGGCGACCAAGGCGCAGGTCGAGGCCAGGCAGCTGGAAATCATCGAATCCGAAGGCGCCGATCTGGTGGTGCTGGCGCGCTATATGCAGATCCTCTCCAACGACCTCTGCAAAAAGCTCGCTGGCCGCGCCATCAATATTCACCACTCTTTCCTGCCCAGCTTCAAGGGAGCCAAGCCCTATTACCAGGCGCATGATCGCGGCGTGAAACTGATAGGCGCCACCGCCCATTACGTGACGGCCGACCTGGACGAAGGCCCCATCATCGAGCAGGACGTGGCGCGCGTGGACCACAGCAAGACCGTCGAAGACCTGACCGCCATGGGACGCGACACCGAAAGCCAGGTGCTGGCCCGCGCCGTGAAGTGGCACAGCGAGCACCGCGTGCTGATCAACGGCCACAAAACCGTGATTTTCAAGTAAGCCCACCATGAGCACCGCAGAGACACCCCAGAGTGACCGCATTCCCTTGCAAAGCATCAGGGGCAATCCACCACCTGAGGCCTACGCCGTGCCCAGCGGGGCCGCCAAGCGCATTCCCCCCATTCAGTGTTTGCTGACGTTTGAGGCACTGGCGCGGCTGCGCAGCGTCACCCAGTCGGCGGAAGAACTCTGCGTCACCCCCAGTGCCGTGAGTCACCGTGTCAAGCAGCTGGAGCAAATCATTGGCACCAAACTGTTTGGCCGGGCTGATTTTTCATTGACCACCGAGGGCAGCGAATACCTGGCGCATGTGCGCGAAGGGCTGGCCACGCTGCAAAAGTTCCCCGGCAGCGCCGGGCAAAGCGCCACGCCGGGAAAACGCAAGCTGCGGCTGGCCGTCACACCGACCTTTGCACGCTCCATATTGATCCCCCGCCTGCGCCAGTTCACCGATGCCTACCCGGAGATCGACCTCACGCTGCAGGTGTCGATTCCACTGCTGGATGTGGTGGCCGAAGATTCGGACTTTATCGTGCGCTTCGGCACCGGACGCTACGCGGACCTGGAGCATGTCTGCCTGCTCAATGACGAGGTCACGCCGCTGGCCTCGCCGACCTTCCTGCGCGAGCACGGGCCCTTCGAAACAGCTGAAGACCTGGAAGGCGAAAACCTGCTGCGCTCCCCGCTGGACCCCTGGCGCACCTGGTTCGCTGCCAACAACCTGGACTGGCCCGAACCGGTTGAAGGCTCCCAGTTCAATGACATCGGGCTGATGTGCGACTGCGCCGCTGCCGGCATGGGCATCGCCCTTACCCGCCTCAAGCTGGGCGCGCCATGGCTGGAAAACGGCTCCCTGGTTCGGCTGGCAAACAATGCTGTTTTTTGCCGCAGCATCCCCAGCCCGCACGCCCACTACCTGTGCTGGCGCACCGGCACCATGGACCGCTGGGAATGCGCGGCATTTGCAGACTGGCTGCGCAAGAGTCTGGGTTAACGGCTTTCCGGGCCGGGTGCCAGCGGCGGCCGCAGCCCGATCCAGGCATGGAATTGGCCGCTAGCGCAATCTGGATGGACGAAACCAGCTACTAAATTAATAGTAAATTCCTGGCATTGGCCTGGAACGACAAGACGTGATGCACCATGAATGCGACAACCTGCCGGAGCGTCCAGCGAGTTATGGCGAGGCCATCAGCCCAGCATGACCTCAAGATCAGCGGTCAGGTCTTTGGGGCTGGGAAGCGCCTCGATGTAGGCGCTGGAGATCCCGAGTTTTCCAGCCACATCTTCCGGCCAACTATTGAACAGATCGTCGGGGCTCAAGCCCTGCTCTTCAAATGACACGCGCCAAGCGGCTAAATGAAGCACGCCAGCGAGAGCCTCGAACGGATCGGCGGCCAGCGGTGCATTGAAGTTCAGCATGGCGGCCTGGAATTCGGGGTCAAAATTCCAGCGACACATCAATTCGGCACTCACCTCGGCGAAGCTGTAGCCAAAAGTTTCTTTCTCGGCAGCATTGCGGTCGATCGAATGGATCGCGTAGCTGGCGTTGAAGGGAGCCATTTGGGGAAGGCCAAGCGCCATGAGCAAGTGCCCAATTGCATGCATCAGCCCAACCGTGAACGCGGTGTTGGCGTCAACCCTGGCCGGTCGCGCCAAGGCGCGCGCAACGCATGCCACGCGAATACAGTGGCGCCAGAACATCGGCAGATCTACGTTCGGAATGTTCTTGAAACAGCCGGAAAGGCCAGCGCTGACGACGAGTCCGCGCATCGTGGAGAACCCGAGCATGTGAATCGCCTTGTCGATCGAACCGACGCGATTGCTCAATCCGTAATAGGCCGAGTTGGCCAAGCGCAGCAGCTTGGCAGCGATGACCTGATCGAGCTCAATCTTGCGGGCGACTTCTGAAACAGAAACGTTCTCGTTGTGAAGCGCGTTGATCAAATCCTGCACAACCTTGGGGATAGTGGGAAGTGAGTCATTCTGGCTGAAGAGTTCGTCGAATGTCATGTTTTTCTCATTCGGGACACAAAGCCCCACCACTATCGTCTGCCCAAACTGCGAGCGGGTTAATCGGGAAAACCCAGGCCTTGGGCATTCATGGCCAAAAGCGGCATCAAGGGCCAAGCGGCTGCCGCCTGGCGGAGTGCGCCATCCAGCACAATTGCCTTCAATGCGGATCCCGGTTTCACCGCTGCAAGCGCCGGAATGACTTCTTCAACGCGCACACCTTGATACAAAGCGTGAACCATGTGCTTCCGCACGGAACACCGGCCTTTAAGCTGCTGCGATCCGGATGCAGGCTTGATCAAGCCGTGAGTGGACAGGGACTGGCTGACCTTCCTGCCATTCAAACGCAAGCGAGCTTCGCGCGGCCTCATCAGCGCATCTTTCCCTGCGTCGCTGATTTTGCTGAGCTCGGGCACGCTTGACATAGCTCCTATTCTCGCCGATGGATTCGTTTTGAGTGAATTAAATTATTACAAAAACGGGCATAAAGCATAAAACTCTAATTAAATACAACTCCCCTACCTCAAAGACATCTCCGGCATTTCACACAAAACCTTAAATTTATTCACCCTCGTCCCACGCTGCATGTACTAAAGTCAGGTTTCATTGACGGAACCTGACCATGAACGCACCTGCTTCGCCGCAACAGCTCTCTTTACTTGAACGGTCCGAACGCCAGACGCAAGTGGTCCACGCCCTTCAGGCGGTGCTGCCTGGGCATGCCCTCCTGTGGAACGCCGAAGACACCACGCCCTACGAATGCGACGGGCTGACCGCTTACCGGGAGCGGCCGCTGGTGGTGGCCCTGCCTGAAACCTATGCCGAGGTGCGGGCCGTGCTCAAAACCTGCCATGCGCTTGATGTTCCGGTGGTGGCGCGTGGCGCTGGCACGGGCCTCTCGGGGGGTGCCATGCCGCACAGGCTGGGCGTCACCCTGTCGCTGGCCAAGTTCAACAAGATTTTGAAGCTGGACCCGGTAAGTCGGACCGCCGTGGTGCAGGGCGGGGTGCGCAACCTGGCCATTTCTGAAGCGGCCGCACCCCATGGCCTGTATTACGCGCCCGATCCGTCGAGCCAGATTGCCTGCACCATTGGCGGCAACGTGGCCGAAAATTCAGGCGGCGTGCACTGCCTTAAATACGGCCTCACGGTACACAACGTGTTGAAGGTCAAGGGGTTCACCATCGAGGGCGATGAGGTGGAGTTTGGCAGTGATGCACTGGACGCCGCCGGCTACGACCTGCTAGCCATCCTGATCGGCAGCGAAGGCATGCTGGCCGTCACCACCGAAGTCACCGTCAAGCTAATCCCGAAGCCGCAACTGGCGCGCTGCATCATGGCGAGCTTTGATGACCTGCGCAAAGCGGGCGATGCTGTGGCCGCAGTGATTGCCGCGGGCATTATTCCGGCCGGGCTGGAGATGATGGACAAACCCATGACGGCGGCTGTCGAGGATTTCGTTCACGCAGGCTATGACCTGAGCGCTGCAGCCATCTTGCTGTGCGAAAGCGATGGCACGCAGGAAGAAGTTGAAGAAGAAATCGGCCGCATGAGCGCCGTGCTGCAACTGCATGGCGCCACCGCCATCGCCGTGAGCCAGAACGAAGCTGAGCGCCTGCGTTTTTGGAGCGGGCGCAAGAATGCATTTCCGGCATCGGGCCGGATCAGCCCGGACTATATGTGCATGGACTCGACCATTCCGCGCAAACGGCTGGCTGACATTCTGCTGGCGATTGCCGAGATGGAAAAGAAATACCAATTGCGCTGTGCCAATGTGTTTCATGCTGGTGACGGCAATCTGCACCCTCTCATTTTGTTTGACGCCAACGATGCCGATCAACTGCACCGCTGCGAGCTGTTTGGTGCCGACATCCTGGAAACCAGCGTTGCCATGGGCGGCACCGTGACGGGCGAGCACGGCGTGGGGGTGGAAAAGCTCAACTCCATGTGCGTTCAGTTTTCGGCCGAAGAAAACGAGCAGATGTTTGGCGTCAAGCGCGCCTTTGACCCCAAAGGTTTGCTCAACCCCGGCAAGGTGATTCCCACACTGAACCGCTGCGCCGAATACGGAAAAATGCTGGTGCGTGGCGGGAAAATCTCGCATCCCGAACTACCACGTTTCTAAAGAGCAATGCCCAGGCATTCTTCATGTAACGGCATCGGCATGACGGACGCCATGAGATGACCGCCTTACGCGGACTGGCCTGGCTGCTGGTACTTCAGTCCATGGGCGAGTTGCTGGCGCGCGGCTTGAGCCTGCCGCTTCCAGGTCCTGTCATTGGCATGGTTCTTCTGCTGTTGGCGCTGCGCTGGACCGTGGTGCGTGACTCTGTTTCAGGATGTGCCACCTTCCTGCTCTCGCACCTTTCGTTACTCTTTGTACCCGTCGGCGTGGGTGTAATGACCCATCTTTCTCTGGTGAGCCAGTACGGCGTGCGCATGCTGGCCGTGGTGATCCTGTCCACCTTGGCCGGCTTGTGCGTGACGGTGCTGAGTCTGCACCTGATGCGCGACCGCACCAAGCCCGACGCCGCCGCCCCGCAAGAGAAAGACACCCATGCCTGATTTTGTGCAGTTATGGGTTTACCTGTCGGCGACACCGCTGTTCGGCCTGACCGCCACGCTGGTGGTTTATGTACTGGCGCATGCGGCCTACCTGCGCGCCGGGCAGGCGCCGTGGGCCAATCCTGTGTTGTGGTCGGTGGTGTTTCTGGCGTGTGGGCTGGTGGCTACGGGCGTACCTTACCCTAGCTACTTTGCCGGCGCGCAATTCATCCATTTCCTGCTGGGCCCGGCGGTTGTAGCGCTGGCATGGCCGCTCTGGTTGCGCCGTGCCGAACTTCGTCAGCGCTGGGGTCGCCTGCTGATCGCGGCGCTGGCGGGTGGTAGTGTTGCTGCGGGCTCTTCCTTGCTGCTGGGCTGGCTGTTCGGCCTACCGCAGGAAGTGATTCTCTCGCTCACGCCCAAATCGGTCACCGCTCCCGTAGCGATGGGCATAGCCGAGCAGATAGGCGGCATTCCGGCACTCGCCGCCGTGTTTGCGGTCATTACCGGGCTAGTTGGTGCGCTTTGCGCCAAATACCTGTTTGCAGCCTTACGCATCCCCACCGACACGCAAGGCTGGGCGGCCCGCGGTTTCGCACTGGGGACCACCTCGCACGGCATCGGCGCTGCCCGCGCCATGCAGGTCAATGCCGATGCCGGCGCTTATGCCGGGCTGGCCCTCGGTCTGCAGGTGGTACTGGCGTCGCTGCTGATTCCGCTGGCTTTCAGACTGTTTTGAATTACGCAGCGGCCTGCAGTCCTGGCCTGACGACTGCGGGCCTGGCGCTACCCTGCGCGCCAAACACGATTTCGCCCGAAAGCTGGCCACCTTCTTCAACAACCAGTTTTCCATAACGGATGACGCCGGTCACCTTGCCCGTCGAATAAATCGTCAGTCGATCGCGCACCGTCAGGTTGCCATCGAATTCACCACGAATTTCTGCCACGTCAATTTCAGCAGACCCCTTGAACGCGCCTTGCTCAGCGATCTGGATAACACGCGAGTCCATGGTGGCTTCCACCAGACCTTCGACCACAAGCGTGTCGCAGTCGGTAATTTCCACGCCCTTGAGCTTGATGTTGGGCCCGACAGTCAGCTTGCTGCCGCCTTCCTTGCCTGTGCTGGCAGTAGTTGCCGCTTCGCTCAGAGGCTTGGCCGTGTTGGGCTGGCTGGCCGTTTGGGAAGCAGACTGCAGCGTACTGGATGAGCTCGTGCTTCCATAGACATTTGCAGAGCCCGGACGCACGCCCGTCGGGGTTTCATTGTCTCGCTTGCCAAAGAACGGTGTTGCCATGTGACTTCCTTAGAAAAAGACCGCATGGTACGTCTGCAAAAAACAAAAATCTTCTCCGTTGTGCAAGATAGGTAACGAAATTAATTCTTACATCCACCGCAACCCGATAGGCCATGCGGCACCAGGCAAGAGATCATCCTGGGCTTGCAAGAAATCAGCCTTGTTCGGCCCGCCCACAGATCCAGCAAGTAGCGGTGAGGCGCGCGCTGACCAGTTGCCGGGATTGCCGCGATGCAGTGACATGACAAGGCACGGAGGACTCAAGCTATCGTGCCGGCAAGAGCAAAAAGCGCAGGGGCGATTTCACTCAATGAGCGGCACCCAGAGGCGGGCGGGGTTCCAGGAAATCGCGCTTTCCCGCAGTTGTGCCGGAACTCGAGAACGGGTCTTGAAAATCCTCCAACTCGGCCCACTGCGAGGATGGCCCATCTTCCTCGCTGCTTCCCGCAACATTCATATCGACCACAAACACAATCTCCCCGCCGAAGCGCCCCACCCCCAGCGTTTTCATCAGGTTATGTTCCTTCTCTGCCGATTCCATCTTCAAGAAGCAGATCGCCTGCCTCGTTCCCTCGTGCGCGGCGGTGAGCACATCAAGTCTTGCAATTCGTCCGAACTGTTCGCACAGCCTGTGCAGGGCGGGCTTCAAGGTGGCCACATCTTTGTAGTGCCTGAGATTGTCAAATGCATTCATGTTGGATTCCCTCCGTGTTACTGCTTGATTTCTTGCACGTCTACGGTGCCTGGGCATGTGTAAAAGTACTTCCAAGCCGTAGTTACCCCACTTGATCTAGCGCAAAGTCCAGAGAAACAAAAAAACGCTTTCGCCCCTGCCAGACGTGATCGGGCCCTCAGAAAACAGGCAGCCACCGCCAGCAAAAATGAAAACCGCACAACACGGCTCGCCACGGCATGGCTGATCCTCCAGAAACACCGTGCCGTACGCACCGATCGGCGCCTCTATGAATAGTCACGGGCTAATCCACCGGCTTGAGGCCACACGACAACAATATTGCGCGCAGTTAATATGTAACAAGTAGCAGCGAATTGACCGCGCATTTATGCCTGCAGACCGGCGAATGACCCGATAGACTGTGACCTGCCTGAGTTCACCTGTGGCGGTCGATTCAGATTGACGCACCCAGCAGGGTTAACCGTTGTTTCCCCGGTGCAAGAACAGACTCAGCGAAGGAGCATTCCATGACAAAAAATTCTTCTTGTCTTTGGCACCCGGCCAGGCCTTGACCCGAACCTCATGAAGCCGGGACCGTATCTTTATGAGATCACCAGCAGGGTCTTGCCGCGACTCAACCCCTTACCGACCCAATGGCGGCCTGACACCCTCCGGGTATATGGCGACATATCGACCACCTTTGTAATATCGCCAGCCACGCTTTACCGGCACATCCCGGCGGGGCGTATAAAAGCTGGCCTGCGCACCGGCAGCTGGTGCTCCCCCTGGCGGGAAGAAGACAACCGCCAACTCACCAACGCCCTGGCGCAATGGCATTTAGCCCCTACAGCAACTTCACGCGGCAAGCTGCCGGCGGAAGGCGCTGGTCCCGACAAGATATTTGTCACAGATCACACAGCTATTGACGCACCGTTACAGACTTGCAAGAAGATAGTCACCACCCTTCCGTGCATCGACTGCTGAGCCCCTGGACTATCAGCCCTTGATGCACCTGATGGACCTGATGGAAAAAAACATGCTCTTCCTCACCGATTCCGGTGGCATACAGGCAGCAGCCCCTTTACGGGTGAACCTGTCCTGGCAATACGCGACACCGCCGAGAGCCCTGACTCGGCGGAGGCAGGCACCACAAATGCTGCCAAAATGAAACGCAGCCCTACCCCCCTACTGGAACGCTGACCCGTCATGTACACCCATCCCACAGCTAGCAGTGCGGCCTTAACCGCAGCCTCATCTACCCCAAGGCAGGCCACCTCCCTGCTGGCCATGGCCGAGCGCACAGCGCATATTGGGAGCTGGACCCTGGACCTGCCCGGCCAGCGGCTGATGCCTTCGCACGAGTGTGCGCTCATACTGGGCGTGACGGCGGGCAAGACCCTCATGCTCGATGGCCTGGTGGCCTGCTACACGCCACCGTGGCGCGCGCGCATCCGCACCCTGATTGCGCAATGCAGCCAGCAAGGCACGCCCTTCGACGAAGAAATGCAGATTGAAACGGCCACCCCCATGTCCAAGTGGGTGCGCAACGTGGGTGAACCTGTCCTGGACGAGAGCGGCAAGATCAAGTGGGTGCGCACCGTGGGTGAAGCCGTCCTGGACAAGAGCGGCAAGATCGTTGGCCTGCAGGGCGCACTGCAGGACATCTCGGGCCAGAAACAGGCCCAGCGGGAAACTCTTCGCCTGGCAATGCGGCTGACCACGACGCTGGCCAGCATCACCGAGGCCTTTGTGACGCTGGACCGCGAGTGCTGCTTTACCTACCTCAACCAGGAAAGCGAACGATTGCTGCAGCGCACCACCAGCGAGTTGCTGGGCAAGGAGGTCTGGCTGGACTTGATCGACGGCGAGGGGCAGCGCCTGAAACAGCTACTCCAGCTGTCGCTCGCGACCAATCGCCGTGTTGAATTCGAAAACTTTTATCCCACCCTGGGGAAGTGGCTGGAGGTGCGGGCCTATCCTTTTGCCGAAGGCCTGGCGGTGTATTTCCGGGATATCACCACGCGGCGCAAGTCGCAGGAGCAACTGATGCTGCTGGAAACCAGCATCTCGCGACTCAATGACATCGTGCTCATCGCCGAAGTCACGCCTGCCGGTGAACTGGCGCCGCACATCGTGTTCGTCAACGATGCGTTCGAACACCACACCGGCTACGGCCGCGACGAAGTGCTCGGCCAGACGCCGCGCATGCTGCTTGGCCCCGAGCCCGCGCCAGCGCCCGACGAATTTCGCCGCCTGTCAGCAGCGCTGATGCATAAGAGGCAAGTGCGCAGTGAGCTGATGATCTACCGCAAGGACGGCAGCTCGTTCTGGCTGGAACTGGAGATCGTGCTGGTCCTTTCGCCGTCGGGCGAGCCTACCCACTGGGTGGCGGTGGGGCGCGACGTCACCCAGCGCAAGGAAGCGGCGGAAGAGATTCACCATCTGGCCTTCTACGATCCGCTGACCGGGCTGCCCAACCGGCTGTTGTTGCTGGAGCGGCTGGAGAAGGTGGTTGCCTACAGCGCCGAAAAGCGGCGCCATGGCGCGCTGATGTTCATCGACGTGGACAAGCTCAAACTCATCAACGACACCCTGGGCCATCACAAAGGCGACTTGCTGCTGCAGCAGGTCGCCGCGCGCCTGTCGAGCTGCGTGCGCCATACCGACACGGTGGCGCGCCTGGGCGGTGACGAATTCGTGGTGATGCTGGAAGACCTGGGGAACAATCCGCAAGTAGCCACCGCCCAAGCCAGGCTTCTTTCGGAAAAAATACTGCTGCAGCTGCGCGAACCCTTTGATCTGGCTGGGCATCAGCACTACACGACGTCCAGCATTGGCGTGACGGCGCTCGATGGCATGCAGGACAGCGTGAGCGAAGTGCTCAAGCAGGCTGACCTGGCGATGTACCAGGCCAAAACCGCGGGTCGCAACGCCGTCTGGTTCTTTGACCCCGACATGCAGGCTGCCGCCAATGCCAACGCGGCCGTCAGCGCCGATCTGCACGTCGGCCTGAGGGACAAGCAGTTTCTCCTCTACTACCAACCCCAGGTAGATCGCCATGGCCGCGTTATCCGCGTGGAGGCCTTGCTGCGCTGGCAGCATCCCACGCGAGGCCTGGTGGAACCCGCGGAATTCATCCCGATGGCCGAGGAGACGGGCCTGATTTTGCCCCTCGGCATGTGGGCGCTGGAAACCGCTTGCGAGCAGCTGGCGGCATGGTCCCTGTGGCCACCCGCAGAGAAGCTCAGCATCGCGGTGAACGTCAGCGTGCGCCAGTTTCGGCACCCCGATTTCGTGGACGGGGTGATGGCCGTGATCCAGCGCACCGGCGTCCGGCCGCAGCGGCTCAAACTGGAACTCACGGAAAGTCTGCTGGCTGACGGCATGGAGATCACGCTCGCCAAGATGGGCACGCTCAAGGCGCTGGGCGTCACGCTGTCGCTCGACGACTTTGGCATGGGTTACTCGTCGCTGTCGGCGCTCAAGCGCCTGCCGCTGGACCAGCTCAAGATTGACAAGAGCTTTGTCGCCGAAATAATGACCGACCCCAAAGACGCCGCCATTTCACGCACCATCATTACCCTGGCCCATAGCCTGAACCTGGAAGTGGTGGCCGAGGGCGTGGAAACTCAGGCCCAGCGAGACCTCCTGGTAAAGCAGGGTTGCGATCACTTTCAGGGCTATCTGTTTTCAAAGCCGCTGCCCATCGGGCAGCTGCAGGCCTACCTGAGGGCGCAGCCATCCCATCCGCAGGACAGCGCGACTGAGCCCTGACCCGTCCGTCAGCCGCAAGGGCTCAAGGGCCAGCCAGCAGCGCTGCATTGCCACCCGCCGCCGTGGTGTTTACCGTCACCGTCTGTTCCGTGCAAAAACGGTAGAGATAGTGCGGACCGCCGGCTTTCGGCCCTGTGCCCGACAGGCCTTCGCCGCCGAAGGGTTGCACGCCCACCACCGCGCCAATCATGTTGCGGTTCACATAAATGTTGCCCACATGCGCGGCGCCGGCGAGCGCCTGGGCGCGCGAGTCGATGCGGGTCTGCAGGCCCAGCGTGAGACCGTAGCCGAGGGCGTTGACCTGTTCAATCACGGCTTCCGGCGTTTTCAGCGCGCCGCTTCCCCAGCGCACGATTTGCAGCACAGGCCCGAAGATTTCATCCTTCACCTCGGCCAGGCGGCTGACTTCAAAAGCAGCGGGAGGAATGAAGTTCGCTATTGAATCAGTAGCTGCTTGCGCAACTAGCTCTTGGGTTACAAGCACTTTTGATGTTGAACTGAGCCGCTGCAGGTGGCTCTGGATGTTGTCAAAGGCCTCGCGGTCAATCACCGGACCCACATCGGTTGCCAGCTCGGCCGGCTCGCCCACCACCAGTTCCTGCACCGCGCCCCGGATCATCTCGATCACCGCATCGGCAATGCCTTCATGCAAGCACAAGAGGCGCAGCGCCGAGCAGCGCTGGCCGGCCGAGCGAAAGGCGCTTTGCACCACCGCATCGACCACCTGCTCCGGCAGCGCGGTGCTGTCGACCAGCATGGCGTTGATGCCGCCGGTTTCCGCAATCAGCGGGACGATGGGTCCGTCCTTGGCGGCCAGCGCCCGGTTGATGACTTTGGCGACCTGGGTGGAGCCGGTGAACACCACGCCCGCCACGCCCGGCGCAGCCACCAGCGCCGCGCCCACGGTTTCGCCGGGGCCGTGCAGCAGTTGCAGCGCGCCCTCGGGCACGCCCGCGTCAATGAGCAGCCGGACGGCTTCCCATGCCACGCCCGGGGTCTGCTCGGCCGGCTTGGCCAGCACGGCGTTGCCGGTGGCCAGTGCGGCCGCCACCTGGCCGGTAAAGATCGCCAGCGGGAAATTCCACGGGCTGATGCAGACCCAGACGCCACGGGCCGTCAGGCGCAGCTCGTTGGTCTCTCCCGTCGGGCCAGGCAGCGCCACCGGCTGCATGATGCGCTCGGCTTCATTGGCGTAGTAGCGCAGGAAATCAATCGCCTCGCGCACCTCGGATACTGCGTCGCCCCAGGTCTTGAAGGCCTCCTTGACCAGCAGCGCGCAAAACTTCGGCATCTGCTGCTGCAGCCCATCGGCAGCCCGGCGCAGGATGGCGGCGCGTTCAGCCACAGGCACTTTGCTCCATTTTTGATAGCTTCTTGCGCCCGTCTTCACTGCGCCCGAGGCCAATTTTGCATCGAATTCGGGGATCAGCGGTACGGCGGTCGCCGTCAGGGCCGCCAGCAGCGGCGCCCGCATGCTTTGCACCGTGAGGTCCAGCCCAAGGCTGTTGGCGCGGCCGGGACCGTAAAGCGCGGGCGGCAATGGCAGGGACGATTCCGGCTCCTGCCATAACGGCGATGTGAGCAGCTGGTCCATGCCGACCGACTCGTCGGCCAGCTGGTGCACAAAGGAGGAATTGGCGCCGTTTTCGAGCAGGCGGCGCACGAGGTAGGCCAGCAGGTCGCGGTGCGCGCCGACGGGCGCGTAGACACGGCAGCTGATCTGCGGGTTTTTCAGCACCTCCCGGAAAATACCCTCTCCCATGCCATGCAGACGCTGCAATTCGAACTGAGATACGGCCCCCACGCTCGTCACTGCGTGTACTTCGCTGCCCCCCGAAGGGGCTATGCTTGCTTGGGGCGGCCCGGCGCGGAACTCTTCAGCCCCCACGCTCGGCACTTCGTGTCCTTCGCTGCCCCCCGAAGGGGCTGTGCTTGCTTGGGGCGGCCCGGCGCGGCGCACGTTGGCCGCCATCTGAATAATCGCTGCAATCGTGCCCGCGTTGTGCCCGGCAAACTGCGGGTAGATCGCATCCGGCGCGGCCAGCAGCGCCCGCGCGCAGGCCAGATAAGACACGTCGGTATGGTGCTTGTGCGTGAACACCGGGTAGTGCGGCAGCCCCATCTCCTGGGCGCGCTTGATTTCCGAATCCCAGTAGGCGCCCTTGACCAGCCGGCACATCAAGCGCAGTTTGTATTTTCGGCCAATGGCGATGACATGCTCGACCAGTTCCAGCGCGCGGGTCTGATAAGCCTGCATGGCAAGGCCAAAGCCTTGCCACTGTGGGAATTTTTGCGCGATCTGCACGGCCAGCGCTTCAAAGACGTCGAGCGACAACTCCAGCCGGTCGACTTCTTCGGCGTCAATCGTGAGGTTGATATTGGCCTGGGCTGCCAGCTCGCACAGGCCCCAGACGCGGGGCACCAGTTCGGCCATCACGCGTGCGCGCTGGGCGTCTTCATAGCGCGGGTGCAGGGCGCTCAATTTGATAGAAATGCCATCATTTCTCTCTGCATCCCCATCTGTACGGGCGCAATAAGCTATCGATTTAATAGCATCTGCATAGCTCGCCAGATAGCGCCGCGCGTCAAGCTCGGTGCGCGCACCCTCGCCCAGCATGTCATAACTGAAACGCAGGTCTTTGATCTTTCTGCGCGCTGCGTCGGCTTCGGTCATCGCAGCGGTAATCGTCTGCCCCAGGACAAACTGCCGCCCCAGCAGCTGCACCGCCCGCAGCGTGGCGGCGACCACGCTGCGCGCACCGAGCTTGCTCATCAGGCCGGACTGGCCGGCTTCTGGCAAGAACTTTTTGGACAGCCCAATCGCCGAGGCCGACAGGCGGGCCATCACGCCCTCGCTGGCGCCGTCGAATTCGGCGCGCCCGAGCTGGTCAGCCGTCAGGGCAATGGCAGTTTCGGTGTCCGGCACCCGCAGCAGCGCTTCAGCCAGCCGCATCAGCGCCAGGCCTTCGGCGCTGGAAATGGGGTATTCCTTGAGCAGACTCTCCATCGCCCAGAACGGCGGCGGGTGCAGGCGCACGGCCTGCACCCAGGGGCGGGCCGCCTGGGCGGCAGCAGCCCAGTCGAGCGCGCCAGCCAGACGCTGGAGCTGGCCGGCCAGGATGTCGGCCTCGGGGCGGTAGGGAAAGGGAAGGCGCGGCGTTGCAGGCATCAAAAACTCCATCAGGACCGTTAAAAATTCCGTGCGAAACAGCGGAAACAGAGGCAGACTCGATATTCGCGGCAAGCCCGCAGAATTTATCGCCATATTTCGCCGCCTCACCTGAACAATTCACCACCCATGCTCGACAACTCGCCGCAACTTGACCGCATCGACCTGAAAATCCTGAATGTTCTGCAGCAGGACGGCCGCAGCTCCAACCTCAAGTTGGCCGAGAGCGTGGCGCTGTCGCCCACGGCCGTGCTGGCGCGGGTGCAGCGCCTCACGCGCGACGGTTTCATTTTGGGCTACGAGGCGCGGCTGGACCCGCTCAAGCTGGGCGCCGGGATGATGGTGTTTGTCGAGGTGCTGCTGGACCGCACCACACCCAATGTGTTTGAAGCCTTCAAGGCGGCGGTGCAGGTTTATCCCGAGATCATGGAGTGCCACATGGTCGCGGGCGGTTTTGACTACCTGCTCAAGACCCGCATGGCCGACATGGCGGCTTACCGCGCGTTTGCCGGCACGGTGCTGTGGCAGCTTCCCGGCGTTCGCGAAACCCGGACCTACGCGGTAATGGAGGAGGTGAAAAACACCACCCGGCTGGCGCTTTCGGGGGCATGAAAGCCGCCAACCCTGACTCGACCTGAGGGAGCAGTCGGCGCAAAATGGTGCATCAACACCTGCAACCTGCAACCCGGGGAGAACCACCGTCATGAACCTCCATCGCATCCTCTCGCGCATCCTGCCAAGCCTGGCCCTGCTGACGCTCTGCCTGCCGGGCAGCGCCCAGAGCCTGAAGGCGGGTTTATGGGAACACACAGTCACCTCGAAAAGCCAGAGCGGAGAGCTCGAAAAAGCCATGGCCGAGATGCAAAAAGAGCTGGCCGCCATGCCGCCAGCCCAGCGCAAGCAGATGGAGCAAATGATGGCCGGGCGGGGCGTGGGCATGAGCCCCAAGGCCAACACCATGAAGGTCTGCGTCACAAAGGAAGACAGTGAGCGCATGCTCATGCCCCGGCAGGATGGCCAGTGCACACAGCAGGCGATTCAGCGCACCGCGGGTACCGTGAAGGTCAAATTCAGCTGCAAGGGAAATCCGCCCACCAGCGGCGAAAGCGAGCTGACCCTGCAGGGCGACACCGGCTACACAGGAAAAACACGCATCAACATCGTGTCAAACGGAAAACCCGAGCAGTTGAGCATGGACCAGTCGGGCAAATGGCTGGGCGCGGATTGCGGCACCGTCAAGCCGCTGCCCAGGGCATCGGCTGCGAAGTAAATCAGCCTGGGACGTAGGTCCGGCCACCAAAGATCGCCGTACCGATTCTCACCATGGTGCTGCCGGCATGAATCGCCGCCTCCAGGTCGGCTGTCATGCCCATCGAGAGCGTGTCCATGGGGACGGGCAGAATGCCAGCGGCATTTATCCGGTCAAATATGGCCTTTGTCCTTGCATGAAGGGCGCAAGCAGCTACAAAATCAGGAGCAGGCTCGGGTATAGCCATCAGCCCGCGCAAAGTCAGGCGTGGCAGTTGCGCGACCTCCTGGGCCAGAGCCTGGACATCTTCGGGGGCCAGGCCGGATTTGTTGGCGCCGCCATCCACATTGACCTGCAGGCAGATTTGCAGCGGCGGTAAATCCGGCGGACGCTGCTCACTCAGGCGCTGCGCGATCTTCAGCCGGTCCACCGACTGCACCCAGTCAAAGTGCTCGGCTACCAGCCGCGTCTTGTTGCTCTGCACCGGACCAATGCAGTGCCACTCCACCGCGATGGCGGCGGCCCCGGCCTGCCCCGCCTGCCATGCGCGCAGCGCCAGAATCTTCCCTACGCCCTCCGCAATGTAGTTTTCTCCCAACGCGCGCTGCCCCGCCAACACAGCATCCTCCACGGCATTGACGCCAAAGGTCTTGGAGACGGCCAGCAGGCGCACGCTGGCCGGGTCGCGCCCCGCGGCGACGCAGGCCGCGTTGATGCGGTCACGAACGAGATGAAGGTTGCAGGAAATCGTGGTCATAATCCAACTGTAAACTCTGATACAACTTCCAAGGACTCCCGGGATGGATATTACGCAGCTGCTGGCCTTTAGCGTCAAAAACAAGGCGTCCGACTTGCATTTGTCGGCAGGCTTGCCGCCCATGATCCGCGTCCACGGCGATGTCCGGCGCATCAACATTGATCCACTGGACCACAAGCAGGTGCATGCCATGGTGTACGACATCATGAACGACACCCAGCGCAAACACTACGAAGAGTTCCTGGAGGTTGATTTCTCCTTCGAGATTGAAGGCCTGGCGCGCTTTCGCGTCAACGCCTTCAACCAGAATCGTGGTGCCGGAGCGGTGCTGCGGACCATTCCTTCCAAAATTCTGACGCTGGAGCAACTGGGCGCGCCCAAGATTTTCGGCGACCTGGCGCTCAAACCGCGCGGCATGGTGCTGGTGACCGGCCCGACAGGCTCGGGCAAGTCCACCACGCTGGCTGCCATGGTCAACTACCTGAACGAAACCGAGTACGGCCACATTCTGACGGTGGAAGACCCGATCGAGTTTGTCCACGAATCCAAAAAATGCCTGATCAACCAGCGCGAAGTCGGTCCGCATACGCTGAGCTTCAGCGCGGCCCTGAAATCCGCCCTGCGCGAAGATCCCGATGCCATTCTTGTGGGCGAAATGCGTGACCTGGAAACCATTCGCCTGGCCATGACGGCGGCCGAAACCGGCCACCTGGTGTTTGGCACGCTGCACACGTCCAGTGCCGCCAAAACCATAGACCGCATCATCGACGTGTTCCCGGCGGAAGAAAAGGAAATGATCCGTTCCATGCTGTCGGAATCGCTGCAGGCGGTGATCTCGCAAACGCTGTGCAAAACCAAGGACGGCCAGGGCCGTGTAGCCGCCCACGAAATCATGCTCGGCACCAGCGCCATCCGCAACCTGATTCGTGAAGCCAAGGTTGCACAGATGTATTCGTCCATCCAGACCGGCAACAGCGTTGGCATGCAGACACTGGACCAGAACCTGACTGACCTGGTCAAGCGCAACGTCATTTCTGCCGCGGAAGCACGCGGCAAAGCCAAAATTCCCGAAAACTTTCCGGGCTGAGAGCCTGACACCAGGAGAAAAATTCCATGAAAGGCTTACTCGGTCTTCTCAAGCATTCTGCCCAGGCACAGGGGAATGAGGATCAACCCGATTCGCTGCTGTTCGCCACCGCATTTGCCGACCAGGGGGTGGATGCGTCCATGCTGATTCCGTGGGAAGCCCGCGCCAACGAGGTGGGGGCCAAGCGCATGCCGGCCTCACGCGGCAGCAAGCTGCTCCAGGCCCTGTGGGCCAAGGACAAGTACATGGCCCGGCTGGACTCGGACTTCGTGCCCCGCCTGGAACAATTTTTCGACTTCGCCACCATTCCGGCGAACCGGGACGTCATCCGCCAGGAAGAGTACGGCAACTTCATGATCGTGTTGCTGACCGGCACCATCGCCGTGGACCGCACGCAACCGTGGGGCGAGAGACTGCGCCTGACGGAAGCGCGACCCGGCGACCTGCTGGGCGAGATGTCACTGCTGGACAGCGGCATGCGCTTTTCGGTGTGCACCTCGCTCACCGATTGCGAAATTGCCGTGCTGAGCGCGCAAGCGCTCGACGAAATGGTGGCCTCCGACCCTGCCCTGGCGGCCAGCCTGATTGCACTGCTGGCACGCAAGCTGTCGCGCCGCCTCAGGGTAGTTAGCGCGCGGCTCAGCGACAAGAAGATTTAATCGGGCGTCACACCCCGCCCCACCCGAGCTGAATATGCATAGGACCCGTTATGGAACGCGATCAGGCCAGTAAATTCATCAACGACCTCCTCAGGCTCATGGTCAGCCGCAGCGGCAGCGACCTGTTCATCACGGGGGACTTTCCGCCCGCCATCAAGGTCGACGGAAAAGTGACCAAGGTGTCGTCCCAGCCGCTCAATGCCGGCCACACGCTGGCCCTGGCGCGCGCGCTCATGAACGACAAGCAGTCTGCCGAATTTGAACGGACCAAGGAATGCAACTTCGCCATCTCGCCACCAGGCGTGGGGCGCTTTCGCGTCAACGCCTTCCTGCAGCAGGGAAAAGTTGGCATGGTGATGCGCGTCATTCCGGCGGTGCTGCCGACCATTGACACGCTGGAACTACCCCAGGTACTCAAGGACGTGGTGATGTACAAACGGGGACTTGCAATTCTCGTGGGCGCGACCGGCTCGGGCAAATCCACCTCCATTGCAGCCATGATCGACTGGCGTAACGAGCAGTCGTTTGGCCACATCATCACGATTGAAGACCCGGTGGAGTTTGTCCATGCGCATAAGAACTGCGTCATCACGCAGCGCGAAGTGGGGCTGGACACGGACAGCTGGCAAGCCGCCCTTAAAAACACCTTGCGCCAGGCGCCTGACGTGATTTTGATGGGCGAGATCCGCGACCGTGAGACCATGGAGCATGCGCTGACCTTTGCCGAAACCGGCCACCTGTGCCTGGCCACGCTGCACGCCAACAGCGCCAACCAGGCGATGGACCGCATCATCAACTTCTTCCCTGAAGAGCGTCGCGACCAGCTGCTGATGGATTTGTCACTCAATCTCAAGGCCGTGGTATCGCAGCGGCTGGTGCCCAAGCAAAACGGCAAGGGCCGCTATGCTGCCGTCGAAGTCATGCTCAATTCACCCCTGATTTCCGACCTGATCTTCAAGGGCGAGGTCACGGAAATCAAGGAGATCATGAAGAAAAGCCGCAATATGGGCATGCAGACCTTCGACCAGGCCCTGTTCGACGCCTTCGAAAGCAACCACATCACCTACGAAGACGCCTTGCGCAATGCAGACTCCATGAACGACCTGCGCCTGCAGATCAAGCTTCATTCGCAGCGCGCCAAGTCGACCGACCTCTCCGCAGGCACTGAAAATTTCGCCATCGTCTGAACGTAGACTGCGGGGCTGGGGCTGAGCCTGTCGACTTCAGCCCTCCCGCAAACCCCGACAGGCTCCACTCAACCCAAAAGTCAAACCCCATGTCAAACATCAACCCCAAAACCTACGAAGCTTGCCCACCCCGAAAAGTCGCATTTCTCGGCCTTGGCGTGATGGGTTACCCCATGGCCGGCCACTTGGCGCTGGCGGGCCATCAAGTGACCGTGTACAACCGCAGCGCCGCGAAGGCCCAGGCCTGGAGCACCGAGTTCAAGGGCACTTCCGCCGCCACGCCGCGCGAGGCTGCCGCCGGGGCTGACATGGTGTTCTGCTGTGTGGGCAATGACGATGACCTGCGAGCCATCACGCTGGGCGAAAACGGGGCGTTTGCCGGCATGAAGCCCGGCGCCATATTTGTAGACCACACCACGGCCTCGGCCAATGTCGCCCGTGAGTTATGCGCCGCCGCCAAAAATCTCGGCCTGCAATTCATTGATGCACCCGTGTCGGGCGGCCAGGCTGGCGCCCAGAACGGTGCGCTCACGGTCATGTGCGGTGGCGATGCAGCGGCGTTCGAGGCAGTCAAACCGGTCGGCATGGCTTTTTCCAAGGCCTTCACGCTCATGGGAGACGTGGGCGCCGGCCAACTCACCAAAATGGTCAACCAGATCTGCATTGCAGGCCTGGTGCAAGGCCTGAGCGAAGCTGTGGCCTTTGGACAGAAGGCAGGGCTGGACATGAACCAGGTGCTCGACGTCATAGGCAAGGGTGCAGCGCAAAGCTGGCAGCTCGACAACCGCGGAAAAACCATGGTTGCCGACCAATTTAATTTCGGCTTTGCGGTTGACTGGATGCGCAAGGACCTTGGACTGGTGCTGGACGAGGCCAAGCGCAATGGAGCGCGTTTGCCGGTGACGGCCCTGGTGGACCAGTTCTACGCCGATGTACAAGCCATGGGCGGCCAGCGCTGGGATACTTCCAGCCTAATCAAACGTTTGAAATAAGCCTGCCGGCGCCTCGGCCTGTGCCCATCAGTCCGGGCGCCAGTCAGCGCCTCGGCGAATTCTTCAACTCCCCGCAGGCGTAGCGGCGGCGGGTTGCGGCTTGGCAGCAGGCGTTGGCAACATGCGCGCCAGTTCCTGGTCGCTGATGATCTCGAAAAGCCGTATGACTTTTTGCACGCCGGGTGTTGTGCGAACCACATTGGTGGCCTGGTCCGCTTCGCGCTGCGTGACACGCCCCATCAAATAAGTCGTGCCCCGCTCGGTGACAACCTTGAAGGCATTGGACTGCAGATCCTTGCTGTCCAGCAGCATGGCCTTGACACGGCCGGTAACCAGTGCGTCCGACGAGCGCTCAACCAGAGAGGGGCTGTTCAGGACGGCCAACTCGTTGACAACAGACGCCACATTCTCCACCCGCGACACGACCTGTTCCACCAGCTGCTTGTCCTGCAGATTGGGCACCTCACCGGTCAATAACACCTGGCGGTTGTAGCTGGTCACGCTGACGCGCACGCGTGTGCCAAGGGTGCTGCGAATCTGGTTAGCCGCCCGCAACTCGATTCCTTCATCTTCAAGCTGGGCCCCCGAGGTGCGCCGGTCGGTAGCCACCAGCGAGCCGCCGGCTACAGCGCCACCTACCACCAGCGGTACGCAGGCCGTCAGCGCACCAGAGAGCAAAGCCGCCGCGCCAACCGACAAGGCCAGACGTTTCATCAAAATACGCTTCATACCGAAGACTCCTGATCACCAAGTAACTGGGTGTCCACACCGTCACAAATGCAGTGAATGACGAGAAGATGCACCTCCTGAATGCGCGCGGTCCGCTCATGCGGCACGCAAATATGCACATCGGTTTCGCGCAAGGCATGGCTCATCTTGCCGCCGCCCCGGCCGGTGAGCGCCACCACCGTCATCTCGCGCTCGTGGGCCGCTTCGATAGCCGCCAGCACATTGGCCGAGTTGCCGCTGGTACTGATGGCCAGCAAGACATCGCCCGCGCCGCCCAAGGCACGGACCTGCTTGGAAAAAATCACGCTGAAATCGTAATCATTGGCGATCGCCGTAATGATGGAGCTGTCGGTCGTCAGGGCAATCGCGCCGAGCTCCGGGCGCTCACGCTCGTAGCGGCCCACGAATTCAGCGGCGAAGTGCTGGGCATCTGCCGCCGAGCCGCCATTGCCGCAGGCCAGCACCTTGCCGCCGCTGGTGACACTGGCCAAAATGGCATGCACCGCTGCGGCGATGGGTTTGGATAAAACCTGCGCCGCCTGGTATTTAAGGTCGGCGCTGTCGATAAATTGCTGTTCGATTCGTTGTTCAAGCATGGCCGAATGATACCGGGTCATCCTGTAGAAGCACGTCAGGAAAGAGCTTGCATTGGGCCGCCGGCAAGGAATGCTTACAAATTGCCTTTCATCCGACGCCGCCTGCGGGCGTGAAGCTTCGTCGACATGAATGCCTCAGGAGGCGTCAAACGCCGCCGGCAACCATTCAATGCGGGCATCAGGCTTTTCAGGCGACGCCCCGTTTACTAATGCACCATTTACCAGCACCACATCAAAGCGGCAAGGTGGCGGGCTGGCAAAACGCATCAGGTAGTGGCGCGCCGCAAAAATGATGCGCTGCTGCTTGCGGCTGCCGATGCTGGCCGCCGCGCCGCCGTGAGATGCGTTCGAGCGCTGGCGCACTTCAACAAACACCAGCGTGCCATCGGCCGCACGCATCACCAGGTCAATTTCGCCACCCCCGCGTCCCGGCGTCCGATAATTGGACTCGATAAATTTCAAGCCACCCTGGACGAGATAGGCGAGTGCGGCCGACTCGGCCGCATCACCGCGCGACTTGGTGGTAACCTGCCCTGGCAACGCCTGGGCAGCCTCTACCATCCCCTTCGGCGGCGTCTTGACCACCTGTTTTCTGGAAAACCACATTGAACGCTTCTTTCGACTTGGCACTAGATGCGGCACGCGCCGCAGCGGGCATGCAGCATTATCCAGAAGCCACGCTGTATGTCGTGGCCACTCCCATAGGCAACCTGGCCGATATCAGCCTGCGCGCCCTGTATGTGCTGCAACTGGTGAATGTCATCGCCTGTGAGGACAAGCGCCACACGCAACCCCTGCTGCGCCAATATGGCATAGAAAAGCCCTTGCTGGCGGTCCACCAGCACAACGAAGCTGAAGCCGCCGGCCTGGTGGTGGAGCGATTGCAGCGCGGCGAGCGCGTGGCCTATGTCAGCGATGCCGGCACGCCCGCCGTCAGCGACCCGGGCGCGCGCCTGGTTGCAGCGGTTCGGGCGGCAGGCTTGAAAGTCATGCCCTTGCCCGGCGCCAGCAGCGTCACCACCGCACTCAGCGCCGCCGGCGTGACCCGCGCCGAGGGCAGCGGCGACAGCGGCAGCAGTTTTGTCTTTGCCGGCTTCCTGCCAAGCAAGGCTGGCGAACGCGATCAGGCCATCCATCTGCTGCAAGCGGACACGCGTGCGATTGTGATTCTGGAAGCACCGCATCGCATCGAAGCCCTGGCACGCGCCTTGGCGGTGCTGCAGGGCCGCTTGATTACAGTGGGCCGCGAGTTGACCAAGCAGTTCGAGGAAATCGCCACGATGCCGGCGCAGGATTTCGCGGCCTGGCTGGCCGCCGGTCCGCAACGCACGCGTGGCGAATTTGCCCTGGTGCTCCATGCCTCGGCTCCGCACGAAGGCCCGGACGACAGCACCCGCGTGCTGCAGCTGCTGCTGGCCGAACTGCCGCTGAAAACCGCTGTCAAACTGGCGGCAGACATCACCGGCGCGCCCCGCAACGAGCTCTATGACACAGCGTTAAAACTCAAAAAAGAATGAACCCGAACGCCGACCAGCTCTGGCGCGGCCCGCGCTGGGCCCTCGCTGCCCTGCTGGCTGTGCTCGGCATGCTGGCTCCGTTTTCAATCGACACCTACCTGCCGGCCTTTTCCGGCATGGCCCTGTCACTGGGGGCCACGCCGGTGGAAATGCAGCAAACACTGTCAGCCTACCTGTTCGGCTTTGCCTTCATGAACCTGTTTCATGGCGCGCTGGCCGACAGTTTTGGCCGCCGGCCGGTGGTTCTGTGGGGCATTGCCATGTTCACGCTGGCGTCGGCGGGCTGCGCCCTGTCGCAAAGCGTTGGCCAGCTGGTCTTCTTCAGGGTCATCCAGGGCTTGTCCGCCGGGGCCGGAATGGTGGTGTCGCGTGCCGTGATACGCGACATGTTCCCGCCGACGCAGGCGCAGCAGGTCATGAGCCAGGTCGCCATTTACTTTGGCGTGGCGCCGGCGCTGGCGCCCATCGTCGGCGGCTGGCTGTTTGTTCATCTCGGCTGGCACAGCATTTTCTGGTTCCTGACAGCGGTCGGGGTGGTGCTCTGGAGCATCAACTACCGCTTTTTGCCCGAAACCCTGCAGCACGAGGCGCGCCAGCCCTTCGAGGTAAGGCACCTGATGCGCGGCTACTGGCAGCTGGGCTCCAGCCCACGCTTTTTACTGCTGGCGCTGGCCAGCGGCGTGCCCTTCAATGGCATGTTTTTGTATGTGCTGGCGGCGCCGGCCTTCCTGGGTAATCACCTGGGCTTGCAGCCAACCCAGTTTTTCTGGTTATTCTTGTTGACCATCTCAGGCATCATGGCGGGTGCCTGGCTAAGTGGCCGTCTCGCGGGGCGAATCGCACCCAAGCAGCAAATCCGCCATGGTTTTGTCATCATGCTCTCGGTTTCGCTGATCAACCTGGCCGCCAACCTGCTGTTCAAGGCCCATGTTTCGTGGGCCTTGATCCCGATTGCCGTGTTTTCTTTTGGCTGGGCGCTGATGGTGCCGGTCGTCACGCTGCTCGTGCTTGACCTCTACCCCGAACGGCGCGGCATGGCGTCGTCCATGCAGGCCTTTATCGGTTCCACGGCCAACGGCCTGGTGGCCGGCGTCATCGCGCCGCTGGTGATGCATTCCACGCCCGCGCTGGCCGCAGTGTCGCTGGGCATGACGTGCATCGGACTGGTCGCCTGGCTTTACCTGCATCACCGATGGCCCGAAATAGGTCGCACGGCGGCATGAAGCCGAAACTCAGTCGTCGCGCATCCTGATGGGAATCTCCATACCCTGTCCGGTGCGCTGCACGACATTGTGGTCATCCAGATAGGCCCAAAAGAACATGTTCTGGGTGTAATTTTCTTGCCACCGGTAGGTCATGATGTCACCCCGCCACGAAGCCACATGATCGATGCTTGCTGGCCGGCCAAACTCGCGCTCCATATCCTCGCGCGTCCACTTGCCGGGCTCAATTTTTGCAAACTCGGAAGGGGTCATAACCTGCCGCACGGAGACGACCTTACCCGCCGCGTCCAAGTCCACCATCACGACCGTACGGCCGGCCGGCTGCCCGGAATACTGCAGACGCGTCCCCGCAGCCAGTGGCAACACCCGTGACGGCTTGCCGTAATGCGCCATCACCTCCTCGCGCGACATGCCGGGCTGCACAGGGGTAAAGGCGCATCCTGCCATGACCATTACGGCAACAGCAAGACTGCAAACTCTTTTAATGGCCTTCATGGGACGCTCCTCGTTAATGACTTTTATTCGACTTTGCCGGCAGGGAGATGTTCCCCCGGCGTATTTCCAGCCTCGTCGCGGGAACCGCTGGCCACTCCGGCCCTTGCGAAGCATACAAACCTTTGAGACAGATGAGTTAAAGGAAAGATCCCGCCTCAAGCCCATACTGTACGGACAAATAACGCTCTTTATTTGATAGCAATCGAAGCCTGCCAAAGCCGGTAAATGCGATCGACCCCGGACGCCAATTCCTGAAGACTGAAGCTGCGCGCCATCTCCAGGCACAGCTGCCCATGGACAAACAGCTTCACCACCGGCAAGCCGAAGACGCCATGCTGAGCGCAAATATCGGGCGTCTGCTCACAGTCCAGATACGCCAGTGCGATTTCCGGAAAATCTTGCGCCATCAGGCCTTCGATCCTGGGCTTGATCGCCCGACAGACACCACAATGAGCGCCGCCAAAAAGGACCAGCAGGGCGGGCTGCGCTTGCAGCAGTTCAAGTTGGCAAGCTGTGGCGATGGTTTGCATGTTGTCGAGCTTATGCCTTATTGTTCACTCCGGTTTCAAGGACGCAGCCCGCATCGAGGCATATACTGAATCGGGTCGCAACCCTTACGGAGAAGGACATGCTTAGACGACTGATTCTCCCCGTCCTGTTCGTCTCGTGCGCAAGCCTCGCTCATGCCGAGACTCCCTCTATGGGCGACACCAGGCGCGGTGAACTCCTGTACTCGACGCACTGCATTGCCTGCCACAGCGACCAAATGCATTGGCGGGACAAAAAACTTGTCACCGACTGGAAAAGCCTGCAGTCAGAAATAGACCGCTGGCAGCGGATTTCAGGGCTTCGGTGGAACAACGAGGACATGGCGGACGTTGCGCGCTACCTCAACACCCTTTATTACCGCTATCCCGCGCCGGACTGACTGGAGGCATTGACGACTTCAGCCCATGTCGCAAACATCTGGATCATGGCGCGAACTTAAAAACAGGAGACACGCCTCATGAATACCGTAGCAACCGAAATGCTGGCGCTGCAGCGCTTGTACTACTGGGAAAAGACCGCGCCTGACCGCATCGCCCTGACCCAGCCCATGGGCAGCGGCGCGACCTGGGACTACACGTGGCGCCAGGTGGCCGACCAAGTGCGTCGCATGGCCACGTACCTGAAGTCCCAGGGCTGGGAGCCGGGCTCGAACATCGCCATCCTGTCCAAGAACTGCGCCTGGTGGCTCATGAGCGACCTGGCCATCTGGATGGCCGGTTACGTTTCCGTGCCGCTGTATCCCACGCTGGCAAAAGAAACTATCAAGCAGATCCTGACGCACAGCGAAGCGCGGGCGTGCTTCGTCGGAAAGCTTGACGGCTGGGAGGGCATGAAGCCAGGCGTGCCGGCCGGCTTGCCCTGCATCAGCTACCCGCTGTCGCCGCCAGACGTCATCAGTGCCCATGAGGGCTGGGAAGCCATCTGCGCACGCCATGTGCCCATGCAGGGCGAGGTGGTTCGCCGTGCCGATGAGCTGGCCACGCTGATCTACACCTCGGGTACCACCGGCATACCCAAAGGTGTGATGCATAGCTTCGGCAATTTCGCCTGGGCGATCGACGCGGGCATCAAACGCATTGGCATGACGTCCGAGGACCGCATGCTGTCCTATCTGCCGCTAGCCCATGTCGTCGAACGCGTGCTGGTCGAGCATGGCTGGCTGTGCACCGGCTTGCGCGTGTACTTCGCCGAATCGCTCGACACCTTTGCGGCCGATCTGCAGCGTGCGCGTCCCACCATCTTCTTCTCGGTGCCGCGGCTGTGGGTCAAGTTCCAGCAAGGCGTGCATCACAAGATGCCTCCCGCCAAACTCAAGTTGCTGCTCGCTATCCCGATTGTTGGCGGCCTCGTGCGGCGCAAGGTGCTCAAGGCACTTGGCCTGGACCAGTGCCGCATGGCGGCGGGCGGCGCCGCGCCCATGCCCTTGGCGGTGCTGGACTGGTACCGCGATCTGGGCCTGCCCATCAACGAGGGTTACGGCCTGACCGAAAACCTGGCCGCATCGCACCTGACGATACCCGGCCGCGACCAGCATGGCTCGGTAGGCCCGGTTTATGAAGGGGTGGAGGCACGCATTGACGCAACAACCGGCGAAATCCAGATGCGCAACCCCGCGTTGATGCTGGGCTACTACAAGGAACCCGAGAAAACCCGCGAAGCCTTCACCCCCGACGGCTGGTTGCGCACCGGCGATCAGGGTCGCATTGACGCGCAGGGCAATCTGTACATCACCGGACGCGTCAAGGACCTGTTCAAGACCAGCAAGGGCAAGTACGTGGCCCCGGCGCCGATTGAGGACAAACTGGTGATACACGAGGCGGTAGAAGCCTGCGTGGTTACCGGCGCCAACCTCGGCCAGCCGCTGGGCATAGTCATGCTCAACGCCGAGACGGTGGCACGGACCACGGATGCCGCAGCACGGGCCGACCTGGAATCTTCCCTGGGCCAGCACCTGCAAAGCATCAACGCGACGCTGGACCCGCACGAGCAACTCCAGTGCCTCGTGGTGATGACCACCACCTGGACGGTGGACAACGACATCATCACCCCCACCTTCAAGGTCAAGCGGAACCGGATCGAGGCCCTTTACTCGGCGAATTACGAACGCTGGGAGGCCTCGGGCAAAAAGGTGATCTGGTACACCGAATGAGTCAGCGAAGAGTGACCCGCACCTTGGCCCTGCAAGGGTGGCAAGCCCCAAACTTCAAGAACCTGGAAAGCTAAAGAATCAGCGCAGGCACCACTTCCCTGGCCCGGTGATCGACGTAGTAGCCCCCGTATTCCGTATACCTGAGCAGGGTCCGTCCGCACTGGTTGCAGGCGTAGACGTCGCAGCGGTTATAGGGGAAGAACGCGACTGCCACTGGGGCGTCTGGAGATCCGTAGCGCGTACCCGCTGGATGGCACTCTTCCAGAGTCGGCTCGTCAACTGCAGGATCGCGCAGTGTCCCGACACGCTTGACCAGCTCGCCTGGCCAGCGATCCTCCGTAAAGCTTTCCCAGCCTGGGCAGGCACCCAGCGCGCAGGAGCAGGTGGTGCAGGGCTTGCCGGCACACACCCGCCTTAGCGCTTCAGCATCGAGAAGATCCGATGACATCTACAGCCCGGCCACTGCCAGAGAGTTGAGAACGAGGGTCAAAGTCTTCGTCTTCAGTCCACGGTCGCGCCGGAAGCCTTGACCACAGCCGTCCACTTTTTGGTATCGGCCGCAATGTAGTTGCTGAAAACCACAGGCGTCATGTCCATCGGTTCGGCTCCGAGAGCAAACAGGCGCGCCTTGACATCCGTGGAAGACAGGATGGTGCGAACTTCCTTGTTCATGCGATTGACAATATCGGCCGGCACACCGGCCGGGCCAAGCAGGCCGTACCAGGGTTGGGCATCAAAACCTTTCAGGCCGAGCTCCGCGACGGTAGGAATATCAGGAAACGCCGCCGAGCGCTTGGCGCTGGTCACCGCCAGCACCTTGAGCTTGCCCGCCTTGACCTGCGGCATGATGGGGACGGGGTTCTCGAAAGTCATGGGCACCTGACCGCCGACCAGGTCGTTCATCGCCGGGCCCGAACCTTTGTAGGGGATATGCTGAATCTTGACACCGGCCTGGACATTGAACATCTCGCCGATGATGTGCTGGGGCGTTCCCGAGCCGGCAGAGGCAAAGGCCAGGTTGCCGGTCTTCGCCTTGGCGATGATGTCCTTGATACTGGTCAGTCCCGAATTGGCATTGACGGCGACCACGAATGACGCACTCGCCAAGGGTGCCACCGGCGTGAAATCCGTACTTGGCTTATACGGCAGCTTCGGATAGAGCGAAGGAGCAATCACGAGCGGGCCGCTGGAGGCCACCAAAAACGTGTAGCCGTCCGGCTTGGCCTTTGCCACATAGTCGGTGCCAATATTTCCGCCAGCACCGCTCTTGTTCTCCACGATGACCGTCTGCCCAAGTACGGCCTGCAGCTTGGAAGCCAGCAGGCGCGCCAGCACATCGGTTGTGCCGCCCGGGGCATAGGGCGAAACCAGCGTGATGGGTTTGGCGGGCCAGGCTGCTTGTGCCGCCGCGAACAGCGGCGCGACTGACAGGGCGACCAAAGCTGGAATGGTGCGTATCAAATGTTTTTTCATGATGGAACTCCGTTAGCTACAGGAAATGACTTGGGCGAAGTCGATCAGAAGGCCGGCGATGAGCGTCCCGCGGCATGGCCCAATTCAGTCAATGCGAATATGTAAGCATACCAGCGCCCCCAGAGCTGGAGCCCAAAGTCCCCAATTCAGCTGCCCCGGAAAAGTCTTTCTTGCAACCCGCCCCTCGCGGCAAGCGCGTCCTTGGGCCAACATGGTGCGGTCCAGGCCGGGACTGCCACGCCAGCGGCGGCGGTCGCGACAACGCCTTCCCTAGCAAAATTCAAAGAAAATCCGGCCCTCACCCTTTATTTACGGGTGTATCATGCTTCTTATTTGATAGCAGCACGACAGCACAAAGCATGAAATCAGGGCGCTGTGAGGGACGGAGCCTGATCAGGAAGTAATGACGACCAGCACGCTGCAAGGCGAGTGTTCGATCAAGCTGCTTGAAACAGAGCCCCGCCACCAGCGGGCGGCCCAGTTGTCAAGGCGCTTGTGCCCCACCACGATCAGGTCAGCCTCCATCTTGCGTGCGTAGCGGGTGAGCTCCTGGACAACGTCGCCGACCAGCACTTCGCCGTGGGCCTGGTAGCCTGCGCCCCCAAGCCGGCGCAATCCGTCGTTCAGGATTTCCTGATTCTTTTGTTTTTCCTGGTCGACCATCTCGGAACTGTAATACCCCCCCTCAATCCCCATCAGCCCCCCAACAGGCAGAGACATGACGGCAACAAGAGAGATGGCCGAATGGCTCCACTGCGCGATGTCGCGGCAGTCCAAGATGGCTTTCTGGCCAGCCTCAGAACCATCGTAAGCCAGCAAGATACGTTCATACATATTGCACCTCCAGAATGAGAAAGACGCGCACCCATCAAAATTCAGCATAAACCTCTCGCCAGTAGCGCGCAACTGCCCTGCACGGCGCTCGCTGACGGCGTCCACGCAGACCTCGTCAATCGATCCTCATCTTCATTCCCCGGTAGCGGCCCCAGGGTTGATCGTGTCTTGCGCTACATCAATGAAAGCAAAGACCAGCTTGACGCTCATTCAACCCCGGTTCAATATTAAGTTTTGTTTTCGACCGATCAATCGACATTAAGGGGACGGACATGAAACTGAAGCGAACTCTGGTTGCTGTCATCGCAGGCTTTGTGCTGGCTGCACCCGTCTGGTCCCAGCCTTACGGCATGGGCCCGGGGATGATGGGGGGCGACTTTGGTCCCGGCGGTTATGGCATGGGACCGGGAATGATGGGCGGATACGGGATGGGGCGCGGGATGATGGGAGGCTACGGCTTGGGTGGCCTGAATCTCACCAAGGAGCAAGGCGCGAAAGTCGCCGAAATCCAGAAGGAATTTAGCCGCAAGCAGTGGGATCTGATGGAAAAAATGCACGATCTGGGCTGGCGTTCAGGTGATGGCGAGCGCGGGGGCGCGCTTGATGAGCAGGCCGCGCGCAAGGCGTATGACCAGATGGCTGCCCTGCGCAAGCAGATGTTCGAGAACTCCCTTGAGGCGCAGAAGCGCATCGACAGCGTCCTGACCCCGGAGCAACGCGAGCAAATGCGGCGCGGATGGGGCGGCCGATGATTTTCCGCAAGGTCTGACATGTGGGACAACATGATGGGGTGGGGTGGCCACTGGGGTCCGGGTTGGGGTTTGTTCGGGCTGATGCATATCCTTTGGTGGGTGTTCGTCGTCCTCGGCATCGTGGCCCTCGTTCGGTGGGCATCTGGCGGTGGACCGCGCCACTTGCGCCATGCAGATGAAGACCGTGCACTCGCCATCCTGCGCGAGCGCTATGCGCGCGGCGAAATTGACAAGACAGAGTTCGAGGAACGCAAGCGCGACCTGAAGGGATGAGTTTCCCCCTGAGCAAGCACCAACCACGCCTGAAACAAGGCCATGAAAGAAGCACCATGGAATACCACTTCAGCAAAATCCTCCCACTTGACTTCCGGACCGCAGTCGAAAAGGTTACTGCCGATCTCAAGACGCAAGGATTCGGCATCCTCACGCAGATCGACGTGCAGCAGACGCTAAAAGCCAAGCTCGGCGTCGACATCCAGCCATATCTGATATTGGGGGCGTGCAATCCCACTTTCGCGTACCAGGCCCTGCAGGCCGAAAACAAGATCGGAACCATGCTGCCCTGCAACGTCATCGTGCAGCAGTATGGCGATGGCTCGGTCGAAGTGTCGGCCGTCGATCCGGTGGCCTCGATGGCGGCTGTCATCAACCCAAAATTGGCGCAGATCGCCCAAGAGGTGCGCAACAGGCTGAAGCTCGTGATCGAAAGTTTGTAAGCCGGGGAGTCCGTCTGGACTGCTGCAGTCTGCGCGGACCGGTTTGTGTCGAACGTTCCTGCAGCGCAGCCTGTTGCCTCTCCCTGTATCGGTCTCCACGAAACCGCCGGGGTACCCAGAGGAAGAAGTCTGGCTCAACCGGTTAATGCTCCCGCTCAATTTGCCGCCAGGCACTACGATGCAGGGTAAACAGGCCACGCCCCCATTCCATGACCGACATCCTCACCGTTACCATGAACCCAGCCCTGGACGTGTCAACGTCGACCGACAAGGTCATCGACACGCACAAGCTCAGATGCACTGCCGCGAAACTCCATCCCGGGGGCGGCGGGATCAACGTGGCCCGTGTCGTGCAGCGACTGGGTGGCGACTGTCTCGCGCTCTATCCGGCAGGCGGCGTGAACGGGCAGCAGTTGCGGCAGATGCTCGACCAGGAGCAGGTGCGCAGCCATTGCGTCGATATTGCAGGAGAGACGCGTGAGAGTTTTTCCGTCCACGAGCTGTCCAGCGGGCGTGACTTTCGCTTTGTGTTGCCCGGGCCGTCGTTGACGTTTGGGGAGTGGCAGGCTTGCCTGGAGCATGTCAGCGCACTGGAAGTTCCGCCCCGCTTTCTGGTGGCCAGCGGCAGTCTGCCGCCCGGTGTGCCTGACGACTTTTATGCGCGACTGGCAAGGCTGGCGCAAGCCCGCGGCAGCCTTGTGGTGGTGGATACCTCCGGGCCGGCGCTGACGGCGGCACTGGCAGAAGGGGTGTATCTGGTGAAGCCCAGCCTGCGGGAGTTGCGTGACCTGACCGGTCTGCCGCTGAGCACCGAGCCGCAGTGGCTCGAAGCCGCCCGGCAAATCATCAAAGACGGCCAGGCGCAGATCGTAGCGCTGTCTCTGGGCGAGGATGGCGCACTGCTCGTCACCGCGGACAGGGCACTACGAGCCCGGAGCGTGCCCGTGAAGGTCGCCAGTTCGATTGGGGCGGGCGACAGCTTTCTCGGCGGCCTGATCTGGGCGCTGAATCGACATATTGATCTTGAGCAGGCCTTCCGCTACGGCATGGCAGCAGGTGCCGCCGCCCTGCTCACGGCGGGAACTGCGCTGTGCCAGGCGGCGGATGTGGAACGCATGCACAACGAGGTGATCGTCACGCCTGCCTGAGCCGGCGCCGCCTGTCTAGCGGCAGGAGTTGGCTGTTGGTTGTAGACTGAGTGTTCGCCTGTTTTGGCGTGAAAAGCCGGGATATGGTCTGGTCGATGGGGCAAGCTGTTTGCGTCTGTTGTTTCCAGGCATTTCCAGTTTCAACCATTGAGAGCCCACATCATGAATTCAAACCGCAGAACCTTTGTCATCCAATCAGTCGTCGGAGCGAGTGCGCTTGCGGCCGCCCACCTTGCACGGGCACAAGCACCGGCCATGCTGCAAGAGAGCGATGCGCAAGCCGTAGCATTGGGCTACAAGGCTGACGCCACCAAGGCCGACAAGGTGAAGTATCCCAAATACGCAGCCGGCCAGCAATGCGCCAACTGCGCGCTTTATCAGGGCAAGGCGACCGACGTCGCCGGCCCTTGTCCTTTGTTTGCAGGCAAACAGGTGGCAGGCAAAGGCTGGTGCAGCGCCTGGGCGAAGAAGGCCTGAGCCTGATGCAGAAGCCGCACTGAGGCTTGGCCGCAACGGCCCGCACTTGCCGGACCGTTGCGGCTTAACAGAACATCAAGGCAATCAGTGCCGCATCTTCGCCAAGGTTGAGCAAGACATAGCTGGCGAGTCGCCAAGCCAGGTATTCCGCCGTGTCCTGCAAAGTATAAAAATTCATGATCTGCTGAAACTTGGCGTTATTTGTTATGGCGTCAGAGATGTGCACGCCTGGAAATATCGAGAGTGTTTTAACAGATGAAACCGGCAGGACCGAAAAAAGGAGATCCGAGCACCGTCCTGCTGTCGATATTTTAAAGCATAGATTGCCATTAGCCCAATAAATACGGGCGACGATAGCTATGAATTAGATAGCACATTCACCCTATTCGTCGGCTTGCAATCAGTCAATCTCAATTCCCAATACTCACTATTGTTTTTGATATACAACGAATGACAAGAGGGTAGCTTGGGTTTCGCGCTGGAATCAAAAATACCTCGCCAAGCCTGTCAAGACCGGTCGTTGCCAACAGGGGAAAGCTAATTTCTTGAGTTCCCAAGGCGAAGCAATCTGCTTGCACAGGCGCTTGCATGGGAATTTTAAAAAGGAACTTGAAGCGGCAAAATAGGCGCTAAGTTCTTGATTCATATGGTGCGGCTGGCGGGGATCGAACCCACGACCCTTGGCTTCGGAGGCCAATACTCTATCCACTGAGCTACAGCCGCAACGCTGGAAAATAACTTGCACCAAAGTCCGTGGGCATACGGACTTCAGGGCGTTTGATCTGTGCGCATGAAGTTCTCCACACAGAACGCTTGATTCTATCAGCCAGCCCGCCCTCATGAGGATTTACATGGCCCACGGCTATAATGCAAGGCTGCTATAGCAGACCGCGACAGCCCCCGATTTCTAGTTTTTTGAGGACGCCATGAGCGCAAACGACCACACCACGGCCCACGAAGAAGCCCACACTGGCCCGATCAAGACCCCTCAGCAGCTGCTGGCAGCGGTTTTTTTCTCTTTCGTTGTTCCCATTTTTGCCATTATTGGGCTGGTTTATTACGTGTCCTCGGCCAACAAGCCTTTGGCCGGTGCCGAGGATGCGGAACGCGCAGTGGCGCAGCGTATCCAGAAAGTCGGCACAGTTGAAATCCGTGATGCCAACCGCGCGCTCAAGACGGGCGAAGAAGTCTACAAGGCACAGTGCGTGGCATGCCACGGCACAGGCGCGGCGGGATCTCCCAAGTTCGGCGACGCCGCTGCTTGGGCTCCTCGCATTGGCACCGGTTATGCCGCGCTGCTGAATTCTGCGCTCAAAGGCAAAAACGCCATGGGCGCACAGGGCGGTGGCGATTTTGAAGATATCGAAATCGGCCGTGCCGTGGTCTACATGACGACGGCTGCGGGTGGTAAATTTCCTGAACCTGCTGCGCCAGCAGCCGGCGCAGCTTCCGCCCCTGTCGCTGAAGCCGCCACTCCAGCCCCTGCTGTCGTAGCAGCCGCTGCCCCTGCTGCTGCCGCACCTGCAAAAGTTGCAGCGGCAGACTCCGGCGCAGGTGAAGCCCTCTACAAACAAACTTGTGTCGCTTGCCATGCCGCTGGTGTAGCCGGTGCGCCCAAGTTTGGCGACAAGGCAGCCTGGGCTCCCCGCATCCAGACCGGCCTGGATACCCTGACCACCAGCGCCATCAAGGGCAAAAACGCCATGCCACCCAAAGGCGGTTCTGCCGCCTCTGACGCAGACATCCACTCGGCCGTTGTCTACATGGTGAACGCCGCCAAATAAGCAGTGGCGGCACCAGAGGAAAAGCCGGTCAGTGACCGGCTTTTTTCATAAAAATTTCAAGAAAAATAGCTCTAGCACAAGCAATGCGGGCGCAGTATGCTATGCTTTTTGTAGCAAATGAGGACTTCTCACATAGCCAAAACGTGCCGGCAAATCGGCGTTCTGCAGCTCCTCGGGCACCCACAGCCCCTGCTCCACCGCATCGGCGGCGTGCGTCATGTCCTGCGTGTGGACTAGACCAAAACCCAGATCGGTTTCCAGGTAGACCCGGCCCTGTTCATCCAGCACGCAACGCTGAACGCGAGCGGGTTGACCGGTGTGCGCCGCCACGGCAAAGGCAGGCGCGGCATCAACACGCCAGATGAAGGGCGTGGCTTCCAGCTCCACATACACGCGCTGCGGGCCATTTTGAAAAAACCATCGGCCACTGGCGTCGCCCTCGTAATTTCGCTGAATGAAGTCAATTAGTTTTTCGTGCTTGAGCAGCGAGCCCTTGCTGGCCGCGCTGCTGGCGGCTTGTGGCGACGCAAAAGGCCCGGCCGCCTGTGCCCTGTCGTCGCGCATGTACCAGTTTCCGCGTGCATCCAGCCCGAGCCAGCCGTAGCAGTCGGGAACGTTAGGCCATTTCGCAATGGCTTGCTTGACGATGTCATCCATAGGGGGTATTTTGCGCTGGCTTGGCCGACTTGAACGCGGGAGTTTGTGCGGCAGCCTATAGCTGCGCCGCCAGAAAGGCGGTTACAGCTTCAGGCATGGCACGCACATGCCCCGGAAAAGTAGTCACGTCTGCCAGTGTCGAGGGAAAGCCGACATGGCCGCCCTGGGCCGGCTGCCAGAGGGTGACGTAGCGACTGACATCGGCAGGTTGCGGCAGGCTGCTGGCCGGGATGAAGGGGTCATTCAAGGCGTTCAGCACCAGCGCGGGCAGGGCAATCTGGTGCAGATGGGGTTTGGCCGACGCCAGAGCCCAATAGTCTTCAGCCCCTTTGAAGCCGTGGACCGGCCCGGTAAACACGTCGTCAAACGCATGCAGGTCGCGTGCGGCGAGCAAGGCACCGCGGTCGAAAAGGCCTGGGTGCTGCGCCAGCTTCTGGAGCGCCTTGGGCACCATGGTCCTGAGAAACATACGGGTGTATACCTGCCGGTTGAACCCCTGGCCTATGGCCCAGCCACTGGCAGTCAGATCCAGCGGCGAGCAGACCGAAGCAACGGCGCAAGCCACCTGCTCGGCTTGCGCGCCCATCTCACCGGCCCAGCGCATCAGTGCATTGCCTCCCAGCGAAATGCCAACCGCCAGTATCGGCCCGGCATGCTGCCCGGCAAAGCGCCTGAGCATCCAGTCAATTTCGGCAAAATCGCCCGAATGATAGGCGCGCGGCGCCAGGTTGGGCTCGCCAGAGCAGCCACGAAAATGCGGAACGGCGCAAGCCCAGCCACGGCTGCGGGCAACGTCGGCAAAAGCTTCGGCATAGTGGCTGGCCGATGATCCCTCAAGGCCGTGGAAAACCACCAGCAGGGGAGGAGAAGCCGCCGAGGGCGCATTCTCACCGCGCTGCAGTGCGGCATTGCTGGCGTCCACCAGCCAGTCCACATCCACAAAGTCGCTGTCGGGCGTGGTCCAGCGTTCACGTCGAAACAGCGGCGGCGGCCCCATGAAGCGGCGGGCACGCAGAGCCGCCCAGATGGTCTGCACATTGCCGCCGGGAAGCCACCAAGGCGCTACATAATTCATGACAGCCTGCGCCCGTCAGTGAAGGACAAGAGGCGCTTCCGAAATTTCCCGCAGGTCGTGCGAGGTGCCGGGACTGGCATGGTGGACCATCATGCGCCAGCCTTGCGCGGTCTCATGATAGACATTGGTGGCCATCACATAGGCGTGCTGCAGACCTTCCTCGGTCAGTACGTCAATGCGCTCAAGCACGCTGTGCACGCTGCTACCCAGGGCGTCGACCTTGTGCACCTTGAGCGGCTGAGCCCGAATGGTACCGTTGGAAAACATGGCGTCAAATGCGCTGCGTATGGCGGCGGGTCCGACCAGGCGAGCGCCGCCCGGATGCACGCAGACAATCTCCTCCTCGTCGCCCCAGCAGGCCATGAGTTTCTCGATGTCGCCGCCTTGCAGTGCTTCGTAAAAGGCAGCCTCGGTATCGTCGGCATTACCGGGGCGGGCAGAAGGATCTTTGGGTTTTCGCATGAGATCAATTGGGGGTCATTCGGACAATGGTGAAAAAATCCTACTGGGATTCAGACTGGAATTGTGCTCCCCATCAAGCCTGGCCTGAACAGCACCCGACTATGGTAGTGTTAAGGCTTGCATTTTTGGAGGCCTTTTCATGAAATCACGTTTTTTTAGTCTGGCATTCGCGGCGATGTTGAGCCTGGTTCTGACAGGCTGCGGTTACAACCAGTTCCAGAGTCTCGACGAGCAAACCAAGTCCGCCTGGTCTGAGGTTTTGAATCAGTACCAACGCCGCGCTGACCTGGTGCCCAATATTGTCGCCACAGTCAAGGGTGAGGCGGCTTTCGAGCAGGACACGCTGACCAAAGTGATTGAAGCACGCGCCAAGGCCACGTCGATCCAGGTTTCGCCCGAAACACTGAACGACCCCGCGGCCTTCAGCAAATTCCAGGCCGCGCAAGGCGAGCTGGGCAGCGCACTGAGCCGCCTGATGGTGGTCAGCGAACGCTATCCTGAGCTGAAAGCGAATCAAGGCTTCCGTGACTTGCGCGTGCAACTCGAAGGCACCGAAAACCGGATCACCGTGGCGCGGAACCGCTACATCCAGACGGTGCAGCAGTACAACGTGCTGACGCGCAGCTTTCCGAACAACCTGACCGCCATGGTTTTCGGCTACAAGGTCAAGCCGAACTTCGCCGTGCAGAACGAGGCGCAAATTTCCACGCCGCCGGTGGTCGATTTCAACAAAAAATAAACAGCCGCCGCTGCTCCTGACCGTGCGCCACATGTTGCTCTCGCTGTTTCGGGACCTGAGCCGGCTTGACCGGCTTGGGCGGGGCTTGGTGCTGGCCGCGTGTCTTCCTTTCTTCACTTTGGCCGCCTGGGCGCAAGACGTACAAGGCGTGCAGGCAGTTCCGGCCCTGACCGCCCATGTCATGGACAACACCGGCACCCTCAGCAGTGCACAGCGCGAATCGCTTGAGGCCAAATTGACGGCTTTTGAAAAGGCAAGAGGCGCCCAGGTGGTGATGCTGATGGTGCCCAGCACCCAGCCCGAAGACATTGCAGCCTATGCGCAGCGGGTGGGCGATAGCTGGAAAATCGGCCGCAAAGATATTGGCGACGGCCTGCTGTTGGTGGTCGCAAAAAACGATCGCAAGGTCCGCATTGAAACGACCAAGGCCCTTGAAGGCGCCATTCCTGACCTGGCAGCGAGCCAGATTATCGAAACGGCCATCACACCGCGTTTCAAGCAAGGGGACTTTGCGGGCGGACTGGACGCCGGCGCAGATCAGATCATCGCGCGCATCACCGGTGAAAATTTGCCCGTCCCCGCGCAAGGCGCTTCAAACCGCCGCAATGACGGCGGCTTTGACTGGACCAGTCTGGCGGTCTTTCTGTTTTTTGCCGTACCGATTGCTGGCCGTGTGCTGTCAAGTGTGCTGGGACGCAAGCTCGGTTCGGTGGCCACCGGCGGTGCCGTTGGGATTCTGGCCTGGCTTTTCACCAGCAGCCTGCTGATTGGGGGTATCGCTGCCCTGGCGGGCATGGTGTTCGCCCTGCTGACCAGCCTGGGCGGATTGGCCCGCAGTGGCCGCTCTTCCGGCTGGGGTGGTCCAGGAGGTTTTGGCGGCGGTGGCTTCGGTGGCGGGGGTGGGGGTGGGGGTGGCTTCAGCAGTGGCGGTGGCGGAAATTTTGGCGGCGGCGGCGCCTCGGGTGACTGGTGAGCATGATGCACAAGCTAAAAGTCCTGATCAAGCATTTGTGGCTGGACGCTTCCGACACCCGGCGCGCCATTCCTCCCGACATGCTGCGGCGCCTGGCAGAGAGGGTAGCAGCCAGCGAGCAGCGCCACAACGGCCAGATTCGTATTTGCGTTGAGGCTTCGCTTCCGGCCAGCTACCTTTGGCGGCTGGACAGCACAGACACCCTCAGCGCCCTCACGCGGCAGCGGGCGCTGGCGATGTTTGGCAAGTTGCGCGTATGGGACACTGAACACAATAACGGCGTGCTGATTTACGTGCTGCTGGCCGAGCACGCGATTGAAATCGTGGCCGACCGGGGCCTGGCGCGCCATGTGAACCAAACGCAGTGGCAGGCCATGCTAGCCCGCATGGCTAGTGCCTTTCGGGCAAAACGCTACGAAGACGGGCTGACGCAAGCGATCGAGGAAACCTCGGCGGTGCTGATGGAAGGCTTTGCCACGGCCGCGTCCCAGGACGGGCAGCAACGCCGTCCGAACGAATTGCCTGATACGCCTTTGCTGCAATAGCCGCGCGGCTCGCATGCACACCCCCTGAAAATCAGGCCCGCCGGGCAGGATTCTCATCCTTTGCGCCGGACTTTCGCCGGATGCCATCCTTTTAATAGCGCACTACGCCCGCAGTATCAGGGCCAGGCAGCACTTTTGCTCAAGGGTGAAGAGAAAGAAGCTGCATTGTCTACAGATGGCTGTGAAGTTGAGCGCACACCCGTCACATAAAAAAAGCCCCTGACTTGCGACAGGGGCTTGATGCAGATTCCGTTGCCGGAATGTCTGCGCTTGCAGACCGAAGTCCGCAGTTATTGCTCTTATTTTTTCTGACGGTATTTGCGCAGCGCTGCAATCTGGGCCGCCATGACGGCAAGCTCGGACTGGGCCATGGCGATGTCAATATCGCTTTTGGCATTCTTCAGGGCCTCTTCAGCCAGCGCCTTGGCAGCAGTGGCCTTGGCTTCGTCCAGATCCTTGCCGCGGATGGCGGTATCGCTCAGGACGGTCACGCAATTAGGCTGCACTTCGAGCAGGCCACCGGCCACAAACACAAACTCTTCCGTGCCATCGGCTTTTTCAATCCGCACGGTGCCCGGCCTGATGCGGGTGATCAGTGGCGTGTGACGCGGATAGATGCCCAGCTCGCCCGCTTCGCCGGGCAAAGCCACAAACCGGGCTTCGCCGGAGAAGATGGACTCTTCTGCGCTGACGACATCGACGTGGATGGTGCTAGTCATATCAACCGCCCGTTAAACTTTTTTCGCTTTTTCAAAAGCTTCGTCAATGGTGCCGACCATGTAGAAGGCCTGCTCTGGCAGATGATCGCACTCGCCAGCCACAATCATCTTGAAGCCGCGAATGGTTTCAGCCAGGCTGACGTACTTGCCGGGCGAACCGGTAAACACCTCGGCAACGTGGAAAGGCTGCGACAAGAAACGCTGGATCTTGCGGGCACGAGCCACGGCCAGCTTGTCCTCAGGCGCCAGTTCGTCCATGCCCAGAATCGCGATAATGTCACGCAGTTCCTTGTAGCGCTGCAGTGTGCCCTGCACGGCGCGGGCCGTTTCATAGTGGTCTGTACCGACCACGTCTGGGGACAGCTGGCGGCTGGTCGAGTCCAGTGGATCGACCGCAGGGTAGATACCCAGCGAAGCGATGTCACGGCTCAACACCACGGTGGAGTCCAGGTGGGCAAAGGTCGTGGCAGGCGATGGGTCGGTCAAGTCATCGGCAGGAACGTAAACGGCCTGGATGGAGGTGATGGAACCCACCTTGGTCGAGGTAATACGCTCTTGCAGACGGCCCATTTCCTCGGCCAGCGTCGGCTGGTAGCCCACGGCGGAAGGCATGCGACCCAGCAGAGCGGACACTTCGGTACCGGCCAGGGTGTAGCGGTAGATGTTGTCCACGAAGAACAGCACGTCGCGGCCTTCGTCACGGAAAGACTCGGCAATCGTCAGGCCGGTCAGCGCCACGCGCAGACGGTTGCCTGGGGGCTCGTTCATCTGGCCGTAGACCATGGCCACTTTGGATTCGCCGAGGTTCTCGAGGTTCACAACGCCCGAATCGGCCATCTCGTGGTAGAAGTCGTTACCTTCACGGGTACGTTCGCCCACACCGGCAAACACGGACAAGCCCGAGTGAGCCTTGGCGATGTTGTTGATGAGTTCCATCATGTTCACGGTCTTGCCGACACCGGCGCCGCCGAACAGACCCACCTTGCCGCCCTTGGCGAACGGGCAAACCAGGTCAATCACCTTGATGCCGGTTTCCAGCAGTTCCTGGGAAGGGCTCAGTTCGTCATAGGCCGGGGCCTTGCGGTGAATCGGAGCGGTCAGCGCCTGGTCGATCGGGCCGCGCTCGTCAATCGGCGCACCCAGCACGTCCATGATGCGGCCCAGCGTGGCCTTGCCCACGGGAACCGTAATGTTGGCGCCGGTGTTGTACACCATGTTGCCGCGGCGCAGGCCGTCGGAGGTACCCAGTGCGATGGTACGCACAATGCCATCACCCAGCTGCTGCTGGACTTCCAGCGTCAGCGCGGAGCCTTCCATCTTGAGCGCGTCATAAATCTTTGGCATCTGGTCACGGGCAAACTCCACGTCAACCACCGCGCCAATACACTGAACAATCTTGCCTTGAACCTGAGCCATGATTGGATCCTTTTCTGTTCTTTAATCTTGGAAATCGCGGCTTAAACCGCTGCGGCACCGGCAACGATTTCCGAAAGTTCTTTCGTGATCGCCGCTTGACGCGTCTTGTTGTAAATCAGCTTGAGCTCGCCAATCACGCTACCTGCATTGTCGGTTGCGGACTTCATGGCGACCATGCGGGCGGACTGCTCTGAAGCCATGTTTTCGGCCACAGCCTGGAACACCAGCGCCTCGACATAGCGAACCAGCAATTCGTCAATCACGGTTTGCGCGTCTGGCTCGTAGATGTAGTCCCAGCCATGCTGGGTCTTGTCGCCCTGCATGCGATCTGCCGTCAGCGGCAGCAATTGCTCCACCACAGACTCCTGCTTCATCGTGTTGATGAAGCGGGTGTAGCAGAGGTAAACCGCCTTGACCTTGCCTTCGCTATAGGCATCCAGCAGCACCTTGACGGGACCAATCAGCTTGTCCAGGTGCGGCTTGTCGCCCAGTTGCGTGGCATGGGCCGCCACCTTGACACCGACGCGATTCAGGAAACCCAAACCCTTGTTGCCAATGGCGACCGCCTGCGCGTCCTCGCCAGCGGCCTGCAGCTCCTTGAGCCTGGCCGTCAGGATACGCAAGACGTTGGTGTTCAAACCACCGCACAGACCCTTGTCAGTCGTCACCACGATAAACCCGGTGGTCCTGGCGTCGTTCGACTCCATGAACGGGTGGGTGTACTCGGGGTTAGCCTGGCTCAGATGAGCTGCAATGTTGCGTATCTTGTCGCTGTAAGGACGGGCCGCGCGCATCCGTTCCTGCGCCTTGCGCATTTTGGAGGCGGCCACCATTTCCATGGCCTTGGTGATCTTTTTGGTGTTTTCCACCGACTTGATCTTGCCGCGTATTTCCTTGCCTGCTGCCATATGGGTTCCTAATCGGTTCTAGACACTTGCCAAACTTTGATTGAAGTCAGGCAAGTTTAGGCAAACGACTTCTTGAACGCCGCCACAGCGGTGGTCAACTCAGCCTCGGCATCCTTGTCCATGGCCTTGTTGGCTTCGAGCTTGGCCATCAGCGCAGCGTGCTTGTCCTTGAGCCAGGCATGCAAGCCTTGCTCGAAAGCCAGAACACGTTTGACTTCCACATCATCCATGAAGCCCTTGTTCACTGCGAACAGTGTGGCGCCCATGTTGGAGATGGACAAAGGCGAGTACTGCGCCTGCTTGAGCAGTTCGGTCACGCGGGCACCGCGGTCCAGCTGCTTGCGGGTGGCTTCGTCCAGGTCGGAAGCGAACTGCGCGAAGGCAGCCAGCTCACGATACTGGGCCAGGTCGGTACGGATACCGCCAGACAGATTCTTGATCAGCTTGGTCTGGGCAGCACCACCGACGCGGGACACCGAAATACCGGCGTTGATTGCGGGACGGATACCGGCATTGAACAGGCTGGTTTCCAGGAAAATCTGGCCGTCGGTAATCGAAATCACGTTGGTCGGCACGAAGGCGGACACGTCACCCGCCTGCGTTTCAATGATCGGCAGTGCCGTCAATGAACCGGTCTTGCCTTTGACGGCACCCTTGGTGAAGTCTTCAACATACTTCTCGTTCACGCGGGCGGCGCGCTCCAGCAGACGGCTGTGCAGATAGAACACGTCGCCAGGGTAGGCTTCGCGGCCTGGTGGACGGCGCAGCAGCAGCGATACCTGGCGGTAAGCCACGGCCTGCTTGGACAGATCGTCATACACAATCAGCGCGTCTTCACCGCGATCGCGGAAGTACTCGCCCATCGTGCAACCGGAGTAGGCGCTCACGTATTGCATGGCTGCCGATTCGGAAGCCGAGGCTGCCACCACGATGGTGTAGTCCATGGCGCCGGCTTGTTCGAGCGAGCGCACCACGTTCTTGATCGACGACGCTTTTTGACCAATGGCGACATAGACGCACGAAACGCCTTTACCCTTCTGGTTGATGATGGCGTCAATCGCCACTGCGGTCTTGCCGGTCTGGCGGTCACCAATGATCAGCTCGCGCTGGCCACGGCCGACGGGCACCATGGAGTCGATGGACTTCAGGCCGGTTTGCAGCGGCTGGTCGACCGATTTACGGGCGATCACGCCAGGCGCAACCTTTTCAATCACGTCGGTCAACTTGGCGTTGATCGGACCTTTACCGTCGATGGGCTGACCCAGCGCATTGACCACGCGGCCGAGCAGCTCAGGACCGATCGGGACTTCCAGAATACGGCCCGTGCACTTGACGGTGTCGCCTTCGGCGATGTGTTCGTACTCGCCCAGAATCACGGAGCCGACCGAGTCGCGCTCGAGGTTCAGTGCCAGACCAAAGGTTGGCGTGCCATCTGCCGTGGCGGGGAATTCCAGCATCTCGCCCTGCATCACATCGGACAGGCCATGGATGCGAACGATACCGTCTGCCACCGATACAACAGTACCCTGGTTACGAATATCGGCGCTGACTGCCAGGCCTTGGATACGGCTCTTGATCAGTTCAGAAATTTCTGCGGGATTGAGTTGCATGACTCTTTCCTTCTTTCTATGTTGTTGGCTAAAAACCTGAGGCGACGCCTGAGCGTCAGCTCAAGAAATCAGCGCCACTTTCATTTGCTCTAAACGGGCTTTGACCGAAGTGTCCAGCACCTCGTCACCCACGACCGCACGAACGCCACCAATCAGTGACTGATCGATTTCAAGCTTCACGCTGAGCTTGCGCCCAAAACGCTGTTCCAGCGTGGCGGAAACCTCAGCCAGAGCTTTCTCATCCAGCGAAAAAGCGCTGTAGACGACAGCATCGGTAGTGCCGCCTGCAGCGTTCTTGAGCGAACGGAACTGGCTGGCTATTTCAGGCAGTGCAGACAGGCGACCGTTTTCGATCACGAGGCGCAGGAAATTCCTGGCAGCATCCGGCAAGGCGTTTTGCACCACACCGCTGATCAAGTCAAACACCTGAGCCGCATCCACCTTGGGATGGTCGGCAAGCTGAAGCAGCTGGGGATTCTCCGCCACGGCAGCCAGCTCATCGAGCCAGACTGCCGTTGCGGCCAGATCGGAGCCCTGCGCCTTGAACAGCGCGTCCGCATAAGGGCGGGCAATGGTTGCAAGTTCAGCCATAGTGTTCTCTGCTTTACGCGCTTAGAGCTCAGTTTTCAGACGGCTCAGCAAATCAGCATGAACACCGGCATTGACTTCCTTGCGGAGAATCTGCTCGGCGCCCTTGACCGCCAGCAGGGCGACCTGCTCACGCAGCGCCTCGCGGGCCTTGACCGTTTGTTGATCGGCTTCAGCTTGGGCTGCAGCAATGATCTTGTTGGCTTCTTCAGCTGCACGGGCCTTGGCTTCTTCAACGATGCCTTGACCCCTGCGCTCTGCGTCAGCCAGACGAGTGGCCGTCTCGTTGCGCGACGTTGCCAGTTCGGCCTCAACGCGCTTGTTGGCGGTCGAGAGTTCGGTTTTGGCTTTTTCGGCGGCAGCAAGGCCGTCAGCGATTTTCTGAGCCCGCTCGTCCAGCGCTTTTGTGATCGGCGGCCACACGAACTTCATCGTGAACCAGACCAGGATCGCAAAAACGACAGCCTGCAGGAACAGGGTGGAGTTAATGTTCACGGCTTATTCCTTATCGAACGTACCAGGGTTTGCCGAAAAATTAACGCAGGACAAACGGATTGGCAAAGGCGAACAGCAGGGCGATAGCAACACCGATCAGGAAAGCGGCATCAATCAGACCGGCCAAAATGAACATCTTGGTTTGCAGTTCGTTCATGAGTTCAGGCTGGCGAGCCGAAGCTTCCAGGAACTTGCCACCCATCAGGGCGATACCGATAGAGGCGCCGATAGCGCCGAGACCAACGATCAAACCACAAGCCAAAGCGACGAGGCCGAGAATGTTTTCCATGATTGCTCCTAAAGATGAGAGGAAAAGTAAAAAAAAGAAAAGCTAACTACGAAAAAAAGCTTAGTGTGACTCGTGGGCCTGCCCCACGTAAATCAACGTCAACATCATGAAGATGAAGGCTTGCAGCGTGATCACCAGAATGTGGAAGATACTCCACACGGTTCCGGCAACAACATGCCCAAATCCCAGCCAGAAACCACCCGTAAGCGGGTTGAACTGCCAGGCCCATGTGCCGCCCATCAGGGCGATCAGCATGAAAACCAGTTCGCCGGCAAACATGTTGCCGAACAACCGCATGCCATGGGACACGGTCTTGGCGGCAAATTCAATCATTTGCATCAGGAAGTTGACCGGGTACAAAAACCAGTGATCGCCGAACGGTGCTGCAATGAGTTCATGTGCCCAGCCACCAATGCCCTTGATCTTGATGTTGTAGACCAGGCAGACCAGCAGCACGCTACTGGACAGGCCCAGCGTGGTCGACACGTCAGCCGTTGGCACGATGCGCATGTAATTTGCATAACCCATTGCAGGACCTGCGCCATGCCACAAGGCCGGAATCGCATCGACGGGCAGCATATCCATGGCATTCATCAGGAAAATCCAGACAAACACGGTGAGCGCCAGCGGCGACACCAGTTTTCGGCTCTTGGCGTTGTGAATCACGCCCTTGGCCTGGTTGTCGACCATCTCGGCAAGGATTTCGACAGCCGCCTGAAAGCGGCCCGGCACGCCGGATGTCGCCTTGCGGGCAGCGCGCCACAAAAAGAAACAGGCGATCACACCCAACACGACCGAGTAAAACACCGAGTCGAGGTTGAAAAGACTGAAATCAACAATGCCGTGTTGCTCGACATTCTGAAAGGAAAAATCTTTCTGCAAATGATGCAGGTGATGCTGGATGTACTCTCCAGACGTCGGGGCAGTTGTTCCAGCGTGTTCAGCAGCCATAGGTCACCAGTTCGTCAATTCTTCAAAATTTTTTGATCGATTCTTTGCGCCCCGGGCGAAACCACATGGCCACCCAGTACACCTTCATCGTCACCACAAAGCCCACCAGCAAGGCCAGCCAGCTCAATTGCGCAATCAGCCTTGGCGCGGCGAATAGCATCGCCACCGTCAAGGCAATCTTGACCATTTCCCACACAAAAAACCCAATCAGCGCCGCATTTCCATGCGTTGCCGACTTTTGGCGCGACAGCCCCCGGGCAAACAGAGCCGCGGGAATCACCACCGCCAGGGCGCCGTAACCGGCCGACCAGCCCATGCGCGGCTGCCCTGTTAAAAGCCAAGCGGCCAGCGCCACCAGAACGCCGACTCCCGCCTGCCCTGCCAACACGGCCCACAAAGAGACCGCCGGATTCAACTCCCGAATCTTTACAGCCTCTTCATGCGTCAGGGGCTTGAACCCTTCATCCGACGCCTCATCTATCACTTCATCGCTTGCTTCAACTGCTTTCGCAGCAGCTTGAAGAACAGGCTTGTCAGCCGCTGCATTTGCCATTTTGTACCTCACAAATTACAGGAAGGTTACGGGGCGAATATCAGCAAAGCCTATGATTATACGTAGAAACCCCCGGCTGCTGGAAAAATCAGCACGAGGAATCTGGATTACAGTCTCTTCGTAGCCTCGGCGCGCCGAAGCCGGATGCCTAGGCCGCAACGGCTCCAAGCCCCACCTCCTGGACAGCACAGAAGCGTTCGCTGCACCGTTTTGGAGCAGCCAAGCATACTCTCATGATGAAAGACAAACCATGCCTGCCCTGATGAAATTCCTGCATGTGCTTGCCGCAATCGCCTGGCTGGGAGGGATCAGTTTCATGCTGTTTGCGCTGCGCCCGGCTGCGGCCGAACAACTGAAACCGCCGCAACGGCTGCCGCTGATTGCGCAAACCCTGCACCGTTTTTTTGCGCTGGTATGGATCACCATTGCCGTCCTGCTGCTGACGGGCCTGGCCATGCTGCTGGGCGTCGGAATGAAAAATGCGCCCATTGGCTGGCATCTCATGTTTGGCATCGGACTGCTGATGTTTGCACTTTTTGGCCATCTTTATTTCGGCCCATTTCGCCGCCTGAAGAGGGCCGTCAGCGCGTCCGACTGGCCAGCAGGCGGCCGCAACGTCGGGCAAATTGCGTCACTGGCCCTGATCAACCTGGTGCTTGGCGTCCTGGCCATTGGCGCCGTCCTTTTTCTGCTTTGAAACGCCAGGCCGTGCGCCAAATTCATACTTTTCCTTCAATTTAATTTGTAGCGAGCACCATGACAACGTCCCCCGCCAACGCCCTCCCCGATACACCCTGCTACCTCAACGGTGAATTCAGCACGCTCAAGGACGCAAAAATCAGCGTACTCGATCGCGGTTTCATCTTTGGCGACGGCATCTACGAAGTCGTGCCCGCCTATGCCGGCAAGCTGTTTCGCTTTGAGCAACACATGGCGCGGCTCGGCCGCAGCCTGGCCGAGTTGCGCATCAACAACCCGCTGACGCCGGACCAGTGGCGCGAAATCAGCTCTCAAATTAATAGCTGACTACGCCCGCTCAACAGGCACCCCAACCGAAACCGGCAACCAACTGATCTACATCCAGGTGACTCGTGGCGTGGCCATGCGCGACCATCCGATGCTTCCCGGCCTGACGCCCACCGTCTTCATCATGGTCAACCCCATGAAGCTGCCCAGCAAGCAGCAGCGCGAAGAAGGCGTGGCCTGCGTCACGGCCGACGACTTCCGCTGGGAAAAAGCCCACATCAAGAGCACCAGCCTGCTGGGCGCGGTGTTCGCGCGCCAGATCAGCGTGGACGCCGGCGCGCTGGAAACCGTGATGTTCCGGGACGACTCCCTGAGCGAAGCAGCCGCCAGCAATGTCTGGGTCGTCAAGGACGGCAAGGTCATGGGCCCGCCCAAGGACAATCTCGTGCTGGAAGGCATTCGCTATGGCCTGATGGAAGAAATGTGCCGCAGCCTGGGACTGCCGTTTGAACTGCGCCGCATCAGCCGCGCCGAAGTGCTGGCCGCCGACGAACTGCTGCTGTCATCGGCCACCAAGGAGGTCTTGCCCATCACCCTGCTGGATGGCCAGCCAGTGGGCAAGCGGCAAGCCCGGCCCCATCTATGCCAGGCTGCTACGCCGCCTACCAGCAGGCCATACAGGAGCAGCCAGCATGAGCGATCCCAACCGGAACACGCCCAAGGCCCCGCCAGAAGCGGCCGCACGCAAAGACTCGCTGATCGAGTATCCGTCGCTGTTTCCCATCAAGGTCATGGGCGACAAGGTGGACGGGCTGGTGCACGCCATCACCCTGATCGCCCATCAGTTTGACCCGCGTTTGACGCCACCACCATCGAGCTGCGCGAAAGCAAGGGCGGCAAATACCTGGGCGTCACCATCACCGTCACCGCCACCAGCCGCGAGCAGCTCGACGAGCTGTACCGCACGCTGTCGACCCACCCGATGGTCAAAGTGGTGCTGTAGGCGCTGCACTGAATGCTGTTCATGCAGACCGATGTGCGCCAGCTCGGCCGGGTGGACTACCTGCCCACCTACGCAGGCCATGCAGGCCTTCACCGCCGCGCGCGACGAACCGATACGCCCGATGACGCTATGGATTTGTGAGCATTCTCCGGTTTACACCCAAGGGCTGGCGGGAAAAGCGATCACATCCTGAACCCTGGCGACATTCCGGTGGTGCAAACCAACCGGGGCGGCCAGGTGACTTATCACGGCCCCGGCCAGGTGGTGGCCTACCCGCTGATCGACCTCAAGCGCGCAGGCTATTTCGTCAAGGAATATGTCTACCGCATCGAGGAATCCGTCATCAGGACGCTGGCGCATTTTGGCGTGACAGGCCACCGCGTGGCGGGCTCGCCCGGCATTTACGTGCGGCATGGACGATCCCGTTCTCACACGCCGCGCTGACCGGCCCGCGTGAACCCGGCCGACCCCTTTCGCGGCCTGGGCAAAATCGCCGCTCTGGGCATCAAGGTCAGCCGGCATTGCACCTACCACGGCGTGGCGTTCAATGTGGCCATGGACCTGGAACCCTTCTCGCGCATCAACCCTTGCGGCTATGCCGGGCTGCAAACCACGGACCTTTCTACAATCGGGGTATCGGCCAGTTGGCAGGATGCGGCGGACGTGCTGAGCCAAAAGCTCGTCACTTACCTGGCGCCGTGAGCTGCTACCCACACACACCACACACCATGAGCACACCCGAAGCTCATCCGCGCAAGGTCGCAGACGCCAGAGCAGACTACAACCCGCTGGCCAAGCAGAAGGCGGCGGCCAAGCTGTCGCGCATCCCGGTCAAGGTGGTGCAGGGCGAGGTGCTCAAAAAGCCGGACTGGATTCGCGTCAAGGCCGGCAGCCCGACCACGCGCTTTTACGAAATCAAGGAGATCCTGCGCGAGAACAAGCTGCGTCACGGTGTGCGAAGAAGCCAGCTGCCCCAACATCGGCGAATGTTTCGGCAAGGGCACGGCGACCTTCATGATCATGGGCGACAAGTGCACGCGCCGCTGCCCGTTTTGCGATGTCGGCCATGGCCGGCCCGACCCGCTGGATGTGGACGAGCCGGAGAACCTGGCCAAGACGATTGCCGCGCTCAAGCTGAAATACGTGGTGATCACCAGCGTGGACCGTGACGACCTGCGCGATGGCGGCAGCCGGCCATTTTGTCGAATGCATCCGGAAGATTCGCGAACTGTCGCCCAGCACGCAGATTGAAATGCTGGTGCCCGACTTCCGTGGCCGCGATGACCGCGCGCTGGAAATTCTGAAAGCCGCGCCGCCCGACGTGATGAACCACAACCTGGAAACCGCGCCGCGCCTGTACAAGGAAGCGCGCCCCGGCTGCGACTACCAGTTCAGCCTGAACCTGCTGAAAAAATTCAAGGCGCTGCACCCCGACGTGCCGACCAAGAGCGGCATCATGGTCGGCCTGGGCGAAACCGACGAAGAAATCCTGCAGGTCATGCGCGACATGCGCGCGCACGACATCGACATGCTGACCATTGGCCAGTACCTGGCGCCCATCCACCAGCCACCTGCCGGTGCGCCGCTATGTGCACCCCGACACCTTCAAGATGTTCGAGGAAGAGGCCTACAAGATGGGCTTCACCCACGCCGCCGTCGGCGCCATGGTGCGCAGCAGCTACCACGCCGACCAGCAGGCCGAGCATGCGATGGCGTGTCAACAATCAGAAGTAAATGAGAAAAGTTAGAAGTTATTGAGATAAATTCAGTAGTTAGTGAGACAAATAGTTGCTTCTGACTCTAGGAATTACTCCAAAAACCTAGGGTCCCTCCAATGAATCACCACGGATTGCGGCCTTTCCAAAAGGTGCAACTCCGTGGCGTATTGACTGGTTCGGCGACATTGCATTTCCCGACCGGTCTGTTCGGCGTAAGCAGCCTTCTGTCTTTCTGCACCTTTCGCGAGTCACAACTGACCGTTTCCACGAAGATCCCGCAGTCCTACTCTCGCCGGACTCCACATCTCCAGCAAAATTTCAACGCCGCGTCTGGGTGTCGGTTGGGACCTTGCCCATGTTGCGTGTTGGGGACATCTGGCGCAATGGCGAACTTGAGGCTCGCCCTGACTACCAACTGGAACGCTTTCCCGACCTCGAAATCAACAACACCACATCTACCCTGATCAAGGCCGGATTGAATCTTGACGACCAGGGTTTTCTGCTGCCCCTGGCAGAACATCCATGGCACATTCAGTGCACTCAGTCTTACTGCATGACGGTCGAGTTGCCAGAAGACCGCCGCTTGATCATTCCGTGCATGGAGTTAATCCGGTTTTACTTTGGCTCTTCGAGCAACCTGATGTCCAAGCTCTTCCTGCCGCCGCTTGAACGAAAGTCGCTGTACGAAAATGCCTCCTTTGACCGCCGGACCGCTCGTCTCAAACTTGAACTCGCCGAAAGCGTGTCCGGCGCTTCAGCTGCTGACATTGGTCGATTGCATATGGATCCGATTGCATGGCGATCCGCAGCCCAGATCGGCGCATCTGCACTCAAGGCTTCAGTTGCGAATCAACCGATCTACCCTCAGGCGTTTTTTCCCTTCGAGGGCAAGACCGACTTGATCGCCGCAGGAAAATGGCTGTCATTTGCCGGCCAGGAAAAATCAACTTTCTTGGTCTACAACCTACGGTCATGCTCCTACCCCTTCCCGTTCAAGTCATTACGCTACGAAGTGAAGAAAAGCCGCTTACGACCCCTGATGCCCGGCAGTGCGACGAATGAGCATCCATCAAGCGGCAAGTCGGCAGGTACACAGGATGCATCAAATCAATCACTGATCGATAAAGATGCGTCCAACAGCCTCGCCCCCAAGGTTCGAGCCATACGCTTTGAGCCGCGCTTCCCCGATCTGACGGATAAACCCATCTGGAAGAGCGTGAACCTCACTGGTCCTGCCAATGTAGTGGTCGCGGCCAACCGCACGCCAGTAGAACTGGCTGCCGTAGGAAACCCCGGTTCAGAGAGAAGAGTCAGGCCGGTTGATTTGGCAGCGATCATGTCGTCGACGTCCTGGGAGCCCAACTCCGTACCGGAATTTCTTCGATCAACCGTCGCGGAAATACACATGCTTGAAGGCATTGGTATCGAACTGCTTACGAAAAGCGCAGAAGATGGATGGACAGTACCCGTGACTTTGCTGTCCGACGCGGATGGCGAGATTGATCCACGGCTTTTCATCTCAAACGAAGGCGATCCCTCTCGACTACGTAGGGCAAGTGTATTTGGATTCAGCAAGGGTGAGGAGCATCTCTGCGCCGCAGCAATTGAATCATCACCAATTCATATCAAACTCTATCCGACAACTGGCCAAGACCCTGGAGAGGTCTGGCAAACATTGAAATGCGCTGCGGTGGATTTCGTTAGCCCCGTTAGAGAAGAAGCAGAAGTGTTTGGTCTTGCACAGTTAATAAAACAGGGTTTCGGGGGCAAGTGTTAACGGTAATCTGAGCATTTTTTACTGAGCATTGTTGCAATTGCTTGGCTGATTCGATAGTGCTGGCCATCTTGTCCTTCAACGCTGTGTAAGTGCCTCGCGTCCCTTTTCCATAGGTTTCGATTGCGAAAATACGGACGCAAAAAACCGCTATTCGGTAGCAGTCAAACATTCCCATGTTGAATTGCACTGAAACCTGACCCGGGGGGTGCGGACAAAAACTTGGACTACTTGGAGGTAGTTCATGTACTCGTACGAAGACCGCATTCGAGCAGTCAAGCTCTATATAAAACTCGGGAAACGCACTGGAGCGGCCATTCGTCAGTTGGGATACCCGACGAAGAACGCGCTCAAGAGCTGGCATCGAGAATACGAACAAGGTCACGATTTGCCGGTGGGCTATGTGCTTTCAAGGCCAAACTCACTACGTTTAAAGAAACACTGGAGCAGGCCCTCACGGCCGACTCCTATCGACCCAAGCACGGCCGGGCACGGCCAAGGCGCTGTTTGGACAAATTCAGGCGCAGGGCTACCGCGGCGGCTACAAGCACTCGCCCCAAGATATGATGAGGTTGCCTCTTAGCTGGCACAAAGTAAGCAAAGACTAAAACACGGATCCAGGGATGGGAACATCGGAAGACCAGGAAGACTACATAGAACAAGTCCTCGATCGCTGCCGCAAGCTGATTTATGCCGGCATCTGGGAGGGTATTCAGGAAAACCGCCTGAATGGATGGCATGGCTCATTGACGAACTGCGATGCAGGGTTACTCGGCGCCTATCTGCTCGACAACCTGGCCTTTCGTTCTCGTGATCAGTACTTGTCGCTTCTTGACGCCGTGTTCGACAACCTGAGCCTCCCGGTTCGCGGAGCCTCAATGCCACTTCTGGATCTCTGCAGAACGCGTAATAGCAAAGCCACCGAACGAAGCATTCGCATTGCGCCGGTCATTGGACATTTGGCGCCACCGACAAAATCAGGCCCCTATATCTTGCGCCTGGCTCAGCGTCGCTATCGAATTGAATCTGAGTGGCTGGCTTGGCCACAGTCCTTGGCAAGTACAACCGGCCTGTCTCACATCTATTTCGTGGACGACTTTTGCGGGCACCGGAGACCAGTTCACCAAGTTTATGGGGAGCATTAACATCGCGGAGATCCTGCGCGCGAACCCAGGTGTTCGCTTCGTGTATTTGGTGACGGCGATCCACGACGATGGCCTTAAGAAGATAAGCACTGCATATCCTCAGGTGAAAGTAGTCTGGGGCGAACGCCTCACGTCGGCAAATTCCGTACTCTTGCCAGCCGCTTTTGACCGTTACCGGGTTCCTGGGTTTGCTGATTTGATTCGACTTCAGTACCAGGCCGCGGTCCAACATACCGGGTTGCCTGCAACAGGGCAGATGGCGGACGGCTTTGGTTCGCTGGGCCTTGCCTATGGTTTTGCGCACGCGACGCCCAACAACACATTGCCTATCTTCTGGAAAGCGACTTCCAAGCTGACGGCACTCCTGGACCGTTAATTCAATGCAAAACGCTTTCATCAGAAACCGCACAGAAGAGTTTGGCCACGATATCTGGTCATCCTATGTTCTTCCACCGTACTTCCCGGGACTCGGGCTTAATGAAGCGCGAAAGTCCGTGGTGCTTGAGGGTGGCCGTGGTTGCGGAAAAACAGCTTTGCTGCGCTACCTGTCTTATCAAAGCCAGTTTTCACCGAATCGCGCGGCCGTTCCACTAGAGGCGTTGAGAACGATCGGTCTTTACTTGAAAGCCGATTCGCAGTACTTCAGCGGCTTCACTGGCGCCGGCATGCCGGACAGCAAGTGGCAGAACATTTTTGAACACGCCGTGTGCCTTGCCCTTGCAGAACAGATTGCAGGGGCAGTACGGGCACTCAACTTCGATAGCAAACGTACAAACCAGTATGGCGCCATCGACAAGCTCGACTTCAATGACGCTGCAGGTGGCTACGTCGATGGTGGGGTGCCTAGTGACCTCCCCTCATTTGAAAAATGGCTCCGGACTCAGCGCCAGACTCTTTCGCGCTGGTTCAAGAATTTCGATGACTCCAAGCCGCCATCACTCCTGCCGCTCCGTGAATTTCTCGGTGCGCTGATCCAGGAGATCCGTGGAAAACTTCCATATATGGCGACCTCCGTCTTCGCTGTCTATGTCGATGAATATGAAAATCTACTGGAGTACCAGCAGAAGCTGCTGAACACGCTGATCAAGAGCGGTGAGCCGCCGTTGATTTTTCACGTAGCCATGAAGCCCAATGGCATGCGTACCCGAGGTACGACTGGACCAGAATCTATTCAAGAAATCGCGGATTTCCGATTGATTAGGCTCGATGATGAACTCGCGCCCCAGTTTCGGTTGTTCGCCGCCGAGCTGTTTTTCTTCCGCCTGATTGGCGAGGCCGGCGTTCCGGAGAGCAGCACGCCCGTCTCACTTGAGATGTTGCGTGATGAAGGCCGAATTCGCGAGCGTGCCGCTGATAGTGCCTATCAAGACTCAGTCATCTCGGAGATGAATCGAATTCTTCCTGGGAAGAGCTATGGTGAGCTAGCACGGGACGTGCTAGCTGATGCAACCTTGTTAAGTCGTTGGAAGAAGATTGTTGCTGAGGGCCTTGAGGAGAAAAAAAGTCCACGGTCAGTCGATGACTTCTTGCAAAAAGAGGCGCCCGAGGCGTCAATTGTCTGCGCGGCGCTGTTGCATCAACGCTCAAAGACCCCCGAAGACGTTTACCAGGAACTCTCCAAGTACTTGAGCGGGGAGGAGTCGCGCTTTCAGGGGGGTGATTGGATACACCATCTTCTTGTCGGGGCGTTGCTGCTGATCTATCTACCCTACCGCCAGCGAAGCTGCCCCATTTACGCCGGCTTTGACGCATTCGCCAAGCTCTCAAGAACGAACGTCCGCCACTTTCTTGAGCTTTGCCATTTGTCCGTTGGTTCATTTCCCAGTGGGCAGCGTCTTTCCGAGTACACGGTCTCCATCGATGACCAGGCGAAGGCGGCATTTACTGCCAGTCAGAAGTTTCGCAAAGAAGTCTCTGGGAGCGGCGACCAGGGCAACCGTTTACTCGCGGTCGTAAACGTTCTTGGGAAACTTTTCCGGATGTCGCAGGCTCGTTATTCGCAAAGCGAGGCGGAGCGTACTCATTTTTCAATTCTTCATGAGGAAGTCTCGGGCGCCTCAAAGATCGTGCTCGATGAGGCGGTCAAGTGGTCGGTGCTGTTCGAAGAACCCGAGACGAAAGTGAAGGGAAGCCGGTACGAGTCCAACGACTATGTGCTGAACCCGATCTACGCACCTTACTTCGGACTCTCATACAACAAGGGCCGCAAGCTGGAGATTAACTCCCTGGACGCCAACATTATCCTGGCGGGGCCCATTGATCAGTTCACGCGGTTGCTGAGGCAATATGAACGCAAGTGGGAACTCGCTCCGAACGATGACCAGTTTGACCTAGATCTGGGTGAAAAGTGACAGCCCGATTCAACGTATCCACACTGACGCACGATGAGGTTGCACCGCCATCAGCGGGCAACCTCAGATGGGACATGGCAGCGCTCAGCGCCGAAGACCCCCTAGATGACCGCTCCATTGCGGCAACAGCCTTCGCCAATCGTCAGTCCGCAGCCCAATTGCAGTTGAAGTTTTCGGTGGCAACCAACACCTTGTTTGTTAATGGCCAGGAGGCGAGCTTTGGCAAGCTATGCGCTCAGCTTTCGGGAAGAACCCGACTGCTGATTGAAGCCACTTCGCTTACCTATCCCGAGTTGCTCTATTTGTTCGCGGCAGCAACCCGAGAAAAGGTCAAAACCGTCACGTTTCTGTACGTGGAGCCCAAAGGGTACCGAAGGCCGGTAGACGACCGGTTGTGTGATCATCGCAACTTCAATCTCAGCCAGAACCGCCGTTTCAGGGCCATACCCAAGTTCATGACCAATCTCAGCGAAATTGAGACTGGCCAGGCCGTCTTCTTTCTGGGCTATGAGGGAGCGCGGTTCGGACAAGCGTTACAGCAAGAGGAGCTTCTTCAAGCCTGGAAGAAGCACGTCGTGTTCGGAATTCCGGCTTTCGAATCCGCATGGGAGATCGATGCCATCGCCAATAATGTGGATCACCTGTCTGCCGGCGACCAGGTCCGATATGCCGCAGCTTCAAGTGCCTCGGCTGCGTACCGCTTGTTAACAGAGCTCCGCACCGCAGACAAGGAAGCGCGACCAATTCTGGTTGCCCCTCTAGGAACTAAACCGCATGCAATCGGCGCCGCACTGTTCCTGATTGAACACGGCTCGATGGACCAGGCAGTTTTGCTGTATGACCATCCTGAACGCTCACAAGGCCGCACCGAGGAGGTACGGCGATGGCATCTTTATGAAGTGACCGATACTTTCCTCGCCACATAGCCTGAAGAAGCAAACACAGGCATTCTCATTAGCTCCGACTTGGTCAGCACCGTGGCACAAACTCCTTTACTGACGCCCTGTAACCAGTCGGTAAATGCCGGATGGCGAAAGGAATCGAGGACCACCTGGCGCATGGCGCGTGGCGCACGGATCCGAAATACATGATCTGTGATGGGTGCGGCACCAGATTCGACCAACACAGGAGTCCAGCGTACCCTTGAGCCGGTCCGCGGCAAAAGGATGTCGCCTCGGCGCGCAACGGTATGCTTTTCGTCTGTTGAAGCTGCTAGCTTGGAGGTAACCAGGCGCCCCCCTTGAGCGCGCCCCAGGTCTGTCGTGTGGAGTGCGGCGATATTCAGCATCTGGGCCTCCTTACGCGAAACGATACCTCGCGTGACGGTGACATTCAAGTCTTCCAGCCGTGGGCCTGCAGACATACCAGCCAAGCTGATCGCCTTGTGATATCTGGCATCGAGCCTCACACCAGCCTCCAAGGCTACCTTACAGACCGGGATAGGCTTGGCGGCACCAGCTGGCATCTCGCATATTTCGACCTGGGCGCTGGGTGCTCCAACGGTGTCGATAACGAGCATGACCGTCCGAGCCTCTGTGTCCACAAATACGTCCCCACAGATTTCAATGCAGCGGATTAGCTTGTACTGCGTCATGAGAAGTGTCCGCAGCTGTCGATAGACATCACCATCGGCAAAGCCGATAGGAAGAACGATCACAACACGCCCGCCGCTAGCGCGGGCGGTGAGCAGAGACCGCGCTAGGAATTGAAGCTCAACTCGGTCCTGCCCGAGCTTGCCGGTCAAGCCTTTGAAAGCACGACGCAACCAACCATAACGGTCCTCAGTTGCACCCGCGAACGGCGGATTAGCCACGACGCCGACTCGCCCCGACAGACTGGATGCAGGCAACCTCACAGCCAACCCGTTTCCGCGGCGAATATCATCAGTGCCAAGAGCGTCCCGCGCCGTTTGCACCATGCCCCCGTCGACGTCAAACCCTATGGTGCGAACGCGTTTAAAAGCCTTTTGCACAGCCCCAAGCAACGCTCCCTCCCCGACTGCGAAATCAATCACGGTGTCGCAATTTCCAAGTTCACGCGCAACCAGTTTCGCAACTCTCGCCGGCGTCATGTACTGATTCAGTTTTTTATTCATGTGCTTGCTTTTGAGGACTATGCTAGATGATAATATCATTTATATGCCACGTCAACAACGCTCCAACGATGTAGTCGCCGATATTGCGTCCCGATTCTTTCTGGCCATGAGCGAGCATCTGGAAATTTCTTCGGCCGAGCTGTCGCGACGCCTGGGCTACTCCAATCCGAGCACCGTTCAGGCCATTAAGCGACGCACCGCCCTACCAGACATTGCCAGGCTTTCAGAGCACAAAAACGCACTGCGAAATGGCAAAGGGCAGATGCTGAATTTTCACTGGGTCATTACCGGCGATGGCTCGCCCTTGTTGCGCCCAGGCACGCATGCCCGCGAAAGCTTGGAAAAAGTTGATGAAACAGATGATATTATCATCTCCATAGGGAAACTCCCACCGAAGAAACGCGCTGTACTTCTGAGGTTTCTCTCGGAGTTTCGGTAGGGATTACAAACGGCCCAATCGAGTTACTCCTGGCCAGGATGACCTAGCCGGCCAAGGTCTACAGTGTCGGCACAAAAGTGCAGCAAGATGCCTCCACCACAGCGACCGGCACCGGCCGCCAGAATATTCACGACGTGAGAACAACGCGTAGCCAAAGTCAAAAAATGCTTGATAAAGCGCCTTGAACTTATGGCCGCTGCTTACGACTTCGACATTGGCGAGGTTCATAGTGGACCTTGCGCACCTTGGTTGAGCTTCGGCGACCTTTACTCGACCGGTTCGGTTGTTTTACTTAGCGTGAAAAAGAACGTGGCACCTTCGTTCAATTTTGCTTCTGCCCAGACGCTGCCCCCGTGATATTCAATGGCCCGCTTCACGGTGGCGAGTCCGATTCCGGTTCCAGCGAAATCCCCATGCGAATGGAGGCGTTCAAAGCTGTCAAATAGTCTGTCTTTGAAAGCCATGTCAAACCCGACGCCATTGTCCTTAACAAAAAAGATGGTCTGACCTTTGTTTCCAAACTGGCTGCCAACATCAATCCGTGCCAGCGCCAGTTTGGACGTGAATTTCCAGGCATTCCCCATCAAGTTTTGCAGGACAGCCAACAACAAGCGGGGGTCACCTTCCGCGCATAGACCGTCCTGAATTTGCACGTGCGCTTTGCGTAGCGGATCCTGTGCCCGGAAGTCCTGTTCGATGCCCCTGGCAATGACGGAAAGATTGACTGTATCCGTCCCAAGTTTTTTGCGGGATTGTTGGGAAAGAGACAGCAGGCCGTCGATCAACTCGCCCATCTGCTTGATCCCAGATCGGATTCGATCTAAGTGGCGCTTACCCTTTTCACTGAGCGTATTTGCTTCAGATTTAACCAGCAGGTGACTGAATCCTTCAAGGGTATGGAGAGGCCCGCGCAGGTCATGTGAGACGGAATAGCTAAAAGACTCCAGCGCATTGTTCGCCGCTTCAAGCTGAGCGGTGCGCAAGATTACCCGTTTTTCGAGTTCGGTATTCAGGCTTTGAATTTCTATTTGCTGCCTCCTGCGCTCCGTGTTGTCCTGAAAGTAAACTGCCAGCCCATCAGCGGGATAGACGTGAAAATAAAGCCAGACATTCGTCGGTAGATAAAAGACCTCAAAGCGGGTTGCGCGTTGCTCTTTAACCGTATTGCGAAATTCCCGTTCGATTCTCGTGCCGAGAGTTCCGGGGAACGTCTCCCACAGGCTCTTGCCCAGCAGGTCAGCCCGATGGCCGTCGAGCATGCGCTCTGCCGGTCCGTTCAGATAGGTGAACTTCCAGTCGGTGTCCAGAAGGAAAAATCCGTCGGTAACGCTTTCCAGCGTTGTGACGAGTCTTTGCTTCAGCGCGAGCGCGTTCGCTTCAGCCTCTTTTTGCGCTGAAATGTCCTTAAATACACCCTGGATGCGGACAACATTTCCCGCCGCATCACATACCGCCTCGCCCATCGAACGCACCCAGATGAGGCGGCCCATGATGGTCATCTTGGGAAGTACGAATTCGTAAGGCGTGCCTTGTTGTATGCAAGCCTCGATATGGCGGATTACGGTCGCCCGATGCTCCGGAAGATAGGAACCGAGGCCCTCTTCCAGCGATGGCGTATAACCTGGCGGTGCGTCGTTAATTACGCAGTTTTCATCGGACCAGATGAGGGTGCGCTCCGGCAGTTCAATCGTCCAGCCCCCCAGATGCGCCACCCTGCTGGCGATCCTGATCATGGCGAGCTCGTTCTCTTGCCGTTCTGTGGCCAGTTTCAGGTCGTCAACATCGGTCAAAGTACCAAGCCATTGGGTCACTTTGCCCGTCGCATCACGCTGCGGGAGCGCATGTCCCTGCATCCAACGATAGACACCGTCTGCCCGACGCAGCCGGCACTCAATCTCGCACGGCTCGCTACCGACCAGAGCCTGATCCCATAGACAGGAGGCTCGCAGGCTGTCATCGGGATGAATGCGGCGGGTCCAGCTGTGGCCGAGGCACTCCTCCATGGACAAGCCTGAAAAGTCAAGCCATCTTTGATTGAACCATGTGTTCCGGCCATCAGCCTGCATCACCCAGACGATCTGGGGTATCGCATCTAGCAGATTGAACTGAGCTTCGTTCCTGGTCCTGGTCTTATCTGAGAGCTTGTTGTCAGTTGTAGACCGGCCGGTCCCCGACAAAGATATCTGCTTGCCGCCCGTCATCTCTCCGTCCTTATTTTTCGTTTTTACTCTATTCCCGATAAGCGAACTCGGTTGAAATATTTTCGCTGTATCGCTTCCCCGTGCTTCTTTACGGAAGCGTGGACTAGCACGCCCTTCGCACTGTCTTCCTGTCAGTCACGAATTTTCCAGGCACCTGTAGGTGCAAACCACGTCCATGATGCCTTAATAAGGAAGACGCATGCAGCAGGTGGTGCGCATGCTCCGGAAGGGGTTTGAGTGAGGCAGATCATGGCATGGATGTTGTAGTTCCGCCTCTTCACCCAGCAGGAGTGAACCCCATGTCCCCGTTAATGTAAACACCACTTCCGTAGTTCATGATTGAAACTTTGTCCAATTTGCAAAGCTGCTGAGTCAATAAAATAGCCCGCCCCTTCGCCAGTCAGAGAATCCCTCAACCACCTTCAAATACGATTCCGGCGCATCCGCAAACCCCTTACCAAAATGGTTATAGCGATCTGATTAACCTAGCGCGTGCTTGAGAGCACTGCTAACCCGGTCGACAAGGTCCGATACCCATCTATATCACTAGCCGATCCTTATCTGTGTTGGTAGTAAGGAAGCTCCGGCTTCGATGTTGGACGGCGTCTGTGAGCTCGTACAGCATTCAGATATATCAAGGGTTAAACAAGAAAAACGGACGAAGCGGAAAACACTCAATGACGAAAATACTTCGTATGGATCTGATCTCTCGTGTGCGCAGAGGAGAAATAAACTTCGAACGGTTTGTGGATATCTTGCGCAGTCAGGCATACATCACAGAGGAGCACCAAGTGGATGGCTGTGGCTTCGGCTCGTCTGCAATGGAGGCGGTGCGTAAAGATGACTTTGAAGCACTCTTCACATTTTTCTTCACAGAAGAAGTCTGCGATATTGAAGTTAGCTGTGGCGCAACGGATAAAGGAGGCGTGCCGGGAGCGTATTCGTATGCACTCTTTAATTCAAAAGCAATCACAAGAGATGAAATTCTTGATGTGCTGCGGGCGGAAAACGCCAAGACGCTTTCATGGTTGCAGGGTGAGACCTGAATCTTTTCAGATGTTCCGCGCATCACCCATGGAACTCATGGAAATAGAACGGACGGGCGTTGGTTGATGGCTCATTCCTGAAAGGATCTATACAGGAGGATGGATTTGCCAGCGTCCAGAGTTTTTGGAGGGCTATGTGCGCCGAGAGCCGCCGGGAAAGACAAGGAGGCGAGGGGGACATGCCGACCGACAATGACGGCCAAGCACTTGGCATCGTCTACGCAGCTGATTAACCGCGAATGTGTTTGCCCAAGGCTCGCCTATTTGTTCACAAGCGTTTGGCCGGCTGGTCTTTCTCCTTCAAGCAATAGGTGTCTTCGCGATGACGCAATTTTGGATGCGGCGAGTATCGGCAATTCAATTGAAACATCACGGCTGCGAGAGTTCGTTCATGCAAATCTATTTTAAAAAACAACGCCTCTGCTCTTAACTGTCAGAAATGACATGGTAATTTCGCCTCGTTTTCCAAAAATCTGCAATGATGTGAATATGTAACTTAAAGCTGGAATTCTCAACGAGTTGTATCGTTCGAGATTTACATATGAAACGTCGATAACTGTGATTCAGTTCTGCAAAAACAGCACTGAACCACAAGTATTAATGATGCGCTTCAATTGGGCTGATTGCAACTTTAAGCTGTGCGATAGCGCCGGACAAATGGTCTGGAAATAAAAAGAATAAAACAGGGAGTGCGTGATTGGCCAAGCCACACGATGACTTGGGTGAATCACTCGGGGTAGTGCTAGCGCGCACGAAAAAAAGCGTTAAATTTCAGTCCAACGCTTTGCGCGTTGGCGTTGGCGTTGGCGTTGCGCTTTCGCTCTTTGCCTGTCAGGCTTTTTCGCAGCAAACGGGTGTCTTGTCCGCTGAGCAGGCTGGCCAGGAAGCCTTGCGAAGGCAGGAAGAGCGGGCTCGGCAGTCCCTCGAAGCTCCGCAGACGCCCAGCGAACTGAAGCCGACCCCTCGACGTGTTACGCCTTCGCTCATTCCGGATGACGAAAAGCCGTGCTTCGTCATTACTGATATCGAGCTTCGGGGCAACGACGCGCAGCGCTTTTCGTGGCTGAAGGGAGAGATTGCGGCATATCGCGGCCGCTGTATTGGTGTGCGGAGCCTGAGCGCCATCGCTGCAGAGCTTAACGCCAAACTCCAGGAGTTTGGTTATGTCACCACCCGGGTGAGCCTGCCGCCGCAAAACCTTTCCAAAGGCACGCTTGACCTGCATTTGAGCGCAGGGCGCATTTCCAGCATCGAGATGGTGACCCACGGCAGGTCTGGCGGGGGTGACTGGGGCACCTTCCGGAACGCTTTTCCAGTTTCTACGGGCGACATCCTCGATGTGCATGCTCTGGAGCAAGGCGTCGAGCAGATGAAGCGCTTGCCGAGTCAGCGTGTTGCCACGCAACTGGAGCCCGGGGAAGATGCCGACACCACCCGCGTTCTGATTGAGCGTGAGCCGGTGGTAATGGGTGACAGAGTCCGCGGCAGTGTCGGCCTTGACAACTCTGGGAGTAGCACTCTTGGTCGCGGGCAACTCAGCGCCAATTTCGCCGTGGACAACCCCCTCGGGCTTAACGACATTATGAGCCTCAGTCTGAACAGCAATGCCGAGAAGTTGCAGACCAATCACCGAGCGCAGAGCGCAAGCCTGAACTACTCCATTCCATGGGGATACAACACCTTTACGCTGTCAGGGAGCTACAGCCGCTTCGCCCAGGTGGTCCAGGGGACGACGGTCTATTTCCTGTCCAGCGGCAATAGTCAGAGCGGCGAAGTTCGCTGGGATCGCACGATGCTACGCACCAGCAGCAGCAAATTCGGCGTTTACGCCGCGGTTTCCAGTCGCCGAGCGCAAAGCTTTATTGACGACACCGAGTTGCTGGTCCAACGCAGGCGAAACACGCAATTGGAAACCGGGACGAACTGGCGGCATCTGTTTGGGCAGTCCAGCGTCGACCTGAACCTGGGTTATCGCCGCGGCATGCCCTGGAACGCGGCGCAAGACGATTTTCCGACAGCAGCGAGCGGCGGACTGACACTACGCCCCCGAATATGGACCGTCAGCGCCAATTTTGATACGCCATTGCATTGGTTCAAGGATGTGCCCATCCGGTATGCGCTGAACGTTCGCGGGCAGTCCACGCGTGACCAGACACTTTCAACGGACCAGATCGCCATCGGCGGACGCTATAGCGTCCGCGGATTTGATGGCGATGCAGTGTTGATTGCAGAGAGCGGTGTTATTGCACGCAATGAATGGTCCACACCCGGGCGAGCACTTGGCGACTGGATTGGCATGGAAAGCGCCTGGATGCTGGCACTGGATCTGGGTCGTGTCTGGGGTTCTAGCGATGTAAACCTGATTGGCAATAAGCTCGTTGGCGCCGCGCTGGGCGTTAAAGCCAGAGACAAAAATGTTCAGCTCGACATCAGTTTAGGTGCGCCGTTGTACAAACCGGCCGGCTTCAAGACCCGGCGCTTCTATCCCTATGTCTCGCTGACGTATGCATTCTGAGTTCTTCATAGCTTTGTTGGCTGTCCATAGTACGAGCGGGCTGGCCTGCTGTGCTGGTTCCTGCGCAGACGCTCAACTCAATCCAGCCCGCAAGGCAACCAAGCCATGAAAAAATCTATAGCTGATTCGTTGCATCCACTGCCTTTGACACGGAGCAACCAACCTCAGACCGAAGCTCAATCGGCAGTCAAGCGCATGCTCGGAAAACTGTTTCTTGGCGTATTCAGCCTGCAAACCATCGTGCTGCCAACGCTGCTGCCGATGCGCGACGCCTATGCGCAAGCGACGCCTGCAGCTGGCGCCGTCGCAGGCCAAAAAGCCATCATGGATTCGGCCGCCAATGGGGTGCCAATCGCCAACATTGCACCGCCGAGCGCCGCGGGCGTCAGTCTCAACCAGTACAACCAGTTCAATGTTGCCCCGAATGGCCTGATCCTCAACAACAGCTCCGCCAACGTGCAGACCCAACTCGGCGGCTGGATTGCCGGCAATATGCAGTTGGGCGTGACGCCAGCCCGGATCATCGTCAACCAGGTGATCTCCTCTAACCCGAGCCAACTGCGTGGCCCCATGGAAGTGGCCGGTCGCAACGCCAATGTCGTCACAGCCAATCCCAACGGCATCAACTGCGATGGTTGCAGCTTCATCAATACAGGACGAGCCTCTCTGACGACAGGGGTTCCCCAGTATGGCGCTGGTGGCTCCCTCGTTGGATTTGATACCAGCCAGGGAACTATCAACATCGGAGCCGCGGGCCTGAACGCCATCAATGTCGAACAGCTTGATCTGATTGCCCGTGGCTTGGTTGTAGAAGGTGAAATCTGGGCTCGCAACCTTAATGTGCTGGCAGGAGCCAATCAGTCGCTGTACGACAGTCTGCAAGTCGCGCCGCAATCTGGTGCCGGTGCGCCACCCAGCTTTGCCGTAGACATCAGGAGTGTTGGCGGAATGTACGCCAATCAGATTTTTCTTATAGCGACCGACAAGGGCTTGGGCGTCAACAGCACGGGCCGTCTCTCCGCCATGCAGGGCAACTTGGTACTTAATAGCAATGGTGATCTGAGCCTTAAAGACACCTATGCCAAAGGCAGCCTCAGCCTCACGAGCACTGGCAATACCACTTTGACGGGTCAGACCCTTACCGATGGCGCACTCACCCTGCAGGCCGCAGATCATCTGAACAACAGCGGCACCGTCTACAGCGGTAACAGCCTGACTCTCAATGCGGGCCAGTTCGCGAATACCGGCGGTAGCCTACAAGCATTGGGCGATATCAGCGCTACGGCTCAGAGCATCCAGCTTCAAGGCGCGAGTGTCGCCACCGATAAGCGTCTCACCCTGAACGCCAGCACGGGCGACCTGACACTGAGCAATACCAGCGTGACGGCCGGTGAAAGCATTCACGCCAGCGCCAGTGGACAGCTCAGCAATACAGGCGGCAACTGGCAATCCGGTCAAGATACCCGTATCCAGGCCGCAAGCGTGAGCAATGCTGGCAGCACCGTGCTGGCCGGGGGCCAGCTTCAGGTAGCCGCTCTGGGGCAACTCAACAACACCGGGGGCAAACTCCTGGGCGCCAGCGGCGTCAACATTCAGGCCGCGAGCCTTAAAAACGACAGCATAGGTGCCACGCAAGCCCGAATCGTCAGTGACCAAAGCGTCCAGATCAGCACCAGTGACGTGGCGGGCGTCAACAACCAGGGCGGTGTCATCTCCGCCAAGTCCGATATGTCCGTGCAAACGGGCGGCCAGACCCTCGGTAACCAAGCTGGCAGGATCGTTGCAGGGGGCAATCTGACCGTCATCGCCGGCGATGTAAACAACCAGCAAGGACAGATCAGCGGTGACGGGACGCTCTCGTTCAGTGCGGCGAACCTGAGCAACCGTTCGGGCTTGCTGGCTGCGGCGGGCAGCGCCAGCATCAACGCCACGGGCGCGGTAGACAACACCGCCGGCGCCATGGCCTCCACCGGCGGCGCATTGACCGTCACCACTGGCCAATCCTTGAGCAACGACAGCGGCAAGCTTCAGGCGGCGCAAACCCTCACCGTCACGGCCGGAGCCACTAGCAACACCGGTGGCTTGGTTGCAGGCCAGGACGTCGCGCTCACCGTTGATGCGCTCAATAACAGCACCGGCCAGATCGTGGCGGCTCGAGCTCTCAATCTCATTAGCCAAGCCGTCAGCAACAACGCCGGACTGATCCAGTCCGCGGGAAATGCCAGCATTAACAGTCAGGGTCAAGTCATTACCAACACCAACAGTGGCAGCGCCGCCGGCATTCTTTCCGGTGGCAGCTTGACGCTTCAGGTCGGCAGCTTGAACAACCAGGCTGGTTATATGGCCAGCAATGGCAATCTGAACATGACCATCACTGGTGATTTAGACAACAGCAAGACTGCGGCAGGTGCCGGTCAGATCATCAGCAACGCGGCCGCCACCCTGAACGCCGGCAATATCGTCAATACAGGATCGAGCATCAGCGCGGCGGGGAATCTCGCTGCAACGACCAGCGGGAGCGTGAACAATCAATCCGGCACCTTGAGCGCAGGCGGCAGCGCCACCGTCAGCGGGGGAACCGGTCTGGACAACACCAACGGCAGCGTGAGCGCCAAAACAGACCTGAGCGTCACCGCCCCGGCGCTGGTCAATGCTGGCGGCTCCATCATTGGCGATACCAGCGTCACGGTCACCACGAGCAGCCAATCGCCGGCTGGCGCCATTGCCAGCGCCGGCAATGTCGGCCTGACCGTGCATGGCAACTACAGCAATGCCGGCATACTGTCCGCGCAGGGCAACCTCACTGTCAATGCCAGCAACATCACGAACAGCGGCACTCTGCATGCCAACAGCATGCTGACTGCCAATGCGACTGGCAGCGCCGCAAGCGGCGCAGGAAACCTGACCAATACCGGCGAGATCAGTGGTCAGACCACGGTCATCAACGCCAACGGTACGGTGACCAACAGCGGTGCCGGCCTCATTGACGGCGTGAACACCACCATCAACGCCGCGACGGTGAACAACACGGCTCGCATCTTTGGCGACACGCTCAGGATCAATGCCACCAACGTCAATAACGACGCCACCGGCGTGATTGCCGCCCGCGACAGCCTCTTCATCGCTACCCAAAATCTTTCGAATACCAATGGCGCCCTGATCTATGCGAACAATGACATCGCTATCGGCGGTAGCCTGGATGGCGCAGGCGCCATCACCGGCAGTGCGGTGAACCTGACCAATCGGGCATCGACCATTGAAGCTGGCCGCAAGCTCGATATCAGTGCGCTGAGCATCAACAACCTCAATGGTGGCTACACCACCAATACGGTCGAGATCGGTCGCCAGGCGCTTCGTGAGTACCAAAGCGATGGCGGTGGTCCGCTTCACACGAATTTCGATTGGTTTGTGTTAGGCGATGTCGCACCCTGCAACCCCACCGGTGCCAACGTGTACAGCTACATGCGCAACGGCTGGAATCCCTATGCGTGCGGCACCTCAGCCTACATCGCCTACGAGAAGGTCAACCCCGCCGCGTGGGGCACGCGCGCTTATGCCGATCCGTTGGACCCTCTAACTGCCACTGCCGCAGACTACGCCCGCTGGGGCGTGACAGCTCCTGCACCGGCGCAGGATCCCACCGCTGCAACCACGGCAGCAAACGACGCCATCACCGCCTACAACCTTTCTGTTGAAAACGATTACGGTCTGTTGGGCTGCTGCCACTATTACGACTACAGCTACACGCAAGTCACGAAAGAAACGCAGCTGGCCAGCAGCAACCCTGGCAAGCTCCTGTCGGGTGCCGGCATGACACTGCAGGGGAGCACGCTAAACGATGTCAGCCAGATCGTCGCCGGCGGGAGCCTGTTCATCGTCGGCCCCGCAGTTGACAACCGAGGCATCGCGGGTACCCGCGAGATAGACGTGATGGACGGGCTGGTCCGCTTGGTAGTGCCGGGTTCTGGCGGACCCTGGTCCTCCTTCAGCCGGGCACCGGTGGTCCAAACATTTGACCTGGCCGCCTATACCTACCAGCAGCACACCAACCAGACCGCCGGCTACACCGCCACGCGCTCAGGCACGACTGCCAATATTGGCAGCGCGGCGGGTGTGGGCGCCGCCAGCTTTGCGCCGACGGTCGTCACCCGGGTTACGCTGCCTGGCTCGGCCGGCATGGTCCTGAGCACATTGCCCGGCTTGCAAGCGCCCACCAACTCACTGTTCACACAACACCGTGAGCCTGGCGCTCGGTATCTGGTGGAGACCGACCCGCGCTTCACTAATCTGCGCACCTTCCTTTCCAGCGACTACATGCTGCAGACGCTCAATATGGACCCCGAGCGGACCCTCAAGCGCTACGGCGACGGTTTCTTTGAGCAAAAAGAGATCAACGACCAGATCCTGGCGCTGACTGGCAGGCGCTTTCTCAGCAACTACAGCAGCACCGAAGACGAATACAAAGCCCTCATGGATGCTGGTGTCGCTTTCGGAAAGGTCTACCAGCTCACGCCCGGCGTCAGCCTATCGGCTGAACAAATGGCTCTTCTGACCACCGATATCGTCTGGCTGACCGAGCAGACCGTGACGCTGGCCGATGGCAGCACGCAGCAGGTTTTGATTCCCCTGGTCTATCTGCGCCGGATTGACAATGTTGATCTGCAGCAAAGCGGCGCCCTGATTGCCGGGCGCGATGTGCGTATCCAGACCACAGGCGACATCACCAACAGCGGCCAAATCAGCGCTGACGCCGCTGCCATCTTGGCCAGCGGCCGTGATATCACCAATACCGGCCGTATCAGAGCCAACCAGGTGCTGGCCAGTGCCGCGCAAGACTTGAGCAACATCGGCGGCGCTATCCTGGGCACCGGTATCGACAGCAGCGCAAGCCTGTTGGCCGGCCGCGACATCCGGCTGCTCACGACGACCCAGAGCTCCGGCGTGACAGGGCCCAACGGCGCCATCAACACCTGGACCGGTCTGGACCGTGTTGCGACAGTATCGGCTGCCAATGTCAGCAGCTACGCTGGACGCGAAATCATTCTGGCGGGAGCCAGCGTGAATGCCGATGGCCAGATCATCCTGAGTGCCGGGCGCGACGTAGCCATTGGCGGCGTGGCCACGGAGCAGACCAGCCAGACCATTTTTGACGCCAAGAACTACAGCAAACGATCCTCCAGCCAGGACGTAGGCAGTCAGCTGAGTGCTGGTGGAAACATCGACGTCACGGCAGGACGGGATATCGCCTTGACTGGTTCCGGCTTGCAAAGCGTCGCCGGAGCCATCTCCGCCGATGCCGGCCGCGACATCAGCATCACCGAAGGGCGCCAGACCTCCAGCGACGAGTTCGCGCGCGAGACCACCAAAAAAGGCTTTCTGTCGTCCAGCACCACCACCGTCCGCAATGACCAGAGTCAGGACAGCGCCATTGGCAGCAGCATCAGCGGCGTGCTTGTGAGTCTGCAATCCGGCCGCGATACCAGCATCCGAGGCTCCAATGTGGTGGGCGAGCAGGATGTGAACATCCGCGCCACCGGCGATGTGCAGATTGTCGCCGCTACCAATACCCAGCAAGCTAGCAGCTTCAACCAGGAACTAAAGTCCGGCCTGGGTGCCATGGGCGGTTTGAGCTACGGGAAGCGGGAGCAAAGCACCGACCAGCAAGGGCGAACGACGACAGCGGTTGGTTCCGCAGTGGGCAGCATTGGCGGCAATGTCACCATCCATGCCGGGGAAAGCTATCGGCAAGTCGGCAGCGACGTGCTGGCCCCGGCAGGCGGCATCACCATCCTCGCCAAAACCGTGGACATCATCGAAGCCCGGGAAACCAGCCAGTCCAGCACCGAGCAGAAGTTCAAGCAATCAGGCGCGAGCATCACCGTCAGCAATCCCGTGATTGATGCTGCGATGGGCATCAAGGGCACCGCCGACACTCTGCAGGCCATGGGCAATACCAGCGACAGCCGCATGCAGGCCCTGGGCGCCGCCGCAGCGGCGCTGAACACCTACAACACCGTCAACAAGGTGGCAGAGGTCATGAAGGACCCCGTCAAGGCTGCCACCAGCGTCGGCTTCAACATCTCCATTGGCTCCAGCAATAGCCAGAGCAACAGCACAGAAACCAGCAACACGGCACGTGGCTCCAGCGTGGGCGCAGGCGGCAACGTCAGCATCACCGCCAGCGGGGCCGGCAAAGACTCCAACATCCTGATCCAGGGCAGCGACGTCACGGCTGGCAACAACGCCCGCCTGTTGGCCGACGGCGCCGTCACCCTGCAAGCCGCGCAGAACACTGTGGAGCAGCACAGCACCAACGGCGGTAGTTCCGCCAGCATTGGCATCGGCATCAACTTCGGCAGCCAGTCGGGCATCAGCCTCAATGCGTCAGCCAGCCAAAGCCGGGGCAATGCCGATGGGCAAGACCTGGTGCAAAGCAACACCCACATCACCGCAGGCAACACCGCCAGCGTGACCAGTGGCGGCGACACGACATTGGAAGGCGCCACAGTCACAGCCAACACCGTCAAGGCAGATGTGGGCGGCAACCTGAACATCGAAAGCCTGCAGGACACCAGCACCTACACCAGCCAGCAGCAAAGCAGCGGTGGTGGCGTGAGCCTGTGCATCCCGCCGCTGTGCTACGGCACATCGAGCGTTAGCGTATCCGGCGGCAAGAGCAACATCGACAGTAACTTCGCCAGCGTGACCGAACAGTCCGGCATCAAGGCCGGCGACGGCGGCTTCCAGGTCACAGTCAAGAATGACACCGACCTCAAGGGTGGCGCTATCACCAGCACGGACAAGGCTGTCGACGAAGGCAAGAACAGCTTCACGACCGGCGGCGCGCTCACCACCAGCGACATCCAGAACAAGGCGGACTACAAGGGCGACGGCTACAACATCAACGCCAGCCTGGGCTTCAAGGCGGGCGACCAGAGCAGTGGCACGACACCAGAACAGGTGGCTGCGTCCAAAGCCGCGCCCACCAACAGCGGCAGCGCGGGTATTGGCCGCGACAGTGGCAATGCATCGAGTGTCACGCAGGCGGCCATCAGCGGCATTGCGGGCAATAAGGACGCCAGAACCGGCGATGCTGAGGTCGGTATCCAGAAGATCTTCGATGCCAACAAGGTGCAGAAGGAGATTGATGCGCAGATCGCCATCACGGCGGAGTTTGGCAAGCTGGCGAGCAAGGCTGTGGGGGACTTTGCGCAAGTCCAGCTTCTGAGCGCCCAAAGCCTCAGAGTCCAGGCAAATGCAAAAGCGCAAACAGACCCCGAGAGTGCCGCAGCACTAAACGCCCAGGCCAAGGCACTTGAAGACAACTGGGGAGACAGCGGTGTACTGCGTGTTGCTGCACACACACTCATCGGTGGTCTGACAGGCGGAGCCGGCGGTGCTGCCGGTGCTGCAGCCGGTACGTTGACCGCCCCCGCAGTGGCTGATGCACTCAGGCAAGCAGGTATCGATGGGCCACTGGCACAGACGTTGACGGCGCTGGCGTCTACAGCGGCGGGGACGGCAGTGGGCGGTGCGACTGGAGCAGGGACAGCCTTTAATGAGGTGGTGAACAACTTCCTGAATCACAACCGTCCAAGCATGTTGCGGCTGTCCGAGCGAGAAAAATACGAGTTGGCGGCATCGGGGTGTGCGGCTGGAGACAAAGCAGCTTGCGCCCAACGTGACGAGCTGGTCGCGCTGTCTGTCGAGCGTGATAGAGCGTTGGCTCAAGCCTGCTCGGGTCAAACGCCGGATTATTGCAATGACCAGAAAAGCCAGGCCATTGCCATGGGCAACAAGGTATTCACAACTCCCAGTGGTTACACCTATGCGAATAGTCTTTTGTCTACGTCGCTCAATACTTCAACCATAGGTCCAGTGTTTGATTCGCGTATGGGCACATTTCAAGATGCCGCTGTGCGCAGCACGGCTGAGGCGCTTTTGCTGGAAGCCGGCAATCAGGCGCTGGGGGCTTTCATTGGCGCGGCGATAAGTGGTGCCGGGATGACCAGCAGGGCGGTTGAAATTTTCTTTACGTCAAATGGCGTACCGATCACTGATGCGACAGCGGCGAGAATCGCAAATAATTTCGGTCGAGAGGGTGACCGATTCACCTTGGCTGCCGAGCAAATGGTAGCTGCAAAAAATGCAAACTGGGTCACTTCAGAAGGCAAAATATGGTGGCCTCCAGGCAGCGGAAATGTGCCCGGTTCGGAGTTCAAAACAGTACTGGATACGGGTACAAAACTCGACCGCTATGGTGGAACAACTCCAAATTCTAGCTTTTTGGCACCCTCTGGCACCCCCCTAGAACAACGGGCGCTTGCGCCATTCACAAATACTGCGGTGCGCGATGAGTATGTTGTTCTTAAACCTCTCGCTGTTGAGCAAAGTAATGCTATGCCCTGGTTTGGCAAACAGGGAATGGGTCTTCAATTTGATACTCGAGGGGGTATTGGCTTACCAATCGAAGAGTTAGTAAAACAAGGTTATTTGAGAAAGGTTGTGCAATGACAGAAAAAATGATCGCAGTGCCCGACTATGTAGCTGAGGGTTTTAATCAACCGCTACGTCACCAAAGTCAGGCCCCCAATGCAGTTGACTTGAGTATTAACAGGGTGTACCGCTTAATTAGCGAAGCACTTAAAGATATCGACTGGCCTGATTGGGATGTCGGCAATCGTCGCTATCACTCGCCAAATGACGTGGAACCCTATGGCTTTGAGCGAGTTGACGATAAGTTTTATATCTATACAGAGGAGCGAGGGAGACGCGATGCGATAGCCATTTTTAAAAGTCGATATTTAGCCGCTGACTATTTCGTTTGGTTAGTGTCAAAAGGGACTCGCCACATTAACTGGGAACTATTTCTTGATATGGAGCCATAACAGGAAAGAGGGTCATCAATAGAAAAGGCCTGTAGTCTCAGGATATAAGGGTGCAAGCAGCTATTAATTTAGTAGCATCTCCCAGCGCAGCCCAGATGGCCAACCAGACGAGCGACATCGTCTGGCTGGTCGAGCAAACCGTGACCCTTGCAGACGGCAGCACCCAACGCGTGCTCGTGCGCCAGGTCTATGTGCGCGTGCAGCCCGGCGACATCGACGGCTCCGGCAACACCAGCGACAGCCGCATGCAGGCCCTGGGCGCCGCCGCAGCGGCGCTGAACACCTACAACACCGTCAACAAGGTGGCAGAGGTCATGAAGGACCCCGTCAAGGCTGCCACCAGCGTCGGCTTCAACATCTCCATTGGCTCCAGCAATAGCCAGAGCAACAGCACAGAAACCAGCAACACGGCACGTGGCTCCAGCGTGGGCGCAGGCGGCAACGTCAGCATCACCGCCAGCGGGGCCGGCAAAGACTCCAACATCCTGATCCAGGGCAGCGACGTCACGGCTGGCAACAACGCCCGCCTGTTGGCCGACGGCGCCGTCACCCTGCAAGCCGCGCAGAACACTGTGGAGCAGCACAGCACCAACGGCGGTAGTTCCGCCAGCATTGGCATCGGCATCAACTTCGGCAGCCAGTCGGGCATCAGCCTCAATGCGTCAGCCAGCCAAAGCCGGGGCAATGCCGATGGGCAAGACCTGGTGCAAAGCAACACCCACATCACCGCAGGCAACACCGCCAGCGTGACCAGTGGCGGCGACACGACATTGGAAGGCGCCACAGTCACAGCCAACACCGTCAAGGCAGATGTGGGCGGCAACCTGAACATCGAAAGCCTGCAGGACACCAGCACCTACACCAGCCAGCAGCAAAGCAGCGGTGGTGGCGTGAGCCTGTGCATCCCGCCGCTGTGCTACGGCACATCGAGCGTTAGCGTATCCGGCGGCAAGAGCAACATCGACAGTAACTTCGCCAGCGTGACCGAACAGTCCGGCATCAAGGCCGGCGACGGCGGCTTCCAGGTCACAGTCAAGAATGACACCGACCTCAAGGGTGGCGCTATCACCAGCACGGACAAGGCTGTCGACGAAGGCAAGAACAGCTTCACGACCGGCGGCGCGCTCACCACCAGCGACATCCAGAACAAGGCGGACTACAAGGGCGACGGCTACAACATCAACGCCAGCCTGGGCTTCAAGGCGGGCGACCAGAGCAGTGGCACGACACCAGAACAGGTGGCTGCGTCCAAAGCCGCGCCCACCAACAGCGGCAGCGCGGGTATTGGCCGCGACAGTGGCAATGCATCGAGTGTCACGCAGGCGGCCATCAGCGGCATTGCGGGCAATAAGGACGCCAGAACCGGCGATGCTGAGGCCGGCATTCCGAAGATTTTTGATGCGGCCAGGGTGCAGCGCGAGATTGATGCGCAGGTTGCGATTACGGCGGAATTCGGCAAGCAGGCGTCCAAGGCGGTGGGGGACTTAGCGCAGAAGAAGTACGACGAGCTGAAGGCCAGCGACCCGGAGGAAGCTGCCAAGTGGGCCGAAGGTGGCATTTACCGCTCATTGGCCCATGCAGCCATTGGAGGGGTGACAGGCGGTTTGCAAGGCGCTGCCGGCGCAGGCCTTGCGTCCCTCTCGGCGGACGCCATCAACAAGGCCACGTCAGATCTTCCCGAAGGCGTAAAAAACGTGGTGGGTGCGGCCATTGCGATGGGCATCGGCGCGACAGCCGGTGGCGCGACAGGCGCGGCTACCGCTTTCAATTCCGACATGAATAACCGGCAATTGCATCCGACGGAAGCTCAATTGATTAAGGACAACGCGAAACGATTTGCTCAGCGCCTCTATGGCAAAAGCGCTCCAAGTGCGGAACAGATCAAGGCAGCGGAAGCCATGCTCGCCAATACGGCCCAAAGCCTGCTGGACAACAATCTGGGCTACTTCGTGTCCTATTCCAAAGAGGCCGATGACTTCCTCCAGACTTTGAAGATCGAGTACATGCAGCAAAACGGATCACTAACGCTGGAAGGAACGCAAGGTCAGCAGCAGTTGTTCTACGCCGCGGTGGAACAGAAGAACCAGCCCTGGCTGAATCAGGGACTGGCTGATGCGATTTTGACGGGTTTGATTGTGAAAACGCCGATCTCTGCAGCGATCAACAATCCAACCAACGATTCAACCCGTGATCGCCTCACAGGCTTGCCATTGGACGAAAAAGGTCGGTATGCGGTTAGTGTCTCAGTCGATGGGAAAAACTTTGAGCCAAAATACTTCCCCTGTGCGACAAGCAGCTGCATCGCCAGCGGAAAAAATCTTGATATGACTGATCCGGGAACGCAGAATTACGTGAAAGCCGTGGACAAGATGATCATGGATGACATTAACAAGGGAGCGACGTTCGCTGCGGTTGTGTTGCCTGCCGGCGTAGTTGGTGGAGTTGCCTCGGTCGTTGGTCCGCTTACGTCTATTGCGGCAGGTATGGTTGAAGATCAGTCATTGAAGGCCATCTTCAAAGAGGGCTTGCAAGCAGTCGCTGGTTTGTATATCCAAAAAATCTATGGCTTCACAAAAGAGCTTGCTACAAGGGTTACAGGATTGGTGGATTCGGCGGGCGGATGGCAAGCCTTTGTCGACCGAGTTCAGGGAGAAATCGAAAAGGATAAGAAGTGATTAAGAAAATGCTTTTTTGGATAGCAATTTTTGTGACCATAGTTAAATGCTCATTTTTGGGTTTTGCTAACCAATGGTTGTACGTAGCGGGATGGGCAATTGCGGGATTGTGGTTCATTTCTATTGGCTACGCATATAAAAAAACCATGATTTGCCTATGGTGGGACCTTTTGACTACAAGGAGGGTGCGAATCAGTTAGGACGAACTCTCGCAGCAGTTGTAATGACAGCGATTTTTTTCGTTGCCGCCGCCTTTGGTTGATTTTCAGTCTCGGTGTCCATGGTGGGGAACTGCCTGACCACCGGTAACGACGTTCTTGCGCGCGGCAGCGACATCACCGCAGGCTACAACGCCAATCTGAAGGCCGACGGCAATGTGACCCTTGCAATCCGCAAAAAGCACCACCAACCAGAGCAGCACCAACACAGGCAGTTCCGCCAGCATCGGCATCAACTTCGGCAGGCCGTGCGCGCTGGTGCCCCGTATGCGCAAGACCATCTCAAGCCGGTGAGAGGCAAGCTTTTGTTGATCGCCTTCAGAATGAACCTAGTGGAGAAAAATAGTGAGATGGTCTAAATACGGATTATTTACGATAGTTCTGGTCTCTGCCGCAAAGTCGGTGCTTTTTTTCAAACGCAAAAATACTTTGAAGTTTTTTGCATGATTGGCATTTTCGGGAATGATTCTCTGGATCGTTTGGGCGTACACGAATAATAGAGATATTCCGTCATATGGCTCAACACGATACGAAAACGGCAAAAATCAGCCGGCCCGAACCGTCTACACAATTGCAATGTGTTCCATTTTTATTTTTGGTGCGCTAGTTGCTTGGTGTAATGTCGCAAAGTATTAGAGCCGCCTCCCGTCCCGGTGGCGCTGACTTGGACTTCGCTCCTCCCGGTTTTTTCAGGTGATTCGCATGAAGTTCCAAATTACCCCTTTTCAACAAAGTAAGCAGTTTTCACTGGAGTTGTATGAATTCGTTCCCAAGGACGGATATGAGATTTTCTTAAGGGAATTCTGCAAATTTTCCGGAGAAGCTTTCATCGACTTGTGCCAAGGCGTGGAATCGGGGATTGGACACATTAGCTATTTGGGGGGGAGGCTTACTGTTGTGTGGAATGATTTCCCAGATTCATTTAGTTTCGACTGCGAAAGCGAGCTGGTAGCCCTATCGCTGCAAAGCCTTTTGAAAAATTTCTTTGAACGCTGAATGTCAAATTCACTTCAGGCGGATCGGAGATATCCCTCTTTCTCTTCAGAAAAAAGTCCTGCATCAGCTTTAGGCAACTTGCCGACATTTATTCAATGAATCAGCTAGCAAAATTTTCTTGTCAGAAACGACTTACTTATGCGAATGTGACTATCCAGCTATTTCGCAAAGACGAAATTAAGGATCATGCGATTTCTGATGCCGTAGTAATTGGTACAACAGGCGCAGGTGAAGTAGCTTGGGTTTTTCGCCCTGACGTGACGGATGATCAATTTGCCTTCATCTGGGATATCGCAAATGCACCGGATGGTGAGTTCATCTTTGTGTGGGCTAGTGTTCGGATGCACAAAGATCAGGAGCCAGCTATCTGGTCAGGGGTGCAGTACCGTCATCGAATCAATCCAAATACAGGAGAAGTTTTGGAATCTGTTTATCAGTTGAAGTAATAGAGCAAGTTTCTGCGTAGTCGGCGGCTTCCAGGTCATGGTCAAGAACGACACCGACCTCAAGGGCGGCGCGATCACCAGCACAGACAAGGCGGTTGACGAGGGCAAAAACACCTTCACGACCGGCGGCACGCTCACCACCAGCGACATCCAGAACAAGGCGGACTACAAAGGCGACGGCTACAACATCAATGCCAGTCTGGGCTTTCAGGCGGGGGAGCAGGGCAGCGCCACGACACCAGAACAGGTGACCGCGTCCAAAGCCGCGCCAACCAACAGCGGCAGCGCGGGCATCGGCAGCGCGACAAGGGCGATGCAGCCAGCACCACGCAAGCGGCCATCTCGGGCATTGCGGGCAACAAGGACGCCAGAACCGGGGATGCTGAAGCCGGTATCCAGAAGATCTTTGATGCGGCCACGGTGCGGCGCGAGATTGACGCGCAGATTGCAATTACGGCGGAGTTTGGGAAGCAGGCGAGCAAGGCCGTGGGGGACTATGCGCAGACCAAACTGAATGAGGCAGTCCAGGCCGACGCGGAAACCGATCCTGATCGCAAGCAGGCACTAAGCGCGCAGGCAAAGGAGCTGGAAGTCAACTGGGGCGATACGGGTGTGCTACGGGTCGCCGCGCACGCTTTGATAGGCGGTCTGACGGGCGGTGTCGGTGGCGCTGTTGGTGCAGCAGCAGGCACGCTGACCGCGCCCACTGTCGCCCAAGCTCTTCGAGACGCGGGGATTGATGGGCCATTGGCGCAGACCCTCACGGCCCTGTCCTCCACGGCGGCCGGTGCCGCACTGGGCGGAACGGCGGGGGAAGGGGCAGCGGCAGCGCTTAATGAGGTGGCGAATAACTATCTGAAGCACGCCGACGTAGAGCAGCTCGCCAAGAAAATTGCCGCCTGCGGTGATGATAAATCCTGCAAAGACAAGGCCATCGCCCAAGCCTACGTGACCAGCGCCATTAATGACGTGGCATTGCTTAATTGCAAGGCTACAAACAACTGCGACGCCATCACAGCCGAATACCGCAAGGGTTACGCCGCGATGGAGCAACTGATTGACCAAGGCATTGCGCCCAATGACGTAGCGCGCATCTTCAATCTGGAAAATAACGCGCAGATGATCCTGCGCAACGGCTTGGAGAAAGTGTCCTGCGCGTCGCCTCAGTGCAAAGCGGATGCACAACTGCTGATCGGCATGACCAGGGGACTTACCAAGATCACGCCAGTTGGCTTGGTGGTGGGCGCGGGCATGGCCAGCTACTCGCTGACCACCGCCTTGATCGAAAACGGGCTGACCGATACCGCTGTGGCGGTCGCCCAAGGCATTGGCAGTCTGCCGCAGGCCATTTATGACGGTTTGCGTAGCGACAATCCACAAATACGCGGCGAAGCGCTGGTGGATGCGCTTACCTTAGGAACCGTTGCCACCGCGGTTGCCGTGAAGGTCGGAGCCGTGGGTTGGACAGCGCTCTCTAAAGCCTATCCTGGCGAAGTTGCGGGTAATATCAACGCGGGATTTAAGACATTGGGAGTGGATGTCGGACCGCAGAGTTTCGCGGCTGGGCGGGAGATGATTGATACGCTCAAAGCGGTAGGATTGTCCGCGGATGAGGCGGAGAAAATTGTTTCCAATCTCATCAAAACCGGTGCGACAGTACCAACTGCTACAGGCCTCAAGACCGGCGACCAACTCGTCAAACTGGTACCTACCGGCAGCGGGGTCGGGCCCACTTCGCCTTACTGGCTCACGCAAGCCGAATTGACTCAGTTGGCCAAAGAGCCAGCCAAATTGGCCGAGCGGCTGGGCTTACCCCCGGGTAGCCAAGCTCCAAACTTCGACATTTATGTCATCCAGGCAAAGCAGAGCGTTACAGTATTCGAGAGCACGGTTGCGAAGACAGCCGACACGCTTTCAGGCGCGACTCAATCGGGCGGTGCCAATCAAACGCTGGTGCTTGATCGCAGCCAGTTTACGCAGCCGATCAAGGTCGGCACCTTGCGTGCAGGAGGTTAATTATGAAAAAACTAGTGAAACTCGACCCGGGCGGATGGCTCACGGAGATTGACCTCAAGGCCATGCTGCGAGAAGCGCTGGCTTTGCAGGCTTACATCGACGCGGCGCCCGAGGGGGAGGAGCGACTCTTCCAATACCGCCGCAAAGTCCTACCCTTGGTGCGTGTCGCGCTCGATGGCACTCTGCCCGTACCTTACAAAGGAGATGATCCCTATTCTTGGCAATTGATGCTGGAAGGCTTGGCGCCAAGACTCACAGAGGCTTTCAGCCAAGTCTATAGCCGATTTATGAATCGCATCGCAGGGAGCCCGACTCGCTCCTCTCCATTGGTCGTGCAGAGCGGCGACAGCTCTGACTATGTGCCGGATGTCGTTGTAAGGGACGGCGAACGCTACGAATGGGTGGAATTTGAAGATTGATTGAATTGCTATTAAACCTAATCATGAACAAACTAGTGAAACCCGACCCGGACGGATGGCTCACGGAAATTGACCTCAAGGCCATGCTGCGATAAGCGCTGGCTTTGCAGGCTTACATCGACGCGGCGCCCGAGGGGGAGGAGCGACTCTTCCAATACCTGTGCCCGTACGTTCGTGAGAGCAAGGATGTGGTGTGAGGAATATCCGTAAAAATGGCTAATCAAGACGTTCCTGTCTCTGCCCACGCACCATATTACGAGGGTCGCGTTGTACTCTTGCTCAGTCTGAATAGGTTGAATTTCCATGGAAATGGTCTCACTATTGATGAAATCATTTCAACATTAAAGCACCCATTCCCCAACAAGCTCAAATGCCCATAACCTCACCACCGGTGAAGAACCGGATTGAGGCGAGCCCACTTCTTTCTGGTGATAACTGGCTGGCAGACGCCCCACTTTCAGCGATGGCTGCGTTCATAGATTCAATCGATATGGTCTTGGCCGACGTGCCGAACATTCTTTTGAGTTTAGTAACCGAGTGCTTCTCTTTTGGCTGGCCGTCATTCGAGTCAAGGCTGGCCAGGAAACTCATTGTTGGCGCCGACACCGATTAGATCCAAGCTGCGGATTTCCGCTGCCCCACCCCATCGGCGGGGACACCCCCTCGGTGCAACGATTGCAGCCTCTTTACCTCGGGGACAGTCAAAGTCGGCAGCCTGGGTCAAAGGGTCGTCGGCCGCAACACCGATACGAATGAATAAGTCCTCCAGCTGGAGCTGTTTTATGGGCTGCGAACTTAAGCCAAGTCATTATTTCAGTACCACCCTTTGGTCCTCAATTGGTCTATGGTGAAATTATTCGCAAATAGCGCGCCTCATTCGTAACTATTTCTCCGCGTTCTCGAAAAGCGGTCCGGTTACATGCTGAGTCAATAAAATAGCCCGCCCCTTCGCCAGTCAGAGAATCCTTCAACCACCTTCAAATACCATTCCGGCGCATCCGCAAACCCCTTACCAAAATGGTTATAGCGAACTGCCTTGGCGCGCCATGCCAACCTCAGCCTCGGCTCAAAATCCACCATTAACCAGGCAATCAGTTGAATCAGGTGATGCCGCTCATGTAGAGTCCGCGTTTCGGTGGCAATCCGTCCCGCGCTCAACTGCATTTCCAGCACCCCTAGTTGATCGCATAGATGCGTATGCAACCTGACTGTTGAATAGTGCGATGTCAGCAGCATGGCCAGTTGCCGCATAACGCCGAACGAGTCGAGGTCATTATCTGACTGAGCAGAATCCCCCCTAGTCAATTGACCACACAATCCCGCATGCCAGTCGCTGGCCTGTTGGTCGTAGCTGATGATGGGCTCCACCACTGACGCTGCCAAATCAAATCCACATTGATGGCACCCCGCCAGTGAATCGGTAACGACGACATCACCGCGCCCCATATCCTGGCGATGAAAAGCCACCCCCGCACAGCAGTTCGGGCAGCGATCCCGCAGCATGCATTGATGCTTGACACACACCGTATTAAAGGCCACCCGCCACGATTTCCGAAAGTACGGTTCCGGATCTTCCCGCAGGCACAGCGGACAGTACTGCAGCCCAAAACCCTCGTGCTTGCGGTGGTACATCTTGAGCGTCAGGACCCATTGCAGGACACCCGAGAGCTTGAACTGTCGATACAGCAGCCCTTCGTAGGCCCTCAGTGTGGTGCCGTAAGCGATCTCCGACGGGGTCCCCGTCCGGGCACTGAGTTCATTGACCAGCCAGTCCGGGCCCAGCCGGTCAATGTCCCGATTCCAGACCTGCAGCCGGTTGCCAAAAATGAGGTTGCAGAAGGTCTGGACCCTCAGGCCATGACCATGTGCAAGACGCACCAACCAGGACGAGAGCAGTTCATCAGGCAGGGGTTTGTACCGAATGGGCCACAGCGGTGACGTGAACCCTTTCATTGACGTCAAACCCGCTGGTATTGTTTCCGTTTGGACGGCGGCACCCATCGTAGGGATCGAATTCGCTCCAAGGTAATTTCTTCCGCCTTGCTTCGGATGGCATCCACAGCCAACTCCTTGAACAGATCGCACATATCACCCAGCGTTCCCTCGCTGCGCGTATGCATTTCCAGCATCATGGCGGGATCTTTCAGTTTCGAAGGCTTTTTGAGCGGCGTACGTAACTCCAGCGTGGCCAGTAATGAGCCAAACTGGTTATCCGCTCGCCAGAGTGGCAGTTCTTCAGGCGAGAAGCGGCTGGACATTTGCGGATCGGTGTTGAAGGCGTTGAAGGCATCTTCGATTCCGGCGGCCACGATCACTACCTTGGTTTCGTTACCCAGGCTCTTCAGCGCATTCCTGAAATCTTTCTGGCGGTTCAGGCTACCGGCAATGAGATGATGGATTTCGTCAACGATCAACATCTTGACGCTCAGTTGCTTGAACAGCAACTTGATCTGCGAATTTTTCTCCTGCGGCGCCGCTGTCGGCTTATAGGGCGCCATCAACGCGTCAAGGACCCGCGAATAGAACGACGACACATCAGGCGTCGGAGGCGACTCCACCATCACGACCGGACAAATCGTGGTCTCGCCCAAGGGGTCGAGATCGGCGGGATGCTGTTCCAGAAAGCGCTCCAGAATGGACGTCTTGCCATTGAACGACGGCGCCACCAGCAGCATGTTTGGCATTCGGGTGATGCGCGGGTATTCCAACAAATCCTCCATGCGGGTCAGGATTTCCTTGGCCCGGGGATAACCAAGCCAAGTCCCCGCGCGGATGGAATGAATGCGCGCTGCATCAGACGCATTGACCAGCGCTTTGGCTGCCTCATTGAGATGCAAATAATTTGTTGGGTTGCCCATCATTCGTCATCCAGAGGTTGGACCAATTCCGGATCGTAGCCGCGCACCGCTGGCGGCGGCGTGCTGGGACCAGGTGCGCGTGAAACGGTCGGCATGGTCTTCGCCTTGTCGCCACGTTGCTTGTCGTGTTCGATGCGCCGTTGCTGCTCGCGCCGGGCCGTCTTCGTTTTAGCTGCGGCATCGGCCTCGAGGGCGCGCTGTTCGTTGATGATGGCAAAGATGGCTTTTTCGTTCTCTGGTCGAATGCCACGCTCAGCACCTTTGCGATGGGCCTCGCGCAGCTCCCATATGCTGACCGGCGGCAAGCTGGTGTCCCGGTAGGGAATGTGGACGTAACGGCGAGAGAGTTCATCGAAAAAATACAGCTGGCTGATATCGCGCGGATCTCGGTGAAACCGGAATTTCCTCTTGTGCTTGGGAAACTCGGGATGAGGTGCATTGATCCAGGGCCTCAGCACATCGTGGTAATAATGCACGTCGTCGATCACCACGCCGTAACCTTGAATGGTGCGCTCGATGTAGGGCGTGAAATTGATACGCAACACCTCTTCATCCAGCCGACGGGCCGGAAGACCCCGCCCGGGTTTGCTTTTGGTGCCGAGCAAACCTTCCCGCCATTTTTTCAGCGGGGATGTGCCAATCCCATCGTGCTTGCTGATGTGGTACCTGGCAAAGAAAAGAACGAGCCACTTCTCGATCTCATTGAAGGTCATGCACGCATTACCTTCGGCATCGTACTGCCCCTTTTCGTCAGGCCCGGAAAACGTAGCGCCCTTGACGGTCTTGAGGCCTTGGGTGACCGTTCCCATCAGGCGCTCGATGTGCGCGCCGTAGCGTGGCGTCTTGACGGGCCGCAGGTGGATATCGATATCGTATTCACGGCAAGCCGCCTTGAGCATGTCGCCACGGAACTCGCGAGCGTTATCCATGTGCAGCGTGCCCATGACGCCCCAGAAGGGCCATTCGACAGTGGCCAGATCGAGCCGGCGAATCCAGGTCTCCTTTGACAGGATGGAATGCGCAATGCACATGCCGGCCGACATGGCCGAAGGTGCCTCAAGCGTCAAGAACATTCCCAGGCACACCCGGCTGTACACGTCAATTGCCAACGTGACCCAGGCCCGATTGATCGACTTGCGATGCACATCGTCCACGATGATGACTGGCAACAGGGTGTGGTCGATTTGCACGATCGACAACGGCCAATCCGCATCAGGAATCACTCCTTTTATCGGGTCATGCCTGTCATGTGCCGCTGCAGCGCCCGCACGGCGACTGGTGCGCTCACGGCCGTCGGTTCGAGCCAGCCGCGCGCGGATGGTGTTGATAGCCGGCAGCGTCAACCCGGCGTTGGAACAGCGCCTGCGGATCTCGGTCACCGTCGCTGCAATGGACTGCTGCTGCTTGGTGTCGTGAAAGTTCTCCAGGGCATCAAGAATGAGCGCCTCCACCTCCGGTGAAAGCCTGCTTCCCGCTTTGCCGCCTCGCTGTCGTGTATTGGGCAACAGGGAAGACAGCAGTCCAGTCTGCCTGAAAGCCGCAACCCAGCGATAAACAGTGGCCCGACTCACACCGGCCTTGGCTGCAATCTGGTCGCCCAGCGCTTGCGCATGCTGGTAATAGCTGCCAAGCAGCGGATCGATCAATTGGCGCCGGGTTTGAGCAATCTCCCACAGGTCATCGGACACATCCAATAATTCAGGTTCAACCCTGGGTGCGGCTTCCGGTTCACCGATCAACCGAGGGGGGCCGAGGTCACCTATCTTGAGCAAGACACGTTCGCCAGATTCAGTGTCCCTGGCCAATACCAGGTTGATGTCGGCCAGACTGAGGACGACATAGTCACGCCCGTCGTTTGTGACCGTGGCCCCTTTGTTGATCCAAAGTTGAGTAGGCGCCTGCCGTTTCATGCCTGGGCTCCGGGTTGCCACAGCGGAACATCGTCTTTGAACGGCTCACCCAGATCGGTAACCAGATGCCGGGTCAGCACCATCGACCAGATGATGGGCAGCCAATACAACTTGTCCTCGTCCGTCGGTGCCAAGGCGTCCAACAGAGACTGCGACGAGACTTCACTGACAGCGCCGGCCATGTACCCCAACACCGTCTGGATATCGCCATCGGATGGCATGACGTTGCGATACTCACGCAGGAATTTCAGATTGGCCAGCCGCGGCGTGCGAATATCGTTCTGGTCCATACACTTGAATTCCCAGTCCCTCTCCTCAGAATATTGGTGCGCTGCAGCGAATTTAGGTGCATATTTCTCAGCATTGCGTGCCAGATCGTCGCTATGCTTTACCTCGACCAGTGAAGGCTTGCGAACCGTACCGGTCTGCGAATCGGCTCGGTACTTGACGAGAACGTCCGGCACATAGCCCTTGGGGACTCCGGCAACAGGTATGCGAACCGGTTGGACTTCAAACGACTCTACGCCGTCGTCAAAATCCAGAAGCAGCAGATAATCTTTCTCAAGCAAGGACTCGAAAGCATCCATCTCTTCGTTCTTCCGGCTTGAGTAGCCGCCAGTGACGAACAGGTAGTTCTTCGGGATTTTTCGGACCGCCATGCAGAAGCCTTTCGTAGAATGGCCACTTTAAGAAGTAGTCTCACTAACTCCTGAATTTTGTCTCATTAACTTCTAAATGAAAACCCAAAAATGTGCCTAGTTGTCTCATTTCAAGCTGAATGTTCACATGGCGATGGCATCCAAGTCCTGAAAGCCTATAGCGTCCTTTTTGCCATACTATTAATAGCAACTAACGCCTATAAATAAGGGCTGCAAGCCCTATTTGATGCAGTTTAACTCCCTGAAAAATGGCTTGTGGTTCGATCCGCAGTCGCTTGAGCGGCTGAGCGGCGCAGGTGCCTGGACCCGAGGTCTGCTGCTCTACCGCAGCCAGAATGTGCTGGACCTGGACATCGAGCCGCTGAAGGACCACTGGCTGCTAGAGGGCCAAGTGCAGGGCAGCCAGCGCGCGCCCTATGAAGTCTCTGTTGAAATGACCCTGCTGCCCGATGGCCAGGTGGCCGACTGGCGCAGCGACTGCAGTTGTCCGGTAGCTGCTCAGTGCAAGCACGGCGTGGCGCTGACCCTCAAGGCGGCCTACCAGGGCCTGCACCTGCTGGGCCCGGAGCTGGCCCACAGCGCCGCCCCGGGCACGGCACCCAGCCCTGAACAGGCCGAAGCCCTGCGCCAGGCGGCCTTGACCCGCGCCGAAGACAAAGCCCGGCAGGAAGCCGAGGCGCAGCTGCTGCAATGGATGCAGGAGTTGGACCGGGCCAGCGGCCGGACGGCTGAGGCGGCCAAGGCGGCCAAGGCGGATGGGAGCGTTCGGCCCGAACAGTATCTCTACCTGCTGACGGTCGTCGGCGATCCCGGGCCCACTCCACGGCTGCAACTGGAAGCCGTAGTGTCTTACCCCAAGGTCAGCGGCGGCTGGGCCAAGCCCAAGTCAATACGAACGCCGCCTCACCCGGGGCAGGCGGTGTACGACCTGGCCAGCGAGGCGGACCGGCAGGTGCTGCAACTCATGCGCGCCATGCCGAACAGCGACAACTTCTACTCAGCCTACAGCGTCAGCCCCCGTGTCATCCTGGCCGGCCAGGCCGGCCTGCTGGCACTGCAACAGGCGGCCAGCACCGGGCGACTGTTCATGGATGAAGGCCGCGGCAGCCCGGGCCCTGCCATGGAGTGGGGGCCACCCCGGCCGCTGGAATGGCACTGGCTGGAGCAACCCGGCCCGCAAGCCACCGGACCCGGCTGGGCCTTGCGCGCAAGGCTAAACCCTGCCAGCACAGGTCCCGGCACCCGGCTGTGCCTGAACAACCCGCCGCTTTACCTTGACGCCGGGCAAGGCCTGTGCGGACCGGTCCATGCCCAGGGCATTCCTGACGCCCAGCTCGCGGTACTGCTCAAAGCCCCGCCACTCAAGACTTCGGCCTTGCAAAAACACCAAGTCGATTTGATGGGACACCTGGGCAGTCTGCCCATGCTGCCCCTGCCGCCCGTGCTGCAAGACTTCACGCCCCTGCGCGGCATCACTCCCACCGCCTGCCTGCACCTGAGCCTCCACCCGGCGGAAGACGTCCGCTCCATGGGCCTGATCCGGGCCGAACTGCGCTTTGACTACCAGGGCCATCGCGGCTGGTGGGCCGGCCAGGGCACCACCGTACTGGTTGATGGCCCCCAGGGACGCGTGTTGCTGCAGCGGGATGCCGAAGCCGAGCTGGACGCCATCACCCGCCTGTTTGACCTCGGGCTGAAAGCCACCGACGGCGGCATCTTCGGCCTCCCCGGCGACGGGCCCCAGCAGGACTGGCTGCACTGGGCCGACAAGAGCTTCGAGGTGCTGCGCGAGGCCGGCTTTGAGGTGACGCTGGACAACGCCCTCGCCCGCTGGATCACCCATGCCGACAGTCTCAGCGTGCAGCTGCAGCCCCAGGGGGATGACGAAGCCACCTCCCCGTGGTTTGAACTCTCGCTGGGCATGGAGATCGACGGCCAGCGCCACAACATCCTGCCCTGGCTGCCCGATCTGATTGCCGCCGCGGCCGTCAGCCCGCCAGACCCCGCCACCGGCCAGCGGAGCATTCCGCCCTTTGTGTACCTGCCTGCCCCCGGCAGCCAGGGCTTTATCCGGCTGCCCACAGACGCGCTCAAACCCTGGATGGCCGCACTGCTGGAACTGGTGGGTGACCGCGAGCACAATTTTTCAGCCGACAGCCTCAAGCTCTCACGCCTGGATGCGCTGCGCACCAGCGCCGCCCTGGGTGAAGGCGCCGTGTGGAAGGGTGCCGACGCACTGCGCGCCACGGTGCAGCAGCTCAGCGGCCAGGTCCAGTTGCCCGAGGTGGCCGTGCCCGCCGGCTTGCAGGCCAGCCTGCGCCCCTACCAGCAGCAGGGCCTGAACTGGCTGCAGTTCCTGCGCCAGCACGGCCTGAGCGGCATCCTGGCCGACGACATGGGCCTGGGCAAAACACTGCAAACCCTGGCCCACGTGCTGACGGAGAAGGAAGCCGGCAGACTGACCCACCCCGCCCTGATCGTCGCCCCCGTGAGCCTGATGGGCAACTGGCGGCGCGAGGCCGAGCGCTTCACCCCAAGCCTGCGCAGCCTGGTGCTGCACGGCAAGGAGCGCCACGACGCAGCCACCGAAATGGGCTCATACGACCTGGTGATTGCGCCCTACTCCCTGCTGCAGCGCGACCGCGAGCGCTGGCTGGAGCAGCCCTGGCATCTGGTGGTGCTGGACGAAGCGCAAAACATCAAGAACGCCAGCACCCATGCCGCCCAGGTGGTCAGCGCGCTGCAGACCCGCCACCGCCTGTGCCTGTCGGGCACGCCCATGGAAAACCACCTGGGCGAGCTGTGGAGCCTGTTCCACTTCCTGATGCCCGGTTTTCTGGGCAGCCAGGCGCGCTTCAAGGAGCTGTTTCGCACGCCCATCGAAAAGGAAGGTGACAGCGAGCGACTTGAGCAGTTGCGCCGCCGCATCACGCCCTTCATGCTGCGGCGCACCAAGCGAGAGGTGGCGACCGAACTGCCCGACAAGATCGAGAGCGTCTCCAGCATCGAGCTCTCGGGCAAGCAGGCCGACCTCTACGAAACCATACGCCTGAGCACCGAGCAAGCCGTGCGCGACGCGCTGGCCGGCAAGGGGCTGGCAAAGTCCCAGATCCAGATTCTGGACGCCCTGCTCAAGCTGCGCCAGGTCTGTTGCGACCCACGCCTGCTGCCGCTAGCTTCGGCCAAAAAGATCAAACAGTCGGCCAAGCTCGAACACCTGATGGAAGTACTGCCCGAAATGCTGGCCGAGGGCAGGCGCGTGTTGCTGTTCTCGAGCTTCACCAGCATGCTGACACTGATCGAGGAAGAACTCAAGGCGCGCAGCATTGCCTGGGTCAAGCTCACCGGCCAGTCGCAAAAGCGCGACGGGATCATTGAACGTTTTACCTCGGGCGAGGTGCCGCTGTTTCTTATCAGCCTGAAAGCCGGCGGCGTCGGCCTGAACCTGCCGCAGGCCGACACGGTGATTCATTACGACCCATGGTGGAACCCCGCCGCGGAAAACCAGGCCACCGACCGCGCCCATCGCATCGGGCAAAAGAGCCAGGTCTTTGTTTACAAGCTGGTGGCCCAGGGTACGATTGAAGAACGCATCCTCGCGCTTCAGGAACGCAAGGCGGCGCTGGCCGAGAGCATGTACAGCGGCTCGCAAGCGCGCAAGCAGCCACTGTTTACCGAAAGCGATGTGGCGGAGCTGCTCAAGCCCCTGGGTTGAGGGTGGCGCGACCGCAAAACGATTTACAGAAAAGCCCTGATGCACATGCCTGCCAATTTATATGCACTGGGTGCCATTGCCTTATGGGTCAGCCTGGCCTCGCTCGGCGTCTTGCTCAAGCACATTCCGCCCTTCCTGCTCACGGGCATTTCGCTGTTGATGGGCAGCCTGCTGGCGCTGCCATTTGTGCTCAGGGACCGACAACAGTGGCGCATCCCTGGCAAGACCTTGGCGCTGGGTGTCTACGGCCTGTTCGGCTACCACTTTCTGCTCTTCATCGCGCTGCGCCTTGCGCCGCCGGTGGAGGCCAATCTGGTCAACTACCTGTGGCCACTCTTCATGGTGGTCCTGGCGCCAATTTTTCTGGCCAGCGTCAAACTGCGCGCCCTGCATGTGGTGGCAGCGCTATTGGGTTTTGCCGGGGCGGCGATTGCCATCCTGGGCGCCGGTCAGGACAGTGCAGGCAGCGGCGGCTGGTCGTGGGGCTTTGTTCCGGCGCTGGCATCGGCCTTTATCTGGGCCAGCTATTCGTTGCTGACCCAGCGCGTCAAGCCCTTTCCCACCACGGCCATCGGCTTGTTCGGCGTGGTATCAGGCCTGCTGGCACTGCTGTGCCACTGGGCCCTGGAACCGAAGGTAGCACTTTCAGGGCATGACTGGCTGCTGCTGGCTGTGATGGGCCTGGGCCCGTTGGGTGCCTCGTTTTTTCTCTGGGACAAGGCCCTGAAAAACGGCGACGCGCGGCAAATCGGCATTTTGAGCTACATCACGCCGCTGGGCTCGACCGCCCTCCTGATGCTTGTCAGCGGACGAGCACTGACCTGGAGCATCGGCCTGGCCGCCGTGATGATCATTGGCGCTGCGGTACTCGGAACGCGAACGAAGTAGGAGCGAAGCCGGCTTACGCTGCGCCAGGCCGATCGGCCCCGGAAGGATGGCTGGCGCCTAAAGCAGCGCGCCCGGCTCTTCGCTTTGCAGCACTTCCTGCGCCCAGACCTTGAGCTTGCTGGTGTCCGCCCGCAATATCTGCTGCTTGACGGCCAGAATCTGCGACGGATGCATGGAAAAGCTGCGCAGCCCCAGGCCCAGCAGCAGCCGGGTCATGCCGACGTCGCCCGCCATTTCCCCGCACACGCTGACGCCTTTGCCCTGCGCGTTGCACTCCGCAATCACGTCGGCCATCAGGCGCAGGACGGCCGGGTGACAGGGGTCGTACAAATGCGCGACCGTCTCGTCTGCGCGGTCTATGGCCAGCGTGTACTGGGTCAGGTCATTCGTGCCTATCGACAGGAAATCAAAGTACTTGAGAAAAATCGGCACGGTGAGCGCTGCGGCCGGGATTTCAATCATGGCCCCCAGCCGCACCGGGCCGTAAAGCGTGCCGCTGTTGTCCAGCTGCGCGCGCGCATGGTCTATCAACGCCAGTGTCTGGCGAATCTCGCTGGCGTGGGCCAGCATGGGCACCAGCAAGTTCACCTGGCCATGGGCGGCGGCCCGCAAAATGGCGCGCAGCTGCGTCAGAAACATCGGCGGGTCGGCCAGGCTCCAGCGGATGGCGCGCAGCCCCAGCGCCGGATTCAGGTGACGGTCTTGCGCCTTGCCGACGACCCGGTCCAGCGGCTTGTCCGATCCGATGTCCACGGTGCGAATGGTGACGGGCATGCCCTGCATGCCTTCAATGGCTTTTCGGTAAGCCAGGTATTGCTCGTTCTCGTCCGGGAGCTTGCCGTTGCGGCCCATGAACAAAAACTCGCTGCGAAAGAGCCCCACGCCTACCGCGCCCGCCTCGACGGCACCCGGCGTGTCATCGGGCATTTCGATATTGGCGAGCAACTCGATTCGCTGCCCGTCCAGCGTCAGCGCGGGCGTGTGCCTGAGCCGGTTAAGCCGCTGGCGCTCGAGCTCGCCCTGGCGCTGCTTGAAGCCGTATTCGGCCAGGATGATGGGCGAGGGGTCAACGATCAGCACGCCGGCGTCGCCATCAATGATGACCCAGTCATCCTGCTTGATCAGCTGGCTGGCGCTGCGCGCGCCCACCACCGCAGGAATGTCCAGGCTGCGCGCCACAATCGCCGTGTGCGATGTTCTGCCACCCACATCGGTGGCAAAGCCGGCAAACAGGCTCTGCTTGAACTGCAGCATGTCGGCCGGGGATATATCGTGCGCCACCAGCACCAGCGGCACATCGGTGGTGTCGTCCAGCAACAGCTCCTGCTGCGATTGCTTGCGACGGCTCCCCGCCCTGACGGCGGCTTGCCCCCCAGGCTGCAGCGGCGAGGCCACGCCTTTCATGTGGCGCAGGATGCGCTCGACCACCTGCTCCAGGTCTGCCTTGCGCTCGCGCAGGTACGGGTCCTCCATCTCGTCGAACTGGCGCGCAATGATTTCGTACTGCGTGATCAGGGCCCACTCGGCGTTGTAGAGCCGCTCGGTGATCCAGTGCTTGATGCCGCTGATCAGCATCTCGTCCTGCAGCAGCATCAGGTGGACATCCAGCAAGGCGGCGATTTCGTGCGGCGCATCTTTCGGCAGTTCTTGCTGCAAGCGCATGATTTCTTCCATCACCGCATTGCGCGAAGCCCTGACTCTGGCGATCTCTTCGGCTATTTTTGACGCATCGATGAAGTAATGCCCCACATCCGCGCGACTGGACGCCACCAGCACGGCACGGCCAATGGCGATGCCCCGCGACACCGCAAGACCGTGGACCGAAAAAGTCACGTCACTCTCCCTCTCCAAATTTGTCGGCAATCAGTGCCAGCAGAGCTTCCATAGCCGCCTTTTCATCAGGCCCATCGGTTTCGATTTCGACGGTGCTGCCAAGGCCGGCCGCCAGCATCATCACGCCCATGATGCTTTTGGCGTTGACGCGGCGCTCGCCCTTGCTCATCCAGACTTCGCTGGCAAAGCTGCCGGCAAGCTTGGTAAATTTGGCGGACGCCCGGGCGTGCAGACCCAGCTTATTGTTGATGCTCGTGCGAGTCTTGATCATGTTTTCTTTGTACTTGATTTTGCGGTGCGGTAATGGCTACCTGCAGCACGCCTTGAGTGGCTCCAACCAGCGCACGCGCCACCAATGCATCGAGCGGCTCGTGCCGGTAAGACACGGTGCGCAGCAGCATGGGCAAATTGATGCCGGTGACCAGCTTGGTAGTGATGCCATCGGCCAACTTTTGCGCAACATTGCAGGGCGTGGCGCCAAAAATATCCGTCAGCACCAGAACGTGCGAGGTGCCGAGCTGCGCCAGCATGATGCGCGCTTGCGCCAGCGTTTCTTCGGGCGGCATATTGGGCTGCACATCCAGCGCCGCCACGCCCATCCCATTGTCGGGAAACACATGCAATACGCACTGGCGAAAAGCCGAGGCAAGCGGAGCGTGGGCGATGATGAAAATGCCGTTCATTGAGGCTAATTATCAACTTTCACGCTGAGGAAGTAGGCATATGCGGCGATACAGCAACACAAAAACGCCCCCATGGCCGCCTGAAAGCTGGCCACCTGCGCCCAGCCCATGGCGGCAAATCCGTCAATCAGCAGGCCCAGACTCCATTGCGCCACAAACACCCCGGCAAAAATGACGAGGTTATAGGCCGACAAGGCGCGCCCGGCCAGCGAGGCGCTAAACGACATTCCCACGGCTGGCTGGGCCAGCCCCATGACACTTGATGTCACGCAAAACAGGGCCCAGCCCAGCCAGCCGGTGGAAGTTCCGGCGGCAATATTGAATGCCAGCACCGCCAGACTCAGGGGAACGCCCCAGGCGATCAAACGCGTCGCATTCCAGCCGCTGCGGGCCAGCCGGGGGTTGACCATGCCCCAAGCCCAGAAGATCACCAGCATGCTGGCATTGATGCAAAAAAGACCTGTGGCCGACTCAAGCGGGCTGTCACCGGTTATGCGGATCATCCACGGACCAGCCCACAGCGTCTGCACGGCCACCATGCCGCCATAGTTGAAAAAAGCCAGGGGTGCCATTTTGCGGAAATAGCGGCTGCGCCAGATGGGTGCATAACCGGCATCTTGCGCCAGCGAAACAGCTTGCGTCCTGACGACCGCTTCAGACGGCGGCGCGGTGTTTCTCAAAACGGGTACCACCCAGGCAATGGCCGCCATAGCCAGCAGAATCAGTGCCGCCAGAATCCAGAACAGCGGCCGCCAACCCGTAAGCGGCATCAGCCACTGCACGGGCAGCGTGGAGGCCAGCATGCCAAGCGAGCCGGTCATCAGCATCCATGAATTGGCGCGCAGCAAAGCAGGCGCGTCAAACCAGCGCCGGTAGCCCGTCAGCGCCGCCATCAGGCAGGCACTCACGCCCATGCCCACCAGCACCCGCGCGGCCAGCAGCCAGGCAAAACTGCCGGCCAGCGAAAAAGCCAGGCAACCCACGACAGCCAGACTGAGAAACCATAAGATGACACGCTTTGGGCCATGGCGATCAAGCCAGGTGCCCAGCGGCAACTGGACGGCGGCGAAACCCAGAAAATAACCGCCCGCCAGCAAGCCCAGGTCGCGCGCGTGCAACGAAAATTCCTGCGTCAGCACGGGCGCCAGGGTTGCCGTGATGGCGCGCAGCAGCGCCGAGCAAAAATAGGCCGCGGCAAAGGCCATGAAGACGATGGTGCCGGTTTTCGGGTCCAGCCGGTCTGTCCCGGGCAATGCGTGAATGACTGTCTTCATGAAACGGGGAAGCAGGCGCGCGGCTTGTCCGGCGAATCGCTCATTCGAATTTCAGGCTGGTGAAAAATGTCTCGGCCGCCTCCGGGGCAATCTTCGGGGCATACATCACCACCTGAAATACCTGCGAGCCCTGGGCGAAGTAGGCCGCCTGCCCGCTCACGGCACTGCCGTCGGTGCGCCGCCCCTGCGCCAACACGTAGGCGACAGGTGGCTCAACCGATGCGCCGGGAATCCTGAGGGAAAGCGCCTGAGCGGTGCCGGGCGCAGCCTTCATATTGGCCAGCGTCAGGCTCTGCCACAAGGCCAATACCGAGGCAGCTTTGGCGGCATCACCCAAGTCCGCAACGGACACGGCAAAGGTCGAGCCACCTGCGTCGCAACCGAGCATCGACAAGGTGGTGGGTTGACCTCCCAGCGGCACCACCTTTTGCGCCTTGTCGGGCTTGCAGGGCAACAGAAGACTGAGCCGGGTGTTTTCAGGGCGCACTTCGCGCCAGTTGAAGGCGGGACTGCACGCGGCTAGCGCCAGCAGCACGGCCAGCCCTGCGGTTGAAAAAGTCGAGAATCGAGGCATTGAAAACGCTAAAGCCTTATGAATACATGTGGAGGGTCTGCAAGACCCTGCACTTTACAGGCATCTGCCCACCGCCCGGCTTTCAGCGACAGTCATCAGTAAAGGCAAAATGAGGTCATGAACTCTCTCCAAGGCATTCGCATTCTCGATTTGTCCCGCGTGCTGGCGGGCCCATGGTGCACCCAGACGCTGGCCGACCTGGGGGCCGACGTCATCAAGATTGAGCGTCCCGGCACCGGCGATGACACCCGTACCTGGGGCCCGCCGTTTTTGCAGGACGACCAGGGCCGGGAAACGCACGAGGCCGCCTACTACCTGGGCGCCAACCGCAACAAGCGCTCGGTCACCTGCGACATTGCCCAGCCTGCGGGCCAGGCGCTGATCCGCGAGCTGGTCACGCATTGCGATGTGTTTGTCGAGAACTTCAAGGTTGGCGACATGGCTCGCTATGGTCTTGATTACGCCTCGCTCAAGGCCTTGAATCCGCGCCTGGTGTACTGCTCTGTCACCGGCTTTGGCCAGAATGGCCCCTATGCCGAGCGTGCCGGTTACGACTATGCGATTCAGGGCATGGGCGGGCTGATGAGCGTCACCGGCGAGCGCGACGACCTGGGCGGCGGCCCGCAAAAAGTAGGCGTGGCCGTGGCGGATTTGATGACCGGCATGTACGCCACCGTCGGCATTCTCGCGGCCCTGCGCCATGCCGAGAAAACCGGCGAAGGCCAGCAGGTGGACATGGCCTTGCTCGACACCCAGGTGGCCATGCTCGCCAACCTGGGCGCAAACTACCTGGTGAGCGGCAAGGTGCCGCAGCGCGTCGGCAACGCGCACCAGAATATCGTGCCCTACCAGGTGTTTGAGGTGGCGCCTGCGCTTGACGGCAGCAAGGATCACCTTATTTTGGCGGTGGGCAATGACGCGCAGTACGTGAAGTTCTGCAAGGTTGCCAATATTCCAGAGCTGGGCGTGAACCCGCTGTTTGCCAAGAACCGCGACCGCGTGCTCAACCGCAGCCAGCTCGTGCCCCTCCTCGAAGCGGTCATGAAAACCCGCAGCAAGGCCGACTGGCTCGCCGCGCTCGAAGCGGCCAAGGTGCCATGCGGCGCCATCAACAACCTGGCCGAAGTGTTTTCCGACCCGCAAATCGAGGCGCGCGACATGGTCACGCACTGGCAGCATCCCTTCAAAAACGATCTGCCGCTGGTGTCCAGCCCCCTCAAGCTCAGCGCCACACCGGTGCGCACTCCCGGTCAGGCTGGCCTGCCGCCGCCGCTACTGGGTCAACACACCGAAGAAGTGTTGCGCAGCGTGCTGGACTACTCCGACGCGCAAATGTCCGAATTGAAAAACTCTCAGGTGATCTGATGGCCAATTTTGTCCTGGTTCACGGCGCCTGGCACGGCGGCTGGTGCTGGCAGCGCGTCATGGCGGTACTGCAAAAAGATGGCCACCGCGTGCATGCGGTCACCTTGACCGGCCTGGGCGAGCGCGCCCACCTGCTGTCGCCCGCCATCACCCTCGACACGCACATCGACGATGTGATGAATCTCATTGAGGCGGAAGAACTCAGCGACGTGGTGCTGGCGGTGCATTCTTACGCCGGCATGATAGGCACTGCCGTGGCCGACCGCCTGGGCCAACGTTTGAAGCACCTGGTCTATGTCGATGCGGTGGTGCCCAAACCCGGCGAAAGCTGGAGCAGCACGCAATCCAGCGCCACGCAGCAGCAACGCCTGGCGGCCGCGCAGGCGTCAACCCATTTCAGTTTTCCGCCACCCGACCCGGAGGTATTTGGCCTGATGGATGCCGACCGCGAATGGGTCAAGCGCCGCCAGACGCCGCATCCCGGCAACACCTACCAGGCGCCGCTGAAATTTGACGTGCAACGCGTTGCCGCCGTGCCGCGCACCTTTATCAGCTGCACGCAACCCGCGCTGGCCACCATTGAGCCCACGCGCCTGCGCGTGAAGGACCCGAAATTCTGGGATGGCGCCTGGTTGCCCAACGCCACGGTCGTCGAGCTGAAAACCGGCCACGATCCCATGGTCAGCGAGCCCGAGGCGCTGGCCCGCATCCTTGTGGACAGCGCGGCGTAATCCACCGGCAACCGCTCTTGTTTTGATAGCTGCTTGCGCCCGTTCTGTCTTGGATCAAGTCCGATTTCATCCACAATTTCAGCCGAACCCTCCGGCCTTGACGACTGGATCGCGGCCATGAAAAAGCCCTGTCACGCGGCAGCATGACAGGGCTTGCAGTTCAGGAAGCCCCGAACTTAGAAACGCCAGCCCAGGCCCACACCGACCAGCACGGGATCAACCTTGAAGGTCCCTTTGTTCACGCCAGCGATGGACACATCCGTGCGGATATAGACCTTCTTCACGTCAAAGTTGAGGTACATGTTGCCGCTCAGTGGAATGTCCACGCCGGCCTGCAGCGCGGGACCCCAGCTGTTGCGGTCGATATCGACGCCTGCAGGCAGATTCACCGAGCTGAAACGCGTGTAGTTCACGCCAGCGCCAACATAGGGTTTGAAGCCGCTGGCATCAAAGTGATACTGGCCCATCAATGTGGGCGGCAGGTGCTTGAGGGTGCCGATGTCCGCACCAAGGGCGCTGGAGTGCAGCGTATGTTTTTGGGGCACGGTCAGGACCAACTCGACAGCCATGTTCTTGTTGAAGAAATAGCTGACGTCCACTTCGGGAATCCACTTGTTGTTGACCGAGAGACCCAGGCCGGTGCTGTCGCCGTTGGCGCTGTCCAGATACACGGCGCGGGCACGCACCATCCATGGGCCTTCCGTGGCCTGCTGGGCAAGGGCGGCACCCGATGCAAGGGTGCACAGAACGGCAGCGGCAATGATTTGTTTTTTCATGATGAACAGCGAATAAAGAGCCGGGAACATTCCCAGTCCCTATTGGACGCGCCGACCACCGAAAGCAGGTTTGATGTGGCTCAAACGTTTCACGGCCTCCCGGGCAATGCGTCCTGTTCTTGAGGCAAATCAAATAACCATGATCGAAGCAGGGCCGCATCGTTGCGAATCGACAACAATGCGGCCGCAGTCCTAAACCGCCGCCAGCGCCTGCTCAAGGTCAGCCAGCAGATCATCGATGTGTTCGATGCCGATAGACAGCCGCACCATGTCTACGCTCACACCGGCCTTGGCGAGTTCGGCAGGGTTGAGCTGACGGTGCGTGGTGGATGCCGGGTGGCAGGCCAGCGACTTGGCGTCGCCAATATTGACCAGGCGGGTAAACAGCTGGAGCGCATCTTGGAAACGAGAGCCCGCCGCAATTGCGTCCGCCGCCGATTTGACGCCAAAGCTGATGATGCCCGAGGCCTTGCCGCCCATGTACTTTTGCGCCAGCGCATGGTCGCGGTGCTCGGGCAGACCGGCGTAATTGACCCAGGCCACCTTGGGGTGCTTTTTGAGGAAGTGGGCGATGCTCAGGGCGTTGTCGCAGATCCGGTCCATGCGCAGCGCCAGCGTTTCGATGCCCTGCAGGATCTGGAAGGCGGCCATGGCGCTCAGTGCGGCGCCCATGTTGCGCAGCGGCACCACGCGCGCCCGGCCAATGTAGGCGGCGGCGCCCAGCGCCTCGGTATAGACCACGCCGTGGTAGCTCACGTCGGGCTCGTTCAGACGCTTGAAGCGCGCCTTGTGCTCGGCCCAGGGGAATTTACCGCTATCGACAATCACGCCGCCCAGCGTGGTGCCGTGACCGCCCAGGTATTTTGTCAGCGCATGCACGACGATGTCGGCGCCATGCTCGAACGGGCGGCACAGGTAGGGGGTGGACACGGTGTTGTCCACGATCAGCGGCACGCCGCTGGCGTGGGCCACATCGGCCAGCGCGGCGATGTCGGTCACATTGCCCAGCGGGTTGCCGACAGACTCGCAAAACACGGCCTTGGTGCGGCCATCAATCAGCGGTGCAAACGAGGCCGGATCGCGCGGATCGGCAAAGCGCACCTCGATGCCCATTTGCGGAAAAGTGTGGGCAAACAGGTTGTAGGTGCCGCCGTACAGCGCCGACGACGCGACGATGTTGTCGCCGGTCTCGGCAATGGTCTGGATGGCATAGGCAATGGCGGCCATGCCCGAGGCCACGGCCAGCGCGCCTATGCCGCCTTCCAACGCCGCCATGCGCGCTTCGAGCACGGCATTGGTCGGGTTCATGATGCGGCTGTAGATGTTGCCCGCCACCTTCAGGTCAAACAGGTCTGCGCCATGCTGGGTATTGTCAAACGCGTAGGCGACGGTCTGGTAAATCGGCACAGCCACGGCTTTGGTGGTCGGGTCCGGCGTGTAGCCGCCATGGACGGCAATAGTCTCGATTTTCATGGGGATCCTGTGCAAAAAATCCAAGGCTAACAGGCCGGCCCGGGCTCGTCCAATAAGCCATGGTTGCAAGCTCATGCACAAACTGAGGCATTGCGGCAGGCCGCTCGCCTAGGCCATCACACAGGCCCGGGAGCGCAATATCGGGCTGTCCGCCTGAAGTCGCTCCTGTTTTAATAGCGGTATGCGCCTGTTCCCACTGGGGCAGAGGCTACTTTGACCAGAACCCTAACCAGCTGCCTATTTCAGCGCCCCAAACACCTTCTGCAGAATTGCGCTGCCCGTGCCCACCGGGTCCTGGCGGATTTTCTTTTCTTCCTCGCCAATGATGAGGTAGAGGCCATCGAGCGTCTTGCCGGTGACGTACTGCTGGATGTTGGCGTCTTCCTTTTTGACCAGGCCAAAACCCGCTGCCTTGCCGGCGACTTCGTTGTACTTGTTGGCAAGGCCGACCTTTGCCGTCGCCTGTGTGACCACCGGCAGAAACCTCACACCGAGCGGCACGCGGGTTTTTTCGGCAAAAAAATTGGTTACCGAGGTTTCACCGCCCTGCAGAATGTTTTTGGCATCGCTGACGCTCATGGCCCTTACGGCGCCCACCAGCAGATCCTTGCCCATGGGAACGGCCGCTTCTGCGGCGCGGTTGATGGCCGTGACCAGCTCGTCAATGCGCTTGCCCTGGCCGAAGTTTCTCAGCAGTTTCGAGGCATCTTCCAGATAACCGGGCAAAGGAATGCGAACTTTCGGGTTGCCCAGGAATCCATCTGTTTTACCGAGCAAGGCAACCGCTGCCAGCGCACCTTTTTCCAGCGCCGTTTTCAGGCCATTGCTGGCTTCGGCATTGGTCAGGTTGTCCAGCGTGAGCGCATGGGCTTGGCGGTAAGTGGCTACTATCAGCAAGCCCAGCGCGCTGACACCGGCCTGGTTAAAATTTCGACGTTGCATGATGGGGTCCTTCCAATGAAAAAACTTTCTTCCGTGGCAGTATGCCGGATGGTGCTGGCAAGCGCACTGGTGCTGGGCGGCGCGGTCTTCCTGTCAGGCTGCAGCGGCGCGCAGGCCGCACCAGAATCGACCTTTGTGCTGCTGGACGGCAGCAAGAAGACCACGGCAGACCTGCGAGGCAAGGTCACCCTGGTGAACTTCTGGGCTACCAGCTGCGTCACCTGCGTGGCAGAAATGCCCAAGGTCATCTCTACCTACAACAAGTACAAAGGCCAGGGCTATGACACGCTGGCTGTGGCCATGAGCTACGACCCGCCTAGCTACGTCGTCAATTACACGGAAACGCGCCAGTTGCCCTTCAAGGTTGCCATCGACAACACCGGCGCAGTCGCCAAGGCGTGGGGAGATGTGCAACTCACGCCAACCACTTTCCTGGTGAACAAGCGCGGCCAGATCGTCAAGCAGTTTGTCGGCGAGCCGGATTTTGCCGCGCTGCACCAGTTGATTGAAAAACTGCTGGCCGAGACCTGAATCTGCCCTTTTCCACCTCCGCCAAAAAACAAAGGCCAGTTTCAATAGAAACTGGCCTTTGTCGCTTACGGGGCGGGAGCAAAAAGCTACTTATTCAATAGCACCTCAACCCGCCACCCCGCCCGGATTACTTGTTGCGAAAACCGTCGTGGCAAGACTTGCAGGTCTCGGCAGTGGCTGCAAAAGCGGTCTTCAGGGCGTCGAGGTTGCCGGTTTTTGTCGCAGCGGCCAGCTTGCCCGACTCCAGAATCAGCTTGTCGCCGCCTTCCTTGAACTTGGCCTGCTCGGTCCAGATTTCCGGCTTGGCTTTGGTGTTGCCGCCCTTGTCGGTGCCCGGGCCGAAAGCTGCCCACGGCAGTTTGGCCATCTCGCTGACCACGGCAGCATTGTCTGCCGCCGCCTTGGCGTCAAACGGCACCTTGCCATTGGCCATGGCGCCCAGGCGGCTGAAATGCGTGCCCATCACGGACAGCGCGCTCTGGCGGTATTTAATGGCATCTTCAGGCTTGGCAAACTGCGCGGAAGCCGGAGCGGCCATGGCAATCAGGGTGGCTGCCGCAGCGATACTGGCAAAAGCTTTCATGTTTTTCCTTTTTGGATTTTTTCGACAGGGAGTACGGCAGGGCTTGTGAGCCGATTGCCAGACTGCTTGAGTTTAGCGAGCGCCGATAAGTTCCACAGGAACTTATTGCCCGGGGAAAACACCAACGGCGCGGCAAGAGGCGTAAACCTTCCAGGCCGACCCTGCTATAAAACAAACACCATGAGCAAGAAATGAGTATGTACAACAATAAAAATCTGAACAAGGTGCGGGTCTGGGATTTGCCGACGCGGATTTTCCACTGGACGCTGGTGATCTGCGCCATCGCCCTGGCCATCACCGGCAGCGTGGGCGGCAACGCCATGGTCTGGCATTTCCGTTTTGGCTATTCGGTATTCACGCTGCTGCTGTTTCGCCTCGTCTGGGGACTTGTTGGGGGACGCTGGTCGCGCTTTGGTGCCTTTGTCTATGCACCGCAAAGCGTCATCAACTACCTGAAAGGGAAAGGCAAACCCGAACATGGCGTCGGCCACAGTCCCATCGGCGCCGCGTCAGTCTTTGCCATGCTGTTTTTATTGCTGGCCCAGGTGGCCAGCGGCCTGCTCAGTGACGACGAAATTGCCTTCTCCGGCCCACTGACCCGCTTTGTTTCGAACGCCACGGTGGGGCTGGCCACCAATTACCACGCCGACATCGGCAAATGGCTGCTGCTCGGGCTGGTCTTACTTCACTTTGCTGCCATCCTGTTTTACCTGCGCCGCAAGCACAACCTTGTCGGCGCCATGCTGCACGGCGACAAGAACCTGGTAATGCACGCGCCCTCCTCGCGTGACGACGCAGGCTCGCGCGTGGCGGCGCTGCTGGTCCTGGCGCTTTGTGCGGCATTGGCCTACTGGGTGTCTACGTTCGCTTCGCCCGGATTCTGAGCCATGCCACGCCGGCAGCCCCCGGCCGTGAGTCCACCACGAATGCCGTTAAACTGACCTCAGTTTCCCTTTAGCTGACCCTGTGCCACGTCCCACCATTCAGATCATCACGCCCGACACGCCCGCGCAGCTGGCGGCCACCCGCCAGATATTTTCGGAGTATGCCGAGCAGCTTGGCATCGACCTGTGCTTCCAGAACTTCGAGGCAGAGCTGGCCGGCTTGCCCGGCGAGTACTGCGCCCCAACCGGGGCGCTGCTGTTGGCGCTGGTCGATGGAGAAATCGCGGGCTGCTGCGCGCTACGAGCCCTCGATTCGGTGGACTATCCGAACGCCGCAGAAATGAAGCGCCTGTATGTGCGCAAGGCCTTTCGCCGTTTTGGGCTGGGCCGGCAACTGGTTGAAGCAGTGCTGGATGCGGCGCGCATGGCCGGCTACCACTGCGTGCTGCTTGATACCCTGGACGACATGGAATCGGCCCGTGCACTCTATGCGGACCTGGGCTTTGCCGATATTCCGCCCTACTATCACAATCCGGTCCCCGGGGCCCATTACCTGAAAGTGGATCTGTAGCCAGACCGGAAGCAAAAAGTGCTTGTAACCCTTTAAAAACAGGCGCGAGCAGCTACTAATTAAATAGCAAGGCTATCGGCCAATCTGTCTGACGGTTTCAAGTCGAATATCTGACCCTGTGTTTATAAGAAAAGCCGCCGCTCTTTCGAGTGGCGGCTTTTCGCTATCGAGCAAGAAGGTCAGGCTTTGACCTGAGCCAGGAGGGTAGCCGCATCGCTGACTTCGAACTTGCCTGGGCCCTCGATATTCAGGCTCACCACCTTGCCATCTTTGACCAGCATGGAGTAGCGGTTGCTGCGCAGGCCCATGCCCTTGCCGGTCAGGTCCAGCGTCAGGCCCGTTGCCTTGGCGAAGGCTGCATCGCCATCGGCCAGCATGCGCACCTTGCCCTCGGTCTTCTGCTCGCGCGCCCAGGCGCCCATTACAAACGCATCGTTAACGGAAAGACACCAAATCTCGTCAACGCCGGCGGCCTTGAGTTCGGCGAACTTCTCCACATAGCCCGGCACGTGCTTGGCCGAGCAGGTGGGTGTAAACGCCCCCGGCAGGGCAAACAGGGCGATGGTCTTGCCAGCGCTGGCCTTGGCCACATCGACCGCATTGGGGCCGATGCTGCAGCCATTGCCTTCAACTTCCACATATTCCATTAAGGTGACTGCGGGAAGGGTATCGCCTACTTTGATCATGGGTACTCCTGGTTGGTAACTAAACGAAAAATAACGGAATGGCAGCCATTTTGACCGACACGAAAAGGCTGGTGGCAGCCACGGTCATTACGCGATGCCGGAGCGAATCAAAATGCAGGACGGGTCAACAGAATCAAAAAAGGCTCACACAGTGAGCCTTTTTTGATGACTGGTCGTCAAAGTCCTGGGGACTTAAACAATGGCAGCCTTTTGCACCAAACGGGTCACAACCCAGTTCTTGGTCTTGGAGATAGGACGGCTTTCGGTGATCTCGATCACGTCGCCCATCTTGTACTCGCCCTTTTCGTCATGGGCGTGGTACTTGCTGGACAAGGACACAATCTTGCCGTACAGCTCGTGCTTGACGCGGCGTTCGACCAGAACCGTTACGGTCTTGGCGCGCTTGTCGCTCACTACCTTGCCAATCAAGGTGCGCTTGAGGGATTTTTTAGCTTCCGTCATTATTTGGCTCCTTGCTTGACGATGGTTTCGGCCAAGATGGTCTTGGCACGAGCGATGGCACGGCGCGTGGAACGCAGCGTAGCGGTGTTGGTCAGTTGCTGCGTGGCTTTTTGCATACGCAGGCCAAAGTGGGCTTTTTGCAGCTCTTTGACTTCAGTTTGCAGGCCGGCAACGTCTTTTTGGCGCAGTTCAGTAGTGTTCATTTCTTCATTCTCCTGATTACTGGCCGATCATGCGGCTGACGAACGTGGTGCGCAGCGGCAGCTTGGCAGAAGCCAGGCGGAACGCTTCCCGAGCCAGTTCTTCAGACACGCCGACAATTTCAAAAACGATCTTGCCGGGCTGGATTTCAGCCACGTAGTACTCTGGATTACCTTTACCGTTACCCATACGCACTTCAGCAGGCTTTTGGGAAATCGGCTTGTCCGGGAAGACACGGATCCAGATACGGCCGCCACGTTTGACGTGACGGGAAATCGCACGGCGTGCGGCTTCAAGTTGGCGAGCAGTCAGGCGACCACGGTCGGTGCATTTGAGACCAAAGTCACCAAAAGCAACCGAGTTACCACGGGTGGCGACACCGGTGTTGCGGCCTTTTTGCTCTTTGCGGTATTTTCTGCGAGCGGGTTGCAGCATTTGTATTCTCCGTTATTAGACCGATTACTCGGTCTTGGCACCGTCAGCTGCTGCAGCTGGCGCGGCTTTGCGGACGCGCTTAACGGTGGTATTCGGGGCTTCGGCGCCAGACGCCTCAGCCGGTTTGTCGCTTCCATCAGCCGGTGCGGTGTTGCCACCCACAGCGCTGCGTGGTGCACGTGGGGCACTGCGAGGCGCTCCACGGTCCGGACGATCACCGGGACGTGCATCACGACGTGGGCCGCGAGGCTTGCGCTCTTCGTCCGCAACTTCCACCATCTTGGCGCCGGTTCCGTCATTACGGCCCAGCGTGTCGCCCTTGTAGACCCAGACCTTCACGCCAATAATGCCGTAAGTGGTTTGGGCTTCAGAGGTGCCATAGTCGATGTCGGCGCGCAGTGTGTGGAGAGGCACGCGACCTTCGCGGTACCACTCGCAACGAGCGATTTCAATGCCGTTGAGGCGGCCAGACGACATGATCTTGATGCCCAGGGCACCCAGACGCATGGCGTTTTGCATGGCGCGCTTCATGGCACGGCGGAACATGATGCGTTTTTCAAGCTGTTGGGTGATGCTGTCAGCGATGAGCTTGGCATCAATTTCAGGCTTGCGAACTTCTTCGATGTTCACGGCAACCGGCACGCCCAGCTGGCGGCTCAGTTCCTTCTTGAGGCTCTCGATATCCTCGCCTTTTTTGCCGATCACAACGCCCGGACGTGCCGAGAAAATCGTGATGCGGGCATTCTTGGCGGGGCGCTCGATCAGAACGCGCGAAACCGCAGCATTCTTCAGCTTTTTCTTCAGGTACTCGCGAACCTTGATGTCTTCAGCCAGCATACCGGCGAAGTCACGGTTGTTTGCGTACCAGCGGCTAGCCCAGTTACGGCTGATGGCAAGGCGAAACCCGGTTGGGTTGATTTTTTGTCCCATATCCTGCTGCCTTTAGTTGCCAACAACCACGTACACATGGCACGTAGGCTTGCTGATGCTGTTACCGCGGCCTTTTGCGCGCGCAGAGAAACGCTTGAGCGTGGCGCCTTGCTCGACGTAAATGGTTTTCACCCTTAACTCGTCGATATCAGCACCATCGTTGTGTTCAGCGTTGGCGATAGCGGACTCAACCACCTTCTTGATGATTCCAGCAGCTTTTTTCTGCGTGAAATTCAGGATGTTGAGTGCTTGATCCACTTTCTTGCCGCGGATCAGGTCAGCGACCAGACGGCCTTTGTCGACCGACAGACGAACGCCCCGGAGGGTTGCACGTGTTTCCATGGTCTTTCCTTACTTTCTCACAACTTTTTTGTCAGCCGGATGACCTTTGAAAGTCCGGGTGAGTGCGAACTCGCCCAGCTTGTGGCCAACCATTTGATCGGTGATGTAGACAGGCACGTGCTGCTTGCCGTTGTGAACGGCGATGGTCAGGCCGATGAACTCGGGCAGGATCATGGAGCGACGCGACCAGGTCTTGATCGGCTTTTTGTCTTTATTGGTAACGGCTTTATCAGCCTTGGCTACCAAATGATGGTCGACAAAGGGACCTTTTTTGAGTGAACGTGTCATTTCCTGGCCTTACTTCTTGCGACGCGAAACAATCATCACTTGCGTGCGCTTGTTGTTGCGGGTGCGGTAGCCTTTGGTCAGGTTACCCCATGGATCGACAGGATGACGGCCTTCACCGGTCTTGCCTTCGCCGCCACCGTGCGGGTGATCGACCGGATTCATGACCACACCGCGAACGGTTGGGCGAATACCCATCCAGCGCTTCACACCGGCCTTGCCGAGACGGCGCAGGCTGTGTTCTTCGTTGGCGACTTCACCAAGGGTCGCGCGGCATTCGATGTGGATCTTGCGAACCTCACCGGAGCGCATGCGGACCTGGGCGTAGATGCCTTCACGAGCCAGCAGCGTCGCAGAGGTACCGGCGGAACGGGCGATTTGCGCGCCTTTGCCGATTTGCATCTCGATGCAGTGGATGGTGGAACCCACAGGTATGTTGCGGATAGGCAGCGTGTTACCGACGCGAATCGGCGCTTCTGCACCGCTGATCAACGTGGCGCCGACTTCAAGGCCGCGAGGGGCAATGATGTAAGCGCGCTCGCCGTCGGCGTAGCAGATCAGGGCAATGTGGGCCGTGCGGTTGGGGTCGTACTCGATACGTTCGACCTTGGCCGGAATGGCATCCTTGTTGCGCTTGAAGTCAACCACGCGGTAGTGGTGCTTGTGACCGCCACCTTTGTGACGCGTCGTGATATGCCCGTTGTTATTACGGCCAGCCTTCTGGAATTGCGGTTCCAGCAGCGGCGCGTAAGGCTCACCCTTGTGCAGGTGATCCCGGGAGATCTTCACCATGCCACGCACGCCTGGTGACGTGGGCTTCATCTTAATGACGGCCATTATGCGGACTCCCCACCGAGGTTCAGCTCTTGACCGGCCTGGAGCGTCACGTAGGCTTTGCGGAGATTGTCCCGACGGCCCACAGACTTGCCAAAGCGCTTGGTCTTGCCTTTGATGTTCAGTACAGCCACTGCCTTGACGTCAACCTTGAACATCAATTCCACAGCGGCCTTGATTTCATATTTGGTAGCGTCCTGCAGGACCTTGAAGGTGACCGAATTGGATTTTTCCGCAATCATCGTGGCCTTTTCAGACACGATGGGAGCGACCAAAACCTGCATCAGGCGGCCTTCGTCATATTTGGTTTGGGCGTTCACGGCGCTCATGCGAACATCTCCTTGAGTTGGTCCATGGCGGCCTTGGTCACGAGCACCTTTTTGTAGTGCACCAGTGACAGCGGGTCGGCATAGCGGGGCTCAACAACCAGGATGTTGACCAGGTTGCGGGATGCCAGGTACAGGTTTTCGTCAACCTGATCAGCAATCACCAGCACCGAGTTGAGGTTCATGGCCTTGAATTTGTCAGCCAGGACTTTCGTCTTGGGTGAGTCCACGGTCAGGGAGTCAACCACAGCCAGGCGGCCTTCGCGTGCCAGCTGGGAAAAGATCGAAGCCATACCGGCACGATACATTTTCTTGTTGATTTTCTGCGTGAAGTTTTCATCAGGCATGTTCGGGAAAATACGGCCGCCTCCGCGCCACAGCGGGGAAGAAGTCATACCTGCACGTGCGCGACCGGTACCTTTTTGTTTAAAAGGCTTCTTGGTCGAGTGACGGACCTGCTCACGGTCTTTCTGGGCACGGGTACCTTGGCGGGCGTTGGCCTGGAAGGCCACGACCACCTGGTGAATCAGGCTTTCGTTGTATTCGCGACCAAATACGGTATCAGGCACGTCCACTTTGGACGATGACAGACCCTGGTCATTCAGGAGTTCGACCTGCATCAGTTCGCTCCTTTAGCAGCGGTTGGTTTGGCCTTGATGGCGGCACGAACCGTCACAAAACCACCTTTGGAACCAGGCACGGCGCCACGGATCATCAGCAGTTGACGGGCTTCGTCAATCCGCACGATACCGAGGTTTTGCGTGGTCTTGGTGACATCACCCAGATGACCCGTCATGCGTTTACCAGGAAACACGCGACCAGGGTCCTGCGCCATACCGATGGAGCCAGGAACGTTGTGCGAACGGCTGTTACCGTGCGACGCGCGCTGCGAGCTCATCTTGTGACGCTTGATGGTACCGGCGAAGCCTTTACCAATGGAAGTGCCTTGCACGTCCACCAGCTGGCCGACGGCAAAAATATCGGCAGCAGGCACAACAGCACCCGGAGCGTATTTGCCGGCGACGTCAGCCGTCACGCGGAATTCTTTCAGGATCTCACCAGCTTCAACGCCTGCTTTCGCAAGGTGGCCAGCGGCCGGCTTGGTTACGCGCGATGCTTTGCGCGAGCCAAATGCCACTTGGAGGGCATCGTAGCCGTCATTTGCTTGGGTTTTAACCTGGGTCACGCGGTTGTTAGAAACATCCACCACTGTGACAGGAACTGTGTCCCCATCATCAGTGAACAGACGCATCATGCCCACCTTGCGGCCCAGCAACCCGAGGGAGTTGCTAAGACTCATTGTTTTCTCCGTAACTTCCACCGCTGCGACTTCAATTGGCCACAGACGTTTTGATGTGAAAGACTGTTAATAAAACTGCTCCGGCTACGCACGATTGCTCGTGATGAATCCGGGACAGCCCAAAAGTATAGCGCAGACTGCCAAAAATGGCAAATCCGCGCTAAACCAGAGGTATTTGAAGCGGCCCTGCGTTGGATTTATACCCAGGCGCCGTGAAGCCGCTTCGCCTATTCTCTTACTGCAGCTTGATTTCGACGTCCACGCCAGCAGGCAGATCGAGCTTCATCAATGCGTCCACGGTTTTATCCGTAGGGTCAACGATGTCCATCAAACGCTGGTGCGTACGGATTTCCAGCTGGTCGCGGCTCGTCTTGTTGACGTGGGGCGAACGCAGGATGTCGAAACGCTTCATGCGGGTTGGCAGGGGCACGGGTCCCTTGACAATGGCGCCGGTGCGCTTGGCAGTGTCCACGATCTCGGCAGCTGACTGGTCGATCAGTTTGTAGTCAAACGCTTTGAGACGGATACGGATTTTTTGCTTGGTGGCCATGCTAATTCCTTGGGTTTATGGGAAATTACGCGAGGATCTTGGCCACAACGCCAGCACCAACCGTACGGCCGCCTTCGCGGATAGCGAAGCGCAGACCTTCTTCCATGGCGATCGGGTTGATCAGCTTGACGGTGATCGACACGTTATCGCCTGGCATGACCATTTCCTTGCCTTCTGGCAACTCGATCGCACCGGTCACGTCCGTCGTGCGGAAGTAGAACTGGGGACGGTAGTTGTTGAAGAAAGGCGTGTGACGGCCGCCTTCGTCCTTGGACAAGACGTAGATCTCGCCGGTGAAGTGCGTATGCGGCTTGATGGAGCCGGGCTTGCACAGCACTTGGCCGCGCTGCACGTCTTCACGCTTGGTGCCGCGCAGCAGGATGCCGACGTTGTCGCCAGCCTGACCCTGGTCGAGCAGTTTGCGGAACATCTCAACACCGGTGCAGATGGTCTTCTGGGTATCGGCAATGCCGACGATTTCGATTTCTTCGCCGACCTTGATGATGCCGCGCTCGATACGACCGGTCACGACGGTGCCGCGGCCGGAGATGGAGAAGACGTCTTCAACAGGCATCAGGAAGGCACCGTCCACTGCGCGCTCTGGCAGGGGAATGTAGGTGTCCAGTGCGTCGGCCAGCTTCATGATGGCTTCTTCGCCCAGAGGACCCTTGTCGCCTTCGAGGGCGAGCTTGGCGGAGCCGTGGATGATGGGGGTGTCGTCGCCAGGGAAATCGTATTTGTCGAGCAGCTCGCGCACTTCCATTTCAACGAGTTCGAGCAGTTCGGCATCGTCGACCATGTCGCACTTGTTCAGGAACACGATGATGTAAGGCACGCCAACCTGGCGGGCCAGCAGGATGTGCTCGCGGGTCTGGGGCATAGGGCCGTCAGCAGCGGAGCAAACCAAAATAGCGCCGTCCATCTGGGCAGCACCGGTGATCATGTTCTTCACATAGTCGGCGTGGCCTGGGCAGTCGACGTGGGCGTAATGGCGGTTAGCCGTTTCGTATTCCACGTGAGCGGTGTTGATAGTAATGCCGCGTGCTTTTTCTTCAGGTGCTGCATCGATCTGGTCGTAGCCTTTGGCTTCGCCGCCGAACTTGGCTGCCAGCACGGTCGCAATCGCTGCCGTCAGGGTCGTTTTGCCATGGTCGACGTGGCCAATCGTGCCAACGTTGACGTGCGGCTTGGTCCGCGCATATTTCTCTTTTGCCATTTTTCTCTCCAGATAAAGAACTTGCCCGTGTACGGTTTAATGTCTGCACTGTGTTGCTTATTCCATCACCACGGGCAGTGAGGGGCACACAATCGCAGACAAGGAAATTTTGATGCCAGCACCTTTCGCTGCGGGCATCGGCCTGTTTTACTTCGCGCGGGCAGCCATGATGGCTTCGGACACATTGCGCGGTGCTTCAGAGTAGTGCTTGAACTCCATGGAGTAGGTTGCACGGCCTTGCGTTGCAGAGCGCAGCGTAGTCGAGTAGCCGAACATTTCTGACAACGGCACTTCGGCCTTGATGGCCTTGCCGCCACCAACCATGTCTTCCATGCCTTGCACCATGCCGCGGCGTGAGGACAAGTCGCCCATCACGTTGCCAGCGTAGTCTTCAGGTGTTTCGACTTCAACAGCCATCATGGGCTCGAGAATGACCGGACCGGCCTTGCGGCAGCCTTCCTTGAAGCCAAAAATCGCAGCCATCTTGAAAGCCAGCTCGTTCGAGTCCACGTCGTGGTACGAACCGAAGTGCAGCGTCACCTTGACGTCGACCACCGGGTAACCAGCGAGCACACCCGAAGTCACGGCTTCATGAATACCCTTTTCAACCGCAGGAATGTATTCGCGAGGAACCACACCACCCTTGATGGCGTCGATGAACTCGATGCCCTTGCCAGGCTCATTCGGCTCGATCTTGAGAACGACGTGGCCGTACTGGCCCTTACCGCCGGACTGACGCACGAACTTGCCTTCAGCATCTTCGATGGTCTTGCGGATGGTTTCGCGGTAAGCCACTTGCGGCTTGCCGACGTTGGCTTCCACACCGAATTCTCGCTTCATGCGGTCAACGATGATTTCCAGGTGCAACTCGCCCATGCCGGCAATGATGGTCTGACCGGATTCTTCGTCGGTCTTGACGCGGAAAGATGGATCTTCCGCAGCCAGACGCTGCAGGGCGATACCCATTTTTTCCTGGTCGGCCTTGGTCTTGGGTTCCACGGCCTGTGCGATCACAGGCTCGGGGAATACCATGCGCTCCAGCATGATGATGGCATCAGGATCGCACAGGGTTTCACCCGTGGTCACGTCCTTCAGGCCCACGCAGGCAGCGATGTCGCCTGCGACGATTTCGCTGACTTCCTGGCGTTCGTTGGCGTGCATCTGCACGATACGGCCAATGCGCTCTTTCTTGCCCTTGATGGGATTGAAAACGGTGTCGCCTTTTTTCAGCACACCGGAGTACACGCGAACAAAAGTCAGTTGACCGACAAAGGGGTCGGTCATCAGCTTGAATGCCAATGCCGAAAATTTCTCTGAGTCATCGGCTTGGCGGGTCACAGGCGCTTCATCTTCGTCCGTGCCCTTAACAGGCGGAATATCGATAGGTGACGGCATGAAGTCAATCACGGCGTCCAGCATGCGCTGCACGCCCTTGTTCTTGAAGGCAGATCCGCAGTACATCGGCTGAATTTCGCTGGCGATGGTGCGCGTGCGAATACCGAACTTGATTTCTGCTTCAGACAAATCACCTTCTTCGAGGTATTTGTTCATGAGCTCTTCGTTGGCTTCGGCAGCGGCCTCGACCATCTTTTCGCGCCATTCCTTGGCGGACTCAAGCAGTTCGGCCGGAATTTCGCGGTATTCGAACTTCATGCCTTGCGAAGCTTCATCCCAGATGATGGCTTTCATCAAGATCAGATCCACTACGCCGGTGAAGTTTTCTTCGGCGCCAATAGGGATGACCATGGGAACAGGGCTGGCCTTCAGGCGCAGCTTCATGCCCTCGACCACTTTGAAGAAATTGGCACCGGTGCGGTCCATCTTGTTGACAAAGGCCAGACGCGGCACCTTGTACTTGTTGGCCTGACGCCAGACGGTTTCAGACTGGGGTTGCACGCCACCCACTGCGCAGTAAACCATGCAGGCGCCGTCCAGCACGCGCATGGAACGCTCGACTTCAATCGTGAAGTCCACGTGGCCTGGGGTGTCAATGATGTTGATGCGGTGCTCGGGATAGGATGAATCCATGCCTTTCCAGAAGCAGGTGGTTGCAGCGGAAGTGATCGTGATGCCACGTTCCTGCTCTTGCTCCATCCAGTCCATGGTGGCAGCGCCGTCATGGACTTCACCAATCTTGTGGCTGACGCCGGTGTAAAAAAGGATCCGCTCGGTGGTGGTGGTTTTGCCAGCGTCAATGTGCGCGGAAATACCAATGTTGCGGTAGTTTTTAATGGGGGTAGCGCGGGACATAAATTACTTTCAGTTCGGTGTTACGAACAAAGGCTCGTTGCCAAGATATTTCTCTTGTCGTTCTACGCGTCTGCCGGCAGGGCGCTTTTGGCACCGAGCCGGCAGGAGTTGGGGTTGAACTGCCAGGAGTCAAGGTGCTTTGGTAACCTTGAACGACCGGCGGCAACCCGTCAAATACGCGCAGTCAACACTGCAATCGATAGTTAGAAGCGGAAATGGCTGAAGGCCTTGTTGGCTTCTGCCATGCGGTGAACTTCGTCACGCTTTTTCATGGCACCGCCACGACCTTCGGTGGCTTCCATCAATTCATTGGCCAGGCGCAACGACATTGATTTTTCGCCACGCTTCTTGGCCGCTTCTTTCAACCAGCGCATGGCCAAGGCCATACGACGGACAGGACGCACTTCAACCGGCACCTGGTAGTTTGCACCACCGACGCGGCGGGATTTCACTTCGACCATGGGCTTGATGTTGCCGATGGCCATGTGGAAAGCCTCGAGCGGGTCTTTGCCTGGGTTCTTTTTCTCGATTTGCTCCAGAGCGCCATAAATGATGCGCTCTGCGACGGCTTTCTTGCCGCCTTGCATGATCACATTCATGAATTTGGCAAGATCGACATCGCCAAATTTTGGATCAGGAAGAATTTCACGTTTAGGGACTTCGCGACGACGTGGCATTTTTTCACCTCTTTGCTTCAGTTGGCACTGCTTTCGGCAGCACCGCGAGAGTTAGCAAACTCTCACTTACTCGACCGGCACAAACAACTTGCACTTGGGTCACTTCGCTCAAAACATCCGCCAAGATGAGTCAAGCACCTGTTTTTTTAAAAAAGTCATGACAACTTCTTCTGGCGCGAACTGTGAAGTTCGAACCAAGTGGCTTATTTAGCCTTTGGACGCTTCGCACCGTACTTGGAACGCGACTGCTTGCGGTCTTTCACGCCTTGCAAGTCAAGCGATCCACGAACAATGTGGTAACGCACACCGGGCAAGTCCTTGACACGACCGCCGCGAACCAGCACAACGCTGTGTTCCTGCAGGTTGTGGCCTTCGCCGCCGATGTAGGAAATGATTTCAAATCCGTTGGTCAGGCGCACTTTGGCGACTTTACGCAGAGCGGAGTTTGGCTTTTTAGGCGTTGTGGTGTAAACACGAGTGCAAACACCGCGGCGCTGCGGAGAATTTTCCATCGCAGGGCTTTTGGACTTGATCTTTTCGACCTCGCGCCCCTGACGGACTAATTGATTGATGGTTGGCATTGGAAAACGTCCCTAAACGTTTGGAAAACGATATAAAAATACGGAAAACTTCTCCGCACCAAAAGCGGAAAAGCTTTCTAGTATAAACGGGTTAGCAAAAAGGCTCAAGTAGCGCGTGGTAACAGGTCAACTCGTAGCAGGCAGAGCGACCAGCAACGCCGCCAAGCTTGCTACCGCTGCCAGACAAGTCCTTCACCTTAAAGACGGTCGCTTACTTGATCCAGAGCCGGATGGAATCCCAAGCGCGGCCGAAGATGCCGGCTTCTTCCACGGCTTCCAGCGCTACCAGCGGCACTTCAGCCACGGGCGTGGGGTTTTCACCCAACATGACTTTGAGGCTGCCCAGCGACTGACCCTTCACAAAGGGGGCGACCAGCGGGTCAGGCCTTGCGACTTGTGTCTTGACCTTGGGGGCGCTTCCCGCAGCCACGGCCACCACAATGGCTTCGGGCCGGCCCAGCTTCACGGTGGAGGCTTTGCCTTTCCAGACCGAGGGCGAAACGACCGCCTGGCCCGCATCAAACAGCTTCACCGCTTCATACGCGGTGTAACCCCAGTTCAGCAGTTTTTGCGATTCGCTGGCGCGGGCGCTGTCACTGGCGGTGCCGAGCACAATGGCCAGCAATCGCCTTCCGCCGGGTTTGCCCCCCGCACCCAGATTGGGAAAATCGCGCTTGGCCGTGGCAATCATGCAGAAACCAGCCGCGTTGGTGTGGCCGGTTTTAAGGCCATCGACCGTCGGGTCACGAAACAACAGCGTATTGCGGTTGGTGTCGTTGGCGGCGGGCGTGCCAGGGTAACGGTACTTCTTGATGGCGGAGTAGCCAATGTAGTCGGGAAAGTCCTGCATCAGCCGGGTCGACAAGATGCTCAGGTCACGCGCGGTCGTGGTGTGGCCCGGCTCCGTCAGACCTTCCGGATTTTTGTAGCTCGTTGACTTCATGCCCAGTGCCTTGGCCTGCTCGTTCATGAGTTGAACAAAGTGCTCGGCCGTGCCGCCCACGCCTTCGGCCAGCGCCATGGTGGCGTCGTTACCCGACTGCACCACCATGCCTTTGATGAGGTCTTCAACCGGCACCTGCATTTTGGGATCGATGAACATGCGCGAGCCCGGCATCTTCCAGGCGCGCTCACTCACGCCAAAGGTCTGTTTGAGGCTGATTTTTTTGGATTTGAGCGCGTCGAACACCAGGTATTCGGTCATCAGCTTGGTCAGCGAGGCCGGCTCGACCGGGGAATCAATGTCCTTGGCGGCCAGAATCTGGTTGGCCGTGACGTCGAGCAGCAAGTAGGAGCGCGCGGCGACTTCAGGTGCTTGCGGGGCCTGCGCGTGGACGGCAGGCAGCGCGACAGATAAAACCAGAACGAAGGTGGCGGCGAGGCCGCGCAGGCCGACGGGGGCCTTGAGTGAACATTGCATGTCAGGTGGTCGGTAGGAGGGTGTAAAGGTTGAAAAGAAGGGATGGGAGCGCAAAAGCTTGAAAAGACTCAAAGCGCAGGAGAAGCCAGGTGGCGGATCACCAGATTTTTAAGCAAGGGCAATTGTCCATGAAAGAAATGCCCCACCCCGGGCACAACCGTAACAGGAAGTGCCTGCGGACGCGCCCAGTCCATCACATCAGACAGCAGCACCGTGTCGTCCTGCTCGCCATGCACCACCAAGGTCTTGAGGTGTGCGGCCGCATCAATCGGCGCGGCGGGGGCGCGGCCGACGCTGGTGCCGATGAGCACGAGTTTTTCAATGTTGCGGCCTGGGTTCAGTCGCGCAAAGGCGTGGGTAGTGACAAAAGCCCCAAACGAAAAGCCGGCCAGTGCCAATGCAGGCGCGTTGTCGCCTGATGGTGCCGCATGCTGCACCACCGCCAGAAAATCTTCCAGCTCACCCCGGCCTTCGTCGTGGCTGCCCGCGCTGCCGCCGACGCCGCGAAAGTTGAAACGTACGGCGGTCCAGCCGGACTGAACGAAGGCCCGCGCCAGGGTCTGCACCACCTTGTTGTCCAGGGTGCCGCCAAACAAGGGGTGCGGGTGCGCAATGACAGCCACGCCGCGGGAATCGCCCGCCGGGGCATCCAGCGCGATTTCAAGCGCCCCAGCCGGGCCCTGAATAATGGACTTTAGCGTTTTGGAGTTCACGGAGGTTTACTTTCTGGGCCGGGAATTGCTACAACAACTATAGCTGCTTGCACCCACTGGTATTGGGCTAGCGGCATAAAACACGAAAATTTTCAGGAATCGACAGCAACCGCCATTCAGCATCACGCCTCAAACAGGCTTAACGCCCCAGATGCGGCGGCACCAGCAGGCGCTCGACCACCTGGCCATTTTTGAGGTGCGACTCGACAATCTCGTCAATGTCGCTGGCGTCCATATAGGTGTACCAGACCGCCTCGGGATAGACGACGGCCACCGGCCCCGCCGCGCAGCGGTCAAGGCAGCCGGCCTTGTTGACCCGCACCTTGCCCGGCCCGGCCAAGCCGGCGGCTTTTACCTGCGCCTTGCAGCGGTCGAAGCCTTCCTGCGCGTGGTGGTCGGCACAGCATGCCTCGCCATTGCTGCGCTGGTTCAAGCAAAAGAAAATATGACGCTCGTAATAGGAGTCCGTTGCGTGCGCGCCGGGCGCAGCGTCCTGGGGAAGGGATGATGACATGGGTCCGATTTTACTTTTCAGCCGCAGTAGCATACTCGCGGTCAGAAAGCCGCAGCAATACATACAGCAATACGGCGTAGGGCCAGAGCCAGCCCAGCCACTGCACGAGTCCATAAAACTGGATGAAGCGGCCCTGTTCCCAGATTTGCAGGGTCTGCGCAAAGTAAGGGTCAGCGGGGGCCTGATTGAGCAGCCCCAAATGGATGGCCAGGGCCAGCAGCGTCAGCGCGGCGGCCGCGCGGCGCGGCACCGCCAGCAGCAGCGCGGCGAGCACCGCCGCAAGCCCCATGCCGACCTGCACCGGCACATCCAGCCAGGCCCAGGCGTGCTCGGGGCCGTAGCTGAGCGCCGCCGACAGGGCTGAGGTGGCAATACCGACGGCAATCGTGATGGCTGAAAACGCCGCGCGCTGCCAGAGCGTGCGTATGACGCAGTAGCCCAGCAGGCAGGGAACGAGCGCGCCCAGGGCCACACAAAGCAGCTCGGCCATTGGCACCAGCGGCTGCAACTCCACATCGCGCACCGGCAGCCACTCCAGAAAAGGGGTGTCGGCCAGCGCCTCGGCCAGCGCAGACTCCAGCCGCTCCAGCACCTGCCCCAGACCCATGGGCACGGAAGCGGGAAAGAGCAAGGCCGGCGGCCAGAGCAGCAGCAGCACCAACGCGCCGCGTGCATCCGGGGAAAACCAGCGCGCCCTCAAGCGACCCCAGCTGTCGACCAGGCCGGTTTTTTCAAACATCCACGCGCAGCAAGCCCCCACGCCGGCACCCACGGTGTTCAGCGCCCAATCGACATTGGAGGGAACGCGCGACGGCAGGTAGCTTTGCAGCGTTTCCATGGCGAGCGACAGCAAGCTGGCACCGACCACTGCAACAACGATGGCCCAGGCCGCGCACCGGGTGCGCAGCACCGACAGCGCCAGCAAAAAACCCAGAGGCGCATAGCCCAGCAGGTTGATGCCTACGTCAAAACCAGTCCAGTATTTCGGCAGTGGCGCCGTCAGGAAGCGCAGCGGTGAGATGCCCTGGTTGCGCCAATCAGCAAAGGGATAAAGGCTGGCGTAAACAACCAGGCAGATGACAGCAAGGGCCAGCGGCCAGGCCATGGTGCGATGTGCCCCGGGGGCGGCAAGGGGGGCTGCGGCTGAAGAGGCAGATGGCGGGGCCATGCTGTTGCGCTGCAAGATGGGCTGGCTAGCCCTGCCAGGGCTTGACCACCACCAGAATGACAGCGGCCAGCAGCAAGAGCACCGGCACTTCATTGAACCAGCGCAGCCAGACATGGCTGCGGGTGTTGCGCTGGGCCATGAATTTGGCCAGCAGGCGGCCGCAGGCGTGGTGATATCCGATGACCAGCAGCACAACCATGAGCTTGGCATGCATCCATGCATTGCCCGGTCCACGGCCAATGCCGTAGCCCAGCCACAGCCACAGACCAAACGCCAGGGCCGGAAACGCCAGTATCGTCGTGAAGCGCAGCAGCTTGCGGGCCATCAGGATCAGCCGTTCACGCTCGGCCACGCTTTCAGGCGGCACCATGGCCAGGTTCACAAAAATGCGCGGCAGGTAGAAAAGCCCCGCAAACCAGCTGGCAATGAAAACAATGTGGAGTGATTTGACCCAGAGCATCTGACGAGTGTAGCCCCGGGTTTCGCAGGGCTGGCGGCAGCGCCTGCTTGAACTGCAGGCCCATTCCCGGCGGCCGCCCCGGAAAAATCAGCACCTCAGGGCAGAGAACAACACGAAACCCAAAGCGCCAGAGCCTCCGTTTGGGCAAAAAAAATCCCGGGCAGCACGAAGGCCAGCCGGGACGAGAAGCCTTTTTGCTGTCACACGCAAAGGCCCCGCTCAGGGAGGAAAAGCGGGATGCAAATGCCAAAGAATGGCAACTGCACAAATTAATTTTAACCACGCCCGGCCGACAGTGGCAGCACACTTACAAAGTGATGCAGGTAAATTTCACGTAAAGCGCGACTGATTTGCAATGCCCGGCGAAGGTCCAAATAGTTCATGGCCACCCAAAAGCTTTGGCACAATTTGCCCATGACCCTGCACGCCTCCAACTTCGCTCCCTTTCCGATGGGTCGCCCCCGTCGCCTGCGCCGTGACAGCTTCACGCGCAACCTGGTCCGAGAGAACGCCCTCACCGCGCACGACCTGATTTACCCGGTCTTTGTGCTTGACGGCAAGGCGCGCCGCGAGCCCATCGCTTCCATGCCGGGCGTGGAGCGGCTCAGCCTGGACTTGCTGCTGCCGGTGGCCGAAGAATGCGTGAAGCTGGGCATTCCGGTGATGGCGCTCTTCCCCGTGATTGACGCTTCGCTCAAAACCGAAAATGGCCAGGAAGCGCTCAACCCCGAGGGCCTGGTGCCCCGCGTGGTGCGGGAGCTGAAAAAGCGTTTTCCCGAGCTGGGCGTGATGACCGACGTGGCGCTGGATCCCTTCACTACCCACGGCCAGGACGGCCTGCCCGACGAAAACGGCTACATCCTCAATGACGAGACGCTGGAGGTGCTGGTCCAGCAGGCGCTGACGCAAGCCGAAGCGGGCGTAGACATCGTCGCGCCCAGTGACATGATGGACGGCCGCATCGGCGCTATCCGGCAGGCGCTGGAAAACCAGAACCTGATTCACACCCGCATCATGGCCTACAGCGCCAAGTATGCAAGCGCGTTTTACGGTCCCTTCCGCGACGCGGTCCGCTCAGCCGGCAACCTGGGCAAGGCCGACAAAAAGGTCTACCAGATGGACCCGGGCAACAGCGACGAGGCGCTGCGCGAAGTCGCCATGGACATTGCCGAAGGCGCGGACATGGTGATGGTCAAGCCCGGCATGCCTTATCTGGACGTGGTGCGCCGCGTGAAAGATGAATTTCAGGTGCCCACCTTCGCCTACCAGGTCAGCGGCGAATACGCCATGCTCAAGGCCGCCGCCCAGAACGGCTGGCTGGACCATGACGCGGTGATGATGGAAAGCCTGCTGGCCTTCAAGCGCGCGGGTGCCGACGGCGTGCTGACTTACTTCGCCATCGACGCCGCCAGAAAGCTGCGCCAGGCCTGAGACTGCCAGTCTGCGCCCCGCTCTACTATCAAAATAGTAGCTGCTTGCGCCCGTTAAACAAGGGCCAGAAGCCGATTTGGCACTTTATTTCAGGGATTTAAGCCTTTATGCGCGTTTTCACCATCACCCCCGGCAGCCAGGGCGTCACCGAAACCGATGCACTGCCGACCCAGCTGCCGCCGCAAGGCTTTGTCTGGATTGCCTGCGCAAGGCGCGAGTTCGAGGTGATGCAGGCGCAAATCCAGGCAACGCTGCAGCTGCTGTGCGGCACCCAGCTGGTCGATCTGCATGTGTCCGACCTGCTGAACAACCAGCTGCCCTCACATTACGACTACACCTCGCAATACGACATGCTGGTGTTTCGCCGCCTGGCCGCAGGACGCACCGATACCGATCTGGCCCAGCCCGGCGAACCGCTGCATCAGCCGGTCAAACGCGGCGGGCCGCCGGTGCTCAGGCGCATCGACACCAGTCCCGTGGGTTTTGCCGTCTTTGACCGGGTGCTGCTGACGGTGCATCCGGCCGGCTGCACCGTGCGCGAGGCCTACGCACTCAAGCTGCTCAACGCCACCTCAAGCGAGGCACGCGCCAATGGCGTCAAGCTGCCGGCCAGCCCGGCCGACCTGATGCTGCGCATCGTCAACCAGATGGTCGATGGCTATCTGGCGCTGCGCCGCGAACTCACGCACCAGATGGATCACTGGCAGTCCGAACTGCTCGATCCCAGCACGCGTTTTAACAACTGGAGTTCGGTGCTGGGCGCACGGCTGGCCCTGCACCAGCTCGACGAGATTTGCGAAGACCAGCGCGCGGCCTTGCAGGACTGGATTGATTCGATTGAAACCTGGCCCGATGCCGACACGCCTGCCATGCAGCGCGAGCGCGAGCTGCTCAAAATCCGCTCGCGGGACGTGCTGGAGCATATCGAGCGGGTAGTCCACCATGTACGGCGCATGGAGCAGAGCGCTGAAACAGCGGTCCAGATGCACTTTTCGGCGCAGAGCCACCGCACCAACGACATCATGCGCACCCTCACCGCGCTGACGGCGGTGTTTTTGCCGCTGAACCTGATCACCGGATTTTTCGGCATGAACTTCGAGTTTTTGCCCGCCATCCATAGCTCTGCCGGGTTCTGGTGGACCTTCGGTTTCATGCTGCTGCTGGTCGTGGTGGTCGTGTCCGTCTTCTGGCGCAAGCGTTACCTGGCCAGAAGCAGCCGCTAGGCACCGCCCTTCACCCCCTGACCGGCAGCTCAGCCCAGCCTGGCGGCAAAGAAGGCCAGCGAACGCTCCCTTGCCAGATTCGCCGCTGCTTCGTTGTAGGAGCCGCGCTGGTCGCAGTTGAAGCCGTGGTTGGCCGCATAGACATGCACCTCGACCTCGGGGTGCGCCTTCTTGAAGGCTTCAACGCCTTCCATGGTAATCCAGTGGTCCTGGTCGCCGAAGTGCGCCATGACCGGGCACTTCGGGCTTCGGGCAATCTGTCCTTCGGCCGTGATGCCGCCGCCGTAGTAAGCAATGGCGGCGCTGAGCCCGTTGAGCGTGCAAGCCGCCTTCCATGTCAGGAGGCCGCCCCAGCAGAAACCGACAATGCCCACCTTGCCGCCGCCGGCCTTGGCCGCGTGGTCAATGGCGGCCTGAATATCCTGCAGCACGCCAGTGCCGGGCAAGGCGTCCACGGCGGTTTTCAACTCGAAGCCGGCCTTCATGTCGTCCTCGGTGTAGCCCAGGTCCACGCCCGACTTGACGCGCTCGAACGTGGACGGTGCCACCGCCAGATAGCCTTCCCCGGCAAAGCGGTCCGCCACAGAGCGGATGTGCGAGTTGACGCCGAAAATTTCCTGCAGCACCACGACAGCGCCGCGCGGCTTGCCCTCGGGTTGCGCCACATAGGCGGGCAGGCTGAAGCCGTCGGCGGCTTTGAGATTGACGAATTGACCCATGATGCGGATGCTCCTCGGTTAATAAAAAATAGGCAGGGGTGACGGCGCCAACTGGCCCGGCCATAGGCCGTCACGAGGCAGGGAAAGACTCAGGAGGCCGCCGTGAGTTTACGTTCGACAAAATCAAGCCGGTCCTGGCCCCAGAACAGCTCGCCGTCGATCAGGTAGCTGGGCGCGCCGAACACGCCGGCCTTGATGGCCTGTTCGGTATTGCTCTCGTAGCGTTCCTGAACGGCCTGACTGTAGGACTGCTCCAGCCGTTCGGCACTCAGGCCGCATTCGGCCAGCAGTTCGGCCAGCACCTTCTCGTTGGCAATGTGGCGCTCCTGCATCCACACGGCCCTGAAAACTGCGCCGCTGATGGCCATCGCGGCGTCGCTGCCATCGTGCAGATCCACCGCAATGATGAGGCGCGAAGCGTCATCGCCGGAAACCGGGAAGTACTTGGGCTTGACGTTCAGCGCCAGCTGCTGGAAGTCCGCGTGGCGCCTGAGCTCCAGCAATCGATAGGCCTGGCGCTGCGGCGCACGCTGGCCCAGCGGCAGGCCGCCCGAAATCGGAAAAACCTTGCCGCCCAGGTCTATCGGCAAGACACGAATCGTGGCTCCGGCCGCGCGCGCCAGCTGTGCGAAACGTTCGTGACCCAGATAGGCCCAGGGGCTTTGCGGCGTGAAGTAGTAGTCCACAGTTGTGCTCAAAATGTTCTCCGGTGTCAGGAATTCATTACAGTCAGTGATTTAGCGCTATCCCTTTTTACTCGCGTTTGCCATTTTTTGCAGGAGACCGGTTTGTCCAAACTTGTTTTGATCACGGGCGGCTCGCGCGGCATTGGCGCGGCGTCGGCCTTGCTGGCGGCCCGCCAGGGCTATGCGGTGGCGGTCAACTACGCCAGCAACTCACTGGCAGCCGATGAGGTGGTGAGGCAGATCCGCCAGCAGGGCGGCCAGGCCATGACGGTGCAGGCTGACGTGGCCGACGAAGCGCAAGTGGTGGCGATGTTTGAAAAAATCGATGCCAGGTTGGGCCGCCTGAGCGCGCTGGTCAACAACGCCGGCGTGGTCGACCAGACCACGCGCGTCGACGCCATTACCCTTGCGCGCCTGCAGCGCATGTTTTCCATCAATGTGTTCGGTTCCTTTCTGTGTGCCCGTGAGGCCGTCAGGCGCATGAGCACGCGTTATGGCGGCGCGGGGGGGTCAATCGTCAATGTTTCCAGCGCCGCAGCGCGGCTGGGCTCGCCTGGCCAGTATGTGGACTACGCGGCCGCCAAGGGCGCGATTGACAGCTTTACCCTCGGCCTGGCCAAGGAGGTGGCCGCTGAGGGCATTCGGGTCAACGCAGTGCGCCCGGGCATCATCGAAACCGACATCCACGCCTCGGGCGGCCTGCCCCACCGCGCGCGTGATGTGGCGCCCCAGGTGCCGATGCAGCGCCCCGGTCGCGCCGAAGAAGTGGCCGAGTCGATCGTCTGGCTGCTCGGCGACCATGCCAGCTACACAACGGGCGCCTTGCTCGATGTCGCGGGAGGACGCTAGATGGACTTCAAACCCCTGGTAACGCTGCTGGCCATCGTCAACCCGCTGGCCATCGTGCCGTTTTTCATTCACTACACGCAGGGTTTCTCAAAACCCCAGCGGCAGCGCACCGTCGCCATCGCGTCGTTCAGCGCCTTTGTCGTGATTGCCACCAGCGCCCTGCTGGGCCTGAAAATTCTGGAATTCTTCAACATTTCACTGGCCAGCTTCCAGGTGGGCGGCGGCATGCTGCTGCTGATCAGCTCCATGAACATGCTCAACGCCCAGCCGGCCGAAGCCAAACCGCTCACCAACGAGCTTGAAGACGGCGCAGAAAAGGCGGCCAAGGGCGCCAGCATTGCCGTGGTGCCGCTGACCATTCCGCTGCTGACCGGCCCGGCCACCATGTCGACGGTGGTGATTTATGCTGAAAAGGCCAAGACGTTTTTCCAGCTCGGCACGCTGGTGGGTTATGGCGTGGTGATTGGCCTGGCCACCGCACTGTGCTTTTCACTGGCACAGCCGATTGCCCGCGTGCTCGGCAAAACCGGCATCAATGTCATGACGCGCTTGATGGGACTGATCCTGGCGGCGCTGGCGGTGGAGGTGATGGCCGACGGCCTGGGCAAGCTGTTTCCGGTACTGCGGGGCTGACGCCCTTCAGTCAGCCAAGAACTCAAGTCTTTAGCCTCCTGACCCATAGCTGACGAGCGCAAGCAGCTATGGTTTTCATAGCGACCGATCGACTGGGATCAGCGCGCAGCCGTTTGCTGCAGCCACTGGTCCAGCTCGTCAATGGCGGCGTCGGTCGCCTCTGTCAGCGCGCGCACGCCGCCGGGCGCATCGGCACTGGCTGCGGGACGCTGCACCACCACATTGCGCTGCCCCATCAGCTTTTCACCGGACGACGTGACTTCCACCACCGTGGCGCGCAGACGAATCAGGCCGACGCTGGCATCGGGGGCGGTGAACAGCTGGCTGAACTCTTCCAGCTCCAGCCGCAGCTTGTACGGCAGCACAGCGCTCTGGCCGCGATTGAGCGCCAGGCTGGACCCGGCCCTGAATACCGCGCGGCGCTGGCTCAATTTCTCGCGCAGGCGCTGGTGCACCAGCTGCGCCGGCGGCATGCTCCAGCGCGCCCTGGAGTAAGGGCGCAGCTGCTGCGCATCGTCATAGCCCAGGCGGTAGAGCACAGCCATGTTGTCCAGCGCTCCGCCCGAGGTGGCGATGTCTTCAATCGCCAGCGGCGGCAAAGCCGCCTGGCGCGCAGCAGGCTGGGTCACCAATACGCCCGGCCCGAAGTCATACATGCTGGCGCGCGTCGGCTTGTCGGGCAAAGCGCAGCCGCCCAGGACCAGGACCGCCGCCACCAAGAAAAACCTGGCTCCAGCCCTTGATCGACGGAAATTAGAAGCTATTAAATTCATAGCAATTGAATTGGGTTTGACTGGCATGATTATTCTGCTTCGGTTGCGGAAAAGCCGGGTTCGCCCGGACCGGGAATGGGCCGGCCATTGCCAAATATCAGCGACTGCGGGTTGTCGTCCACCGCGCTCACGGTGCGCCTCAGCTGGCGCATGGTGCGCGCGGTTTCATCGGCCACTTCGCCCAGTTTGGGCAGCGTGGCCGTGCTAAAGGTTTGCACGCCTGCGGCGAGCGCGGTGCCGCCTTCGGAAAGCTTGTCCAGGGGGCCGCCTTTTTCATTCAGGCGCCGCGCAGCGGCGCCCACTTCATCGCTGGCGCTTTTCAGCGCCTTGACGGTCACGCTGGCATCGCGCGACAGGGCAGGCAAGGTGGCCACGGCGGGCTCCAGTCCCTTGGCCACACGGTTAAGGCTGCCCGCAGCTTCACCCAGTTGCGTGACTGCGGCGGTGACCGCCTTCTGGTTCTCATCGGAAAGCAGCTGGTTCAGGCGGGTAGCGGCCTGCCCCGCCTGGTTGAAGATCACCTCGCCCTGCTTGAGCAGCTTGTCCAGGCCACCCGGCTTGATCGGGATGCGCGGCGGGTCCTCATCGTTGGGCGGCAGCCGTTCAGCCGACTCGTCGATGTCGTCGAGCTGGATAAAAGTCAGCCCGGTGACGCCTTGCGAAGCCACCGTGGCAAATGTCGATTTGGTAATGGGCGCGTTGCGGTCTATGGAGACGCGGATCAGCACATTGCCCTTGACCTTGGAATCAAAGCCGATGCGCTCGACCTTGCCGACGGACACGCCGCGAAAGCGCACCGCTGCCTGCGGCTGCAAACCGGAGATGATTTCGCCGGTGCTCATTTCGTATAGATGGCGCTCGGTGCGGTCGCGGGTGAGCCAGACGGCCAGCAGGGCCAGCAAGGCGGTGACCAGCACGACAAAGGTGCCGGCAATCAGGGCATGGGATTTGTTTTCCATAGTTGAAAACCTTTCTAAACCGGGACCGCGGGTTCGCGCAATAGCGCCATCGCTCGCTGCCCCCTTGGACCGAGAAAAAATTCGTGAACGAAGGGATGGTCGAAAGCCACCACCTTTTGCGGCACATCATTGATGATGACCTTCTGCGAAGCCAGCACGGCAATGCGGGTGCTGAGTTCAAATACGGTGTCCAGGTCGTGCGTGACCATCACCACCGTCAGCCCCATACCCTGGTGCAGGGAGCGCAGCAAGGCACAAAAACTGTCCGCACTTTCCGGGTCCAGCCCGGCCGTCGGCTCGTCAAGCAGCAGCAGCGGCGGATCCATGATGAGGGCACGCCCCAGGGCCACCCGCTTGATCATCCCGCCCGATAAATCGCTGGGCATCCTGTCGGCTGTGTCGGGGGCCAGGCCCACCATTTGCAGCTTGACCATGGCGGCCTCGCGGATCAGCTCTCCCGGCAAGGTATTGAGCTCGCGCAGCGGGAAGGCGATGTTTTCAAGCACGGTGAAGGCCGAAAACAGCGCGCCGTGCTGAAACAGCATGCCGACACGGCTGGCCGCGCCGTGCTTGCTCAGCTCTGCGGCCGGCTTGCCCAGTACGCTGATCTCGCCCTGGGTCGGCGTTTCCAGACCCAGTATCTGGCGCAGCAGCACCGTCTTGCCGGTGCCCGAGCCGCCGACAAGCGACAGGATCTCCCCGCGCTCCACCGTCAGGTCGAGGTCTTTGTGCACGACGGCCTTCTTGTCGCCGTTCTGGAAAACAGTCCACAGCTTGCGGATTTCAACAACGGGTTCAGTCATTTTTTGCCGGGCCGCCACAAGAAAAATTAGCCCCCTCAGGGGGCAGAGCGCTATACGCGGTGAGCAAGCGTGGGGGCCAATTCATATGCCAATATTCTTGAACAGCACCGCAAACAGTGCATCGACCAGAATGACGACGGTGATGGAGGTGACCACGGAGGCCGTCGTGCCCTGCCCCAGGCTTTCGGTATTGGGCTTGACGCGCAGGCCGTAGTGGCAGCCCACCAGCGCAATCAGCAAGCCGAAGACAACGGACTTGGAGGTCGCCAGTGTCAGGTTGGACACCTTGACCGCAGCGGGCAGGGCATTGATGAAAAACGTCGGCGTCACGTCCATGGAGATGTAGGCCGCCAGCATGCCTCCCACCAAGGCCGCCAGGGTCGTCCAGACGCTGATGAGGGGCATGACCAACGACAGCGCCAGCGCGCGCGGCATCACCAGCCGGAAACCCCGCGCAATACCCATGACGCGCATGGCATCGAGCTCTTCGGTCACCCGCATCACGCCAATCTGCGCGGTGATGGCCGAGCCGCTGCGCCCGGCCAGCAAAATGGCGGCCAGCACCGGCCCCAGTTCGCGAATCAGCGAAATACCCAGGATATTCACGATGAAGGCATCGGCGCCGAACTGGCGCAGCTGCTGGGAAATCAGGTAGGCCAGCACCACGCCAATCAGAAAACCCACCAGCGCAGTGATAGGCAGGGCCGTGGCACCGAAATTGTAAAGATGACCGGAGAAGTCACGCCAGGGCCCCTGTTGCGGATACCTGACGAGGCGCAGGATATCGAGCAGCAGCTGCCCCAGCAGGCGCAGCAGGCCTTTTACATGGTCAAGCAGCTTGATAGCCCGGCTACCCAGGAGGATGAGGGGCTCTTTCCAGCCCATCTTGCGCGCTGCGGGCGGCTTTACCGTGAATTTTTCAACGGTTTCCAGCATGGCACGCTGCTCGGGTCCTATCTCCAGCCCGGCTGGCCAGCGGTGATCCCACTGCTTCCATAGCACCTGGGCCCCGAGGTAATCGAGCTTTTCAAGCTGGGCCAGGCTCCAGCCCGCGTCCGAGGCCCGGCCTTCGCGCCCCAGGCTTGCGAGTTGCGCCGTCAGTGCCTCCCAAACCGGCCGGCCTGTGAGGCTCGCCGACGTCCATGCCCCGCGCACGGCCAGTACCCGGCCGTCGGGCGTGTCCTGCACTTCAATTCGGGGCGTGGATTCATCCATAAGCGGTGGGAAGCGGCGCTGGGTCGTCGCCAGGCAAATGCGTCAAGGGCCAAGTCAAAAAATGCCATGGTAACTGCTGGCAACAGGAATACCCCGTCACGGATGATGTATCGCCATGGTCCTACATCAGATTTGGCCCGAGGGATGGACGTTCAGCCAGTGCCGCCGGGCCTGCTGCGCACGGGTAATCCCCGCCGCACAACAGGCCCGGTTTTTGCCACAATCAGTACCTGCTGTGCCGCCCAGCCTCACGTTAGACAATGCAGGCCAGCAACTCACAACATCGCTTCCTGCCTGACCGGCCTGTTGCCAGCGCGCAGGGAGCATGCGGACAAACCCGAGACCAAGACTACATGCAAGACCAGAGCCACGTTTTCGACTACATCATCATTGGTGCCGGCACGGCCGGCTGCCTGCTGGCCAACCGCCTGAGCGCCGACGCCTCCAAGCGCGTCCTGCTGATTGAGGCCGGGCGCAAGGACGACTACCACTGGATTCATATTCCGGTGGGCTACCTGCATTGCATTGGCAACCCGCGCACCGACTGGCTCTACAACACCGAACCGGACGCCGGCCTGAACGGCCGGTCGCTGCGCTATCCGCGCGGCAAAACGCTGGGCGGATGTTCCAGTATCAACGGCATGATCTACATGCGCGGCCAGGCGCGCGACTACGACCAGTGGGCGCAGCTGACCGGCGACAGCGCCTGGACCTGGGACAACGCCCTGCCCCATTTCAAGCTGCATGAGGACCACTACAAGGGCGCCGACGCGATGCACGGTGCCCGCGGCGTGGCACCGGAGTTGATGCAGGACAAGAACAACCCCTACCAAAAAATCCTGCGCCACCGCAATTCCGGCGGCGAATGGCGCATCGAAAAACAGCGCTTGCGCTGGGACGTTCTGGATGCGTTTGCCGAAGCGGCTAGCCAGGCAGGCATCCCGGCTACCGCCGACTTCAATCGCGGCAGCAATGAAGGCGTGGGCTACTTCGAAGTCAACCAGAAAAATGGCTGGCGCTGGAATACCGCCAAGGCGTTTTTGCGGCCGACCTGCCTGGGGCGCCCGAATTTTGAACTGTGGACAAATGCCCAGGTGAGCAAGCTGGTGATCCAGCCGCAGGCGGACGGCAGCCAGCGCTGCACCGGCGTCGAGGTGTGGACCGGCCAGGAACGCGTGACGGCGATGGCCACCCGCGACTCGGAGCACATGGGCGAAGTGCTGCTGTGCGCCGGCAGCATCGGCTCGCCACAGATTCTGCAGCTCTCGGGCATTGGCCCCGCCGTGCTGCTGCAGCAGCACGGCATTACCGTGCTGCAGGACCTGCCCGGAGTGGGCGCCAACCTGCAGGACCATCTGCAGATACGCTCGGTCTACAAAATTCAGGAAGTGCCGGGAGCCAAGCGCTGGGGCCTGTCGCTCAACACCATGGCCAACTCGCTGTGGGGCAAGGCCCGCATCGGGCTTGAATATGCGCTGCGCCAGACCGGCCCCATGAGCATGGCGCCGTCGCAGCTGGGTGCCTTCACGCGCAGCTCTCCCGACCAGCCCTATCCCAATATCGAGTACCACGTCCAGCCGCTGTCGCTGGACGCTTTTGGCGAGCCGCTGCACAGCTTCAATGCCTTTACCGCCAGCGTCTGCAACCTCAACCCGACCAGCCGGGGCAGCGTCCACATCAAGAGCAACCGATTCGAAGACGCGCCGGCGATTTCGCCCAATTACCTGAGCACCGCCGAAGACCGGCAGGTGGCGGCCGATTCCCTGCGCGTCACGCGCAAGATCGTCAGCCAGAGTGCGCTGGCCAAATACCAGCCCGAAGAGTTCAAACCCGGCGTGCAGTTTCAGACCGACGAGGAACTTGCGCGGCTGGCCGGCGACATCGCCACCACCATTTTCCACCCGGTGGGCACCACGAAAATGGGCCGGAACGATGACCCCATGGCCGTGGTGGACTCGCACCTGCGGGTGCGCGGCATTCGCGGCCTGCGCGTGATTGATGCCGGCGTGATGCCGCTGATTACCAGCGGCAACACCAACTCTCCCACGCTGATGATTGCGGAGAAGGCCGCGCAGTGGATACGGGATGGAGTCTGACGGCCCACGGCAGCAGAGTCGCCAATAACTGCTATTGTTTTAGTAGCACATTCCTCAGGCACTGCATGGGCTGCAAGCCTGAACCCCTAAATATGCTTGAAACGCTTGAGTCCGGGGAGCGAAACCGCGTGCCTCACAGGTAGATTTTTTGCAGAAGCCGCATGAGCGTCTTTTTTTCTGCCGCGCTCAAGCGGTTGGTGGCGTCTATTTCAAGCTCGGAAGCGGTGCGTTCGGCATCGACCATCAGCGTTGCGCCCGCTTCGGTCAGGTAGAGTCCCAGCGCCCGGCCGTCTTGCGGGTGCGGTCTGCGGACGACCAGCGAGCGTTTTTCCATGGCGCTTATTTTCCCCACCAGATTGGGCGGCAGTATGTTCAAGGTACTGCACAACTGGCGCGAGGTGATGCCGGGGTTATGGGCGATCAGGGACAAAATCGAAAAATCGACGGGCCGCAGGTCATACCTGGCCATGCGCGTGGGGAACAACTCGATGATCCTGAGCGCTGCCCGTCGGGCGTTGTAGCCCATCAGCGTTTCGAGGAAACTGGTATCGACAGTCTCGACAGCCGGAACTTTTTTTGGCGAAGCCGACATAACGCTTTCAGTGTGAAATGCTGGCTGGCAAGGTCGTCCCGGCCAGGCGGGCCCTGATTATGCCAAGGCGCATCTCAAACTCCGGCAGTATCCAGCACTGCAGCGCCTGCGCTGGCGCGGACCAGCGCCCGGCGCCACCCGCAGCCCCAGTCGTGCGCGCGGCAGCGTCAATCTGCGTCCAGGCCCGGGCAAGCAAGAGCAAAGCCACCATGCGCAAATAGTCGTCAGCAACCCAGTAAGGCAGCTCGGCGCTGTGAGGCGCGGCATCGACCAGCGCCGTGGTGATCTGGCGCAGCTCCCCGGCCAGGCGCAGCAGCTGTGACTCGGCATTCCCGCCCGTACCGGGGCCGGTATCCGGCGCACTGCACAGCGCCTGCAGCAAGGCGGCCATGCCCGCGCCACCGTCGCTCAGTACCTTGCGCACCAGCAGGTCGATGGCCTGAATTTCATTGGTGCCCTCATAAATCATGGCCACGCGCGCGTCGCGCACGTTCTGCTCAATGCCCCATTCGCGGACATATCCGTGGCCACCGAACACCTGCAGACATTCGCTGCCGCCGTAGAACGCCTGCTGCGTGAAAGCCGCCTTGATGACGGGCGTCACCAGGCTGCACCAGCGCTGGGCCGCCTCTCGCCGTGCAGCGTCGGGGTGGTGTTTGGCCATATCCAGCTCGACGGCGGTGCGGTAGGCGAGCACCCGGCCGCCGTCGATCCAGGCGCGCTGGGTATCCAGGATGCGGCGCATGGCGGGGTGTTCGGCAATGAGATCAGCCTCAGCCGCCGACTTGCCGCGTCCCGGCACGCGCATCTGGCGGCGCTCTCTTGAATAGGCATCGGCCTTCTGCCAGGCGGCGTCAAGCAGGCCTATGCCCTGCAGCGCCACATGCAGGCGGGCGGCGTTCATCATGACGAACATGGCGTTCAGGCCGCGCCCGGTCTCGCCGACGATCCAGCCCGTGGCTTCGTCAAAACGCATGACACAGGTGGGGCTGCCATGCAGACCCATTTTTTCCTCGATGCGCTCGCAATGCACGGCGCTGCGCGAGCCATCGGGCATGAACTTGGGAACAAGGAACAGCGACAGGCCTTTCGGGCCGGGCGGGGCATCGGGCAGGCGGGCCAGCACCAGGTGGACGATGTTGTCGCTCAGGTCATGCTCGCCGCCGGAGATAAAGATTTTGGTGCCTGAGAGAAGGTGGCTGCCGTTGGCCTGCGGCACGGCCCTGGTGCGCGCCAGGCCCAGGTCGCTGCCCGCATGCGGCTCGGTCAGGCACATGGTCGCCAGCCATTCTCCAGTGGCTACTTTTTCAAGGTAGCGCGCCTTCAGCGCATCGCTGCCATGGTGCCTGATGCATTCGTAGGCTCCGTGCAGCAGTCCGGGCGCCATGGTCCAACCGTGGTTGGCGGCACTCAGCATTTCATAAAGCATGGCTTCGAGCACGGCAGGCAGTCCCTGACCGCCGTCTTCCGGCGCACAGGCCAGTGCGGGCCAGCCCGCCTGCCAAAAGTCGCGATAAGCCTCTTTAAAACCGGGCGGCGTGACGACTTCACCGCCTGCAAACCTGCAGCCGATGGCATCACCGACACCTTGCAGGGGCGCTATTTTTTGTGCAACGAATTTACCGGCCTCATCCACCACCTGGCGCATCAATTCCGCATCGGTGTCTGCAAAGGATGGCAGTGCCTGCAGTTGCGCAGGGGCTTTGAGCACATCGTGAAGAATGAAGTGGATATCGTCCAGATGAGGCTGGTAGTTCATGGTCAAAGGTCCCGGTGCTTAGAAACTGTGGTTGATGCCCAGCATCGTCCCGGTCTGCGATCCACCCAGGGCCGGGTTGCTGCCCGGTGCGCCGCCACTGACTGAAACGTTGGCCAGGCTATCGTTGCGGATCGTGCCGATTTGGGCATACAAGGTAGTGCGTTTCGACAACTTGTACAGCGATCTCAGCGCCAGGAGCGTGGAGTCATAGTTGTCGATATTTTTGTAGCTCAGCTTGGCAACGGTTCCATCAATCGTCCAGGCCGCAGAAAGTGGGTAAGCCGCGGCAAGATACCAAAGGTCGCTCTTGGGTCGCGTCCCGCTGCCCTCGTTGTTGCGCCGAATGACACCCGCACCCACTTTGACAGCAGCAATATTCACGTAGCCATTCACCGTCAGTCGGGAGTCGGATTTCGAACTACTCGTCAGGCCGGCAGGCAGCACCACATCCGCGGGACCGGCAGGCGTGCGGCCGTTAATTCTGTCGTAAGCCAATGCCGCGCCCCAGGACTGGGTGTCGTATTTCATCAGTGCGGACCACTCGCGGCAGGCTTTGGCGTCAGCTCCGCTTTCACCCGGGCAATTGGTTCCGGCAGGCGATGGACCTGCATTGACGGTGTCACGACCCAGGCTGTAGGTAGCGCCTACGGTGAAGTCGCTGAATTTTCCTTTGTACGCAATCGAATTGTCGATGCGTGAATTTGGAATGTAGCTGTCTAAAGACCCTAGTCCGTAGATGCTGGGGCCGACGATATCCGAATCGATGAGGGACCAGAACAGCATGGTCCACTGCCGGCCAAGCGTGACAGTTCCCCAATCAGCACTGAGTCCAACCAGCGACTGCCTGCCGAACAGGCGGCCGCCTTGCCCCGAAGCGCCGGTGTCTGGCGCGAAACCCATCTCAAGCGTGTAAACAGCGCTCAAGCCGGAGCCGAGATCTTCCTTGCCGCGCATGCCCATGCGCGAGGGAAGGATGCCGGTGTTGGAGGGCATGCGCGTGAGGCGGCCGCCGGCTTGCTCCACGTTGCTTACAGACTCAATGCCCGCGTCCACCATGCCATAAAGGTTGACACTTTGGGCTTGAACCGCAGCTGTGGCAACCAGTCCGGTCAGGGCAAGAAGGGATGAAAATTTCATGCGTATCTCCAAAATAATAGTAGTTAGTTCTATGGCAACACCACTCGCAGAATTTCGTTGCCTCGTGGCAACTGAGTCTTTCAGCGAACTCGTCAACTCGTGGAATGTTGCTGCTCTCTCGCTGCTGAAATCAGTTCGTGCTGACCGCCTCTGCTTTCTTGCGCGCGGCGCCCAGGTAGGTGTCGATCACGCGCGGGTCGGTGGCCAGCTCTGAGGCGCGTCCTTCCAGGGCGATCTCGCCCATTTCCAGCACGTAGCCGTAATCGGCGGTCTCCAGCGCGGCACGGGCGTTCTGCTCCACCAGCAAGGTGGTGACGCCGGTCTTGCGCAGGCCATCAATCGTGCGGAATATTTCCTTCACCACCAGGGGTGCCAGACCGAGGCTGGGTTCGTCCAGCATCAGCAGCACCGGGCGGGCCATCAAGGCCCGGCCCACGGCCAGCATCTGGCGTTCGCCGCCCGAGAGGGTGCCCGCCAGCTGGGTGCGCCGTTCCTTGAGGCGCGGAAACAGCTGATACACCACGTCAATCTGGTCGCGCCAATACTTGTCGCGCAGCCGCACCTGGCGGAACGCGCCCAGCACCAGGTTGTCTTCAACCGACATGGTGCCAAACAGTTCGCGCCGTTCCGGCACAAGAGAAATGCCCAGCATCACACGCTCCTCCAGCGTGAGTTCGCCCACCGACTCGCCGTTGAATTCGATGCTGCCACGGCCGGGCAGAATGCCCATCAGCGTGTTGAGCAGCGTTGATTTACCGGCACCGTTCGGGCCGATCACGGTGATCACGCTGCCTTTGTCGGCCTGCAGGTTGATGCCATGCAGCACTTCGGCGCGGCCGTAGCCGGCACGCAGGTTCTGGACGCGAAGAATGGGCGTTGTCATTTCAAGAGTCCTCAATGTTCGGTGCCGAGATAGGCGGCGCGCACCGCCGGGCTTTGCTGGATTTCGGTCGGCGTGCCCTGAGTGAGCAGGGTGCCGAACTCCATCACCACCAAGTGGTCGCAGACGTCCATGACCAAGTCCATGTCGTGCTCCACCAGCAGAATGCTCATGCCTTCGTCCTGCAACTGGCGCAACACACGGGAAAGCGCCTGCTTCTCTTGGTGGCGCAGGCCGGCCGCCGGTTCGTCCAGCAGCAGCAGGGCCGGGTCGCTGCACAGGGCGCGCGCAATTTCCATCAGACGTTGCGGCCCCATGGCCAGGTTGCCAGCCTGCTCGTGCAGGTAGGCTCCCATGCCGATGCGCTCCAGCTGGGTTTGTGCCTCGCGGAACAACTGGCGTTCCTCATCGCGGTTAAGACGTGTCATGGCCGACGCCACGTCCTTGACGCCACGCAGATGCGCACCCAGCGCCACGTTCTCCAGCACCGTCATGTCGGGAATCATCTTGACGTGCTGAAACGTGCGCGACATGCCCCGGCTGGCAATCTCACGTGAGCGGCGCCCGCTGATGGTTTCACCGCGGAACACCACCTTGCCGCTGGTGAGCGACAGCACGCCGGTGATCAGATTGAAGGTGGTGGACTTGCCGGCGCCGTTGGGTCCGATCAGACCGACGATTTGGCCGGCCCTGATTTGAAAGCCAATGTCGTTCACCGCCACCAGGCCGCCAAATTGTTTGCGGATGGCTTGCACGTCCAGCACCAGCTCACCCGCAGTGGGCTTGATTCGTTCAACCAGCGCCGGGGCGTTGGCCCAGTCCATCGGGCGTTGCGGCCGCGGCAGTTTGCGCTCGACCAGCGACCACAGACCATTGGGCAGGAACTTGAGCGTGAGCACCAGCACAATGCCGAACACAATGGTTTCGTAGCTGCCGCTGGTGCCGATCAGCTTGGGCAGCAAGACCTGCAACTGGTCCTCCAGCAACTTGGTCAGCAGGGCGCCAGTGATGGCGCCCCAGACATGGCCGACGCCACCCACCACGGTCATGAACAGGTATTCGATGCCCATCTTGAGGCCGAACGGCGATGGGTTAACCGAGCGCTGAAAGTGCGCAAATAACCAGCCCGAGACCGAGGCCAACAGCGCCGCAATCACAAAAATGATGATCTTGTACCGCAGCGTGTTCACGCCCATGGCTTCCGCCATCTGGGTGCCGGTGCGCAGCGAGCGCATGGCGCGTCCCGGTCGTGAATCCAGCAGATGAAGAATGGCGACCGCCGCCAGCACCACGACGGCCCAGGCCAGCAGGAAGAAGCCGCGCCCTTGACCCAGATCCCAGCCGAACAGCGACAAGGTCTGAATGCCCAGCAATCCATCGTACTTGCCCAGCGCGTCGAGATTGCCCATCAGGTAGTACAGCGACAAGCCCCACGCGATGGTGGCCAGCGGCAGGTAGTGGCCCGACATGCGCAGCGTGATGCCGGCCACGATCAGGGCCGAAACCCCGGTGATGGCGAGTCCGACAAACAGCGTGAGCCAGGGTGACAAGCCCGTGTTGAGCGTCAGCCAGGCGGTGGTGTAAGCGCCCATGCCGACAAAGGCAGCCTGCCCAAAGGAGGTGAGCCCGGCCACCCCGGTCAGCAGCACCAGGCCGATGCCGACCAGGCTGTACAAAGCGATGTAGTTGAGCTGGGTGATCCAGAAGTCGGGCAGCGGCAGTACCGCGATCAGCACGATCATGATGACCAAGGCCAACAATCCATAGCGCCTTGCCAGCATGCCTGTGCCCGCCCGGGGCGCCTCGAACGACGACGGTAGTGTGGGGGCTTTCATGTCAATGCTCCTCGTCCGAATGGCCGCTCTGCAGCGAACGCCACAACAGGATTGGCAAAATGAGTGTGAACACGATGACTTCCTTGAAAGCGCTGGCCCAGAACGAACCAAATGATTCGACGATTCCGACGAACAGCGCACCCAGCAGGGCGCCTGGATAACTGGACAAGCCAGCTACCACCGCCGCGACAAAACCCTTGAGACCGATCAGGAAGCCGGAGTCGTAAAACACGGTGGTGGTCGGCCCGATCAGCAGTCCCGACAAGGCGCCAATCAAGGCCGCCATGGCAAAGGTCAACTGACCTGCGGTGTGGGACGAAATCCCCATCAGCCGTGCTCCCAGCCGGTTGACCGCCGTGGCGCGCAAGGCCTTGCCGTAGAGGGAGCGTTCAAAGAATAGCCACAGCATCACGATCAGCGCCAGCGAGGCCAGGAAGATGATGATGGCTTGGCCCGACAGCATCACCGGCCCCAGCGGCAGGCGCGTCTCCCAGAATGGCGGGTTGCGAAAACCCTCGGCGCCGAAAAACAGCAGGCCCAGTCCGGTCATGGCGAAATGCACGCCAACCGAGACAATCAAAAGCACCAGCGGCGTGGCGTCTTCCAGCGACTGAAACGCCACGCGGTAGACCAGTGGCCCGAACGCGGTGACAACGGCCACGCTCAGCAGGGCCTGCACGGCCAGCGGAAATTGATGCGGCGCGGCCCAGGCCGTCAGGCCGGCCACCAGCGCAGGGATAAGGAGCGTCTTGACGCCCGAGGTCAGTGCCGCCAGCGCATTGTGGTGACGTTGCCAAGCACTGCCCAGGTCCATCAGGGCGGCAATGCCCGCCAGGATGAGCAACAACCAGACCGTGCCGGGAATCTGCCCGGTTTGCAGGATGGCCAGTGTGAGCGCGCCATAGGCGACAAACTCACCTTGCGGAATAAAGATGACCCGCGTGACCGTAAACACCAGCACGGTGGCCAGGCCCAGCAGGGCGTAAATAGCCCCATTGGTCAGGCCGTCCAGTAACAAAATACTGGCGATCGAGGTATCCATGATCGAACCTTGGAAGATGAGAAAAGAAAATAGCCAAGCCCGCGGGACCGCCAACCAAGGCGGCGCCGCGTGTCATGCCGACGATGGAGTTACTCGACTTTCCAGTCGCCGTTGACCACTTTGACAATCACACCGGTCTCGTTGGTATAGCCCCAGTGGTCGTCCTTGGTCCAGTTCATGATGCCGTGGGCAAAGTTGGTGCGGCCCATGGTTTCAATGGCGTCGCGCAGCGCCGCACGGAACTCCTTGGTGCCGGGCTTGGCCTTTTTCAGCGCCACCGGAATCGTCTTTTCCAGCACGACGAGGGCGTCGTAGGAATGGCCGGCAAACTGGTTGCGGCTACCAGGGCCGTAGGCCTTCTCATATTTCTGCACGAAGTCCAGCGCCAGTTTTTTCGACGGGTGGCTGTCGGGCAGTTGTTCCGGCGCGATCACAGGGCCGGACACCACATAAGAACCTTCCACATCTTTGCCGCCGATGCGCATCAGGTCGCGCGTGGCGGCGGCGTGGGTCTGGTAGATCTTGCCCTTGTAGCCGCGCTCGATCACGGCCTTGTGCGGCATGGCCGCGCCGCTGCCGGAGGCGACGATCAACATGGCATCCGGATTGGCGGAGGTCAGCTTGAGGGCTTGTGCGGTGACGCCGGTGTCGGTGCGGGCAAAGCGCTCGACGGCCACGACCTTGATGCCGGCTTTTTCGGCGATAGGAGTGAAGTCTTTCAGCCAACCCTCACCATAAGCATCGGTGTAGCCTAAAAAGCCCACACTCTTGACGCCTTGCTTTTTCATGTGCTCGACCACGGCGTGCGACATCACGGCGTTGGATTGCGGCAGGCGGAAGCTCCAGGCGTCCTTGCCAGGCGGCAGTTGGGCCGGCGACGCCATCAGTTGCGGCGTCTGGCCTTCCATGGCGACGGCCGCCATGGCGATAGCCACGGGGGTGGCGGCGGATCCCAGGATTAGATCGACTTTCTCGTCAGTGATGAAGCGGCTGGCGTTCTTCACGCCGTTGGTCGGGTCGGTCGCGTCATCCAGCACGATGACTTTGAGTTTCTCGCCAGCGATGGACTGGGGCCACAGGGCGAGCTGGTTTTTCATCGGAATGCCCAGGCCGGAGGCGGGTCCGGTCAGTGGCAGGCTCACGCCGATGGTGATGTCGGCCATGGCTGCGCCCGACAACAGCAGGGCTGCGGCGGCGGCGAGGGTGATCTTGTTCAGTTTCATGAATGTCTCCTTGTTGTGGTGATGACGGAACGAAAAAACTCGGCGGGAAAACTCGACTGCAAAGCTCAAATGCATTTGGCCTTGATGTCTTCAGGCACCGGGATGGCCTTGATGCGGTCCGGGTTGTCGGGCAGGCGCATGCAGAAGGCCCGCACCTCCGTGCCTTCGCACAGCAGGTCTTCGCCGCGCTTGACGATGTGGCGGTGGATAAACACCTTGTCGCGCCATTCTTCGACGCTGGTGTGGATTTGCAGCGTTTCGCCGTAGGTGGCGGGTCGCGAGAATTTGGTGTTGATCTCCAGCAGCGGCGTGCCGATGATGCCGGTGGTCTTGACCAGTTCGCGCCAGGGCGGCACGCCGCACTGGACAAAAAAGTTCAGCGACGAGGCGTCCATCCACTTGGAGAAATTCGGGAAGAACACGATGCCGGCCGGGTCGCAGTCGCCAAACATCACGTTCACTTCATACACAACGGTTTTGCTCATCAAGGTCTTTCAGCGCGGGGCCATGCGCAACGCGCCGTCCAGGCGAATCACCTCGCCGTTCAGATGCATATTGGTCACGATATGGGCAGCCAGCTGGGCAAACTCTTCGGGCTTGCCCAGGCGGGATGGAAACGGAATGCTAGCCGCCAGCGAAGCCTGCACCGGCTCGGGCAGAGTCTTCATCAGCGGCGTGGCAAACAGGCCAGGGGCGATGGTGCAGACGCGAATGCCGTGCTGGGCCAGATCGCGCGCCATGGGCAGCGTCATGCCCACGACACCGCTCTTGGAGGCGCTGTAGGCCTGCTGGCCGACCTGGCCGTCAAAGGCAGCCACAGACGCCGTGAACACCATCACGCCGCGCTCGCCGTCTTCCAGCGGCGCCAGCCTGGCGCATTCAGCCGCAAACAGGCGGGCCACGTTATAGGTGCCGATCAGGTTGACGTTGATCACGCGCACAAAGTCTTCCAGCGGGGCGGGCGAGCCGTCCCTGGCAACCACGCGTTTGGCCGAGCCTATGCCGGCAATGCTCATCAGAATGCGCGCCGGGCCGTGGGCGGCGGCCGCTTTGGTTATCGCCACTTGCAGGCTGTCGGTGTTGGTGATGTCGCAGATGCAGGCCACGCCGCCTATTTCAGAGGCAACGCGTTCGGCGTTGGCCAGGTTCACGTCCAGCACGGCGACTTTGGCGCCCAGGCGGGCCAGTTCACGGGCGGTGGCTTCGCCGAGGCCTGAGCCGCCGCCGGTGACCAGGGCGGCCTGTCCTTGAATGTTCATGATGGCAATCCTTTTGCTATGTTTTTAGAGCTGCTTACGCCCGTAGATGCTTGGCGTGAAGCCTTTTTCTTCTCTATTTCTTCTCTATTTCTTCGCCAACGGCGGATCAGACCCCGTCCGGGTTCTCCAGCAGCAGCGCAATGCCCTGGCCGCCGCCTATGCAGGCTGACGCAATGCCCCAGCGCACGCCGGCGCGCTTCATCTCGCGCGCCACAGTGATGGTCAGGCGCACGCCGGTGGTGGCCAGCGGATGGCCCAGCGCAATGGCGCCGCCGTTGACATTGAGCTTGGCCAAGTCCAACCCCAGCTCGCGGCCCACGGCCAGCGTCTGTGCGCCCTGGGCTTCATTGATCTCGAAGCGACCCACTTGGTCCAACGTCAGGCCGGCACGTTCCAGCAACAAGCGAATGGCCGGCGCCGGGCCAATGCCCATAATCTCTGGCGGCACACCGACCACGGCGGCGGCGACCACACGCGCCAGTGGCTTCTTGCCGTGGGCCTTGGCGTAGGCACCGGAAGACACCACGGCGGCGGCGGCGGCATCGACCAGGGCGGCGCTGTTGCCACCAGTCTGGACGCCGCCTTCATGCACGGCGCGCAGCTTGGCCAACACCTCCACCGGCGACAGGCGGGCATGTGTATCGTGTGCCACCTCGGTGATCTTGCCCTGCAGCCGAATGGAACGGGTGGCGTAGCCGTCCAATTCGAACTTTTCACTGACCACCGGCACGATCTCGCCTGCATGGAAGCCAGACTGCTGCGCCGCCACCGCCTTGGCAAAGGAACTGGAGGCAAACTGGTCCACCTCCTCGCGGGTGATGCCGTATTTCTTGGCCAGGTTTTCGGCGGTCTGGATCATGTTGATGCCGACCGACGAGTCGTTCAGTGCCTCCCACATGAAGTCCTTGAAGCCGACCGGCGCGCCCAGCTTGAAACCGGTGCGGTGCTCGAACGCGCAAATCGGGTTGCGCGTCATGTTCTCGCTGCCCACCACCAGCGCCACATCGGCACAGCCGCTCTCGATCTGCTCACCGGCCTGGCGAAACAGCTCGAAGCCGGTGCCGCAAATGCGTTGCGTCATCAGCGCGGGCACGTCCAGCGGCACGCCGGCATACATGCCGATGTGGCGCGGCAGCATAAATTGCTCGAAGTCGCCAGGCGCCATGTTGCCAGTGATGACGGTGTTAATGTCGGCGCCCGGCACGCCGGCACGCTTGAGGGCTTCGCGGGCGGCCTTGATGCCGAGGTCGGTGGGCGAGATGTGGCCCAGCGCGCCACAGTAGTCAACCATGGGGGTGCGCACGCCATCGAGCATCCACACATCATTGAAAGCGTTGAAAAATCCTTTGGCAGCCATGGTGGTATTCCTGTTCAGACGGGAGTGGGTTTGAGAATGGTGTGCAGGGTGTCGGCGTGCAGAGCCTCCACCGTTGCGGCGCGTTGCGTCAGCACGGCCCGTTGGTTGATGGAGCCCTTGTCGGTGACCTCGCCCCGGTCAATCGTGGGCGGCTCAGCCATCAGGCACAGGCGGGCAATGCGGTTTGCGCTGCCGGTGGCGGCTTGGGCTAGCGCGTTGACGATCTGCTGGAACTGGGCGATGACAGGCGCGCTCGCCAGCACATCAGCCATGGCCGCATCCGCCGGAAAATTCGCCAGGGTACGCACCGCTGCGGAAGGGAACACCATGGCTCCCACTTCTTTCAGGTTGATGCCGGTCAGCACCACATCCTGAATGTAGGGAGCACCGGCCGCAATGATCTTGCTGCGCAGCGGGCCCACGCTGACGAAAGTGCCAGTCGCGAGCTTGAAATCTTCCGCAATGCGGCCGTCGAACTTGAGCCCCTGGTGCACATCGGTCTCGTCAATCCACTTCACCGCGTCGCCCGAGCAGAAAAAGCCTTCTTCATCAAAGTGGGCCGCCGTCTCGCTCGGTGCCCGCCAGTAGCCCGGCGTGATATTCGGGCCGCGGTACCGCAGCTCCGCTTTGTCGCCAGAATTGACGAGCTTCACCTCCAGGCCGGGAGCAGGGACACCCAGATCCCCCGCGTTCACATTGGGATTGGTGACGAAGAGCCCGAACGGTCCGGACTCGGTCATACCCATGCCGGTGGTCATGACAATGCGCTCGCCGACCTCGGCCTCTTCACTTTCAAACAGGCTGTCCCAGACGGGCTGCGACAGTGCGGCGCCGGCGTAAAAAAACATTTTGACCCGGGAGAGCAGCATCTTGCGCAACTGCGCATCGGCCTTCATCGCATCGGCAATCGCCTCAAAACCGGTGGGCACGTTGAAATACACGGTGGGTGGAATCTCGCGCAGGTTGCGCAAGGTCTCGCCGATCAGCGCGGGCGTGGGTTTGCCATCGTCGATGTACAACGTGCCGCCGTGGTACAGCACCATGCCGAAGTTGTGGTTTCCGCCAAAGGTGTGGTTCCAGGGCAGCCAATCCACCAGCACCAGGGGCTCCTGGGTGAGCACCGGCATGCTTTGTGCCATTTGCTGTTGGTTGGCGCACCACATGCGCTGGGTGTTGATGACCGCCTTGGGCAGCTTTGTCGAGCCGCTGGTGAACAGAAACTTGGTGATGGTGTCGGGGCCGGTGGCGGCCATGGCGGCGTCCACCTGGTCGGTCACGGGCGTGGCCAGCAGATCGGCAAACGTCACCGTGGCACGCCCCTCCATCTGGCCGCGGGTCAGCACCACCGGGATGTCGGCGGCAATGGTGGCGGCAATGGCCTTGCCGTAGCGCGTCGCATCGGCGGCAAACACCAGCCCGGGCGTCACGGTCTTGATGACGTGGCGCAGCTTGTCAAAGTCCTGGCTGATCAGTGAATAGGCCGGCGAGGTAGGTACAAAAGGAACCCCTGCAATCAGACATCCCATAGCCAACTGCGCGTGCTCCAGATCGTTCTCGGACAGGATCAGCACGGGCCGATCGGCACTCAAACCCCGGTTGATCAGGCTTTGCGCAATGTGGCGGGCGCGCTCCCAAGCTTGGCCATAGCTCACATGCTGCCAGTCGCCCGTGGTGCCATCGGCCAGCCGCTCACGACGTGCGATGAAGCTGCGATCCGGCGCGGTGTGCGCCCAGTGTTGCAGGCGATCGGTCATACGCAATGCGTGCGCCTGCAAGGGCTGCTCGGCCCGCAGATAGTGCACACCGGGCGCGCCATCGCGCACGGTGACACGGACAACACCAAAGGTCAATGGGCGGTAGGTGGGCTTGCGCATGGTGGTTCAGTCCTTTTGCACTTTGGCGGCCCGGCCTTCCAGAAAAGCCTTGACCCGCTCCTTGGCTTCCGGCGCGCTCTGGGCAATGGCGGCCATCATGGCCTCGGTCAAAAAGCCCTGGTCCGCGGGTTGTTCGGCAATGCGGGGCAGCGCATGCATGAGGGCATAGTTGGTCAGCGGTGCGTTCTCGGCCACGCGCTGTGCGAGCTCAAAGGCCTTGCTGAAAGCCTCTCCGGTGGGCACCAGGTATTGCGCCATGCCAATGCGCTCGCCATCCTGCGCGTTGTAGACGCGGCCGGTCAGCATCATGTCGGTCATGCGGGCAACGCCGATGAGCTTGGGAATGCGCACTGCGCCGCCACCGCCCACAAAAATCCCGCGCGAACCTTCCGGCAGGGCGTAAAAGGTGGATTCATCGGCGACGCGGATGTGGCAGGCGCTGGCCAGTTCCAGCCCGCCACCGACTACCGCGCCGTGCAGCGCGGCAATCACCGGCACCGGGCCATACTGCACCCGTTCCAGCGCGGCGTGCCACATGCGGGAGTGGTGCAGGCCCTGGCCGGCGTCGCGCTCTTTCAGCTCGGACAGGTCCAGGCCGGCGCAGAAGTGTTCCCCCTCGCCGCAAAGCACTGCAGCGCGGGCCTCACTGGGCAGAGTTTCAAGCCGGTCCCGCAGCGCGAGGATCAGGCCATCCCCCAAGGCATTGCGCTTGGCGGGGCGGGCCAGGCGAATCACGGCAACGACGCCGCGCATTTCGTAATGAAGGTCTTTGTTGGTCATGATGGTGTTGGTAAGTGCCGCCTATTATGGTTATATGTAATAACCATTACAACGGAATAAAAGCACTTTTTTCTAGTGAATACCCTAGGGTGTGCGAGCCGTTTAGCGCCCATCCACGACAGTGCGCCGACGGTGGCACAAAATTTCCGGGGCGGGAAATCCCCAATGCACTATCTAAGTGCGCAAGCTATATTTAGGGTCTTGCTGACGAGCCTTGCTGCTCGCAACGCGAGGAGCCGAGGAGACACACAAGAAAGCAATTAGAAATACGCAAACCTGCATTCCACGAGATGTTGGTTTGACAAAAGCGCTGGCAACCCCAGCGCTTTTTTTTGGCCGTCTTTTTTACGGGACTATCCAAAATATCATGGCTACAGCCCTTGTCTGCAGGTCATTGCAAGCTACAAATACAGTAGCAAAACTCACTCTGACGCAATGAGACAATCGCCGCCATGGAATTGCTGATTGTTTCTTTTGCCTCTTTGCTCGCCGGTTTTTTGGACTCCATCGTCGGCGGTGGCGGACTGATTCTGGTGCCGGCTTTGTTCGCGGTTTTCCCCACCACGCACCCCGCAACCCTGTTTGGCGTCAACAAGGGTGCGTCGGTCTGGGGTACGGCGGTGGCAACCACCCAATATGCCCGCCGCGTCAAGCTGCGGTGGGCGGCCTTGCTGCCGGCGGCGGCCGCCGGTTTTGCCGCTTCGCTGGCAGGCGCCTGGCTGGTCACCCTCATCGACCCCGGCTTTTTGCGCAAAGCCCTGCCCTTTGTGTTGCTGGCAGTCTTGGCCTACACCCTGGTGAAAAAGGACTTGGGCCGCCACCACACACCACGCTTTACAGGTCATGCCGAAACAGTCATCGCCTGCTGCATCGGGCTGGTTATCGGGTTTTACGATGGATTTTTTGGCCCGGGCACTGGCAGCTTTCTGGTCTTCCTGTTCGTGCGCTGGCTGGGCTACGATTTCTTGAACGCCTCGGCCTCGGCCAAGCTGCTCAACACCGCCACCAATCTGGCGGCGCTGGCCCTGTTTGCCTACAAGGGGCATGTGTGGTGGCACTTCGCCCTCACCATGGCGCTGGCCAACGTGGTGGGCAGTTTGCTGGGCACGCGCCTGGCGCTCAAACACGGCGCGGGCTTTGTCCGCATCGTGTTCATCGCGGTGGTCAGCGCGCTGATTCTGAAAACCGGCTTTGATGCTTTCATGAAATAGCATGAAAGCCTTGGGAGGCTCTGGCAGCCTGGGCTAGTCGTGATCCGGCCCGGCACCGAGCGCGCCCGCCGGAGCCGCTTCGGCCTTTACCTTGCCTGGCGCCCGCTTCCGCCGCCGGCGGCTGCCAGCAAGGCATTCATGTCTGCCACCTTGCGCGGCTTGCCTGTTGGCGCGGCGGCCAGCCCCTTTTGCACGGCAAGCATGTCGTCCTCGCTCGGGTACTGGCCCAGCAGCATGTAGTCAAACACACGCCGGGCGATGGGTGCGGCCACGCCGGCGCCCCAGCCGGCGTTTTCCACAATCACGGCAAGCGCGATTTTAGGATCGTCGGCCGGCGCAAACGCCATGTAGACAGCATGGTCACGCTGGTGCTCTTCCATCCTGGCCTTGTTGTATTTTTCCTTCTGGCCTACGCTCACCGCCTGCGCCGTACCGGTTTTACCGCCTGAGAGGTAGGCCGCCCCGGCAAACACCCTGGTCGCCGTCCCCCCTTGCGTCACGCCTACCAGGGCCTTGCGCACAACGGCCACATTTTCAGGCTTGAACCCCAAATCGACAGGCGGGTCGGCAGGCAGCGGATGCATCGCGCCCGTCACCGTGTCCTGGGTTGCCATCACCAGCCTGGGCTTGTGCTTGATGCCGTTGTTGGCCAGCGCAGCAGTGGCCTGCGCCAACTGCAGCATGGTGAAGCTGTTGTAGCCCTGGCCGATGCCCAGCGAGATGGTCTCCCCGGCGAACCATTTCTGTTGCTCGGGGCGCTTGAAATAGCGGCGCTTCCAGGCCTGGTTGGGCAGCACACCGCGCACTTCGCCGTTGATGTCAATGCCGGTGATCTGTCCAAAGCCCAGCGGCGCCATGAAGTCGTGCATGGCTTCCACGCCCATTTCGTTGGCCAGCGAGTAAAAATACACGTTGCTGGATTCGACGATGGCGCGGTGCATGTCCATGATGCCGCCGCGCTCGTTCTCCGGACTGCCAAAGCGGTGGCCGCCAAACATGAAGAAGCCCGGGTCATTGATCAATGCCGTGGGCGAGCGCTTACCGGTCTGCAAGGCCGCCATGGCCATGAAGGGCTTGTAAGTCGAGCCAGGCGGGTAGGTGCCGCGCAGCGCCCGATTGAGCAGAGGCTTGTCGAGCGATTCATTGAGCGCCTGCCAGCTCTCCTGATCGATGCCGTCCACAAACAGGTTGGGATCAAAGGTCGGCTTGCTCACAAAAGCCAGCACTTCACCGGTTTTCGGGTCCAGCGCCACCAGCGCGCCACGCCGCCCGCCAAACATGTCTTCCACCAGTTTTTGCAGGCCGATATCCAGCGACAGCCTCACGGTATTGCCCGGTGTGGCCGGGTTGCTGGCCAGCTTTCGTACAGCGCGTCCGCCCGCCGAGGTCTCCATCTGCTCGACGCCGGTGGTGCCGTGCAGCTGCTGCTCAAAACTCTGCTCCACCCCGAGCTTGCCAATGTAGTCGGTGCCGCGGTAATTGCCTTCGTCGTCGTTTTCCTCGATAGCGTCTTTTTCCGCCTGATTGATGCGGCCGATGTAACCGATCACGTGGCTGCCGAGTTCGCCATAGGGATAGCTGCGAAACAGCCTGGCCTTGATGTCCACCCCGGGGAAACGAAACCGTTGCGCCGCGAAACGGGCCACTTCCTCATCGCTCAGACGCGTGCGCAGGGGAATGGATTCAAAACTTTTCGATTCCTCGCGCAGGCGCTTGAAACGCCGCTTGTCACGCGGCTGGATGTCCACCAGCTTTTCCAGTGACATGATGGTTTCCTCCAGGTTTTCCACCTTGGAGGGCGTAATTTCAAGCGTGTAAGCCGAGTAGTTGGATGCCAGCACGATGCCGTTGCGATCCAGAATCAGGCCGCGATTCGGCACGATGGGCACGATGGCCGTGCGGTTGTTTTCGGCCTGATCGCTCAGGTCCGCATGTCGGTAGACCTGCAGGTAAACCAGACGCGCGGCCAGCAGCGCAAAGGCGCACAGCACGGCCAGGCTCGCTACCAGCACACGGGCACGGAAGCGGGACAGGTCGGCGTCAACGTTTCTGAGTTCAGTCATGGGAATGCGACTCAGCCTTGCTTAAAAAGTGCCAGGAAATTCATTTGGGTAGTTTGAGGACAGAGCGTCTCGCCAGCCTGCCGCCGGCGCCTTCGGTAGGTCCCAAAAATCTTACAGAGGACGATTTGCATCCGGGTTAGGCGCGCGGCGCTGCGGCACCAGCAGCAGCACGCTCGCCACGGGCCACAACAGCGTCTCGGCAAGCGGTGCCATGAGAATGATCCAGCCCGGGAAAATGCCGCCACCGATCATGCGAATGATCAGCTCCACGCCATGCGCCACCGCAAACAGAGGCAGCACCTGCACCGCCTGCGTTGGCACCTTGAACCAGAGCAGGCGGCGCTGGATCAAGGCGGCAAAAAAACTCAGCGCGGTATACGACAGCGCATGCTGCCCGAGCAGTGACGTCTGGTGCACGTCCATGGCCAGGCCAAACATGAAGGCCATGCCAATACCCACACGCAGCGGCTGGTGCACGCTCCAGAAGACCAGCACCAGCGCAAGGAAATCGGGCATCCAGGGCACGCGTCCCAGGGGCAGCATGTTCAGCAGCAGGGCGGCAATCAGGCTGCCCCAGATAAACAGCGGATTGGCAGGCAACAGCAGCTGCTGGCCGGAGCGCATGATCATTTGGCACCGCCCTTTTTCTTCGCAGCGACCGGCACGGCAGCCTCGGGCCGCAGCGGTATCTGGCTGGCCACAGGCTTGACCACGATGACATGGCGCGCGCCTGTGACCAGCGCCTGCGGCACGCAATAAATCTTGGCAAACGCCGATTCGGCGCGGCGCTCGATCCGGCTGATCCTGGCCACCGGCAAACCCGACGGATACACGCCATCCACCCCGCTGGTAGTCAACAGGTCGCCCTGCTGCACGTCCGCATTGCTGCCCAGGAAACGCAGTTCCATCCCGGTGCCCGCAGCGGCCGGGTCGCCGTAGGCTACGCTGCGCGCGCCGGTGCGCACATTGAGCACGGGAATGGCCAGTTCGCGGTCCACCAGCAGGGTGACTTCACTGACCAGCGGATTCACCCGCGTGACCTGCCCCAGCACACCGGACTCATCCAGCACCGGCGAGCCCAGATCTACCCCCTGGGCCTGTCCCTTGTCGATGATCACCTTGCGGGTATAGGGATCGGCCGCGTCGTAAAGTACTTCGGCCGCCATGACCGGAATGGCGAGTTGCTCGCGCAGACCCAGAAGCTTGCGCAAGCGGCTGTTCTCTTGCGTCAGTTGCTCTACCTGGCCGGCGCGCAGCGACTGCAGGGCGAGCTTTTTGCCGGCTTCTTCGCTGTCAGACTGGGCCTGAGTCAGGCCGGTGAAATACTCACTGCCGCTTTTGACGGCATGCACCGGCTGCAGGGCCAGCCACTGCACCGGGTACAGGGCGGTCGCCAGCGCCGAGCGAATCGGCTGGGTGAGGTGAAAGCGCGCATCGGCCACCATCAAAAACAGCGACAGCGCGCCAAAAAACATCAGCTTGGACAGGGCCGACGGCCCTTGATTGAAAAAGGGCGGCAGGGATCTGTCAAGGGTTCCTAGGGACATGATTCGCTGTCAGGCTTGTCCCGATGCATGCGGCAGGGGCGACGCATGAGGGACCGCGGATGCGGGTTTATTCGGTGGTGAAGATGGAACCCAGGCGGTCCATGCGCTCCAGCGCAATGCCACAGCCGCGCACCACGCAGGTCAACGGGTCCTCGGCCACCAGCACCGGCAAGCCGGTTTCTTCGGCCAGCAGGCGGTCCAGGTCGCGCAGCAGCGCGCCGCCACCGGTCAGCATCATGCCGCGGTCGGAAATGTCGGCACCCAGCTCGGGTGGCGTCTGCTCAAGCGCGTTCTTGACGGCCGAAACGATCTGGTTCAGGGGATCGGTCAGGGCTTCGAGAATTTCGTTGCTCGAAATCGTGAAGCTGCGCGGCACGCCTTCGGACAGGTTGCGGCCCTTGACTTCCATTTCCCTGACTTCGGAGCCGGGAAAGGCCGAGCCGATATTCTTCTTGATGGCTTCGGCCGTCGGCTCGCCAATCAGCATGCCATAGTTGCGGCGGATGTAGTTGATGATGGCGTCGTCAAAGCGGTCGCCGCCGACGCGCACGCTGCCTTTGTAAACCATGCCGCCCAGCGAGATCACGCCGACCTCGGTGGTGCCGCCGCCAATATCAACCACCATGGAACCGCTGGCCTCGGACACCGGCAGACCCGCGCCCAGAGCCGCAGCCATGGGTTCTTCAATCAGGTACACGGCAGCAGCGCCGGCGGCCTCGGCGGCGTCCTTGATGGCGCGGCGCTCGACCTGGGTGGAGCCGCAGGGCACGCAGATGATGATGCGCGGGCTGGGCGTGAGCAGGCGGCGCGGATGCACCATCTTGATGAACTGCTTGATCATCTGCTCGGTGATCACGAAGTCGGCAATCACGCCGTCCTTCATCGGACGGATGGCCTCGATGTTGCCGGGCACCTTGCCCAGCATGGCCTTGGCTTCGCGGCCCACGGCCTGAATGACTTTTTTGCCGTGGGGGCCGCCCTCGTGGCGAATGGCGACAACTGAGGGCTCATCCAGAACAATGCCCTTGTCGCGCGCGAAAATCAGGGTGTTGGCGGTACCAAGATCGATAGCCAGGTCGGTGGAAAAGTACCGACGGAATGCTTCAAACATATGCAGAAATCCGGTTGGGGCATGCGCAAACTTCGTTGCTTCATCGCCTTATTGTGATTAACCAAACAGGAGAAAAGTTGGGTAAAAGTCTTTCGAAACATTGTTCGCGGCGGCTAAAAATCGCCTAAAGAGTGTATCGAGCGCTGATTTCACACCAAAGGCGGGATAATACCGCATCCCCTGTGAATCTAGGCCTGCTTAAGAGCCGTTTTTTCGGCTTTACACCTCGTTTCAGCCCCTATATTTCTGCAGTAGTCGTTACTCTCTATTCCTTCAGCTGCACTCCATTTTTACTCCCATGGCATTGACATCCCAAGACATTGCACGCGTCGCCAATCTGGCACGATTGGAACTGCGTCCTGACGAAACCCAGCGCACACTGCGCCAGCTCAACGGCTTTTTTGCCCTGGTCGAGCAAATGGAGGCCGTCAATACCGACGGAGTGGAGCCGCTTGCCCACCCTGCGGCGGTGCTGGGCGAGGTCGCCCTGCGCCTGCGCGACGACGTCGCCAGCGAACCCAACCAGCGCGAGGCCAGCCAGGTCAGCGCACCTGCCGTCGAGCGCGGCCTGTTTCTCGTGCCCAAGGTGATCGAATGAGCGCCCCTACTTTCCAGCCCGACCTGCATGACCTCGGCGTCGCACAACTGGCCGCCAAACTGGCCGCCCGCGAAGTCTCCAGCGTCGAAGTGACGCAGCATTTCCTGAGCCGCATCCAGCAGCAGGACAGCCTGGGGGCCTTCCTCGCCACCAACGCCGATGTCTCACTGGCGCAGGCCCGGGCCGCCGACGCCCGCCTGGCCGCCGGCGAGCGCACGCCGCTGCTGGGCGTGCCGCTGGCACACAAGGACGTGTTCGTCACCCGCGACTTCCCGACGACGGCCGGCTCGAAGATGCTGGAAAACTACCGCAGCCCGTTTGATGCGACGGTGGTCAGCAAACTGGGCGTCGCATCAGGCGGCGCCGGCATGGTCACGCTGGGCAAGCTCAACTGCGACGAGTTCGCCATGGGCTCGGGCAACGAGAACAGCGCTTACAAGCCGGTACAAAACCCGTGGGATACCAGCCGCGTGCCCGGCGGCTCGTCAGGCGGCTCGGCCGCAGCTGTGGCGGCCCGCCTGGTGCCCGCCGCCACGGGCACTGACACCGGCGGCTCGATTCGCCAACCCGCCTCCCTCACCGGCATCACCGGCATCAAGCCGACCTATGGCCGCTGCTCGCGCTACGGCATGGTGGCTTTTGCCTCCAGCCTGGACCAAGCCGGACCGATGGCGCGCAGCGCGCTGGACTGCGCCCTGCTGCTGTCCGCCATGGCCGGACCCGACCCGGACCGCGACTCGACCTCGCTGGACCTGCCCGCAGCCGATTACGCTACTGATTTAATAGCAACCTCTGCACAAGCAACGGGCGCCACCCCCCTAAAAGGCTTGAGAATCGGCCTGCCAACCCAGTTTTTTGGCGCCGGCTGCTCCGCCGACGTGCTGGCCGCCGTGCGTGGCGCGCTGGCTGAATTTGAAAAGCTCGGCGCCACGCTGGTCGATGTGAGCCTGCCGCTGACGGAGCTGTCGATTCCGGTCTATTACGTCATCGCCCCGGCCGAAGCCAGCAGCAACCTGAGCCGCTTTGACGGCGTGCGCTACGGCCACCGCGCGGCGCACTACACCGACCTGACCGACATGTACAAGAAGTCGCGCAGCGAAGGCTTTGGCGACGAAGCCAAGCGCCGCATCATGATCGGCACCTACGTGCTGTCGCACGGCTACTACGACGCCTACTACCTCAAGGCGCAAAAAATCCGCCGCCTGATCGCGCAGGACTTCCAGAAAGCCTTCACGCAATGCGACGTGATTGCCGGCCCGGTGTCGCCCACAGTGGCCTGGAAGATTGGCGAGAAGGGAGGCGATCCGGTCGCCAGCTACCTGGCCGACATCTACACCCTGTCTTCCAGCTTGGCCGGCCTGCCCGGCATGAGCATTCCGGCCGGCTTTGGCGCGGGCGGCATGCCCGTCGGCCTGCAGCTGATTGGCAACTATTTCAAGGAAGCGCAACTGCTGGGCGCCGCCCACCAGTTCCAGCTGGCGACCGACTGGCATCAAAAAGCGCCCGGAGAAATATTATGAGCCCCCACGCTTATCACTTCGTGTATGCGCTGCCCCCCGAGGGGACTGGCCTTCCTAAGGGCGGCCTGTCGGAAGGCCAAGCATGAGCAAGACAATGACCAAAGACACAAAATCCCTGCTGGTGCAAGGCTACGAAGTCGTCATCGGCTTTGAAACCCACACCCAGCTGACGACGAAATCGAAAATCTTCAGCCGCGCCTCGACCGCCTTTGGCGCCGAGCCCAACACGCAGGCCTCGGCCGTGGACCTCGCCCTGCCCGGCGCGCTGCCGGTGATGAACAAGGGCGCCGTCCAGCGCGCCATCGAGTTCGGCCTGGCAGTGAACGCTCACATTGCAGAGAAAAGCATCTTCGCGCGCAAGAACTATTTCTACCCCGACCTGCCCAAGGGCTACCAGATCAGCCAGTTCGAGATTCCGGTGGTGCAGGGCGGCGTGGTCGAATTCTTCCTGGACGGCGAGAAAAAATCAGTGCGCCTGGTGCGCGCCCATCTGGAAGAAGACGCCGGCAAGTCGCTGCATGAAGACTTCATCGGCATGAGCGGCATCGACCTGAACCGCGCCGGCACGCCGCTGCTGGAAATCGTCACCGAGCCCGACATGCGCTCCACCGCCGAGGCCGTGGCCTACGCCAAAGAGCTGCACAAGATCGTCACCTGGATCGGCATCTGCGACGGCAACATGCAGGAAGGCAGTTTCCGCTGCGACGCCAACGTGTCGGTGCGCAAGCCCGGCGAGCCGCTGGGCACGCGCCGCGAGATCAAGAACCTGAACAGCTTCAAGTTCATGCAACAGGCCATGGACTATGAGGTGCGATGGCAGATCGAGCAGATCGAGGACGGCCATGAAATCCAGCAGGCCACCGTGCTGTTTGACCCGGACACCGGCGAAACGCGCAGCATGCGCAGCAAGGAAGACGCCGCCGATTACCGCTATTTCCCCGACCCGGACTTGCCGCCGCTGGTGATTGGACGCGACTGGGTGGAACGCACGCGTTCGGAGATGTCGGAGCTGCCGCGCGTGATGGCGGCACGCTTCGTGGCCGACTATGGCCTGCCCGAGTACGATGCCGGCCAACTCACGCAAAGCAAAGCCACCGCGGCCTACTTCGAGGTGGTGGCCGCTGCAAGCAAGCAGCCCAAACTGGCCAGCAACTGGGTCATGGGCGAGCTGTCCCGCCGTCTGAACGCCGAAGAAAAGTCCATTGAGGCCTCTGCCGTGAGCGCGCAGCAGCTGGCCCAGCTGATTGGCCGCATTGCCGACGGCACGATCTCCAACAACGCGGCCCGGCAGGTGTTTGAAGCTCTGTGGACCGGCGAAAGCAAGGACGTCGATTCGCTCATCGAAGCCAAGGGCCTCAAGCAGATAAGCGACACCGGCGAGCTGGAAAAAATCATCGACGATGTGCTGGCGGCCAACGCCAAAAACGTCGAAGAGGTGAAAGCCGGTAACGCCAAGGCGTTCAACGCCCTGGTTGGCCAGGCCATGAAAGCCACCAAAGGCAAGGCCAATCCGGCGCAGGTCAACGACTTGCTGAAGAAAAAGCTGGCTTGAGGGACACCGGGCCGCAGTGCGGCCTGGTAAGCGGCGAACAGCGAACGGCCGTTTGCTATCTAAAACATAGCACGCTGCACCCGTGTTTAATGGGCCACAAGCCAATCAGGCCAAATAGTCAGTCTTTAGCAGCGCTCTTGGCGTTGTTGGCGGGCGTTGCGCTACCCAAGGCCCAGAGTTGCTTGAGCTTGACCAGTTCTTCGTCAAAACGCTGGTTGACGCGTTTCTTTTCCAGCTCCTGGTCAGCGATGAATCTTTTTTGCACCGAGACGCTGCTCTCGTTTTCCTCCAGCCGGCGCTTGAGCGCAGTCGGCGCCCGAGCGGGATCTTTCACGTAAAACTCATACTCGCTGGCGATGGCCTTGCGCTGTTCGGCCAGCTCTCCCGTTCTCTTGCTGGAAGCCTTGATGACTTCGTCAATCTGGGCGAGCGCTGAGGCGCGCTCCTGGTCGTGCACCGCACGGACCGGGTAGCGCAGAAGCAGGGCCCGGTCGCGGCGTTTTTCTTCCGCATCGCGTGCCCGCGCCTCAGCCGCCAGTCTGACTTTTTCGTCCTGCGCGGCCTGCTCATGCGCCGTGAGCGAAGGCCCCAGCTGCCGTTTGACCAGACCGGAGCGCGTCAACTCCTGTTGGGTGCGGTCAATGCATTCGGCAATCGGCCGGTCCGCCGTGATCTTGCGGCCCTTGCCGTCCACGCAGGTATAAATGTTCTGGGCAGCCACATGGCCGCCAAGGCAGAGCAGCGCCACCACACCCAGGCCCCGAAGAATACACGCTGTTTGCAAGAGCAATTCGTTTCCTTAATCGACGCCGTAGCGTTCCCGGTAAGCCAGCACGGACTGGTAATGGGCTTTTAAAGCCAGCGCGCCATCGGTATCCGTGGCCGCGCTGCTTTGCCTGGACAGATACTGCAGCAAGTCTGTCAGGCGCGCAATCGCACAAACCTGCAAACCCAGTTGCCGCGTGACATATTGCACAGCGCTGTGATTGACGTCGACACCGTTCTCCGTGGCTTTTTCCTGCCGGTCCAGCGCGATGGCTACCGCATGGGGAATGGCGCCGGCGGCCTTGATGATGGCGATCGACTCGCGCGCGGCCGTGCCGGCGGACATCACGTCATCCACAATCAGCACCCGGCCCCTGAGCGGCGCCCCGACCAGCGTGCCGCCTTCGCCATGCTCCTTGGCTTCCTTGCGGTTGTAGGCAAAGGGCACATTGCGCCCCAGCCGCGCCAGCTCAATGGCCACGGCCGCAGCCAGCGGAATGCCCTTGTAGGCGGGGCCAAAAATCATGTCGAAGGTCAGGCCGCTGCGCTGCTCTTCGGCCAGCAGCTGGCGCGCATAAAATTGCGCCAGCCGGCCCAGTTTGGCACCGTCGTCAAACAGGCCGGCGTTGAAAAAATAGGGGCTCATGCGCCCGGCCTTGGTCTTGAATTCGCCAAAACGCAGCACGCCCGATTCAACGGCGAACTGCACGAATTCCTGCGCCAGGCTGTCTGCTGGCTGCGTTGTCTGATCCTTGTTACCTGTCTGCCCTGTCGTGCTCATTGGAAGTTCCATGTTCAAATTAACCAGCCTCAATCTCAACGGCATTCGTTCCGCCGCCAGCAAGGGCCTGCAGGAATGGCTTGCCCAGTCCATGCCGGATTGTATTTGCGTGCAGGAACTCAAGGCGCAAGCGGCCGACATCAGCGGCCGATTCGAGGAAATCGCCGGCCTCAAGGGCCATTTTCATTTCGCCGAGAAAAAGGGCTATTCGGGCGTCGGCATCTACACGAAGCATGAGCCCAGTGACGTGATTGTGGGCTACGACTCGCCCGAATTTGATGCCGAAGGCCGCTATGTGGAGCTGCGTTTTGACCGGCCCGGCCGCAAGCAAAGCCCGAAACTCTCCATCATCAGCTGCTATTTTCCCAGCGGCTCTTCGGGCGAAGACCGGCAGGCCGCCAAATTCCGTTTTCTGGCCGAACTCTACCCGCGCCTTTTAGCCCTGAAGGAAACCCGCGACTTTGTACTTTGCGGCGACATCAATATCGCGCATCAGGAGATCGACCTGAAGAACTACAAGGGTAATAAAAAGAACAGCGGCTTTTTGCCCGAAGAACGGGCCTGGATGACCGAGCTGCTGCGCGATGCGGAACTGGCCAACGAAGCGGCAGATGAGTTGATGGAAGGCACGGGCCCAAGCTTCAAGGGTGGCGGCATGGTCGATGTGTACCGCAAGCTGCACCCCACCACGACCGACGATGCCTACACCTGGTGGAGTAATCGCGGCCAAGCCTATGCAAAAAACGTCGGCTGGCGGCTGGACTATCACCTGGCGACCGCGAGTCTGGCATCGGGTGCCAGGTCCGCCGTCATTTACAAGAATGAGCGTTTCAGCGACCATGCGCCGATCACGATCGAGTATGACTGGGCAATTTGAATAGCCAATATTGCGACGCGCTACCCGGCAACTGGCCGATGCCAAAGACGCCATGCCATGCGCCACATGGCGAGCAACACAGGGCTAGTACTTCTCGCCCGTCTTGATCAGGTCGTCAGCATGCTTGCTCACACGCTCGTTCGTGTACGCCATGAATTGATCAAAATCGATCCAGCCACGTTTTTCCTTGTCGATCTTCGCGAAATCACGGTAGGTCAAGGGCAAACGACCCTTGGCCTCGCTTCGGGTCACATGTCCATCTTTATTCCTGTCGGCGGAATTAAAGAGCGCCTGAACCGTCCCGGGTTTACGCGTGCTCGCTGGCGTGGACTTCGATTCGGGCGCCTTTTCCGTCTGGGCCAGCCCCGGCAAGGCGAATGCCACCGCGAGAAAAGCGAGCGGCAAAGCAATCAGGGATTTCTTGTTCAATTTCATCACGAGCTCCATGTTGTAAGTTGCCCTCAAAGGCTAACAAGCTCGAAGGTGCGACGATTTGATCTTCATCAAGCGCCCATCAAGGCATGACAGGGCGCTCGTGCGCTGCCGGCCGCCGGCACACCTGTCAGCGTGTCGCCTGCATCCTCACACGGCGCGCTGCCTCCTCGGCGCGTGCGTCGTCGATCACGTGCATCACGCTACCCACATCGACCGGCCCGCTCTTGCGCTCGAAGCGGCCTGTGAGCACCGTGTCGGGGTAAAGCACGCCGCGCTGGTACAGATCCCACATCTCGTGCCCGTAGTCGACCTGTAGCAGATCGGGCGCGAAGCGGCCAAAGAAATTGCGCAGGTTGGCCACGTCGCGCAGCAGCATGCGGCTGGCGTGGTTGTTGCCTGCAGCGTCCACCGCCTGCGGCAGGTCGATGATGACCGGTCCGTCGGCTGCCAGCAGTATGTTGAACTCGGAAAGATCGCCGTGAACGATGCCGGCGCACAGCATGCGAATGACCTCGGTGACCAGCGTTGCATGGTGCTTGCGCGCCTGCTCGGGCGTGAAGTCCACATCGTTCAGCCGCGGAGCTGCGTCGCCGTGTTCGTCGGTCACCAGTTCCATCAGCAGCACGCCGTCGCAAAAATTGTGCGGCTTGGGCACACGCACCCCAGCGTCAGCCAGCCGGTAAAGCGCATCGACCTCGGCGCTCTGCCAGGCGGCCTCGCTGGCCTGCCGGCCAAATTTCGTGCCCTTGGCCATGGCCCGGGCCTGGCGCGTGTTCTTGACTTTGCGGTTTTCGGTGTAATCGACGGCCTGGCGGAAGCTGCGCTGGGTGGCTTCCTTGTAGATCTTGGCGCAACGGGTTTCGTCGCCGCAGCGCACGACGTACACCATCGCTTCCTTGCCGCTCATCAGCTGGCGAACCACGGTATCGATCAGGCCCTCTTCAACGAGGGATTGCAGTCTTGGGGGTGCTTTCATGGATGCCATTGTGCCCCCCAACATTCCCAACTCAAGCCAACAGTAGACGACTGGTCTAATTCAGCATAGAATTCGGGCCATGAGCAACGACTACACGGATGTACGACAGCACATCCTCGACACCGGACGCACCATCATTCTGGGCAAGGGGTTCTCGGCTGTCGGTTTAAACGAAATCTTGTCCACCGCCCAAGTGCCCAAGGGCTCCTTCTACCACTACTTCAAATCCAAGGAGTCGTTTGGCGAGGCGCTGCTGGACAGCTATGTCTGCGACTATCTGGCCCATGTTGACGCGCTGCTCAAGCCCGATGGCTCCCTGGCCGCACAGCGCCTGATGCGCTACTGGAACAGCTGGATGACGACCGGCGAGCATGAGGGCGCGGAATGCAGCTGCCTGGTCGTGAAACTGAGCGGCGAGGTCTCGGACATGTCCGAAGCCATGCGCCTGTCCTTGTTGCACGGCACCAACCAGATTATTGAACGGCTGGGAAACTGCATTCTGGAGGGTATGGCGGATGGCTCGCTGCGCGGAGATTTCGACGCCAGGCACACGGCCCTGACGCTGTACGAGCTGTGGCTGGGCGCTGCCCTGCTGACCAAATTAAGGCATGAACGCAGCGCGCTGGATGCGGCCATGACCGCTACCTTGAGCCTGCTGAAGCTGTCGGAGCAGGCAGCGGCCTGACGCCAGCTCTCAAGAAACTTACCCGTCCCAACCGCTTTCCAGCCAGCAAGCGTAGGGGCTATTTTTTTCGCAACCATTAGCCGACCGGTCTAATTCAGGAGAGATAGATGCTGAACTTTGAGTTTTACAACCCCACCAAAATCGTCTTTGGACCCGACAAGGTCGCAGAGCTGGCAAACCTGGTGCCCCAGTCGGCGCGGGTACTGATTCTTTACGGCGGCGCGAGTGCCCAAAAAACCGGCACGCTGGCCGAGGTCAGGGCCGCGCTGGGTTCCCGCGTGGTGCATGAATTTGGCGGCATCGAACCCAATCCGACCTATGAAACGCTGATGAGGGCCGTTGAGCAGGTGCGGCTGGAAAAAATCGATTTTCTGCTGGCCGTCGGCGGCGGCTCGGTCATTGACGGCACCAAGTTTGTCGCTGCGGCAGCCTGCTTTGACGGCGAGCCCTGGGACATCTTGCTGCATCACGGCAGCAATGTCAGCCGCGCACTGCCCTTTGGCACGGTGCTGACCTTGCCGGCCACCGGCTCTGAAATGAACAACGGCTCGGTCATTACCCGCAAGGCATCCCACACCAAGCTGGCCTTCATGAGCCGGCACGTGTATCCGCAGTTCTCGGTGCTTGATCCGACCAAGACCTACACCCTGCCCACCCAGCAGATCGCCAACGGCATTGCCGACGCCTTCGTCCATACCGTCGAGCAGTACCTGACCTATCCGGTGCAGGGCCTGGCGCAGGACCGCTTTGCCGAAGGACTGCTGCAGACCCTGGTTGAAATCGCGCCCAGGGCGCTGGCCGAACCCGAGGACTACGACACCCGCGCCAATCTGATGTGGACCGCCACGCTGGCGCTCAACGGCCTGATCGGCGCGGGCGTGCCGCAGGACTGGGCCACCCACATGATCGGCCACGAGCTGACGGCGCTGTATGGCATCGACCACGCCCGCACACTGGCCATCGTCTTGCCCTCGCTACTGAATGCACAACGTGCCACCAAGCGCGCCAAGCTGCTGCAATACGCCGAACGCGTCTGGCACATCAGCAGCGGCTCGGACGAGCAGCGGATCGACGCGGCCATCGAGCGCACCCGCGCATTTTTCGAAAGCCTGGGCATCAAGACACGTCTATCCGGCTATGGACTGGGACGCGAAGCCGTCGATGCGGTTGTCGCGCAGCTGGAAACGCACGGCATGACCCACCTTGGCGAACACAAGGACATCAGCCTTGAGGTCAGCCGCACCATTCTGCAAGCAGCGCTGTAGGGCGTCGAAATCAACTCACTTTCACCAAAGAACCGAATGCAAAAAAACCTATTCTCTCCCCTGAAGCTTGGCACCCAAACCCTGGGCAACCGCGTTGTCATGGCGCCGCTGACCCGCTCACGCGCCGGCCAGCCGGGCGACATTCCGGCGGCGCTCAATGCCCTGTACTACGCCCAGCGCGCCACTGCGGGCCTCATGGTCACGGAGGCCTCGCAGGTCTCGCGCCAGGGCCAGGGCTACGCCTGGACGCCCGGCATTTACACCGACGCGCAGGAAGCCGGCTGGAAAAACGTGGTGCAGGCCGTTCATGCAAAAAAAGGCCATATCGCGCTGCAGCTTTGGCATGTGGGCCGCATTTCGCATTCGCTGCTGCAGGAAAACGGCGCGGCACCGGTCGCCCCCTCGGCGCTGGTGGCCAAGAACAGCCAGTGCTTCGTGGTTCAGCCTGACGGCAAGGCCGAAAACCTGCCCTGCGAAACACCGCGCGCCCTGGCGCTCGAAGAACTGCCCGGCATCGTGGCGCAGTACCGCCAGGCGGCGGTGCGCGGCAAGCGGGCCGGGTTTGACTTCCTGGAAGTGCATGCGGCCAATGGCTATCTGCTGAACCAGTTCCTGGCCACCAACAGCAACCAGCGCACCGACGCCTATGGCGGCAGCCTGGAAAACCGCGCCCGCCTGACGCTGGAAGTGCTTGATGCGGTGATTGCAGAAATCGGCGCTGAACGGGTCGGTGTACGCCTGTCGCCGCATTTCGTGGCCCACGACATTGCCGACGCCGAGGCCGAAGCCAGCACCCTGTACCTGGCCAAGGCGTTCAGCCAGCGCGGCATTGCCTACCTGCATATCGCCGAACCCGACTGGGCCGGCGGCGCCGAATTAACCGACGCCTTCCGCGCACAGCTCCGCGCGGCCTTTACCGGCACCTTGATTTATTGCGGTGGCTACACGGCCGCCGAAGCGGACGCGCTGATCGCTCAGGGCAAGGCTGACGCCGTGGCTTTTGGCCGCCCCTTCATTGCCAACCCGGATCTGGTGGAGCGCTTTCGCCAAGGCGCCGGACTCAATACCCCTGACCGCTCGACGTTTTACGGCGGCGGCGCGCACGGCTACACCGATTACCCCACACTGGAGCTGCAGCCGGCGTAAGGAAGGACGTTTGGAGTCGCTATAAAAACTATAGCAACCTTTAACCGTAGCATAGGGACTCAAGCAGGTTTTCATTGAAGAAACGGTGCTTGACAGCCAATTTTGATGATGTTTGACGATCGTCCTGCCCCCGCTGCAGCAGGGACGACACACAAAAGGAAATGACATGAAAATTCTGATGGTTCTCACCTCGCACGACCAGCTCGGCAACACCGGAAAAAAGACCGGCTTCTGGCTGGAGGAATTTGCCGCGCCCTACTACGCGTTCAAGGACGCCGGTGCCGACATCACGCTGGTCTCGCCCAAGGGCGGCCAGCCGCCGCTAGACCCCAAGAGCGACGAGCCGGACTCGCAAACCGATGCCACGCGCCGCTTCAAGGCAGACGCCGCCGCACAGGCCGCGCTGGCCCACACCGGCAAGCTCTCTGACGTATCGGCCAGTGGCTTTGACGCGCTGTTCTACCCTGGCGGCCATGGCCCGCTCTGGGATCTGGCCGAAGACGCGGATTCAATCCGCCTGATTGAGGCCATGGTTGGCGCCGGCAAAACGGTCTCTGCCGTATGCCATGCGCCAGGCGTGCTGCGTCACGTCAAGGCCGCCGACGGCTCGCCACTGGTCAAGGGAAAAAACGTCACCGGCTTCACCAATACCGAAGAAGCGGCGGTGCAGCTGACCGACATCGTGCCTTTTCTGGTCGAAGACATGCTGGTAAAAAATGGCGGCAACTACAGCAAGGGCGCAGACTGGCAGCCGTATGTAGTCACCGATGGCAAGCTGATCACCGGCCAGAACCCGGCCTCTTCTGAGCCCGCGGCATTGGCCGTGCTGTGCCAGCTCAAAGGCGAGTAGACGCCCCACTCCCGCATGGCGCAAGCCGTGCGGGCCGATGGGAGCATCAGCATTTAACCCCTTCCACAAGGAAAACATGGCCTACCAGAGCACCAACCCCTACGACGGCAAAGTCCTTCAGACCTTTGAGCAGATTGACGCCGCGCAACTTGAGGAAAAGCTGCAGCGCGCAAGCGACTGTTTTGAAAACGACTGGCGCCATAGGAGCTTTACCGAGCGCGCTGCGGTGCTGGCGCGCGCCGCCGCCCTCATGCGCGAACGTTCTGAAGAGCTAGCCCGGCTCATCACGCTGGAGATGGGCAAGCTGATCCCGCAAAGCCTGGGAGAGGTCGCCTTGAGCGCTGCCATCCTCGACTACTACGCCGAAAACGCCGAGCGCTTTCTGGCGCCCGAAAAGCTGTCAACCTCCAGGGGCGAAGCGATGGTGGAAAGCAGCCCCATCGGCGTGCTGTTTGGCGTCGAGCCGTGGAACTACCCCTACTACCAGATCGCCCGCTTTGCCGCACCCAACCTGATGGCGGGCAACGTGGTGATGGTGAAACACGCCTCCAGCGTGCCGCAATGCGCGCTGGCTTTTGAACGGCTGATGCTGGATGCCGGCGCCCCGCCTGGCGCCTACACCAACCTTTTCATCTCCAAGGACCAGGTCGCGCAGGTGATCGACGACCCGCGCATCAGGGCCGTGGCGCTCACCGGCAGCGAAGCCGCAGGCGCTGTGGTGGCGGCCAGGGCAGGACAGAACCTGAAAAAGACGACGATGGAACTCGGCGGCAGCGACGCCTTCATCGTGCTGGAAGACGCCGACCTCGACAAGGCAATCAAGCATGCCGTGAGCGGGCGCATGGGCAACTCGGGCCAGGCCTGCACGGCTTCGAAGCGCTTCATCGTGGTGGAAGCGCTGGCCGATCGTTTTCTGGAAAAATTCCAGGCGGCGCTGGAAAACTTCAAACCCGGCGATCCGATGGACAGGCAAACCACGCTGGCGCCGCTTTCATCGGCAGGAGCACTTGAAAACCTGCTTGGCCAGGTGGAAGGCGCTGTTGCCAGGGGCGCGCGCGTCCTCGTTGGCGGCCAGCGCATCGCCGGCCAGACCGGTGCCTTCATGCAGCCGACGATCCTGACCGACATCAGCCAAAGCAATCCGGCCTACCGGGAAGAATTCTTTGGTCCGGTCGCCCTGTTCTTTCGCGTGCCCGACGACGATGCGGCCGTGGCGCTGGCCAACGATTCGCCGTTTGGCCTGGGCGGCTCGGTGTTCACGCAGGACATCGAGCGCGGAAAGCGGCTGGCGCGGCGGATTGACACCGGCATGGTGTTCATCAATTCGGCGGCCTCGTCGTCGCCCGAACTGCCGTTTGGCGGCGTGAAGAATTCCGGCTACGGCCGTGAACTGTCGGGCGCAGGCATCCAGGAATTCGTCAACAAGAAGTTGATTCGCGTGAACTGAGCGCTTGCCGCATCAGGTGACGTTCAGCAGCAGCGCTCAGGGGCGCCGCAAGCGTTGTTATTCATCATTCTGAAAAAGGACGGCCCAGCAATCCGGCTCCCCGGCCAGCAAATCCAGCTCGCTGCGTGAAGGCTTTTGACAAGGCCGTGCATGCAGGACATGCGCCACGGTCGCGGCCGCCGGAGAAAAATAGGCAACGACTTCACAGTGCAAGCACCCTTCGGATTCATGGCGGGTAAAAACCGCCATGTCCACGGGCCGCCCCGCGAGCACAAACAGGGGCCGGAACGAGTCCTTGATCTGATCCGTCAGGCTGTAGGCCCAGACCCCGTCGCCAAGCGGTTTTGAAAACCAGGAGGCGCTCATGTCTTGTGTGCCTGCAGGGCGGTTTGATGGCGGCGCTTCACAGCCCGACCTCCACCAGAAAATTACTGTCGAACGAAGGGTTTTCATTCACCCCCTCTTTGGCATAGCCGCGCGGGTTGCACACCACGCGCGTACCCTTGAGCTGGTAGTCGAAACTGTCGTGGGTATGGCCGTGTATCCAGAGCTGCGCGCGGTCCTTGCCGGCCAGCCGCTCCAGGTCGGACACAAAACAGGTGTTGAGCACCGAGCCGGCAAAGCGCGGATGAATGCTTTGCGGCGACGGCGCATGGTGCGTGATGACGACGGTGGGCCCGGCATGGACCTGGGCCAGCCGGCATTCCAGCCAGTGGGCCTGCGCCTGGCTCAGCGCGGCGCAAGCCTCAGGCGTGAACAGGCTCTGCGGGCCGCCATCGTGATCGTCCAGATGGATTCGCTTGAAATCACGGATCAGGTCTTGCGCCTGCCGCATCGCCAGCGTGCGCGACTCGCCTTCGCCCAGCAGCAGGAAATCGGTCCACAAGGTTGTGCCCAGGAAGCGCACGCCCTGAAGGATGACCTCGTCACAGTCCAGCACCTGAATGGGGGTGCCCACGCACAAGGCCTTGAGCTGGCTGACGGTAGCGCCCAGGCTGCTGCCGTAGAACTCGTGGTTGCCGGGCACGTAGAGCACAGGCTTGTCAAAGCCCAGGGCCCAGTTCACAGCGTCCTGCGGCCGCGCGATGTCGCCGGCCAAAATGACCACATCGGCATCGCTGCGGGGAATTTCCAGGATGCCGCAGCTCAGGTGCAGATCGGACAGGATATTGAGTTTCATGCGCTCCCTTCCAGGCATGCGGCCATCATGCGCCACCGGCCTGGCCATATTACAGCAAGGGATTTCCCAGGCTCATGTCGCCGGGTCAGCGGCCCGTCCCAGCGCCGCCACCAGATCGGACTGGGTGATCATGCCGACCAGGCGCTCGCCCTCGCCAATGATGGGAATATGGTGATGGCCGGTACTCCCAAACAGCGGCAGCAGGTCCACCAGATGGCGCTGCATGCCCGCCACGCGCACATTGCGCGTCATGATCTGGCCGACAACCTCGGGCTTGCTGGAATAGCTGCTGCGGGTGCTGCGGACAAGCTTTCGCAGCTTGTCGTCAAAGCCGTCATACACATCAAGGTCGGCGGCCCGCATGAAATCAGCCTGCGTGATGATGCCGGCAATGCGAAAGGCGCCGTCCACCACCGGCAACGCCTTGATGCGGCGCTCGCGCAGCAGCGCCCAGGCTTGCTGCAAAGGCGTACCGAACTCCACGGTGACCAGATTGCGCGACATGATGTCGGCGCAGCGCACTTCGGCCAGCTTGCGGTCATAGGCGCGCAGCCGGGTTTCGGCGAGCAGCGCCTTGAGGTCGTCGCGGCTCACATCCAGCACCTGGTTGTAGCGCGCCAGCACGTTGTCCAGATCGGCGTCCAGCAGACTGTCCTGGCCGGAAATAAGCCCGCGGGCTGGCGGCAGCTGCATGTGCGGATAGGGCCGTTTCGTGGCGTTGTTGTAGACGATGCCCGCCATCACCAGCAGGACCGAATTGAGCATCACCGGATAGATCGCAAACGCCGGATCACCGATGCCGCTCAGCACCATCATCAGCGCCGTGGCGCCGCCCGGCGGATGCAGGCAGCGCAGGCTCAGCATCAGGACAATGGCCGTGGCCACTGCCAGCGCGGCCGCAAGTTCGGGCGAGCCCAGTAAATACGCACCATGAACACCGGCAATGCCCGCCAGGGCCGACAGGGTGTTGCCGCCCACCACGGCCCAAGGCTGCGCCATCGGGCTGGCGGGCAGAGCAAACACCAGCACGGCACTGGCGCCCAGCGGCGCCACCAGCCAGGGCAGGCCCGCCAACACCGTGCCACCCGCCAGATGGCACAGCAGGCCGGTCAGGAGAATGCCGATCCACGCACCCGTCACCAGGCGCAGCCGCTCACCCTTGTCAATGCGGGTCCGGGCAGGCCGGAAAGCACGCCACCAGGCTTGGCTGAACAGTGCCGGCAGGCGGCCTTGCTCTGTAGCGGAGAAATTGGACCGGGAGGATGAAGTCATCTATGCGGAGTTGCGGCAAACAAGGCAGGCGGCAACGGCGTCCACGCCTGCCGGGAATGCCTTATACGGCCAGTGAAGTTTGCTTCCGAAGCACGGCCTCAGCCGCGCGCACGCTGATACAGGCCCTGGACCTTGGGCACATTGGCCTGAAGCTGCTGGATGCGGTCGGGGCCGGAAGGGTGCGTGGACAAAAAGCTGGGCCCGCCTGCGCCGCCGCCGGCCTGGGCCATTTTTTGCCAGAGACTGACCGCAGCCTGCGGGTTGAAGCCGCCGCGTGCGGCCAACTCAAGACCCACCAGGTCAGCGTCGGTTTCATTCTCGCGGCTAAAGCGCAGCGTGAGCAATTGCGTGCCAATGCTGGCCGCCACATCGCCCAGCTGCCCCAGACCCAGCAACTGCGCGCCCAGCGACAGCAAGGTTCCCGTGCCTTGGCTCTTGGCAATGCGGGCCCGCGCATGTTCGCGCAGCGCATGCGCCATTTCGTGTCCCATGATCATGGCCACTTCGTCATCCGTGAGTTGGAGCTGGTCAAGAATGCCGGTGTAAAAAGCTATTTTTCCGCCCGGCATGCAAAAAGCGTTGATCTGCTTGCTGCCAATCAGGTTGACTTCCCAGCGCCATTGCCGGGCCCGGTCATTCCACTGCGCCGCTTGAGGCACCAGCCGACTGGCAATGCGGTGCAGGCGCTGCAACTGCGGGTGGCTCTGCGGCGCCAGCGCGCCCTGCGCCTTGGCATCGGCCAGCAGCTTGGCGTATTCCTGCGTGGCCGCGCCTTCCAGCTCATCTGCCGGCACCAGATTGCGCAGACCGGATGAAGGCCCAACGTTCACCTGCGCCAGCAAGGGCGTGGCGACAGCGGTCGCAGTCGCTCCTGCAGCGGCCAGCAGAAAGCCACGGCGGCCCGACCAGGCCGAGTGTTTGACATCGCATAAAAAGCACATCGGTGAATAATAGCCACAAATCGAAATCCCCATGTCAGATAAAACCTCTTCCACCCTCGCGTCCGCCCCCTTGATTCCTGCTCGAGCCGGCGAGCTCAACCCCGCTGCGGCCGGCGCCCAAAAGCCGGACTGGCGCGATGTCTGGCGCGTCTATTCCGAAGCGGCCACGCTGCGCATGCTGCTGCTGGGTTTTTCGGCCGGGCTGCCGCTGCTGCTGGTGTTGGGCACGCTGAGTTTCTGGCTGCGCGAAGCGGGCATTGACCGCACCACCATTGGCTACCTGAGCTGGGTCGGCCTGGCCTACGGCTTCAAGTGGGTCTGGGCGCCGCTGGTGGACCGGCTGCCGATTCCGCTGCTGACGCGCTGGCTGGGGCGGCGGCGCAGCTGGCTGCTGCTGTCGCAGGCGGCCATCATGGCGGCGCTGGTGGGCATGGCGCTGACCGACCCGCAAGCTGGCTCTGCTGCCCGTGGTCTGGTGCGCGCTGGCGGTGGCTTTTGGCTCGGCGACGCAGGACATTGCGCTGGACGCCTACCGCATCGAATCGGCCGACGTGCAGCGCCAGGCCGCGCTGGCCGCCGCCTACCAGACCGGCTACCGCATGGCCATGATCTGGCCGGCGCCGGCGTACTGTGGATTGCCGCCCGCGCCGAGGTCGCCGGCGCTGACGACCTACCAGCATGGCGCCTGGCAGACCGCTTATCTGGTGATGGCCGCGTCGATGCTGCTGGGCGTGGTGACGGTGCTGTTTTCGCCCGAGCCCCAGCGCCGCGAATTGCCGCCGAGCAGCAATGCAGCCGACTGGCTCAAGGGCGCGCTGGTCGAACCCTTTGCCGACTTCCTGCGCCGCTACGGCAAGCAGGCCGTGCTGATCCTGGCGCTGATCGCGATCTACCGCATCAGCGACGTGGTCATGGGCATCATGGCCAACCCGTTTTATGTGGACATGGGCTACACCAAGGACGAAGTGGCCGCGGTGACCAAGATCTACGGCGTCATCATGACGCTGGTCGGTGCCTTTGTGGGCGGCGTGCTGGCCATGCGCTTCGGCGTGATGCGGTGCTGATGCTGGGCGCCGTTCTGAGCGCCGCCAGCAACCTGCTGTTTGCCTGGCTAGGCACGCGCGGCCATGATGTCACCGCGCTGATTTTTGTGATTTCGGCCGACAACCTGTCCAGCGGCATCGCCTCGGCCGCATTCATCGCCTACCTGTCGAGCCTGACCAACATCAACTATTCGGCCACGCAGTACGCGCTTGTTCAGTTCCATGATGCTGCTGCTGCCCAAGTCGCTGGCGGGTTATTCGGGCCGCTATGTGGATGCTTTTGGCTACAGCCAGTTTTTTCACCGCCACGGCGTTGCTGGGCGTGCCCGTGCTGCTGCTGATCTGGCTCGCCTCAAGGACGAAAATGCCTCAGGCGCAATAAACACGGGCGCCTGCAGCTATTTATTTCATAGCAGCGTGTGATGCACGGACGAAAGCGTTCATTTACCGTATCTTTACGGCCGCTTCAAGCGCAATTGTTGCGCCCGGCGCACCATGGACCTTATTGCGAAAGTCCCGCTAGCGGTACACTCATCTGAACCGAGGACCGGCCCATGACACAGCAGCTTTTGATGATCGAAGACGACACCCGCCTTGCCGCCATGGTGGGCGAGTACTTGCGCCAGTCGGGTTATGGCTTTACCCATGCCGCCGATGGCGCCAGCGGCCTGGCCGCGCTGCAGGCCAGCCCGCCCGATCTGGTGATCCTGGACCTGATGCTGCCCGACATGGACGGGCTGGAAGTGTGCCGCCGCATCAAGGGCACTGGCAGCGAGCCGGCGCACACGGCCGTGCTGATGCTGACCGCCAAGGGCGACCCGATGGACCGCATCATCGGCCTGGAAATGGGCGCCGACGACTACCTGCCCAAACCCTTTGAGCCGCGCGAGCTGCTGGCCCGCATCCGCGCCGTGCTGCGCCGCGGGCGGCGGCAGCAGCGGCACGGCGCGACGCGGCAGCCACAAGGTCATGCGCTTCGGCTCGCTGGAAATCGACCGCGATGCGCGCACCGTGTCGGTTCGGCAAGCCCTGCGAGCTGACCTCTTACCAGTTTGACCTGCTGGTGGCGCTGGCCGAGCGCGCCGGCCGGGTGCTCAGCCGCGACCAGATCATGGAAGCCGTGCGCGGCCGCGAGCTGGAAGCGTTTGACCGCTCGATCGACGTGCACATGGGCCGCATCCGCAGCGCCATCGAGGTCGACGCCAAGGACCCCAAGCGCATCCTGACCGTGCGCGGCGTGGGTTACGTTTTTGCCAAGCAGCAGGACTGAGCCTGCCTCATGTGGGGACGTTTTACCTCGCACCTGTATGTGCGCATCTGGCTGGCCGTGGTGGCCACCGTGGTGGTGCTGGCTTTTCTGGTGGGCGCGGCCTGGCATTTGAGCGCCGACCCGCCGCAGCTGCCCATACGCGAAGTACTGGTGCACAACGCCGCCGGCGAAGTCATCGGCACGGCGCAGACCAGGCCGGACCGCAAGCTCGGCGAGGACCTGGAGTTCGATGTGCATGACCAAGGACGGTCAGACCCTGAACCTGCTGCTGCCGCGGCCCAACGCCCGCCCGGCAACCCCTGGATGCCGCGCCGCCCTTTGGCTTTCGGCTTTGGCTGGATGCTGGGACTGGTTGGCCTGGCTGTGGCGCTGGGCGCCTACCCCATCATGCGTCGCCTGACGCTGCGGCTGGAGGCCCTGCAGCGCGGCGTCGAGCGCTGGGGTGCGGGCGACCTGTCGGCACGCGTCAACGCTGAAGGGCAGCGACGAAGTGGCTTTTCTGGCCGGGCGCTTCAACCATGCGGCCGAGCGCATCGAGACCCTGATGGACTCCCATAAATCGCTGCTGGCCAATGCCTCGCACGAACTGCGCTCGCCGCTGGCGCGCATTCGCATGGGCCTGGAGCTGATGGGGCGTCGGACCCCGCCTCGCCCCAGCGCACGGAAATTTCGCGCAGCATCAACGAACTGGATCAGCTGATCGACGAAATCCTGCTGGCCAGCCGGCTGGATGCGCGGCAGGCCGATGCCGAGCCCTTCGAAACAGTGGACCTGACCGGACTGGCCGCCGAGGAATGTTCGCGCGTCAACGCCGAGCTGCAGGCCGAACTGGGGACCGGGATGGGAATCGACCGCTCAGGCCACAGTCTGACGGTGCAGGGTTCGCCGCGGCTGCTGCGCCGCTTGCTGCGCAACCTGCTGGAAAATGCCAGGCGCTACAGCCGGGTGACATCAGCCTGGAACTCGCGCAAATCGGGCGCGGGACGCAGCAGCGGGCCGTCATCAGGGTGCATGACCGGGGCCCGGGTGTGCCGGCGGCCCAGCGCGAGCGCATTTTCGAGCCGTTTTACCGACTGCCCGGCGCCAGCGAACGCGAAGGCGGCGTAGGCTTGGGGCTGGCGCTGGTCAAATCAATCTGCGAGCGCCATGGCGGCAGTGTCCGATGCGAAGCCCGACCCGGCGGTGGCGCGTCCTTCATTGTTGAACTGCCCGTAGCAGATCAAAACGCGTGAGAAACCCCGACACAGGCAGTTTCAACTAAAAAGCTCTGGCCTACCCTGTTTTGGGGATGGTCAAACTTGCAGGCCTGCGCCATAGTCCCAACGTTGCTGTCACAACAATCGAGGCTTAAGAAATTAAAGACAAACGTTGAATAGGCGTATGTCCTTCCGGGACTCCAAAATAGCTTCCTCTGAGAGAATGATTCCAAAGGCCACCGCAAGGTGGCCTCTTTTTTTGCGCGCTACCCGCTACCCAGCCCCTGTTTGGTACGCTCTGGGGAAACCATCCACCCGCAGGAATCTTCCATGAGCACCCCAGACCTCGTCCCGTCCGCCAGCGTTGCGCAAGGCTTTTCATGTCCCTCCGCTGAGCGCCTGCCCTTGCTGGCACGAGAAGCTATGTCGCCCGCGCAGCGTGACGCTGCCGACGCGCTGATTGCCGGACCGCGCAAAGCGGTCTTTGGTCCCTTCATCGCCTTGCTGCGCAGCCCCGAACTCATGAGCCGGATCGGCAGCGTGGGCGAATACCTTCGTTTTGAAAGCCTGCTCGAAGTCCGCATCCGCGAACTGGTCATGTGCCGGGTTGCCCGCCAGGTATCCAACCAGTTTGAGTGGCTGATGCACGCGCCGCTGGCGCTGAAGGCCGGCGTTTCGCCATCCACACTCGACGCCATCGCCGCTGGCAAGCAGCCACGCGGCATGGCTGCCGATGAAGCGGTAGCGCTGGATTTCACGTCAGAGTTGCTGCAGCAAAATGGCAGCAGCGACGCCACTTATGCCGAAGCCGTGGATGCCTTTGGCGAGCAGGGCTTGGTCGAGCTTGCCAGCTTGGTGGGCTACTTCGTGATGGTGTGCTGGGTGATGAACGTGGCACGCACGCCGACACAGGAAAAACCGGGCTTTGCGCCCCTGGCCGCTTTCCCGGCTTGAGACTCGCCTGTGGCTAGAGCGCCTGCAGCACCCGTTCGGCGCTGATGTCATTCAGGCAGCGGGTATGGCCAAGCGGACATTCGCGCTCGAAACAGGGCGCGCAGTCCAGCGGCGGCTGGTAGGCCGGGTCGGCCTTCAGCCAGAGCACGGTGGCCTTGTCGCTCAAGGGCGGGGTATGCAAGGGGCTGGACGAACCAAAAATGGCCACCTGCGGCACGCCCAGCGCAGCGGCCACGTGCATCAGGCCGGAATCATTGCTGACGGTGCTGCGGCTGGCGGCAATCAGGCTCAGCGCTTGCGGCAGCGAAGTTTTTCCGGCCAGGTTGAGGCACTTGCCGGCCTGCGCCGCGTTCACAGGCACCGCAATCTCCTCGCACAATGCCGCTTCCTTGCCTGAGCCAAGCAATACCACCGGCAGGTCCAGCTTCGCCGCCAGTTCCGCAAAATGACGCGCGGGCCAGCGCTTGGCCGGGCCATACTCGGCGCCCGGCGCAAAGACGACATAAGCGCCTCGCCGCAGACCCAGATCACGCAGCGTTGTCTCGATTTCTGCGCCACCCATCTGCAGTTGCGGGCGGTCGCCCTGCACATCGCCCTCGCCGCTCAGGGCCGAATAGAACGCCACCATGGGCGGCTTGTTTTTGGGATTCTTGAGCCGGTGCGTGAGCAAGCCCACACGCGCTTCGCCGAGGTAGCCTATGCGCTGGGGAATGCTGGCCAGAAACGGCAGCAGCGCACTTTTCAGCGAGTTGGGCAACACATAGGCCTTGTCAAACCGGCCTTCAACGCGCTGGGCAATCGCGCGGCGTGCCTTGAACTGCAAGCCGCCATGGGCAAACGGAAATTCAATAACGTCGGCCACTTGCGGCATGGCGCGGTATACCGGCGCCACCCAGGGCAAGGCCCCCACCGTAAGGCGCTCGCCACGGGCATGCAGGCGGCGCAGCAGGGGCTCGGTCATCACCGCGTCGCCTATCCACTGCGGCGCGATGATTAAGGAATTCACGGTAGCTGGCACCAGAATCATCGGCCGCAGCGCCGGGCCGCCCCAAGCAAGGCCAGCCCCCACGGGGGGCAGCGCATTACACGAAGTGAAAAGCGTTGGGGCTTAATGTGCGCCGCCAAAATGCTCGCCGGCCTTGAGCTGGTACACCGTGCCGCAATAAGGGCACTTGGCCTGGCCGGTACGCGCCACATCCAGGTAAACCTTGGGGTGGCTGTTCCACAGCTTCATGTCGGCCTTTGGACTGGGGCAGTAAACGCCGCCCTGGGCATTGAGGTCGGCGGCCAGCAGTTCGACGTTGAATGACTTGCTCATGTTCAGACTTCCCTTTTAACTGGACCCGGGATCAGACCAAGCTCAGCCAGTGCGCGTACTTGGGATTGCGGCCGTTGACGATGTCAAAGAAAGCATTCTGGATTTTTTCGGTGATCGGGCCACGCGAGCCGCTGCCGATTTCGATGCGGTCCAGTTCGCGGATAGGCGTGACTTCAGCGGCCGTGCCGGTGAAGAAGGCTTCGTCGGCGATGTAGACCTCGTCGCGGGTGATGCGCTTTTGCACCACTTCCAGGCCCAGGTCCTTGCAGATGTGGAACACGGTGTCGCGCGTGATGCCCTTGAGCGCGCCGGCCGACAGGTCGGGCGTATAGACGACGCCGTCCTTGACGATGAACACGTTCTCGCCCGAGCCTTCCGATACAAAGCCGGAGGTGTCGAGCAGCAGCGCTTCGTCGTAGCCATCGTCGGTGGCTTCGGTGTTGGCCAGTATGGAGTTGGTGTAGTTGCTCACCGCCTTGGCCTGCGTCATGGTGATGTTGACGTGGTGGCGCGCATAGCTCGAGGTCTTCACGCGGATGCCCTTGGTCATGCCGTCTTCGCCGAGGTAGGCGCCCCAGGCCCAGGCTGCGATCATGCAGTGGATGTCATTGCCCTTGGGCGAGACGCCGAGCTTTTTGTCGCCGATCCAGGTCAGCGGGCGCAGGTAGCAGCTTTCCAGCTTGTTGTCGCGCACCACGGCCTTTTGGGCTTCATTGAGCTCGTCCTTGCTGAATGGAACCTTCATGCGCAGGATTTTGGAGCTGTTGAGCAGGCGATCGGTGTGGTCTTCGAGCCGGAAAATCGCCGTGCCATTGACCGTGTTGTAAGCCCGCACGCCTTCAAAGGCGCCGCAGCCGTAATGCAGGGTGTGGGTCAGCACATGAATTTTGGCGTCGCGCCAGTCAACCATCTGGCCATCCATCCAGATTTTGCCGTCACGGTCTGACATGGAAGGTGCTACTGGGGACATGGTGCTGATCCTGTGGTGAATGTGGGTGTTGTGGAAATGATTCTTGGACGGAAAGCCGCACCGGCGGCCAGCCAGTGAAGGCAGTACAAAAAACCGAAACCGTGATTTTACGGCGCGGGCGGCAGCTCGTCCCCGGCGGGCCTGAAAAGCTCATGATGCGCCAGCTTGCCGCCGACGAAAGTGCAGGTGACGTGGGACTCCGTGCCGTCAGTCCAGCGGAACACCTCGGGCTGCGCGTCTTTTTCTGTCTGGAGCTTGCCCAGAGCGCGCGTCATGGCCACCACATGCAGCAGCGTCATGCCGGGCTTGAGCTTGGCGTTGAGCATGACGGCGCTGTCGACATAGCCGATGGGCCGGTTGGCTGCGCGCTTCAGGACCTGCATCATGCGGGTGAAATGCAGCAGCATCCACATGACCAGCCCGGTGGCGGCGGCCGCCACGCCAGCCCAGCCGAAAAGTCGGTAAGCCAGCACCACCACCGCAACCCCACCCAGGGGAACAAGTATTTTTTGAAAGTTCATGGGTCTATTTTCGCAGCCCTGGTGCGCTGCGGCATTGTGGGGAGTGCGTAAGCGGCATGAAACGGCCCAACATTTAGCGGCCAAGCCCCTCCTGCATCTGCGCTCAGTCCAGACGGCGCACCACCTCCAGCGCCTCTTCAACCCGCTCGACCGCATGGATAGTCAGGCCTTCAATCGGCTTTTTGGGGGCGTTGGCCTTGGGCACCACCGCCACGCTGAATCCCAGCTTGGCCGCTTCTTTCAGCCGTTCCTGGCCGCGCGGCGCGGGCCGCACCTCGCCGGCCAGCCCGACTTCGCCAAAGGCAATAAAGCCCTTGGGCAGCGGCTTGCCGCGCAGGCTGGAAGTAATCGCCAGCATCACGGCCAGATCGGCCGCCGGTTCGCTGATGCGCACGCCGCCCACCGCGTTCACAAATACGTCCTGGTCCATGCAGGCCACACCGGCGTGGCGGTGCAGCACGGCCAGCAGCATGGCCAGGCGGTCTTTATCCAGGCCAACGCTCAGACGTCTTGGAGAAGGTCCGCCGTTGTCGACCAGCGCCTGGATTTCGACCAGCAAGGGCCGCGTGCCCTCCAGGGTGACCATGACGCAGCTGCCGGGCACCGGCTCGCTGTGCTGGCTCAAAAAGATGGCGCTCGGGTTGCTCACGCCCTTCAGGCCTTTTTCTGTCATGGCAAAGACGCCGATTTCGTTGACCGCGCCAAAACGGTTCTTGATGGCGCGCACCAGGCGAAAACTCGAATGGGTGTCGCCCTCGAAATACAGCACGGTATCGACCATGTGCTCCAGCACGCGCGGGCCGGCCAGGGCGCCCTCCTTTGTCACATGCCCGACCAGCACGATGCATACGCCACTGGACTTGGCTGCGCGCGTCAGATGGGCCGCGCATTCGCGTACCTGTGCCACCGAACCGGGAGCCGAGGTGAGCTGGTCGGAATACACCGTCTGGATGGAATCAATGACCGCAATCGCGGGTTGTGTGGCCTCCAGCGTGGCCAGAATTTTGTCGAGCTGGATTTCGGCCATCACCTTGACCTGCGAGCCGTCCAGCCCCAGGCGGCGCGCGCGCAGCGCGACCTGAGCGCCGCTTTCCTCACCGGTGATGTAGAGCGTGCTTAGCCCCGCGCGCTGCAGCGAATCGAGCGCCTGCAGCAGCAGGGTGGATTTGCCGATGCCGGGGTCGCCGCCTATCAGCACCACGCCGCCTTCGACAATGCCGCCGCCCAGAACCCGGTCCAGCTCCTCGTGGCCTGTCGGGGTACGGGTCATGTCGGTGGCTTCAATATCGGCCAGCGCGGTGACTTCCGAGGCCTTGGCCAGCCCCTGGTGCTGGTTGCTGTAGCGATTTTTACCGGCGGCGCTTTCGGCGACCGACTCGATCAGCGTGTTCCAGGCATTGCAGTGCGGGCATTTGCCCAGCCACTTGGGGCTGATGCCGCCACATTCGGTACAGGTGTAAATCGTTTTTTCTTTGGCCATGCGGCTAGTGTATTGACCGCGTGACGCCGCAGCGATGCAAGTGCAAGGGTCCGGGAAGCTGTAGCATGTACGCGACCGCATCAACACGGCATCGACGACTTTTGGCTCTCGCCCTCAAACCCTTCAAAAGCACTGTGCCGGCGGTGGCTTGGCTGTAAGCTGTTTCCATACAACTCAACGGAGATGAAGCCATGAAAGTATGCATTTACGGCGCCGGCGCCATCGGCGGCTGGATAGGCAGCGGACTGGCGCGCGCGGGCTGCAGCGTCAGCGTGGTGGCGCGCGGCGCCACACTCAATGCCCTTCAGCTGCACGGACTGCGCCTGCAGCAAGGCAGGCAGGTCACGTCGCAGGCCGTTGCCTCCAGCGCGGCGCCAGCCGAACTGGGGGTGCAGGATCTGGTGGTGCTGGCCGTCAAGGCGCCTTCCCTGCCGGAAGTCGTTCGCCAGATCACACCACTGATAGGGCCTGACACCATGGTTCTGACGGCCATGAACGGCGTGCCGTGGTGGTTTTTGCAGGGCTTTGGGGGGGCGCTGGCGGGCAGGCAGCTGACGTCAGTCGACCCCAGGGGCGAACTGGCCGCAGCCCTGCCCATGCGGCACATCATCGGTTGCGTGGTGCATGCGAGCTGCTCGGTGGAGGAGCCCGGGCTGGTGCGCCACCACTTCGGCAACACACTTATCCTTGGCGAGCCTTCGGGCGAGAAAACCGCGCGGGTGCGGCAACTTGCGGCGATGCTCGAAAAAGCCGGCTTCGACGCCCCGGTGTCCGAGCAGATCCAGAAAGACATCTGGTTCAAGCTCTGGGGCAACATGACCGTCAACCCGATCAGCGCCCTGACCGGCGCCACCACCGACCTCATCATGGGGGACGAGCTGGTGCGCGATTTCATCTCCAGCGTGATGCTCGAAGCCAAGGAGACTGGCGCGCGCATGGGCATCTCCATCGAGCAGCAACCGGAAGACCGGCACCAGATCACGCGCAAACTGGGCGCGTTCAAGACCTCGATGCTGCAGGACGTGGAAGCAGGCAAGGCGGTGGAACTCGATGCGCTGGTGGCCGCCGCGCGGGAACTCGGCCAGCTCAGCGGCGTGGCGACGCCATTTACCGACGCGCTGCTGGGGCTGGCGCGGCTGCAGGCGCGAGTCAAGGGGCTGCACTAGGATTTCAGTGTTTTCAGGCCCCCGCCCTTTGACAACGGGCGGGAGTAGCTATTTAATTAATAGCGAAACATCCCCGGTCCGGCAGGGCAAAGAAGCGGCCATTGCAGGCTTTTCGCTTCTATTCAACCGTTACCGGCACGCGCGGGGCGACGGCGCACATCAGCTCATACCCAACGGTGCCAGCGGCCTGCGCCACCTCGTCAATGGACAGCCCGAGCCCGTTGGAGGCCAGGCCCCACAGCGTCACTTCGCTGCCCATGCCCGCACCGGGCACCGACGTCAAATCGACCGTAATCATGTCCATGCTCACCCGGCCGACCATGCGGGTGCGCACGCCGTTCACCAGCACGGGCGTGCCGGTATCGCAGTGGCGCGGATAGCCGTCGGCGTAACCGCAGGCGACAACACCGATGCGCATAGTCCCTTCTGCGACAAAACGGGAGCCGTAGCCGACCGTGTCGCCGGCCACCAGATGCTGGATGCCGATGATTTTGGAAGCCAGCGTCATCGTCGGCTGCAGGCCCCAATCGGCGGCGCTGTGCTCGGGAAAGTCGGGCGCGCTGCCATACAGCACGATGCCTGGCCGAACCCAGTCGGAACGCCCGGCCAGTGCCTCATCGTGGCGCAGGATGGCCGCGCTGTTGCTGAGCGTGCGCTCACCGGGCAGGTCATGGGTCACGGCATCGAAGGCCTGAAGCTGCGCCGAAATGCCTTTCGGCCCGTCGGCATCCGGAAAATGCTGCATCAGCGATATCTCTTCAACCTGCGGCAAGGCATTGAGGCGTATCCAGGCGGCGCGAAAGCGCTCTGGGGTAAAGCCCAGGCGGTTCATGCCGGTGTTCATTTTCAGGAACACGCGGTGCGGCAGCTGCGTCTTGTGGGCGGCGAGCATGTCGATCTGCTCGTTGCAGTGAATGGCGTGCCAAAGGCCCAGGCGTGAGCATAGCTCCAGGTCTCTGGCCTCAAAACAGCCTTCGAGCAGCAAAATCGGGCCGCGCCAGTCGAGCGCGCGCAGGCGCTGCGCCTCGGCAAGATCAAGCAGGGCAAAGCCGTCTGCGCTGCGCAGGGAATCAAAGACACGTTCAATACCGTGGCCATAGGCATTGGCCTTGACGACAGCCCAGACGCGCGCATCAGGTGCGCTAGCGCGAACGCGCGCCAGGTTATGACTGAGGGCTTCGGTGTGAATGGTGGCAAGAATGGGACGTGGCATGGCGCAAGGAGGTGGGTAGGAGAAGGCAAGCCTGGACTGCATGCCATCAGGTTGACAAACGGCTTAGGGGGGCTTTATGGATTTTGACACCTGCCCCCATGCTATAAACGGCAATCGTTTGGAGACATTCGCCCCTATTTTGCGACATCAGGTCAGCTGATGCATTTTTTGCGGTGATCAATACAGATTAATGAAGCGCGGTTTTTACACCATCATGGCAGCCCAGTTTTTCAGCTCACTGGCTGATAACGCGCTGTTCGTAGCCGCCGTGGAGCTGCTCAAAACCAATGGCGCGCCAAAATGGCAGCCGGCGGCGCTGGTTCCCATGTTTGCGCTCTTTTACGTGATTTTGGCGCCTTTTGTCGGCGCTTACGCCGATGCCCGCCCCAAGGGCAACGTCATGTTTGTGAGCAACGCCATCAAGGTCATCGGCTGCCTGATGATGCTGTTTGGCTCGCACCCCCTGCTGGCTTATGCCATCGTCGGACTGGGCGCTGCCGCCTATTCGCCTGCCAAGTACGGCATCCTGACCGAGTTGCTGCCGGCCTCGCAGCTGGTCAAGGCCAATGGCTGGATTGAGGGCCTGACGATTTCATCCATCATTCTGGGCGTGCTGCTGGGCGGCCAGCTGGTCGGCCATGTGGTGTCCAGCCATCTGCTGGCATTCAACTTTCCGATCATCGACACCGGTATTGACACCGCGCCAGAGGCGGCAATTGCACTGCTGATCGTGCTCTACATCATTGCCGCCTGGTTCAACCTGCGCATCCCCGATACCGGCGTGGAAATGCGGCCCATGCCGCGCAACAAGTTTGAGTTGCTGCCCGACTTCTGGAACTGCAACGCCGCGCTGTGGCGCGACAAGCTCGGCCAGATTTCGCTGAGCACCACCACCCTCTTCTGGGGCGTCTCGGGCAACCTGCGCTATATCGTGCTGGCGTGGAGCGCGGCGGCGCTGGGCTACAGCACCACGCAGGCCTCGTCGCTGGTGGGCGTGGTGGCGATTGGCACCGCAGCCGGGGCTATCCTGGCTTCCATGCGGATGCGCCTTGACCAGGCCACCAAGGTCATGCCGCTGGGCATTGCCATGGGCGTGCTGGTGATTTTGATGAACTACATCACCAATGTCTGGGTGGCCGCGCCCTTCCTGATATTACTGGGTGGCCTGGGTGGCTTTCTGGTAGTGCCGATGAATGCACTGCTGCAGCACCGGGGCCACAACCTCATGGGCGCGGGCCGCTCGATTGCCGTGCAGAACTTCAACGAGCAGACCTGCATTTTGAGCCTGGGCGCTGGCTACAGCCTGTCCACCGGCATGGGGCTGTCGGCCTTTGGCGCGATTACCGGGTTTGGCGTGGTGGTGGCCGGCTTCATGTGGCTGATCCAGCGCTGGCACAAGCGCAATACGGTCAAATACCCGGAGCAGCTTGACCACTTGTTGAGCATCGCCCGCAGCGATAAATCCCACTGATGGCGGGGGCTTGGCTCTGACCCGCGCCGCGGCAAGGCGCACGGCCACGCTGGCGGCCGGAGCACTGGTCATCAACGCCTTCATCTGGGGTGTTTCCTGGTGGCCATTTCGTCAATTGCAAAGCTACGGCCTGCATCCCCTGTGGGCGACGGCGCTGATGTACCTGATGATTGCCGCCGGCCTGCTCATCGTCCATTTCAAGGCCTGGCGCGGCTTGGCGGCGCACCCGGCGCTGTGGTTTCTGGGCCTCGCGGCGGGCCTGACCAATGTCGGCTTCAACTGGGCCGTCACCGTGGGCGACGTGGTGCGGGTGGTGCTGCTTTTTTACCTCATGCCCGCCTGGTCGGTGCTGGTTGCCTGGCTGCTGCTGGGTGAAAAGCCCACCAGGGCATCGCTGTTCCGGCTGCTGCTGGCCATGACAGGCGTGCTGATCGTCCTCAAGACACCGCACTCGCCCTGGCCGCTGCCTCAGGGCGGAGCCGACTGGCTCGCCATCTGCGGCGGTTTCAGCTTTGCCGTGACCAATGCCCTGCTGCGCAAATACGGCCACACACCCGGCGGATCACGCATGCTGGCCATGTTTGGCGGCAGCGGCCTGCTGGCCGCTGGCGTGGCACTGCTGGGCATGTCGCTGCAGGTGGTGCCCGGGCCGGCACTGCAGGCCGCCGGCATTCCGGTGCTGCTCGGGCTCAGCCTGGCTTTCATGCTGGGCAACGCAGCGCTGCAATATGGCGCAGCGCGGCTGGCGGCCGGCACGACAGCGATTGTCATGCTGACCGAAATCCTGTTTGCCAGCTTGTCCTCGGCCGCTCTGGGCGCGGCCGACTTCAGCCCGCGCATCCTGCTTGGGGGCGGCCTGATTGTCCTGGCGGCGGTGCTGGCGGCCATGGCGCCATCACCGGACACCGGCGAGAACGCGGCCGGTGGCGCAGAATCGCCGTGACGCACCACCATTTACCCGGAGCCACTTTCATGACCTCGCCCGCTCACACCGTTTATGACTTCGAAGCCCGCCAGATCGATGGGCAGGACATTGCCCTGTCCGGATTCAGGGGCAAGGTCATGCTGATCGTGAACACGGCGAGCCAGTGCGGCTTCACGCCGCAGTTTGGCGGCCTTGAAGATCTGCACAAAACCTACGCGGGTAAAGGCCTGGTGGTGCTGGGCTTTCCATGCAACCAGTTTGGCGCGCAGGACCCCGGCAATGACAGCGAGATCGCCAGCTTCTGCCAAGTCAACTATGGCGTGAGTTTCCCCATGATGTCCAAGATCGACGTCAACGGCCCCACGGCGCATCCGCTGTACAAATGGCTCACGTCCGAAGCACCCGGCCTGCTGGGCAGCAAGTCCATCAAGTGGAACTTCACCAAGTTCCTGATCGGCAAGGATGGCGAGGTGATCAAACGCTACGCGCCGCTGGACAAGCCGGCTGATCTGACCAAAGATATTGAAGCCGCGCTGGCGGCCTGATTTTTCAATCAGACAAGGATCTAGCCCATGAATGACGGGCGCGAGCAGCTATTTATTTGATAGCGCCTCATCCAGCAACTCGACCCAGTGCCGCACTGGCGTGGCCGTGCCGCTTTGGAGATGCGTGATGCAGCCGATATTGGCCGACACAATCACTTCAGGTGCCATCTCGCCCAGATGTCCCAGTTTGCGGTCGCGCAGCTGGTAGGCAATTTCCGGATTGAGCACGGAGTAGGTGCCGGCCGAACCGCAGCACAAATGCGCCTCGCAGCTGGCCGGCTTGATGTCAAAGCCCAGCGCGCCCAGGTGCTGCTCCACGCCGCCGCGCAGCTGCTGGCCGTGCTGCAGCGTGCAAGGCGGATGAAAGGCTATCTGGCCGGCTTTGGCCGCCACCTGTCCACGCAGCTGCTCAACCAGTTCGGGCAGCAACTCGCTCAAGTCGCGGGTCAGTTCGCTTATGCGGGCGGCTTTTTCCGCATAGGCCGCATCGTCTTTGAGGATGTAGCCATATTCCTTGACCGTGACGCCGCAGCCTGACGCGTTCATCACGATGGCTTCCACTCCCTGCTCCACATGCGGCCACCAGGCGTCGATGTTGCGGCGCATCTCGGCCTTGCCCCCCTCCTGGTCGTTGAGGTGAAACTTCACCGCGCCGCAGCAGCCCGCCTTGGCCGCCACCACGGTCTGAATCCCGGCGGCGTCCAGCACTCTAGCCGTGGCGCTGTTGATGTTGGGCATCATGGCGGGCTGCACGCAGCCTTCGAGCATGAGCATTTTTCGGGCGTGGGCGCGTGTGGGCCATTGGCCTGCAGACTGCCTCGGCGGCACCTTGGCTTGAAGCGAAGCGGGCAACAAGCCGCGCACGGCCTGGCCCAGCTTCATGGCAGGCGCAAAAAACGGCGACGGCAGGCCCTCTTTCAGCGCCCAGCGCACGGCGCGTTCGCCGGCGGGGCGCGGCACGCGCTCATCGACCAATTTGCGGCCGATATCGACCAGGTGGCCATACTGCACGCCGCTGGGGCAGGTGGTCTCGCAGTTGCGGCAGGTCAGGCAGCGGTCCAGATGCAGCTGGGTTTTGCGGGTTGGCATTTCGCCTTCCAGCACCTGCTTGATGAGGTAGATCCGGCCGCGCGGGCTGTCAAGCTCATCGCCGAGCAGCTGGTAAGTCGGGCAGGTGGCAGTGCAAAAACCGCAATGCACGCATTTGCGCAAAATGGCTTCGGCCTGCCGGCCGTCTGGCGTGTTCTGGAATTCGGGGGCGAGTTGGGTTTGCATGGGGTTCAGGCGTCGTGCTCGATGGCGTTGAATTTGCGCCGCAGCGCGCGCTGCAGGTCGGAGAACAAGGGCGGCAGGCACAGGGCAAAAAGCAAAAGGGCCAGCGGAACCACCCAGATGAAACCCACGTGCTTGAATCCGGCGGCGCCGACGATGCCGCCAGTGACAAACGCACCCAGCAAGGTGCCCAGAAGCCTGAGCTTGATGCGGTTGGAGCGCACCCGGGATTCGAACGGGCTTTTGATGCGGTTCCAGTAAAACATCTTGCCCAGCTCAATGCCGATATCGGTCACGATGCCGGTCATGTGGGTGGTGCGGATTTGCGAGGATGAGATTTTGCTGACCAGCGCGTTTTGCAGCCCCATGGTGAAAGCCAGCACCAGCACGGTAAGCGGCACGGCAAACGGGGTCTGGCGGTTCAGGGTAGCCCCCATTAAGCCGAAAATCAGCATTAGTACAGCTTCGAGCAGCAGGGGCAGCGCATATTCGCTGCGCAGCCCGCTCTGGCGCGCCCCGTTCACCAGAATGGCGGTCACGGCGGCACCCAGGGTAAAGGCCAGCAAGGCGCCTACCGCACTCAGCACCAGGGTCATGTTGCCCAGCACCAGGCTATCGGCCAGCAGCGAGACAAAGCCCGTCATGTGCGAGGTGTACATGCTGACGACCAGAAAACCGCCCGCATTGATGGCGCCGGCATTGAAGGCCAGCACCGCGCCGAGCAAGCGGTTGATGGAGGCCGTCCGGTGTTGCCCGGTCAGGTGACGCAAACGCCGCATGCCGTGTTTTACCAGTCCGCAGACATCCGGCCCGGATTGAAGACGCCGGCAGGGTCAAACTGTTTTTTGAGTTCGCGCTGAATGCGTGACTGAACGGGGACAAGCGGCGTGAACGCGGGCAGGTCTGAAGGCGCATTGGCGGCGCGCCTGAACAGGGTCGCATGGCCGCCGGCCTGTTGCGCGACTTCGCGCAGCTGCTTTGCCGCAGAAGCGGGCGCCCAGAGCCAGCGCAAGCCGCCGTGCCATTCGATGAGCTGGGCGTAAGGCAGGTCCAGCGCGGGCGTACTTTGCGGCAGGCTCAGGCGCCACAGGCAGGCATCTTCAGAAGGCGGCTGGGCGAAAAAGGGAAGGGTTTGCTCGCGGCATGCGATCCAGTCCGAGCCGGCCTGCGCGTTGTCCATGCGCATGGCCTCGCCGCCCTGGGCTTGTACGTCGGCCATCATGCGGGGGCAGGCGGCCTCGACGGCAGCCACGGCACCGCGCAGGCGCACAAACAGGAAATCCTGCACGGGGCTGGCGCTGTCGTCATGCACCCAGCAGCTGGCGTTGAGCGGCAGCGGCTGGCCGCCCCAGCGGTTGAGCAGGTCCAGCGCTTTTTGCTGCGGCAGGCTGCACATCAGGGTCGCCTCGGCGGGCGCAATCGGCAATACCTTGAGCGAGACCTCCAGCAGCACGCCCAAAGTGCCGAGCGCGCCTGCCATCAGTCGCGATACGTCGTAGCCCGCCACGTTCTTCATGACCTGGCCGCCAAAGGTGAGGCACTCGCCCCGGCCATTGAGCAGCACCACGCCCAGCAGGTAGTCGCGCACGGCGCCCGCACTGGCGCGGGCGGGGCCGTTGAGGCCGCTGGCGACCATGCCGCCGACGGTGGCGTGAGGGCCGAAATGCGGGGGTTCGAAGGGCAGACATTGACCTTGCGTCGCCAGCAGCGCTTCCAGCTCGGCCAGTGGCGTGCCAGCGCGCACGGTGACGACCAGCTCACTGGGCTCGTAGCTGATAACCCCGGCGAAGGCGGACATGTCCAGCACCTCGCCTTGCGGGGTCTGGCCATAAAAATCCTTGCTGCCGCCGCCGCGGATGCGCAAGGGCTTGCCGGCCGCCGCCGCATCGCGCACGCGGGCAGCCAGGGAAGTCGTCATATCGGTGTCTGGAGCCATGGGGGAATGGTAAGCGGTCACGGCATCCGCATCTTTGATTTTTTTGAACGGAGACTGTTCGGTTTTTTTGGCTGCGCCGAAATGCCGGGTCTTCATGGGCTCTACACGCGTAGCTCGCGGTTAGCGCAGACCTGGTCCGACATCGGGGGTTTGTGGTCTTGTCTGTCGGCTTAGGCCCTGCAGACTGACGCGGGCTTGTGAAGAATTTTAAGTACTCCTAATTTAATAGCAACATGAGGCCGCAACTATTGGACTCAAAGGTTATTTGTCGAGCAGGCTTAATCCAGAAAGAAGTTTACAGGCAGCCCGGCCACCTCAACCCGCATAGAAAACACGCAGCCCGATTCGGGCCAGGTTTGCAGTTCCCGGGCCGGGCGATTGCGGCGCGCCGTCGTGACGAATAGCGTTTTGAGGTCATCGCCGCCAAAGCAGGGCATGGTCGGGCATGGTGCGGGTAGGGGTATGTCGGCAAGCACCTCGCCCACAGGCGAGAGCTTGAGCAGCCGCCCCCCTTCATACATGGCCACATAGTAGTTGCCCTGCACATCGACGGCGGCGCCGTCCGGCCGACCTTCATAGCCGGACATGCCGGGCTGCCAGCCTTCGGGTTTTACTGGCCACTGCTTGAATACCCGCTCACGGCTCATGACATTGCCATCCGCGTCCCAGTCCCAGGCGCGAATGGTGTGGCGGGGCGTGTCGGTCCAATACACCGTGCTGGCGTCGGGCGACCAGGCCAGGCCGTTGGCCGTGGTGGCATCGCCGGCCTTGAGCTGCAGCGCAGGCGTACGACCACCCCGGCAATCAAGCGAAAAAAGCTGCGCTCTGGCAGCGTCACGCGGCTCGTAAATGGTACCGGCCCAGAAACGCCCCAGCGGGTCGGCCTTGCCGTCGTTAAAGCGGGTGGTGGCGGGGTCGTGAATTGCCGGGGCCAGCAGCGCCAGCGCGCCGCCCCATTGCCTTGCGCGGTAAATGCCGTCGCGCAGCGCAAGTACCAGGCCGGTGGATTCGCCATTCGTGCGGGCTGGCGCGATGCAACCAGGCTCTGACGGCAGGGTCCAGACTTCTACCGTGCCCATGAACAGATTGGCCCGGCGAATCTGCCTGGCCGGAATATCCACCCAGTAGAGCATCTGCTCGTCCGGGTGCCAGAACGGGGACTCACCGAGTTCGCTGGGCTGTGAAATAGCGGTTTGCCAGGTCATGAAAAGTCCCTTCTAGTTGACGCTGTCTTCAGCGAAGCACTGTGACTGTAGCGGCAAAAAAAACAGCCCGCTGGCTTGGCACCAGCGGGCTGAACATCCCAAGGAGTCACTCGTCAATCAACAGGACTGCTTTCCAGGCAGTCCTTCCATTCGATCCATCAATCAGCGGTTGTAGGCGGTCTCACCGTGCGAGGTGATGTCCAGACCTTCGCGCTCATCTTCTTCGCTCACGCGCAGGCCAATCGTCAGGTCAACTACCTTGTAGGCGACCAGGGACACCACACCTGACCACACGATGGTGATCAGCACTGCCTTGGCCTGGATCCATACTTGCGAGACGATGGAGTAGTCGGCGGCCGTCACACCGGTGGCCGTTACCCAATCCGCTACAAAGCCGGGGCCGCCCAGGGCAGGCGAATTGAATACACCCGTCAGCAGCGCCCCCACGATGCCGCCGACGCCGTGCACGCCGAACACGTCGAGCGAGTCGTCTGCGCCCAGCAGCTTCTTCAGGCCATGTACACCCCAGAGGCAGGCGAAGCCGGCGACGAGCCCGATCACCAAGCCGCCGCCGATACCGACATTGCCCGCGGCGGGCGTGATGGCCACCAGACCGGCCACAGCACCGGACGCAGCGCCCAGCATGGAGGCCTTGCCCCTCATCAGGGCTTCACCGACGGACCAGGCCAGCACGGCGGCAGCGGTCGCGCCCAGGGTGTTGATGAAAGCCAGGGCCGCAAAACCGTTGGCTTCCAGCGCCGAGCCGGCGTTGAAGCCAAACCAGCCAACCCACAGCAGCGAAGCACCGACCATGGTCAGCGTCAGGCTGTGAGGCGCCATGGACTCCTTGCCGTAGCCGATACGCTTGCCCACCATGTAAGCGCCGACCAGGCCGGCCACGGCGGCGTTGATGTGAACCACGGTACCGCCGGCAAAATCAAGCGCACCCGACTGCCAGATGTAGCCGGCCTTGCCGTTCATCGCATCGACCACTTCCTTGCCGGTGTACGCATCAGGACCCATCCAGAACCAGACCATGTGGGCCATGGGCGCATAGCTGAAGGTGAACCAGATCACCATGAACAGCAGCACGGCAGAGAACTTGATGCGCTCGGCGAAAGCACCGACGATCAGCGTGCAGGTGATGGCCGCAAAGGTTGCCTGAAAGGCGGCGAAGACGATTTCAGGAATCACGACACCCTTGCTGAAGGTCGCGCCGTTGGCAAAGGTGCCTGCGACGTTATCCCAGATGCCTTTCATGAACAGCCGGTCAAAGCCGCCAATGAAGGCATTGCCTTCGGTAAAGGCCAGGCTGTAGCCGTAGATGAACCACAGCACGACGATCATCGAGAAGGTCACCATGACCTGCATCAGCACCGACAGCATGTTCTTGCTGCGGACCAGGCCGCCGTAAAACAGCGCCAGCCCCGGCACGACCATGAGAATCACCAGGATGGTGGAAACCATCATCCAGGCGGTGTCGCCCTTGTTGGGGACGGGGGCCGGTGCGGCGGCAGGGCCTGCGGCGGGGGCTGCCGCCACAGCGGGTGCGGCAAGCGCGGCGGGGGCGGGGGCCGCCTCGGGCTTGGTTTCAGCGACGGCTGATGCGGCCGGCGCGGAAGCCGCAGGGGTTTCGGCGGGCGCTTGCGCCCGGACGGCGCCAGCGCTCAGCAAACTCAATCCCAGGAGCAGGGAGGCAAGTAGTTTTTTCATGGCAGTGTTCTCTTGTTATGGGTGAGCGTTACAGCGCTTCCTTGCCGGTTTCACCGGTGCGGATACGCACGACCTGCTCGAGGTTGTAAACAAAAACCTTGCCGTCGCCGATCTTGCCGGTGCGGGCAGCCGTCTCGATGGCTTCAATCACGCGGTCCAGCAGCTCGTCGGACACTGCGGCCTCAATCTTCACCTTGGGCAGAAAATCGACCACGTACTCCGCACCGCGGTACAACTCGGTATGGCCTTTTTGACGCCCGAAACCCTTGACTTCAGTGACGGTGATGCCTTGAACGCCAATACCGGAGAGTGCTTCGCGCACCTCGTCCAGCTTGAACGGTTTGATGATGGCAGTTACGAGTTTCATGTCAGCTTTCCTCCAGGATGAATGGCGGAGCGGCGTCTGTGCGCCGCTCCTGCCGGGTTACAGGGTTTTTGTCAGCATCACGACCAGCGTGCTCTTGTTGATGGACTTGCCGCTGGTGTCCACCGCGGCGGGAAACAAGTAACTGGATTTCTTGTCTGCCCCCACTACGGCACCGGAGAGGGAAAGGCCGTTGCCCAGGTCGTAGCTGGCACCCACGCTGTAGTCCATGTAGTCAGGCAGACCGGCTGCGTTGGCGCCACTCTTGAAATCCGTAAAGCCAAGCGAGGCCTTGAAGGTGACTTTGGGCATCACCTCTTGGGCAAAGGCCAGATTCAGGTAACCGGTGCCGCGTCCTTCGCCAGGCGCAGACTCCTTGCCCACGCCAAAATACCCCCTGGAAACCGTCTGTGAGTACTTGGCACTGACGGGCCCGTAGCCGGCCCCGAGATAGACCTCGGTGGTGTTGGCGCCGCTGGCACCCGGGTAAAAGTAGGTCAGCACACCGACATCCATGTCCAGCGGGCCGGCCTTGAATTTGTAGCCACCGTAGAAGTCCATTTCCAGGCTGTTGCTGGGATTTGAAGGCAGATACTTCGCCCAGTTGACCGTGGAGTTCCAGTTTCCCAGATAGAAGCCGCTGTCAAACGTGTAGTCCACGCCGCCTTGCAAGGCAGGCTTGAAGGCCCGGGTCTTTGACTGGTCCTGGTCCTGGCCGCGGAACTTGTAGTTGCTGGTCAGGGCAATATTGAAAGACAGCGGCGATGCGGCCGGCTCCGCAGCAGGCGCAACCGTCTGCGCAAAAGCCGTACCGGACAATACCAAGGCGGCAGCGACAGCGAGTGGGAGGGAAATCAGTTTCATGAGAAGCTCCGGATGGTTAAATTAGGTGAGCTTTCTCTAGCATGGACCGTGCCAGGCTTTGTATTGCCCATGGGAGCGGGTCTACCTTTTCAAACGCTGTCGCGTTATCCTAGAACGAAACAAGCTGTAACGCACCACATTGAAGCACTTCACGTGCACAACTTTGAAGCATTTGACCGGGAGACCCTGAATGAGCTTGTCTTTAGTGCATAGTCGTGCCCTTCTGGGGCTGCAGGCAAGGCCCGTCTGCGTTGAAGTGCACCTGGCCAATGGACTGCCCAGCTTTACGCTGGTTGGACTCGCAGAGACCGAAGTCAAAGAGGCGCGCGAGAGGGTGCGATCGGCCATCCAGAACACCGGGCTGGAGTTTCCCGCCAACAAAAGAATCACCGTGAATCTGGCGCCGGCCGATCTTCCCAAGGACTCGGGCCGCTTTGATTTGCCGATTGCGCTGGGCATTCTGGCTGCCAGCGGGCAGATTGATGCGCGCAAGCTGGAAGGCTACGAGTTTGCCGGCGAGTTGTCGCTAGGCGGGGACTTGCGGCCAGTCAGGGGCGCGCTGGCCATGAGCCTGGCAATTACCCACGGCACCGGCAACACGCCCGAAAAGCACCCCAAGCTGGTATTGCCCGAAGGCAGTGCCCAGGAAGCGGCGCTGGTGCCCGGAATCGAGATTTACCGCGCACAGCATTTGCTGGATGTGGTCAGACAGTTTTTGCCCGGCGACGCAGCGCCGGAAGTACTGGATGGCTGGACGCGGGTGGCGTCCAGCCCGCCCCAGGAGCCAGCCGCTTACCCCGACCTTGCCGATGTCAAAGGCCAAGCAGCGGCCCGCCGGGCGCTGGAGATTGCGGCCGCCGGCGGCCACAGCGTGCTGATGGTGGGTGCGCCCGGCTCGGGCAAGTCCATGCTGGCGCAACGCTTTGCCGGCCTGCTGCCCGCCATGACGACGGAAGAAGCGCTTGAAAGTGCCGCCGTCGCTTCACTGGGCGGGCTTTTCGCGCTTGAGCGCTGGGCGGTTCGTCCGACCTGCGCGCCCCACCATACGGCCAGCGCCGTGGCGCTGGTGGGCGGCGGCTCGCCGCCACGCCCTGGCGAAATCTCGCTGGCCCACCGCGGTGTTCTATTCCTTGACGAATTACCCGAATTTCCCCGTGCCGCGCTGGAGGCGCTGCGCGAGCCGCTGGAGTCCGGCCACATCACCATTTCACGCGCGGCGCAACGCGCCGAATTTCCGGCGCGATTTCAGCTGGTCGCAGCCATGAACCCCTGCCCTTGCGGCTACCTGGGCTCCAGCCTGCGGGCCTGCCGCTGCTCGCCAGACCAGGTGTCGCGCTACCAGGGCAAGCTCAGCGGCCCGCTGCTGGACCGCATCGACCTGCATGTGGAAGTGGGTGCGCTGGCGGCCGATGAACTGGTGAACACGCCGCCTGGTGAAGCGACGGCGGCCATCCGCAGCCGCGTTGTCCAAGCCAGGGCGCGCGCCATCACCCGGCAAGGCAGCACCAACCAGGCACTGGAAGGCCAGGCGATTGATGCGCAATGCCAGCTCGATGCAGCAGCCGCAAAATTTCTGAACACCGCGGCAACCCGGCTGGGCTGGTCGGGCCGGGGAATTCATCGCTGTCTGAAAGTGGCCCGAACGATTGCCGACCTGGCCGGTGCCGAGGCCGTTCAGGTGACGCACGTGGCCGAAGCCGTGCAGTACCGCCGGGCGCTCACGGCCATTCACTAAACTGAGCCCCTGCTTCCAGAGTTCAAATACGGCCAATATGGCCGGGGCCGTCCTGGCTGCAAGCGCCATCAATTCCGCTGGTAATCGGGAGAAAACGAGGGTTGTGCACTCGCTGGCGCGGGTGGCGGCTTGGGACCGTAGGTCGCGCCGTCCTGAGTGCGCAGAGTGGCCCCTTCCACGGTTACGCGGCTGCCTACGCCCGGAGCATGCGCCACCTCCAGCATGCGGTGCGAACCATCTTCCATGCGCACACCGACCTGGTAAACGGTTTCCTTGCGCATGTTTCCTTCAATCGCATTGCCGGCAAAGCCACCACCGACCGCGCCCAGAATAGTGGCCGCCGTGCGGCCGCCGCCATGACCGACCTGGTTGCCCAGTACCGCGCCCAGCACCCCGCCGGCCACAGCGCCTAAACCAGGACCGGCAGGCTTGGCGGAATGCTGCACCGGCGTCACGGATTCGACGGATCCGCACACCGCGCAGACGGGCGCCGCAGCCACGACAGGGGCAGGGGCGGCGTAAGCGGGGTAAGGCGAGGCGGAAGGAGCGGGAGTCACACCGGAATAGCTGGGTGCAGGCGCAGGCTTGTGCACGGGCTTGACGATTTTTTTCGCCGGCGCTGGTACAGGCGCAGGTTTGGCCGGCACCGCCGCCGGTTTTTCGATCAGATCATCGGCTGCGCCGCTTGAAGCAGCAGGTGCAGCAAGCTGCGGCGCGGCGGTGAGCTGCGGCGTCGGCATGCCGGCCACTGTGGCGGCCGGCGCCATGGCTGGCGTGCGCTGGTTGTAAATCAGGGTCGCGCCCATGCCCAGCACGGCCACGCTGAGTATGCCCACGGCGACCCACAAGGGTTTGTTGCCAGCGGATAGGGGCTGCTGGCCCGGCGGAAGAGCATCAACGGAGGTAGTCATGGTGTCCCTTTTCTTTCAAGAAGTTTGTGCCAACGGTTGGCGCATAGGCATTGAAGCGGCGCAACAGCACGTCAAGCATCCGGCAACCCTGTACCGTGAACGTCCGACACAGCCCAAAGGTACACACGCTGGGTAACTCTCTGGTGATTTTCTGTAAACGGCGGCGGCGCAACGGTAAGCGGCCGTTAAAGCGCTGACCCGCCGGCCGCATCGCCATTCCGGGCTGGCCGTCCTCCAAACTGGGCCGGGAAGCGGCGCAGTACCGGCGCGCGCTGCACGGTGCCTGAAAGCACACCCATGCGCAGGCGCATAAAAAAAGACCGTCAGCTTTAACTAAACGGTCTTTTATCAGACTTGCCCGCCTAGGAAATCGCTTCAGCGCCGCTTTAGCGTCGTGCCATGCACCTGAACGATCTGGCCGGCTGCCCAGTTGGGTTGAGCCTCCTGCGCGAAAGTCTGAACGCTGCCGTCCTTCATGCGAACGGTGGTAACCCAGACGGTCTTGCTGGTCACCCGCTTCTGGACTTCATTACCCAGAAACCCCCCAGCCACCGCGCCGCCGACCGTGGCCAGCGTCTTGCCGGTGCCGCCGCCGACCTGGTTGCCGAGCAGGCCACCGACCACTGCACCGCCCGCCATCCCTGCCACGCCGCCCTCGCCCTTCTGCTTTTCCTGCCTGACGTTCTGCACAGTGCCGCAGATATCGCATAAGGCGGCGCCTGCGCGGCCCTTGGCCGGAGGCTGGGCAACTGCACCAGCGGCGGCCGTGGCGATCAGAACAGCAAGAAACAATGAACGCATGAAGGGTCTCCCGATAAAGATGAATGGAATGAAAAGTCCAGATGCAACGCACGACCCCGCGGTTCGGCTGACAAGCGCCGACGGCGCCCCAGGCGCCTGCCAGTTTCTGACCTTCCGCCTGGCAAGCCGGCCTGACCCGGGACGGCAACCCTCAAGATGGGTAGACGCAGACAAAAAACCGCACAAAAATTTACAGGTTCGGCGCCAGCAAGCGCTGCAGGTCGCTGGCTTTGGCGCCGCGCCGCTTGGCCAGATCCTGCAGCTGGTCCTCACCAATCTTGCCAACGCTGAAGTAGGTGCTTTGCGGATGGCTCAGGTAAAAGCCGCTGACGCTGGCCGCTGGCGTCATGGCCAGGCTGGTCGTCAGCGCCATGCCGATTTCCCCGGCATGCAGCAGTTCGAACATTTCCTTTTTGGCACTATGGTCCGGGCAGGCGGGGTAGCCCGGCGCTGGCCGTATGCCCTGGTATTTCTCGGCAATCAGCGCATCCTTGTCCAGTGACTCGGCGGACGCATAACCCCACAAATCCTGTCGCACACGCTGGTGCAGCGCTTCGGCAAAGGCCTCGGCCAGGCGATCGGCCAGGGACTTGAACATGATGGACGAATAGTCGTCATGGTCATCCAGAAACTGCTTCTCCTTCTTTTCTGCGCCCAGGCCGGCGGTGACGGCAAAGACGCCGATGTAGTCAGGCAGCGTGAAGGTGTTATGGCCCTCGGCGCCTGCGTGCCCGGCGCGCACGGCCTTGACCTCGGCGGACAGCACCTTGGGCGCGACAAAATCGGCCAGGCAGCGGCTGGGGCGCATCACGCCGTCCACCGCTGTTTTTTCGGTCTGCTGGCGCAGGCCGTACCAGGTCATGGCGACTTCGCTGCGGGTTTCGTCGGTATAGATTTCGATGTCGTCGCCCACGCTGTTGGCAGGCAACAAGGCCATCACCCCGCTGGCCGTGAGCCAGCGCCCTTCGATCAGGCGCTTGAGCATTTGCTGCGCGTCGGCATAGACCCGCGTCGCCTCGGCGCCAACCACCTCGTCTTTCAAAATTGCCGGGAACGGGCCCGCCAGATCCCAGGTCTGGAAAAAAGGACCCCAGTCAATGAACTGGGCCAGTTCGGCAAGGTCGAAATTCTTGAACACACGCCTGCCAATGAATTTAGGCACGGGCGGCGTGTAGTTCGCCCAGTCGATGACGGTGGCATTGGCGCGCGCCTTGGCCAAGGGCCACATTGGCGTCTGCTTTTTATTGGCGTGCTGGGTGCGCACCTTGTCGTAGTCCGCATTGATCTCGTCAATGTATTTGGCAGCCTGGTCAGACAGCAGGCCTTGCGCCACGCTCACGCTGCGCGAGGCGTCGGGCACATAGACCACGGGGCCTTCGTAGTGCGGCGAGATCTTCACGGCCGTATGCACCCGGCTGGTGGTGGCGCCGCCAATCAGCAGCGGGATCTTGTTGAGCCGGAAATGGTCGTCCTTCTGCATCTCGCTAGCCACATACTGCATTTCCTCCAGGCTGGGCGTGATGAGACCGGACAGGCCCACGATGTCGGCGCCCTCGGCCTTGGCCAGCGCCAGAATCTCGTGGCAGGGCACCATCACGCCCATGTTGACGACCTCGAAGTTGTTGCACTGCAAGACCACCGTGACGATGTTCTTGCCGATGTCGTGCACGTCGCCCTTGACCGTGGCAATGATGATCTTGCCCTTGGTCTTGACGTCGCCGCCGGCGGCCTGGAGCAGCAGCTTTTCGGCCTCGATATAGGGCAGCAGATGCGCCACGGCCTGCTTCATCACGCGGGCGCTTTTCACCACCTGCGGCAAAAACATCTTGCCCTGGCCGAACAGGTCGCCGACGACATTCATGCCATCCATCAGCGGGCCTTCAATCACATGCAGCGGCCGGCCGCCCTCGGCCTGGAGCGCCTGCCACATTTCCTCGGTGTCTTCGGTGATGAATTCGTTCATGCCGTGCACCAGCGCGTGCGAGAGGCGGGCGCGCACCGGCAGCGCGCGCCATTCGTTCTTCTTGCTGTCGTCCTTGGCGCCGCTTTTCGCCGTCTCGGCGACCTCGATCAGCCGTTCGCCCGGCGTGAGCCTGGCTTCGCCCGGCTTGTACACCGGCTGGCGGTTCAGCACCACGTCTTCGACGCGTTCGCGCAAGGTAGGCTCCAGGTCGTCATAGACGCCCACCATGCCGGCATTGACGATGCCCATATCCATGCCGGCCTGAATCGCGTGGTACAAGAAAACGGTGTGAATCGCTTCGCGCACCGGGTCGTTGCCGCGAAAGCTGAAGCTCACATTGCTCACGCCGCCCGAGACCTTGGCGCCCGGCAGATTTTGCTTGATCCATCGCGTGGCGTTGATGAAATCGACGGCATAGTTGTTGTGCTCGTCAATGCCGGTGGCAATGGCAAAAATATTGGGGTCAAAAATGATGTCTTCCGGCGGAAACCCGACTTCATCGACCAGCACCCGGTAGGCACGCTCGCAGATGCCTATTTTTCGCTCATAGGTATCGGCCTGCCCCTGCTCGTCAAACGCCATCACCACGGCGGCCGCGCCATAGCGCTTGAGCAGCTTGGCCTGCTGCTTGAAAGCCTCGACGCCTTCCTTCATGGAAATCGAATTGACGATGCCCTTGCCCTGGATGCAGCGCAGGCCGGCCTCGATCACGCTCCACTTGGAGCTGTCGATCATGATGGGCACACGCGCGATGTCGGGCTCGCCGGCAATCAGGTTCAAAAAACGCACCATGGCGGCCTGGCTGTCCAGCATCGCCTCGTCCATGTTGATGTCGATGATCTGCGCGCCGTTTTCAACCTGCTGGCGGGCAACAGCCAGGGCCTTTTCGTATTCGCCGTTCAAAATCATGCGGGCGAAGGCCTTGGAGCCCGTGACGTTGGTGCGCTCGCCGATGTTGACGAACAGGGAATCGGCGCCAATGGTGACCGGCTCCAGGCCGGACAGCTTCATGGACGGAACTTCTTGGGGGGACTGAATTTGGGACATGACTCACCTTGGAATAAAGGTGAGCGTCGTTGCAAAAGGGCTGACGCCAGCCCCCGTTTACCCAAGCCTGACGAAACCGGAATTTCGCTGCAACGCTCCTTGAGTTAAGCTCAATTTTAAGCATTAATGCCTGCCGAGCCGCGCATACCTCCGAAATCCAAGCGATCCATTCATGTTTAACAGACTATTCAGAAGAAAAAACCACAGAGACTCGAGTGAAAGGCGGCCTGCAATGGAAGGCTCCGCAACGGCCGATCTGGCGGCCGAGCTGTTAATCGCCCCCACGGCGCTGATGGAATTGACGCGCGAGGAAGCACGCGTGGTGGTGTATTACATGAAGCCCCACAAAATAGAAAAAGGCACAACCTTCATCAAGGAGGGCGACACCCGCGACACCGGCTTCATGATGCTGCTGCTCGATGGCGAAGTGACCGTGGAGACCGTTGTGGTGAGTCGTGTCGAGCCCATCACCATCACCGTGCTGGGTCGGGGCAGCCTGATCGGCGAGCTGGCACTGCTCGACGGCGAGCCGCGGTGCGCGTCCTGCACCGCCTCATCCCATCTGCGTGGCGCCATTCTCACGCGCGAAGCACTTGAGCAGCTGATGCTTGAGAAGCCTGCGGTCGCGGCCAAGCTGCTACTGGCGGTGTCATTGCGCATCGCGCAACGCCTGCGCGAAAACGCCGACAAGCTCAAGCTGTATGTCCAGCTGACCCAGGCGATGCAACAGGAAATCAGCGCCCGGGTGAGCGCCTGATGGCGTGCCCGGGGACGCCGCGCCAGGCGTTCGCTGGCGTTCAGGCGGCTTCGGCGTAAAAAAGCGGGCGCTGCAGCTTGCGCCCCCCCACCGGCGCCACGGCATGGGCAATCGCCTGGATGTGGTCGGGCGTCGTGCCGCAGCAGCCGCCCACGATATTGACCAGCCCTTCCTCGGCAAACTCGCGCAGCAGGCGCGAAGTCACATCGGGCGTCTCGTCAAAGCCGGTGTCGCTCATGGGGTTGGGCAGGCCGGCATTGGGATAGCAGCTGATGAAGGTGTCGGGTGCGGCTTTGGCCAGTTCCTGGATATAGGGACGCATCAGCGTCGCGCCCAGCGCGCAGTTCAGGCCGACGGCCATCGGCTCGGCGTGACGCACGCTGTACCAGAACGCGGTCACGGTCTGGCCGCTCAGGATGCGGCCCGATGCATCGGTCACGGTGCCGCTGATGATGAGGGGCAGGCGCTCGCCGGAGTTGTCGAAGTACTCGTCGATCGCGAACAGCGCCGCCTTGGCGTTGAGCGTGTCGAAAATGGTTTCGACCAGCAGCACATCGCTGCCGCCCCTGACCAGCGCTTCGGTTTGTTCGTAATAGGCCTTGCGCAGCTCTTCAAAACTGGTGTTGCGCGCGCCCGCGTCGTTCACGTCGGGGCTGATGCTGGCGGTTTTAGGCGTGGGGCCGAGGGCGCCGACGACAAAGCGCGGCTTCTCGGGTGTTGAAAACTTGTCGCAGGCGGCTCTGGCAATGCGGGCCGACTCGTAGTTCATTTCCACCGCCAGGTCGGCCATGTCGTAGTCGGCCTGCGCCACGCTGGTCGCGCCAAAGGTGTTGGTCTCTATCATGTCGGCGCCGGCGGCCAGGTAGCCTTCGTGGATGTCCCGGATCACGTCGGGCCGCGTCAGGCTCAGCAATTCGTTGTTGCCCTTGACGTCTTTGTGAAAGTCCTTGAAGCGCTCGCCCCGGTACTGGGCTTCGCTCAGCTTGAAGCGCTGGATCATGGTGCCCATTGCGCCATCAAGAATCAGGATGCGTTTCGCCAGAAGGTCGGGGAGTTGCTGGGCGCGGGTGTAGGTGATCGGCTTCATCGCCTCATTTTAGGGTGCCGTTCATGGCCGTAGACTTTCCCCGACAATAAGGGGTTGCCTTCTCCCCCTGATAAAGAACGCCGGATCTCACTGCCTGGCTTAACGCGGCTTAATCCGGCACCAGTGCCCGTGAAGTTGCCCGCCGGCTTATGTCTTGCGGTCTAATCCGGCCTATTCGCTTATCTGCCGGGTGCAGTCAGCTATTAATTTCATAGTAATTCTCTTTCCCGCTGACGCTAACTTCCTGGCCCTCCCCTTGTCCTCATTGCCTATTTCTTCGTCCCACCCAACGCCGCTGGACGTGCTCGGCCAGGTTTTTGGCTACAGCGACTTTCGCGGCCCGCAGGAAGCCATCGTCGAGCATGTGGTCAACGGCGGCGACGCGCTGGTGCTGATGCCGACGGGCGGCGGCAAGTCGCTGTGCTACCAGATCCCGGCCATCGTGCGGCAAAACGCGGGCCATGGCGTGACCATCGTCATCTCACCGCTGATTGCCCTGATGCATGACCAGGTCGGCGCGCTTCTGGAGGCCGGCGTGTCGGCGGCGTTTTTGAATTCGACGCAGACTTTTGAGGAGAGCAGCCAGCTTGAAAAGCAGCTTCTGCGCAACGAGCTGACCCTACTCTATGCCGCGCCCGAGCGCATCAATACGCCGCGCATGAAGGGCCTGCTGGCCTCGCTGCACGAGCGTGGCCTGCTCAGCCTGTTCGCGATTGACGAGGCGCATTGTGTGAGCCAGTGGGGCCACGACTTCCGGCCCGAATACCGATCCTTAAGCCTGCTGCACGAGACTTTTCCCGATGTGCCGCGCATGGCGCTGACCGCTACGGCCGACGCCCTGACGCGGCAGGACATGATCGAGCGGCTCAAGCTGGAAGAGGCGCGTGAGTTTGTCAGCAGCTTTGACCGGCCCAACATCCGTTACACCATTGTTGAAAAGACCGACCCGACGCGCCAGCTGCTGCGCTTCATCCAGTCGGAGCACGACGGCGAAGCCGGCATTGTGTACTGCCAGTCGCGCAAGCGCGTGGAAGAAATCGCAGATACCCTGCAAGGTGCCGGCATCAAGGCCATGGCCTACCACGCCGGGCTCGACGCCAAGCTGCGCCAGCAGCGCCAGGACCGTTTTTTGCGCGAAGACGGCATGGTGATGGTGGCCACCATTGCCTTTGGCATGGGCATCGACAAGCCCGATGTGCGCTTTGTGGCGCACCTGGACATGCCGAAAAACATCGAAGGCTACTACCAGGAAACCGGCCGTGCCGGGCGCGACGGCTTGCCCGCCGACGCCTGGATGGTCTATGGCCTGCAGGACGTGGTCAACCAGCGCCGCATGATAGACACCAGCGAAGTCGCCAGCGAAGAATTCAAGCAGGTGATGCGCGGCAAGCTGGACGCGCTGCTGACGCTGGCCGAAGACACGCGCTGCCGCCGCGTCAGCCTGCTTGGCTACTTTGGTGAGGCGAGCGAGCCTTGCGGCAACTGCGACAACTGCCTGAATCCGCCGGCCGTGTGGGATGCCACCGAGGCAGCGCGCAAGATGCTCAGCTGCATCTACCGCGTGCAGCAGGCCAGCGGCATCAGTTTTGGCGCCGGCCATCTCATGGACATTTTGCGCGGCAAGGCCACCGAAAAGGTCGCGCAATACGGCCATGACTCGCTCTCCACTTTCGGCATCGGCACCGACCTGGCCGAGGCGCAGTGGCGCAGTGTGCTGCGTCAGCTGATTGCGACCAACATGGTGCGGGTGGACACCGAAGCGTTCAACACACTGCAGCTGCTGCCCGACGCGCGCCAGGTGCTCAAGGGCGAGGTCAGCGTGCTGCTGCGCCAGCAAGCCCTGAGCGCAAAAACCGAGCGCTCCAAGCGAGGCACCAAGACATCGGCCAAGGGCCTGGCCGAAGCCTCACTCAACGCCGGAGCACTGGAGCGGCTGGCCCGACTGAAGGCCTGGCGCGGCGAAGTGGCGCGCGAACACAACCTGCCGGCCTTTGTGATTTTTCACGATGCCACGCTGCGCGCCATTGCCGAGCAGGCGCCGCAAAGCCTGCAGGATCTGGAAGGCATCAGCGGCATGGGAACCAAGAAACTGCAGGCTTATGGGGCCGAGGTGCTGCGGGTTTGCGCTGCGCCGGCTTGACAGGGACGAGGCGGGGCTTGCGGGATCTGAATTGCCCCGTTTTCGTTGCGCGAATAAATAATGCCCGTCGTCCAATTAACACGGGACTGGATAGCTATCAATTAAATAGCACGCATTACTGCATAAACCCGATGTTCCGCCCTTCCCGCACCTCGGGCTTGATGCGGTGTTCGGCTTCCAGCTGCGCCAGAAACTCTTCCGCCGACAACTCGGCGGCCAGAATATCGACCTGCCGCTTGACCGCCGCAAAATCGCCGGGGCACAGCTGCGTGAGCTGGCCCAGCCGGGTCCGCAGGGCAGGGGTCAGCAGCGCCGCATCGCCGCCCAGCGCCTCGGTGGCGAACATGGTTTCGCGCTGCCCGGCGGTCAGCGGCATGAACTTGATCTTGAAGGTAAAGCGCCGCAGCGCGGCCTGGTCCAGGCTTTCGAGCAGGTTGGTGGTGCAGATGAAGATGCCGGCATAGCGCTCCATGCCCTGCAACATTTCGTTGACCTCGGTCACCTCGTAAGTGCGCTGGGCGCCGCGCCTGTCCTGCAAGAAGCTGTCGGCTTCGTCGAGCAGCAGCACGGCCTTTTCAGCTTCGGCTTCGCGGAACATGGCCGCCATGTTCTGCTCGGTTTCACCGACGTACTTGCTCATCAGGTCGCTGGCCTGCTTGATTAGGAGCGGCTGCTCAAGGGCGCTGGCAATGTGTTCGGCCAGCGCGGTTTTTCCGGTGCCGGGCGGGCCGTAGAAGCACAGTGTGCCGTGGCCCCGGCTCTTCAGCGCCTGCACAATGCGTGGAATCTCAAAGCGCGATTCGACGTTGAGCATGGCCAAGTCGTAGGTGGTCACGCTGCGCCGCCCAGAGGCTTCGGACTTGTTGCCCAGCGCCACGTCGGCGTTTTTGAGCTGGCGTTCAATCAGCGACTCCATCAATGACGGTCTGCCGCCCGCCAGAATGGCCTGCATCCCGGCGCCATCGACCTGGGCGTCCAACTTGTCTGCCGGGGCACTGGCCAGGCGGGCAAAGCGCACTGCAGTGCGTATCTGCGCGGGCGTCAGGCCTTTGCGCGCGGCGAGTTTGGCGACAAACGCGTCGCTGACCTGCACGGCCTCCAGCGTCTTGCGGACTATGCCTTCGCGGGCGCCGGGCGGCGGCGAGCGCAGTTCCAGGTGATAGGCAAAGCGGCGGCGAAAGGCCGGGTCGATCTGCTCGATGCGGTTGGTCACCCAGAGCGTGGGAACGGTATTGGACTCCAGAATCTGGTTGACCCAGGCCTTGCCACTGACCGAACTGGTCGCGGGGGCAGACAGCTGCTCGGAGCGCGCCATCAGCTGCGCCGCCTCGCTGGAAATGGGCGGAAACACGTCTTCCACCTCGTCAAACAGCAGCGCCGAATGCGCGCTGCCCTTGAGGAAAACCTGCGCAATCTGCAGCGAGCGATAACGGTCGCGTCCGCTCAACGAGTTGCCGTCACGGTCGGCATATTCGACTTCAAACAAATCCAGCCCGGCGGCCTGCGTCACCACTTTGGCCAGCTCGGTCTTGCCAGTGCCTGGCGGCCCGTAGAGCAGCACATTGACGCCCTGCTCCTTGCCAGCGACCGCATTGCGCAGCAAGGACACCAGCACCTGGACGTCCTCCTGCACAAAGGAAAAATCCGCCAGGCCCAGACCGCTACGCGTGGCGGGCCGGGTGAAAACAGCCATCAGTTCGTTCTGGTCGCGGTACTCGCGCATCAGCACCGGCGGCAGTTTTTCACTCACCTTCATCAGATCGGCCAGGTCGGTGATGTTGTGTTCTGAAATCAGGTTTTCCACCAGGCCGATGCGCTCCAGTCGCGAGCCCGCCCGCAATGCTTCGGCCACTTCGGGCGCCTTGACGCCGGCCACATCGGCAATGGCAGCGTAAGCCTCGGGTGCGTTGCTGACCTTGAACTCGACCAGCAGCGAACGCAAATCGCGCTGGTAACGCGCCAGCGTGCCGTAGAGCAGCAGCGCGCGCTCGGCCCGGTTGAGTTGCAGCAGGCTGGCCAGGGCGTCGATGTTTTTCTCCACCAGCGTCGATTGCTTTTTGAGCGCGTGGGTCAGCCAGTCGCCCGTGGCGCCAAGAACCGAGAGCAGGTCTTTCGGCTGGTCCTTGGCGTGTTCGTCGAGGTAGAAGAACAAGGTGCCTTCCTCGTAAGGGCCGCGCCAGGCGCCGTGGCGCGCCATGAACTCGGCGTTGCTCAAGGTTTCGTGGCCAAGCCAGAACTCATTGTCCTTGCAGCGGCGTCCCAAAAACTCGCGCAGGCGCTGCATCGCCGGCAGCGGCCAGACCAGATGCCGGCCGGACAGCGACAGCAGGCTGTTCAAATCGCGCCGCACATTGAACTTGGCGCCCTGGCGCGCAGCCAGCGTCAGCACAAAATGCGAGCACATCAGGTCCAGCACCGGTGCTTCTTTCAGCCCGGGGGACAGCAGCCACTGCTGCGAATGCTCGACGACGGAACGCTTGTTCATGGACAAACCTCCAGTTTTCAACTACACCGCTGACACGCCACCCAGATTTTTATTGATTCAACGAGCCTGCACCATAACGCAAGCTGAAGCATCATGGAAGACTCTGCGTGAAATACCGCCGTGAGAAATCAGCCCCCTTTGCTCATGCTTTTGACCGGGGAGATTGCCCCGCGCGCACCCAGTCGCATTGCCAAGGAAACCCATGCTCAACCTGCTAGACATTGAACAAGCCGCCCAGCGTCTGCAAGGCCATTTGCTGAACACGCCCTGCGTGGAATCACGCACTTTGTCGCAGCTGACCGGGGCGCAGATTTACCTTAAATTTGAGAATCTGCAGTACACGGCTTCGTTCAAGGAGCGCGGTGCCTGTAACAAACTGGCACAACTCTCTGCCGACGAACGGCGGCGCGGCGTGATCGCCATGAGCGCTGGCAACCATGCGCAGGGCGTGGCCTACCATGCGCAGCGGCTGGGCGTGCGCGCGGTCATCGTGATGCCACGCTTCACCCCGGGCGTGAAGATCGAACGCACGCGGGGCTTTGGCGCGCAAGTGGTGCTGCACGGCGACACGCTGGACGAATCGCGCGCCCATGCCCTGCTGCTGGCCGAGCGCGAAGGACTGGTGTTTGTCCACCCCTATGACGATGAAGCCATCGTGGCGGGCCAGGGCACGGTGGGGCTGGAAATGCTGCAGGCGGTGCCGGAACTGGACACGCTGGTGATTGCCGTGGGCGGCGGCGGGCTGATTGCCGGGGTGGCCACGGCGGCCAGGGCGCTCAAGCCCGGCATTGAAATCATTGGCGTGCAGACCTCCCGCTTTCCGGCCATGGTCAACGCCATCAAAGGCACACACCACCCGCAAGGCACGAGCACGATTGCCGACGGCATTGCAGTCGGCACACCGGGGTGCATCCCGCAGGCCATCATTGCAAAGCGGGTTGACGACCTGCTTCTGGTGGAGGAAGGCGACATTGAGCAGGCCATGGTGATGCTGCTCGAAATTGAAAAGACGCTGGTTGAAGGCGCGGGCGCGGCAGGGCTGGCGGCGCTGCTCAAATACCCGGCACGCTTTGCCGGCAAAAAGGTCGGGCTGGTGCTGGGTGGCGGCAATATTGACCCGCTGCTGCTGGCCGCCATCATCGAGCGCGGCATGGTTCGCGCCGGGCGGCTCGCGCGCCTGCGGGTCAGCGCACGCGACATCCCCGGTTCGCTGGCCAAAATCACAGCCACAGTGGCCGACGCAGGCGCCAACATCGAAGAGGTGCACCATCAGCGCGCCTTCACCATGCTGGCGGCCCAGCATGTGGAGATTGAACTGGTGGTGCAAACGCGCGGGCGGGCGCACATTGCGCAGGTACTGGCAAAACTGAACGCAGCCGGATTGGAGGCCGCAGAGCAGCACTGAGTTTTGCTAAGCCTAAGGATTGCCGCAGCCCCGTGCGCCCCGTCTAGCGCAAGTGCTTGGACAGCTTCGCCGCGAACAGCACGGGAATGCTCACGCTGCGCCGTCCCGGAATCACCTCAAACGCGTCGCCGGCGCGCAGTGTGCCGGGACTCGCCACCGACAGGTAAAAGCCGCAAAAACCGCTTTGCGCCATCAGCTTGGATGCCCGCCCGAAGCCCATGGCCGCGTTGAATTTGTAGCAGGGTTCACGCGGCAGCGCGACCCGCAGTGCGCAATCGGAAAATTGCAGCACATCGCCAACCCACACATCCGTTTCCAGCAGGCCTTGCAGCGTGAGGTTTTCCCCCAGGCTGCCGTGGGGGAGGCTGTCGTCGATTTCGCCGAGGCCGGCCTGCTGCCGCATCGCCTGCCAATACGGGTAATGCTCCGACGGGTAAGCGTACACAGCCTTTTCAAGCCCACCGTGAACGGACAAATCGGCCTGCTCGTCACCCTGCAAACCCAGGGGCATCACGGAAACATCACCAGCAACTGCTTGCTTGGCATAGGCCGTAAGGATGCTGCGCTCGCCGATCTTGACGCGGCGGGCGATGCCGACCTGAACAGAAAGAAGCTGGAGCTTCGACATGGTTAAAAGTTACCGTTGTTTAGCACCAGAAGGCGGGGAGCGAAGTACGCCAGGCGAGAAGCGTCGGGGGCTCAATTCCAGCCGATGACTTCAAAGCCTCTTTCGCTCAGGCAACGCTGGACAAAATTGCGGTAAACGCCGCTGGGTTTGCCATTGTGAAAAGCCCCCGACACCGCGCCCGCCGATCCGCCGACGGCAGCGCCCGCAGTGCCGGCCCGCAACATGCCCTCACCGCCCCGGCCCGTGATGAGCGCGCCAACGGCCGAGGCCACGCCGGCCACAGCGGCGCCCTCTCCGGCACGGCGGCCCACTTCATTGGTGTTTTGCGTGGGGCTCAGGCCCGAGGCCTGCGCGCGCGCCATGCACGCGTTGACCTCCGCGCGCCCCTGCGCGTCGCCAACGCGGTTGAGCATGGCATTGGGGTAGAGCACCGGCCTGGCCGATGCGCTGCCGGCGCCGTCGCTTGCGCAGCCGGCCAGCGTGAAAACGACCGCCGACGCAGCACACAGCGAGACAGATCGGGTTGAACATTTCATGGTTTGCATCCCCACATAAGCATCGCCCAAGGGTAGCGCATCAGGTCAGGCAAATCAGATCCGCCGCCAAGCCCGTCAAAAAGGTAAACTACGAAAAGATTTTCCAAGCATTTCAGGAACCACCATGTCCACTTCAGCCGATCACACAAGCCACTCAGCCCACAGCAGCCCTACGCCTGCCCAGGAGCAGGATGCAGTGGACGCCATCGTTCCCATGATTCCCCTGGTGCTGCCCCTGGTCGGCGGCGTGCTGATGTTCCTGCTGGCCTTCATCGCCGTTTTCATGGCCTGAGTCGGCCCCGCCGGAAGCAAAAAGTCCGCATTTTGCGGACTTTTTTCGTTGCTGATGCACCTGAGGCTGATGGGTGCAGAAGCCTCCCGGAAAAGCCGACAAACGCCTGAATACAACGCCAATAAACATCACGATGCGCGACATTCCCGCCATTTTGCAGGCTGACAGCCTGTCTTTCAGTTATGTACAGCCATCCGGGACACCCCTGTTTAGCAAGCTGTCGCTCCGTTTTCCCTGCGGCGTCAGCCTGATTTGCGGCGACGAGGGAAGGGGCAAAACCACCTTGCTCCAGCTGCTGGCGGGCACACTGTCCGCGAGCGGGCAACTGCATATCAAGGGGGTGAGCCTGGCGGAAAATGCGACGGCCTACCGGAGGCAGGTCGCCTGGTTTGACCCGCGCGACACGGCACTGAACCAGACAAGGGCCAGGGATATCTTCGCCACCCTGCCCCAAAGCCACCCGGAATTCCACCTTGACGCGCTGCAGGCGCACATCGAAGGCTTGTCGCTGAGTCCCCATCTGGACAAGGCGCTTTACATGATGTCCACCGGCACCCGGCGCAAGGTCTTGCTGGCCGCCGCCCTGTCAGCCCAAGCCCCCGTGACCCTGCTCGACCAGCCCTTCATGGCCCTGGATCGCCCGTCCATTGACTACCTGCTGGAGTTGCTGGCCAGAGCGGCGCAACACCCGGATCGGGCCTGGCTTGTGGCTGATTACGAAGCCCCGGCGAATGTGCCGCTTGCGGGAATCGTTAACTTGTGAACCCGGGAAAGGCACCAAAAACGCTATTTATTCAATAGCACCTAGCGCCCGATATATATGGGTCACAGCCAGATTTAGCACTGAAAATCATCAAAACGGCTGGCGACAAGCCTCAGCCCTGGCGCACCGGCATGATGTGAACGGCTTCGGGCGGAATGTGCAGATACAGCACTGAGCCGGGCGCGGCGCCCAGTTGCCTCAGGGTGGCGCTCGAAAGGTTGAGCGTGAGGCACTGCGATGGCAGCTGCGACGGCACCAGCGTGCACAGGCTGATCTCGCCCAGCGGCAGCACTTCACGCAGGGTGCAGGCCAGCGTGTTCAGCCCCTTGGGGTCGGCATGGGCCGATAAATCCAGCAGTTCGCCGGCGACCACCCAGGACACCTCGGCGCCTTCATCCAGCCGTTTTTTATCGACCACGGCCAGGCTGATCTTGGGGCCGTCCAAGGCGTCACCGTGCCACACCAGGCGGCCAAAGCCTGGTGCGTCATCGGGCCCGCTCTGGAAAAACCGCCCCTGGAAATGGTTCTGGATGCCCACCAGTTCGGCGACGCGGGCATTGCGCGGGCTGGCAAACACCCTGGCTGGCGGCCCTACCTGCAGCGACTCGCCGGCGTCCAGAATCACCACCCGGTCGGCCAGCCGACGTGCCTCGTGCAGGTCGTGCGTCACCAGCACCATGGGAATCGCGACGCTCTGGCGCAGGGCGGCCAGCTCGCGGTAGAGCGTCTGGCGCGTCGGCGCGTCGACGGCAGAAAAGGGCTCGTCCAGCAGCAGCACCTGGGGTTCCCGCGCCAGGGCCCGCGCCAGCGCCACGCGTTGCTGCTGGCCGCCGGAAAGCTGGGCCGGACGGCGGCGCTGCAGGCCGGCCAACCCCATGCGCTCAAACAAAGCATCAAGATAGGTGCCAGCGCAATCAGGACGGGCGGCAAGCGCTACGTTTTCAATAGCAGTCAGGTGCGGAAACAAGGCGTAGTGCTGAAACACCAGGCCAACGCGGCGCTGCTGCGGGGTCTGCCAGCGGCCCGATGCGCTGTCAAACCAGACATCTTCGGCCCGGCCGCCAACGCGGACGCGGCCCTGCAATTGGGGACTTTTCAGCAAGCCGGCAATGGCGCGCAGCACGCTGGTCTTGCCGCTGCCGGAGGGGCCCACCAAGGCGAGCAGTTCTCCCCGGGCGCAGCCAAACTCGGCATTGAGCCGGATGGGGCCTTCATTTTTTAGTAAAACTTGCAGCATGCGCAATTAGGACGGGCGCTATGCGCTATCTTTCCTGTAGCGGACGGGTCTTGTCGGCGGCAAACACAAAGGCCAGCGCCACCATCGAGCAGGCCACCAGCGCCAGCGCCATGATGTGAGCGGCGGCCATGTCAAAGGCCTGCACACGGTCGTAAATGGCAATTGACAGGGTTTTGGTCTCACCCGGGATGCTGCCGCCGACCATGAGCACGACGCCAAATTCGCCCAGGGTGTGCGCCATGGTCAGCGCCACGCCGGCCAGCAGGCCGGGCCAGACCAGCGGCAACTCGATTTTCCAGAAGGCGCGCCAGGGGCTCAGGCCGCAAACCCAGGCGGCTTCGCGCAAGCTGACAGGAATGGCGGCAAAAGCGCGCTGCAGGGGTTGCACCATGAAGGGAAGATTCACCAGGATGCTGGCCAGCAACAGGCCTTCAAAGCTGAAGACCAGGCGCAGATTGAGGCTGACCGCCAGCCATCCTCCCAATGCCGACCCCTGGCCCAGCGTGATCAAGAGGTAAAAGCCGATCACCGTGGGCGGCAGCAACAGGGGCAGCATCAGAAGAGCCTCGGCCAGCGGCCGGCCGCGCCAGGCAGTTGTCGCAAGCCAGCGCGCCAGCCAGACACCTGGCGGCAAGAGCAAGGCTGCCGTGCAGACAGCAAGGGTCAGTGATACGCGGGCAGCTTGCCAATCCATGGCTGAATTATGCGGGGCTTATTTTTCGATTAAATAGGTAGCATTCAATGCAGACAGCATCTATGGCGGTTTCCATTTTCATATTGAGAACCCGTAGCCGCGCAACACCTCCTGCGTCGCCGCAGCCTGCAGGTAGTCATACAGGGCAAGCGCTGCAGGCGTCGCAGATTTCAGCAGCACCATGCGCTGGCGCAGCGGTGCATGCAGACTGGCCGGCAGCGCGATGTGGCGCCCGCTTCTGGCCACTTCGGGTGCCAACGCCAGGGACAATGCCGTGATGCCCGCCTGGGCGGCACCCGTGGACACAAACTGGGTCGCCTGGCTGATGTTTTCACCCAGCACCAGTCTGGGCTGGACCTGTTCCCACAGGCCCAGCTTTTGCAGCGCCTGCTTTGCCGCCCGGCCGTATGGCGCGTGTTCCGGATTGGCGATGGCAAATTTTCCCACCTGACTCCATTGCGCTTTCAGGCCCTTAAGCTCCGTATCCATCGGGATGGTGGAATTCAAGGGGACATACAAGGCGATGCGGCCGACGGCATACAAGACGCCTCGGTCCGGACTCTGAGCCGCCGCGCTGCCCACCTTGCGGGTCAGGCCGGCATCGGCCAGCTGGTAGACAAAATCCTCGTCCGCAGACATGAACAGGTCCACCGGCAAGCCCTGCTGAATCTGCTGCGCGAAGCTGCCGGAAGAGCCGAAGCTCGCCTCCACCTTGTGGCCTGTCTCAGCCCGGAAACGCGCCAGCACGAGCGTGAGCGCGAACTTCAGGTCACTGGCTGCCGCCAGCCGCACAGTTTTGGCAGATTGCGCGCTGGCTTGCAGGGGATGCGCCGCCAGCAGCGCTGCCTGCGCAAGCCCGGCCATCATCCAGCGCCGCCTGGGAATATCTGTTGGCAAAAGCGTGGTTTCCAGGGTGAAGGCGGGGGGATGCAGGGAAATAAAGGGGTTCATGAGCAGGTTTGCAGGAGAAACATCATTGTTGACTCATTCATGACAGTGAGGTCATGAATGTCAACACAGGAAGGCATCATATGCATAACGTCATGCAAGTTTTGCATATCTTTTGAAGGTAATGGCTTGGTAACTCGTGGCGATGTTCTTAAAATGGCTCTTCTGGCCGACCCGTGGAAGCTGAAAAGTGTGACACTCCGCTTTTTTGCTCATTGCGCCGCAGCACCTTCCGTGCTGGCGGCCCCGCCCGCCGACCGGGACCTGTCTATTAGAGTGTTTGTTGCGCGCCACGTCATTCCCGGCGGGTGACGACTGTCTTTGAAACAAATTCAAAGCCTCATTTCGACAAACATCCCGACGTCACAGTTGCCGATAGGGCTGCTGTCGCCCGACGTTTGTCGAAATATGACTTTTAACCTTGGAGTTTTTCGATGAATCAACCTGCGATGCAAGGGCTTAACATCAATACGCCCGCCTACGTCAAGAACGCAAAATTGATCGCCTGGGTCGCCGACATGGTGGCTTTGTGCAAGCCCGACACCGTGTACTGGTGCGACGGCAGCGAAGCCGAATACCTGCGCCTGTGCCAGCAGCTGGTGGACGCCGGCACCTTCAAAAAGCTCAACGAGGCCAAGCGTCCCAACAGCTTTCTGGCCTGCTCCGACCCGAGCGACGTGGCACGCGTGGAAGACCGCACCTACATCTGCTCGGCCCTGAAAGAAAACGCCGGCCCGACCAACAACTGGATGGAGCCGAGCGAAATGCGCTCCACGCTGCAGCCCCTCGTTGACGGCTGCATGAAGGGCCGCACCATGTACGTGGTGCCCTTCAGCATGGGCCCGCTGGGATCGCACATCGCCCACATCGGCGTTGAACTGACCGACAGCGCCTACGTGGCGGTGAACCAGAAGATCATGACGCGCATGGGCAAGGCCGTATTTGACGTTCTGGGCACCGATGGCTACTTTGTGCCTTGCGTGCACACCGTCGGCGCGCCGCTGGCGGAAGGCCAGAAAGATGTGACATGGCCGTGCAACAAGACCAAGTACATCGTGCATTACCCCGAAACGCGTGAAATCTGGTCCTATGGCTCCGGCTACGGCGGCAACGCGCTGCTGGGCAAGAAGTGCTTTGCGCTGCGGATTGCCTCCAACATGGGCCGCGACGAAGGCTGGCTGGCCGAGCACATGCTCATCCTTGGCGTGACCAACCCACAAGGCAAGAAATACCACGTCGCGGCCGCCTTTCCGAGCGCCTGCGGCAAGACCAACTTCTCGATGCTGGTGCCGCCCGCTGGTTTTGACGGCTGGAAGGTCACCACGATTGGCGACGACATCGCCTGGATCAAGCCCCATGCCGACGGCAAGATGTACGCCATCAACCCCGAAGCCGGCTATTTTGGCGTGGCCCCCGGCACCAACCTGCTGACCAATCCGAACTGCATGCGCAGCCTGTACCGCGACACGATTTTCACCAACGTCGCGCTGACCGATGACGGCGACGTCTGGTGGGAAGGCATGGAGCACGATGCGCCGGGCAAGGCACAGCCAGCGCACCTGATCGACTGGCAGGGCAAGGACTGGACGCCGCAAATCGCCAAGGAAACCGGCGCCAAGGCCGCCCACCCGAATTCACGCTTTACCGTGGCTGCGACCAACAACCCGGCGCTTGACCCGGAATGGGACAACCCGGACGGCGTGGCGATTGACGCTTTCATCTTCGGTGGTCGCCGCTCCACCACCGTGCCGCTCGTCACCGAGGCCCGCACCTGGATGGAGGGCGTTTACATGGCCGCCACCATGGGCTCCGAAACCACTGCCGCCGCCGTCGGCCAGATGGGCGTGGTGCGACGCGACCCATTCGCGATGCTGCCTTTTTGCGGCTACAACATGAGCGACTACTTCCAGCACTGGCTGGACATGGAGCACAAGCTCGAAAGCCTGGGCCACACCCTGCCCAAGATCTTCTGCGTGAACTGGTTCCGCAAGGATGAGGCCGGCAAGTTTGTCTGGCCGGGCTATGGCGAGAACATGCGCGTGCTCAAGTGGATGATCGACCGCATCGAGGGCAAGACGAAGGGCCAGGACACGATATTCGGCATTGCACCGCAATACGCTGAAATCAACTGGACGGGACTGGATTTCAGCACCCAGCAATTTGAGACCGTGACCCACATCGACAAGGCCGCCTGGACCGAAGAGCTCAAGCTGCACACGACCCACTTCGAGCAGTTGGCCTACCACCTGCCCAAGGAACTGAACGAGACCAAAGCGTCGATCGAGCACCGTCTGGCTGCCTGACCGGCATTCGCCCAACCTGAAAGGGGCACAGCGCATGAACTGCGCTGTGCCCCTTTCACGTATTGGGTGAGACCTTAAGTCGCAGACAGCAGCGACCCGGCTCTAATTGGCCTTTGGCGGCAAGGTGGCCGCCATCCTTTTTACCGCCAGAAGCCCCGCTTTGGGGGCGCGCGGACGGGAAGACGTTGCGCCGGTCAAACCGCGCGGCACGGAGGCGCGAGCAAACTTGAAGACAGAAACCGCCTGGGAAAGCTTTATGGCCTGTTCGGCCAGATTTTCCGTGGCAACGGCGGCTTCCTCGACCAGCGCCGCGTTCTGCCGCGTCATCTCGTCCATGTGGAAAATCGACTGATTGACGTGGCTGATGCCCCGGCTTTGCTCAAGGCTGGCAGTCGAGATCTCGCTCATGATGTCGGTTGCCTGCCTGACCGACGTCACGATCTCCGCCATGGTGTGGCCTGCTTCGTCGACCAGCTTATTGCCCGCCTCGACTTTCTCGACTGAATCGTCGATCAGTATCTTGATCTCTTTGGCCGCGCTTGCGGAGCGGTGGGCCAGACTGCGCACCTCGGCGGCCACGACCGCAAAGCCCTTGCCCTGTTCGCCGGCTCGCGCCGCCTCAACTGCCGCGTTCAGGGCCAGGATGTTGGTCTGAAAGGCAATGCTGTCAATCAGCCCGATGATGTCGCCAATCTTGTTGGCTGAGGCACTGATCTCACCCATGGTGCTGCCGACTTTAGTGACCACTTCACCGCCCTTGCTGGCCACGGTAGAGGCAGAAACCACCAGACGGTCAGCCTGGATTGCGCTTTCCGCATTTTTTTTGACGGTTGACGCAAACTGCTCCATGCTGGACGCTGTTTGTTCCAGGCTGGAGGCCTGCGATTCGGTACGGCCCGAGAGATCCATGTTTCCCGCCGCAATTTCCCGGGTTGCCACCTCAATGGAGTCCACATTGACACGCACATCGCCAATGATCGCCTGCAGATTGACATTCAACTGCCGCAGTGCGCGCAGCAGTTTACCCATGTCATCATGGCGGTCCGACTCGAATTTGATGGACAGATCGCCCCCGGCAAGCGCAGAGACCATCTCGGTTGCCTGCTTGAGCGGCTGAACGATGGCACCGTGCAATGCGTACCAGCCATATGCCGTCATGGCCACACCTAGCGCCGTCAGGGCGGCAATCCAGTAGCCGTTCTCGACGCCGCCATTTGTCACCGATACCACTGCGCCATTGACAACAAGCACGGCGAGAATGAAGCCCATGGTGAGCCCGAGTCGTTGGGAGAGAGACATATCTCCCAAGGCCAGAAATTTTGCAACTAACCCCGTCCGCACAACGGAACCCTGCCTGATGGCAAGCCCCTGGGCTTTGCCTTCTTTGAACTGCCGATAGGCATGGGAAGCGGCCTTGATTTGCGCCTGGCTCGGCTTGGTGCGAACGGACATATAGCCCACGGCCTGACCATTTTCCTTCACTGGCGTGATGTTGGAGAGGACCCAGTAATAGTCGCCATTTTTGCGGCGATTTTTCACCATGCCCGTCCATTGCGCGCCGGACTTCAGCACGGTCCATAAATCAGCGAACGCCTCTAGCGGCATGTCCGGATGGCGCACCATATTGTGCGGCGATCCAATCAGTTCGTCTTCCGTAAATCCACTGACTTCCATGAAACGGGGGTTCACGTAGGTAATGTTTCCCTGGAGATCCGTTTTGGAGACGATTGACTCGCCTTCCCTCAGCGAATATTCAACATCCGTCACCGGCAAATTCGTACGCACTGGCATTTCCTTTTTAACAGGAGATTGTCGGACAACTTCCATTAGGGCTAACCTGCAAGCTATGCCGGTTTCCATGCTCTATTCCCCCAGTCAAGTACTGCGAAATTGGGGGAAGTCTGCCACCATGCTCAAGCAACTGACCCTGCTCTGCTTGACGCCTTTGGCCTCAGCCGCCCAAGGCCCCCACCAGCGTCGATTCCTCCTGTTTCCTATGGGCATAAAAAAAAGCACCTGCATTGCAGCAGGTGCTTTCTTGGGCGATGCCCTGAAAACAGGGCTACTCGTTGGTGAGATCGGCGCTCAAGGCTTAAATATAGTTGCGCTGGTAGGCCCGCAATACCGAGCTGCCCAGTTTCACTGCGCGCTCGGCCTTTGCGGCCTGGGCGGTTGCCGTCGACGCTTGCGCGGTTTGAGCTTCAGTTTTGGCCTCTTCACGCAGCATGGCGGCCTGCAGATCGGCCATCACACGGTCGTCCTGTTTGGCCAAGGCCCACAAGCGCTGGTCGGCGCGGGCTTCAGCCAGGCTGCACGACCAGGTATCCAGGCCGTTTTTCAGTCGAACCGCCAGTTGCCGGGCAGCGCCGGCGAAGAACGCAAGCGCAGCGAAAGCCACGGCCCACAGCGCCATCCACATCACCAGCAAATGACCTTCGGCGACGCTGTCCATCACCTCGTAAGCCGCGACCATGACCGCGGCAGCCATGGCGGAAAGCAGCAGCGTGGCCAAGCCGCGCGTGCCGGAAAAGCTCTGCCGCATTTGCTGTGCGGCATCCATCGCCGACTCAACACGGTCGGCGCCCTGATGCTGTGCGGCGTATTTGATATTGACGAAGCTGGTCATGATGAACTCCTCTTGATTAACTGTTGCTGCCAAAACTATTTGCAGCGGATAGGTGAATACTAGGGTTTTTACTAATGTTGCTCAACTTTATATTTATGATGTTATTCATTCACCACCGTAATAACCCGATGATTGACCACAAACCGGAGAGTGATCCTTGAATTCCCCAAATTTCCGCACCCTGGACCTGAACCTGCTTCGCGTTTTTGACGAGGTCATGGCTGAGCGCAGCCTCACGCGGGCGGCGCGAAACCTGTCGCTGACCCAGCCGGCCGTCAGCAATGCGCTGCGCCGCCTGCGCGAAACCCTGGGCGATGAGTTGGTGCAGCGCAGCGGCCAGGGCATGGCGCCCACACCCCGCGCGGTCGCCATCTGGCCGGCTGTGCGCGAAGCCCTGCAACAGCTGCAGGCGTCGCTGATCCCCAACGAGTTTGTACCGGCCGAGGCGACCCTGACCTTTGTGCTGGCCATGGCCGACGCGACGGCAGCCAGCCTGATCCCGGGCCTGGCCGATACGCTTGAGCAGGAAGCGCCGGGTGTTGCCCTGCGCGTGGTGCCGCTCACCACACGCGATCCCCGCCAGCTGCTGGACGAAGAAAGCTGTGACCTGGCTGTTGGCTATTTCCCCTCGGTCGTGCCCGATCTGACCGCCAAGGCGCAAAGCGGCGAAACCATGCCATTTCTGTTCCAGCGGCTCTACGACGGCGAGTATGTGTGCGTGATGCGCAAGGACCATCCGCTGGCCAGCGGCCCTTTTACGCTTAACCGCTACTGCGCCGCACGCCACATGCTGGTGAGTTTTTCGGGTCGCCCCTATGGCTTTATTGACGAATCGCTGGCCGCCATGGGCCGGGAACGCCGCGTGGTACTGACGGTCAACCAGTTTTTCACCGCCGGCCGCGTGGTGGCCAACTCCAACTTGCTCACGGTGCTGCCGCGGCATTTTGTGCAGGTGACCGGCATCGCCGATCAACTGGTGCTGCGCCCCTTGCCCTTCAAGGTGTCACCGGTGCATGTCGACGCGCTGTGGCACCGCCGCTCCCAGCAACGCAGTTCCCATGTCTGGCTGCGCCAGGCGGTCGCACGCGCAGCCGACAAGGCATTTTCGACCTGAAAAGCGGGGCGAGGCGCCGACGCTTCCCGCACAATCAGAGGGTGAACATCCAGCTTCTTTCCGACCTGCACCTCGAATCCAATCCTGATTTCACGGCCCGGGCCGCGCCTGGCGCCGACCTTCTGGTGCTGGCCGGCGACATCGGCTCTTACCAGAACGACTCGCTGCTGACCGAGCGTGGCATCCGCGACTTCGGACTGGCCCGGTTTTCGCCCTTGCCGGTGGCGCGCGGTGGCGCGGGCTGGCCCACACCAGTGCTGTTTTTACCCGGCAACCATGAGTACGATGGCCTGGACTTTGACGAGGCCCATCTGCGGCTACGCGAGACCTGCGAACGTCTGGGCATAATCTGGCTGGAGCGTGAAACCGTGGAGCTTGCCGGCGTGCGCCTTATTGGCTGCACGCTGTGGACCGACTTCGATGCGCTGACCACCGGTCAGGCCAATACGGATAGGGGTCGTGCTGGCGAGATCACGCTGGGCGAACAATTAAAAGCACGCGAAAAAGCCTTTCGTGCCGCCAATTTCTACCTGAAGAAAAACCACGCCTTTCGCCATGGCCGGCCCATGCTCGCCGAAGAGGTGCGCGAAGAAGGCCTGAAAAGCCAGGCCTGGCTGCGACAGGCGCTGGCAGTGCCTTTTGACGGGCCCACCGTGGTGGTGACGCACTTTGCGCCCAGCCTGCAAAGCGCCGACCCGCGCTACGGGCTCACGCCTGGCACCGCCGGATTCTGCAACTCGCTGGACGAGCTGCTGCCGCTGGCCTCCCTGTGGCTGCACGGCCATTTGCATTGCCCGAATGACTACGTGAGGCACAGCTGCCGTGTGGTGACCAATCCGCTGGGCTATGCGCGTAAGGGCGAACAGGCGACGTTTCGCGAGTCGCTGTGCGTTGCCGTGCGGGCCTGAGCCTGACCTTATTTTCGCCAGTGCGCGGAACAAGCGCTGCACCACTGGCTAAACTACAGTTTTTACAAGAGGAGCCCCCATGAAAATTCTTCTCGCCGTTGACGGCAGCAGCTTCACAAAAAAAATGCTGGCCTACCTGACCACGCATGACGAGTTGTTCGGTGCCAACAATGACTACACGGTGTTCACGGTCCAGCCCGCCCTGCCACCGCGGGCGCGCGCCGCCGTCGGCAAGGAGGTCGTGGACAGCTACTACGCCGATGAAACCGAAAAGGTCATGGCGCCTGTATCCAAGTTCCTGACGCGTCACGGCATCAATGCCAAGAGCAGCTGGAAGGTGGGGCCAGCCGGCGAGACCATCGCCAAGTTTGCCGACTCGGGCAAGTTCGACCTGCTCATCATGGGCTCGCATGGGCACGGCTCGCTGGGCAACCTGGTCATGGGTTCTGTGGCCACCCAGGTGCTGGCGCACAGCAAGGTGCCAGTGCTGCTGGTACGCTAAGTCTTCCCCTGGCACCCTGAGCAGCTCGCGGCTAGCGCCGCGCAAGCCGACACCACCGCACCGGCGATCGCGGCAGCGCCTGTCGGCCCAGCTTCCTGTGGGGTGGCGCGCGCCACCCTGTTTTCAGGATTGCTATCAATAGCATAGCTGCCTTCCCCCGTAGTTATTTGGCCGGAGCCGTTTTTATTAAAAACAAATCCTGCCTCCCGGCTCAACACCGCTTTGCCGATATTGATTTATCCGGCCGGCGCAACACCCAGCGTAAAGTAGAAGGTCGCGCCCTGCCCCGCGGCAGATTCCGCCCAGACCCTGCCGCCGTGGCGCGCAACAATCCGTTGCACTGTCGCCAGACCAACGCCGGTTCCGGCAAATTCGTCCGCTGTATGCAGGCGCTGGAAAACACCGAATAGCTTTTCGGCATAGGCCATGTCGAACCCCGCGCCCTTGTCGCGCACAAAGAAAACGGATTCGCCAGTGCTGCTTTTTTCATGGCCCACGGTGATCTCCGTGCAGTCCCGCCCGGCGCTGAACTTCCAGGCGTTGCCCAGCAAGTTGTCCAGCACCTGCTTGAGCAGTCGAGGGTCCCCTTGCGCGAGCAAACCTGGCTCGACCTGCAACTGCGTCGCCCGATCAGGTTCACGCTCCTGGCAGCTGATCAGCAATGCCTCAGCCAGAGCGCTGAGGTCGACCGGTTGCCAGAGCAGGCTGGAGCGCGAGACCTGTGCCAAGGAGAGCATGGCGTCGATCAACTCACTCATTTGCCCCACGCCGGCGCGAATACGCGCCAGGTAATGCAGGCTGCGCTCGGCGTGCGGGTCGCCGGGCCCCGCCTTGGCCATTGTTTTTTCCAGCAGATTGCTAAACCCGCCTATCACGCTGAGCGGGCTGCGCAAATCGTGGGAGACCGAATAGGAAAACGCCTCCAGCTGCTGGTTGGCAAATTCCAGCTGCGCGGTGCGCTGCTGTACCCGCTCTTCAAGACTTGCGTTAAGTCGCAGGATTTCCTCGTGCGCCCGTTTGCGATCGCGGATGTCGGTGTTGATGCCCAGCATGCCGTTGACCTGGCCGTGCTCGTCACGCACCAGGGTAGCCCGCGTCTGGACATGCATGGTCGAGCCGTCCCGCGTGACCTGTTCCAGCTCACAGGCCCAGTCTCCGCCACTGGCCAGGGTCTGGCTCATGACGGTGGTAAGCACCTGCGGACTACGGTACATAAGCCCGTCCATGGTTTTACCCAGCACCTCGTCGGCGGTCCAGCCGTACAGGCGCTCTGCACCTTTATTCCAAAAGCGCAGGGTGCCGTCGAGATTGCGCACCATGATGGCGTCCTGCGCCCGGTCCAGCAGTGAAGCCTGTTCGCGCAGCTTGACGGCCGCCTGACGCGCCGCTTCCTGACTCCGGTCCCGCTCCAGCCGGGCACGCAAACTGTCAATGCCAAATGCCAGGTTGTCGGCAAGCTCCTGCAGGAGTCTGATTTCGTCAGGGACGAAATACTCAACCTCACCCCTGTACAGGCACAGCACGCCAAAGCTTTTCCCGGCACTGCGCAAGGGCAAGGCAATGGAGCTGCGGTAGCCCCGTTGCAGGGCAGACTCCTGCCAGAAAAAGGTTTCGTCGGTACTGATGTTGCTGTTTTGCTGGGGCTGGCCACTGCGTATGGCCCGGCCTGACGGCCCTTGCCCGATCGCCTCGTCGTCGCGCCAGCTGAGATCAATCGACGCCAGATAGCCCCTCTCGTCGCCAGCGTGGGCCATGGGCTGGATGCTGCGCCTCTCATCATCCTGCGCGTAACCCACCCAGGCCATGCGATAGCCGCCCATATCGACCGCGACGCGGCACACCTCGGCCAGCAAGTTGATTTCGTCATCGATCCGGTTGATGGCAATGCTGGAACGGCTCAACATCTGCATCGCCCGGTTGATGCTGGCCAGCGCCAGATCGGCCAGCTTGCCTTTGCTGATGTCGCGCGCCGTGCCGACCACGCGCTCCACTTCGCCAGCGGCATTGAACACAGGGTAGGAATGATCGCGTATCCAGCGGATACCCCCATCAGGAAGAATTACGCGGTATTCCAGGTCCGACATCTGCCCTCTCGCATGCCCCTTTTTGCTATCAGCCACCGCAGGCTGGTCATCGGGATGGATGGCGTGGAGACAAGAGTCCGGATCTGTATAAACGCCTTCCAGACTGCGCAGCCACAGGGTTTCGTAGGCGGGGCTGATGTACAGGTAACCTCCGCTGGCCAGGTCCCGGTTGTAGAACATGTCCTCGACGTTTTCCGCGAGCTCCCGAAAGCGGGCCTCGGTGCTCACAAGGGCGGCTCCGGCACGCGCACGCTCCAGCGCAATCCGGGCCAGGCGAGTCACCGCAGCAAGCAACTCCAGCTCTCTGGTCTGAGGTCTGCCGGGCTGATGGCGGTAAATCGCGATAGTGGCCAGCACATCGCCATCGGACGACATCACAGGGGTGGCCCAGCAGGCTCGCAGCTCGTGCCTCAGGAGCAGCGGCAGATAGTCTCGCATCAGGGGATCGCTCTCGACGTCTTCAACCACCACCTGCTCTTTGCGGAACGCAGCGGTTCCGCAGGCCCCAACCCCTTCGGCAATCGGCAGATTGTCTATGGCCGCAGCAAAGTTTTCCGGCAAGCTGGGCGCTGTGCTTTGGCGCAGCTGCTGGCCCTCGACCAACAGGACGGAACACAGACTGCCAGGTGCGTTCCTTTCCACCAGCCGCACAATGGCGTTGAGTGATTGCGACAGCGGCGCGCCGCCCGCAATCAGGGCAAGCACCTGCTCCTGCGCCGCAGCGAAACCTTCTACGGCCTTGAGTTCGGTGACCTCAGTCAGGATGGCCAAAGCGCCGACCAGCTGCTTTTGGGCATCCCGCAAGGGCCGGGCGCTGATCTTCATGATCCGGTCTTCAACGCCCGCACGGCGGAGCAACCAGTCCCGGCCCTCAACCTGAGCACCGTGCATGGCCTGTACCAGAGGTCGCTCGGACGCGGGGCAGACCGTGCCATCCAGCGTGCGCAATTCGTGGTCACGGCGCCAGCTATCGAAAGACGCGCCATTGCAGGGTGCGCCCGCGTATAGATTGCGTGCAGCGGCATTAAACAGCACAAACTGCCCTTCGGCGTCGACGGCCACCACGCCCTCATTCATGCTGTTGAGGATCAGATCCTTCAAGAGGCGCTCCTCATCGGCCTGACGCAGGGCAGCGTCCAGCTCCTTGCGTTGCGTCTGGAGTGATTCGGCCATTCGGTTAAAGGAACGCGCGATTTCGCCGAGTTCCCCCGCCTGCGAAGAGCCGATCTTGACGCGTGCCTCCAGCTTGCCTTTTGCCACCTCGTCAGCGCCCTTTAAAAGGGCTCTGGCAGGATTGACGATCAGCGCATTACCCATCCACCATGCGCAAGCCATGCCAAACACCATCATGGCCAGCAAAGCCATCAGCTGAATGCCGAAAGCGTCGCGGCTGTGTGCGGCGACCAACTCATGCGGCAGACTGATGGCGACAAAGAATCCGTCTGCACCGCCACCCGGCACCGGGGCAAAAGCGTAAATCTGCTGGGCTGCCTGGGCGTCTCCCGCGTTCACCACGCCCTGCAGCCGTTTTTTGATGGCCTGCTGCACGGCTGCGTCCGGGTGCGGCTTGCCCAACAACGAAGGCTCTGGAGGCTGGACGGCGACCACCGTGCCGCTGCTGTCCAGCACTGTCAACCTTGCACCTTGCAGGGTGGGCACAGTCCCAAGGGGCATGCTCAAGCCCCTGAGCCCCACCACGGCAACTGCGACGCCACTCAATTGCCCGGCATCGTTGTGCAAAGGCATCGCAAAAGGGATTCCCGGCAAACCACTGCCGCGTCCGATTCTGATTTGGCCGACCGTAAAAGGCCGCCCCGCCAGCACCTGTCTGAAATAAGGCCGATCACCATACTGGACCGTCTCGTCTTGACCAAACAGATCACAGACCAGTTTTCCATCCAGCCCCACCACCCCTATATTGTTGAATTCGGGACGGCCTGCGGCCAGGTTTTTCAGGTGCTGGCCGCACAGATGCGGCACCGAGTCCTTGAAATAAGGAGCGCTCGCAATGCCCTTAAGAAGCTCATCGACCATTTCCACCAGCCGTTGCTGATGTGCCGCTACCAGCAAAACCTGGGACTGGAGACTGGATTCGGCAGCCTGAAATGCAGCTTTTCGGCTTTGGGATGCCGAGTACGTCAGCAGGCCAAATACCGGCAACAAGGCAAGCAGAACCAATAAAACCAGACGGGGACGAAGCCCCAGCCAACGATGCATCCCGATCCTCCCAGCCTTTTGCCCAATGCCGCTTTATACAACACCAGAATTACAAAGCACCTAGAGTGTAACCGCGTGTAAACACCAGCAATATGCGGACTGAATGTGGCGAGATTCCCGGCCGAAGCTCCTTCTTATTGCTTGCGCTGAACGAACAGGTTGCGCTTGGCGTCCTCGGGGTAAGCAAACGTAACTGCTCCATTTTTTACCATGCCCATCACCAGCATGTTTTGCGTAGTGGCGTCCTTATCATCCTTGCTGAAGGGCTGGTCATACGTTGCCACGACACCGTAATAAGTGCGGTTCTTGCCTTCCAGCGCCGACTTGATGGCGGGGCCGGTGAGATTGCCGTCACGTATGCCGAACAGCGAGTAAATCAGCACGTAAACGGCGTCGTATCCTTGCGCGGCAGCCATGGGTACCGGGATTTTCTTGACCTTGAACTTGCGGGCATAGCTGGTCAAAAAAGAGGCGCGGCGCTCATTGCTGGGCTCGGCAATAAAGGTTTGCGCCATCAGTGCGCCATCAGCCGCCTCCTTGCCGCCATCGATAAAGAACGGAAAGGAAAGCGTCCATGCGCCTACCTGCGGCACTTTCCAGCCCATGGCCTGGCGGCCGCGCGCGATCACGGCGTTCTCCGGGCCCACCGTGTAGCTGAACACCACGTTGGCGCCAGCCGCTTTTGCGGCTTTCAGCTCTTCGCTCAGGTCTTTCACCCCCAGCCCAAAGCGCGCCACATAGACCGGTTTGTGCTTTTTTGCCGCCAGTGCTTTTTCTACATCCTGCAAACCGGCTTCGCCGTAGCCCGTGGTGTCGGCAAACACAGCCACCTTGTCCCAGCCCCGCTTCAGGATGTCATCCACCACAAACGGAGCCTGAATGCCGTCTTTGGCCGAAGTGCGAAAGATGTAACTTTCCGGGCCAGGGTACTTGGTCGTCAGGGGAGTTCCGGTAGCGCATGGAATGATGAGCGGCAGCTTGTGCGTCTGGTAGACCTCAAGCGACTTGGCGGCCACACCCGTGTTGCAAAAACCAATGGCGGCAATCACCTTCTCGGCCACCAGCTCCTGTGACAGCTTGAGACCCACGTCCGGATTCGCCTGGTCGTCCTTGCGTACGATCTCCAGCCTGCGGCCCAGATAGCCGCCGACGGCATTGATCTCGTCCACGGCTTGCTGGATGCCGTTGAGCATCGGTACACCAAAGTCCGCCGATGCGCCCGTAAAGGGGCCGATGACGCCAATCTTCAGGGGATTGCCCGCAGCGCTCTGCTGCGCCGGGGCGGCAGGGACGCTCTGTGCGCTGGCGGGCAGCGCAAACGTGAGCGCGGCGGCAACAGCGGCTGCAAGCCCTCTGGCGACGCGCATGCCCGTGAAATTCGAAGCTGGAATCATCTTTTCTCCTGTTGCGTTTCAGTATAGGCAAGGGGTGGTCAGATACAAACCATACTTTCCCTTACGTCTCAAGACGACACCAGCCTGTCATCAACGCCTCATGCGGCCCTCGTCGCCGCGCAAGGCGCCAATTGCTGAACCGCAGACTGCTTGAGCGCTGCGGTCAGCCCGTCCAGCACTTCGGACTCCAGATTCCAACAGTGCCAGTAGAGCTGGATCGGCAAGGTAAAGGCCGGCACCAGATTGACGAGCAGCCCCTGGTCGATCAGCCCTTGCGCGAGCAGCCGCGGAACCACGCTGGCACCCCAGCCCGCCAGCACGGCGCGCACCTGGCCTTCTGACGACGGGACAAACAGCCGGTTCAGCGCGACGCGCTTGAGCCCAAAGGCTTTGCCCACAAACTCGCTTTGCATGTCGTCTTTGCGGTTGAAGGCCACGAAGGGAATATCACGAAAATTGTGCGCCGTCAGCAGAGGAGCCGACTCAGCGCTTTGGGCGGCGTTGCCGCCAGGTGCACGCTTGACCAGCCTGTCCTGCACAAACGCCGGAGTGGCCACGGCCACGTACTCCATGGCCCCCAGCGCCACGACCTTGCAGCCACGCAAGGCCTGCTTGAGCGTCGTGACACAGCCCAGCACCTGGCCCTGGCGCAGCCATTCATGGGTGAAGTCCTGGTCGTCGGTGATGATTTCCATGGGCAGGCCCTGCTGCGCCAGTTCTGTCAGCGCCTGCAGAGCCCAGGTGGCAATGCTGTCGGCGTTGATGGCGATCGAAATGCGTTCTTCTTCGCGGGCACCCCGCAGCGAACTGGGCGCCAGCTCTTTCAGATCGCGCTCCAGATCGGCGCGCAGCAGGCGCAGCATCTTGGTGTGCTTGAGCAGCAGCTGGCCCGCGGACGTGGGCTTGAGCGGCCGGCTGCGCACAATCAGCACGGTGCCGACCTGCGCCTCCAGCGCCCGCAAACGCTGCGACACCGCCGACTGGGTGATCGACAGGCGCTGGGCCGCACGCTCGAAGCCGCCCTCCTCCACAATGGCGGCCAGGCATTCCAGCGCATCCGGATCAAAAGTGCTCATTCGGGCGGCTCCCAGTATTAGTTTTTCTGATGCTTAAGCCAAGAGTTTAATTTGACTGTTAATCGGAGACAAGTTCCTTCACACTTGCTGTTCAGACAAGGGGATGGTCATGAAAGTTGTTGTTTTGGGCGCGGGCATTATTGGTGTGAGCACCGCCTGGCATTTGCTGGAGCGCGGGCATGAAGTCACTGTCGTTGACCGGCAGCCGGATGCGGCGCTGGAAACCAGCTTTGCCAATGCAGCGCAAATTTCAGTCAGCTACTGCGAGCCCTGGGCCAACCGGGACGCGCCGCTGAAGGCGCTGAAATGGATGTTTCGCGACGATGCGCCGCTGCTGTTCAGGCCCCGGCTCCCGTTTGGCGAAGGCTGGCAGCAATGGCGCTGGAGCCTGCAGTTTCTGGCGCAGTGCAACGACGCCGCGTTCGAGCGCAATGTGCAGCAGCTGGTGGCGCTGGGCGCTTACAGCCATAGCGCCCTGAAGGAGGTAGTGCGGACCACCGGGATTGACTACCAGCGGCTGGAGCGCGGCATTGCGCATTACTTCACCGAGCAGAAGTCCTTTGATACCGCAGGCGACGCGGCCGCGCTAATGCGCAGGTACGGCGTGGCGCGCCGGGTGGTGAGCACGGCGGAGTTGTTGAAGATAGAGCCGGCCTTTACCCCGTTTGCCGACCGCATTGTGGGCGGCACTTATACCGCCAGCGATGAAAGCGGCGATGCCCGCGTCTTCACCCAGTCACTGGCACAGCGCTGTGCCGCCCTTGGCGCACAGTTTTTGTACAACCATGACATTGTTCGCCTTGAGAAAACTGGAGATGCTATTAATTCAGTAGCTGTCCGCGCACGCAAAACGGGCGATGGAGGCCAAAACAAGGCTCCATTGACGCATCTGAAGGCCGATGCGGTAGTGGTGGCCTGCGGCTCATACACGGCGCCGCTGCTGCGCACCGTTGGCGTTGACCTGCCCATCTACCCGGGCAAGGGCTACAGCGCCACCTTCAAGCTGCTCAAACCTGAGCTGGCGCCTTTTGTCAGCACGATTGACGACGAGGTCAAATGCGCCATGAGCAGGCTAGGCAATGATCTGCGCGTTGCCGGCACGATTGAAGTCGGCGGCTATGACCTGTCGCTCGACACGCCGCTGGCCAAGGCCCGCTGCCGCATGCTGGCCAGGCGCATAGAGGAAGTGCTGCCCGGCGTCTGCGATACGCGGCTGGAAGAAGAAGGCGGCACACCGCAGTTCTGGACCGGCCTGCGCCCGGCCACCCCAACCAACATCCCCTATATCGGCAAAACCAAAGTCGGCCGCTTGTGGGTGAATGCCGGCCACGGCACTTTGGGCTGGACCCATGGCGCGGGCTCGGGCAAGGCCATGGCCGAACTGATCAGCGGCGAGGCACCCGCCATGGACTTCGGCTTCTACGGCTTTGACCGCGCCCAGGTCCGCCTGAACGCCCAAGCGGCCTGATTCCGGATGCAGTCCATGGGACGGCGAAAGCGCTTACGGGTAATTGCGCAGGCCTGCAACGAGCGAGATGCCGCAGGCTGCCGGCTTGTGCCTCGATGCACGTGAACTGGGTGAACTGCGCGAACCGCTATCATTACAATAGCTTTCTGTACCCATACTGCATGGGCTAGAACACCAGATCATCCGTAAATCCGCCACATCGATCAGCGGTGGCTGAGAATCCCGCAGCGAACGCACGCCGGAGGCTTCAGTTAAATTAGCCCTCTATGTTGTCTCCACCCACCCTTCGCAAAGCGAGCAGCCCCAGCTTTTCCCAGCGGGAATTCCGCGCATCGCTGGCGATGTTTGCCACCGGCGTGACCATCGTCACCGCGCGCACACCGGAGGGCACTCTGGTCGGCCTGACCGCCAATTCCTTCAATTCGGTATCGCTCAACCCGCCCCTGGTCCTCTGGAGCCTGTCGCAGGCTGCGAGCTCCATGGCTGCGCTGAGCACCGGCTCGCACTATGCCATCAACATCCTCGCGGCAGACCAGAAGGAACTGGCCGAACGCTTTGCCAGCAGGCGCGAAGACCGCTGGAAGGATGTTCTGTTCACCGAAGGCGCCAGCGGCTCGCCCCTGCTGACTGGCGCGGCCGCGACCTTTGAATGCTTCAACCGCAGCCGCTATGAAGAGGGCGACCATGTGATTTTTGTCGGCGAGGTGGAGCGCTGCAGCCACCGCGCCGGTGCCGCGCCACTGCTGTTTCACGGCGGCAAGTTCTACACAGAGCACCCTTTGTGAGCCGGCATCAGGGGGAGCGGGTTCGCGATGAATGACCGCCCCGAATTGCTGCCTCCCTGAGCCCATGACCGCACGCAAAGTCCACCTCGACGCCCTCGCCATTTCCCTGCTGCTTGGCTGCTGCCTCTTCTGGGGGTTTCAGCAAGTTCTCATCAAGGCGACGATCGCTGAAATACCGCCCATGTTCCAGGCGTCCCTGCGCCTGGCGGGCGCCACGGCCCTGCTTTGGCTGTGGTGCCTGTGGCGGCGAATTCCACTGTTCAACCGTGACGGCTCGCTGGCAGCAGGCCTGCTCGCGGGCGCGCTCTTCGGCGCGGAGTTTGCCTGCATCTATCTGGGCCTGCAGTACACCACGGCCTCGCGCCTGACCGTGTTTTTGTACACCTCGCCTTTCTGGGTGGCGGCGCTGCTCCCGCTCTGGGTCAAGTCCGAAAAGCTGCGCGGCCTGCAGTGGGTCGGATTGCTGTGCGCTTTTGTGGCGGTGGTGTTTGCCTTGCGCGAGGGCTTTGCGGGCGAGCAGGCATCGACTGCGCGCGGCGACATACTGGCGCTGCTGGCCGGCATGGCGTGGGGCCTGACGACAGTGGTGATTCGCGCTTCCAGCCTGGTCAGGATCTCTGCGGAGAAACTGCTTTTCTACCAGCTGGCGTTCAGTACGCTGGTCTTTCCGGTCCTGTCGCTGAGTCTGGGAGAAGTCTGGGTCTGGCAGTTCAGCCCGTTTGCCATCACCTCGCTGGCGCTGCAGACCGTGATCGGCGCCTTTGTCAGCTACCTGGCCTGGATGTGGATGCTGGGCCGCTACCCGGCCACCAAAATTTCAGTATTTGTATTTTTCACGCCGCTCTTTGCGCTGCTGTTTGGGTCGGTGTGGCTGGGCGAACGCGTGACGCCTGGCCTGCTGGTGGCGCTCGCGACTGTGGCAGCGGGCATCGTGCTGGTCAACCGCAAGCCGCGTACAGCGGCGTAACAGTCAAAATACTGATCCATCGAGCGGCGCGCCGGCTTCAAACCAGCGCTTGATCAAATCGCGCTCATCCCCGGTGATCTGCGTGGCATTGTTCAAGGGCATGAGCTTGAGCGCGACCGCCTGCTGATAGACCGCCTGGGCATGCTGCCCGATCAACTCCGGCGTGTACAGGGCAATGCCCTTGTTCTGCAGTTGCGCGCTGTGGCACATCACGCAGCGCTGGTCTATCACTGATTTCACTTCGGCAAAATTCGCCGACCTGGCGGCCGCCGCAAGGGCTGCGGCCGAGGGCGGCGGTGGTGCCAGCCAGACCGCGAGTCCAAGCACCAGCATGGTGCCAAGCACCGCATATTCCCAGGGCGAGCGCTTGCCCTGCACGCCTGCCTTGTGGCGCGCCACAAAACTGTGCCGGATCAGCGCGCCGGCCAGCATCAGGAGCACCAGCACCAGCCAGTTATGGCGTCCCGCAGACAGCCAGCCGTAGTGATTGGACAGCATCGCAATCAGCACCGGCAGCGTGAAGTAGGTGTTGTGCACGCTGCGCTGCTTGGCACGCCAGCCGTAGATCGCATTGACCGGCAGCCCGGCCTTGAGCTGCGCGACGACCTTGCGTTGTCCCGGAATGATCCACACGAAAACGTTGGCGCTCATCGTGGTGGCGAGCATGGCGCCGACCAGCAGGAAGGCGGCGCGCCCCGCGAAGAGCTGGCAGGCCAGCCACGTCGCGAAAACGACAAATGCAAAAAGGCCCGCGCCGACGATCAGGTCACCGTTTTTCTTCTGCCCGAAGACGCGGCAAATCGCGTCATACACCAGCCAACCGGCAACAAGAAAGCCGAGTGCCGCGCCGACTGCAGCGCCTGCCGACCAGTCGTAAACACTTTTATCCACCAGAAAAGTGGCGGCATTGAAAAGGTAGAGCACCGTGAACAGGGCGAAGCCGGTGAGCCAGGTCGAGTAGGCCTCCCAGTAAAACCAGTGCAGGTTTTCAGGCATCTGCTTCGGCGCCACCCGGTATTTTTGCGGGTTGTAAAAGCCTCCGCCGTGCACCGCCCACAGCGCCCCATCAACCCCCTTTCCGACCAGGTCGGGCTCTGTGGGACTGGTCAGACTGTTGTCCAGAAAGACAAAGTAAAACGACGAGCCGATCCAGGCAATCGCGGTGATGACATGGGCCCAGCGCAACAGCAGGTTGGCCCAGTCCAGTAGGTAGGCAGTCGTCATGATCCGCGGTAGGTCGAGTAAGTCCAGGGGCTGACGAGCAGGGGCACATGGTAGTGGCCGTCGGCGTCGGCCATGCCGAAATCAACTGGCACCGTGTCAATGAATGCCGGTTCGGGCAGCGCCACACCACGGGCACGGAAATAAGCCCCCACCTCGAACAGCAGCCGGTAGCGGCCGACCGCCATTTCCGTCGCGTCAAGCAGCGGACCGCCTTCGCTGCGACCATCCTGGTTGAGAACAACTTCCTTGAGCGTCTCGACACGCAAACCTGCCACGCGCTGCAGCGTGATCTTCATGCCGGCCGCCGGGCAGCCGTGCATGGTGTCGAGAACGTGGGTACTGAGGTGGCCCATGAAAAACTTTCTGCTGGTTGAAATAAACGGTGCAGGCCCACTTCCTGCTTTCTGCTTTCTGCTTCGTCAGGCAATGGCAGGCGGCGCCAGGCTGTTCAGACTGACTTGTGTTTTACGATGCTACTGTATGCGCGCCTGAGCATGCATAAACCGTTCCCGCCAGCCCCATTGATGAGATTTTTTTAAAACTAGCGAATGCCCATGCCATCAAACTACCCGCGCGACCTGAAAGGCTACGGCCGCAAGCCGCCTCATGCCAACTGGCCCGGCCGCGCCCGCATTGCGGTGCAGTTTGTGCTGAACTATGAAGAAGGCGGCGAAAGCTCGGTGCTGCATGGCGACGCCGGCAGCGAGCAGTTTTTATCCGAGATGTTCAATCCGCCCGCCTACCCGGCCCGCCACCTGAGCATGGAGAGCATCTACGAATATGGCTCGCGCGCCGGCGTGTGGCGCCTGCTGCGCGAATTCGAGAAACGCGGCCTGCCGCTGACGGTTTTTGGCGTCGGCATGGCGCTTGAGCGTTGCCCCGAAGTCGCTGCGGCCTTTCAGGAACTTGGTCATGAAATAGCCTGTCATGGCTGGCGCTGGATTCATTACCAGAACCTGGACGAGGCCACGGAGCGCGAGCACATGGCGATCGGCATGGAGGCCATTCAGCGCATCACCGGCGAGCGGCCGCTTGGCTGGTACACCGGCCGCGACAGCCCCAACACTCGCAGGCTGGTGGCCGACTATGGCGGCTTTGAATACGACAGCGACTACTACGGCGATGACCTGCCCTTCTGGCTGCAGGTCGAAAAAACCGACGGCTCGCTAGCGCCGCAACTGGTGGTGCCCTATGCGCTCGACACCAACGACATGCGCTTTGCCCTGCCGCAGGGTTTTTCCCAGGGCGATGATTTTTTTACCTACCTGCGCGACAGCTTCGATGTGCTCTATGCCGAAGGCGAGGAGCGGCCCGCCATGTTGAGCGTGGGCATGCATTGCCGTCTGCTCGGTCGCCCGGGCCGCCTGCGTGCGCTGCAGCGCTTCCTGGACCACATGGCGCAGCATGACCGCGTCTGGGTCACCCGGCGCATCGACATCGCGCGTCACTGGAAGCAGGCGCACCCCTTCAACCCCGAAACGGCTTTTGTCTGGCAAGCAGCATGATCACCTTAAACGAACTCAACAAGGCCAGCGAAGCCGAATTCCTCGCACTGCTGGACGGCATCTACGAACATTCACCGTGGATTGCGGAGCAGGCCTGCTCACGGCGTCCGTTCACCAGCCTGGCACAACTGAAGCGGGCGCTGTCCGAGGTGGTGCGCAACGCCGGACGTGACGCGCAGCTCGCCCTGATCCGCCTTCACCCTGAACTCGCGGGCAAGGCCATGGTGAGCCAGACGCTGACGGCTGAATCAGCGAGCGAGCAAGGCAAGGCCGGGCTGGCCGACTGCACGCCAGCAGAGTTTTCCATGCTTCAACAACTCAACGCCGACTACAACGCGAAGTTCGGCTTTCCCTTCATCCTGGCGATTCGCGGCCCGCGCGGCCTGGGCTTGCCCAGGTCCGAGATCATCGCGACCTTTGCGCGCCGGCTGGAGAATCACGCCGACTTCGAGCTGGCCGAGTGCCTGCGCAACATTCACCGCATTGCAGAAATCAGGCTCGATGACAGGCTGGGTCACACGCCCGATCTCGGTAACCGGGTATGGGACTGGGCCGAGCAGCTCAGCACCTACAGCGACCCCGGCTACGCCGAACGCGGCCAACTCACCGTGACCTATTTGACCGCTGCGCACCGCGCCTGCGCGCAGCACCTGGCAAAGGGGATGCGCGAGGACTGCGGCTTCGACGAAGTGTCCATCGATGCCGTCGGCAATGTCGTGGGCATCTACCACGGCAGCGATCCGCAGGCCAGACGCCTGCTGACCGGCTCGCACTACGACACGGTACGCAATGGCGGCAAGTACGACGGACGCCTGGGCATTTTTGCGCCCATGGCCTGTGTGCGCGATTTGCACCGCCAAGGGCGGCGCCTGCCCTTCGGCATCGAAGTGATTGGCTTTTCCGAAGAAGAAGGCCAGCGCTACAAGGCGGTATTTCTCGGCTCGGGCGCGCTCGCCGGTCAGTTCGACATGCGCTGGCTGGACCAGAAGGACGCCGACGGCATCACGATGCGCGAGGCCATGCTTCAAGCCGGCCTCAGCATCGACGGCATTCCCGCACTGAAACGGAATCCGGCCAATTACCTCGGCTTTGTCGAAGTCCACATCGAGCAGGGGCCTGTCCTCAACGAGGCGGACCTGCCGCTCGGCGTCGTGACTTCCATCAATGGCGGCGTGCGTCTTCTCGGCGAAATCATCGGCATGGCCAGCCACGCCGGCACCACGCCCATGGGCTGCCGTCGCGATGCCGCCACTGCGGCAGCCGAGCTGGCGATTTACCTCGAAAAGCGCGGCAGCAGCGTCGAAAATCTGGTGGCGACCATGGGCATGCTCGAAGTGCCCAACGGCTCCATCAACGTGGTGCCGGGGCGTTGCAAGTTCAGCCTCGACATTCGCGCCACCACCAATGAAGTGCGCGACGCCTGCACCAGCGACGTGCAGGGTGAGCTGCTACGCATCTGCGAGCGGCGCGGCCTGCACTACAAGCTCGAAGAGGCCATGCGCGCGCCTGCCGCGCCCAGCGCGCCCGACTGGCAGCAGCGCTGGGAGCGCGCCGTGGAGTCGCTCGGTTTGCCGATTTACCGCATGCCCAGCGGCGCAGGTCACGACGCCATGAAGCTGCACGAAATCATGCCCCAGGCGATGCTTTTTGTGCGCGGCCTGAACGCCGGCATCAGCCACAACCCGCTGGAATCCATCACCAACGACGACGCCGAACTGTGCGTGCGCGCCTTCCAGAATCTGCTCGAACAACTGGCCACGGAACACTCATGACATCAGCCTCTGCCTATACCGGCCTTGACGCCTGGATCGACGCGCACTTCGACGAGGAGGTCTCATTCCTGCAGGCGCTGGTGCGCGTGCCTACCGACACCCCGCCCGGCAACAACGCACCGCATGCCGAGCGCACCGCCGAGCTGCTAAAAAGCTTTGGATTCGAGGCCGAACAGCACCCCGTTCCTGCCGACGAAGTGAAAAGCCACGGTCTCGAATCCATCACCAACCTGATCGTGCGCCGCCACTATGGCGCGGGCAACACCATCGCCCTCAACGCCCACGGCGATGTGGTGCCGCCCGGCGACGGCTGGACGCACGACCCCTATGGCGGCGAGGTGGTGGAAGGCAAGCTCTACGGCCGCGCCGCCGCCGTCAACAAGAGCGACTTCGCCACCTACACCTTCGCCGTGCGCGCACTCGAAGCGCTGGGCGTCCCGCTCAAGGGCGGCATCGAGCTGATCTTCACCTACGACGAGGAATTCGGCGGCGAACTCGGCCCGGGCTGGCTGCTCAGGAAGAATCTCATCAAGGCCGATTTTCTGATTGCCGCCGGTTTCAGCTACCAGGTCATCACCGCGCACAACGGCTGCCTGCAACTCGAAGTCACGGTCCACGGCAAGATGGCGCATGCCGCCATTCCCGACACCGGCATTGACGCGCTGCAGGGCGCCACCGCCATCCTCGGCGCGCTGTATGAACAAAACAAACGCTTCAAATTCATTACGTCAAACGTCGAAGGCATACAGCACCCCTACCTCAACGTCGGGCGCATCGAAGGAGGCACCAACACCAACGTGGTCCCCGGCAAAGTGATGCTCAAGCTGGACCGCCGCATGATCCCGGAGGAAAACCCGGTCGAGGTCGAAGCCGACGTGCGCCGCGTGATTGCCGGGGCGGCGGCAACCGTGTCCGGCATCACGATCGAGATCAAGCGCCTGCTGCTGGCCGAGGCATGGAAACCCGACGCCAGCAATGCCCCGCTGGTGCAGGCGCTGCAAAAGCACGGCGAGGCGATTTTTGGCGAGCCGATTCCCACTTCAGGCACGCCGCTTTATACCGACGTGCGCCTCTTCGGCGCAGCCGGCATCCCGGCGGCCATTTACGGCGCCGGTCCGCGCACGGTGTTCGAGAGCCATGCCAAGCAGGCTGATGAACACCTTGTTCTTGAGGATTTGCGCCGAGCTACCAAGGTCATTGCGCGCACTTTGTTTGACCTGATGCAATAGGCAATATCCGGCCGGCAGTGACACCCAGCAAACCTCGCCACAAGTTCGCTGGCCAGGTCATCGCTGAGTCGATCCTCGGGAGAACAGTTCCGCGACGGTGCGGCGCAGCCAGGTATTGACGGGGTCGGTATGGAAGCGCTCGTGCCAGTGCTGCTTGACGTTGAACTTCGGCAACGCGTGCGGGACCGGGAGAAGCCGTATCTTTTCCCGCCTTGCCATCAACTCGCCATAGCGCAGCGGAACCGTCGCGATCAACTCGGTTTCGGCAACGATCTGGGCCACGCCCAGGAAGCTGGACACTCGCAGAACGACCTTGCGGTCAACGCCGGCACGCGCAAGCTCCTTGTCGACCATCGCGTGGCCCGTGCCCGAGGCGCTTATCAGCACATGGCCCTCGCGTGCAAACGCTGCCTTGGTCAGGCGGCTACTGCCCAGACGTGGATGCGACTGCGCGACCAGGCAGACATAGTTCTGCTCGAATAGCACCTGCTGATAGAACCCCGCTTCCAGCTGCGGCATGAAACCCACTGCCAGATCCACCTCGCCGTCCTGCAAACGCCTCACGATGTCCGTGGATATCTTTTCCAGCTCAATCTGCACATGGGGCGCCACCTTGCGCAGGTGATTTGCCAGAGTCGGCAGTAGCGCGATCTTGCTGATATCGGTCGTGCTGATGCGAAAAGTACGGCGCGCCTGCGCGGGCTCGAATCCGCTGCCATTCGTGCGTGCCCGGTCCAGGTGAACCAGCACTTCGCGCACCGAGACCCAGATGGCCTCGGCGCGGGGCGTGGGCAGCATGCCCCGCGCCGTGCGGCTGAAAAGCGGGTCGTTGAAATGGACCCGCAGCTTGTTCAGCGCCGTGCTGGCCGCAGCCTGGGTCATGCCCAGCTGTTCCGCCGCCCTGGACACACTGCTGGTCTTGAACACCCCGTCAAACACCATCAGCCATTCAACATCCAGCTTGGCCATAACCTGAATCCTTCACTCATTATTGAAAAATCGAATAGTACTTATTCTTCTATCTGCTTGCGAAGATAAAGGTTTACGCCAAGAATCCACCCATAACTCGGATACACGCAGAAACCAGGGAGACAAGACCATGCACTTCACCGCAACCGCCCAGTGCCCGCGCGCTATGCCAGACACTCTGATTTCCGACCCAGCAGCAGAAAATCCGAACTCGCAAACACAGCATTGCAGCGGTCACCCCATCATCCGTTTGGCAAACTAAACAAGGAAATTTGTATGTCGATCAATCCCCCGGATCCCTCCCTGGTAGACCGGCTCGTTTACGCAAACCGCATTCTCTATGACCATGGTGTGGTCGATGGCCTGGGCCATGCAAGCGTACGGCATGACACCGAACCGGGCGTGTTTCTCCTGTCCTGCAACCGTGCACCCGGCATGGTTAGGCGCAGGGATATCGTCTGCTATGACTACGATGGCAATGCCGTATCCGAGACTGCCGAGCGGCCCTATCTTGAGCGCTTCATCCATGGCGAGATCTACCGTGCGCGGCCCGACGTCGTCGCCGTGGTGCACAGCCATTCGCCGAGCGTGATCCCCTTCGCGGTGACCAAGAACCGCCTGCGTCCGGTCTTCCATATGTCGGGCTTTTTAGGCAGTGGATCGGCACATTTCGAAATCCGCGATGCGGGCGGCAACACGGACATGCTGATCCGCAGCCCCCACCTCGGCAAGGCCTTGGCGGACTCACTGGGCTCCTGCAGTTGCGTGCTGATGCGTGGCCACGGCTCGACCGTCGTCGGAAGCTCTCTGGAACAGGCGGTCTACCGCGCCATCTATGCCGAGATCAATGCCAAGCTCCAGTTGCAGGCACAGAGCCTGGGCGAGATCATGTTCCTCAACGAGGAAGAGGCCCAGCTGTCCTCCGACATGAATGACGGACAGATTCCTCGTTCGTGGAACTTGTGGATCAGCAGATTGGGGGCCGTCGATCTCGACAATTGAAGCGCAACCGAACAGAAGCCAAGCCCTCAGCATCACAGACCAGAAAAAAATTCAGGAGACAAGCATGCACATCAGAACCCTTATTCCAGCCGCCTGCCTTGCGGTCCTTCAAATGGGGAGCCCCCACGCACTGGCACAGACCTACCCGGCCAAATCGGTCCGCATCGTCGTGCCCTACGCCACGGGAGGCGGCTCCGACATTCTGGCGCGCCAGATTGGCGCAGGCCTGCAAAAAGCCTGGGGCCAGGGCGTCGTGGTGGACAACAAGGCTGGCGCCTCCGGCAATATCGGAACGCAGGAAGTGGTGCGCGCGCCAGCGGACGGCTACACCCTTCTGCTCCAGAACAGCACCATGGTGACCAACCTCGGCGTCATGGGCAAACTCCCCTACGACCCGGAGAAGGACCTGACGCCGATCATGTTGCTCGGCGTCACGCCGATCGCACTGGCCGCGCACCCAAGCGCCCAGCTTGGCAATATCAAGGAACTGATCGCGGCCTCCAGGGCCAAGCCAGACACACTGAGCTATGGCTCTTGCGGCATTGGCACGCCACAACATTTTGCGATGGAGCTGGTCAAGCAGAAGACGGGCGTGACCGCGGCGCATGCCAGCTACAAGGGCTGCGCGCCTGCGTTGACGGATGTCGTCGGCGGCCAGATCCCGCTGGCCATGGTGAGTGCAAACCTGGTGGCACCCTACGTCAAGAGTGGGCGCTTGCGCGTGGTGGGCATATCGACCGCGCATCGCTACGGATTGCTGCCCGACACCCCTACATTCGAGGAACAGGGCCTGAAGCCGTTCGATTTCTCGATCTGGTATGCCCTGATGGGGCCTGCCAAGCTGTCGCCGCAGGTCGTAGCGAAGCTGGCGGCCGACGTGGAAAAAATCCTCGCCGACCCTGCCGTGCAGTCCAGCCTGTCCAACGCGGGTGTCGAACCGTACAAGGGATCGGCGCGGGAGCTGGCCAGCCTGATCAAATCAGACTCGGTGCGCTATCTGCAACTGGCCAAGTCTGCCAATATCAAGGCCGAATAAGCATCAACGTGCCGCAATCGCGGCTCTCCTCATCATGCTGCCGTCTCCGCCCGCCGCTTCGCCGCAAACGCCACGTACCAGTCCAGACAGCCCGGATTGGCCATCGCGTCCTTGTTCACGACCTTTTCCAGAGACTGGCCCAGCAGCAGTTTCTTGATCGGCAGTTCCTGCTTCTTGCCCGACAGCGTGCGCGGGACTTCGGCAACCTGGAAGATGTCGTCGGGCACGAAGCGCGGGCTGAGCGCAGTCCTGATGGCGTTGTTGAGTCGGGCCTTCATCGCGTCGTCCAGCAGCACGCCGCTTTTCAGCACCACGAAGAGCGGCATGTAGCTCTCGCGGCCCAGGTACTCCAGGTCAACGACCAGCGAATCCATCACCTCGGGCAGGGCTTCCACTGCGCTGTACAGCTCGCTGGTTCCCATGCGCAGGCCGTGGCGGTTGATGGTCGCGTCTGAGCGCCCATAAATCACGCAGCCGCCCTGGGTGCCGGCATCAATCTTCAGCCAGTCGCCATGACGCCAGACGGCGCCTGCTTCGGGCCCCGCATCGCCGCCGCCGGGTTTGCGGCCGTGACCGGGCGCATACATGTCGAAGTAGCTCGACAGGTAACGCGCGCCGCTGTCGTCGCCCCACAGAAACAAGGGCATCGACGGAATCGGCTGCGTGCAGACCAGCTCGCCGACTTCGCCGATGACGGGCTGGCCCTGTTCGTTCCAGGCCTCGACCGCCGCACCCAGCATGCGGCACTGCATCTTTCCGGGCGTCTGCGGCAGCTCGCGGTTGCCGCCTATGAAGGCGCCGGCAAAGTCGGTGCCGCCCGAGATGTTGCTCCACCAGATGCCGTCAACACCCGCCCCGGCCATGAAGCCTGTGCCCCATTGCTGCACTTCGGCACTCAGCGGCGAGCCGGTGGAGCCGAGCGCGCGGATGCGCGTGAGATCGCCGCACTGCGCCGGCGTGATGCCGGCCTTCATGCAGTTGGCGAAGAAGGCCGCGCCTGCGCCAAAAAAGGTCACGCCGGTATCCGCCGCGAAGCGCCAGAGCGTGGTCCAGTCAGGATGCTCACGGCTGCCGCCGGGGTTGCCGTCGAAGATCACGCAGGTGGTGCCGCACAGCAGGCCGGCGAGCTGCGCATTCCACATCACCCAGCCGGTGGAGCTGTACCAGTGGTAGCGCTCACCCAGGCTGTTGGATGCATAACTGCAGCCGACGTCGTTGTGCAAAGTGCCGAGCTGCATCTGCACCAGAACCATGCCGCCGTGGCCATGCACGATGGGCTTGGGCAGGCCGGTGGTGCCGCTGGAATAGACAATCCACAGCGGATGGTCGAAGGGCAGCCAGAGCGGCTCGAAACTTGCCACTTCAGCATCATTTCGCTCTGTAGCCCTCGTCCATTCTACACAACCAGCTACTGAAATCGTAGCATCCAGATTACCCACCAGCAGCGTGTGCTGCACGCTTGGCAGCGCAAGGCGCAGCTCGGCGAGCACGCCCAGCCGTTCGTGCTCGCGCCCGGCATAAGTCACGCCGTCGCAGGCGATGAGCACTCTGGGCTCGATCTGGCGAAAGCGGTCGAGCACGGCGTGCGTGCCCATGTCGGGCGCGCAAATGCTCCACACGCCGCCAATGCTTACCGTGGCCAGAAAAGCCACCATGGCCTCGGGAACATTGGGCAGGTAGGCCGCCACGCGGTCACCGGGCTGCACGCCCTGGGCTTTGAGGTGCAGCGCCAGCGAGGCAACCTGGCGGCGCAGCTCGGGCCAGCTCAACTCGCGCTGCTGGCGCTTTTCGTTGCTGCTGACCACTGCGGGCAGGCCGGCGGCATGCGCCGCATCCACATGGCGAAGCACCTGCCGCGCGTAGTTGACTTGCGCGCCGGGAAACCACTGCGCGCCCGGCATGGTGTTCCTGGCCAGCGCCGCGCTGTGCGGCGTAGGCGACTGAAGGTCGAAATAGTCCCAGACGCTTTGCCAGAAAGCGTCGAGGTCGGTGGTGGACCAGCGCCACAGCGCGTCGTAGTTGTCAAAGACCAGGCCATGCCGCTCGCGCAGCCAGTCCTGGTACAGACGGATCTGGGGAAGGTAGGGAGTTGTTTTTGTCTCGCTCATGCTTTTGTCTCTCGTCGCTTTTTTGGAGTCATGAGGGTAGCAGTGACAGGCTGGGCTTGTCAGTCACACAGGTTGACCTGCGCTGCGAATTTCAGCATCAATTCCGGCTTCAGCGCATACGGGCAGGCGAAATCAGCTAGCGAATCAATGGCGATCAGCTCGCCACCAGCCGCCCGTCAACCAGCTCGATGGTACGGTCGCAACGCGCGGCCAGGCGCGGGTCGTGCGTCACGATCAGGCAGGCGCTGCCGTGGTCGCGGTTGAACTCGCGCAACAGGCCGAACACCTCGTCGGCCGACACCGTGTCGAGGTTGCCGGTGGGCTCGTCGGCCAGGATCAGGCGTGGCCGCAGCGACAGCGCCCGCGCTATCGCCACGCGCTGCTGCATGCCGCCCGACAGCTCGCCGGGCCGCTTGTATTCCGCGCCCGCCAGACCGACGCGCGCCAGCAGTTCGCGCCCGTTGGCTTCGGCCTCCGCCGTGGCGGTGCCGTGGGCAATGATGGAAGGCAGCAGCACGTTTTCCAGCGCCGTGAAGGCCGGCAGCAGATGGTGGAACTGGAACACAAAGCCGATGGTCGCGCCGCGCAGTTGCGTCAGGCCCGCATCGTCGAGCGACTGGGTGAATTGCCCAGCGATTTCCAGCGTGCCCGAGGTGGGCCGCTCCAGCAGTCCGATGATGTTGAGCAGCGTGCTCTTGCCCGAACCCGACGGCCCCTTGAGCGCGACGAACTCGGCGGGCTGCAGGCTCAGGCTGATGCCGTGCAGCACCTCGGTTTCGACTTCCGTGCCGACGTTGTAGCTGCGGCGGATGTCTGCGAGGCGCAGGATGGGCTCGTGCTGCAGGGGTTCGTTGGAGGCCTTCATGGGCTAACTTCGAATCGCCTGCACCGGGTCCATGCGCGCCGCGCTGCGCGCCGGTATCGCCGCCGCCGCCAGACCCACGCCGCAGGCAACCACCGACGCCAGAAGCACCAGCATCGGGTCGAGCTGCGCAGAAAACAGCGAGCCGCCGTCGGGACTTTTGAAGACATGCGAAAACACCACGAGCAAGGTAAACGCCAGCGCCGAGCCAAACACCGAGCCCACCAGCCCGACCAGGCCACCCTGCAGCAAAAACACCGTCATGATGCGGCGGCGCCCCGCGCCCATGGCCCGCAAAATGCCGATCTCGCGCTGCTTTTGCACCACGCTGACCACCAGCACGCTGGAAATACCCAGCGCCACGATGATGATGACGAAACTGCGGATCAGGTTGTTCGACACTGACTGATTGCTCAATGCATTGAGAAGGCCTGAGTTGGTCTGCATCCAGCTGTCGACCGTGAGGCCGGTCTGCGCCCTAAGGGCGTCGGCCACCTGGTTGGCGCCGAACAAGTCCTTCACCGTCAGGTCGATGTTGGACACGCCGCCAGGCAAATCGAGCAGCGTCTGCGCCAGCTTGAGCGTGATGAACACCCAGCGCCGGTTCAGGTCGCGGTTGCCCATGTCAAAGAGACCGGTGATGTCTACCGTCTCGCTACGGCCCTGGGCGCTGGTCACGCGCAGCTTATCGCCCACGCTGACACCCAGATCCTGCGCCAGGTCAGTGCCAATCAGCGCGCCGGTGCCGGTCACGTCGAAACGGCCGCGCGTCATGTAGTCGTCCATGTGCACCACGCGGCGGTAGGCGTCGGGCTGCACGCCCAGCAGCGCCACGCTCTTGTTGCTGTTGCCGCGCGCGGCAAAGGCCGGGCCGCTGACGACCGGCGAAACCGCCAGCACACCGGGCGTGGCTGCCGCCAGCGCGGCGATGCGCTCCCATTGGTCGACCGAGCGCAGGCGCTGCTCGCGCGGCTGCACCACGGCGGCCACCTCGCGCCCGGCACCGGGCGTGACGACGCGCTGCGAGACCTCTTCCAGCGGCCGGATCACCACATGCGCCTGCGAGCCCATCACGCGGTCGATGATGGTGGACTGCAGCTGGTTGATCAGCTGCGTGAGAAAGATGATGACCGCCACGCCGCCGGTCACGCCGGCCAGGATCAGCACGCTCTGCATGCGGCCTTCGCGCAGAAAGCGCAGCGCCACCAGCAGCTCGAAAGGCATCCAGCGAGTCCAGGAGCTGAGGGCGGGGCGATGGCGGATGAGGGGCATGATTTTCAATTCAGGTTCAGCGTGAAATGAAGGACGGCGTTTCCATGCCCTTCACCTGCGCCACCACGGGGCCGGGCCGCACACGGTCGCCGGCAACGGCTTTCTCGGTCTGGGGAATCACTTCATCACCCTCTTTCAGGCCGGCCACGATTTCCACCGAACCGATGCCGCGCAGGCCCAGCTTGATGGGCACGCGCACCGCCCTGCCGCCCTGCAAGGCCAGCACCCAGGGCGCCTCGCGGTCGGCATCGTGCACCGCGCCCGAAGGCAGGACCAGCGCTTGTGCTTTGGTGCCGCCCACAAGTTCAACCGACACCGTCATGTCCGGCCGCAAAAACACGGGTGGTTTTGGCACGGCCAGACGTACTTCCACGGTGCCGCGCTGCGGGTCCACCGCCGGGGCGATGTAGCTCAGCCGTGCGTCAAACGACTGGCCGGGATAGGCATCGGCCACGGCCCGGGCGGCCATGCCGGGGGTAAGCAGGCGCAGGTTTTTTTCATCGACATTGGCGTCAATCCGGATGCCGCCCTGCGCCGCCAGCGTCAAGAGCACATGGCCAGGCTGGGCCATGCTGCCGGGCTCAACCGTGCGCGTCAGCACGATGGCATCGACCGGGCTGGTAATGGCAAGGCGCGCCAGGCGCGCCTCGGCCATCCCGACCGCCGCTGCGGCCTGGTCCACGCGCGAGGCGGCGAGCACGCGCTCGACGCCGCTGGGCTGGTTGGCCTGCGACTGCACGCGGGCCGACTGCAGCGCGCTGCGCGCCGTGTCCAGCGCGCGCCGGGCATCGTCAAGCTTTTGCTGGGAAAAGAAACCCTGTGCTACCAGGTCGCGGGCACGCTGGTGTTCGCGCTCGGCGGATGTGAAAGCCGCTTCGGCCTGCACCACCGCCTGCGAGGCCACGGGTGCGGCCACCGTGGCCTGCTGGGTAGCGCGGCCGCGCGCTTCAAGCAGGGCGGCTCTGGCCTGCTGCAGCGCGGCGCGGGCTTCGGCGTCCGACAGGCGCAGCAGCACATCGCCTGCCTTGACGCGGTCGCCTTCGCGCACCCGCACTTCCAGCACCGTGGCGGTGACTTCGGCGCCAATGTCCATGCGCGCCGGCGCATTGAGCCTGCCCGTCGCCACCACCGACTGCACAATGCCCGTGCGCGCCACCGGCACCAGCTGCACCGGCGTGCCGCGCCGGCTGGCCAGCCCCCCTGCCCCCGCCAGGGCCAGTACAAGCAAGGCGCCTGCACCCCATTTGAAAAGTGGTTTCATGATTGCCAAGCGTAGCAGGTCATTCGCGCCCGGCAGCCCCGGCCCAAAGCCATCGTAAACTGCGGCTCATCGTCAAGGAAACCCTCATGGAACCCTCCCTACCGGCCTCCCCCCAGGCGGACGACCTGGGCCGCTACTTGGCGCTCATGGTGGCGCACGGCGCATCCGACCTCTTTCTGTCCAGTGACGTGCCTGCGTCACTCAAGATTGAGGGCCAGATCAAGCGCCTGCCCGAGCCACCGCTGACCGGCACCCGCATCAAGGCGCTTGCTTATTCGGTCATGCGCGAATCCCAGATCCGGCAGTTCGAGGCTGAACTGGAGTGCGACCTGGCCATTGCCATGGACCCATTGGGACGGTTCCGCGTCAATGTGTACCGTCAGCGCGGCGATGTTGCGGTCGTGGTGCGCCACATCAACAGCCGGATTCCGACGCTCGAATCGCTGAAGCTGCCGCCCATCCTGAAGACCCTGGCCATGCTCAAGCGCGGGCTGGTGCTGGTGGTGGGAGCCGCCGGGTCAGGCAAGTCGACCACGCTGGCCGCGTTGCTGGACTACCGCAACGAGATGACAAGCTCGCACATCCTGACCGTGGAAGACCCGATGGAGTTCGAGCACAGCCACAAGAAATCCATCATTGACCAGCGCGAAGTCGGGCTCGACACCCGATCCTTCGACGAGGCCCTGCGCCGCGCCATGCGCGAGGCGCCCGATGTCATCATGATCGGTGAGATCCGCGACCGCGAGACCATGCAGCATGCCATGGCCTATGCAGAAACCGGCCACCTGTGCGTCTCGACCCTGCATGCGAATAATGCCAACCAGGTCATGCAGCGCATCCTCAATTTTTTCCCTGAGACGGCGCAGCGCCAGGTGCTGATGGACTTGTCGCTCAACCTCAAAGGCGTCATCGGCCAGCGCCTGCTTGTCGGAGCGGACCGCAAGCGGGTTCCGGCCGTCGAGGTGATGCTGCTGTCGCCCTATATTGCCGACCTGATCCAGAAGGGCCAGACGGACGAGATCAAGGCCGCGATGGCCAAAAGCACGGAACTGGGCATGATGACCTTCGACCAGTCCCTCTATGAGCTGTTTAATCGCGGCGACATCACGCAGGAGCAGGCGATCGAGCATGCCGACTCCAAGACCGATCTGTCGCTGCGCATCCGCCTGGCCTCAGGCGCTCATCCGTCCTCCGAACCGCTGCAGGTGCTGCGGGACTGACGGGCCGTGACGCCGCGGGCTTTTCAGGCGCCGCTGACGTACTGCCGGCGCAGCTCGCGCTTGAGCAGCTTGCCGGAGGCGTTGCGGGGCATGTCCTCGACGAAAAATACCTTCTTGGGCACCTTGAACGCGGCCAGATTGGCGCGCGCGTGGGCGATCAGGTCTTCGGCGCTGGCTTGTGCCCCCTGCTTCAGGGTCACGATGGCGGCCACCGCCTCGATCCACCGGTCATCCGGCAGGCCCACCACCGCCACCTCGGCCACCGCGGGATGGGTGTAGAGGCACTCCTCCACCTCCCGGCTCGACACCACCACGCCGCCGGTCTTGATGATGTCCTTGATGCGGTCAGTGATGTAGAGGTAGCCGGCCGCGTCAAAGTAGCCGACATCGCCGGAGCGGAACCAGCCGTCGGCAAAGCTGCTGGCCGTTTCTTCCGGCTTGTTCCAGTAACCGCTCATCAGCTGGGGTGAGCGATGCACGATTTCGCCCATCTCGCCGGGCGGCAGTTCCTGCATGTCGGTATCGACGATGCGGGTTTCGACATTGAAGATTGGACGCCCGGCCGATGCGGGGCGCTCGGCATGGTCTTCCGGGCGCAGCACGGTCGCCAGCGGGGCAATCTCGCTCTGGCCATAGCAGTTGTAAAGCTGCAGGGCCGGCAGGCGGGCCGCCAGTTCCTGCACGATGGGCACCGGCATGATGGAGGCGCCGTAGTAGCCTTTTTCCAGCGACGACAGGTCACTGCCGTCAAAAGCGGGATGGCGCAAAAAGGAAATCCACACCGTTGGCGGCGCAAAGAAGGAGCTTACGCGCTCGGCCGCGATCAGCGCAAAGCAGGTTTCGGCCTGGGGCGACTGGATCAGCAGGGTGGTGGCGCCCACGAGCAGTTGCGGCATCACGAAGACATGCATCTGCGCCGAGTGGTACAGCGGCAGCGACGCCAGCGAACGGTCGCTGGCGCGAATGTCGGTCGCCACCAGGGTGCTGGCGTATTCGGCCAGCAAGGCGCGGTGGCTCATCATCGCGCCCTTGGGCGCCGCAGTGGTACCGGAGGTGTAGAGCAACTGCGCGATGCTTTCGTCGTCAATGTCGAGCGCCGGCGCATCGTCCGCGCCCGGTGCCTGCGCCCAAGCCAGCACGTCAAACTCACCGCCGCCGTAAAGCGTGCCCTCCCAGTCGCAATCGAGCGCGGGAGTAAGCGCCCGAACATGGTTCGCCATATCGGTATCGCAAAACAGGGCCCGGGCGCCGGACTGCTCGACGATGTAGCGCAGTTCGGAATCGATCAGCGCAAAGTTGACAGGCACGTGGATCAGGCCTGAGCGCACGCAGCCCAGCCAGAGAAAAACATAGGCGTCGGAATTGCGTCCGTAGGCCGCCACCCGGTCGCCGGGCTTGAGGCCCAGGCCCAGCAGCCGGTGCGCGACCCGGTTGGCCGCCTGGTCAAGCTGCGCGTAGGTCCAGCTGCGGCTGCCAAAGCGCAGCGCTTCCTTGTCCGGATTGCGGCGCACCGAGCGCTGCAGCGCATCGCCGATCAGGTTGCGACTGGCGCGCCTGGCCTGCTGTCGCGTGGCGCTATCAATGTGGCTCTGGCTCATGGTGTCTCCTGCTGTTGTGGTGTTGATCGTGCTTTTTATGTCGCCGCCGGACTCGGTCAAAGGCGCTCGATGATGGTGGCCGTCGCCATGCCGTGGCCGATGCACATCACCTGCAGGCCGAACAGGCCATCGACATGCTCCAGGCCGCTGAGCATCTTGGCCATCAGGCCGGCGCCGCTGCCGCCCAGTGGATGGCCGTGGGCGATGGCGCCGCCCCAGGGGTTGAGTTTGGCCAGGTCCGGTTCAAATTCGCGCACAAAGGACAAGGCCACGCTGGCAAAAGCCTCGTTCACCTCGATCCAGTCGAGGTCCCGGATCGAAAGCCCCGCCAGGCTCAGGGCGCGGCGCGTGGCCGGTAGCACGCCGGTGAGTTGCATGACGGGGTCGGAGCCCACCGCCACGCGGGCGCGAAAACGCGCGCGCGGCTTCAGGCCCAGCGCCTGCGCGGCGGCGCGGCTGCCCACCAGCACGGCGGCAGCGCCGTCGGACATCTGGCTGGAGTTGGCGGCAGTCACCACGCCGGTGTCGGGACTGCGAAAAACCGGCAGCATCGTCGTCATCCGGGCGGTGTCGATCACGGCCCGGATGCCTTCGTCATGCGTCAGCGTGAGAGGCTTGCCTTCCTTGTCCACGCCCGGCACCGGGAGAATCTCGCGGTGCAGGCCGGCGGCGCGCGCCGCTTCGGCGCGGCGATGGCTTTCGATGGCGTAGGCATCGAGTTCGGCGCGGCTCAGCGACCATTTGTCAGCAATCAACTCGGCGCTTTCCACCTGATGCGGAATCGGATAGCGCGCCAGCAGGTCGGGATGCAGGCCGTCAAAGCCGCGAAAGTCGCCCTTGCCCAGCGTCAGGTCAAGGAACATCGGTACCCGGCTCATGCTTTCGACGCCGCAGCCAATGGCGAAGTTGAGGTCGCCAGCTGCCACGGCCTGCGCGGCGGCATGGACGGCGTACTGGCTGGAGCCGCACATCCGGTTCATCGTGACGCCCGGCACTTCAGCCGGCAAACCGGCCAACAGCAGCGCCTGGCGACCGATATTGGCCCCCTGCTCGCCAGCCTGACTGACGCAGCCGGTGACCACATCGCCAACCTTGTCGGCAGGCAAGCCGGTGCGCTCCAGCACGCCATTGAGGGCCGTAGCCAGCAACACGTCGGGGCGGGTTTCGCGCAGCGCGCCGCCACGGCGGCCAAAGGGGGTGCGTACAGCACCGAGAATGAACGGCTCCTGGGCCGAAGAAAGTGTCATGGGAGTCCTTGGGGGTTAGGTCCGCTGCATTTCGCGGGCCATGATGTTGCGCTGGATTTCACTGGTGCCTTCGTAGATCTGCAGCACCTTGGCGTCGCGAAAGAGTTTCTCGACCGGGTACTCGGTCGAGTAGCCCATGCCGCCAAAAATCTGCACCGCCTCGGTGGCGGACCACATGGCCGCATCGGCGGCAAAAGCCTTGGCGATGGACGCCTGCAGCGTGTTGGGGCGGCCCTGATCGACCAGCCAGGCCGCCTGGTAGGTCAGCAGGCGGGCGGCTTCCAGCCGCATGCGCATCTCGGCGAGCTTGTGGGCAATGGCCTGGTGCTCGATCAGCTTGCGTCCCATCGAGCTGCGCTCACGGGCATAGGCCAGGGATTCGTCAATGCAGCGCTCGATCAGGCCGACACCGAACGCCGCCACCATGGGCCGCGAATGGTCGAACACCGTCATGGCCAGTGCAAAGCCGCTGCCTTCTTCGCCCAGGCGATGGTCCTCGGGGACAAACACCCGCTCGAAGAACACCTCAGAGGTGGGCGCGGCACGCTGGCCAAGCTTGCCCAGCGGCGGCCCGACCGTCAGGCCTTCGCTGCCTTTGGGAACGATGAAGGCCGTCATGCCGCGATGGCCGGCCTCCGGGTCGGTCTTGGCGAACACCACGAAGAACTCGGCCAGTGTCGCGTTTGAAATCCACAGCTTGCTTCCCGTCAGGACATAGCCGCCCGCAACCCGCTCGGCCCGCGTGCGGATGCCGGCCACGTCGGAGCCAGCGCCCGGCTCGGTCAGGGCAAAGCTGGCCAACGCGCCCTCGGCGGCGCGGCCGAGGTAACGGGTCTGCTGCGCGGGCGTGCCGGCAAGCACAATCGGTTCGAGCGCCAGGGCATTGACGCAAAGGGCCGTGCCTATGCCCAGGCAGCCATGGCACAGCGCCTCGGTGACCAGCACCAGCTCCATGCAGCCCAGGCCTGCGCCGCCCACCGCTTCGGGCAGGTTGACGTTGGCCAGCCCGAGTTCCACCGCACGCGCCTGCAGCGCCACGGGAAAGGCGCTGTCGCGATCGGCACTGGCGGCCAGCGGCATGATTTCACGCCGGGCGAACTGGCGAGCCAGCTCCTGGATCTGGCGCTGTTGTTCATCGAGTTCAAAGTGCATCATCGTTCCTTGCTTGTCGGATCAGGTAGGCCAGAGCGGGGGTAGGCCAGGCCTCAGGCATGAAGCGCATCTCACCTAGAATTGTGCGATTTCTGCCACCAAAACAGGCGCCCTTCATGGCAGGAAAGCGCGATACAACCCCCGCACGCACAGGGACACACCCTCCTGTTTTGGCTTATCTTATGGGATGACACCGAAAACCGGATGACAGAGCAGGACTAAAACTTTGCATTTTCTGCCATTTTTTACCCGCCTTCAGGCGACTTTGCATGCCCCTCAACATCCAGTCCAACACCGTTCCAGTTCGCTTTGTCACCGGGCTGATGGCCGCCGTGCGGCACCGGCCCGGATTCGATCCGGATTGCATCAGACGCGCCGGCATTGCGCCTGCGCTCCTGCAGCAACATGCGGCCCGCGTCACGATTGACCAGTTTGCCAACCTCTACCGCTCGCTGGCCATCCAGTTCGACGACGAAACCCCCGGCCTGTTCAGCCGTCCCCTGCGTAACGGGGCTCTCAAGTACCTTTGCCTGGGCATGCTGGAGGCGGCCAATCTGCGGATAGCGCTGCATCGTTTCTCGGGCTTTTTCCGGCTGCTGCTCGACGACCTGCATTTCGAGATGGCCACCCAGGGGGAGCTGACCCGCATCGCGCTGGTCGAACGCACCGACCTGGGCGAGCGCCGCATCCTGGTCCTCGAACTCATGCTGATGCTGGTGCAGGGTGTGTCCTCCTGGATGATCGAGCGCAAGATTCCTTTCGTGCGCATTGATCTGGCCTACCCGCCGCCGGCCCATGCGGCGGACTACCTCCATCTGTATCCCGGCCCAGCCCACTTCGCGCAGCCGGTCACCGCCCTCTACCTCGATACCGCCGTCCTGGGCGAGCCGATCCGGCAGGACAAGGCGGCGCTGAGCAACTTTTTGCGCAACGCACCGAGGGACTGGTTTTATGTCTCGGTCAGCGAGCGGCCGCAGACCCACCGTGTCAGAGATCACCTTCAGGGCCGCCTGGACAGGCCGCAGTCGGTGGAGAGCGTCGCCCGGACGCTGCACACTTCGGCGCGCACGCTGGCGCGTCGCCTCGCGGCCGAAGGCACGAGCTTTCAGTCCATCAAGGATGACTTGCGGCGAGACAGCGCCATCGCACGGCTGACACTAAGCGATGAGCCGGTGGCCGCCATCGGCTCGATGCTGGGCTTTGACGACCCGACGGCCTTCAACCGCGCCTTCAGGCGATGGACCGGCAGCACGCCCGGCGCCTACCGCAAACGCCCGCGAATCTGAAAAACACCGACAGGGGCCTGGCGCAGCGCGCCAGCCAGGCTCAAGCAGTGATATTTTTTGCACCATTCGCCAATTGCCCCTTAGCATTGCGCCACTTACAAACAGGAGTGATCAATGGGCATGCTGGACTGGACAGAAAAAAGCAGCGCGGTGCTGCTGCAGGGCGGGGTCATCGGGCCTGACGAGCGCCTGCCGTGGCCGCAAACCGCCATGATGGGCGTGCAACACGTCATTGCCATGTTTGGCTCGACGGTGCTGGCACCGCTGCTGATGGGGTTTGACCCGAACATTGCCATCCTGATGAGCGGCATCGGCACGCTGATTTTTTTCATCATCACCGGCGGCAAGGTGCCCAGCTACCTGGGCTCCAGCTTTGCCTTTATCGGCGTGGTGATTGCGGCCACGGCCTATGCCGGCAAGGGGCCAAATGCCAACGTCGGCGTGGCGCTGGGCGGCATCATCGCCTGCGGCGCGGTGTATGCGGCCATAGGCGCGATCGTGCAGGCCGTCGGCACCCGCTGGATCGAGCGTTTCATGCCGCCCGTGGTGACGGGCTCGGTGGTGGCCGTGATCGGCCTGAACCTGGCCGGCATCCCGATCAAGAATATGGCGGCCAGCAACTTTGAGTCCTGGATGCAGGTGGTGACCTTTGTTAGCGTGGCGCTGGTGGCGGTGATGACGCGCGGCATGCTGCAGCGACTCCTGATTTTGATCGGCCTGATCGTGGCCAGCCTGATCTATGCGGTGCTGACCAATGGCCTGGGCCTGGGAAAACCCATAGACCTCACGGGCATCATCAGCGCCGCATGGGTGGGCGCCCCCGGCTTTACCGCCCCGGTGTTCAGCGCCAACGCCATGCTGCTCATCGTGCCGGTGGTCATCATCCTGGTGGCCGAAAACCTGGGCCACATCAAGGCCGTGACCGCCATGACCGGCAAAAACCTCGACGCCTACATGGGCCGGGCCTTTATCGGCGACGGCGTGGCCACCATGGTGTCAGGCAGCGTGGGCGGCACCGGCGTCACCACCTACGCCGAAAACATCGGCGTGATGGCGGCGACAAAAATCTACTCGACCGCCGTGTTTGTGGTCGCCGCCCTGATCGCGGTGCTGCTGGGCTTCAGCCCCAAGTTTGGCGCGCTGATCCAGGCGATTCCGCTGCCGGTGATGGGCGGCGTCAGCATCGTGGTGTTTGGCCTGATTGCGGTTGCCGGCGCCAAGATCTGGGTCGATAACAAGGTGGATTTTTCTGACAACAAAAACCTGCTGGTGGCGGCCATTACCCTGGTGCTTGGCACGGGCGACTTCACGCTGAAGTTCGGCCAGTTTGCGCTGGGCGGCATTGGCACCGCCACCTTTGGCGCCATCCTGCTGTACGCCCTGCTCAATCGCAAGGGCTGAGCTTGCCGCCAGCCTGCAGCCGGCGTTAAACCTTATTTGTCGGCTGGCTCGCCCTGAACTTCGGCCAGCTCGGCCTTGGTCGAAGCCAGTTCGCGCTCCAGGTCGGCGCGCACGCCAATTTCCTGCTTCAGGGCCTGGTTGACCTGTGCAAGATCCTCTGCGGAGGAGTGAATCCTGCTTTCCAGTTCATCGGTTTTCTGAAGCGCCTGGGCCACATCACCGGTCTGCACATGCTCCGGCACTTCCTGCTTGAGCACCACGTTGATCATGGTCAGTTCGGCAGCAGACTGCGCCACCGTTTCCTTGATGCTTTCGTTCTGGTCAAGCACGCGCTCCAGTGACGTGGACGCGGGGACAGCGGACTTGTTTTGCGACATGATTGAGTGTATTTCCTGAGAATCGAACGAATTTCCAAGCTTAGCAGAGCCTTGAAAATCCGCCATTGTGAGGTCTTGCCCCTATAGCGGGCGGCTATTGAGGCGGGCCAAGACAGGCTAACCTTATTTTTCCACCGGTGCCAGCTTCTTTTTGCCTTCCGGCTCCCCACCAAAAAGCTTGCCCAGTGTCGCGCCTATGCGGGCGCCAATTGCCGTGCCGATACCCGGCAGGACGGCCGTACCCGCCATCGCGCCCGCCACGGCGCCCGCCGGCACGGAAACCTGGACCTGCTCCAGCGGGCCACTGACTTTCAGGGGCACCCCTATCACGCCGTCGACCAGATCAACAGCCAAATCGGCTTCGATGTGACGGTTTGCCACTCGCGCCCGGCCCGATGCGCTCAATGCCCCCGAACGGGCCTTGAGCCGGGAAAATTCCGTCACCATGCCTTCCGGCGTGTTTTGCGTGTCGAGCTGCCCGCTGACCGACTCCAGCGGCGTTTTCCCCGCGTGCTCCTTGCCCGCACTGCGGATTGCCTTGTCCAGGTCAAAGCGCAGCAAGGTGGAGCGGCCCATGGTGAAGGGTGTGGTGGTGTGCAGGGACTGCGCAAGCTCGGCCAGCGTGGCGCCGCTGGCCGACAAGCTGGTTTCCCCGGAGGCCCGGCCTTCAATGATGGAGCGGCGGCTAAAGGCGGCCAGCGCGCTGGCGACCTCGATCCCGCGCGGCTGTAACTTGCCCTGCAGGTGCAGTTGATCCCCGAAGCGGGCCTGCAACTGCACCTCGCCGTTCGCCGTGCCGCCACCCACGTTGATCCGGGTGTCCCAGCGCTCGTCCTGCCCCAGCCGCGTCAGGGTCAGATCGGTTGCCGGTTTGAAATCCGGCCGCCGCAACTGGGCCGAGCGGGGCCGCCAGCCGGGATCAAAATCCACTTCGCCCTCGTAAACAACCTTGTTGCCGCGTCGCGAAATCCAGGTCACGTCGCGAAAAACACCGCGCACCAGCGGTAGCGCGTCCAGACTCAGTCCGCCCGCACCGGCGATGCCGTGCCGGCCATCGAGGGCGTGCAATGACAGCTGCGGCAGCACCGCGCCGTCCAGCTCGGCGCGGTCCACTTTCAGGCGGCGCTGCAGGAGTGCCGCCACGTTAAGGGTGGCCGTGAGTCTCTTGATGATGATGGGCTGGGCTTGGCCCGTAGCGGCCTGTTCAATCACCACCACGGGCGCAGGTCGCAGCAGCCAGTGCAGTGAGCCCACGCTGACCGGAACCCCGAGCGAAGTTTCCAGCGCTGTGGCCAGACGCTGGGCCAGCTCCTCCTCGGTGGGCATGAGGCTGACCAGGACAATCCCGAGCAGAACCAGCAAGCCCAAGCCAGCGCCAATCCCCGCAAGCCATGCGCGCGCGCGTGTCATGGATGATTCGCCTTCAAAGTCATGACCCCAGCTTACGCGGGCACCGCCCCGGAGCAACGCGACAAGATGCCCACCGGCTGTAGGCGAGCGCCTTATAGTCGAGAGCGTTTACACCAATGGAATCGTCAATGCGTATCTGGAAGCAAGCCATTTCCGTCGAATTACTCGCCGCCTCCACCGCCAACACCGCCGTCCCCCATCTGGGCATCGAGTTTCTGGAAGTTGGCGATGATTTCATTCGCGCCCGCGTCCCGGTGGACGCCCGCACGATTCAGCCTTATGGGCTGCTGCACGGCGGTGTGTCGGTGGTCCTGGCCGAAACGCTGGGCTCCTGCGGCGCGGCTTACTGCACTCCCGAGGGCTATCGAACGGTCGGCCTGGACATCAACGCCAACCACCTCAAGGGCACGACCAGCGGCTGGGTCACCGGCATCACACGGCCGGTGCACATTGGCCGCAGCACGCAGGTCTGGCAGATCGAGCTGAGGAATGACGCTGGCGAGCTGACCTGCGTGTCGCGCATCACGATGGCCGTCCTGACGCCAAAATAAACATCAAACAGGTCTGTAGCCCTTTCTCCACGGTCGCAAACAGCTATCAAACAAATAGCAATCAAAAAAGTTGCCAGGCGGCTCCCCCTGGGCACCAGACCGACGCACAGAGCGCCTGATCCTGGTGCAAGCGGCGCACCAACCTAGGGTTCACCCTTAGTTTTTCAGCCTGGCCTGCTAAAATTCGCGCTTTCGCCCGCGCGCTTTCGCGCCATCGCCTTCACCCGGAGTTATCCCCCTGATGTCTATCGCCGATCGCGTCCACCATCCCGTCCTGAAAACCCGGATCATGTCGGCCGAGGCGGCCGCTGCCTTGATTCCCGCTGGTGCCAATGTCGGCATGAGCGGTTTTACCGGCGCGGGCTACCCGAAGGCGGTGCCGCAGGCGCTGGCGCGGCGCATTGAGGGCCTGCACGCGGCGGGTGAGGAGTTTCGCATCGGCCTGTGGACCGGCGCCTCCACCGCGCCCGAACTTGACGGCGCACTGGCCAAGGTCGATGGCATCGAGATGCGTCTGCCCTACCAGTCCGACCCCACGGTGCGCAAGCAGATCAATTCCGGGCAGATGCAGTACACCGACATTCACCTGTCGCATGTGGCGCAGTTCGTCTGGTTCGGCTTTCTGGGCCATCTGGATGTGGCCGTGGTCGAGGTCGCCGGCATCCTGCCTGACGGGCGCCTGATTCCCTCGTCCTCGGTCGGCAACAACAAAACCTGGCTGGACCAGGCCGACAAGATCATTCTGGAAGTCAACTCTTTGCAGAATGCCAGCCTGGAGGGCATGCACGACGTCTATTACGGCACGCAGCTGCCGCCAAATCGCCAGCCGATTCCGCTGGTGCGTCCTGGCGACCGCATCGGCGAGCCCTACCTGCACTGCGACCTGTCCAAGGTCATTGCCGTGGTCGAGACGCACCAGCCCGACCGCAACTCGGCCTTTGCCGCGCCCGACGAAACCTCGCAGCGCATCGCCGGCCACATCATCGAATTTCTGCAACAGGAGGTCAAGCTCGGCCGCCTGCCGGCCGAGTTGCTGCCGCTGCAGTCGGGCGTGGGCAACATCGCCAACGCGGTGCTGGCCGGCCTGAACGACGGCCCGTTCAAGAACCTGACCGCCTACACCGAGGTGCTGCAGGACGGCATGCTGGACATGCTGCGCTCGGGCACGCTGTCCATGGCGTCGGCTACGTCACTGTCGTTCAGCCCCACGGCGCTGGCCGATTTCAACGAGAACATCGACTTCTACCGCGAGCGCATCGTGCTGCGCCCGCAGGAAATCAGCAACCACCCCGAGGTGATACGCCGCCTGGGCGTGATCGCGATGAACGCGATGATCGAGGCCGACATCTACGGCAACGTCAACTCCACGCACCTGATGGGCTCGAGCATCATGAACGGCATAGGCGGCTCGGGCGACTTTGCCCGCAACGGCTATCTGTCCTTCTTCATGACGCCTTCGGTCGCTAAAAACGGCACCATCTCCTGCATCGTGCCCATGGCTTCGCATGTGGACCACACCGAACACGATGTCCAGATCATCGTGACCGAGCAAGGCCTGGCCGATCTGCGCGGCCTCTCGCCCACGCAGCGCGCACGGCTGATCATTGAAAAATGTGCACACCCCGACTACCGCGCGCCACTGCTCGATTACTTCGAGCGGGCGCAAAAAGGCGCTTCAGGCCAGCACACGCCGCACCTGCTGGACGAGGCACTGTCCTGGCACTCGCGCTACCTCAAGACCGGCGACATGCTGCCGTCGGCTGACGCCGAAAAACGGCTGCACGTGGCCTGAGGCCAGCGCGGCCTTGCTGCCGGGAAATACCGTCCTTTACGGCTGTAGTGCTCGAAATTTGTGCGTAATCGGCTATTGTTTTCATAGCTATTTTTTCAGCCTCAAGGCGATGGCAGGCCGCCCGCCAACCGCCTTGGGCCACGCTTGGATCATTTGCTTATTTGGAACCAACTAAACAGTCGTTCCTGAAATAAGGCGGCATGGCCACAATCCGGTGTTTTGAACCAGAACACCGTGCATTGCGCACATTGTCCCCATGAACTTCCAGCAATTGCGATCCGTGCGCGAGGCCGTGCGATGCAACTTCAACCTCACCGATGTGGCCAACGCGCTGCACACCTCACAGCCGGGCGTGAGCCGGCAAATCCGCGAGCTGGAAGAAGAGCTGGGCATTGAGCTGTTTGTGCGCGCCGGCAAGCGCCTGACGGGGCTGACCGACCCGGGGGCGCATGTGTTGCCCATCGTCGAGCGGCTGTTGCTCGAATGCGGCAACCTGAAAAAGGCCGGCCAGGAGTACATGGCGCAGCAAAACGGCCTGCTCTCCATTGCCGCCACGCACTCGCAGGCACGTTATGCGCTGCCGCCCGCTGTGCAGGAGTTTCGCGCGCAGTTCCCTAACGTCAAGCTGCACCTGCACCAGGGCTCGCCCAAGCAGGTGGCCGACATGCTCATGTCGGGCGAGGTGGATGTCGGCATTGCCACCGAGGCGCTCAATGACTACCCCGAACTCGTCGCCCTGCCCTGCTACCGCTGGACGCACTCGGTCATCGTGCCGCCCGGCCATCCGCTGCTGGACAGCCCCTTGACGCTGGAGAACCTGGCGCGCTTCCCGCTGATCACCTACGACACCGGCTTTACCGGCCGCACCCATATCGACCAGGCCTTCACCCAGCGCCAGCTGGCGCCCAACATCGTGCTGACGGCCATGGACGCCGACGTCATCAAGACTTATGTGCAGCTGGGCATGGGCGTGGGCATTGTTGCGTCGATTGCGTATGAAGCGGAGCGCGACACCGCGCTACGGGCGCTGGATGCGGGCACGCTGTTCGGCATCAACCTGACCAAGCTGGCGGTGCGGCGGGGCAGCTACCTGCGCAGCTATGTGTACGCCTTCATCGAGTCATTTGCGCCCACGCTGAACCGCGCCATCGTCGAAAAAACCCTCAGCGATGGGCCGGACGGCGAACATTACGACATCTAGCCGCTGGCTGGCGCGCCCTACTGCTGATCTTCCTGCGCCATGCGCACCATGCGCTCGCTCTTCCAGTAGACATCGTCGCCGCCGTTCATGCGGTTGAGCACGCGCGACAGCACAAACAGCAGATCGCTCAGGCGATTGAGGTACTGGCGCGGCGCTTCTTTCAGCGGCTCGACCTTGCCCAGCGCGACCACGGCGCGTTCGGCGCGCCGCGCCACGGTGCGGCACACATGCGCCAGCGAAGCGGCGCGGGAGCCGGCCGGCAAAATGAATTCAGCCAGGCGCGGCAACTGGGCGTTGTACTGTTCCAGGGCGCAATCGAGCAGCGCGACGGCTTCATCCTTGAGCAATTCATAGCCGGGAATCGACAGCTCACCCCCCAGATTGAACAACTGGTGCTGCACCTCAACCAGCAAATCACGCACGCCAGGCGGCAGCTCTTCGCACAGCAGCACGCCGATGTTTGAGTTCAGCTCATCCACATCGCCCATGGCGTGAACCCGCAGGCTGTCTTTGGACACGCGCGTGTTGTCGCCCAGCCCGGTGGTGCCGTTGTCGCCCGTGCGGGTGGCGATCTGCGAAAGTCTGTTGGCCATGATGGTGAAGTGCGTTCAAGCGCAGCGAGTTGAGTCAATCAATCGAAAAGCCGTCGAGCCCGTGGGCGTTACGTCAGGCAAGAAAATGTGTCGTCGTCCGTCCTCATGTGAGGGAGGAAACACCCTGAAAAAGTGCTGGCAGGCACCCACCGACTGGGGTGCAATAGGCACTTTTCATACTTGAAGGATACCTGCATGACTGTGCGCACGACCGCGAAGAAACATTTTAGGCTCAACTTTGAACTGCGCAGCGTCCTGCTATTTTCAGCTTTGCTCATAGGCGCGGCTATCACCGTACACGCTCAAAATGCCGCCTCCTCCGATCTCGGCGCCAACAGCCCGAGCGCCAGGATGACCGCGACAGGTGCGATTGAGGGCATTCCCCACAACAAACTCATGGCCAAAGATGTTGAGGCCGCCTTCAATCGGGCCGATGTCAACAGGGACGGCAAACTAAGCCGTCAGGAAGCCCAGCATTTCCCGGCCGTGGTGCCGCGTTTTGACCAGATTGACACCAACCACGACAACTTCCTCTCGCGCGACGAATTCGCCCACGCCGCCGGCTCGGCCTCCTGATCTTTACGCACCCGAAGGCATCTGCAAGGACCAAGCGGACGGTTTCCACACCGTCCCCCGCCCCTTCAGCAGGAAAGTTTTTACCGGCACGTCGTAAACTGTGTCTCCGCTCCCGGAGACACCCATGAATGCACCATTCCCCGAACACCTCTTGCCCGAAATCCACCAGCGCGAGACGCCCACGGCACTCATAGACGCCCTCAAGACCCGATTTGGCGAACGCTGCTCCACCGCCCTGGTGGTGCGCGAGCAGCATGGCCGCGACGAGTCATCCTTTGTCGCACCACCGCCCTCCGCTGTGGTCTTTGCCGAAAGCACGGCCGACGTGGCCGACACGGTGAAGCTGGCCAGCCAGTACAACGTGCCGGTGATTCCCTTTGGCGTCGGCACCTCGCTGGAAGGCCATTTGCTGGCCGTGCAGGGCGGCATCAGCGTCGACGTGAGCCGCATGAACCAGGTGCTGGCCGTCAACGCCGAAGACCTTACGGTGACGGTGCAGCCCGGCGTGACGCGCAAGCAGCTCAATGAAGAGGTCAAAAGCACCGGCCTGTTTTTCCCTATAGACCCGGGCGCTGATGCGACGATTGGCGGCATGAGCGCCACCCGCGCCAGTGGCACCAATGCCGTGCGATACGGCACCATGCGCGAAAACGTGCTGGCGCTCGAAGTCGTTACCGCCAGCGGCGACGTCATCCGTACCGGCACCCGTGCCAAAAAATCATCGGCCGGCTATGACCTGACCCGCCTCATGGTGGGCAGCGAAGGCACGCTGGGCGTGATCACCGAAGTCACGGTGCGGCTTTACCCGCTGCCTGAAGCGATTTCGGCCGCGATCTGCTCCTTCCCCAGCATTGAAGCGGCGGTGCGCACCACCATCGAGATGATCCAGCTGGGCGTGCCGATAGCGCGCGTGGAGCTGATTGACCACAACGCCGTGCGCATGGTCAACGCGCACAGCAAGCTCGGCCTGCGCGAAGAGCCCATGCTACTGATGGAGTTTCACGGCTCGCCCAGCAGCGTGAAGGAGCAGGCGGAACTGGTGCAGGAGCTGGCGAGCGGACACGGCGGCAATGCCTTTGAATGGGCGACCACGCCCGAGGAGCGCACCCGGCTCTGGACCGCGCGACACAACGCCTATTTCGCGGCCATCCAGTCGCGCCCTGGCTGCCGCGCCATTACCACCGACACCTGCGTGCCGATTTCGCGCCTGGCAGACTGCCTGCTGGAATCCGTGGCCGAGGCGGACGCCAGCGGCATCCCCTACTTCCTGGTCGGCCATGTGGGCGACGGCAACTTCCATTTTGGCTACCTGATCGACCCCACCCAGCCCCAGGAGCGCGAAGTGGCCGAAGCCCTGAACCACAAGCTGGTAGCCCGCGCCCTGGCACTGGAAGGCACCTGCACCGGCGAGCACGGCGTGGGCCTGCACAAGATGGACTTTCTGCTGAGCGAGACCGGCGACGGCGCGGTGGACATGATGCGCACCATCAAGCGGGCACTCGACCCGAAAAACATCATGAACCCGGGCAAGATTTTTACACTCTGACGCTCATGGGGACCGGCCGCCCACCCGGCATTCCAGGTTGGCGTAGCACTCGGCGATCAGCGGTCGGAATGTTGAGTACGCATTGACGCGTCGCCTTGAGCGCTTGGCCATTTCTGAAACCTCCATTCGGTGCGATGCAGTGGAATTTCCCTGGCGGCCCTGGTCAGCCGGCAGCTTGCCAAGGGGTGCAAGTGACTGCTCACCCCTCACCACTCGCTACTTGATACCGACAACCATCGAGTCCGGTCCGAGCAAATGCTCGACGCGGGTTTCGCGAAACCCTGCTTCCGTCATCCAGCCGCAGCACTGGGCACCGGTGAAGTCAAAGCCGCCCGGCGTTTCGATCAGCATGTTCAGGCTCATCAACAGGCCGAAGGCATTGCGGCGGCGCTCATCGTCAATGATCGCTTCATACACCAGCAAGGCGCCCCCGGCGGGCAGCGCCTCGTAGGCTCTGGCGATGAGCTGCTTCTTTTCGTCAAGATTCCAGTCGTGCAGGATATGGCCCATCACGAGCACATCGGCGTGCGGCAGTGGGTCGCCAAAGAAGTCGCCGGCGTGAAAACTCAGCCGCTCCGACAGGCCATGCTGCCCGACGTAGCGCAGATAGCTCTGCTCGACCGGCGGCAGATCGAAGCCCGCGCCGCGCAGGTGCGGATGGGCTTGAGCCATCTGGACGGACAAGCCGCCCTGGGCGCAGCCCACGTCGACAAAGGTCTGGTAATGGCGCCAGGGGAATTTTTTGGCGATCATCATGGCCGCGCCCAGGCTCACGCCCGTCATCGCGGCCAGGAAATCCTCCAGGCGCTGGGGATCGGCGTACAGGGCCGCAAAGAAGTTCTTGCCGTGACGCGCCTCGTTCTGCGGCTGCCCGGTCTTGAGCGCCTCGGTGAGAGAGCCCCAGAACCCATACAGCCGCGCGTTGAGCATCTCCAGCAAGCCCCCAACATAGGCCGGCTTGTTGCGATCAAGAAAAAGCGCGCTGTCGACGGTGTTGGCGTAGCTATCGCCATCGCGCTCCAGCATGCCAAGTGCGACGAGCGCATCGAGAAAGTCCCCGGCGCTGCGGGCATGCAGCCCACAGCGTTGCGCCAGACTGTCCCGCTCAAGAGGCCCTTCGCCCAGCACCGTGAACACGCCCAATTCAACCGCGCTGAGCAGCGTTTTCGATCCCCAGAAGGCGGAACCGAGCTGGAGAATTGCATCCGGAGAAGCTTGCATCACGGTCTCCTCTTCCATCAGGCGGCGACTTCGCAGCGCCAGGATGCAATTACAGTCCCATGAGGAACAGCCTGTCAAGCACCGGCAGTCTTCACAGACTTGTGGTGGTCAGGGCTTCACTTGCCGCCGCGCAGCCGCTCAATCAGCCCGTTCAATTCGTCCATCGACGAGAACTGGATCGCCACCTCGCCGGTGTCTTCACGCCGGCCATTGCGCTTGACCTGCTTTTTCACGCGCACCTCGACCTCGGCCATCAGCAGATCCGCCAGTTCTTCTTCGACGCGGCGGGTATCGCCTGACTTTTCTTTCGCGACCTTGCTGGGCTTCAGCGAGAACTCGGCGCTGAGTTTTTTGACCAGGCTCTCAGCCTCGCGCACGGACATTTTTTTCGCCGTGATCTGGCTGGCGGCGGTGATTTGCATGGCGCGGTCCAGCGCCAGCAGTGCCCGGGCGTGGCCCATGTCCAAGTCGCCGGCCATCAGCATGGTCTGCACCGGGTCGGCCAGATTCAAAAGGCGCAGCAGGTTGGAGGCGGCGCTGCGCGAGCGGCCCACGGCCTGCGCCGCCAGTTCGTGAGTGAGTCCAAACTCTTTGACAAGGCGCTGCAGCCCCTGGGCCTCTTCAAGCGGGTTGAGGTCTTCGCGCTGGATGTTTTCAATCAGCGACATGGCGGCAGCGGCCTCGTCGGGCACGTCACGCACCAGCACCGGCACGCTGTCCAGGCCCGCCAGCTTGGCCGCCCGGAAGCGGCGCTCACCCGCGATGATTTCGTACTTGCCGTCGTTGGCGCCGCTGGCCAGGCGCCGCACCAGAATCGGCTGCATGATGCCCTGCGCCTTGATGGACTCGGCCAGCTCGTAGAGCGCGCCCTCGTCCATGCGGGTGCGCGGCTGGTACTGGCCAGGCACCAGTTCGCTCAGGCGCAGCGAAGCCGGCAGCCCGGGGCTGGTCGCGCTGCTGCTGGCGTTGTCCGCATCCGATGATTCGCCGGCGTTGGGACCGAGCAGGGCTTCGAGGCCGCGCCCCAGGCCCTTGGGTTTTTTGGTGACCATGTTCTAGCTTGTCTTTCTTTGATTCGAATTCTCGGCAGCCTTATCCGGCAAGGGCTCTGCAGATGCGTCTTGCATCAACTGCAGCAATTGTTCATGGGCCTCCGGCCAGTCGCCCAGGCCGCTTTCGGCATTGAGGTGGCCACGCAGGCCGGCGTCCAGAAAATCAGCGCCCCAGGCGGCAGCAAACTGACTGGCCCGCTCCGGCGCGCAAAAAGGATCATTGCTGCCGGCGAACAAGACCGTTTTAAAGGGGAGTCTGTCCAGGCTGAGCTGCGACCAGCCGGGCAGCATTTGCCGCACATCATCGCGCACCACATCGGGCGGCGCTACCAGCAGGGCGGCCTTGACGCGGTGGACATTGCGGGAGTGCGCCGCCCAGGCGGCCGTCTGCACGCAACCCAGGCTGTGCGCGACCAGCACGGCGGGCTCGTCACACGACAGCAGCATGTCCTCAAGCCGCGAAATCCAGTCGCCACGCAGCGGCCGCATCCAGTCGTGCTGCTCCACCCGTGTGTAGCCCTGCGCGCGCTCCCAGCGGCTTTGCCAGTGCTCTGGCCCACTGTTTTGCCAGCCGGGCAGGATCAGGACGTTTCCAGGTTTCATGCGTTCAGTTCATCCATCAGTTGGCCGGTTTTCTGGCAAGGTCGGCAGCAAGTCGCATTGCTATTGTTTTTATAGCTAGCTGCACCCGCAACATAAGCGCCAAGCCTTGTTTTCATCAACAAATACGCCATTCACATGCTCTTGATGCGCTCCACCATTTCCTCGGCGAAGGCGACAAAGGCTTGTGCGCCCCGTGAGGATGGATCGAAAATTACGCCGGGCAAGCCGTAGCTGGGGGCCTCGGCCAGCCGCACATTGCGGGGGATGACGGAATTGAAGACCTTGTCGCCGAAATGCCCCTTGAGTTGCTCGCTGACCTGCTGCTGCAGCGTGATGCGCGGGTCAAACATCACACGCAGCAGGCCGATGATCTGCAAGTCCTTGTTCAGGTTGGCATGCACCTGCTTGATGGTGTGAACCAGATCCGTGACGCCTTCGAGTGCGAAATACTCGCACTGCATGGGGACCACCACGCCGTGCGCCGCGCACAGGCCATTTAGCGTCAGCATGGAAAGCGAGGGCGGGCAGTCAATCAGTACGAAGTCATAGTCCTTCGCGACTTCGGCCAGCGCCTGCTTGAGGCGCCTCTCGCGACGCTCCAGCGAGACCAGCTCGACCTCGGCTCCGGCCAGCTCGCGATTGGCGCCCAGCACGTCGTAGCCGCACTTCTCGCTATGCACACGGGCCTCTACGATGGATGCCGATTCAAGCAGCACGTCGTAGACCGAAAATTCGAGCTTGCGCTTGTCCACCCCTGAACCCATGGTCGCGTTGCCCTGCGGGTCCAGGTCAATCATCAGCACGCGCTGACCGACCTTGGCCAGCCCCGCCGCCAGATTGACCGTGGTGGTGGTTTTACCCACGCCGCCTTTTTGGTTGGCAATGCAGAAGATTTTGGCCATGGGGTCTTTTTTAGTACGGATAAGGTGAAAAACGGGAATGTAACGCGGGCCCGGCGGACCTACCGGGAAATGGCCAGCTTGATGCCGAAACCGATTAAAAATACGCCCGCAACTTTTCCAAGTGCGGCCGAAATTGCCGGATTGGCGCGGACGCGTTCAGCGAGCTTGTAGGTCAGCAACACGGCCGTCAGCCCGTAAAGAAATGTCAAGACCGCAATGGTGGCGGCCATCACGCCGAAGGTCTTCAGGCCCTGGTGATGGGCCGGGTCCACGAACAGCGGGAAAAAAGCCAGATAAAAAATAATCGCCTTGGGATTGAGAAGCGTGATCAGCAGCGCCTGACGGAAGTAGTGACGGGGCTTGATCTGCAAGACCGGCGCGCCGCCGGGTTTGGCCACCAGCATTTTTGCGCCCAGCCACGCCAGATAGACCGCGCCCATCCACTGCACCGCCTGAAAGGCAGTGGGGTAGGCTGCCATCACCGCCGAAACCCCTGCCACTGCCGCCCAGAGCAAAACCTGATCACCGGCAATGACCCCCAGGGTTGCGCCCATGCCGCCGGAAATACCCCCCTTGGTGGTAGAGGTAATCAAGGCCAGATTGCCAGGACCGGGAATAGCCAGAAAAATGATGATGGCGGCGACGAAAGCGCCATAGTCGGCAACGCCGACAAATGAGCCCAGCATGAAATATCCCCGGAAGTTAAGGGTTTGAGTTTACGACAGGGTAGGCAGAGGAATGTGTGTTTTGCGGCCTGCGGCCCGGTCAAAGGCTCCGATTGATCCTTTTCCGGGCACCCTATCCATCCCAGCCTCACCCCTTGGCGCGCATCCATAGAATGCAGCGCTCGGCATGAAGCCCGGGCACCTGCAGTTGTTCCACGTGAAACACCTCGACCGACTTCGGCAGCGCAGCCAGTTCATCCGCCGGGTGCTTGCCCTTCATCGCCATCCAGACGCCGCCGGGAGCCAGGGCGCCAGCAGACCACAGGGTGAAGTCAGACAGGGAGGCAAACGCCCGGGAGCAGATCACATCAAAGGGTTGCGCGATGCTTTCAACCCGCGCATGCAGGCCGGTGAGATTGGGAAGCTTCAGGGCTAGCGCCGCCTGCTTGATGAAAGCCGCCTTCTTCGCCACGGTATCCACGCAAGTGACTGCCACTGTCGGGCAGCAAATGGCAATCACCACGCCAGGCAAGCCGGCGCCCGAGCCCACATCGAGCAGATGACTGCCCTGCTCCAGCCCGGCTTTTTGCAGATGGCGCTGCAGGGGTGCGATGGCAGCCAGGCTATCCAATAAATGATGCGTCATCATTTCGGCCGGGTCGCGCACGGCGGTCAGGTTGTAGACCTTGGTCCACTTAGCGATCATGGCCAGATAGTCCAGCAATTGAGTGACTTGGTGATCACTCAGATCAAGCTTCAGGTCACGCAAGCCGGCGCGCAAATCATGTTCGGCGCCGGGCATCAGGCCTGCACCTTTTCATCAGCTTTCAGTAGCGGCGTGTTTTTCCACAAACTCTTCTTGAGGTGCACCAGCAGCAGCGATACCGTTGCAGGCGTTATGCCCTGGATGCGGGAGGCCATGCCCAGCGTTTCCGGCCTGTGCTTGGCCAGAGTTTGACGTGCCTCGAAGCTTAGCGCCGAGACCTGCAGATAATCCAGATCGACAGGCAACTTGAGGCTTTCGTAATGCGAGGCTCGCTCCACCTCCACTTTCTGCAAATCAATATAGCCCGCATACTTTGCGGTGATTTCGATTTGCTCGACCACACTCTTAATCAAATCTGCAGGCAAGGCTGTTTCACGTGAAACACCTGTCTGATCCAGCGGAATATCAGGATTGGCGTATTTGCCATCGCTCAAGGACATCAGCCCGGCATAGTTGACGTCAGGGCGTCGCAGCAAATCGGCAAGGTTATATTCGCGTTCAATCGCCTTGCCAAGCACGCGTTCTGCCTCCGCAACGGCCAGGTTGTTGGGGTTTATCCAGATGGAACGCAGCCGCTCTGTTTCACGTGAAACAGCATCACGCTTGCGGTTGAAGGCATCCCAACGGGCGTCATCCACCAAACCGAGCTCCCTGCCCTTTTCGGTCAGCCGCATGTCCGCATTGTCTTCACGCAGCATCAGGCGGAACTCGGCACGGCTGGTAAACATGCGATAGGGCTCGGTCACACCCTTGGTGATCAGATCGTCGACCAGCACACCAAGATAGGCCTCATCGCGCTTGGGCAACCAGGCTTCTTTGCCCTGGCATTGCAGCGCCGCATTGATGCCGGCGAACATGCCCTGAGCAGCAGCTTCTTCATAGCCCGTCGTGCCGTTGATCTGCCCGGCAAAAAACAGGCCGGCCACGGCACGGGTTTCAAAGCTGGTCTTGAGCGCGCGCGGGTCAAAATAATCGTATTCAATCGCGTAACCCGGCCGCAGGATATGGGCGTTTTCCATGCCGACCATGGAGCGCACCAACGCGTACTGAATGTCAAACGGCAGGCTGGTCGAGATGCCGTTGGGGTAAATCTCATGCGTGGTAAGGCCTTCGGGCTCCAGGAAAATCTGGTGGCTGTCCTTGTCGGCAAAGCGGTTGATCTTGTCTTCCACGCTTGGGCAGTAGCGCGGGCCGACGCCGTCGATCTTGCCTGTGAACATCGGGCTGCGGTCAAAACCGGAGCGGATGATGTCGTGCGTGCGCTCGTTGGTGTGCGTGATCCAGCACGGCATCTGCTGCGGGTGCTGAATATTGCCGCCCATGAAGCTGAATACCGGAACCGGCCCCGGCGTGCCGCCCGGCATGCCGTCGCCCGGCTGCACGCCGCACTTGCTGAAGTCAATCGAACGGCCATCTATCCGCGGCGGCGTGCCGGTTTTCAGCCGGCCTTGTGGCAGCTTGAGTTCTTTCAGACGGGCGCTGAGCGAGACCGCAGGCGGATCGCCGGCCCTGCCCGCCGCGTAGTTGCTCAGACCCACATGAATCTTGCCGTCCAGAAAAGTCCCGGCCGTGAGCACCACGGTGCGCGAGCGAAACTTGATGCCGACCTGCGTGACCGCGCCGACCACCCTGTCGCCCTCGACCATCAGGTCGTCGACCGCCTGCTGGAACAGCCACAAGTTGGGCTGGTTTTCCAGCATGCGACGGATGGCTGCCTTGTACAAGATGCGGTCGGCCTGGGCCCGGGTGGCGCGCACGGCCGGGCCCTTGCTGGAGTTCAGGATGCGGAACTGGATGCCGCCTTCGTCGGTGGCCAGCGCCATCGCGCCGCCCATGGCATCGACTTCCTTGACCAGATGACCTTTGCCAATCCCGCCAATCGACGGGTTGCAGCTCATCTGGCCCAGTGTCTCGATGTTGTGCGAGAGCAGCAAGGTCTTGCAACCCATGCGGGCTGCAGCCAGTGCTGCCTCGGTGCCCGCATGGCCACCACCGACCACGATCACGTCGAATTCCTGGGGATATATATAAGGCGATTGCATTACGCCTCCTTCAATAAAGTGGCCGTCAGGCCAGATGCCTGTGCGCCATGGTGCTGCCCGATGTCAGTGGCCGTTCGCGTCTGTAGCGGTTGCACCGATACGCCAGATCGCATGCAAGCCCGCGCGGACCTTGCCGCCCAGAAAGGGCCAAGGGGCAATTTTATCAGCCAGGCCCTGTTTTGTGCAGCGCACTGGAATTGCATGCGCGGGGATGGCGGCCCGGCACAATAGCCCGCATGAGCACACCCACCAAACTCCTGGTCTTTGCCGGCAGTACCCGCCTGGACTCCTTCAACCGCAAGCTGGCCCATGTCGCCGCGGAACTGGCACGCGCCAGCGGTGCTGAAGTCATGCACATTGAGCTGGCCGACTTTGACATCCCGATGTACAACGCCGACCTCGAAGCGCGCGGCACGCCGCCCGACGTGATGAAGCTCAAGCAGCTTATGTACGAACATCCGGCCTGGATCATCTGCTCGCCCGAGTACAACGGCAGCTATACCGCCCTGCTCAAAAACACCATCGACTGGGTCTCGAGCCCCGTCAAGAGCGACCCGGCCTGGCAAGAAGGCTTCAAGTCATTCACCGGCAAAGTGGTGGGCGTGCTCAGCGCCTCGCCCGGGGCACTGGGCGGCCTGCGCTCGCAAAGCCATCTGGTGCCCCTGCTGTTCAACGCGCAGTGCTGGGTGGCGCCCAAGGCCTTTGCGCTGGGCAGCGCAGGCGATGCGTTTGACGCCCAGGGCCGGCTGCTCGATGACGCCCAGCGTGAAAATGTGCAAGCGGTGATTGAGCAGGTGCTGTTTGCTGCCCGCCGGCTCGCGCCATAGGACGCCGTCACAAGCCCGCGCTTCGTTCAAGCCAAAAAATCACTGCTTGCTATTTATTTAGTAGCTAATTGTGCCCATGTCTATTGGGTTATAGGTATATTTACGACAGGAATGATGAAAGTAAAATGGGGCGGTTCGCATCATCTGATGGTGTCGTGCCATACTGATTTGCATCAATCGCTGTGTCAGCCGGGAGTAGACAAACCGGGCCACACTGCAAACTGTCTATTTTTCAACTCTGGAGACCCCTTATGAACCGTGAAGTCGTCGTTGTCAGCGGTGTGCGCACTGCCATTGGTACTTTTGGTGGCAGCCTCAAGGACACGCCACCTAGCGAGCTAGCCGCGCTGGTCGTGCGCGAATCGCTGGCGCGTGCCGGCATCGAGGGCAAGGACGTGGGCCATGTGGTCTTCGGCCATGTCGTCAACACCGAGCCCAAGGACATGTACCTGTCGCGCGTGGCGGCCATCAACGGCGGCTGCGCCGAAGGCACGCCAGCCTTCAACGTCAACCGCCTGTGCGGCTCGGGCCTGCAGGCCATCATCTCGGCCAGCCAGTCCATTTTGCTGGGCGATGCCGACGTCGCCATTGGCGGTGGTGCTGAAAACATGAGCCGCGCGCCCTACGCCAGCCTGAATATGCGCTGGGGCGCCCGCATGGGCGACACCAAGATGGTGGACATGGTGGTCGGCGCGCTGCACGACCCCTTCCACACGGTCCATATGGGCGTGACGGCCGAGAACATCGCCGCCAAGTGGGGCATCACGCGTGAAGAGCAGGACGCCCTGGCCGTTGAAAGCCACAACCGCGCCCAGCGCGCCATTGAGGCCGGTTATTTCAAGGACCAGATCGTCCCCGTGATGCTCAAGAGCCGCAAGGGCGAAACCGCTTACGACACCGACGAGCACTTCCGCCCCAACTGCACGCTGGCCGACATGGCCAAGCTCAAGCCCGTGTTCGTCAAGGAAAACGGCACCGTGACCGCGGGCAACGCCTCCGGCATCAACGACGCCGCCGCGGCCGTGGTGCTGATGGAGGCCGGCACGGCCAAGGCCCGTGGCCTGAAAGCCATGTCCCGCCTGGTGGCCTACGCCCACGCTGGCGTCGATCCCAAGTACATGGGCATCGGCCCGGTGCCCGCGACCCAGCTGGCGCTGAAGAAAGCCGGCCTGACGGTCAAGGACCTGGACGTCATCGAAGCCAACGAGGCCTTTGCTGCCCAGGCCTGCGCCGTAAGCCGCGATCTGGGCCTGGACCCGGCCAAGGTCAACCCCAACGGCTCCGGCATCTCGCTGGGCCACCCGATTGGCGCCACTGGCGCACTGATCACCGTGAAGGCCTTGCATGAGCTGGAACGCATTCAGGGCCGCTATGCGCTGGTCACGATGTGCATAGGCGGCGGACAGGGCATTGCCGCCATCTTCGAGCGCCTCTGACAGGCTGACGCCTGCCCGAAACGCTCACATCGCCCGCGCCCCTGGTCAGCATGTCGCTGACGGCCAGGAGCCTTACCAGGGAGTCGCGCCATGCTCGTCGGCATTCCGAAGGAAATCAAGAACCACGAATACCGGGTGGGCGCTACGCCTGACGGTGTTCGTGAGTTCGTCGCACGCGGGCACCAGGTGCTGGTGGAAAAGAACGCTGGTGCGGCCATTGGCCTGCTTGATGCCCAGTACCTGGCCGCCGGTGCCGAACTGGCCGACACACCGCAGGAGGTGTTCGCCCGGGCGGCCCTGATCCTGAAAGTCAAGGAGCCCCAGCCGCATGAATGCAGGCAGCTCCGGCCGGATCAGCTGCTGTTCACCTACCTGCACCTCGCAGCCGATCCCGAACTGACCCGGCTGCTGATTGAATCGGGTGTCACGGCCATCGCTTACGAAACCGTGACCGGCCCGGCCGGCGGCCTGCCGCTGCTGGCGCCCATGAGCGAGGTGGCGGGCCGCATGGCCATCCAGGCCGGCGCAGCCTGTCTGGAAAAGCCCCGTGGCGGCGCTGGCGTGCTGCTGGGCGGCGTACCCGGCGTTGCCCCTGGCAAGGTCGTGATTCTGGGCGCCGGCGTGGTGGGCAGCAACGCCGCCATGATGGCCGTGGGACTCGGGGCCCGGGTCACGGTGGTAAACCGCTCGACGGAGCGCCTGCGCCGTCTTGACGAACTGTTCGGCAACCGCATCCGGACGCAGCACGCCACAGCAGCCGCTATTGAAGCGCTGGTGCTGGACGCCGACCTGGTCATAGGCGCAGCCCTGATGGCGGGCGCTGCCGCCCCGAAACTGGTGCGCCGCGATTGGCTGGCGCGCATGCGACCGGGTTCGGTGCTGGTGGACGTGTCCATCGACCAGGGAGGCTGCTTCGAGACCAGCCACCCGACCACTCATGCCGAGCCGACTTTCGTCGTCGATGGCATCGTGCATTACTGCGTGACCAACATGCCCGGCGCGCTGGCACGCACCTCCACTTTCGCGCTCACCCAGGCCACGCTGCCGTTTGCGCTCGCGCTGGCCGACAAGGGCTGGCGCCAGGCGCTGGCCGACGATGCGCATCTGGCCAGCGGACTCAACGTGCAGAGCGGCCGGGTAAGGAATGCCGCCGTGGCGCGCGCGATGGGCTACGCCTGAGCGACCGGCCCCTGCAGCCGCCAAGGCCGCTTGAGGACAGAGGCAACAGGCCATGGGAAGGCCGGATAAGCGCCGGCTTTGATGCACATCAAGGCCGAGCGGCGGACAGTCTCCAGAATGGATTCAACTCAAGGAGCGCGCCATGGCTCGCCCGGCCATCATTCACAAGAGTCCTGCCGACCTGGCGGTGCCGCCAAACTTAGCCGATTACGCGGCCACCTGCCGTGCGTTTTCCTGGGACGCCGCCCGGCGTGAACTGGCGGGCTTGCCTGGCGGCGGCCTGAACATCGCCTATGAGGCCGTGGACCGCCACGCGCAGGGCTCGCGTGCTGATCACGTGGCCTTCCGCTTCCTGGGCAGCCAGGGTCAGCGTGACATCAGCTACCGCGAACTCTCCCGCCTCAGCAATCGCTTTGCCAATGTACTCAAGACGCTGGGCGTCGGGCGCGGCGAGCGCGTGTTCGTGCTGACGGGGCGCATTCCAGATCTTTACACGGCGGTGCTGGGCAGTTTCAAGAACGGCTGCGTGGTCTCGCCGCTGTTTTCGGCCTTCGGCCCCGAGCCGCTGGCCACGCGCCTAAAGCTCGGCGAGGGTGCGGTGCTGGTGACCACCGAAGGGCTGTACGAACGCAAGGTGGCAAAGATCCGCGAACAGCTGCCGGCCTTGCGTCATGTGCTGCTGGTGGGCGACGAAGGGCTAGCGACCGACATCTCCGACACGCACGATCTGGCCCGACTCATGGCCGGGGCGTCTGACGACTTCGAGATCGTCGCCACGCAAGCGGAGGACCCGGCGCTGCTGCACTTCACCAGCGGCACCACCGGCACGCCCAAGGGCGCGATTCATGTGCATGGCGCGGTGGTGACGCACTGGGCCACCGGCCGCTACGCCCTGGACCTGCACCCGGGCGACATCTTCTGGTGCACGGCCGACCCGGGCTGGGTCACCGGCACCTCCTACGGCATCATTGCGCCGCTGCTCCATGGCGTGACCTCCATCGTCGATGAGGCCGAGTTCGACGCCGAACGCTGGTGGCGCATCCTGCATGAGCAGCAGGTCAGCGTCTGGTATACCGCGCCCACGGCGATTCGCATGCTCATGAAGGCGGGGGCGGACCTGGCCCGCAGCCACAGCTACCCCAAACTGCGCTTTGTCGCCAGCGTGGGCGAGCCGCTGAACCCGGAGGCCGTCTGGTGGGGCCTGGACGTGCTGGGCAAGCCCATACACGACAACTGGTGGCAGACAGAGACCGGCGGCATCATGATCGCCAACCTGCCCGCCCTGGACATCAAGCCGGGCTCCATGGGCCTGCCCTTACCGGGCGTCGAGGCGGCCATCGTGCGCCAGCGCGCCGACGGCTCGGTCGAGGTGCTGGATCAGCCCGGCCTTGAAGGCGAACTGGCGCTCAAGCGCGGCTGGCCATCGATGCTGCGCGGCTACCTTAACAACGAGGAGCGCTACCGAAAATGCTTCGCCGGCGACTGGTACCTCACAGGCGACCTCGCGCGGGTTGACGCCGACGGCTACTACTGGTTCGTCGGCCGGACCGACGACGTCATCAAGTCGGCCGGGCACCTGATCGGTCCGTTCGAGGTGGAAAGCGCGCTCATGGAACACCCAGCCGTGGCCGAGGCCGGGGTGATCGGCAAGCCCGACGCCCTGGTCGGCGAGGTGGTCAAGGCCTTTGTCTCGCTGAAGGAAGGCTTCGAGCCGACTGAAGCGCTGCGCATGGAACTGCTGGGCCACGCCCGCAAAAAACTGGGCGCCGCCGTGGCGCCCAAGGAAATCGCTTTCCTGGCCACGCTGCCGCGCACGCGCAGCGGCAAGATCATGCGGCGCCTGCTCAAGGCGCGCGAGCTGGGCCTGCCCGAAGGCGACACCTCGACGCTAGAGGCCGGCGCATGACCCTCTTCCCCGAAACCGATCGGACCTTGTCGCTGCAGTTGCTGGCCGACATGCTGCGCATACGCCGCATGGAGGAAAAGTGCGCCGAGCTCTATGGCGCCGGCAAGATACGCGGCTTCCTGCACCTCTACATCGGCGAGGAAGCCTGCGCGGCAGGGGCGTTGCGCGCCCTGGCGCCGGACGACAACGTTGTCGCCACCTACCGCGAGCACGCCCACGCCTTGCTGCGCGGGGTCCCCCTGCGTGCCATCATGGCCGAAATGTATGGCAAGGCCGCTGGCTGCTGCCGCGGCCGCGGCGGCTCCATGCACCTGTTCGACGCCGCCCGGCGCTTTTATGGCGGCAACGCCATCGTGGGCGGCGGCTTGCCGCTGGCCGTGGGTCTGGCGCTGGCTGACAAGCTGCAGGGAACCCCGCGTGTGACGGCCTGCTTTTTCGGCGAAGGCGCCATGGCCGAAGGCGCTTTCCATGAGGCCATGAACCTGGCCGCGCTGTGGCAGCTGCCGGTGCTGTTTTGCTGCGAGAACAACCTGTATGCCATGGGCACGGCGCTGGTGCGCTCCGAATCGCAGACCGACCTGTGCGCCAAGGCCGCCAGCTACAAGGTTGAGGCCCACAAGGTGGACGGCATGGATGTGCGGGCGGTTCACGAGGCCACGCACCAGGCTGCGCAGCAGGTGCGCGCAGGTGCCGGACCCTACTTCCTTGAATACGCCACCTATCGCTTTCGTGCCCACTCGATGTTCGACCCCGATCTGTACCGCGACAAGGCGGAAATCGAGCAATGGAAGCAGCGCGGGCCTATCCACAGCTTCACCGCCCAGCTCAAGGCGGCGGGTCAGTTGACCGAAGAAGCCTTTCTGGCCCTCGACGCCCGCGCCGAGGCCGAGGTGGCGGATGCGGTGGCTTATGCCGAAGCGGCAGACCGGGAGCCGATAGAGGATCTGCTGAAAGATGTCTACACCCCGCAGGGCAACGCATGAAAATCAGTTACCGCGAAGCCTTGCGCCAGGCCCTGCACGAGGCCCTGGCCAGTGATCCGCGCATCTTTCTGATGGGCGAAGACGTTGGCCGCTATGGCGGCAGTTACGCCGTGTCCAAGGGATTTTTCGAGGAGTTCGGCCCGGAGCGCATACGTGACACGCCGCTGTCGGAGCTGGGCTTCGTCGGCGCGGGCGTCGGCGCAGCGCTGGGGGGCTTGCGGCCCATTGTTGAGGTCATGACGGTGAACTTCAGCCTGCTGGCACTGGACCCTATCGTGAACACGGCCGCGGCGCTGCGCCATATGTCGGGCGGGCAGTTTTCGGTGCCGCTGGTCATCCGCATGGCCACCGGCGCGGGCCGGCAGCTGGCGGCCCAGCATTCGCACAGCCTGGAAAACTGGTATGCCCACATCCCCGGCATACGCGTGCTGGCGCCGGCGACCGTGGGTGACGCGCGCGGCATGCTTGGCGCCGCTCTGTCCGACCCGGACCCGGTGGTGATCTTCGAGCATGCGCAGCTCTACAACCTGGAGGCCGAGTTGCCCGATGACTGGCAATGCGACATCAGCCACGCTGCCGTGCGGCGCACGGGAACGCAACTCACGCTGATCACCTACGGCGGCAGCCTGCCCAAGGCGATGCAGGCGGCCAGCGAACTGGCCAGCGAAGGCATTGAGCTTGAAGTGATTGACCTGCGCGTGCTGCGACCGCTGGACACCGCCACCCTCGCGGCTTCCGTGCGCAAGACACACCGCGCCGTCATCGTCGACGAAGGCTGGAAAACCGGCAGCCTGGCGGCCGAAATCATGGCGCGGCTCATGGAAGAATGTTTTTACGAGCTGGATGGCCCCGTCGCCCGCGTGTGCAGCGAGGAGGTGCCGATTCCCTATGCCAAGCATCTGGAAGACGCCGCGCTGCCGCAAGTCGCAAAGATCATTGCCGCCGTAAAGGGGTTGCTGAATGTTTGAGTTCAAGCTGCCCTCGCTGGGCGCCGACATGGACGAAGGCACGCTGCTGCAGTGGAAGGTCAAGCCCGGCGACGCCGTGCACAAGGGGCAGGTCGTGGCCATCGTCGACACGTCCAAGGCGGCCATCGACATCGAAATCTGGCAAGACGGCACGGTCCAGGAGTTGCTGTCGCAGCCCGGCGACAAGGTGCCGGTGGGCGCAGTACTGGCGATGTTGACGGCTCCGGGTGAAATTGCCCTTCCTGCCGCTGCCCGGACAAGCGCAGCACCAGCGGACAGACCAGCCGTCACCAACCGCCAGCGCATTTCCCCCGCCGCGCGCCAGAAAGCCCAGGCGCTGGGTCTGAACACCGCCGCGATCACGGGAAGCGGAGCGGATGGTGTCGTCACGCTGGCCGACGTAGAACATGCCGCTGCAGGGGCTGGGGCGGCAAAAGCGGCGATGCCCCCTCCTCCCCCGCCCATAGCAGACCGCCAGCTGGAAACCCGCCGCGCCATCGCCGCCGCCATGAGCCGCTCCAACCGCGAGATTCCGCACTACTACCTGCTGGAGACCATTCCCATGCAGCGGGCGCAGCAATGGCTGGAGCGGGAGAACGCGGGCCGCCCCATCACCGAGCGGCTGCTGATGGCAGTGCTGCAGCTCAAGGCCGTCGCGCTGGCGCTCAAAAAATACCCCGAGTTCAACGGCGTTTTTCAGGACGATCAGTTCAAGCCAGCGGCCTCTGTCCACATAGGCGTGGCCATCTCGCTCAGGCAGGGCGGCCTGATTGCCCCGGCACTGCACGACGTGGACCGCAAGCCACTGGCGCTGCTGATGGAGGAACTGGCCGATCTGGTCAAGCGATGCCGCGCCGGCTCACTGCGCAGCTCCGAAATGACCGACGCCTGCGTGACCGTCACCAACCTCGGCGATCAGGGCGTGGAAGCGGTGATGGGCGTGATCTACCCCCCTCAGGTGGCGCTGGTGGGCTTCGGCAAGGTGGCCAGGCGAGCATGGGTGGACCCCGAAGGCGAGCTCTGCGCTGCAGCCACCGTCACGGCGAGCCTGGCGGCGGACCACCGGGTGTCGGATGGCCACCGCGGCGCCCTCTTCCTGGCCGAGCTGCGCGAATTGCTGCAGCAGCCCGAGGTGCTGTAGAAGTGCCATCAGGGGTACAAAAATCCATCGGAGACACCGGCGAATGAACGATTCCGAATTGCGCACCACTGTGCTCGCCACGCTGCTGTCGATTGCGCCCGAGGTCGATGTGGCGCTGCTGCGCGACAACCGACCCCTGCGCCTGCAGATTGACCTGGACTCGATGGACTGGCTCAACTTCCTGATCGGGCTGAGCCAGCAGCTGAAGGTCGTGATTGCCGAGTCAGACTACGGAGGGCTTGTCACGCTCAAGGACCTGCTGGACTATCTGCGGGCCAGACTGCCGCTAGAACCTAGGTAACTGCCCCCCCCAACGACCTGGCGAAACCGGGCGATGCCCGTGGCTCTGTCGCCAAGCACCGGCATCACCGTATTCAGTCATAAGGGCGCGACAAGAAAACGTTTGGGGTAACTGCAAAAATTGCGTTAAATCAAGTGGGTCCCGTGCCAGTGGCCCTAGACTGGGACATTATCTGGCCGGAGTCGCCAGGCTTGTCCCAGGAGACTGTCTTGCTGCCTGCCTACATCACCCATGCCGATTGCGCGCGCCACGAAATGGGCGCTCACCATCCCGAGTGCCCCGAGCGGCTGGGCGCCATCAATGACTTGCTGCTGGTCAAGGGCCTGCTGGACTACATGCATCCCTATGACGCGCCGCTGGCCACGCCAGAACAGCTGGCCCGCGCGCATTCCTCGCTTTACGTCAGCGAACTCATGGACGCCTCTCCTGCAGAGGGTTACCACAAGGTGGACCCGGACACCGACATGAACCCGTTTACCGTGACGGCCGCATTGCGCGCTGCCGGCGCGCTCGTGCAGGCCACGGACCTGGTACTGTCGGGCGACGTACCGACGGCCTTTTGCTGCGTTCGCCCACCCGGCCACCATGCGGAGCGGGCAAAGGCCATGGGCTTTTGCTTTTTCAATAATGTGGCCGTTGGCATACGCCACGCCCTCTCGGTGCATGGACTGCAGCGCGTGGCCCTGCTTGATTTCGATGTGCACCACGGCAATGGCAGCGAAGACATCTTTCGCGGCGATGAGCGCGTGCTCATGTGCTCCATTTTCGAGCAGGGCCTCTACCCCTTCACCGGGGAAAACGCCCTCGGGGCCAACATGGTCAACGTCGGCCTGCCTTCGCGCTCCGGCAGTGACAAGTTCCGCGAAGCCGTTGTCAGCCAATGGATGCCCGCCCTGGACACCTTCCGGCCCGAGCTCATCTACATTTCCGCCGGCTTCGACGGCCACCGCGAGGACGACATGGGCAATCTGGGACTGATCGAGGCCGACTACGAATGGGTCACGAAGCAGATCATGGCCGTCGCCCAGCGGCACTGCCAGGGCCGGGTCATCTCGTGCCTGGAAGGCGGCTACGTGCTGAGCCCGCTTGCGCGCAGCGTGGCTGCACATGTCAAGGTGCTGATCGGCGCCGACTAAAGACTGAGAACCAGAAAAATTCCCATGGACAAACATTACCTTACCCCGCTTTTCACCCCTGAATCCATCGTGGTCTTCGCCGGTACGGCTGACGACCCGGCAAGCCAGACTCCGCAGGCAAGGACGCTGCACGAGGCCCTGCGTCGCCCAGCGCTACAGCGGCACGCCTGGTGTTTCTGGACATCCACACCAGCGGCACGCTGGCCGACCTGGCGCAGACGCGGGCCGATCTGGCCATCATTGCGCTGCCACCGCAAGACGTGGCTGCCGCGCTGGAGATAGCGGGCCGTATGGCCTGCCGCGCGGCACTGGTGATCTCCAGCGGCATCAACGGCGACCAGGCCGCCGAGCTGAAAAAAATTGCGCGCCGCGAAGGCGTCTACCTGCTGGGTCCCAACTGCCTGGGCTTGCAGCGCCCGCCAACTGCAGCTCAACGCCAGCGCGGCCGGGCCGCTGGCCAAAGCGGGCTCGCTGGCGCTGGTGTCGCAGTCAGGCGCGCTGACCTCGTCGATGCTGGACTGGGCCAGCAAGCAACGCGGTCGGCTTTTCCTCGGTCGTATCGCTCGGGCCCAACACCTCGGTGGACATCGCCCAGGTACTGGACTTTCTGGCCAGCGACGCGCAAACGCACAGCATCGTCGTCTATCTTGAGGGCATCTCCAGCGCACGCCGCTTCATGAGCGCGCTGCGTTCGGCCGCCAACGCCAAGCCGGTGGTCGTACTCAAGGCCGGCCGCAAGCCGGCGGGCAACGAGGCGGCGCAGACCCACAGCGGCGCCATCGTCGGCAGCGACGATGTCTTTGATGCCGCCCTGCGCCGCGCCGGCGCGGTGCGTGTGCGCTCGTTCGTCGAGCTGTTTTCGGCCGCCAAGTGCCTGGCGTCCCGCTACCGTCCGGTGGGCCGCAAGCTGGCCATCGTCACCAATGGCGGCGGGCCCGGCGTTCTGGCGGCGGACTGGGTCAACGAAATTTTCCTGGAGTTGGGCAAACTCTCGCCAGAATCGGTCAGCGCCCTCAAGCCGCGGCTGCCTGCGCTCGCCTCGCTGTCGGACCTGATCGACCTGTCCGAAGAGGCCACGCCCGAACACTACAAGGCGGCCATCGAAGCGGCTGGCAAGGACCGCCAGATCGACGGCGTGCTGGCCATCTATTCCCCCAAACCCGGGGCTTATGCGTCGGAAGTAGCGCGCGCATTGGCCGAAGTCAAGCGCACCCTAGGCAAGCCGCTGCTGGCATGCTGGATGGGCGATGCCTCCGTGGTGCCAGCGCGCGCCATCCTCAACGAAGCGGCTATTCCCAGCTTTCGCACGCCCGAGGCGGCTGTTGGCGCCTTTGGCAACATTGCATCCTTCTACCAAAACCAGCTGATGCTCCAGCAAACCCCGCCGCCGCTGTCCGCGCTGGCCAAGCCCGACATTGAGGGCGCGCGGCTGATTATCGAAAATGTGCTGGCCGAACGCCGCAAGGTGCTGACGGAGATGGAGTCCAAGAGCCTGCTCTCGTCCTTTCACATTCCCGTCACCAAGACCATCCTGGCGCGCAACGCCAATGAGGCCATGATGATCGCCACGCAAATGGGTTTCCCCGTGGCGCTGAAGATCGACTCGCCCGACATCAGCCACAAATCGGACGTGGAAGGCGTGGCCCTCAACATCCTGAACGCTACCGGCGTGCGTGACAGCTACAACGACATGGTGCAGGCCGTGGCACGCCTGCAGCCCAGTGCGCACATCAATGGCGTCACCGTGCAGAACATGGCGCGCGCCCGGCGCGGGCGCGAGGTCTGCGTCGGTCTTGTCACCGATGATCCCTTCGGCCCGGTGATTGCCTTCGGCGCTGGCGGCACCATGATCGAGCTCATCAACGACCGGGCCATGGAGCTTCCGCCGCTCAACCAGTTTCTGGCCAGGCGCCTGATTGAACGCTCGCGCGTGGCGGAAACGCTGGGCGAGTGGCGCGGCGCCAGTGCAGTCAACATGGACGCGCTGGAGCAGATACTGCTGCGCGTCTCCGAAATGGTGTGCGAACTGCCCCAACTGCGCGAGATGGACATCAACCCCATCATCGTTGACGAGACCGGCGCCGTGGCGGTGGACGCGCGCATCGTCGTCGACCAGGCGCCGCAGGCCATGAGCGGCCGTGCCAACTACTACAACCACCTGTCGATACTGCCCTACCCGGCACGCTTCGAGCAGCTGTGGCCACTGCGCGGCGGCGGTGAATGCACTGTGCGCCCCATCCACCCGGAAGACGCCCACATGCTGCAGGAGATGATGCAGCACCTCTCGCCCGAAAACCGCTATTTCCGTTTCGTCTCGTCCATCGTCGAGCTGCCGCCCTCCATGCTGGCACGCTTCACGCTGATAGATTACGACCGGGAAATGGCGCTGGTCGCCGTGTTCAGGGAACGCAAAGCCGGGTCAGACGGAGAGATAGTCGAAAAGGAGCGCATCGTGGGCGTGTCACGCTACATCACCAATCCCGACCAATCGAGCTGCGAGTTTGCACTGGTGGTGGCCGACGACTTCAGCGGCAAGGGCCTGGGCTCGCGCCTGATGCTCAGCATCATGGATGTGGCGCGCGAAAAAGGGCTGGCCGAAATCGAGGGGCTGGTGCTGGCCCACAACCCCGTCATGCTCAAGCTCATGAGGGAACTGGGTTTTACCGTCAAGGCCTTTGCGGAAGATCCGGACTTCAAGCTGGTAACGCACACGCTGTGAGCGCAGGAAGGCAGAAGGGAACCTGCGTTCCCCGGGTCGGCCGCCTTAAAGCAGTTTCATCCTTTTCGCCGCTTCGCGCAGTTCCCCGCGGAAATCGGGATGGGCGATGCTGATGAGCGCTTCGCAGCGCTGGCGGGCGGTCTTGCCGCGCAGCTGGGCCACGCCGTATTCCGTCACCACATAGTTGATGTCGTTCTTGCTGGTGCTCACATGGGTGCCGGGGGACAGCACCGGCACGATGCGGGAAATGGTGTCGTGCTTGGCGGTGGAAGGCAAGACGATGAACGCTTTTCCGCCATTGGAGCGGTTAGCGGCGCGCACAAAATCCGTTTGCCCGCCGGTGCCAGAGTAAGGGGAAAAACCAAGGCTCTCCGAGCCGCACTGGCCCATGAAATCGACCTGCATCGTCGCGTTGATGGCGTGCAGCTTGTCGTTCTGCCCGGCCAGGTAAGGGTCGTTGGTGAAGCCGACGGGATGCATCTCCAGCGCCGGGTTTCGGTGCAGGAACTGGTAGAGTTTTTTGGAGCCGAGGGCAAAGGTGGCGAGCATCTTGCCGGGCTGGTAGTTCTTCTTGCGGTTGGTGATGACGCCGGCCTCGACCAGGGTCATGATGCCGTCGCCGATCATCTCGGTATGAACGCCGAGGTCATGCTTGTGGGTCAGCTGCATCACCACCGCATCCGGGATACCGCCATAGCCGATTTGCAGCGTCGCGCCATCCGGAATCATGTCGGCGACATAGCGGCCTATGGCTTCCTGCACCGGACCGATCTTGGGCAGACCGACTTCCAGCAGCGCGTCTTCGCTCTCGGTCAGCGCGGCGACCCGCGAGATGTGGATGTGACAGTTGCCATTGGCAAAGGGCACGTTCGGGTTCACTTCCAGCACCACTGCGCGGGCGTTTTCTATCGCCTCCATGGTGTAGTCAGGTGCCAGCGAGAGCGAGAAAAATCCATGCTCATCCATAGGCGAAGCCATCGAAAACACCACATCGGAGGCGATCAGCTTGCGCTTGAACAGTTCGGGAAGCTCCGAAAAGTTGGCGGGAATGAAATCGACCCAGCCGTCCTGCCCGCCGGCACGCGAGATGCCGCTGAAAAAATACGCCGTGTGCCGGACATGCCCAGCCGTTTCCGGATCGAAATAGCCGTATTTGCGCACCGGAAGGATTTGCGCAACCTGCACGTTCCGAAAATCCCGGCGAGCATCGGACAGCGCCGTCAACAAGGCCGGCGGCTCGCCCACGGCGGTAGGTACCACCACCGTGTCGCCGTTATTGACGACACCAATGGCATCGGCGGCGGACATGCGCTTTTGCTGGTACAGGGTATGAACGGACATGACAGCTTCTCTCTGGATTATCTTGAACAGCCTTTGATTATCAAATAGCGGTCAGAGACGAAAGCGGGCGCGAAAAAAAAGAGGCGCCAGAACCCCGCCCTGGCCACCCCGCGGGCAGGCAACTCAGCCGCCGCCGCGCTGCATGTAAAGGTCAAAACGCTTCATGAAGACGTAGCGCTGACGATCATCCAGCCCGGCAAAGGCAAAGCGCACCAGCAGGCGCGGAATGCGGACCCGGCCCAGGACACGCGGCGCGGCCGCTTGCCAGTGAATCTGCAGCCTGCCCGGGCCTACGCTGACCTGCACCGAAGCCGCGTCGCGCTGCCAGGCGTTGTCGCCCAGCGCGGCAGGCAGCCAGCCCAGCCACTCGGCTTCGGTGCAACCCATGTCGCGCTCGAACTCCTCGGCATAACGGGACTGCACGGGCCGTCAGCCGCCGGCTATCGGCGGCCAGATGGCCAGCACATCACCCTCGACCAGCGTGCGGGTCAGGCGCTGATCGGGCGGGATGTAGTGGCCATTGACAAGCACCAGGTGCACCAGTTTGGGCGGCAGTCCGAAGGGCTCGATGATCTGGCTGATGCAGGCGTCGGGTGCGACATCGAGCTCGATGATGTTGCTGCGGCGTGAGGCCACCGGCAGGTAATCGGTCAGCGTGGCAAACAGCTTGAAGGTGATCTTCATCGGCGTCGCTCGTCGCTGGCGCCAGTCCACTGGCCCTGCCCCTGCGCGCTGGCCAGGTAGGCCTGCATGAGTTGGGTCGGGTCGCGTTGAAGCCGGTCCTTCCAGGGGCCCAGGCGGACGGCGCCTTCGACGAGCCCGCGCATCACGCCCACATGCTCGGTCCAGCCGACGCTGTTGCAGCCCACCATCACATCGTCCTTGAACTGCAGGCTCAGGTGCCGGCCCTTGCCGCCATTGGCCTGGCGGTCGGTCAGCTCGACCTGCTCGCTGCCGGGCACGCCCTGCCAGTTGCCAAAGCTGGTGGAAATCAGGCCCAGCGTGTCCAGCACGTTGATCTGCGTCACGCCTCTCAATTCCGTTTTTTGTCCCACCATGTTGAGCGCCGCCACCCGCGCCTGCTCGGCCGCATTGGGCTGGATGGCGCTGACCATGGTGGTGCCGCTGACCTTGTCAAAGGCTTCGGCGCAGTCACCGGCGGCGTAAATGCCCGGCACACTGGTCTGCAGGTGCTCGTCGGTCAGCACGCCCTGCAAACAGGTGATGCCGGAGTTTTCCAGAAAGCCGATGTTGGGCTTGACGCCGGTGGCGCTGATGACCAGGTCCGCCGCCACGGTCTGGCCGTTGGACAGGCGCACAGCCAGCGGCGCGCCGGGGTGAATCGCCTCGACGCGGGTGCCGGTAAACACCTGCACGCCCTGCGCTTCGCACCAGTCGCGAATCATGCCGCCAGCGGTGGGTCCCATCATGCGGGGCACCATGCGGTCGCCCATCTCGACCACGCTTAAGCGCACGCCGCGCTGCATCAGCGCTTCCATGATGATGCAGCCGATGAAGCCCGCGCCCATCTGCAGCACGCGCGCCCCGGGCTGGGCCAGCGCCATGATTTCCCTGGCATCTTCCAGCGTCCAGCAGGGGTGAACGCCGGCGCAGTCCATGCCCGGGATGGGCGGCCGCGCCGGGCGCGAGCCGGTGGCAATCAGCAGCCTGTCGTAAGCCAGCCGCTCGCCGCTGTCGAGCGCTAGGCTTTTGGTAGCAACATCCACAGACTTGGCGTGCGCCTGGAGCTGATTTACTCTCAAATCGGCAAAGTGCGACGGACTCTTGCGCAGATAAGTGCCGCGCTCGTCAATATTGCCCATCAACAGATAGGGAATGGCCATGCGCGAATACGGCGGCTCGGCTTCGTCACCCACCAGCGTGATGCTGTCGTGGGGCGCGTGCTTGCGTATGGTTTCGGCGGCGATCACACCGGCCGGACCTGCTCCGAGGATGACGTGGTGAGTCATGAATCTTTTCTCCAAAAATTAAAAAGGGGCGGACTTGCGCACGCCCCTTCATCAACCCTCACCTCAAAAAATTACCTACAGGCCCAAGCGCTCCCGCGTCTCGGCGGTGGGCACGCCTTCGCTATCCCAGCCGCGGGCCGCATAGTACTTGGGCAGCATCTCGGCCAGCATGTTGACCTTGCCCTTGGCCGGCCCCGTCTTGGCCGCCTCGGTCAGCAGGCGCTTGGGCAGCGAATCATCGGCCTTGGTAAAGCCGGCGGCATTGTTGAATTCGCGCTCCATGTTCCAGATGCGCTCGCCGATTTTTTTAAGTTCTTCGGTCGTGTATTGCTCCCCGCAGGCCGCCTGCAGCTGCGGCGCCAGGTCGGCCAGACCCCAGGCGAAGGTGGTGAAAACGCACAATCCCGACGAATCAAAGGCGGCCGTGGCATCCTGAAAAGCCTTGACCAGCTCGGGCTTGCCTTCATGCGCCAGCGGATCGGTCTTGACAGGAATGCCCAGCACCTCAGACGCGATGGTGTAGCCGCGCAAATGGCAGCCGCCGCGGTTGGAGGTGGCGTAGGCCAGGCCTATGCCCTGGATGGCGCGCCCGTCGTAGGCCGGAAACTCCTGCCCCTTGGACGACATCGACAGATCGGGGTGGCCGTATTTGGCGGTCAGGCGCTTGGAGCCCTGGCCAATTTCCTTGCCAAAGCCCCGGCTGTAAATGGTTTCCTCGGCCAGGAAAGCCAGCGCCTTGGCCGAGCCGAAAGGCGCCGCTATGCCCAGCTGCTCCTGGGTCAGCACGCCCATTTCGTACAGCTCCATCACCGCGCCCAGCGTCGCGCCAAAACTGATCGGGTCAATGCCCTCCTCGTTGCACAGCATGGTCACGTATTGCAGCGTCTCCAGGTCCTTCACGCCGTTGGCGGCACCCAGCGCCCAGGCGGCTTCATATTCCAGCCCGCCGGAAGCGCCCCAGTACTGCGGCTTGTTGCTGACCGTGAAGTGCCCGGCGTCCATCTTGCTGATGCGGCCGCAGGCAATGGTGCAGCCAAAGCAGGCCTGGTTGGTCAGCAGCTGCTTTTTGCCATCGCTCTCGCGCGGCGTGGCCATGGCCTCGGCCGAGATGTCCTTGGCGCCCTCGAACTGCACGTCCTGGTGGTTGCGGGTCGGCAGCGCGCCGATTTCGTTGATCACGTTCATCAGCACCTGCGTGCCAAAAGTCGGCAGGCCCTGGCCGGTGACGGCGTTGTCGTGCAGGATTTTTTTCTTCTCGAAGGTCACCTTCATGAAGGCCTTGGGGTCGCGGATATTGCCCACGCCCTTGGTGCCGCGCACCGCAATCGCCTTGAGGTTCTTGCTGCCCATGACGGTGCCCACGCCCGAGCGGCCGGCGGCGCGGTGCAGATCGTTCACGACGGCGGCATACAGCACGCCGTTTTCACCCGCCTTTCCAATGCTGGAGACGCGCATCAGCGGGTCCTGCAGGCCTTTTTTGAGCATCCCTTCGGTTTCCCAGACGCTCTTGCCCCAGAGCCACGCGGCGTCGCGCAACTCGGCGGTGTCGTCGTTGATGTAGAGGTAGACCGGCTTGGGGGACTTGCCCTCAAAAATAATCATGTCCCAGCCGGCCATCTTCAGCTCGGCGCCCCAGTAGCCGCCCGAATTGGAGCAGGCAATCGCCCCGGTCAGCGGCCCCTTGGTGATGACGGTGTAGCGCCCGCCGGTGGACGCCATGGTGCCCGTGAGTGGTCCGGTCGCCCAGATGATCTTGTTGTCTGGCGACAGCGGGTCCACCTTGGGGTCCACCTCTGACACCAGGTATTTGCTGCCCAGACCGCGCGAGCCCAGATAGGTCTGCGCCCAGTCCATATTGAGGGGTTCCGGCTTGACGGTACCAAAGGTCAGGTCAACGCGAAGGATTTTTCCAGCCCAGGACATAGTCGTTACTCCTTAAATGGCGGAAGGCTGGTTGCCAAGCTTGTCAGCCCACTGCTGCATCTTGCCTAGGCCGGTCCAGTTGGCATCAATGAAGGTGATGGCCTGGGTCGGGCAGGCCTCGGCGCAGGCCGGCTCGCCGCCGCAGAGGTCGCACTTTTGCACCTTGCCGGTTTCCTGCACGTAGTTGATGGTGCCAAACGGGCAGGCAATCGTACAGACCTTGCAGCCCACGCAAGTGGAGTCGTTCACCACCTTGGCGCCCGTGAGCTTGTCCACGGTGATGGCTTCCACCGGGCAGGCGTGCAGGCACCAGGCTTCGTTGCACTGGGTGCAGGTGTAGGGCACCTTCTTGCCGGTATCGTGGAAGTCGAACACCTTGATGCGCGACTTGGCGGGCGCGAAGACGCCGTAGTTCTCGAAAGAACAGGCCATCTCGCACTGCAGGCAGCCAGTGCATTTTTCCGGGTCGATGTGCAACACCTTTTGCATGGGGAGACTCCTTTAGGCGGCAAGGGTCAAGGACCTTGCTATGAATTGATTTGCATAGCCATTGTTGGATTCAAGCCGCTGAAAAGCCCTAGGACAAACCCTTATGGAGCCGCCCAACAGCCAGAAAAACGGCTCCCGTTACGTAACAGATGTGTCGCACCTTAGCGAAACCACGTAGGCCAGCCAAGCTTCTCCGGGCCTATAGTGGCCCCATTTCAACGACTGCCAAAGGCCTCTCCATGACCCCACCAAGTACCCGCCGCGATGCCCTTCAACGCGGACTGCGGGCAGGCGGTTCCCTGGCCGCCGTTTCGGCCTTTCCGGGGCTGCTCAGCGGCGCGCACGCGCAAAGCGCCTGGCCCAGCAAGCCGATACGCCTCATCGTGCCCTTTGCGCCGGGCGGCAGCTCTGAAATCGTGGCGCGCTCTGCCGCCAACGAGCTCGGCAAAACCCTGGGTCAGAGCGTGTTTGTGGACAACAAACCCGGCGCCAGCGGCAACATCGCCATGCAGGAGTGCGCGGCCAGCACCGACGGCCACACCGTCATCCTGGGGCACATCGGCACCTTCGCCGTGAACCCCTTCATCTTTGACAAGCTGCCCTTCGACACCAACCGCGATTTCAAGCCCATCTCGCTGCTGGCCAAGGTACCCAGCCTGTATGTGGTCAATGCCAGCGTACCGGCGAAAAACCTCAAGGAATTCATTGCGCTGGCCAAGGCCAGGCCGGGCCAGCTCAACTACGGCTCGGCGGGCAACGGCAGCGCCGGCCATCTGGCCTTTGAGTACCTGAAAATGGTGTCCGACATTTTCGTGCTGCATGTTCCCTACCGCGGCACAGGCCCGCAACTCACCGACTTGCTGGCCGGCCGGCTGGATGCCGCCAGCGTGGGCGCACCGGCCATTCTGGCGCACATCAAGTCCGGCAAGCTGCGCTGCATCGCCACCGGCACGAGGGAGCGCCTGCCCCAGTTGCCCGATGTGCCAACGGTGGCAGAAAGCGGCTACCCTGGTTTTGAAATGACGCAGTGGTACGGTCTGAATGCCCCGTCCAGCATGCCTGCGGCGGCCATCGACAAGATTGCCGAGGCTTGCGGCAAGGCCATGCGCAACCCGATGGCGACCGAGCGCCTGCGCGGCGACACCGCCCTGCCGGTGGGCGACACGCCCGCGCAATACGCCGCCTTCATCAAGACCGAGCAGGCGCGCTGGAAGCAGGTGGTGGCGCGCGCCAAAATCAAGCCGGACTGAAGCCGTGGCTGCGCCGGTCCTTTTGACAGAAACTTCAAGTTAAATCTGGATCCGGCCCAGCAACAACGGCCAGCGAAAGCTACTATTTTTATAGCTATTTCGCCGTTTCAGGTGCTGGCTCTCACCACCAGCTCGTAACCCAGATCCACGCAGGGCGAGGCCATGGTTTCGCCGTTCATCAGCGCCAGCAACATGCGCGCGGCCGCCTGGCCGATCTCGGCGCGCGGTGTACGCACCGTGGTCAGCGGCGGCAGCATCTGGTCGCTTCCGGTCAGGTCGTTGAAACCCGCGACGGCCACGCGCTGCGGCACCGCAATGCCCAGGCGCAGCGCCGCCAGCAAGGCACCCTGCGCCAGATCGTCGTTGCAGAAGAAAATCGCGTCGACGTCGGGCTGCTGCATGATCTGCTCAAACATGCGCCCGCCCAGCCCGATGGACGACGGCGCCGGGTTCAGCCATTCCAGTGCCGGATCGTACAAACCGGCCGCAGTAAGTTCCCGGCGCCAGCCCTCCCGCCGCTGCAGCGTGCGGGCATCCAGCTGGGCCGCCGCAAAGGCGATGCGCCGTCGGCCGCGCGCCAGCAGATGCCGGGTCATCTCGGCCCCTGCGTCTGCCTGCGAAAAGCCGACGCTGTAAACGCCGGGCGTGCGTGAGACCTCCATCACATGGACGCAGGGCACGCCGCTTTGCGCAATCAGGTCGCGAGCGGCGTCGCTGCGTTCAAGCCCGGTCACCACCAGACCGGCCGGGCGCTGCAGCAACTGCTCGCGCAGCAGCAATTCCTCTTCAACCGCGTCGTAGTGCGTCACGCCCATCAGCGTCTGGTAGCCGGCCGGGCGCAAGCTGCGCTGCACCGCCTCCAGCAGGTCGACAAATAGCGCGTTCGAGAGCATGGGGACCAGCACCGCGACATGCGAGCTGCGCTGGGAGGCCAGTGCGCGGGCGGCCAGATCGGGCACGTAGCCGAGTTGCTGCGCCGCGGCCCGCACCCGCGCCACCAGCGCCGGATCAACCGCACGCTCGCCGCGCAGGGCGCGCGAGACGGTAATGGGGCTGACGCCAGCGGCTTGCGCCACATCGGCCAAAGTCACGCGGCCGGTGGCGCGGGAACGGGGGGGAAGTGAAGTCATGAATCTAGGGTAACTACTGATTTGTGGGCGGGAAATACTCGCATAGGATAGCGCTATCCAACGGTGAGCACCAGCCGGACAATCCCTGAGTCGCCCTCAACAGGCGACCCGCAAAAAGGATTTTTCAGGCCGCCACCGTTTATTTTCACCCCTACGGATAGCGCTATCCAATAAATCAAACATGACGGATTCCCTTGTCATCATGGGCGTGGCCGGTTGCGGCAAGTCAAGTCTGGGCGCTGCAGTGGCGCAAGCCACCGGCCTCAAGCTGGTCGAAGGCGACGACTTCCACAGCCCCGCCAACCGGGCCAAGATGAGCCAGGGCGTGGCCCTGACCGATGCCGACCGCGAGGGCTGGCTTACCACCCTTAGCGAGCAACTACGGTCAAATCCCGGGGGGTTGGTGCTTACTTGCTCGGCACTCAAACGCGCCTACCGGGAGCGCTTGCGCCAAGCCGCTCCAGGGCTTCGCTTTGTGTTTCTGGACATCAACCGCGAGCAGGCGCAAGCCCGTGTCGCCGCCCGCGCTCCGCTGCATTTCTTCTCGTCCAGCCTGGTGGACAGCCAGTTCGCCACGCTGGAAGACCCCAGCGGCGAAGCGGGTGTGCTGCGCGTCGATGCGCTGCGCCCTCTGCCGCAACTGCAGGCCGAAGTGACAGATTGGCTAGGCGCCCACAAGGAGCAAGCATGAGTACAGACACCCTTGTCGAAGCGCCCAAGAGCCGCTTTCAGCGGTTCAGCAATTTCCTGATGGCCAGCTGCCTGGGCGTGATGGCCGTGGCGGTGTTCATCAACGTGGTGCTGCGCTACGGCTTTGGCAGCGGCGTGGCCGCCAGCGAAGAGCTGTCGCGCCTGCTGTTTGTCTGGATGGTGTTCATAGGCGCCACCGCGGCCTATCCGGCCGGCGAGCACATGGCCTTCACCAGCCTGGTCGGCGCCCTGCAAAAACACCCGCGCGCCATGCTGAGCATGACGCTGCTTATCCGCCTGCTGGTGCTGCTGGGCTGCGTGCTGCTGGGCTGGGGCGCGTGGCAGCAGGTGGTGGTGGGGCTGGACAGCTACTCCGTGGTGCTCGGCTACCCGACGGCGCTGCTGCCACTGCCAGCCTTCCTGTGCGCTGCGGCCATCGGCCTGATGGCACTTGGCGAAATCATCAAACGCACGCCGCTGGACCTGGGTCACAGCGTGGAAGTGGAGTAATCACATGAGCAACGAAGGTCTCGCATTCATCGTTTTTTCAGTCGGCATGCTGCTGCTGATGGGCATAGGCATGAACATGGGCCTGGCACTGGTCCTGACCGGCGCCGGCATGGCCTGGGTGCTCGGCTTCTGGGACACCCAGCTGCTGGCGCAAAACCTGGTCGCCGGCGTGGACAGCTTTCCGCTGCTGGCCGTGCCGTTTTTCATCCTGGCTGGTGAGCTGATGAACTCGGGCGGTATCAGCCGCCGCATCATCGCCATGGCGCAGGCCTGGGTCGGCCATATCCGGGGTGGGCTGGGCTATGTCGCCATCGGCGCGGCCGTGCTGATGGCCAGCATGAGCGGCTCGGCGCTGGCCGACACCGCCGCGCTGGCCACCATCTTGCTGCCCATGATGCGCCAGCAGGGCTACCCCATGCACACGTCGGCAGGGCTGCTGGCCTCGGGCGGCATCATCGCGCCCATCATTCCGCCTTCACTGCCCTTCGTGATTTACGGCGTGACCACCAACACCTCGATCTCGGCACTGTTCATCTCGGGCATCGTGCCGGGCATCATCATGGGCGTCGGTCTCATCGTGGCCTGGAAGCTGGTGCTGCGCAAGACCGACCTGCCCGAAGGCAAGCCGCTGCCCATGGCCGAGCGGGTGCGCGTCACCGTCAAGGCCTTCTGGGCCATGCTGATGCCCATCATCATCATCGGCGGCATGAAGTCGGGCATCTTCACGCCGACCGAAGCCGCCGTGGTGGCCGCGTTTTATGCGCTGTTCGTTGCCCTGTTCGTGCACCGCGAAATGACCCTGGCCGAGGTGAACGGCGTGCTGGTGCGTGCCGCCAAGACCACCGCCATCGTGATGTTCCTGTGCGCCGGCGCCCAAGTCGCCAGCTACATGATCACGCTGGCCGACCTGCCCAGCGTGCTGACAGGCTGGCTAGGGCCCCTGGTGGACAGCCCGCGCCTGCTGATGGCGGTAATGATGGTCGCGCTGATCATTGTCGGCACCGCGCTTGACCTCACGCCCACCATCCTGATCTTCGCCCCCGTGATGCTGCCGATTGCCGTCAAGGCCGGCATCGACCCGGTCTACTTCGGCCTGATGTTTGTACTCAACGGCGCCATCGGGCTGATCACCCCGCCGGTCGGCACGGTGCTCAACGTGGTGGCCGGCGTGGGCCGCATGCCGCTGCACCAGGTGGTCAGAGGCGTCAATCCATTCCTGATCACCTACACCCTGATCCTGTTTCTTTTTGTCCTGTTCCCCCAGATCGTCACCGCGCCCGTCGCGTGGATGCGCTAAGCCCCCCGTTAACTTTCCCATAACTCAAGGAGACTCCCATGACCTTTCTTCGCAGAACCGTTATTGCCGCCGCCACCGCCGCCGTGCTGACCGCCTCGTTTTCGGCGCTGGCGCAAGACATCAAGCCCCGCCTGATCCGCTTCGGTTACGGCCTGAACGAGCAAAGCAACCAGGGCCGCGCCGCCAAGGTCTTTGCCGAGGCGGTCGAAAAAGCCTCGGGCGGCAAGATGAAGGTGCGCGCCATTGGTGCCGCCGCGCTCGGCCCCGATACCCAGATGCAGCAGGCCCTGATCGGCGGCGCGCAGGAAATGATGGTTGGCTCGACCGCCACGCTGGTCGGCATCACCAAGGAAATGGCGCTGTGGGACACGCCCTTTTTGATCAGCAACACCAAAGAAGCCGACATCCTGCTCGACGGCCCGATCGGCGAGAAGATCAAGGACAAGCTGCAGGAAAAAGGCCTGGTTGGCCTCGTGTACTGGGAAAACGGTTTTCGCAACCTGACCAACAGCAAGCGCCCGGTGACCAAAGTGGAAGACCTGGACGGCATCAAGCTGCGCGTGATGCAGAACAACGTGTTCCTGAGCAGCTTCAAGACCCTGGGCGCCAACGCGATTCCGATGGCATTTTCCGAACTGTTCGGCGCGCTGGAAACCCATACCGTGGATGGCCAGGAAAACCCCTACAACACCATCCTGTCGAGCAAGTTTTATGAAGTGCAAAAGTACCTGACCGTCACCAACCATGTGTACAGCCCATGGATCGTGCTGGTCAGCAAAAAATGGTGGGACCAGCTGTCCAAGGCCGAGCAGAAAGTGCTGATGGATGCCGCCAGAACCAGCCGCGACTATGAGCGCAAGGACACCCGCGACGAGGCCTCAAAAGCCATGGCCGACCTCAAGGCCAAGGGCATGCAGGTCAATGAGTTGTCGCCTGCAGAAGCCGAACGCATGCGCAGCAAGCTGACCGGCGTGTATGCCGACATCGGCAAGGAAGTCGGCATGGATCTGTGGAACGACACCCAGAAGGAACTGGCCCGGATTCGCGGCAAGAAGTAAGTCTCGCGGCACCGCGGCGGGTGTCGCGGGGGCAACACCGCTGTTGATGCCGGGCGCTGTACGCTGTCAGGAGCGCGCACGACGCGTCCCGCTGGCTACACCCTCAGGAGACATCCCATGAACATTTCTTCCCTTAAAGAAGCCGTCAGCGCCGAAGAATGGCAGTTGCGCTGCGACCTCGCTGCCTGCTACCGGCTGGTCGCGCTGTATGGCTGGAGCGACCTGGTGTTCACCCACATCAGCGCCAGGCTCCCCGAGTCCGTTTCCGGCCCCGGCGAACACCATTTCCTGATCAATCCCTACGGCCTGATGTTTGACGAAATCACGGCATCCAGCCTCGTCAAGATCGACGGGCAGTGCAACAAGCTCATTGAGTCACCCTTCCCCGTCAACCCGGCCGGCTTTGTGATCCACAGCGCCGTGCATGAAGCGCGGCCGGACGCCGGCTGTGTGCTGCATACCCACACGCGCGCCGGCGTGGCCGTGAGCGCTCAGGCCGGCGGCCTATTGCCCATCAGCCAGCAGTCGACCTTTGTGCTGGCTTCGCTGGCTTATCACGGCTACGAAGGCGTGGCGTTTCGCGACGAAGAAAAGCCGCGCCTGCAGGCCGATCTGGGCCGCGCCAACTTCATGATGCTGCGCAACCACGGCCTGCTGGTGGTCGGCAAAACCATTGCCGATGCGTTTTTAAGCATGTACACCTTTGAGAACGCTTGCCGCATCCAGATTGACGCGCAGGCCGGCGGCGGCGAACTGACGCAAGTCAACCCGCTGATCGTCAAGGGAGTGGCCGAAGCCATGCGCGTGCAGACCGGCGGCATGGGCGGGACCTTTGTCTGGCCCTCGCTGATCCGCAAGCTCGACCGCCTTGACCCGGGCTACAAGTCATGAATGGCGCCCACATCGTTCCACTGACGGTGCGCAGGCGCCGTGACTAGGCCGGGACCAGCGACAGCGTAGGCGGCGACGCGCCAGCGGGTTTGCCTGGCGGCACTTCGCTCTCGTCCACCGACAACTGCTTGCGCAGCATTTTCACCTCGCCGAAAATCGTGGCAAAGGCCACATCCTTGGCGTCCCGGCCGGTGCCCACGCGCACCACGCGGTCGGTTGCCGCCAGGCGGGTCGGGTCAAACAACACCCAGCGCCCGTCCAGCCAGGCTTCAAACAGGGCATGGAAATCCTGCGGTGGCTCTTCAAAATTCACATAGCCCACCACCAGCCGCGCCGGAATGTTCAGCGCGCGACACAGCGTGATGCCCAAGTGCGCAAAGTCGCGGCAGACGCCGACACGCTGGACAAATACGTCCTGCGCCGTGGTGATTGAAGAGGTGTAACCCGGCAGATAGTCAATCGACTCGTAAATCCAGTTCTCGATGGCACGCACGCGGCCTATGCCGCGAGGCATATGGCCAAACAATTGCTGCGCGACGCGACTCATGGAGTCGGACTCGCAGTAACGGCTTGGCATAAGGTAGCGCAGCACTTCATCGGGCACCGCCGTCACCGGCGTTTCGTCCAGATGCAAGGGAAGCGGCGCAGCGTTCAGCTCCACCCATGCGTGGTAGTTGACAGACAGCACGCCCTTGGGCGCATCCAGCCGGACAAAGCGGTTGCCACTGCGCTCGTCGCAAAAGTTATGCACCTTCATGCTGGGTGTAATGGTCAGCCGTTCTTCGACCGCATGATGCCCCTCATGAAAGGCCGTCTCAATATTGAATAGAAAATGCGTCGGGCTATAGACCTCGTATTCCAGCAAGGAATCGACAACGGAGATGTGCATGAGATTTATCGCTGGTTGGAGGGGGAAACAAGAATCAGACCGCCATCAAGCGGCCAGATCAACGAGGTTTGCGCGCGTCGGGCTTCTCAGGCTCTGAGGGCATAAACCAGTGCGTGCAGGTCACCAGGACAACGCGAAGGGCGCGCTCCAGCACATCAGCAGATCGCGCTGCTCGCAGACGCACGCGCAAACGAAAGACCAGCAAAAACTCGGCAATGCTGGCCGGGAACCGCTTTTGACCGACGTCCACAGGGGTGACCGGCCTTGTTGCCACGTCAGCCCCCGTCGGCGACCAAGGATGAAGAATTCGTTGCTTGAGCCGGGACGCCACCGTACCAGGCGGCATCGAAACGGAGGGCTTCATTTATTTCATGACCTTGTTGACCGCACCCACGCCCAAGGCGGCCAGGACCACAAAAATCACAGCCAGGATCAGGAACAAGCCGAACAGGATTTTGGCAATGCCGGCTGCACCGGCCGCTACGCCGCCAAAGCCCAAGGCGCCGGCTATCAGGGAAATCAGCGCAAAAATAATCGCGTATTTAATCATCGGGTTCTCCCATGCGAGCCCTCAACGCAGAAGCTGAGGCACTCAATATCGCCAGCATGAAAAATACACACTGCGATATCTGCATCGTAGAACCAGGCGTGCCATTGCGGCATCAGCAGCCCCCCCAGCGCCCTGTAGGACAAGGCCGCACTGCGGCTAGGATGGGGGTTGCTTTCCAGCCCCCATTTAACGACCTTCGACTCCAACAAAAGGACAAGCCTTGAAGCTTTACTACTCCCCCGGCGCCTGCTCACTCTCGGTACACATCACGCTGCATGAATCCGGTCTCAAGTTCGAGCATGTACTGGCCTCCACCAAGACCCACCAGCTCGAAGACGGCACCGATTACTACACCATCAACCCGCTGGGCGCTGTGCCCCTGCTGGAGCTGGATGACGGCACGCGCCTGACCGAAGGCCCGGCCCTCGTGCAGTACATCGCCGACCAGGTGCCCGACAAAAAACTCGCACCTGCCAACGGCACCGTGGAACGCGCCCGCTTGCAGGGCTGGCTCAACTTCATCGCCACTGACATCCACAAGGGCTTCGGCCCGCTCTTCAATCCGGCCACGCCCGCCGAGTGCAAAACCATCGCGATCGACAGGCTGCTGTCAAGCCTGAAATGGGTGGACGGCGAGCTGGCAGGCAGGCAATACCTGATGGGCGACAGCTTCAGCGTCGCTGACCCTTACCTCTTCACCGTCACCAACTGGGCACCCAAGTTGGGCGTTGACATTTCCGGCCTGAGCCACCTCGCCGCCTTGCGCGCGCGCGTGGCAGCGCGTCCAGCCGTGCAGACGGCCATGAAGAAAGAAGGCTTGATCGGGTAGCGCCTCGGCTGCGGGCCGGTAATCCTTGCCGGACACAGTCCCTTCGGCTCATACTGGAGCCCTGTTTTCAATTCCGGATGTATCCCATGCCCTCTTTATTCGACTCCGTCCAGCTCGGCGACCTGCAGCTTGCCAACCGCATCGTGATGGCACCGCTGACGCGCAACCGCGCGCCCGACGCCATTCCCACCCCGCTGATGGCCAGCTACTACGCCCAGCGCGCCAGCGCCGGCCTGCTCATCAGCGAAGCCACGGCCATCAGCCACCAGGCCCAGGGCTACTCCGATGTGCCCGGCCTGTATGGCACAGAGCAGCTTGACGGCTGGAAGCAGGTCACGGAGGCGGTGCACGACAAGGGCGGCAAGATCGTGGTGCAACTCTGGCATGTGGGCCGCGTTTCGCACAATGATCTGCAACCGGACGGCGGCCAGCCCGTCGCGCCTTCGGCCATCACCGCCAAGACCCGAACGGTGCTGATCAAGGGCGGCGTGCCGGCCTTCGTGGCCACCTCCGAGCCGCGCGCCCTGGACGCCGCAGAACTGCCCGGCATCGTGCACACCTACCAGGCGGCCGCCCGCAATGCTTTGGAAACTGCCGGTTTTGACGGCGTGGAAATCCACGGCGCCAACGGCTACCTTCTCGACCAGTTCCTCAAAAGCGGCTCCAACCAGCGCACCGACGACTACGGCGGCAGCATCAAGAATCGCGCCCGCCTACTGCTTGAAGTGACCCGCGCGATCGTAGACTCGATTGGCGGCGGCCGCACCGGCATTCGCCTGTCGCCCGTCACCACGGCCAACGACGCTTTTGATGCCGATCCGCAGCCGTTGTTTGAGTATGTGGTGAAACACCTTGCAAAGCTTGACCTGGCCTTCATCCATATAATTGAGGGCGCTACCGGCGGCGTGCGCGAACTGCCGGACCGGCCGTTTGACTATGCCGCCCTGAAAGCGGCTTACCGTGCAGCGGGCGGCAAGGGCGCCTGGATGGTGAACAACGGTTACGACAAGGCAATGGCCGAGCAGGCCATCAAGGATGGCAGCGCCGACCTGGTTGCCTTTGGCCGGCCTTTCATTGCCAACCCTGACCTGATGGAGCGCCTGCGCAGCAATGCGCCGCTTAACGAGCCCGACCAGACGACGTTTTACGGCGGCGGCGCCAAGGGTTATACGGACTACCCGATGCTATCTAAATAGTAGCTTAGACCGACCATTCATAAAAGGCTGCCGGCCGATTTGATCCACAAAGCGCTCACCGGGCGGCCAGTTGCATGCCGCTTAGTGCCGCTTGATGCGGGTCAGCCGCCAGCGTCACGGCGCTCACCACCGCCACGCCATCGACCCCGCAGGCCATCACGCCCGGCAGCAGCGAGAGCGAAATGCCGCCTATCGCCACCACCGGATAGGGCGCGGCCTGCGCGGCCCATGCCTTCAGGCGCTCGAGCCCAACCGGCTCGTAGGGCATGACCTTCAGCGTGGTCGGGTAGATCGGACCAATCGCCAGGTAGGACGGCTGCGCCGCCTTTGCCCGCGCCAGCTCAGCCGGGGTGTGGGTGCTCAGGCCCAGCCGCAGGCCGGCGCTGCGCAGCGCGTTCAGGTCAGCCGTGTCAAGGTCTTCCTGCCCCAGATGCACGCCATAGGAGCCTGCCGCCAGCGCAAGCTGCCAGTGGTCATTGATGAACACCTGCGCGCCCGGCACCTTGCGGCCGGCTTGCACGGCAGCCCGAACTTCCCGTTCAATTTCAGCCGGCGTGTGATCGGCGGCCTTGATGCGCAGCTGCACGGTGCGCACGCCCCAGCCCAGCAGGCGCTCAATCCACGCGGCGTCGGGCAGCACGGGATAAAAGCCAATGGGGCCGATGAGCGGTGCGAAAGCAGGCGTGAAAGCAGATTGGGTCATGGGCTCAAGGCTTTTCATGAGGCATGCCAGAACGGCACACCGACAGTCGGGGTCGAGGCCTGCGCGGCAGCGCGCTCAGGCATGGGCGTCGATTCATAGGCCGCGCGGCCACCCGCCACGCCATCGGCAAAGGCACGCGCCATGCGGACCGGATCGCCCGCCTGCGCCACGGCGGTGTTGAGCAGCACGGCATCAAAGCCCAGCTCCATCACCTGCGCAGCGTGCGATGGCCGGCCCAGGCCGGCATCAACGATGAGCACCGCATCGGCCAGGCGCCGGCGCATGGTTTCCAGCGCATACGGATTCAAGGGCCCGCGCCCGGTGCCGATCGGCGCTGCCCAGGGCATGACCGCCGCACAGCCGGCATCACGCAGGCGCTGCGCCATCACCAGATCGTCGGTGGTGTAGGCAAACACGGCAAAGCCGTCGCGCGCCAACTCGGTTGCGGCCTGCAAGGTGGCCACGGTGTCGGGCTGCAGCGTGTAGTCGTCGCCAATCACTTCAAGCTTGATCCAGCTCGTGCCAAAAATCTCGCGTGCCATCTGCGCCAGCGTGATCGCTTCTCCTGCGCTGTGGCAGCCAGCCGTGTTGGGCAGGATATGGCAGCCCATGCTTTGCACGCGTTGCCAGAAACTGTTGCCGCCGCCGCTTTCAGGCTGCAGGCGGCGCAGGCCCACGGTGAGCACCTGGGTGCCGCTGGCGCGCACCGCATCGCCCAGGACCTGCGGCGACGGGTAATGCGAAGTGCCGAGGAAAAACCGGCTGGACAGCGTGGTCCCCGCCACGGTCCATGGCGCGCCGTGGGCGATGGTGGAGGTTGGAGATGTTGTCATGTGAGTTGCTCCTTCAATTGGCGCTTGAGCATTGCACTGCGCGGGCATTGCGTTCTACCAGCAAACGCCACGGAACTGGCTCTGCCAGGCCGAAGGCGCCGTCCCCTGCAAGGGGAGGAAGCGCTACACGCAGTGAGCGTCCGGCAGGGGTGTTTCATAGTTAGCCTCCGGTGATCGGCGTGACCACATCAATGCGGTCGCCGCCCTGCAAGCGGCGTTCGGGCCACTGCGGACGGGGCACAAAATCCCGATTCACCGCGCAGGCAAACGCGTTTTTCAACTCATAGCCCCGCTCAAGCAGCAGCGCCTGCAGCGTTGCTGCCTGCGTTGCGATGCGCTCGCCATTCAAGGAAATATCAAAAGTTGTCACGTCTGTTCCCGGCCGTCAGTTCCCAACAGTTTATGAGCCAGTTCTTCGACCACCGCCGGCGCGCACAGATAGCCGTGCCGGTACAGGCCGTTGATATGCCAGACGCCGTCCCTCAAGGCCACGGCGGGACGGTGGTCGTCCAGCGCCGGGCGCAAGGCGGCCGACAGGCGAAGCACACGCGCTTCGCCAAAAGCCGGGTGCAGGCTGTGCAGCGCGCTGCCCAGCTCCAGCGTTGAGCGCAGCGTCACCGGCCCCAGGTCTTCCGACTCCAGCTCGGTCGCCCCGACCACAAACTGGTGGTCCGGGCGGGGTGCCACATACAGCGCATAGCGCGGGTGCATCAGGCGCACAGGGCGCTGCAGGGTCACGCCCCGGCACTCCACACGCAGCACCTCGCCGCGCACGCCGCGCAAGGGATTGTCAGCGGGCCACTGGGCCTTGCTGCCCACGCCGCGCGCATCGACCGTGACGTCGAAGCTATGCGCGCCATCGGCGCAGATGATGCGGCCCTCTTCCACTTTCTCGACCGCCCGCCCCTCGTGCCAGGTCACGCCGAGCCGGTCGATCTCAAGGGCCAGCGCGCCCATCCACTGGTCGTTGGCCAGCTGGCCCTCGCTCTCAAGGAACAGGCCGCCGCCAAAGCGTCCCGCCAGCGCCGGCTCATGCTGCGCCAGGGTGGCCGCATCGAGCGTGTGCACCTGCGCGCGACAAGCCTCGGGCAGCTTGTGCTGCAGCAGCCGGCTGAAATGCTCCAGCGAGGCCTGGTCGGGCGCATGGGCCACCACCAGCGTGCCCTTCTGCCTGAAATAGACGGACTCGCCACTTTCTGCGGCCAGCTCGTCAATCCAGCGCGGCCACAGCTGCATGGAGCGCTGCCCCAGCGCAAACACCACTTCGTCAGAAACCGCCAGCTCGGCCAGCGGCGAAAGCATGGCCGCCGCCGTCATCGAAGCCGTGTCCAGCGCATCGCGCTGACGCGAATCAAACAGGCTGACGCGGCAGCCCGCGCGCAGCAAACGCCAGGCCAGCGTGCGACCGGCCAGTCCGGCGCCGGCGATGCCGATGTGCAAGGTGTTCATGGCCGGAACCTCAGGAATAGATCTCGTTGCCGCCCTTGCGAAATTCCTCGGCCTTTTTCTCAAAGTCCGATTCAATTTCAACCGGAATCTGCTTGATGGCGATGACGCCCGGACTTGTCGCCAGTGTGGTCGTGACCGGGTTCAGCCGCGCAAACTCGCGCACCTCCTGCGAGATCTTCATCGAGCAGAATTTCGGCCCGCACATCGAGCAGAAATGCGCCACCTTGGCGTTTTCTTTCGGCAGCGTTTCATCGTGGTAGGCCATCGCCGTGTCGGGGTCAATCGCCAGGCGGAACTGGTCTTCCCAGCGGAACTCGAAACGCGCTTTTGAAACCGCGTTGTCCCACATCTGCGCGCCCGGGTAGCCCTTGGCCAAGTCGCCCGCGTGGGCGGCAATCTTGTAGGCGATCAGGCCCTGCTTCACGTCGTCGCGGTTCGGCAAACCGAGGTGTTCCTTCGGTGTCACGTAGCACAGCATGGCCGTGCCGTACCAGCCGATGTTGGCCGCGCCCATGGCCGAGGAAATATGGTCGTAGCCGGGCGAGATGTCTGTGATCAGCGGGCCCAGCGTATAGAACGGCGCCTCGAAGCAGGCTTCGAGCTGCTTGTCGACGTTTTCCTTGACCAGCTGCAGCGGCACATGGCCGGGGCCTTCGATCATCACCTGCACGTCGTGCTTCCAGGCGATTTGCGTGAGCTCGCCGAGCGTGTGCAGTTCGGCAAACTGCGCTTCGTCGTTGGCGTCGGCAATCGAGCCCGGGCGCAGTCCGTCGCCAAGCGAAAAGCAGATGTCGTAGGCCTTCATGATTTCGCAGATGTCTTCGAAATGCTCGTACAAAAAGCTTTCTTTGTGGTGCGACAGGCACCACTTGGCCATGATGGAGCCGCCGCGCGACACAATGCCCGTCAGCCGGTTGGCCGTCAGCGGCACATAGGCCAGGCGCACGCCGGCGTGGATGGTGAAGTAGTCCACGCCCTGCTCGGCCTGCTCGATCAGCGTGTCACGGAAAATTTCCCAGGTCAGGTCCTCGGCCTTGCCGTTGACTTTTTCCAGCGCCTGGTAAATCGGCACCGTGCCAATCGGCACCGGCGAGTTGCGCAAGATCCATTCGCGCGTTTCGTGGATGTTCTCGCCCGTTGACAAGTCCATCACGGTGTCGGCGCCCCAGCGAATCGACCAGGCCAGCTTGTCCACTTCTTCCTCGATGCTTGACGTGACGGCCGAGTTGCCGATGTTGGCATTGACCTTGATCAGGAAGTTGCGGCCGATGATCATCGGCTCGCTCTCGGGGTGGTTGATGTTGTTCGGAATCACGGCGCGGCCACGCGCCACTTCATCGCGAACGAATTCAGCCGTGATCTCTTTCGGAATCGACGCATTGAACGAGTGGCCGGGCTTGGGCATGCGCTCGGTCGCCAGGCGCTCGGCCAGCTGGGCGCGCACCAGGTTTTCTCGAATGGCGATGTATTCCATCTCGGGGGTGATGATGCCTTTACGCGCATAGTGCATCTGCGATACGTTGGCGCCCGCCTTGGCGCGGCGCGGCACGGGCGCATGGGCCATGCGCAGGGCGGCGAGGGCCGGGTCGTTCAGGCGTTCGCGGCCATAGGCGCTGCTGATGCCGGGCAAAACGTCCGTATCTGCGCGCTCGTTGATCCAGGCGCCGCGCAGGGGAGGCAGGCCGCGGGTGATGTCGATGGGCGCGGCCGGATCGGTGTACACGCCCGAGGGGTCATACAGGCGCAGCGGCGGGTTCGCTTCGCGGCGTGGCTCGCCGCTGCCCTCCTGGACCAGCGTGTCGGTCAGCGTAACCTCGCGAAAGGGCACCTGAATGTCGGGGCGTGAGCCTTCGATATAAATCTTGCGCGAGCCCGGAAAAGGCGTGCGCGTAATGCGGCTGGTGAGGTCGGCGGTGTCAACGGTAAGAGAGGTTTTGGCCATGGCTGTCTCCAGAAAAGGTGGGGTGCCTGCCTGGGGAGCCGGAGATGTCGTACGCCATGGACCTGAAACTGTCATGACGGGATACCGGAGCCAAAGTGCCTTGTTTCCTACGCGGGGATGATCCCGATCAGGTTCAGCGGGTCTCGCAATTCTGCGATCTCAGCCTCAGACAAAACATCTTTGGCACCCCGACAAGCTGTGTGCATTGTACGCACAGTGGCCCAAAAAAGGCCAGGCAGACATGCCAGCAAGGGGATTGGAGAACGGCGCCGCAACGCGGCATTCACCAAACTTTACAAACCATCACCGCCGCGCAATGGCGCGTATACATGCGCCCGCCAAACTTGCCCTCAACCTGAAGCCAATTCCTGGTGCCAGGCATTCTTCTCCTGTACTCCCCGAAAGGAAGTTTCCATGAAATTCACCCTCAAATCCCTGAACGGTATTGTCCTCGCCGGTCTGCTGGCCGCAGCAGGCGCCAGCGCCATGGCGGAAGGCCAGCCCACCGCACCGGCAACGCCAGCCGCTACCGCAGCAAATCGCGCGGGCTCGCAGGGTGGCGAACACTGGATGGGCATGGGCCACCGCGACCCGGCCAAAATGCAGGCCTTTGTGGCCAAGCACCAGGCCGAGCTGAAAGCCAGGCTAAAGATCACGGCTTCGCAGGAAGCGGCCTGGACCGCCTACACAAGCGCGATGCAGCCGCCTGCACGCATGGGCGAACGTCTCACGCCTGAGCAGCGTGCCGAGTTTGACAAGCTGACCACGCCCGAGCGCATCGACAAAATGCGCGCCCTTCGCACCCAGCGCATGGCCGACATGAACGCAGCCATGGACAAACGCGGCGAGGCCACCAAAGCCCTGTACGCAGCCTTGAGCCCCGAGCAGCAAAAGACCTTTGATGCCGAGCACAGGAAATTTGGCGAGCGCAATGGCCGCGGCCTTCGCCATGGCGGCATGCAGCACAGGGGCTGGGGTGACCTGAAGAGCTGACACCCGGCTTGCCCCCGCGCAGAAACCTGCGCCAGCTGCTCTCTTGGGGGTGGCGGCGCAGGTTTTTTTTGTGCCTATGGCGGGTTGAAGTCCACTCCTGTTTTCATAGCTTCCTGCTTCGGTATTCATTGCGCCACAACCACTTTTCACCCTCAAATCGCCAGGGTCCGACAGAAACAAGTTAACGTCCTACAGGCAGAAACCCCGCCTAACGCTGACAATTGAGTTTTGTCCACCTCTGGTCGGTTCTGACTTCCAAATGCCGCGTTCCAAACCTGATTCCTCCTTGCACCCCACCTGGCGCAAAAAAAGACCCGCTGCCGCGCCTGAAACCCTCACGTCCGGCAACCCGGCAGAGCCTGCCGCTGACAGCCCAAACACACCGTTTTCCTTCAAGGTTCTTACGGTCAATATTCACAAAGGTTTTACCTTTTTCAACCGCAAGTTCATCCTGTCCGAGTTACGCGATGCAGTGCGCAGCGTGGGCGCGGACGTAGTGTTCCTGCAGGAGGTCACAGGCAACCACCTCAAACACTCGGAAAAGTTCGCCAACTACACCGAGGAGCCGCACTACGAATTCCTGGCTGACAGCATCTGGTCGCAGTTTGCCTATGGCCGCAACGCCGTCTACGACAACGGCCACCATGGCAATGCCGTGCTGTCCAAGTTTCCCATCGTGCGCTTTGAGAACCGCGACATCTCCATCAGCGGCCCCGAAAGGCGCGGCATGCTGCATTGCGAGTTGCAGGTCCCCGGCCAAAGCAACCATGTTCACGCCATCTGCGTGCATCTCGGGCTGATCGAAACACACCGCACGAAGCAAATCAAAATGCTGTGCGATCTGGTGCGCAAGGAAATTCCCCTGCGTGCGCCGGTGGTGGTGGCCGGCGACTTCAACGACTGGCGCCGCCGTGCCCACGCGCAGATGTCCCGCGGCGCCAATCTGCACGAGGTGTTTGTGCAGGCCGGCGGCCACGCGGCCCGCACCTTTCCGGCGCGCCTGCCGCTGCTGCAGCTGGACCGCATCTATGTGCGAAACACCGCCGGCCACGCCCCCATCGTGCTGCCCAGCAAGCCCTGGTCGCATCTTTCAGACCACGCCCCGCTGGCAGCCGAGATCAGGCTGTAAAAACAGGACCCCCGATGGCACTTACCGGCACAGCGCTGCAACGCGCCGTCAGGCAGTCCCCGGAGAAAGCGCTTCCATTGCGCAGCCGCACCGAAGGCCATGCAACCGACCCGGTGCTGGCATGACACGCTGGGTCAGCGGAAACCAGTTCAGCCTGCTTGAAAACGGCGAGGCATTTTTTCCACGTGTTTTCGAGTGCATTGCCGCGGCCCGGCACGAGGTGGTGCTCGAAACTTTCATCCTCTTCGAAGACAAGGTTGGCCTGGCACTGCATGCCGTGTTACTTCAGGCCGCCGCACGCGGCGTGCAGATTGACATCACCATTGACGGTTTCGGCTCGCCCGATCTGTCGCCGGAATTTATTTCGGCCCTCACCCGGGCCGGTGTGCGCGTGCATGTGTTTGATCCCGCGCCCAGGCTCTGGGGCTGGCGCACCAATGTGTTTCGCCGCATGCACCGCAAGATTGTGGTCATCGATGGCCAGCAGGCCTTTGTCGGCGGCATCAATTATTCAGCCGACCATCTGGCCGACTATGGCCCCGAGGCCAAGCAAGACTATTCGGTAGAAATTCAAGGCCCCATCGTCGCCCTGATTCACGAGTTTGTGCACAAGGCACTGGCAGCGGGGCAGCGCGATGCATCCAGAAGTTTTGCCGGCCATTTGCGCGAGCGCCTGTCCGACCGCGCCTACACGCTGACACAAAGCTGGCGCACAGCCCCCGCTCCGGCTGGCGATGCAGCTGCCATCTTTGTCACCCGCGACAACCGCGAGCACACGACCGACATCGAGCGGCATTACCGCATCGCCATCCGCGCGGCCAGGCGCCGCGTGGTGATTGCCAACGCCTACTTCTTTCCCGGCTATCGGCTGCTCAAGGACATGCGCAAGGCCGCGCGGCGCGGCGTTGACGTGCGGCTCATCCTGCAGGGCGAGCCCGACATGGCCATTGTCAAGACCGCGGCCAGCATGCTGTACCACCATCTGCTGACGGCCGGTGTGCATATTTTTGAATACAGCGAGCGGCCGCTGCACGGCAAGGTCGCGGTGTCCGACGACGAGTGGGCCACCGTCGGCTCCAGCAACCTGGACCCGCTCAGCCTGTCGCTCAACCTCGAAGCCAACGTCATCATCAAGGATCGCGCCTTCAACCAGAATTTAAGCGCGCGGCTGGAGCACCTGATCCAGCACAACTGCAGGCAGATCGTGCCTGGTGACCTGGTGGAGTGGAGCTGGTGGCGCGTGGTGCGCAGCTTCTTTGTCTTCCACCTGCTGAGCCGTTACCCGGCCTGGGCCGGCTGGCTGCCCGCGCATATGCCGCGCATGACGCTGGCCACAGCGCCGATCATTGATGGCGAAAGCGCCGGCACCGAACGGGCAAGCCAGGCCGAGCCGCTGTGAGCCGCTGATGGCCGACAAGCGCTTGCCGCCCCATTCACTGCCTTCGGCCCACCTTGGCGGCGTCAAGCGCAAACTTAGCGAAAGAGCCTGGTGGCCCGGGCTAAAGCGCGGCCTGGCCACCCTTTTTTTCGTGCTAGTGGGCTACCTGCTGGTGTCGCAGGCGCGCACCATCGAATGGGGCAAGGTACTGTCCTCACTGCAGCAATACCCCCTGACGGCGGCCTGGGGCGCCGTGGCGCTGAGCGCCGCCAGCTTTGCGCTCTACAGCTGCTTTGACCTGCTCGGCCGAAGCTACACCGGCCACACGCTGGGCAAGCCCACCGTGATGATGCTCACCTTTGTCAGCTATGCCTTCAACCTCAACCTCGGCTCGGTGGTCGGAGGCATCGCCTTTCGCTATCGGCTGTATTCACGGCTGGGGCTGGAATACGGCGTCATCACCCGCATCCTGTCGCTCAGCCTGCTGACCAACTGGATGGGCTACCTGCTACTGGCGGGCGCAGTGTTCAGCCTGCAGCCGCCGGCCTTGCCTGCGCAATGGAAAATTGACGCCAGCCAGCTGCGCCTCATCGGCATTGTGCTGCTGGCCGTTGCGGCCGCCTACCTGGGCGCCTGCGCCTTTTCGCGCCAGCGCACGCTGCACTGGCGCGGCCACGCCATTGAACTGCCTTCTCTGCGAATGGCTGTGCTGCAGATGTCCATGGGGACCGCCAACTGGCTGCTGGTGTCGGGCATTGTGTTCGTCCTGCTTCAGCACCGCATCGAATTTTCGACCGTGATCAGCGTGCTGCTGCTCGCGGCCATTGCAGGCGTCATCACCCACATCCCCGCCGGCCTGGGCGTGCTGGAAGCCGTGTTCGTCGCCCTGCTGTCGCACCGGATGCCGCAGCACGAGCTGCTGGCCGCGCTGGTCGCCTACAGGCTGGTCTACTACCTCCTCCCGCTGGGCATCGCCGCGCTGGTCTACCTCGTCATGGAGGCGAACGCCAGGAATCTGGCCAACGTGGCGGGCACGGCTGAAACATAGCGGGGGAGCCGCCCGAACAGGGGCGCAGATCAGGGCCGAATCAGGACACTATTGTTTTTAGTAGCTGACGGTGCCCGTCCTTCCCGGACTGGAGTGAAATTTAGCTATCGACTTGCAAAGAATCGGACGGCTCCCGAGTTTCAAATTCAAGGCCCGTGCACTGAAATCAACGGCCAACGACCAACGACCCTCCCAAAAGCGCAAGCAAGACCTCAGGCTGAGCCCTCAAGCCGCCACCAGGCGCAAGTGCGTAATCTCCGAAGGCGCGCCAAACCGCTTGGGCGGCCCCCAGTATCCCGTTCCGCGGCTCGTATAAACCCAGAGGCCTTTCCACTTCTGAAGGCCCGCCGTGAATGGCTGCTGAAAGCGCACAAACAGATTCCACGGGTAAAACTGGCCGCCGTGCGTATGGCCCGACAGCTGCAAGTCAAAGCCCGCCTCGGCCGCAGCCGCCGCACTGCGCGGCTGGTGCGCCAGCAGCACGCGCACGGCATCAGGCGGCGCGCCGCGAAGCGCGGCCACAGGATCGCTGCGATGCGCCGGATCAAATTGGCCGCCGCTGTAATCGGTCACCCCGGCCAGCACCAGGGGCCTTGCGACGCCATCGGCATCGTCGGACGACACGATCACCACATGCTCGTTCAGCAGCACCGTCAGCCCCAGTCGCCGCAACTCGTCAATCCAGGCGCTCGCACCCGAGTAGTACTCGTGATTGCCGGTCACAAAATAAGTCCCGTGTCGCGCACGTAAATCGGCCAATGGCGCCACATGCGCCGCCAGCTCACTCACCCGTCCATCCACCAGATCGCCGGTAATGGCCACCACGTCGGCCTGCAGCGCGTTGACCTTGTCCACGATGCGGCGCAGGTAGCCTTGCTTGATGGTGGGCCCGACATGGACATCGCTGATCTGCGCCACGGTAAAGCCTTGCCAGGCGGCGGGAAGGTCCTTAATGGGCACATCGACTCGCACCACGGCCGCCGTGCGTCTGGCGTTCAAAAAGCCCAGCAGCGTGACCAGGCCGCCCAGCAAGGGAACAGCCTGGGCCGAGGCCAAATGAATCTGCGCCAGGGGCAGCCAGCCGGGCCACAGCAGAGCCGTCAGCGCCAGCAGACCCAGCGCCGCATCCCGCAGCAAGGTGAGCACCAGCAGCGATGAACACAGTCCCATGAACAGAAGTCCCGCCCAGCTCAGCGCATCGGCCAGCGCCGGTCTTGCCACCCGGCGGGCCATCAGCCCCAAGGGCGTCATCAGGGCCGACACAGCCAAAACGCCCAGCAAAAAAATCTGGCCGACTGAAAATGCCTCCAGTTCCGGCACAAGGCGCGCGCCCACATAAACATGAAGCAAGGCGCTCACGCCCATCAGCAGTAAAACATTCATCAAGTTCCGGGATAATGTCCCTTTTTGTCCTGAACGTTTTCATATGGGCGCAATCTGCATGCATTCAATGCCTGACTCTTTTCAGGCTCGAGGCGGCCTCCTTTCCGGGGTCGTTATTGCAGCGCGTTTCATACGCTCACAAATGCGGCTCACCGGGCAGGTTGACGGAGCCTTTCTTGCGCTACCCTCGGCCCCACCCGCCCAGGGCCATGCCGCCACTTGCGGCCTGCCCCGCGTTGACCACCTTGCATTGCATCGCCCATGACTGTTGCCACCTCAGCTACCACTCCGGCCACGTTCGAAATCAAGAGCGCCAACCTGCCACTGGTGGCGCTGCTGCTCAAGTCCACCGACATTGAGGCCCTCTCCCGAGAGCTGGCCCTGCGCTTTGGCGAGATTCCCGATTTCTTCGACCAGGACCCGCTGGTCATCGACCTGTCGCCGCTTCAGGCTGCAGCCGATAGCAGCGAGGCCGACATCGACTTTCCGGCGCTCATTGCCCTGCTGGGCGGCTACCGCCTGGTGCCCATTGCCGCCAAAGGGGGCAGCGCCGCGCAAATGGCCGGCGCGCGGCAAGCCGGCCTGCTGGCTGCACCCGACGCCCACCTGCTCAGCCCCCGGCCAGCCCTGGCTCAGGCGGCGCCCTCTTCGCAAGCCTCGCAAGCCCCTGCTGCGCCGCTGGGAGCCCTCGTCATCGACAAGCCCCTGCGCTCGGGCCAGCAGGTGTATGCCCGCGGCCGCGATCTGGTCGTGCTGGCCATGGTCAACGCCGGTGCCGAGGTCATCGCCGACGGCCATATCCACGTGTATGCGCCGCTGCGCGGCAAGGCCATGGCCGGCGCGCGCGGCAACACGGATGCGCGCATTTTTGCGCTGGCGCTGGAGGCCGAGCTGCTGTCGATTGCCGGCGTCTACCGCACCAGCGAAAACCCGCTTCCGCCCGGCGTGGCCGGCCAGCCCGCACAAGTGCGGCTGGTGTCAGGCCCCGACGGCGACAAGCTGGTCATGAGTGTCCTGACCAACTGAACAGGGAGCCTGAAATAATGCCCCTGAAATTTCCCGCACCAGACAGCGCCCCCGCGCAAACCATTTCTTTAAGGACTTTTATCTGATGGCAAAAATCATTGTGGTCACCTCTGGTAAGGGCGGCGTGGGCAAAACCACCACCAGCGCCAGCTTCTCAACCGGCCTGGCCCTGCGCGGCCACAAAACCGCCGTGATCGACTTCGACGTCGGCCTGCGCAACCTGGACCTCATCATGGGCTGCGAGCGCCGCGTGGTCTACGACCTCATCAACGTCATCCAGGGCGAAGCCACGCTCAACCAAGCGCTCATCAAAGACAAGCAGTGCCAGAACCTCTATGTGCTGGCCGCCTCGCAAACCCGCGACAAGGACGCGCTGACCCAGGAAGGCGTGGAAAAAGTCCTCACCGACCTGGCCGCCATGGATTTTGAATTCATCGTCTGCGACTCGCCGGCCGGCATTGAAACCGGCGCGCTCATGGCCATGCACTTTGCCGACGAAGCGCTGGTGGTGACCAACCCCGAAGTGTCTTCGGTGCGCGACTCCGACCGCATCCTGGGCATGCTCTCGAGCAAAACCAAGCGCGCCATCGACGGCAGCGACCCGATCAAGGAACACCTGCTCATCACCCGCTACAACCCCAGCCGGGTCGACCAGGGGCAGATGCTCTCGCTCGAAGATATCCAGGACATCCTGCGCATCAAGCTCATCGGCGTGATTCCCGAGTCCGAGGCGGTGCTGCAAGCCTCCAACCAGGGCGTGCCGGCCGTGCACATGCAGGGCAGCGACGTGTCTGAAGCCTACAAGGACGTGATTGACCGCTTTCTGGGTGAAGACAAGCCCATGCGCTTTACGGACGCGCAAAAACCCGGATTCTTCAAACGCATGTTCGGAGGGAAATAAAACGCCATGGCCTCATTCCTCTCCTTTTTGCTCGGCGAAAAGAAAAAAACCGCCTCGGTCGCCAAGGAGCGGCTGCAGATCATCCTGGCGCACGAACGCTCCGGCCGCAGCAGCCACGAGCCCGACTACCTGCCGGCACTGCAGCGCGACCTGATCGCCGTGATCTCCAAGTACATCCACATCAATCCCAACGACATCAAGGTCAACCTTGAGCGCCAGGACAATCTGGACGTGCTCGAAGTCAAGATCGAGCTGCCCGACAAGTAGCCTGCACCTGCCAAGCCGCGATTGCAGAATGACTCTTGTTTTAATAGCTGCTCACGCCCGGCTCATCCGGGCTAGCGCCCTCTTTCTCGCTTAAACCGCGCGAAAGAAAGCAGCACCCGCCTTGCGGCAGGTGCTGCTTTGCTTGGGAGCCCTTTGCAGGGATGTCAGGGTTGCTTAACGGACCGGGACCGCGCCTTTCACGCCGGCAAGCGCATCGATATCCACACTGGCCTTGCCCGGCGCACCGCTCCTGGCGGTGTTCCCGGTGCCGCTCACGCCACTTTTCAAGCCGCTCGACACCTCAGCCTGCGCACCGGCACCCGCAGCGCCCGTGACCGCCATGCGATCTTCAGCCCTGACATTGCCGTTGGCGCCTGCGCGCACACCGGCATCCAGGCCCACGCCGGCGTTGGCGACGCCGCCACCGGGCTGCACGGCGGTATTGGCGCCCAGACCCAGGCCAACACCTCCACCAGTGCCAGCGCCCGGAGCGGGGCCTGCGGCGACCGTCACACCCGTGCCGCCACGCAGGGCACCGTCAAGCCCCAAACCGCCCGCCTGCGCTGATGCGCCCCAGGCCATGGCGGTGGCCAGCACCATCAGGGAAGGAATGGCCCGTAAAAAACGGGGCCTGGCGATGCCGCCAGGATGTTGAGAATTCTGCGACTTGAAATGTTTAAAACTGGGCATTGAAGCTCCTGCTGTTGAAGAAGAACTCATCTTCCCCCGCCAGGATGTTCACTGGGTGTCGGCTTCGTTGACTTTGTAAGGCTATGCACATCGGCGGTTTTACGGTGCTTAACTGGTAAGCAAGCACTCACAACGTCAAGTATCCTCACCATGCGAAACGGTGCTGCCGGTCTTATGTAACGCCTGTCACCAGCCAATACCGGATGAACGGCCTATCGGGCCAGCAGGAGGCCATTGCCGGACAAAACGGATTCACCCTTCCCTGCAACAAGTCGCTACTAATTCAATAGCATCTTGCGCCTGTGCTCCATGGGCTACAGGCTGTTTTGATGCATGAATCCGGGCCATTCGGCCCGCCGCCATCAAACCGGCCGAATGCCGATCAGCAGGCCGTGCGCCCAGAACGCAACCCCCGCCCACGCAGCGATCCCCACCACCACAGCCATCGCTGTGCCTGAGGCCGTGCCCGCCGGGTAAATCGCCCCGCTGGCGAGATCCCGCCCCCGCGCGGCGCGAAAGCTGAGCGCCGCCCATACCAGAAAGCTGCCAAACAGCACCCCATGCGCCACGTTGCCGTTGGCCAGCAGATGCGCCAATGCCCAGACCATCACGCCCAGCACCATAGGGTGACGCAGCCGCGCCTTGATAGCGTTGCGTGGCACATAGGCGGCCGCCAGCAGGATGAAGGACACCAGCGTCAGCAACCACGCCACATGGCGCATGAAAAACGGCGGCCACCACAACTCAACCGGCTGCTTCCGCGCCAGCCCAAAGCCCCACACCACCAGCCCCAGGCCGACGATGGACAGCAGCGCCACCAGGCCCTTCCACCTTGCCTCGCCCAGCCGCCTGACCATGGCTGTACGCCAGCCATCGGCCACGATGCGCGTGGAGTGCGCACCCAGAAAAAGAACCAGTCCCAAAATTAACATGCCCATGGTGTCGCCTCAATCAAGTCAGTAGAAAAGTGGCTTGATTATGGTGCCGGGCCGTACGACGGGCTTGCCAGCGCACCTCTTGAATGTCGCTACCAAATGTATAGCTGTCGCTCCCCGTAGTTACTGGGAAAACGGCACTTATCATTCAAAAAATGGGCAACGCCAGCCTCCGGCAGCAACATACCGAAGCACAAGAGCGATACCGCTTGTGGCATGCCAGCGCGCAGCCTGCCGCATTTCAGAGCGTCAGGCGGCCGCACCGTCTGGCGTCCCGAATCTCAACGCTTGGGCGTGCCCACCGGCCCGCGGCGCGACTGCGACTGATTGCTGCCGCCCACATGCGACTCGCGGTCGCTGCGGCTGTCCGGCGTGCGCTTGCCCTGATTCAACTGCGTGGGATCTTGCTCACCCAGCTTGTTGGTGTCGTTCTCGACCTTGCGGGTGTGCGGCTCCTGTTTGTCGCGCGGATTTTGTTTGTTCGTCATGATGGTGTCCTTGGCTAATGAATAAGCTAAAACGCATTGTTAAGTCACGTTCTGAACAGTACAGGATCTAAAGCCAGGGTGCAATCCAAAACCTCGTCCTGCCTCACCTTCATTGTTGGAACAAGCCGCAAGCTCCGTGTCAGACAGCGCCGCGAAGTGTCGACTTACAGGCAGCGCCTCAGAACGACACTTCGTGGGGCACACTTTTAGCCCCGCAGCACACTGAACTTGCGAAACAGCTCGGCGGGCAACGGAGCATCGAGTCGCCATGTGATGGAGATCGGCCTATCGCCTTCATGGGAAACGAGTTGAACAGGGCCAACAGCGACGTAAGCAGCAGCGCGATTTTCCCTAACAAACAGCTGAAACGTCCAGTCATTGCCGGGGCTTTCGACATATCGGCGCCCCGTCATGTTGTTCGGTCCCACCCTGTTTTGCGTTTGCCAGTGGAATAACTCTGCGCTGATTGCGTAGTCATTGAACTGCACGTGTTCAGCAAAGCCTTCACTCTTGTCCAGCGTCACAAATAAAAGTTCGGTCCTGCACGCTTCCAAAACCAGGCAGCCGCCATCCGAAAGGGGGCGCACCAACGAATTGGCGTGGCCGACTGCTGCCAAAAGCTCGGCCCGCATGTAGCGTCCATGCAAAACCAGCGGCCATTCATCCGGCGTGGCCGGCAGATGAATCGGTGCCAGCGAACTGCTTTCTCTCAGCACCTCGCACACCTCACGAAGCTCCGCCAGCACAAGCGGGTTGTTTCTGAGCAGCGCCAAAAATTCTTCGGGCGTCACCAATTCACTGCGCAAAGGCAATAGCTGGTGCGCCAGCATTTGAACGCACCTCACATTCGCAGGCTTGCCGTCAATGGCATCAAGCCAGGCGCTTAACAGCAATGAATCGTCTGCATGAAGAATGCTGAAAATGCGCCTAGCCATATCAACCTCCCGTTCACCCACGGCGCTCGTTTCAAGTCCCGCACGCCGTTTGAGGCTGGTCCAGGAGCGTGCATTGGTGCCGCCTGTGTAGATGTCGGACAGTTCCAATTCGCAGTCCAGCAAAAAAGACCGAAGGGATAGGGGTCCCTCATTTTTCAGCGAAGCCCAGGCCGCCAACTCACTGCACAGCCGAGCAACATTCAGGTTCAAAGACTGTTTGAGATTGTCCAGCACCCGATTGCGCGCCACACGATCGAACTGAATGTGAACCCCAGCCGGCAAGGTGCTAAAGCCGTTGGCCACTGCATCCTGTATTTGCCGCCGTGACAGTCCCGTGATAGCGCGCAGCAACACATCAAAGCGAAAACTGGTGTTGTGGACACCCACAAAATCAAGAATCAGACAGGCCTCCTTGCCTTTGGCCAAACGCAGGCCACGACCGATTTGTTGTTGAAAAATCACCGGGCTTTGCGTTGGGCGCAGCAGAAAAACCGCGTTCGCTTCGGGTATGTCTATACCTTCATTAAACACATCACAGCTGCAAATAATCTTGATTTCACCGCTACGCAGGCGTTGAACTGCAGCCGCCCGCGCCGCTTGTGAATCAGCACCAGACAAGGCGACGGCCGGCAAACCGGAACGGCAGAAATACGCCGCCATAAAGGTGGCGTGAGCGACGCTGACGCAAAATGCCAAGCCTTTCAATGCATCCAGATTTGACACATACATGGAAACGGCATTCACCACGGTTCGAGCGCGAATATCGTTGCCCGTCATGAGGTTCGACAACTGCGCGACTTCCGAACCACGCCCCCATTCGACCGCGCTCAGGTCCGTATCGTCGGCGGTTGCGTAGTATTCAAACGGCGCCAGCAGTTGCTGGTCAAGCGCATCCCACAGCCGCAGCGAAACGGCTGGTGAACCGTCTGGCCGGGAATCAAAATATGGGCTGAGGCTTTGCCCGTCCGAACGTTCTGGCGTCGCCGTCAAGCCCAGCAAATAGTTCGGTCGCACGGCTCGCATGAATTGGTCGAAGGAGGCAGCGGGTAAATGGTGCGCCTCGTCAACAATGACAACTCGCCAGAAGTCTGCTCCCAACTGCTGCACCAGGCGGCGGCCATGAATTGTGTTGATCGTGGCGAATAAATGCTCATATTGCTCTGGCGTGTTATTCCCATCGAGCAACTCGCCAAAAGCCGGATCACGAAGCACTTGCCGAAAGGTTGAAAGCGCTTGCGCCAGAATTTGAGATTTGTGCGCGATGAATAAAAGTCTTGGCGCCGCACCCTCTTCATTTTTTAGGCGTAGATAGTCAAAAGCTGCGACAACGGTTTTCCCGGTTCCCGTCGCGGCCACCACCAAGTTCCGGCGTCGCCCAAGCCGGCGTTCAGCGGCTAGGCGATCCAGCATTTCCTGCTGATAGGACTTAGGTTGCAGATCAAACCAGGTTTGAATGGCGACTACGTTGGCGTTAGCAACGCCTTGCTTGTCTCCACGTCCGCGCTCATTGGCCAGTGCGCGGGTCAAGGCCACTCTGTGTTGCGCGTCGTTGGGGTCGTAGGGCTGGAACTCTCGGTCATTCCAAAGCGTTTCGAAGTTTGCTACGGCGGCAGAAAAAAGAGAGGAGCCACTGGCTTGCGCAAATTTCACAGTCCATTCAATCCCGCCAATCAGCGCTGATTCAGACAAGTTGGCGCTACCCACAAAGGCTGTGCCAAAGTGGGTACGTCGGTGAAAAATCCACGCTTTGGCATGCAGCCGGGTTCGGCGCCCATCCAGCGAAATACGCAATTCAACACCAGGCAATTTTGCAAACGCATCGACAGCACGAACCTCGGTTGCGCCGATGTAGGTGGTTGTGAGAATCCTGAATTTCGTCTTGGGCTGCCCGTTGGCATCAAGCGCCGTCACCTGTGACAGCACATCCAACAACTTGCGAACTCCGCTCCACGTGATGAAGCTGACCAGAATATCCACGCGATCAACGGTGCGCAGTTCTGCGCGCAGCTCGTTAAGCAAGGAGGGGTCAGCCCTGGCTGAAGTGAATAGCCAGGGATGGCGTAATCCGGTGGCCGGGAAGGTAATTTCTGCGTTCGGTGCATGAACTGACTTCAGCAGCCGAGGAGGCATCGCCAGCGGGCGGTCAACATTGTTCTGTGAACGCAAGGTCATCAAGAAATGGCTGATCAGTTCGATTTCAGCTTTTGCTTTCTCGCTGGCCTCGGTCTGTCCGGAGCCTGCCGCATCCAACAACTCAGGAAGCCGGTGGATCAATTCAGCAATGAACTGTTCACGCCTCTGATGTGATGTTGGCGCTTCCATCAAGGCCCGGTGTTGATCGGCAAGACGGGTCAGCTCGCCCATCTCATCCGCATAAACAAGTCGGTCATATAAGCCGGATGGAAGATTCATGAATACCTTTTCGTCATCAATAAAGCAGCGTGCGAGCGCGCAAAATTTTTACCCAAGCCGCTTTATGTCAACAGCGCCATCCCCGCATACCGCACCGCCGCCTTGTCGAAACTCACAATCCGCGAACAGCCTTGTGCCGCAGCCAGCTGTGCGATCAGGGCTGCGACCCAATCCAACCGAATGCAACCCTCTAAACCGGCTTGCCCATCTTGCGCCGCGCCCGCACCGCAGCAGCCAGCCCCTGCAGCACCGGCACGGTCTGCGCAAAACTGATGCACGCATCGGTGACCGACACGCCATGCTTCAAGGGCTGGCCGGGAATGATGTCCTGACGGCCTTCGTTGAGGTGGCTTTCAATCATCACACCCATGATGCGAGAGTCGCCCGCTGCCACTTGCTCCGCCAAATCGGCGGCCACTTCAATTTGTCGCTGGTACTGCTTGCTGCTGTTGGCGTGCGAGACGTCAATCATCACCTGCTCGCGCAGTCCGGCGGCTTTGAGCTGTGCGCAGGTGGCGTCCACGTCAGCTTTTGAATAGTTGGGCTGCTTGCCGCCGCGCAGAATCACATGGCAGTCGTCGTTGCCGCGGGTTTCAAAAATGGCGGCCTGGCCCATCTTGGTCATGCCCATGAAGGCGTGCGGGGCCTGCGCCGCCTGAATGGCGTCGGCCGCCACCTTCACGCCGCCATCGGTGCCGTTCTTGAAGCCCACTGGGCAGCTCAGGCCGCTGGCCAGTTGGCGGTGGCTCTGGCTCTCGGTGGTGCGCGCGCCAATGGCGCCCCAGCTCACCAGATCGCTGATGAATTGCGGGCTCAGCAGATCCAGAAACTCGGTGCCCACGGGCAGGCCCAGCGCCAGCACATCCAGCAGCAGCTGGCGCGCCATCTCCAGCCCTTCGTTGATGGCAAAGCTGCCGTCCAGGTGCGGGTCGTTGATGTAGCCCTTCCAGCCCACGGTAGTGCGCGGTTTTTCAAAATATACGCGCATCACCACCAGCAGGTCGTCCTGCAGCGCATCGGCCTGGGCCTTGAGCTGCCGTGCGTAGTCCATCGCCTGGCCGTGGTCATGGATGGAGCAAGGACCCACCACCACGACCAGCCGGTCGCCTGCGCCATGCAGCACGCGCGAGATGGCGGCGCGGCTTTGCTCGACCAGGGCCAGCGTGGCCTTGGGCACGGGCAGCCATTCCTCCAGCAGCGCAGGCGTAATCAGCGGGCGAACGGCGCTGATGCGCAAGTCGTCAATGCGGGTGGTGTCGTGGGTGGACAGCGGCGTAGCGGGGTGAGCGTGGGTGTTCATGAGGCGGATAATGAGTGTTTTAGGGCTCTAGCCCTTGTTAATCAAGCACAAGCAGCTATTTAATTGATAGCAATTAGCCCGGCTCACGCGGGCGTGTAGCGCGCCATGAGCGCGTTGACGGAGGACTTGGCGCAGCGCTGCAAAGCCATCAGCAGGGCGTGGTCGGGGCTGGCCACGCTGTAGCGGGCAAGCAGGTCGCGCTGGATCTGGCCCAGCAACTCGGCGGCCATTTCGGCATCGGCCAGTGCCCGGTGCGCCTGGCCGGTGCGCGGCAAACGGTGGTAGTCCACCAGCGAGCCGAGCTTGTGGTTGGGTGCCTGCGGATACAGGCGGCGCGACAGCAGCAGGGTGCAGATAAATGGCTGGGCCGCGGCAAGCCCGGCGCGGGCCAGTTCGGCCTGCCAGAACTTGCGGTCAAACGCCGCGTTATGCGCCACCAGCGGCGCACTGCCCACAAAGCGGCTGGCCTCGCCCATCACCTGCGCCGCATCAGGCGCGCTCGCCACCATGGCGTTGGTGATGCCGGTCAGCTGGGTGATGAAGGCCGGAATGTGAACGCCGGCATTCATCAGGCTCTGGAAACGGTCCACCACCCGGCCGCCTTCGAGCAGCACAATCGCCACCTCGGTGGCACGGTCGCCGCAGGCGGGTGAAATGCCGGTGGTTTCGAAGTCGATGACGGCGGTCAAATTCATGGGGAACTCACCGCGCCGTCAAGCCCTGCTGGACGTAAAACCAGGCACTCCGCAAGCAAGGCTTATCGCCGTCAAATATCAATATTTCCAGCCCGCAGCGCATTTGCCTCAATGAATTCACGGCGCGGCTCAACCTCGTCACCCATCAGCATGGTGAACACGCGGTCGGCTTCGATCGCATCGTCAATCTGCACTCTGAGCAGACGGCGCGCCGTCGGGTCCATCGTGGTTTCCCACAACTGGGCCGGATTCATCTCGCCCAGGCCTTTGTAGCGCTGGCGGGCAGTGGCGTGCTCGGCCTGGCCGATGAGCCAGCTCATGGCCTGGCGGAAGTCGCTGATCTTTTCTTCCTTGCGCCGATCGCCTTCGCCGCGCATGACTTTCGCGCCGCTACCGATCAGGTCCCTGAAGGCATTGGCGGCTTCTGCCAGGGTGGCGTAATCGGCGCCAATCACGAAGTCCTGCGTCAGCACGCTGCTTTTGACATTGCCATGATGGCGCCGGCTGATGCGCAGGATCGGTTTGTCGGTGCGCACGTCAAACTCGCCGGCCACGTCGGCGGGTGCGCCTGAGGTGTTCAGCTCGCGCAACTTGGCTTGCAATGCCACAGCGGAAGCTTCGGCGTCAGCCAGCGTTTCCAGGTCGAGCGACACGCCGTCGGCAATCGCGCGCAGCGCCTCGGCATCCATGAAGCCGTGCAAACGGTTGATGACCGACTCGGCGCGCTGGTGCTTGTGCGCCAGTTCGGCCAGCGCCTCGCCGGTCAGCACGGCGTTTTCATCGGTGCTGGTCTGCACCGACGCATCTTTCAGCGCAATCCGCAGCAAGAAGCCGTCGAGTGCGGCGGTGTCTTTCAGGTATTGCTCTTCCTTGCCGGCCTTGACCTTGTAGAGCGGAGGCTGGGCAATGTAGATATGGCCGCGCTCGACCAGCTCGGGCATCTGGCGATAGAAGAATGTCAGCAGCAGGGTGCGGATGTGCGCACCGTCCACGTCGGCATCGGTCATGATGATGATGCGGTGATAGCGCAGCTTGGCAACGTTGAAATCGTCGGTGCCCGGGGTTCCGCCGACGCCGCCGCCTTTGCCGATTCCGGTGCCCAGCGCGGTGATCAGGATCAGGATTTCATTGCTGGTCAGCAGCTTTTCGTAGCGGGCTTTTTCAACATTCAAAATCTTGCCGCGCAAGGGCAGAATGGCCTGGAATTTACGGTCGCGGCCCTGCTTGGCGGAGCCGCCGGCGGAGTCACCCTCGACCAGGTAAATTTCGCACATGGCGGGGTCTTTTTCCTGGCAATCGGCCAGCTTGCCCGGCAAGCCCATGCCGTCGAGCACACCCTTGCGGCGCGTCATGTCGCGCGCCTTGCGGGCAGCTTCCCGGGCGCGCGCGGCTTCAATGATTTTGCCGACGATGATCTTGGCGTCGTTCGGGCGCTCCTGCAGGTAATCGTGCAGCAGCCGGCTCACAATGTCTTCGACCGGGCCGCGCACTTCACTGGACACCAGCTTGTCCTTGGTCTGGCTCGAAAACTTCGGCTCGGGCACCTTCACGCTCAGCACGCAGCACAAACCTTCGCGCATGTCGTCGCCGGTCACCTCGACCTTGGCCTTTTTGGCCAGCTCGCTGTCGTCAATGTATTTGTTGATGACCCGCGTCATGGCGGCGCGCAGGCCGGTCAGGTGGGTGCCGCCGTCGCGCTGGGGAATGTTGTTGGTGAAGCACAGCACCTGCTCGCTGTAGCCGCTGTTCCATTGCATGGCGACTTCCACGCCGATGTTGGTGCCCTGGTCGCTCTGGCGGTCGCCCATGGCGTTGAAAACATTGGGATGCAACACGGTCTTGCCTTTGTTGATGAACTCAACAAAGCCCTTGACACCGCCGGTACCCGAAAAATCGTCTTCCTTGCCGCTGCGCTCGTCTTTAAGGCGGATACGCACACCGTTGTTCAAAAAACTCAACTCGCGCAGACGCTTGCTCAGGATCTCGTAATGGAAATCGCTGTTTTCCTTGAAGATGTCCGTGTCGGGTAAAAAGTGAACTTCGGTGCCGCGCTTGTCGGTATCGCCCATGACCTTCATGGGAGACACTTCCACGCCGTTCACGGTCTCAATGATGCGATTTTGCACAAAACCGCGCGCGAACTCCATGACATGCATTTTTCCGTCGCGACGAATGGTGAGGCGCAGCTTTTTCGACAGCGCATTGACGCAGCTGACGCCCACACCGTGCAGACCGCCCGAGACCTTGTAGCTGTTCTGGTTGAACTTGCCACCGGCATGCAGCTCGGTCAGGGCAATTTCAGCAGCCGAGCGTTTCGGCTCGTGCTTGTCGTCCATCTTCACGCCGGTTGGAATGCCGCGGCCGTTGTCGGTCACGCTGATGGAATTGTCGGTATGAATGGTGACAACGATGTCATCGCAATGGCCGGCCAGCGCTTCGTCAATCGAATTGTCCACAACCTCAAAGACCAGATGGTGCAGACCGGTGCCGTCAGAGGTGTCGCCAATGTACATGCCAGGGCGCTTGCGCACCGCTTCCAGACCTTCCAGGATCTGGATGGAACCTTCGCCGTAAGCTTCTGACGCGCCCGCCTGATTGGTGTCGATTTTTGGCTGGAAATTGGAGCTTTCCTCGCCTGCAACACCGTCAGAGACGTGCACTTGATCGGCTTCGTTCGGTTTGTTTTCTTCAGTCATAGACAGCTTTTCCCAATTTCTTCAATCTCTTCAATGACCAAACCCGCGAAGCTTCGCGGGTCTGTTTGCCGATGCAGGCGTATTGCCCGCTCACCCGCATCAAATGCGCATCGGCATCACCACGTATTTAAACGCGGCGTTATCAGGAATGGTGAGCAGCGCGGAACTGTTGGAATCCGCCAACTCAATTTTCACCATGTCCTGGTCCATATTGGCCAGCGCATCAATCAGGTAGGTGACGTTAAAACCGATCTCAATGGACTCGCCGCCATAGTCGATGTCGAGTTCGTCCACCGCTTCTTCCTGCTCGGCGTTGTTCGAAGCCACGCGAAGGGTACCGGGCTCGATGTTCAGCCGCACACCCTTGAATTTTTCACTGGTGAGAATTGCGGTGCGCTGCAGACTGGCCAGCAGGGGCACGCGGCCCAGAGTGATGATGTTTTTGTGGTTTTTGGGAATCACGCGGTTGTAATCGGGAAATTTGCCTTCGACCAGCTTGGTCACAAATTCCATGCCCTCAAAGCTGAACTTTGCCTGGTTGCCGGCAAACTGCATCTCGATGGCGCCTTCCTTGTCGCTGAGCAGGCGCTGCATTTCGAGCACCGTCTTGCGCGGCAGGATCACTTCCTGCTTGGGCACTTCCACGTCGAGCGTGGCCGATGAAAACGCCAGGCGGTGGCCGTCGGTGGCGACCAAGCTCAACTGCTTGCCTTCGGCCACAAACAAAATACCGTTGAGGTAGTAACGAATGTCGTGCACCGCCATGGCGAAGGACACTTGGTTCAGCAATTCCTTGAGCACCTTTTGCGGCACCGAAAAAGCGGGACCAAAGCTGGCGGCTTCCTGAACCAGCGGAAAGTCTTCGGCCGGCAGTGTCTGCAGCGTAAAGCGGCTCTTGCCGCCTTTCAAAATCAGCTTGTTCTGCGCCGACTCCAGCGACACGGTCTGGTCGCTCGGCATGGAACGCAGGATGTCGATGAGCTTGCGAGCGCCTACCGTGGTGGTGAAGTCACCGGCGTCACCGTCGAGTTCGGCGGTGGTGCGGATCTGAATTTCAAGATCGCTCGTTGTGAGCTGCAGCTGTGCGCCCGTTTTGCGAATCAGCACGTTAGCCAGAATTGGCAAGGTGTGCCTGCGCTCCACGATGCCGGCGACCGATTGCAGTACCGACAAAAACTTATCTTGAGTAGCTTTCAGAACGATCATGACTTCCTCTTGTATTTATCTTTAATTCTTTAATTCAAATTAGTAGTAGTGATAAGGGCGGCGCCTTTCTGTGGACAGTGCCATTTTCCCTTTTTTAATCAACCACTTGGCGTTTGTTTAAGCTTGTGTCCAGACAACCCTGAAGTCATTTGTCGAATATGAACAACTTTCGATTGTCATCGGCTTCTGTGGATAAGTGGTGACTTGTTCAAAAGTTGTCCCCATGATTATCAGCGCAGCCTTTGCGCGGCCGGAAAGCGTACAAAAACCTGCCTTTTCAACCCTTGAGCGTCTGCTCCAGCACGTGGAGCTGCTGATTCAGCTCGGTCATCAGCTGCCTCTCAGCTGACATTTTCCGCACCGCGTGAAGTACCGTCGTGTGGTCGCGCCCGCCAAACAGCTCGCCAATTTCTGGCAGGCTCTTTTGCGTGAGTTCCTTGGCCAGGTACATGGCAATCTGGCGCGGCCTGGCAATGCTGGCAGGCCGCTTCTTGGAATACATGTCGGCGACCTTGATCTTGTAGTAGTCGGCCACCGTCTTCTGGATGTTTTCCACGGAAATCTGCCTGTTCTGGATTGACAGCAGGTCACGCAGTGCCTCACGGGCAAGCTGGATGGAGATTTCCTTGTGATTGAAACGCGAATAAGCCAGAATTTTCCGCAGCGCGCCTTCCAGCTCGCGCACGTTCGAACGCACGTTTTTAGCGACAAAAAACGCCACCTCTTCCGGCATGACCGCGTTTTCGACCTCGGCCTTGCGAATCAGAATGGCAACGCGCATTTCCAGTTCCGGCGGCTCAATGGCCACCGTCAGGCCCGAATCAAAGCGCGAAACCAGGCGCTCGTGAATGTCGGTCAGCCCTTTTGGATAAGTGTCGCTGGTCATCACAATGTGCGACTTCTTCGTCAGCAAGGCTTCAAAGGCGTTGAAAAACTCCTCCTGGGTGCGGTCCTTGTTGGCCAAAAACTGTACATCGTCAATCAGCAGCAAATCGAGCGAGTGATAGCGCTCCTTGAACTCGTCGAAAGTCTTGCGCTGGTAGGCTTTAACCACATCCGAGACAAACTGCTCGGCGTGGATGTAGAGAACTTTTGCCGCCGGGTTGTCAGCCAGCAGTTTGTTGCCGATGGCGTGCATCAGATGGGTCTTGCCCAAACCAACGCCGCCGTAGATGAAAAGCGGGTTGTAAAGCTGTCCCAGACTGCTGGCCACATGGAGCGCGGCCGCCCGGCCCATGCGGTTGGCCGTGCCTTCGATCAGGGTGTCAAAAGTCAGCGCAGTATTGATCCTGTTTTTAAATCCCGTGTTGGGCGCTTCTTCGGGTGCAGCCATGCCGGCCGGCTCCGCAGTTCCTGGTCCTTCAAAACTTCGGACAAAATTTTCTGATTTGGCCGGTGTTTCCCTGGGAGCGAGCGCTAACTCAATCGGGATTCTCCGGCCTGAAATCTTTTCAAGCAAGACAGCAATGCGGGCGGCGTACTGGGCTCGAACCCAGTCCAACTTAAAGCGATTACCCACTTGGACCGTCACTTTGGACAGGTCTGGGGCGACATTCACCACCAGCGGACGAATCCAGGTATTGAACTGCTGCTCAGGCAATTCCTGGGCCAGATGGTCAACACAGGCTTGCCACAAATCGTGGCTCAGACTAGGCACGGGCTGCTCACTCATGACGTTTTTTGACCTGGATCCGGGTAGAAATCGGCAGGCGGCAGCTTGTGGATATTGTTAATTTTGGGCACCCGCAATTGTAGTCGGGGCGGCTAGTTATCCACAAAATTGTGGCTTCTCTCCAGGGACCGCATCTGCGGGGACGGCAGATACGGAAGGGCCTCGTGAGACCGGGTGCCAGTCCAGCCCGCGCAAAGAATATTTTTCCTTTGAATAAATCCGTTGATCTGGATGCCAGTTCAAGAACCAGCAAGAAAGTCTGGAAGACCTTCAAACCAGACATGAATTTCATTTTCATTTATTGACTAGGAACGAAAAACAGCACAGAAAACCTTGGGGACAACTTTTGAACAACCCATGACTTATCCACAGGAGGTGATGAAAATTGAAAGTTATTCATATCCTGCAGCTGACCTCAAAGCTTCCTGGACACAGACTTAAACATACGCCAAGTGCTTGATTTAGAAAGAAAAAATGGCACTGTCCACAGAAACGTGCCGCCCTTATCACTACTACTAATTTAAATTAAAGAATTAAAGATAAATACAGAAGAACCCGCAACCTCCCTGAAAAGCAGGCACCTCGTGCCGGTTTTTGGCAAGGTTCACGCCGGCAAAACCGACTTTTGCGTCTTGCTGGATAGCGAAAAATATCTTGCCCAGGCGTGCTCCTACGCGCAGCGAAAAAACTTTAGGCTTCAATTTTTTTCGAATTCGGGCAGGTAAATCGCGTCAAGTTGCTGGCCCGTCTCTGGTGCTACCAGTACTGCAAACGCTAACTTGTTGCCAGTATTGAGAAATCTGCGATAATCACGGGTTTCCCCGATTCGAAGTGGCTTGACGCTGCTTGCGTGGCTTTGCTTGCTGATTCAGTAATGAATGCATCTGCCAAGTCGATGCAAGTGTTGTCAATACCCAAAACTTGAGAAACAGGCTGTTCGGGCCTGCCAGGTTCACTCGAATTGCCAAGGGAAGCTTTGAAGCTGACAGCCCAGTAACAAGCCCGCAGGGCTAGTAGGATTAATCATGAAACGCACATACCAACCTTCCAAAGTCAAGCGCGCACGTACTCACGGCTTTCTCACGCGCATGAAAACGCGTGGCGGCCGCGCCGTTATCGCTGCACGTCGCGCCAAAGGTCGCAAACGCCTGGCCGTATAAGTCTGTTTTTTGCAGGCTATTCGCCGTTTTTTGCTTTTGAGCTGACGCTTGGCGGCTAGTGCAGCGGCTTAAAACCCGACCCCAGTTTCAGGCAGTCCTTGCTGGCGCGATTGTTGCAAAAACGACGCACTTTGCATTGCACCGCAATGCCCTGGACTCCAATCCTGCACGCTCACGGACTGGCGAAATGGTTGATGCGCCGGTTTTGTTTCCCTTGCAGGAAATGTGGATAGGCGCGATGGTTCCCAAACGCTGGGCTAAGCGCGCAGTCACGCGCAATGCCATCAAACGACAGATTTACACCGTGAGCGCTGATTTTTCGCATCAGTATCCAGTGGCCGCTTTTGTGGTCCGCTTGCGGCGTGGTTTTGCGCGCACGGACTTTGTCAGCGCCAGCTCCGAACTGCTCAAGCAGGCCGTGCGGGCCGAGGTGCAGACACTGATGCAGGCAGGAGCAAAGGCGCCATGAAGTCGATTGTTATCACTGTAATGCGCTTGCCGCAATACCTGCTGATTGGTTTGGTCAAAGGCTATCGCTTATTGCTCAGTCCCTGGCTGGGCTCGAATTGCAGGTTTGAACCCACTTGCTCGACTTATTCGCTGCAAGCGCTGCAGCAGCACGGCGCAACTGTCGGGAGCTATCTGACACTGCGCCGCCTGGTGCGCTGTCAGCCTTGGTGCGATGGCGGACACGATCCAGTGCCGCCCGGAAATCCTGTCTCTCTTTTCAGCCGTCTGCTTACGCCTGCGGCCTCCATCCCTTCTAAAAAGACGCCGTCATGAACGACATCCGCCGCACCATCTTGTGGGTGATTTTTGGTTTTTCCATGGTCTTGTTGTGGGATCAGTGGCAGGTCTTTAACGGCCACAAAGCCACCTTTTTCCCTTCAAGCACGCAAACTGCCAAGGCACCCGCATCTGGCGCTTCCGCTGCCAACGGGACCGGCGCGGTGCCGCCGTCGGCGCTCGCCAGCGCGACGCCAGGGTCGCCTGCTGCAGTGCCTGCAGGCGCGCCATCCACCGGGCCGTCGGCGACCAAAGAGCGCGTGGTGGTGAACACCGATGTGCTCAGCCTGACTTTTGATAGCGAAGGCGGAACTCTGGTTCAATCGGTTTTCAATAAATACAAGGATCAGCAGCACAAGGATCAGGGTTTTATGCTGCTGGACGAGAGTACAAACCGGGTTTATGTGGCGCAAACCGGCTTGGTCGCGGGCAATACGGGCGGCACTTTTCCCACGCACAAGACATTGATGACGGTAGTGCCCGGTGAACGTACGCTCAAGGATGGGCAGAACGAACTGCAGATCAAGTTTGAGTCGGCCGATATTGGTGGCGTCAAACTGGTCAAAACCTACACCATCAAGCGCGGCGCTTACGATATGGCTGTGCGCCATGAAGTCATCAACACTGGCAGTACGCCGGTGGCCCCGCAGCTCTACCTGCAATTGGTACGTGATGGCAACAAGCCGCCCGGTGAATCGTCGTTCTATTCGACCTTTACCGGCCCGGCGATCTACACCGAAGCCAAGAAGTACCAGAAAGTTGAATTCAAGAAAATTGAAGACAACTCGGTGGATGTTGAAAAACAGGCGACCAATGGCTATGTCGCTATGGTGCAGCACTACTTTGCATCGGCCTGGATTCTGGGCGATGGCATCAAGCGCGACCTGTTCCTGCGCAAGGTGGATACCAACCTGTATGCCGTGGGTATGATCACACCGCTGGATTCCATTGCCCCGGGCGCGACCAAAACCATCGATTCGAAGTTCTTTGTGGGCCCGCAGGAAGAAAAAGTCCTCGAAGCCCTGGCTCCGGGCCTGGAATTGGTCAAAGACTATGGCTGGCTGACCATTCTCGCCAAGCCGCTGTACTGGTTGCTCGACAAGCTGCACAGCTTCATCCAGAACTGGGGCTGGTCTATTGTGGCCTTGGTGCTGCTGCTGAAAATTGCGTTCTACTGGCTCAATGCCAAGGCCTACGCCAGCATGGCCAAGATGAAGGCTATCAACCCCAAGATCACGGAAATGCGCGCACGGCTGAAAGACAAGCCGCAGGAAATGCAGCAGGCCATGATGAAGATCTACAAGGAAGAAAAGGTCAACCCCATGGGGGGCTGCTTCCCCATCATGATCCAGATTCCGGTGTTTATTGCGTTGTACTGGGTTCTGCTTTCCAGCGTCGAGATGCGCAACGCACCGTGGATACTGTGGATCAGGGACCTGTCTTCGCCTGACCCCTATTTCATCTTGCCTGTTGTCATGGCATTGACCACCATGCTGCAGACCGCGCTCAACCCTGCGCCCCCTGATCCGATGCAGGCCAAGCTCATGTGGTTTATGCCGCTGATTTTCAGCGTGATGTTCTTCTTCTTCCCGGCCGGACTGGTGCTGTACTGGATCACCAACAACATCCTTTCGATCACCCAGCAGTGGGTCATCAATACCCGGATGGGTGTACCGCCGCAGTTCAATCTGCCGAAGTTCAGATAATAAAAAAGGGCCGCAGCAAGCGGCCCTTTAACATTGTGCTTTCATGCTGACTCGCCATCACAACCCCATAGTTGCCATTGCCACCGCGCCCGGTCGTGGCTCGGTTGGGATCGTGCGCATTTCTGGCCGAGAGATTTCGCCGCTTATCCTTGCCATTTGTGGGCGTACCCTTTCACCTCGCCAGGCAACTTACCTGCCCTTTAGCGATGCTCAGGGTCAGGTGATAGATCAGGGCCTGGCGATTCACTTCCCCGCACCGCACTCCTATACGGGTGAAGACGTGCTGGAACTGCAGGCGCATGGCGGACCGGTCGTGCTTCAGTTGCTGCTTGCGCGTTGCCTGGAAGCCGGCGCTGCGCTTGATCCGGCAACTGGCCTGGCTTGGCTTCCCGGGCTGCGGGTCGCCCAGCCGGGCGAATTCACCGAGCGTGCATTCCTTAATGACAAGATTGATCTGGCACAAGCCGAAGCTATTGCCGATCTGATCGATGCCAGTACCGAGACCGCTGCGCGCTCAGCGGCACGCTCGATGTCGGGCGAGTTTTCGCAGGCCGTCAACACCTTGCTGGAGCAGCTGATTCACTTGCGCATGCTGGTCGAAGCCACACTCGATTTTCCGGAAGAAGACATCGACTTTCTGCAGAAAGCTGATGCGCAAGGTCAATTGCTGCGCCTGCAAACCACCCTTGCCAGCGTGATGGAACGCGCCAGGCAGGGTGCGATCCTGCGCGAGGGCATCAAGGTGGTGATTGCCGGTCAGCCCAATGCCGGCAAGAGTTCTCTACTCAATGCGCTGGCCGGCGCTGAACTGGCTATCGTCACGCCGATTGCCGGCACCACGCGCGACAAGGTGTCGCAGTTGATCCAGATAGAAGGGGTTCCCCTGCATGTGGTCGACACGGCTGGCCTGCGCGAGGCGTTGGACGAAGTCGAAAAAATTGGTGTAGAGCGCGCCTGGGCTGAAATCGCAAGCGCTGACGCGGTGCTCTTTTTGCACGATCTGACAAAAAGTAATACTACTGATTACGCAGCAGATGACGACCGCATAGCAAACGAGTTGGCAAAAAAACTTCCAAAAAATACGCCCATCATTGATGTCTGGAACAAATTAGACATGATCAGCCAGGACGTCCCGATTCAGGTGTGTGGCGGCGTGCAGATTTCTGCGAAAACTGGTTCTGGTCTTGAGGTCTTGCGCAAACAGCTGTTGCATGTCGTCGGTTGGCAAGCCGCACCGGAAGGCGTGTTCATGGCGCGTGAGCGGCATCTGCGGGCGCTGCACAATGTGCAACTTCAATTGGCAAAGGCAAATGACCAGCTGCATGCTGCCCCACCCGCGCTGGATTTGCTCGCCGAAGATTTGCGCCAAGCGCAACTTCACTTGAGTGAAATTACCGGCGCGTTTACGCCGGACGATTTGCTGGGCGAAATTTTTTCGAAATTCTGTATTGGCAAGTAAGCTTGGTATATAGACGGAATGGCACTTTGAAAAGTGGCGCTGCTACCGCAAAGTGGCGGTTAATACAAAATATCTTGTATCAAACGTAATTAAAGGTTTCTGTCTCTTGCTGTGCTTGGGGGGCAAAGGTATCTTCACACCACTATGAACGCACCGCTCCCAGCCGCCATCCACTTTGATATTCAGGGCTTGGCCCATGCCATCAAGCATAGTCATGCCAGTGACGCCTTGCATTGTCAATTCACCGCCCCGCATTGGGATATTCTGGGCGCGTACCTGCAACCTTTAGCCCAGAATGGTAACCAGGTGTTGATGGAGCGGGGTGCATCTGACCGCACGCTGTATTTCATAGAAAGCGGCACCTTGAGCGTTCACTATGAAGACGACAAGTCGCGGGTGCGGATGGCGCTGGTGGGAGCGGGAACCGTGTTGGGAGAAGGTTCGTTTTTCTCGCACCAGCCGCGCAGTGCCACGGTGCATGCTTCAACCGCCTGCAAACTTTGGTACCTGACACCGATTCGCTTTACGGAATTGGCCAATCGCCACAGCTCAATCGCGCTGGAGTTGACCGTGGCCATCGGCTCCGTCATGGCCAAACGCCTTTACAACCGACCCAGACGTGTGGCAGTAACCTGATCATGAGGCAGGGTTTGCTGTAATGTGAACCCTTATCAAGCCACGAAAACCTAACCCAAGTGGTCGGGCTGGTGTGGAGGGATAAGACCCATGACTGACGTGCTCGCGCGATGACCGCAAGAAATGCGCATCTGCCAATTAATGCACGGATTGTTGAACCAGACCCCTTGCATCAACGACAATTGCTGGCAGGCTGCGGCATCGCAGCGTAATGTCATCGTCCTATTTGATATAGGGTGCGTTCATCACAAGGTCCCGCCACATGTCTTTTTTCAACTGGTTTTCAGGCCGTTCCCGTTCGGCGACATCTGCAGCCAAAAGCGATGCGACGCGCACTCATTCAAGTCGCGACAAGTCCGGAGTTGCTTCGCTCCAGCGGTTGGCACCAGAGCCGGGCAGTCTTGGGGACGACCGTATAAAGCGCCATGCCCGTCGCGAGCAGTTGTATGTAGCCATTCGAGAGGCCATGACCCGGTCCGGTGTCTTGTCCGCCAGTTATAAATTCAAAGTGCTTTCGCTGGATCAACAAGGGGATCAATTTCTGGTCATGATGGATCTGGCCAGGGTCGCGGGCGATCCGGAATCCCAACTCGGCGAAATTGAGGCACTGATCGTGCGGAACGCCAAATCGCGTTTTTCGGTCACAGTGTCGGCGGTGTACTGGCGCCTTAATGACGGGGCTGCTGTGCGCGCGCCTGGGCTGCATTCCCCGGCGATGCTTCGTGCTGCCACGCCGCTCAAGCCGGCCACTCCACGCCATGAGCCGATTCAGAAAGACGAAGTGGTGGCCTTTCAACAAGCTCTGCAGGCAGCTTCCGCGCTTGGCCGCTCGCCAGGGGCTCAGAAAGGCGTCAAAACGCGCGGCGGCTTGCGGTCTTCCGGTCAGCGCAACGATTTTGCAGACACCGAAATGTTTGAGTCGGCGTCTGCCCCGGTGCTAAGCAATACGCAATACGGCGACCTGAATTAATCACCGCTTGACCGGGAAAATGGCTTGGCGGGACCGTGCCCGCAAGATGCTATTGCGTTAGATCAAAAGGAGCTGCGCGCAAAGTTCTGCAGGCGCAGGGATTGTCTGGCGCCGCCGTGTCAGACTGATGGCTGTTCATCGTTCTGAAAAATCAACCAGCGTGAATAAGGGCAAGCCTTCGGCCTTTAGCTTGGCGGAGCCGCCAAGCTCCGGGAGGTCAACAATCGCCGCGCCTTCAGTCACGGTTGCGCCCAGTTTTTCCAGCAGCTTTTTTCCCGCCATCATGGTGCCGCCGGTAGCAATCAGGTCGTCTATAAGCAGTACCCTATCGCCGGATTTCACCGCATCGGTGTGTAACTCGACGGTGGCGCTGCCGTATTCCAGCTCGTAGGTTTCCTGCACCGTCGTAAAAGGCAGCTTGCCCTTTTTTCGGATAGGCACAAAGCCCACGTTGAGCTCGTAGGCCACGACCGCCCCCAGAATAAAACCGCGCGCATCGAGCCCGGCCACCACATCGGGGCGCAGTGCCGGGTCCATATAGCGGTGTACAAAGGCATCAATCAGCACCCGGAAGACCTTGGGGTCCTGCAGCAACGGGGTGATGTCACGGAACTGCACGCCAGGCACTGGCCAGTCAGGCACGGTGCGGATATGACGGCGCAGGTAGGGGCCGTAATTGAACGAGTCGTGGTTGTCTTGCATGGTTTTCAGCCGATAGTTCTGCGTATGTCCATTCTGCCCTGAGCGGGGGGTGTGAAAATCCGGAAGCAAGCTGCTTCATTGGTGCGCGACTATTCAAGTCCGCAATAGGGCCTGTTCAGCCATGGCAAGCGCTTCGGGCTTACCTGAAAGCACCAGCGTGTCACCGTTTTCCAGGCGTGTTTCGTCAAGTGCTTTGAGTGTTTTTCCATTGTCGCGTCGCAGGCTGACCACGCGCACACCCGTCGTTTGAAGCGCCAGCGCGCCCAGCGACTGGCCAATGGACTTGATGCCCGGTGGCAGCGTAACGGTAGACAGGCGTTCCTGCTCAAGCTCGCCCGCAGTGTCATCGTCGGCACCGCGAAAGTAACCGCGCAGCAGGTTGTAGCGGGCATCACGCTGGTCTTGCACCACACGAATCACCCGCCGCATTGGCACGCCCACCAGCGCCAGCGCATGGCTGGCCAGCATCAAGCTGCCTTCAATAGCCTCCGGAACGACTTCGGTGGCACCGGCCGCTTTCAGCTTTTCCAGGTCACGGTCATCCACCGTTCGCACGATTACCGGCACTGTGGGCGCATGGGTGCGCGTGCTGGCCAGCACTTTAAGGGCGCTGGCGGTATCCAGGTAAGTCACCACCACAGCACTGGCGCGGGCGAGACCCGCGGCCATCAGGGCTTGCAGGCGCACGGCGTCGCCAAAAACTACGGAGTTGCCCGCCGCGGCGGCCTGACGCACCCGGTCCGGGTCGAGGTCGAGTGCCATGTAAGGAATGCCTTCGCGCTCCAGCATGTGACCCAGGTTCTGCCCGCAGCGACCATAACCACAAATAATGACATGTTTGTTAACGTTCATTGATTTGCTCGCTATGGTGGTCATCTGCAGCGATTGTTGCAGCCATTCGCTGGAAACCAGCTTCAGCACGATGCGGTTGCTGTACATGATGATGAAAGGTGTTGCCAGCATCGACAAGACCATGCTGGCCAGGATGGGATTCATCAGCTCGGGGGGTATCAGCTTGCCCTTCTGCGCCAGCGACAGCAATACAAAACCAAATTCACCGGCCTGTGCCAGGTACAGGCCGGTCCGCAAGGACACTCCGGCCGTCGCTCCAAGCCATCGCACCAGCGCGGTGACCAGAACCAGCTTGAACAGGACGGGCAAGGTGAGCAGCAGCAGTACCAGCGCCCAGTTCCGTACAACCTCGTGCCAGTCCAGCATCATGCCGACACTGATGAAAAAAAGCCCCAGCAGCACGTCGTGAAAAGGCCGGATGTCGGTTTCGACCTGGTGCTTGTATTGGGTTTCCGAAATCAGCATCCCCGCGATAAAGGCGCCGAGCGCCATGCTCAAGCCGGCCAATTCGGTTAACCACGCCAGCGCCAGCGTCACCAGTAGCAGGTTGAGGACAAACAGCTCTTCGCTCTTGCGCCTTGCAACCAGTGTCAGCCACCAGCGCATGATGCGTTGTCCACCGGTCATTAGCAGCCCGACCAGCACAGCAGCTTTGAGTCCGGCAATTGCCAGCGCCATAAATAGTTCGTCGGGTGACGATCCCAGGGCGGGAATCAATACCAGCAACGGCACCACAGCCAAGTCCTGGAACAGCAGCACACCCATCACGCGCTTGCCATGCTCGGAAGCCAGTTCCAGCCGTTCTGACAATAGCTTGACCACGATGGCCGTGCTGCTCATGGCCATCGTGCCAGACAACGCCAGCGCGGTTTGCCACTCCATTATCCAGAGTGTTGGTGCCAGACTCGCCAGGAAAAGTGAGCCCGCCGTGACCAGCGCCATGGTGAGCGCGACTTGTAGCAGGCCAAGTCCAAAAACATGGCGGCGCATGGAGCGCAGCTTGGACAGATTGAATTCCAATCCAATCACGAACATCAAAAATACCACGCCGAATTCGCCCAGATGGCGAACGCCATCAGAGTTTTGCGACAGCGCCAGCGCGTGCGGACCAATCACCACGCCCACGGCCAGATAGCCCAGCATGGGTGGCAATTTGAGCGAACGGCAGGCGACTACTCCCAGCACAGCGGCCAGAAGGTACAGCAGGGTCAGTTCAAGCGCACTCATACTTTGATGGTAGCGGATGAGTTTGCTGTGACCGGTGCTTTCTGCCCATGCGCGAACGCTATTTTCAGCATGCGCCTCTATAGAATGCTCACATGAGCTTTGACGCCCCAACTTTTAATGCTGAGCAGGCGCTGAACCTTGCCAGGAAGACCTTTGAGATAGAGGCCGCAGCCGTGCTGGATCTGGCTGGCCGCGTGGGCCGCGAATTCGCCGAGGCAGTAGCACTGATGCTGGCCTGCCGGGGTCGCATTGTCGTCATGGGCATGGGGAAAAGTGGTCACATCGGACGCAAGATTGCCGCCACGCTGGCGTCCACGGGTACGCCGGCAATGTTTGTGCATCCGGGTGAGGCCAGTCATGGCGATCTCGGCATGATCAAGACGGTCGACGTGGTGCTGGCGATCTCCAATAGTGGCGAAAGTGAAGAACTGATCGCGATTCTCCCGGTGCTGAGTCGCCAGGGCGTGCCGATGGTGGCAATTACCGGCGGTGTGCACTCCGCGCTGGCCAGGCAGGCCCTTGTCATACTGGACAGCAGTGTTGCCATGGAAGCCTGTCCCCTCAACCTCGCACCTACCGCCAGCACGACAGCGCAACTTGCCATCGGCGATGCGCTGGCTGTGGCCCTGCTTGATGCGCGCGGCTTCAAGGAGGAGGACTTTGCCCGTTCACATCCTGGCGGCGCTCTGGGCCGCAAGCTGTTGACCCACGTGAGTGACGTCATGCGAAGTGACGATGATGTTCCCCGGGTAGGGCCAGAAACGTCTTTTACCGAACTCATGCGTGAAATGAGTGCCAAGGGCCTGGGTGCCTCAGCGGTGGTTGATGACAAGCAGCGCGTGCTGGGCATCTTCACCGACGGCGACCTGCGCCGCCTGGTGGAGAAAGGGGTGGATTTGCGCAGTCGCACAGCGGGCGACGTCATGCATACCCATCCGCGCACGGTGCGGGCGGACTCCCTTGCCGTCGAGGCAGTAGCGCTGATGGAGCAGTACCGCATTACCAGTGTTCTGGTGGTGGACGACGAGGGCGTGCTGTGCGGTGCGCTCAATACCAATGATTTGATGCGGGCCAAAGTCATATGACCCCGACGCTAGTCGCTTCGACCCCTGCATTGACTTTTCCGCCTGAACTGCTGCTTCTCGCGCAGGGCTTGAAGGTGGCGTTTTTCGATGTGGACGGCGTGTTGACGGACGGCGGTCTCTACCTTTCCGAGGCTGGCGAAACTCTCAAGCGCTTCAACATTCTGGATGGGCTCGGCCTGAAGCTGCTGCAAAAAGCCGGTATCACACCGGCCGTCATCACCGGCCGTGACAGCCCTGTGCTGCGCGCGCGGCTTCAAGCGTTAGGCATCAAGCATGCGCACTTTGGTACCGAAGACAAACGTCCCGCCGCTGAATTGACTCTGCAGGCCCTGGGTTTGGACTGGCGCGAAGCGGCGGCAATGGGAGATGACTGGCCCGATTTGCCCGTCATGCGTCGTGCGGCCTTGAGCTGCGCGCCGGCGAATGCGCACCTGGAAGTCAGGGCGAGTGCTCACCATGTCACGCAGGCATTCGGTGGTCATGGCGCAGCACGGGAATTTTGTGATTTGCTGCTGGTTGCCAGCGGGCACTACGCTGGCCTGCTCCAAGAGTACACCCAATGACGAGCACCTTATCCGACCAGGGCGCGGACCGCGGCAGCGTGCTGCCGCAGCAGAAAAGCACGTGGCGCAGGTTTTTGAGTTTGTGGGACCGCATGGCCATGTACATGCCGCTGCTGATGATGGGTGCATTGGCTCTTGGCACCTATTGGCTGGTGCGCAACACGCCGATTTTCAGCGCTCCGGACGCTGCCAAGGAGGCTAGCCACGAGGTGGATTACTTCATGCGCAAATTCACCGTCAAAAGCTTTGACGAGAGCGGCAAGCTCAAAAGCGAGATCTACGGAACGGAGGCGCGGCATTTCCAGGACACCGACATCCTGGAAATCGACCAGGTCAGGATGAGAAGCATCAACCCCGAGGGGCTCGTCACCACCGCCACGGCCAACCGGGCCTATGCCAATAGCGATGGATCGGAAGTCCAGTTGACCGGCAATGCCAAGGTCATACGCGAGGCCAGCCAGGATGCCAGCGGCAAGGAAACGCCACGGCTGGAGTATCGCGGTGAATTTCTACATGCTTTTTTGAACGAAGAGCGAGTCACGTCCCATAAGCCCGTACTCCTGATTCGTGGCGCCGACCAGTTCACCGGCGACACATTTGCTTACAACAACCTGGACCAGGTGGCGGTGCTCACGGGGCGCGTTCGGGGGATATTGATGCCGAAATCAGCCTCCCTTCCTGCCGCTCCCGCTCGCAAGTAGTCGCATCTGTGGACGGCTTCGGGCACGTTTTTTAACTCAGTCCGAAATTCACCATGTCCAGACTCGTATTCATCACCGGCGCCTCCAGCGGCATTGGTCAAGCTCTGGCGCTGCGCTATTACGCGGCGGGATACCGTCTGGCCCTGCTTGCGCGCCGCACCGCAGAAGTCCAGTCCTGGGCTGAAGCCAACCTTATTCCTGTCGGCCGCTATCAGGTTTATAGCGCCGATGTGTCCGATATTGACAGCATCGTGACCGCAGGCCAATCCTGTATCGCCCTGCAGGGCTTGCCTGACGTGGTGATTGCCAATGCCGGCATCAGTATCGGCATGGATACCAGCGTACGGGAGGATCTGACAGTCATGGCAAAGACCTTTGCCACCAACACCATCGGCGTAGCTGCCACTTTTCATCCCTTTGTCGCCGCCATGGCGGTGCGTGGTACCGGCGTGCTAGTGGGGATTGGCAGTGTGGCCGGCATACGGGGCTTGCCGGGCCACGGGGCTTACTGCGCCAGCAAGGCGGCGGTCATCAGTTATTGCGAAAGCCTGCGCGGCGAACTCAAGCCCAGCGGCGTGAAGGTGGTGACGATCTGCCCAGGGTATATTGACACGCCCTTGACCCGCCAAAACCGTTATTCCATGCCGTTTTTAATGAAGGCCGAGGTTTTTGCCGACGAGGCGTTTGCCGCCATTCAGGCTGGCCGGAGTTACCGCGTCATTCCGTGGCAAATGGGCATGCTTGCCAAGTTTTTGCGCTTGCTGCCCAATGCGATATTTGACTGGGCCTTGTCCGGGCGTGCTCGCAAGCGTCGCCAAGGCGAGCCCTGAATCAGAAGTTTGAAGGGCTTCAGCCTTTGCCAGATTTCCGCGCGGCACCGGCTGCATTCGCCAAAAAAGTAGCTGAGGACGCCCTTGTTTTATGGGCTAGAACGCAAAAAGGCTTCAAAAACCGAAGTCTTGAAGCCTTTTAAAGCGTCCTTCCATCAAAGACGGAAGATGCTATTTTTTGCTAGCTGGTCAGCCAGCAAGGTAGGAGCAGGGCTTAGTAGCCGCCGCGTCCACCACCGCCGCCGCCACCGGAGCGTCCGCCGCCAGCACCGCCGCCGCCGTATGGGCTACGGAAACCGCCGTCACTGCCGCCGCCGGAAGAACGGCCACCACCGCCGTAACCACCACCGCCGCCGCCGCCAGCGCCACCGCCGTAGCCGCCACCGCCGCCACCAAAGCCGCCGGTACGTGGAGGACGAGCTTCCATCGGACGGGCTTCGTTCACGACAACGCTACGGCCACCCAAAGGCTGACCGTTCATGCCGTTGATAGCAGCTTGAGCTTCTGCATCGCTTGCCATTTCGACAAAGCCAAAGCCTTTAGAACGACCGGTGTCGCGTTCCATCATGACTTTAGCGCTGGTAACAGCGCCAAATTGGCCGAAAGATTGTTGCAAGTCTTCGTCACGCACCGAGTAAGGCAGGTTGCCGACGTATAGTTTGTTGCCCATGAAGGGACTCCTCTAAAACACAAAAACAAAAGCGATGGGGTCCCGAAAGCACAACAAATCTTCAACGTACCGCTGTAGCGCGCGAAACTTACCGATCACCTAACATGTGCAAACATTTTCATTTGCACGCCCATATTATGCGCCAATTATTAAAAACACAAGCAACTAGCGTTAATACCTAGGCCCCAGGAGGTCGCTTCAGCCGATATTTGCGGCCTCCGGACTGCGGCGCGGATCAGGTCGGCGCACAGGAGGCGCACTAGCTGTCGCTATTTCAGAGCTAATTGATTAATTTCGGTAGTGAGCACCCACAATTAAAGGGTGGCCGGAAGGTTTCAATGTGTCCAGGTGCGCCACCCAATCGCGTCAGGTTCCTCCGGATGTATAGAAAAAAGTTACAGAAATTTACGCAAATCCATGTCGGCCCATTACCAATTAACTTCGTGTTCGGGCGTGGCGCCAATGCGATGAATCGACCGGTCGGCGCCCTCAAATTCTTCTTCCTGGCTCAGGCGCAGTCCCATGGTGGCCTTGAGCGTGCCGTAAACAACAAAGCCCATCAGCGCAGCCCAAGTCACCCCCATGAGGCTGCCCATTAGTTGTGCGGCGAAACTTACCCCGCCCAGGCCGCCCAAGGCCTTGCTGCCAAAAATCCCCGCTGCGAGCCCGCCCCAGGTGCCGCATAGCCCGTGCAAGGGCCAGACGCCGAGCACGTCATCGATCTTCCATTTGTTCTGCGTCAGTGTGAACATCAACACAAACACCGCGCCGGCCACACCGCCGACCACCAGCGAGCCCAGCGGATGCATGACGTCCGAGCCCGCGCATACTGCCACCAACCCGGCAAGCGCCCCGTTATGAACAAAGCCGGGGTCGTTTTTGCCAAAGATCAGCGCGGCCAGTGTGCCGCCCACCATCGCCATCAGCGAGTTGACGGCCACCAGGCCGGAAATTTTGTCTATGGTCTGGGCGCTCATCACGTTAAAGCCGAACCAGCCAACCGTCAGAATCCAGGCTCCCAGCGCCAGGAAGGGTATGTTGGAGGGGGGGTGGGCAGACATCGCGCCATCCTTGCGATAGCGGTTGCTGCGAGCCCCCAGCAAGAGGACGGCAGGCAATGCCAGCCAGCCACCCACGGCGTGGACCACGACCGAGCCAGCGAAGTCGTGAAATTCAGCGCCGGTGAGGGATTGAATCCAGGCCTGGACTCCAAAGTGATGGTTCCATGCAATCCCCTCAAAGAAAGGATAGACAAAGCCGACGATGACTGCAGTTGCTATCAGTTGAGGATAAAAGCGTGCACGTTCTGCAATTCCACCGGAAATAATGGCTGGAATGGCGGCGGCAAACGTCAACAAAAAGAAAAACCTGACGAGCTCATAGCCATTTTTGGCGGCCAGTTCTTCGGCTCCGACAAAAAAATGGGTGCCGTAAGCCACGCCATAGCCCACAAGGAAATAGACGACGGTGGAGACTGAAAAGTCCACCAATATCTTGACCAGCGCATTGACCTGGTTCTTTTTGCGAACTGTGCCCAGCTCCAGAAAGGCAAAACCCGCATGCATGGCGAGCACCATGATGCCGCCCAACAGGATGAACAAGGCATTCGAGCCCTGTTTTAGTGCTTCCATAAAGTCCTCTTCAAGTGAAATGTGTTGTCTTGGTGCATTTTTTGACCAATCCTGAAAATAGCACCAATGGCAAGCAAGAAACGCGCCAAAAGTGTGCGGAAAAGACATTGCCTCAGCGTGGAGCCCGCGCATCTGGTGCAGTCACGACCGCTATAATGTGCGCTGTCATTGGGGAGTAGCCGCCCTTCTTCATTGAGAGGGGTTTGCGTCAACAGACTTGTCCGGCCTTGCAACAAGGCCGACATGGCGCAAACAGCATCAAGCCTGGCGAGACCTTTGACTGCACAGCCTCCAAAACTTTAAAAAGCTTTAGGCCGGGGATGTCGTGCAGTCATTGGTTTAATTCCGGCCGGAGCTATTTATTCATGGAAGCTTTCCTCGTCTCCACCGGTATCGTCGCCCTTGCTGAAATGGGCGACAAAACCCAGCTTCTCGCGCTGGTGCTCGCGGCCCGGTTTCGCAAACCCTGGCCCATCGTTCTCGGCATTCTTGTTGCCACCATCGCCAATCATGCCTTGGCGGGCGCCTTGGGCGCATGGTTCACCACGCTGATGAGCCCCCAGACCCTGCGCTGGATTTTGGGCGCTTCCTTCATCGCGATGGCGGTGTGGATGCTGATTCCCGACAAGCTCGATGATGGGGAAACGTCAAGTGCGCCACGCTTTGGCGTATTCGGCACCACGGTGCTGGCGTTTTTCCTTGCAGAAATGGGCGACAAAACGCAGATTGCCACCGTGATGCTGGCGGCCCGCTTTGAGGCCTATTACGCGGTGGTGGCGGGCACCACGCTGGGCATGATGCTGGCCAACGCGCCGGTGGTCTGGCTGGGAGAGCGTGTCACGCGCCTGGTGCCGCTGCGGGTGGTGCACATCGTGTCGGCGCTCATCTTTGCGGGGCTCGGACTGCTGGCGCTGCTGGTAAAAGTGTAGCTTGCTATACTTGACCGGCGCCGATTTGCCCAGCTTGCGGGCGCTTAAAAAGTACCGCTAAAGACGAAGCGCCATCAACCCGGACTCGCCCTTGGCGATGCCGGGTTTTCTTTTTGCCGCTTCGCTTTCCTGTTCTTCGATTGACGGGGTCTTCCTATCGTGTCTGCTGCTTCCGTTCTTGTCGCCACGCCACAGTCCATGCACTTTGCCGAGGTCCTGCCCTTGCGCAGCGGCGCGTCGATTCGCGCCTATGACCTGAGCTATGAAACCTACGGCGAGCTCAATGCCGACAAATCCAATGCGGTGCTGATTTGCCATGCGCTGAACGCCTCGCACCATGTGGCTGGCGTATATCTGGACGAGGCGGGCCAGGTCAAGGAAAAATCCGAAGGCTGGTGGGACACCATGATCGGCCCCGGCAAACCGGTGGACACGAACCGGGTTTTTGTGATTGGCGTCAACAACCTGGGTTCCTGCTTTGGCTCGACCGGGCCGATGCAGGTCAATCCGGACACGGGCGAAATTTATGGCGCTGATTTTCCGGTCGTGACGGTGCAGGACTGGGTCAGCGCCCAGGCTAGACTGCTTGATGCGCTGGGCATCCAGACGCTGGCTGCCGTGATGGGCGGCAGCCTGGGCGGCATGCAGGCGCTGGCCTGGACGCTGCAGTACCCCGAGCGCGTGCGGCATGCCGTGGTGGTGGCAAGCGCGCCCAACCTGACGGCCGAAAACATCGCTTTCAATGAAGTCGCGCGCCGCGCCATCGTGACCGACCCCGACTTTCACGGCGGGCATTTTTACCGCCATGGCGTGCTGCCCAAGCGCGGGCTGCGCATCGCCCGCATGATTGGCCACATCACGTATTTGAGCGACGATGTGATGAACGAGAAGTTTGGCCGCCAGCTGAAGGATGCGGTGATGGAACGCGCCAGCGGAGAGGGCTATAAATACTCGACCCAGGAGGTGGAGTTCCAGATTGAAAGCTACCTGCGTTACCAGGGTGACAAGTTTGCCGAGTACTTCGACGCCAATACCTACCTGCTGATCACGCGCGCCCTGGACTACTTTGACCCGGCCGGCGAGTCTGGCGGCGACCTGAGCCGCGCTCTGGCCAAAGCCAGCGCCAAATTCCTGCTGGTGAGCTTCACCACCGATTGGCGGTTTTCCCCCGCGCGCAGCCGCGAAATCGTCAAGGCCCTGCTCGACAACCAGCGCGACGTGAGTTATGCCGAAATCGACGCGCCGCACGGCCATGATGCGTTTTTGCTTGATGATGCACGCTATATGGGTGTGGTGCGCTCCTATTTTCAGAGCAAGGTGGCGGTATGAGCGGAATGCCTGAAGCGAAGCTGCCGCCTTCGGCGGATCTGCTGTCAATTGCCCGGCTGGTTCCGCACGGCTCGCGTGTGCTGGATCTGGGCTGCGGCACCGGCGCGCTGCTGGACTACCTGATCAAGGAGCGCGGTTGCTCGGGCTACGGCGTGGAGATTGACGATGCCAACGTGCAGGCCTGCGTGGCGCGCGGCGTCAACGTCATCCAGTTCAATCTGGAAGACGGCCTGGCGCTGTTCGGCGACAGCTCGTTTGACGTGGTGCTGCAGATCGACACGCTGCAGCATCTGCGCAATACCGAAATCATGCTGCGCGAGACAGCGCGCGTGGGCCACATCGGCATCGTGGCCTTCCCCAACTTTGCCCACTGGCCGAACCGCCTGGCGATCTTGCGCGGCCGCATGCCGGTGACCAAGGTGCTGCCTTACCAGTGGTATGACACGCCCAATATCCGCGTCGGTACGCTGCGGGACTTTAAAACGCTGGCGCTGAAAAATAATTTGCAGGTGCTTGACGCCTTCGGCCTGCAGGACGGCCAGGAAATCCGCATCTGGCCGAATGCCCGCGCCAGCCGCGCGGTATTCAAGTTGCAGCGGGGCTGATGTGAGCGCCCAGGGACCTGTGGTCGTTTCGTTCCGCGAGGCTTTTCGCTTTTGGCTTCAGCTCGGCTTCATCAGCTTCGGCGGGCCGGCCGGACAGATTGCCATCATGCACCGCGAGCTGGTCGAAAAACGCCGCTGGGTGTCGGAAAAGCGCTTTCTGCATGCGCTCAATTTCTGCATGGTGCTGCCGGGCCCCGAGGCGCAGCAGCTCGCCACCTATCTGGGCTGGCTGATGCACTGCACCCGGGGCGGCGTGGTGGCCGGCGCGCTGTTCGTGCTGCCATCCCTGGCGCTGCTGGTTGCACTGAGCTGGATCTACATGGCTTTTGGCCAGCAGCCGCTGGTGGCGGGCATTTTTTACGGCATCAAACCGGCGGTGGCTGTCATTGTGCTGCACGCGCTGCACCGCATTGCCAACAAGTCATTGGGGAATCCACTGCTGTCACCCGTTCCATGGGCGATAGCAGCTATGAGTTTTATAGCAATCTGGGCGCTCAAGCTGCCCTTTCCGCTGGTGGTGCTGGGTGCGATGCTCGTCGGAGCCGTGCTGGCGCGCGTGGCGCCGGGCAGCTTGATGCGCGGCGGTGCGCAGGCGTCGGTGGTGAAACATGTAAAAGTCGTGGCGCTGATTGATGACGACACGCCCACGCCGCCCCATGCGCTTTTCAAGCTGTCGCGTCTGGCCACGGTGCTTTTGGTGGGCGCTGCGCTCTGGCTGCTGCCCATGGCTGCACTGTTTTTGAGTTACGGCTGGAACGGCACGCTCACTCAGATCGGCTGGTTTTTCACCAAGGCCGCACTGCTGACGTTTGGCGGGGCTTATGCCGTGCTGCCCTACGTGAACCAGGCGGCGGTCGAGCATTACCAGTGGCTGAGCACGGCGCAAATGATGGATGGCCTGGCGCTGGGCGAGACCACGCCCGGCCCGCTCATCATGGTGGTGGCCTTTGTCGGGTTCGTGGGCGGCTGGGTCAAGCAGGTCGCCGGTCCTGACGCGCTGTTTCTGGGCGCAGCCCTGGCTGCCTGCGTGGCGACCTGGTTCACCTTTTTGCCCTCTTTCGTTTTCATTCTGGCGGGCGGGCCGTGGGTCGAATCCACGCGCGGCAATCTCAGGCTGACCGCACCGCTGGCCGCCGTGACTGCCGCCGTGGTCGGCGTGATTGCCAATCTTGCTCTGTTTTTTATAGCTGCTATCGCCTATCCTTCCGGCGCTGCAGGCCTTTTTGACATGCGGCCGGACTGGGTGGCGCTGACGCTGGCGGCGCTCGCCGCGCTGGCTTTGTGGCGATTAAAGTGGGGCGTGATTCCGGTGATTGCGGCTTCAGCCCTGGCCGGACTGCTGCTGCGCTGGCCGGACATGGCCTGAAAACCCACAGGGCGGCTCACGGCATGCTTGAAATATAACCATGAAACCCTCTGACGCCAGCGCTGCCCTTCCCTTCATGACCCTGCTGGGGCGCCTGTTTGAGCGCCTCTTTGGCAGCTGGGTGCGGCAGGTGTCTCCCGCCACGCTGCGCGCCGACGCCCTGGCCGGGCTGCTGGGCGCCGTGCTGGTCCTGCCTCAAGGCATTGCCTTTGCCACGCTGGCCGGCCTGCCACCCGAATACGGGCTGTATACCGCCATCGTTCCCTGCATCATCGCCGCGCTGTTTGGTTCCAGCTGGCATGTCATGTCGGGTCCGACCAATGCCAACTCGCTGGCCCTGTTTGCCATGCTGTCGCCGCTGGCCATGGCTTTCAGCCCGGCGTATATCCAGCTGGCGCTGGCCGTCACGGTGATGGTCGGCATCATGCAATGGCTGATTGGCGCGCTTCGGCTGGGCGTGCTGGCCAACTTCATTTCTCCGGCGGTGCTGTTTGGCTTTACCTCGGGCGCGGCGCTGCTGATTGCCGTGCATGCGCTGCCCGATTTGCTGGGCCTTGCCGCTGCGCCCGAGCACGGCGCCGGCGCCGTGCTCGGGCATGTCGTCACGCAACTGCCCTACGCAAAACCGGCGGCGCTGGCCGTCGCGGCCATCACTCTGGGTGTGGCGCTGCTGCTGCGCCGTTTTCGTCGCAACTGGCCCTACATGCTGATCGGGCTGGTCGTGGCCACCACGCTGGCATGGTTGTGGAGCCGCTTTGTTGCTGGCGGAAGCACGACGCCTTCTGCGGCGCTGCGGACCGTGGGCTACATCGCCACGCCCTGGCCGCGCTTTGAGGTGCCTCGCATCAGCTGGGCACAGGCCTCAGATCTGGTCGGACTGGCGTTTGCGCTGACCATCGTGGCGCTGGGCCAGGCGATATCGATTGCCAAGACGGTGGCGCTGCGCTCGGGCCAGCGCATTGATGCCAACCGCGAGTTCCGGGGCCAGGGCCTCTCTAACATCGTCGGCGGATTCTTCTCCAGCTATGTCTCGTGCGGCTCCATGAACCGCTCCATGCCCAATCTGGAAGCCGGTGCGCGCACGCCGCTGTCCTCGGTGTTTTCGGCCCTGCTGCTGTTGGCGCTGGTGGCGGTCAGCGCGTCCCTGCTGGCGCTGATTCCCATGGCCGCCCTGTCGGCGCTGCTGGTGCTGGTGGCGCTGGCCCTGCTTGACCTGGCGCGCTGGCGTCATCTGTTCATCTTAAGCCGCACCGATTTTGGGGTGGCGCTGGCCACCATGGTGGCTACTGTCACGATACGGCTGGAAATTGCGATCTTGCTGGGCATGCTGCTGTCGCTGATGTCTTTTCTGTACCGTACCTCGCGGCCCGCCATGCGCACCATGGGCTTTGACAGCCGCGGGCTGGACCGGCAGTTTGTGGTGATTGAAAGCCCCGCCGACCCGAAGGATCCGGATGAGCCGCCCCACCAGGCGCTGCCCGAGTGTCCGCAGCTCAAGCTGCTGCGCATGGAGGGCGAGGTGTACTTTGGCGCCACCCAGCACGTGGCCGACATCCTGCACGCGCTGCGCAGCCAGCCCCAGCCGCAAAAGCATTTGCTGGTGATGGCCAAGAGCATGAACTTCATTGACCTGGCCGGTGCCGAACTATGGGAGGCCGAGCTCGCCGCGCGCCGCGCCATGGGTGGCAACCTCTACTTTCACCGGCCGCGGCCCGAGGTGATCCGCATGTGGCGCAAGACCGGCTTTACCGACGTGCTGGGTCCCGAGCACCAGTTTCCCGACAAATTCACGGCCATTTCCACCATCTTCAGCAAACTGGACCCCGAGATTTGCCGGCGTTGCAGCGCGCGCATTTTCTGGGAATGCAAAACGGCACCCGGCGCTGACGACCCCGAACTCAATCCCAAGCCCTGAAATCCTATGCCCAAATTTGCCGCCAACCTCAGCTGGATGTACACCGAACTGTCCTTTCCCGAGCGTTTTGCGGCGGCGGCCAGGGACGGCTTCAAGGCGGTGGAATTCCTGTCGCCCTATTCCTGGCCGGCTGCCGAGTTGAAAGCGCTTCTAAAGGCAAACGACCTGCAACTGGTGCTGTTCAACGCCCCGCCCGGCGGCATGGATGCGGCCAGCATTGAAGCGGCCTGGGCTTCGCCCCAAAAGGGCTTGGCCTGCCTGCCGGGTCGCGAGGACGAATTCCGCGCCGGAATAGCTTTGGCGCTGGACTACGCGCAAGCCCTGGCCTGTCCCCGCATCCACGTCATGGCGGGTGTTCTGCCCGAGGGCGTGGAGCGTGCGGACCTGCAAACTACTTATGTGAATAAGCTGCGTCATGCGGCGGCGCAAGCTGCCAAAGTCGGCGTCGAGGTGCTGATCGAGCCCATCAACACGCGTGACATTCCCGGCTATTTTTTGAACCGGCAGGATGAGGCGCACGACATCATTCGCGAAGTGGGCGCGGCCAATCTCAAGGTGCAGATGGACCTCTACCACTGCCAGGTGGTGGAGGGCGACCTGGCAATGAAGCTGCGCCACTACCTGCCCACGGGCCGCGTCGGCCACATCCAGATCGCCGGTGCGCCGGGGCGCCATGAGCCCGATGTGGGCGAGATCAACTACGCCTACCTTTTTGCGTTGCTGGACGAGCTGGGTTACAGCGGCTGGATCGGCTGCGAGTACAAACCCATTCGCGGAACTGCGGCGGGTCTGGGATGGCTCAAAGTTTCTGGCGGGCAAAGCCAAGCCTTCTGCATCCCCGGGTCAGAGTGAATAATGCAGGTAGCCCAGTAATTGCGGATGTATGATGCTATGAAATTCATAGTAAATGGCGTGTATGCGCTTGGCGAACACGCCTGTCCATACCCACTGCTTGACCAGGATCGGGTCGCCAGGCGCAAGTGGCCAAGACTAAAAAACGGAACCAGCCAAAATCCGCGTCGTTCCTTGTGAGCGCTCAGCCTATCCGCAGTGGCATAGTGGCAAAGCCGCTGGCGGGGTAGACCGCCAGGGTTGCAGGTTTTCCGGGAACCGGGCTGATCCGGCTCGTCTGCTTCAGCAGCTCCTCCATGACGAGACGAAGTTCCATGCGGGCCAGCGGAGCGCCCGGGCAGACATGAATTCCCGTGCCATACAGCAGATTTTCAGCCGGATCGCGGTCCAGCCGAAAGGAGTCCGCTTCCCCGAAAACGCTGGCGTCGCGGTTCGCGGCAATCCAGTTCAGCGAGATCCGTTCGCCGGCGCCGATTTTCCGGCCGCCGATTTCCACCGGACAGGTCGTGACGCGCCGGTTGGCCACCAGTGGGCCGTGAATTCGCAGGATCTCGTCGATCGCGTCGGGCAGCAGCGACGGCTGGGCGCGCAGGTCTTGCTGTAGTTCGGCGTTTTCCGACAAATACTGGATCAGGATCCCGATCGAGGCCGTGATCGTGGCGACCTCACCGACGGTCCAGTTGCGCAGGATGCTGGCGATCTCTTCATCCCGCAGCGGCCTGCCCTCTACCTGCTGCCGGAGCAGACTGGCGGCGATGTCGCCTTCCGCCTGCGCCCCGGCGGCGTGCCGGCTCTGCAGCAACTCGTTCACGTAGCCTTCGAACTCGCGCGAGATTTCCGCCATGGCAGCCCGGTCCTGTGCAAGTGTCGCCACGTGATTCTTCCGGGTCCAGAGGCGCAGCGCTTCGTGCATGGGCGCCGGCCAGCCGAGAAATTCGCATTGCACCCGCACGGCGAACGACTGGGCAAACTCGCCTATGACTTCCACCTCGTCACGACCCAGCAGCGACTGGACAAGACTGGCGGCGATTTCCCGGCATTGCGGCTCGAAAGTCTGCATCCGTTCCGGCCGGAAATAGGGTTCGACAATGCGGCGGAATTCGGTGTGTTCAGGCGGATCCATCCCGTTGGGCACTGAGAGGTGCGTTGAGACAACGCTACTGAAGCTGTCGGGATCCTTCAGTACGCGGACGACATCCTTGTGCCTGAATAAAGACCAACCCAGAAAGTCGCTGTAGGCAACGGGACAGCGCTCACGCATCTCATCGTAAGCAGCGCGCTGATCACGCAAGACCTCATCGGATTTCGGGTCCCAGTCCTGCTGGTGCATAGGGTTCATGGTCATTCCTGGTGCGGCGGTGAAATTTTTCTGAATCCAAGCTGGATTTTGCGCTGGATCAATCGGCTCCGACCTGCCGGGCATTAATCGCCCGATGTGACAAGGCTTTTATCCCGCCAGCTCGCTCAAGATCGGACAATCCGGCCGGTGATCGCCCTGGCAGCAATGCGCCAGTTGCTGCAGGGTTTGCCGCATCGCTTGCATCTCGGCAATGCGCCGTTCCAGGTCGGCGACATGGGCCAGCGCGATGCGTTTGACGTCGGCGCTGGCGCGACGCTTGTTTTGCCACAGCTTGAGCAGCTCGGCAATTTCGGCCATGCTGAAACCCAGTGTGCGCGCACGGTGAATAAAGCGCAGGGTATGCACCTCCTTCTCGCCATACTGGCGGTAGCCGGCATCGGTACGGTGCACGGCGGGCAGCAGGCCCAGGGATTCGTAGTGACGAATCATCTTGGCCGACACGCCCGACTGGGCCGCGGCGTGTCCGATGTTGAAGGGGCCGTTGGTTGTCGAATCATGCGTCATTGCGAACTTCCTTTCCAGCGGCGCAGCAGCAAGGCGTTCGTCACTACGCTGACGCTGCTGAAGGCCATGGCGGCGCCGGCGATCACCGGGCTCAGCAGGCCAAAGGCCGCCAGCGGAATGCCGACCGCGTTGTAGAAAAAGGCCCAGAACAGATTCTGTCGGATCTTGGCATAGGTGCGGCGCGAGATGTCGATGGCGTCGGCCACCAGTGCCGGGTTGCCGCGCATCAGCGTGATGCCGGCGGCCTGCATCGCCACGTCGGTGCCGGTAGACATGGCAATGCCCACATCAGCCGCCGCCAGCGCGGGCGCATCGTTGATGCCGTCGCCGACCATCGCCACCCGGCCGCCGTCTTGGTTGACCCGATCCTTGAGCGTTCCGATGATGGCGGCCTTGTCTTCGGGCAGGACCTGGAAATGCACGATGTCCATGCCGAGCTGCTTCGCAACGGCTTCGGCGCTGCCTTGGTTATCGCCGGTCACCAGCGCGGTCTGAATGCCCAGCGCATGCAGGCTGGCCACTGCCGGGGCTGCAGTGGGCTTGAGCTTGTCGCCAAAGGCCAGCAAGCCGAGCAGCTGCGGCGGGCCGCTCACATCGGCCAGCCAGGACACGGTGCGGCCTTCGGCTTCCAATTCCTTGGCACGCGCGGAGAACGCACCGAGGTCCACCGCAAGCTCCTGCATGAAGCGCGGGCTTCCCAGCCGCAGCTCGCGCCCCTCGACCACCGCCGACATGCCGCGCCCGGCCACCGCCCGCACCTGCTTCGCCGCAGGCACGCTGAGCTGCTCCTTGAGAGCGAGTTGCGTCACCGCCTTGGCCAGCGGATGTTCGCTGCCCGCCTGGATGGCGGCAGCCCAAGCCAGAACGGCCTCGCGCGAGGCGCCGTTGGGCTCCAACGCGACCAGTTCTGGATGGCCTTGCGTCAGCGTGCCGGTCTTGTCGAAGGCGACGATGCTCACCTTGTGCGCCACTTCCAGCGCTTCGGCATCCTTGATCAAAATGCCGTGACGCGCCGCCACGCCGGTGCCGGCCATGATGGCCGTGGGCGTCGCCAGCCCCAAGGCGCAGGGGCAGGCAATCACCAGCACGGCGACGGCGTTGAGGATGGCGGTTTCCCAGTTGCCTTCTCCCGTGCCGAGCAGGCCCCATCCCAGCAGGGTGACGAAGGCGATGCCGATCACCACCGGCACGAAAACGGCGCTGACCTGATCGACCAGGCGCTGGATGGGGGCTTTTTTGGCCTGGGCCGACTCGACCATGCGCACGATGCGCGCCAGGGTGGATTCAGCGCCAACGGCCGTTGTCCGCACCACCAGCAAGCCTTCCGCGTTGACCGCGCCGCCCGTCACCCGGTCGCCTGCGTGTTTGTTGACGGGCAGGCTCTCGCCGGTAATCAGCGATTCATCGACTTCGGTCGTGCCCTCGGTAATCTCGCCATCGACCGCGATGCGTTCGCCGGGCCGCACCACAACGAAGTCGCCGACCCGTACTTCACTGACCGGAACGTCCTGGTCTACGCCGTCTCGCCGGCGGCGTGCGGTTTCAGGCCGCAGCGCATTGAGCGCGCGAATAGCTTCGGTGGTCTGGCGCTTGGCGCGTGCTTCCATCCATTTGCCCAGCAGCACCAGCGTGATGACCACGGCCGATGCTTCGAAATAGAGATGCGGCATGCCGTGATCGCCGTGCCTGAGCAGCATGTAAACACTCAGTCCGTAGGCGGCCGACGTCCCCACCGCCACCAGCAGATCCATGTTGCCCGCGCCGGCCCGAACGGCTTTCCAGCCGGCCCTGTAAAAGCGCGCTCCCAGCCAGAACTGCACCGGCGTGGCGAGCAGCCATTGCAGCCAGCCGTCCAGCATCCACGACTTGCCGATCAGCATGCCGAACATCGGCAGCGCCAGCGGCGCCGACAGGGCGGCCGCCACGGCGATGGGCCACCAAGGGGCGCCGGGTTTCTGGACCGGGCCATGGTTTGCGCCGGAATCTTCAAGCTTTGATGCCTTGTAGCCGGCCTTGTCCACCGCCGCGACAAGCTGAACCAGCGTCACGCCTCCGACCACCGTGACCTCGGCTGTCTCGGTCGCCAGGTTGACGCTGGCCGACAGCACGCCCGGCACCTGCTTGAGCGCCTTTTCCACGCGCGACACGCAGGAGGCGCAGGTCATGTCGCCTATCCTGAGCCGCAGCGACTGCTCGCCCACGGCATAGCCGGCTTTTTCCACCGCCGCTTTCAGCGTGGCCAGGCTCACCTCGCGGCTTGCCTTGACGCTGGCCTGTTCGGTCGCGAAATTGACGCTGGCTTCTTCGACCCCGGGCGTACCGGCCAGGGCCTTTTCAACGCGGGCCACGCAGGACGCGCAGGTCATGCCTTCCACCGGAAAGCGCCATTCCTTCAGGGCAGTGGCCGGGATCATGCTGGCTGGCAATGTTTGGGTAACGCTCATGCGTGTTCTCCTGAGGTGGCTCGCGGGTTGCGACGATTGAAGCAAGTCTGAACCTTACCACCATGGCAGGGTGAAGCCGGGCGCGGACAATAGCCCTGAATATTTTCGGGCACTGCGGCAGGCGCCTTGACCCTGCCCCCATGGGAAGGTTCAGACTTCATCCAGGGGTCATCCCCTTTACCACTCAAGGAGTTTTCATGGAATTCGACATCCCCGACATGAGTTGCGGGCACTGCGTCAAGGTCATTACCCAGACCGTCAGGCAAGTGGACCCCACGGCCCAGGTCAGCATTGACTTGCCCGGCAAAAAAGTGACTGTGCAGACCACCCAGGAACGCGCCGCGATGGCTGCCGCGTTGACCGAGGCGGGCTACCCCACCCACTGAAGTCGTCGGCCCGGCGCAGGACCTTTTTGGGCGACCCGATAAAATGCCGCGACCCCCACTACCGTGAGCGCCTGTGCCCGACCGTTTATTCGTTCTCTTTCAATATCTGTTCCCCAAGCAGGCGCTGACCCATTTTGCGGGGTGGGTCGCGTCGCGCGAGCGTGGCTGGGTGACCACTGCCATCATTCGCCGCTTTGTCGCCAAGTACCGGGTGAACATGGGTGAGGCAACCAATTCCGATATCGCCAGTTACCTGACCTTCAACGATTTTTTCACCCGCGCCCTTAAGCCCGGTGTGCGGCCGCTGGCCCGGGCCGAACTGGTCTGCCCGGTGGACGGCGCCATCAGCCAGTTTGGCGCGATTGAGCGGGACCAGATTTTTCAGGCCAAGGGCCACAGCTATTCCACGACTGCCGTCGTGGGAGGCGATGCGGCGCTGGCCGCCCAGTACCAGGACGGCCACTTTGCCACGATCTACCTCAGCCCCAAGGACTACCACCGCATTCACATGCCTTGCGATGGGCGCCTGACCCGCATGATCTATGTGCCCGGCGAGCTGTTTTCGGTCAACCCGGCCACGGCGCGCGGCGTGCCTGGCCTGTTTGCGCGCAACGAACGCGTGGTCTGCGTGTTCGAGTCGGCGCGCGGGCCGTTTGTGCTGGCGCTGGTCGGCGCCACGATTGTCGGCAGCATGGCCACCGTCTGGCACGGCGTGGTCAATCCGCCGCGCGGCAAAGTGGTGCGCGAATGGCGCTATCCGGCGTCGCCGGAGCAGCCTGAGGTTTTTCTGAAACAGGGCGAGGAAATGGGCCGCTTCCTGCTGGGCTCGACCATTGTCCTGCTGCTTCCCAAGGGGCCGCTGCGCTTCAATCCCGACTGGGCGCCGGGCCGGGCCGTGCGCTTGGGCGAGGTGATGGCCCGCTGCGCCTGAGAAGCTGCCCTCTCATCAAAAAAAAGCCCCTAGTCGTCACCACTAGGGGCTTTTTCGGTTCAGTTTCAAGCCGGCTTGCAGCCAGCTTTCAGATCAGAACTTGTGACGCACGCCAATGGCGACGGCCGAGTTCTTGTAAGTCTCGGCGCCGGCAGCGTTCTTTGCCTTGGTGTCCATCCAGCCAGCGTACAAGGTCGTGCGCTTGGACAGGTCATACACACCGACCACGCTGTAGCCCGAGCCATTCTTGCCATCCTTACCTGCAATTTCGCCATCGCCCTTGGCGTAGCCGAATGCCACGCTGCCAGCTTTGCTGAAGGGGACGGTCACGCCGACTTGGTATTGCTTGTCTTTCGCGTTCGGCGCGTCGTCCTTGGCTGTGTTGTAACCGGCCGTCAGCTTGGCAAGCCCGAAGTTATACGAGCCGGCAATCAGCGTGTACTTGGTGCTGAAGGTGCCCGTTGAGGCTGCCGTCGTCGCAGCGTTTTGTGTTTTTTGCTCCTGGTAAGCCACGCCCACCAGCAGCGGGCCCGAGGCGTACTGCGCATTCAGGCTGACGGCTTGCCCGGCATCCACGGTCACGTTGTTAAGACCCAGGCCCTTGTTCTCGCCAAAGTTCACCGCCACCGCACCGCTGAAGCCGCTGTAGTTGGCCGAGGTGAAGGCGATGGAGTTGCTCAGGCGAGATTCGTAGGCAGCCACCTCGCTATAGTTTTTGTCTTTACCCCAGACGGTGTCTGTGGCGGTCAACGCTTTGGTGTCGTAGGTGTTGTTGGTGCTGGAGCGCAGTGCGTCATAAGGCGTTGCCTGACGACCCATGGTCACGGCACCGAAAGCACCCGATAGGCCCACGGTGGCGACACGGTCGAATATCGAGCCAGCCGTTTTCTGCTCGCCGGTGTCCATCTTCATGCCGCCTTCCAGCACGAAATTGGCTTTTAAACCGCCTCCCAGGTCTTCAGAACCTTTGAAGCCCCAGCGCGAACTGCTGGCTCCGTCGGTATCGACCACGGTTTGCTTGACTTGCTTGCCTGGTGCGCCTTTTTCCGTCTGGCCAAAAAATATGTCGGCCACGCCATACAGGGTTACAGAAGATTGAGCAGAAGCAGCGCCTGCAAAAGACAGCGCCGCCAGAGTAATGAGGGACTTTTTCATTGGGAATTTCTATAAGAATGTGATCAGAGGACTTCGCAGTCCCTACTCCCCGCGCCTTGCGGAAAAGTGTTACAGATTTAACAAAAATTTCATGACATGGCCGTGAAAATTCTGCATTCATTTTTGAGGGGGACCTTAAAAAATCAGATCAATGGACGGTGGCTTTGCCCAGCGTCAGATTCGACGCCGTGCTTGATGCCGGCGCGTCTTTGGTCGGCGGCGTAAAGTAAGGGCTTCACAGCTTTGTGCTGACCTGTTACTTCGGAGTCCCCGCCATGAACGCCCCTTTGCACCGCGAAATTCCCGCCAGCGTCCTGAACGCTGCCCAGGCCCTTTCCCAGATCACGGCGCAATGGGATGGCGACATCGTCCAGCAGCTCACAGACTACATCGCCATTCCGGCCAAGTCGCCTATGTTTGACGGCGACTGGGCGCAGCACGGCTTCATCGACACCGTCGTGCGCAATGCCGCGACCTGGGTAGAGGCGCAGAAAGTCGAAGGCCTGACGCTTGAAATCGTGCGGCTTGAAGGGCGCACGCCGGTGCTGTTCTTCGAAATCCCGGCGACCCGCGCCGGCTCGACGCAAACGGTGCTGATGTACGGCCACCTCGACAAGCAACCCGAGTTCAGCGGCTGGCGCAGCGATCTGGGTCCGTGGACGCCGAAATACGAGGACGGCAAGCTCTACGGCCGCGGCGGCGCCGATGACGGCTATGCCGTCTATGCCAGCATTGCAGCGGTGCAGGCCCTGAAAGCGCAGGGCGTGGAGCATCCGCGCATCGTCGGCCTGATTGAAACCAGCGAGGAAAGCGGCTCCTATGACTTGCTGCCTTACGTGAACGCCCTCAGAACGCGGCTGGGCGATGTCGCGCTGGTGGTTTGTCTCGATTCGGGCGCGGGCAACTATGACCAGCTGTGGCTGACCACCAGCCTGCGCGGCAACGCCACCGGTGTGCTCAAGGTCGAGGTGCTGACCGAAGGCGTGCATTCGGGCGATGCCAGCGGCCTGGTGCCGTCGAGCTTTCGCATCATGCGCCAGGTGCTGGACCGGCTGGAAGACAGCAAGACCGGCCACCTGCTGCCGCAGAGCTTTCACTGCGAAATTCCGGCTGACCGGCTGGTGCAGGCCAAGGCCACGGCCCAAATTCTGGGCGACGAAATCTACAAGCGCTTTCCGTGGGCGCATTACGACTGCGAAGGCTCGACCAGCTTTGCGCTGCCCACCACCACCGACCCGGTCGAGGCGCTGCTCAACCGCACCTGGCGGCCCACGCTCAGCGTGACCGGCGCCGACGGTTTTCCGGCGCTCAAGGATGCGGGCAACGTGCTGCGGCCCTACTCCGCTTTCAAGCTATCGCTGCGCCTGCCGCCGCTGGTGGATGCGGGCGCGGCGGTGCGGGAACTCAAGACTCTGTTGGAAGACAACGCGCCCTACCAGGCAAGGGTCACGTTTGAAGGCAACGGCGGTGCCACCGGCTGGAATGCGCCCAGCACGGCGCCCTGGTTTGAAAGCGCCCTGAACGATGCGTCGCAAAGCTTCTTCGGCGCGCCCTGCGGCACGATTGGCCAGGGCGGCACGATTCCGCTGATGAGCATGTTGAGCCAGGGCTTTCCACAGGCACAGATGATGGTCTGCGGCGTGCTCGGCCCCAGGAGCAATGCGCACGGTCCGAACGAATTTTTGAACGTGCCTTATGCCAAGAAGCTGACGGCAGCAGTCGCCCAGGTGATCGCGCGGGTGCCCGGCTAATACGGCATGTTTGCCCGTATTTCCCCAATCAGACGGGGCTCTGTCCAATGAACTCCGCGGTGTTAACGCCCTTCACGGCCCGCGACGGTGAAATCCTGGCCTTGTACGACTGGGGAGCAGACGCCTGGGAGGACTCGGGCTGCGCAGCGCTGCAGCCGCGCGCGATCGTGCTAATGGTTCATGGCCTGGGTGAGCATGCCGGGCGATACGAGGGTGTCGCGCAGCGCCTGCACGACTGGGGTTTTGCTGTTCGTGCCTATGACCAGCGTGGCCACGGTGAATCCGGCGGCGCGCGCGGTGCGCTGCCGTATGAAACGGCGCTGCTCGATGATCTGGCCGAGGTGATCGACGAAACGCGCCTGCTTTGCATGCGGCTGCCGCAGGCCGCTGGCGCACTCGACATGCGAATACCGCCTCTGCCGCTGATTCTGCTTGGGCACAGCCTGGGCGGCTTGGTGGCGGCCCGTCTGCTTGCGCTGAAGTTGCGATCGGTAGACGGCCTGGTGCTGTCGTCACCCGCGCTGGATGCCGGCCTGAGCGGGGCGCAAAAGCTGCTGCTCGCGGTGATGCCGGGCGTGGCGCCCGATCTGTGTGTGGGCAATGGCCTGGACGCGCGCTACCTGTCGCATGACGCGCGTGTTGTGCATGACTATCTGGCCGATCGACGGGTGCACGACAGGATCTCTCCGCGCCTGGGCAAGTTCATTGCCACGGCAGGCCCGGCCACGATCGCCGCGGCTGCGAACTGGAACACACCTACCTTGCTGATGTATGCCGGCGACGACCGGCTGGTCAAGCCGGCGGGCAGCCGCGTATTCGCTGAAATGGCGGCCAGCTCGCCCGCCGTCAAAGCCGGCATGGTCACGGCCCAGCGCTTTGACGGGCTTTATCACGAGCTTTTCAACGAGGCTGATGCGGAGCCCGTGTTTGATACGCTGAAGGCGTGGCTGGATGCCAGATTTTGATAAAAAATGCTTGTGGCTCAGGTGGAATGGGTACAAACAGCTATAAAAACAATAGCAAAAGAAAAGAGTGGCGCCCTCGCCGGCTTCACGCCAGGCTTGGCCGATTCAGGCGTTCAGGCGTTCAGGCGTTCAGGGTTTGGCGGCGGTTCAGCGCAAGCCACCCCAAGGCCAAGCCGGTCAGGCCCAGTGGCAGCAGCGAACCGAGGTTGAGCAGCGTCCAGCCCTGGGTGGTGATCAGTACACCGGAAGTCAGGGAAGAAATCGCCAATACCGCAAACACGCAAAAATTGAGTGCGCCCTGGGCCCGGTCTTTTTCTTCCGGCCGGTAGGCGGTCAGTGCCAGGGTGGTGGCGCCGGTAAAGAGGAAATTCCAGCCTAGCCCGAGCAAAAACAGCGCGGCCAGAAACTGCCTGAATTCGACGCCTGACAGCGCAATCAGAACGCACACCCCGTTAAGCGCCAGCCCCGCACCCATGATGGGAAGCGTGCCGAAGCGCTTGATCAGGTGGCCGGTAAAAAAGCCAGGCGCAAACATGCCGATGACATGCCATTCCAGCACTATTGCCACATCGGAAAACGGCAGGCCGCAGACTTGCATGGCAATCGGTGTGGCGGCCATCAGCAGATTCATCACGCCATAGCCCAGGGCACCCGCCGCTGCGGCGACGATGAAGACGGGCTGGCGCATGATTTCGCCGAGGCGACGGCCCCCGCCGCCTGCCTGCCTGGGCGGTGGCGGCGGGAACTGGATAAAGGCGAGCAGCGCCATGGCCAGCAGCGCCACGCCAGCCAGGGCCAGGTAGGCCCCGGCAAACGGCACCTCGGTCAGGCTGCGTGTGCTGGCCGCCAGATTGGGACCCGCGACGGCACCCATCAGGCCGCCCGCCATCACCAGTGAAACTGCTTTTTCGCGAAAGGCCGGCTTGGCCAGCTCGGCCGCTGCAAAGCGGTAGAGCTGTGCATTGGCGTTGTAGTAGCCCGCCACCAGCGTCGCGGCAACCAGCAGCCAGAAGTTCCTGCTGTAGGCCGCATAGCAGCACAGCAAGGCCGATGCGAACGCCACCATCAGCCCGAGCTGAAACGACGTCCTGCGGCCAAAGCGGTGCTGCGTCTGCGCGACCAGTCCGGTCGACAGCGCCCCGCCGACCACATAAGCCATGACGGGCAAAGTCGCCATCCAGCCCAGCGGAGCGAGGTTCAGGCCGACCAGGCCATTGATGGCGATGAAGGTGACGTTGTTGGTGAGAAAAAGGCCCTGGCACAGGGCGAGAAGGAGCAGATGGCGATTCATCAGCCGCAGTTTATAGATGGAAGCTGTGTGAAGTGACGTTTCTTGGGTTTTTTTCGGACTCGCGGATTGAAATATGAAGCCGCCAGATTCGTACCTGCCGCCCACCGCAGCGCCGAAAAAGAAAAAGCCCGGCCTCCGCAGGAGGCCGGGCAAGCCGGCTGGACCGGCATCGGTGCCTATGAATCAGGAACCGATGGGCGCTTTATCACGCCTTTTTCAGCTTGGGCTGCCTCAACTCGCCGGTGATATAGCCGACGGCGGCGCCGAATTTTTCCTTGTAGTTGGCCTTGATCAGCGGATCGAGCGTGGCCTTGACGTTGCTGTGAATCGGCAACCAGTCACCGGCATGCTGGAAGTTGCTCATGATGTAAGTCCAGCCGTTCAGTTCATCCACGGCGTGCAGGCCTGTCGATTCGCCACCTGAGGGGATCGACATGACGCGTGACAGCGTTTTGGTGTCGATGTTGTAGGCCCACAGGAAGTTGTTGACATGCTGGCTGCTGTCCTCGCCGATGAAGAGGGTACGCATCTTTTCCGAGAACTTCAGGTTATCCGGGTTGGCGATCTTGTCGGGGTTGGCGGTGTTGCCCAGCGCATCGGCAGCGATGTCTTCGCCCACCAGCAAGGCCTTGGTATCCACCGGCATCCATTCGCTGTTGATCGCCGTGCCCTTGTCGTCCACTTGGCCGCCCTTGAGGTTCAGTGCCATCACCGCACCGGCGATCAGGGCCTTGGCCACCGATATGCCATTGCCGGGCACGTTGGCCTTGTCGCCCGCCACCATGGAGGCCTGCACGTTCTGCAGTGCCGAGTAGGCAATCTTGTCCTTGATGTTGACGGTGGTGCCTTCCATCTTGGTGAAGCCCAGGCTGGCGCCGACGTAGGCGGCGTAACGGTGGGTTTCAAGAAAGGCGGCGGCCTTTTCCATGCCGGCATTGAGCTTGATCCACTCGGTCTTGCCGTTGGCGACGATCTTGGTGTAGCCCGCACCCAGGTCAGTTTTGGATACCGTCATGATGTCAGCCGGCTTGAGCGTCGTGGCCAGGGCTTCGATTTCAGCGCTGGTGGCCGAGCCAAGCTTGATCCAGCTCAGCGGCGCGGGAGCCGCGGCCGGATCAATGGAGAAGCCGGCACCGACCTTGGCCACATACAGGCTGCCGGCGGACAGGTCTTTTTCCTTGTCGGCCACAAACACGAAGTAGCCGCTGTTGGTCGCGTCGTCGCCCATGAACACGGTGCGCTTGTCAGGCATGACCTGCACCAGCTCATGCGAGATGCGGCCCATGCAGAAATGCTTCTTGATGGAGGCCGTACCGTCGGCCTTGACCGTCACTTCGGGCATATGGCCGTAGTGGTAAGGCTTGGCTTTGGTGGCGTCGCCGTACAGGTTCGTGCTGTAGGCCAGGAATTGGGCGTCGGTGGTGGCCGCGAAAGCGTCCGGCTCGTATTCTTCGCTTGACAGGTGCGTGTTCCAGGGCGAGAGGCTGGCGCCGCAGGTGATCCACAGGCCATGCACGCCGGACGTGTCCACGTTGTGGTATTTCACCAGCGAGAGCTTGCCGGTGGCCGGGTTCTGGTCGAGCGTGAGCACGGCGATGGGCGAGGGCAGCTTGCCGTACATGGCCGTGGTGCCGTCTTGTGCCCAGGTGGTGTATTCAAACTGCACCACGGCAAACACCGCGTTGCCCTTGACGCCATCGACCTTGGCGCCCGGCACAGCCAGCAGCGAAGTCCCGTCTGGCGAATCGGAGAAGAACTGGCGCTCCTTGCCGGCCACTGTCTTGTCGGTGATGGGCTGGTTGTTGATGTCCACATAGCCGCCGGCCAGAATTTTTCCGCCCTTGCCGTCGGAAACCATGTCGCCGGTGACAAAGAAGGGCTGGTAAGCCAGTTTGACGTCGAGTTTGCTCTTGTCGCTGAAATTGACGGTCATGACCGAGCCAACCGTGGTCGTGGCCATGGCAGCAGCATTGGCCAGCGTGGGCGCCGCCATGGAAGAAAAACTGACGCCGGTGTAGCTGGCGGTGCGGGGCGCGGCTAATGCATTATTGCCAAGACCCGCAAGGAAAAGACTGCTTCCAGTCAGGGTGGAAGACAGCGGCAGCATGGGTACGCCGGTGAGAAATTGCAGGGCACTGCGGCGGGATACATTGGCACTAGGTTTCATGAGTTTCGTTCTCGGCAGGTAAGCTGCGCGCGGCGAAAAAGGCCGGCGTCAGCGGATCAGATAACCCGCGTACTTTGGCCTACCCATGTTTCAGCTTGATGACAGATGCCGCTACCGGGCGCGAAGAGTTGGGCGAGGAGCGTGACGCTCAGTCGCGCACGCAGCGCGCCACCAGGGGCAGCGGAGGATAGCTCAGCACCGCCTCACGCCCGCTGGCACCCAGGCCGAATTCAGCGCGCATGCGCGGGTTGCTGTAAACCTTCTGCAGCTCGTTCTGGCCCCCGGCGTCCCGGTACAACAAGTCCCTGCCGCGGGAGCCCTCCAGCACCGCGGTGTCGTCGATAAATCGGGCCGTGAACTCTATGCCGTGCTCGCAGCGGTAAAGCGGCAGCGCTGATTCACCTTTGATCCCTGCGCAGCCGGCCAGTGCCGCCACGCCTGCCAGGGTGATCAGTGCCGCTGTCCGCTGGCTTGTCTTTGTGTTCATGGCGTGTTCCTGGATGTTTACTTGGGCCAGAGGGCCCAGAGGCGCAGCGGCTGGTTGACCCGCGAAGCCAGCTGACCGGCTTCCAGGCCGGTGCCGGCGAAATAGTCGGCCCGCACGGCGCCCACAATGGCGCTGCCGGTGTCTTGTGCCACCACCAGTTTTTGCAAGTTGGCCGCGTTGCCGCGAGATGCCAGCCACACGGGCGTGCCGTAGGGAATGCTGCCGGGGTCGACTGCAATGGAACGCCCCGGCGTCAGTGCCACGCCCTGCGCCCCCTTGGGGCCGAAGGCCGCGTCAAAATCACTCAGGGGCTGCTCCTGAAAAAAGGTATAGCGCGGATTACTCCAGAGCATTTGCTGCGTGCGCTGCGGATTTTTCGCCGCCCATGCCTTGGTTGACTCCACCCAGGGCGCCAGCATCCGGCCTTCGCCCTGATCCTGAAGCCACTGGGTGACGCTGCGAAACGGCTGCTCGTTGGAGCCGGCGTAAGCCACCCGCACGATGCGCTGGGACCCGTCGGACTCCGTGATGCTCAGCCTGCCTGAGCCCTGAATGTGCAGCGACATCGCTTCGACCGGGTCGGACACCCAGGCAATTTCCCGTCCGCTGAGCGCCGCGCGCGCTTCCGGCAGCGTGTCGATTTCCTGGCGTGAGAACCACGGTCTGCGACTGCCCAGCATGGGGGGTGCGCGGTATAAGGGCACCTCATAGCCGCCCCCGGCCTGGCGACTCGCCTTGAGTACCGGCTCGTAGTAGCTGGTGAGCAAGCCGTCGGATGCGCCTTGCAGGGTTTCGATGCGGTAAGGCTGCAGGCGGGCGACCATCCAGGCGCGCTGCTCTTCTCCCGACGCAATGCTCAGGCGCCGGACGTCGCGGCACAGGGGCGCAAACACCGGACCCGGACGCTCGCAACTCTTGATCCAGGCATTCCAGGCTTCAAATAGCGTGTCGTCTTCGAATCCCGGTAATTCGGCCCAATGCACGGGGACCCAGCGACTTTTAGCCTGCACCCGGGGCGGCGGTAGCGGCCCGTTGTCGTCGGTGCGTCGGCCCGATACCGTGGGCTCCGCGCCCGAAGGGTAGGTCGAAGGCGCGGATGGCGGCAGGGGCGGGCTGGCGCAGGAAGCGAGCAGCGCCGCTATGGCGATAATTGGCGCCATTCGCATGGACGGTATGGCCCGCATCGAGACCCCATTTGCAATCCAAGGAAATGTTATGACCCTGCTTTTACTCGAAGCTCTGGGAGCGCTGCTGCTGCTGGTGTTCATTGTGTGGTGGACGATGTTTTCGGGCCGTAAAAAAGGTGAGTTGAAGAGCGACTCGGCCCACTCCGGCTCAGGCCCGGAACAGGACAAAAAATAAGACAATTTGCTATGAGATTCGTAGCAAATTTGCCAGCTCTACCGCCGATTTAACCCCCATTTTGTCAAAAACCCGGGCTCGATGCACTTCCACCGTGCGCACGCTGATGTCGAGCTGGTCGGCGACCAGCTTGTTGGGCAAGCCCTCCACGACCAGCCGCATGACATCGCGTTCGCGCTCGGTCAGGCCGTCGAGCTGTGTCCGGAGGCTGATGATTTCGTTGCGCTCGGCCAGTGCGCAGGCGGATTGCCTGAGGGCCTGCTCGATCCGGTCCACCAGGGCGTTGTCCGAAAAGGGTTTTTCAAAAAAATCAAACGCGCCGCGTTTGACCGAGTCGACAGCGGTGGGCACATCGGCATGGCCGGTTAGAAAAATGACGGGCAGGGTCGGCAGCAGGCCATAGGCAATCAGTTTTTCGAACATGGCCAGGCCGCTGAGGCTCGCCATGCGCACGTCGAGCAGCACGCAGGACGGCGACTGCACCTCGAAGCCCTGAGACACGCGCAGGTCAAACGCTTCGGCGCTGGCAAAGGTTTCGCTGAGCAGACGGCGCGAGCGCAGCAGCCAGGCCAGAGCGTCGCGTACGCCGCTATCGTCATCGACGATGTAGACAGTGGCATTCTTAATTGGTTCCACAGCAACTTTCCTGGAAGGAGTCCTGCGCGGCGGCTTCGGCCTTCTGCGCCGTAGCCGCTGGCAAGGTAAAAGTGAAAATAGTACCCTGTGGCTGTGCGGCTTCATAGCCGAGCAATCCGCCATGCTGCTCGATCACGGTGCGGCACAGGCTCAGGCCCAGGCCCATGCCCTCTTCCTTGGTGGTGAAAAAGGGCGTGAATAGCTGCGCGGCGACCGCGTCGGAGATGCCTTCGCCGCAGTCAATCACTGCAAATTCGACCCATTGGCTTTGCGTAGTCGTCTCGCGGCTTTTAATGCGCAGTGTCAGCACTTTTTCGCGCTGGCTTGATTGCGGCCTTGCCGCGACTGACTCATCCGGGCTCTGCATGGCTTGCATGCCGTTGCGCGAGAGGTTGAGCAGCACCTGCTCGACCATGGTTCGGTCACACAGCACCGGCGGGCATGCCTCTTCAAGCGCAATCACCACGCGCACCCCCAGATTTTGCGCCTGCAGAATCACCAGCGGCATGATGGCATCGATCAGGGCGCGGGGCGCGACCGCTTCGCGCACCCTTTCGCTGCGGCGCACGAAATCGTGCACGCTTTTGATGACCTTGCCAGCGCGCTCGGCCTGCTCCGCGATGCGGCGCATGGCCAGTTGCAGATCATCCAGCAGCGGTGGCACGCAAGGGTCAGAGTCCGGTCGGCTGGAGTCGGTGTTCTTCGCAGACGCGATTGCGTCGTCAATTTCAGCATGCAGGAGATTGAGCGAGCCCGTGGCGTAGCTTGAAATGGCGGCCAGTGGCTGGTTGAGTTCGTGACTCAGGAGCGACGCCATCTCACCGACCATGGCCAGCCTGGCACTGGCCTGCAGGCGGTCCTGACTGGCGCGCGAGAGTTCCTCGACGCGGCGCTGTTCACTCACATCGAGAATGGCGCTCATCCAGCCTGTGTGTTTGCCCACTGCGTTGACCAGCGGGGCCTCCATGATCAGCACCGGAAACCTTGTGCCATCCTTGCGCATGAAGACCGATTCGTGACCCTCCCGGGGTGAATGGCTGCCGGCCAGCCGCAGTTCCTGGCGCTGCTGGTAAACGCGGCTCAACTCGGGCGGCCAATACGGCGAAGGCAGGCTCTGGTTGAGCAAATCGCTGGCTTCCACGCCCACCATTTTGCAGAAAGCCGGATTGACGTAGGTAATGCGTCCTTTCAGATCCCGTGCGCGAAGGCCCGTCAGCAAGGAATCCTCCATGGCCTTGCGAAAAGCCAGAGCCTCGCCCAGGTCGTACTCGACTTTCTGGCGCCTGCGCATGTCGCGGGCAAGCAGAAAAAGAACGGCCAACAACGCCAGTGACATGGCCGTGACCAGCGCCGTCAGGACGTTGGGAAAGAGGGCCGGCGTGCCCAGCCGGTTTTCCAGCCGGAGCACCAGCGTGCTGCCCGGCAAGTCGAGCAATTGCTGCGCAACGTAAATCCGGTTGCCGCGTGAAGGGGTGCCGTGCAGCGCCAGGCGGGTGCCATCGGCTTCGGTAAACGAAAGGCCAAGACCCCGTGACAAGGGCTTGCCCACCTGCTCGCTCAGGATGTTCTGCAGGGAATAGGTGACCACGGTGTAGCCTGTCAGCCGACCGGCGGCCACAATCGGCAGGCACATGTCCAGCACTTCCATGCCGAGCCCATCGGATTGCGGCAGAAAATAACTGCCGGAATAGGCCGCGCCGCTCAGGCGGTGGGCGGAGGTGCAGGTCAGGTTGATATCGGCTTGCTGGTTGTTTCGATCCAGTCGTTCAAACACCGAAGTCCGGAAGGGGGTCTCGACAAATTTCATCTCCTTGAGTGCCGCGTCGCGCCATTCGAGGCGCAGGATTTCGCGGTGCTCACGAAGCAGTGCGCTGGCTGGCAAAAGCCAGGCATCCGGCGTGTGCTCATGGGCGTGCAAGGCCTGAAAATTCTGAATGTTGCGGTTCAGGCCCGAGCGGATGTCCGTCACGGCTTCCGCCGCGTTGCGCTCCAGCCGGCTTTGCACCAGGCTTGATTCGTAGCGTCCCGACAGCCAGATCAGTATTCCCAGCAGGGCCACGACCAGCGCCACCAGCAGCATCCATAGCGACCAGCGCCGACTGGCCCAGCCGAACCGACTTGCGGGATTCTTCACGTCGCCATCCTCACAGTACGCGATGACTCAGGGCAGGCAGGCGCCCGCGCACTTCCTGCAGTCTGGCGGCATGAAGCTCGCCCATGACCACGCCCGCACCCTCTTCCCGCTGCGCGAGAATCTGGCCCCATGGATCGACCACCATGCTTTGACCCCAGGTGCGGCGCCCGTTCTCATGACCTCCACCCTGGGCTGCGGCCATCACATAGGCCAGGTTTTCAATGGCGCGGGCGCGCAGCAACACCTCCCAGTGGGCCTGGCCGGTGGTGTAGGTGAATGCACTGGGCACCAGCAGCAGGTCGGCCTGCAGGGCACGGTAAAGCTCGGGAAAGCGCAGGTCGTAGCAAACACTCATGCCTACGGTGTAAACATGACCATCGCGCGAAGCCAGCTCAAACCGCATGGGTTGCGTACCGGCGTCGAGCACACGGGTCTCGTCGTAGTCTTCCTGGCCCTGCGCGAACCTGAATAAATGAATTTTGTCGTAGCGTGCCACGCACTGCCCCGAGGGCGCGTAAGCCAGTGAAGCGTTGCGCGCACGGCTGGCATCCAGTGTCGCCATCGGCAGCGTGCCGCCGACAATCCAGAGCCCCAGCTCTTGCGCAGAATCGCTCAGGAACTGCTGTATCAAGCCACTGCCGGCTGTCTCCTGAACCTTCAGCTTGTCCGTGTCTTTTAATCCCATGACGCAAAAGTATTCGGGCAGCAGCACCAGCTCGGCGCCCTGGGCAGCAGCCTGCGCCAGCAGCTGCCGTGCCGCGTCGAGATTGCCTTGCACACTGGTTCCTGAAACCATCTGAATGGCGGCTATTTTCATAATCAGCGTTTCTCCGAAGACGTGTCGCCCGACTTGCTTTCTGCCCGGGCCTTGCGATCAACCTTGGTTATTTTCGGGTCGGCCCAGGTGCCTTCAATGTGAAATTCCTGGGTAGCGGCCTCCATCAGGGGACGGCGCAAAAACATCTGCGCCAGGAAACTTCCCAGGCCAATGGCCGGATTGATGACGGTGGCAATCAGCGAGGCGGTACCGGCATTGATTTCGGGCACCACGACCACCGTGATGTTTTGCGTTTCGCGGGCAATGTCGGCACTGCCTTCCATCAGCACTGCGGCATTGACACCGCTCATCTGCAGGTTGTTGGTGCGTGCCAGGCCCTGGTTGATGGTGACATCACCACGCACGAAGTCAAAGGCAAAACCTTCGGAAAAAACATCGCGGAAATCGAGCGTCAGGCGCCGGGGCAGGGACTGCAGGCTCAGGACGCCCAGCAGCTTGGCGATGCCGGCGTCTGCCTTCATGAATTGCCCTGCGGCGACGTTGACGTTGAACTGCCCGCTCAGGGTCGGATAGTCGAGGCTGAGGGGCGAGCCCATCCAGGCCACCTGGCCTTCAAGCTTGCCCTTGCCGCGGCGTAGCACCCCATCCATGCCAAAGCGCTTGAGCAATTCGCCCGAATCGGCAATGTCCAGCTTGAAGTTCATTGCGGAACGGCGGCGTTCGGTGGCGGCCCGGGCGGCGCGTGGCGCGGTTGCAGCGCCTGTTTGCGCATTCACTGCCACCCAGTTTCCGGTCGCCGTCAACACCGCTTCAGGCAGGGTGATATTGAACTTGTTCAGGCGCCATTCCCGCACGCCATCCTCAGAGGCCGTGAATGCGCCGCGGTTGACCGCGTCGATTTCAACGCGACCGAGCTTTCTGCCGCGTAACTCCATATCGTCCACGATGATGTCAAGAGCTGGAATGCTGGCGGGTTGTTCATCCAGAAGCGCCTCCACTTCATTGGCCGTGCCGGCGGCCAGGCTCAAGCGTGAAAGCCGGGCATAAACACGTCCGCCGCCCGCGCCGCCGGGCTGGCGATATTCAAGATAGCCATTGAGTTCGGAAGCGGCAATATTGGCGCGCCAGTTCAGTCCTTCGCGCGTTCCGCCCACGACGACATTGTTCAGACTGCGACCCTGCACCTTCAGCTCCCTGGCGCGTATGGCCATGGTGGTCGGCAGATAGCTCATCGCCGCCATTGCGCTGGTGGCGGGCGTTGCGGCCTGCAGGGCGCCGGGGGTGTCGGCCAGGATTTTTTCCCAGGCATCGAGGTCCATCCGGGCCAGGTTGATGTTGGCTCCCACGCCGGTTTCCGGTGCCGGCACCGTTTCACCCGCGTCCAGGCCCACGCCAATGCCACCGCGGATCACGCGGGCCTCCGGTCCGCTCAGGTCGCGGACATAGTTGATGGAGGCTACGCGTCCGAGGCTGACGGACAATTGGTCTTGCAGCGCCTGCCCGGGATTCAGGGCGCCCGGCAGGAGTGCATTTTCGAAGCGCAGCGGCAGCGTGGCGTCAGCTGTTTTGATCAGGGGGGCGGGCAAATTCAGCGCCATGCCCTGCAGGCTGCTGCTTACCGTGACCTCGGGAACGCCTCGCCGGAAAAGCACGGAAGCCGTGTAAGCCGTGCTGCCGCTGGCATGCTCTGCCATGCGTGACACCAGTCCCAGGTCTTTGGCTTGCCGCAGTCCTTCTGCCGTGAGCGTGCCTTGCGCCTTGAAGGCCACCGCGGTTTTGTTATCTGCAGGAAGCGTCGGCGCGCGCGTTCCGCCGTCGATACGAACGTCACCTCCGAGCAGGCGCGCCTGGGCACCCGCAACGGCAAAGCCCCGCTCCGTCACGCTCACCACGCCTTTTAGTCTGGCCAGTGCAGGCGCGTCAGGCGCGAAATTCACGTCATTTCCGGGCAGGTTGATGCTGCCTTCGACCTTCGATTTTTCTATCGCGTGGATGGGCAGGCTCAGGCGAAAACGGTAGTCCGCTGTGCCGGTGGCGGTGGCGGTGGCCAGTACCTGATCGGTCATGGCGCCGACCGGGGATGTATTTACAAAGCCCAACGCGTCTGTCAGCGTCCCTTTAATGTTTGTCGTTACCTCCACCGTGGCCTCATGCGTCAGGTCCGCAATGCGCGCGTCGCCTTTGACCAGTTGCAGGCCCGGCAGGCCGGCCACTTTGCCGCTGGCCCCTTTCACATCAAGCGCTGCCCGGTTGAAAATCAGTTCGCCATTGAGCTCGGTCAGTGCCGGCCAGGGAGCGGCGCCCGGCGGCTGCAGTGATTTGGGCAACATAGACAAAGTGCCCGTTTCGCACCTTGGCCGACACCTGAAAATCCCCCTGGGCCGGGTTGGCAAAAGGCAGATGCTCGACAGGGCCTTTGACTTTGAACTTGACCTCGCTGACCTGGCCCTGCACCACGGCATCGCGTACATAGTGACGCACCTCCTGGTGCAGCACCAGCGGCAAATAGCGATGCACCCGGCTGCCGTCGCCCCGGCTCAAGCTGCCCTGCAGATCCAGCACGCCGGGGAAGCGGCGATCGGGGGAGGTGCCGCTTGCGGCTGGACCGGTGGCGGCATCGTCGGTCCTCCAGTGGACCTGCGCCTGACCTTGTGCGTCGGCATTGGCAAACTGGAGATTGCGCAGCTGCAGGTCAATTTTCTGACCCGATAGCTTCCATTGAGCCTCGGTTGACAGCTGGTCCAGGGGAATCAGCGAGTCCTCAAAGATGCCGGGCAGATCAAGCGCGCCTTTCAGGATATTGACCCTGGCATGGCCACCCTCCTGGGTGAGATCGAAATCGATGCTCGCGCCCCGCACGCCGGGCCTGCCGGGAGTTGCGGGCGCAGCGGCTGCGATTTGCCCGCCGGGCGCCAGCGCGGCGGCCACCGTCAGATCTACCACCCGGCCCTTGGCCGCAAAGGTGGTGGGTGCCTCCAGCGGACCCTGCCAGCGGGCGTCAAGGGCATCCACCAGGCCCTGGGGCGCGAAAGAGGCGATGAGCGCCTGCGTGGCGCCATCCAGCGGCAACCGGCTGGCGATTTGGGCCAGAGTTGCGAGATCGAGTTTGTCGGCCCTGAGGCTGCTATGCGGGACGGCGCCCGCTGCATCGCTGGTATGGACCAGGGCTACGTTGCCGCCCGGCCACTGCAGACCGTCTTGCGTACGAAACCGCAGTCCTTCGGTGCTGACATCGAAACCGTCCGGCCGCTGGCCGCCGGCAAGACGCCCGCTGACTGATTCGAACGCCAGGGGTTGAAGCCTGGCGCCCAGCCTGGCGTCGACGTTCTGCAGCGCCACATCGGCCACCCCGCCGATAATTTTTCCCTTGCTGACGTCGGCCCAGACACGAAGCGCGCCCTCGCCCCGGTTCAACTCCACGCCCAGTGCGTCGAATCCGGCGTATTGCTTGACGCGGGACACGTCGACGCGGCCAAAATCGGCATACAGCTGACCGGTCCACGCGCTGAAGTCGCCCGCACTGCCCGATAGCAGCGACTGCCTGAAAATGCCCCTGAGGCTGAAGCGCTCACCCCATTCGGCGGGAGGCGTGGCATCGAGTCGCATGAGGTGGCGATGCCTGGCATTGCGCATCACCCCATCCACCTGGCTCAGGGCCAGCGGCGGCGCCTCACGCTTTTCATCTGTCCAGCGCACCGTGCCGCCGCGCAGGACGAACTCGGTCTGCGAGAAAAGCCAGTCCGCCATGGCGCTATGGCCGGTATCCCGGTCCTTCGAGACATCCAGTCCGCCGACAAATATTTTCCCGTCGGCGGCCCGCCGGATGTCGAGCTCGGGCCTGTCGATATACAGCTGCTCAAAACCAAGCCCCCAGAGCGAGGAGGGCGACAAGGCGCCCAGAACCCGCGGCAGGCGCAGGGCCTCGCGCCCCTGCGCATCCAGCAGGGTCACGTCATGCAGCTCAAAAGAGGGAATCATGCCCAGCGAGCGGGCGGTGATCTGGCCAATGCGCACAGGCACCCCCAGGGCCTTGCTGGCTTCTGCCTCCAAGCGAGGACGGTAGTCGCCGATTCGCGGCACAATCCAGCCATGCAGCACGAGCCAGCTCAGACCGAAGAGCAGCCAGGCCGCCGCAACCAGCCAAAGCAGGGACCGCATGGCCACAGCAATCCATCGCAGGCGCAGTGACGGCAAGGCAGGCAAATCGGACGGGGTGGCTATCGTGGGCTCCATTGACTTGGGAATTATGACCGCCGGCGGCGCAGGGCGCCCGGCGCAGACTTATGAAGTTTTGTGAACTAGTGTGATGACCGCCGCCTCAAACGCCTGCCCCGATACTCCCCTTTCACCGCCGCCGGCCGCGTCGGCTTACTCCCGATATGTCCAGCGCATTCGCCGCCGCTATGGCGAACAGATGCCGCTGCTGGCTGCGGGTGCGCCGGTACGGCCCATGATGCAGACCACCCTTGATGCGCTGCTGGCCACCGGCCTTGAAACCGGTGCGGCGCTTCGCGTGCTGCGCCAGCTGGTGCTGGAGCGGCTGGTGGTGCTCGATTGCGATGGTGCCTGCGAAACGCAGGCGCCGCTGCTGCTGGTGACCCGCGCGATGACCGAACTGGCCGAACTGGCGCTTGATGTGGCCATGCGGCATTCCGGCGAGGCACTCGATGCGCTGCACGGCGCGCCGCAAGCCGAAGGCGGCGCGCGCGCGCAGATGTGGGTGGTGGGCATGGGCAAGCTGGGCGCTCGCGAACTCAATGTCTCCAGCGACATCGACCTGATTTACGTCTACGACCAGGACGGTGAAACCGCGGGCCGCAGCGATGGCCGCGGCCAGATATCGAACCACGAATATTTCGCGCGCCAGGTCAAGGCCGTTTTCAACCTGATCGGCGACGCCACCGAGCACGGCTTTGTATTCCGCGTCGATCTGGCGCTGCGGCCCAACGGCAACTCGGGGCCTGCCGCCATTTCGCTCAGTGCGCTGGAAGAATATTTCCAGGCGCAAGGCCGCGAATGGGAGCGTTTTGCCTGGCTTAAAAGCCGGATCGTGGCCCCCCTGGAATGCATACGCAGCGGATCGGCACAGGCCTTGCGTGGCTCGGTGCTGCCTTTCGTCTTCAGGCGCTACCTGGATTACAACGTGTTTGATGCGCTGCGCGTGCTGCACCGGCAAATTCGCGAACACGCGGCCAAGCGCTGCGCCGGGCACCCCGAACGCGCCAACGACGTGAAAATGTCGCGCGGCGGCATCCGCGAGATTGAATTTACCGTGCAGGTGCTGCAGGTGGTGCGCGGCGGGCAGTTTCCCGAACTGCGCACCCGGCCCACCCTCGATGCCCTGCAGCGCGTTGCACACGCCGGGCTGATGCCCCAGGAGACGGCCGACGCCATGGCGCGGGCCTATGACTTCTTGCGCCGCGTGGAACACCGTATCCAGTATCTGGATGACCAGCAAACCCACGTCCTGCCCACCCGCGACGATGACCTGGGCTGGATCGCACAAACCCTGGGCTACAGCGGCTGCGCCCCGTTTCTTATTGACCTTGATGCCCACCGCGAGCTGGTTGCCGGCGAGTTCGACATCCTGCTGGGCGGCAAGCCCGACTGCAAGGGCTGCGGCAAGGCAGCCGCAAGCCCGCCCCAGCAACTTGATGAACTCCTAGATCAGCTGCCGGAGCAGTGGCCGGCGCAATTTCGCACCCGTCTGGCCCTGTGGCGCCAGCACCCGCGCGTGCTCGCCCTGCGCGAAGACTCCCGGGCCCGCCTGGCACGGCTGGTGCAACGCACCGCGCAGTGGCTGCTGGAGGGCTCGGTCACCGAAGAAGCGGCCCTGCGGCTGATTGACTGGATGGAATCGCTGCTCAGGCGGGAAAGCTACCTGGCACTGTTGCTTGAACGTCCGGCAGTGCATGAACGGCTGCTGCGCCTGCTGGGCGCTGCCAAATGGCCGGCGCGCTATCTGATGCAGCACCCGGGGGTGATTGACGAACTCACTAGCGAAGCGCTGCTGCACGAGCGTTTTGACGCCGCCGTTTTCACGAATGATCTGCAGCAGCGGCGGGCAGCGCTCAGGCGCACCGGTGAAGACGACGAGGAAGCCTGCCTGAACCTGCTGCGCCGCGCGCACCACGTCGAGGTGTTCCGCACACTGGCGCGCGACGTGGAGGGTGTGCTCACGGTGGAGCAGGTGGCCGACGACCTGAGCGCGCTGGCCGAAGCCATTCTCCACATCACCACCGAGTGGTGCTGGCAGCACCTTAAAAACAGGCACCGCGAGACACCCCAGTTCGCCATCATTGCCTACGGCAAGCTGGGCGGCAAGGAGCTGGGCTATGGCAGCGATCTGGACATCGTGTTTGTCTATGAAGACGAGGACGAGCGCGCCCCCGAGGTCTACGCCGCCTTCGTGAGGAAACTGATCAACTGGCTGACCGTCAAGACCGGGGAGGGCGATCTGTACGAGATAGACACCGCCCTGCGACCCAACGGCAACTCGGGCCTGCTGGTAACCCCCTTTGACGCCTATGCCAGATATCAGCAGCAGCGCGGCAGCAATACCGCCTGGACCTGGGAGCATCAGGCCATGACGCGCGCGCGCTTTGTGCTCGGAGACGAATCGCTACGCCAGCGTTTCGACGAAGTTCGCAAGGCAGTCATCACGGCGCCACGGGATCCGGCGGCCCTGCGTCACGAAATTGTGGACATGCGTGACAGGGTGCGCAGCGCGCACCCTGCGAAAGGTGAAAAATTCGATATCAAACACAGCACAGGCGGCATGGTGGATGCCGAATTTGCGGTGCAGTTCCTGGTGTTGTCGCAGTCTGCACAGCATCCGGAGCTGGTCGATAACGTCGGCAATATTGCCCTGCTGCAGCGCGCCGAAGCTGCCGGCCTATTGCAGGCCGGTGTAGGCCAGCATGCGGCCGGCGCCTACCGGGAACTCAGGCGCGTGCAGCACCAGGCGCGCCTGAATGAAGAGCCGACGCAGGTCATGCCACCTGCGCTGCAGGCCGAGCGCGAAGCCACTCAGGCGCTGTGGGCGGCCTGCTTCACCTCCGTTGCCTGATTTCATCGTCGCCCTGGCCGGCTGTCGTTCCATGTGATAAAGGTGCAGAGCTTGCGGGGCTATGCTCGGGGGACTGTCAACGCCGCCTTGAATGATTAAACTCAAGAAGGCTTCAGGCCACTTCAGGTCGATGCATGAAGCCTCCACGCTCGCAACGAAACATGGCATTGAGCCAGGCGGGCGTTGCCCACAACCCAATTCTTCTCCTAAATGACCGACTTAATTGCTGAAAGCAGCACGACGCCAACCTTGGTCAAGCCGCTGACGCTCGCGGGTGGTCCTCATGGTGTTTTGTTGTTCCATGGCCTAAGCAGCGGTCCTCTGGAGCTGCAATTTGTTGCCCGGGGGCTGCACCGTGCGGGATACACCGTGCACGCGCCCGTCATTCCTGGTTATACCTATGGGCTGATCCGGGATCATGGCGTGGACCATGGCGCAGAAGACTGGATTTGCGCCGCCTTGCGTGAACTGGACTGGCTGGCAGAACAATGTGAAAGTGTTTCTGTGGGCGGCCTTTGCATCGGGGCCATACTCGCTCTGAGGGTCGCAACCCTGAGGTCTGACCGGCTCAGCTCGGTGCTGGCGCTGTCCACCGCCCTGCATTTTGATGGATGGGGCAACCCCTGGTACACGCCCTTGTTGAATCTGGCTCGTTACCTGCCGTTCGCAAAACGCATTTCCATCAGGGAAAGAGAGCCTTACGGCTTGAAGGACCCGAGGATGCGCGCATGGGTCAAGCGTCAGATGGAAACGGCGGGTCAATCCACCGCGGGTGCCGCATCACTGCGCGTTCGTGACTTGTTGAAATCCAGGGATTTGATCGCAATCACCCGAAAATCACTTCAGGAAATCAAATGCGACACCTTGCTTATTCATGCGAAAGAAGATGAATGTGCGTCGACAAGAAGTTCGTTTGAGGTCGCAGATCGTGTTAATTCCTCGCGAATTCATCTTGTTATCCTGAGTGACAGCTATCACATGATCAGTATTGATCAGGAAAAAGAGCTTGTCATACGTGAAATGATCCGATTTTTATCGAATGGCGAGGCCTTGGCCGGCGTCACAGCAAGGCCTGCGCTTGCGCCAGAAAAACGTTGAAAATGCACGGATTGCTTATCTAAAAGCTACTTGATTTAAGCAGCCTCTTTTTGCTCACTTCAATAGCGGACAATGTAAACTTGTTGTAAATTTATGGTTAAGTAATGAATTCCGATCTAAGCCATCTTTTTGTCGAGGCCTTTGGCATCAGCGAAGAAAAACTTCTGCCCGATGCCACGCTGGAAAGTCTCGGGCTGGATTCCCTGGCAATCATTGAATTCATGTTCCAGATCGAAGACAAGTTTGGCATCCAGATTCCTGACCAGGCCAATCCGCCGCGCACCCTCGGCGAGATGGTTCAACTGATCGAGCCCCTATTACCCGCAGCCAAGCCGGGCGCTTGAGCGCGGCGGCGGCTTAAAACAGCCATGCGTCGCGTTGCCATCACGGGTCTGGGTGTTGTTTCCCCGGTTGGAACGGGAAGCCCTGCCTTCTTCAAATCGCTGCTTTCGGCCCGTTCGGGCATCCGCCTGGTCGAGATGGCCTTCCGCACAGGCTCCGAAAGCGTGCTGGCTGGTGCCATTGACTTTGACGCCGATCTTCACTTTTCGCGCGCCCGCCTGCTGACCATGGACCGCGTCAGCCAGTTGGCGCTGGTTGCGGGCCGTGAGGCCATGGCCCAGGCCGGGCTGAACGACGCGGCCTCCTGGCCCGCCAGCCTGGCGTCCGAGCGCTTCGGCGTTTGCATGGGCACGGCAAGCGGGGGCTCGGGCTCCACCGACCTGGCTTACACCGCCTTGCTGGAACAAAAAGTGGCGCGTCTGCGCCCCATGACCGTCGTGCTGGCGATGAGCAATGCGATTGCTGCCCATGCGGCGATGGAGTTCAGCCTTAAAGGCCCGAGCAGCACCATTTCCAATGCCTGCGCGTCCTCGGGCAATGCCGTCGGAGAGGCTTTTCGGCAGATTCGCCACGGCTATGCCGACGCCATGCTGGCGGGCGGCGCGGAAGCCATGTTGAACCGCGGCACCATCAAGGCTTGGCAGGCCATGCAAACGATGGCCAAGCCCCACACCGATGGCGCGGAGACCTCATGCCGGCCGTTTTCCGCCGATCGCAGCGGCTTGGTTCTGGCGGAAGGCGCGGCCATGCTGGTGCTGGAAGAGTGGGAGAGTGCCCAGGCGCGCGGTGCCAATATCCTGGCCGAAGTCGTCGGCTATGCCTCGACCAGCGATGCTCATCACCTGACGCAGCCAGAGCCCCGGGGGCAGGCACGTGCCATGAAGCTGGCGCTGGCCGATGCGGGGCTTGATGCCAGCGCTATCGGCTACCTCAACGCCCATGGCACGGGTACGGAAGTCGGTGATGTGGTGGAAACCAGCGCCATCAAGCTGGCCTTTGAGGCCGCCGCCGCCCGTCTGCCCGTCAGCTCAAGCAAAGGGGTCCTTGGGCACACCATGGGCGCAGCGGGCGCCATGGAATTCATCGCCAGCGTCATGGCTTTGAGGGCCGGGCAGCTGCCGCCGACCGCTTTTCTTGAACACCCGGATACCCGTTGCGACCTGGACTACATCCCCTTGGCCGCGCGGGATTGCCCCGGCTTGGCGGTCGTCATGTCCAATTCCTTCGCCTTTGGCGGCTCCAACGCCGTACTGATCGCCAAGGCCGCCTGAAACTGCCGCCCAGTGGCCAGGTCAGGTGCTGGCTTCAGCGGCCAGCGCGGATTTTTTTCACCAGCGCGGTGGTGGAATAGCCCGCCACAAAGGGAATCGCCAGCGCCTTGCCGCCATAGGCTTTCACCACCGCCGTCTCGGCGAGTTTCTCCATGTCGTAATCGCCGCCCTTGACCAGCACGTCAGGCTTGACCTCGGCAATCAGCTCCAGTGGTGTGTCTTCATCAAACCAGGTCACCAGGCTCACCGACTCCAGCGCCGCCAGCAGCACCGCGCGGTCTTCCTGTTTGTTCAGCGGCCGATCAGGGCCTTTGCCCAGGCGTTTGGCCGATGCATCGGTATTGAGCGCCACCACCAGGCTGGCGCCCAGCTGTCGGGCTTGCGCCAGGTAGGTGACATGGCCGCAGTGCAGCACGTCAAAAACCCCGTTGGTAAACACCACGGGATGCGGCAATGCCGCCACCCGGGCCTGTGCGTCCTCGCGGGCGGCTATTTTGTCCAGAAATGAGGGGTTGTTCATACGGCGTGCAGCATGGCGTCGGGCACCCGGGGCGCGGCAAGCTCGCGGCCCAGTTCCTTGCGGTAGTGGTTGAGCTCCTGGACGGTGCTGAAACTCTGGTTCAGCAAGAGGCTGAGGTTGTGCAGGATGCGCTCCACCACCTTGATTTCCCACACCGCATCAAAGCGGATCTGGGTGTCTAGCCAGCGCTCCAGCCACTCGGGATCGGGCAGGCGGCTTTGAATGGTGTCGCGCGGAAACAAGTCTTTGTTCACATGCAGGTTGGTCGGGTGCAGAGCCTGGGCCGTGCGGCGCGCACTGGCCATCAGCACGCCGACCTTGGCAAAGGCCGCCTTGGCTTCATCGCCGAACTTGCCTATGGCGCGCTTCATGTAGCGCAGGTAAGCGCCGCCGTGGCGCGCTTCGTCCTGGCTGAGCCGGGTGTAAATCTCCTTGATGACCGGTTCGGTATGCCATTGGCTGGCGCGGCGATACCAGTGGTTCAGGCGGATCTCGCCGCAAAAATGCAGCATCAGCGTTTCCAGCGCGGGTGCGGGCTCAAACTCGAAGCGCACTTCATCCAGCTCGGCTTCCGTCGGGACAAGCTCAGGCCGAAAGCGCCTGAGGTATTCCATGAGAACCAGCGAATGCTTTTGCTCCTCAAAAAACCAGATCGACATGAACGCGGAAAAATCACTGTCGCTGCGGTTGTCACGCAAAAACATTTCCGTCGCCGGCAAGGCTGACCATTCGGTGATGGCGTTCATCTTGATGGTCTGCGCCTGCTCGTCCGTCAATTGGGCGGCATCGAAACTGGACCAGGGAATGTCTTTTTCCATGTTCCAGCGCACGGATTCCAGTTGTTTAAACAGTTCGGGGTAAAGCATGTGAGAACTCCTTTGAAAGCGGCAACTCAGTCAAATCTGCCCCGGATGTCCTGCCAAGCCTATCGTGGGTCCTGCCGCGATTTTAGGTGGCCATTGTGACAAGCGGTGACAGCAAGCCCTTTTCAAGCCCGCCGGGAATATTTCGGAACGAACTGAATCAAGCGTCAGATTTGGCGTGTATTTGAAAAACCCTCCGTCAATCAGCTGCTTTGCGGCAGGCGACGCCCTTGCCGCAAGGGCGGCAAAATGATGCTTGTTCACCCTTTTCTCGGGAGCCCGCCATGTACGCTGTTTCGCTTAAATCCCTGGGCCTGATTTTGCTCGTTTCAGCCGCCGTACTGACGGCGCCCGGGGCTTGGTCCGCCACACCCGGCACGGCTGAGTCCGCGACCTGCTCCGGCCTGCTGCAGCAGACCGTTTTGCGCCTCCAGGATGAAAAGCCGCAATCGCTTTGCCAGTACAGCGGCAAGGTTGTGGTGGTGGTTAACACCGCCAGCTTCTGCGGTTTTACGCCGCAATACAGGGGTCTGGAGGCTCTTTATGCCAATTACAAAGACCGCGGTCTGGTGGTGCTGGGCTTTCCTTCCAACGATTTTTCGCAGGAAACCGGTAGCAACAAGGAGATTGCGGATTTTTGTGAAAACACCTTCGGCGTGAAATTCCCGATGTTCACCAAAACCAGCGTGACCGGCAAGAACGCCAGCCCGCTGTTTAGGCAGCTGGCCGAAAAAACCGGCACCGCACCGCGCTGGAATTTCTACAAATACGTGATTGCGCGCGATGGCGTCAGCGTCACCAGTTTCAACTCCATGGCCGACCCGGGCAGCCGAAAATTTCTCGGCGAGATCGAAAAGCAGCTGGCTCGCCCCTGAGATTCAGCCAGAGCAAGGGCAGGGCCAATTTGTCAGCTGGCCTGGGTCTCGGCAAAGCTGGGGCGCTGAACCAGTTTTTCCTGCAGCCTGGCCAGGTTGGGATGGGCGTCACGCCAGTTGACTTCGGGAAAGCGAAAGTCAAGGTAACCCAGCGCACAGCCGACCGCCACATCCGACAGGCTGAAATGAATGCCGCTGCAAAAAGCCTTGTCGCCCAGGCCGGTGCTCATGGCTTTGAGGGCGGCATCGATTTTGCTCATTTGCCGTTCTATCCAGGCGTCGCAGCGCTGCGCAGCGCTGCGGCCGGCCCAAGTCGCTTCCAGCCGGGCCAGCAGGGCTGCATCGAGCACGCCATCGGCCAGGGCTTCCCAGGTCTTGACCTCGGCGCGTTCGCGACCTTGCGGGGGAATGAGCTTGCCCACCGGCGACAAGGTGTCCAGGTATTCGACAATCACGCGTGAGTCAAATACGGCTTCTCCGCCTTCCATCACCAGGCAGGGCACCTTGCCCAGCGGGTTGGAAGCGGTGATGGTCGAGTTCGCCGCCCAGACATCTTCCATGATCAGCTGGTAGTCGAGTTTTTTTTCGGCCATCACGATACGCACTTTGCGTACGTAGGGGCTGGTAGCGGATCCGATAAGTTTCATAGTTGGTGTGAGGTCAAGATCGTGGTCCGAGGAAAGCGCATTCTATCTAGCCAGTTCCCGACCCAGCTGATATGGCACAAAGGTACGCAAATCTGTGCAATTTTCCGTATTTTGACCCCTATGGAACGGAACGGGCACCCGGCCTACAATTGAGCAATGAGCTTTCCCACCATCAATGCCCTTTCGCCGCTGGACGGCCGCTACGCCAGCAAACTTGCCAATCTGCGCCCCCTGATGTCCGAGCCAGGCTATATGCACCGCCGGGTTCAGGTGGAAATTGCCTGGTTTATCGCCCTGTCAGACGCCAAATTCGCCGAGTTCAAGCCGCTCAGCCCCGGCGCGCGCACCTACCTGCTCGGCCTGGTCAAAAATTTCTCCGAGGCCGATGCTGCCGCCATCAAGACCATTGAAAAAACCACCAACCACGACGTGAAGGCCGTGGAGTACTGGATCAAGTCGAAGTTTGAAGCCCGGCCCGAACTGCAGGCCGCCAGCGAATTCGTGCACTTTGCCTGCACCAGCGAAGACATCAACAATACCAGCCATGCCCTGCAGCTCAAAAGCAGCCGCGAGCTGGTCGTGCTGCCGGCGCTCGACAAGCTGATTGCGCAGCTGCGCCAGATGGCCCACGCCTATGCCGAAGAGCCCATGCTCAGCCGCACCCACGGCCAAACCGCCAGCCCCACCACGGTGGGCAAGGAAATCGCCAACGTGGTGGTGCGCCTGGCCCACGCGCGCGAAAAAATCGCCGGCATCAAACTCATGGCCAAAATGAATGGCGCCGTGGGCAACTACAACGCCCATCTGTCGGCCTGCCCCGACTTTGACTGGGAAGCCTTCAGCCGCCATGTGATTGAAACGCCTGAGCCGCTGGGCCTGGGCCTGACCTTTCAGCCCTACAGCATCCAGATCGAGCCGCACGACTACATGGCCGAGCTGTTTGACGCCGTGGCTCGCACCAACACCATCCTGATCGACCTGGCACGGGACATCTGGGGCTACGTCAGCGTCGGCTACTTCAAGCAGCGCCTGAAAGAAGGCGAAATCGGCTCCTCGACCATGCCGCACAAGGTCAACCCGATCGACTTTGAAAACGCCGAAGGCAACCTGGGCCTGGCCAATGCGCTGCTGCGGCACATGAGCGAAAAGCTGCCCATCAGCCGCTGGCAGCGCGACCTGACGGACTCCACCGTGCTGCGCAATATGGGCGTGGCCCTGGGTTACGCCGTGCTGGCCTACAACTCGCTGTTCGTCGGGCTGAACAAGCTGGAGCTCAACCGAGAAGCGCTGTCCGACGACCTGAACGCCTCGTGGGAAGTGCTGGCCGAACCGATTCAGACGGTGATGCGCCGCTACGGCGTGCAGGGCGCTTACGAGAAACTCAAGGAAGTGACCCGGGGCAAGACGGTGCGGGCCGAAGACCTGCACGGCCTGATTCGTTCGCTGGAAATTCCTGAAGCGGAAAAAGAGCGCCTGCTGGCCATGACGCCGGGCAGCTATACCGGCATGGCCGCCGAGCTGGCCAGACGGGTTTAGTACTCCTTGCTGGCGGCGGCTACAAGGGCATGGCTGCACCGCATTGCCAGCACAGCTCAAAACCGCCTTCAACCGTTTCCCCGCAGCGGCACAGCCAGCGCCGCTGCGGCATGTTTTGCAGCGCGTGCAGTAAGGCGCGGGCAGCGCTCTCCTCTTCATCATTTGTGAGCCACACCTCGGGCAGGCATTGGTCGGGCGGCAGTTCGCCGGCGATACCACTCAAAAAGTAGCGCTGCACGCTGGCCGAAAAACCGGCCTGCTGCAGGGCGTCAACCCACAGCGCGGCGATGGCAATGTTGGGAGCCTGGGTCAGTCGGAGCATGGCTTCAGTGTAGCTGCCTAATTGGCGAATGCTATAAAATTAATAGCTCCTAGCGCCCTATTTAAATGGGCGTAAAGCCGATATGGCTTTGGTTTTCAGGCTTGTTGGCCGGCCGGAGGCAAGTCTTTGTTCTCCAGCGCCCTGTCGGCATAGCGGCCGAATCGCCAAGCCGTCGCCTCCTGGGTGATGCGCCGCCAGGTGCTGCGCTTTTCAAAGGGGCTCATCCCGGGCCAATGCTGGACTTCGTCAAAAGTGCGGCCGCAACCCTTGCACAGTTCATCGCCCTGGCTGGTCGAGCAGATGGCGATGCAGGGCGTGTCAGCTGTGGTGTCGTACCAGGCGGTCCAGGCCGCCAGCGCCAGGGGCGGAAAGCTCTTCTCGTCGGCCAGCGCTTCACGATGGAAAACCATGAGCGCATACACCTCGGCCAGTGCGCGCACTTCGGGTGCCAGCGTCAAACCGTCAGGCGAGGGTTTCTTGCCCCGCCAGTAGTTGATGGCGGCTTCAATGTCGGTGATGTGGATGCCGGGCATGGGGGAAGAAAAATTCAAAAGGGTGAAGTCTGCGCCATGGGAAGACGGGAGAGCCGGGCGCCTCATTATCGGCCAGCCAGCTGGCGACGTTCTGGCCGCGCGGGAATCATGGCGGAAAGCCCGGCATTTGCACAAAACTTATTTTTATTGTCCAATACCAAACCGAAGGGGAGTAACTCCCTCGTTTTGCTGCATTATTTCCATAACAGACACCTCAGCAAAAGCGCATCAGCAAGTCGTCAATACGAAGCTCACACTTCCGGCTTGCTGGGCATGCAGCGACACTGCATGTCGAGCCAGACCTTCGATTGAAACCTGAGCAGGTTTGATCGAGGCGTTCGCGGCATTTATTCAAAACTCATCCGCAGCCTCAGCAACCTGCCAGGTTTCACGAATCCGGAAGTTCGTTGATTCGAATTTCCATGTCGAAACTTGATATAGGAAAGTGTGCGCAATGGAATTATTTACAGCCCCGTGGTGGTCCGCCTTGCTGGCGATCATTCTCATCGACCTGGTACTGGCCGGCGACAACGCCATCGTGATTGCGCTGGCCGCGCGTAACCTGCCGCCTCATCTGCAGAAAAAAGCCATCGTCTGGGGAGCCGCCGGCGCCATTGTGGTGCGCTCCGCCATGACGGTAGGCGTGGTGTGGCTGCTGAAGATCCCCGGCCTGATGCTGGTGGGTGGACTCGGCCTGCTGTGGATTGCCTACAAGCTGCTGGCCGACCAGGATGACAAGGAACACGACGGTCCGGTCGCCAGCACTTTCTGGGGCGCCATGAAAACCATTGTGGTGGCCGATGCGCTGATGGGCATTGACAACGTGCTGGGCGTGGCCGGTGCGGCGCACGGCGCGTTTGATCTGGTCATCATCGGCCTGCTGGTGAGCGTGCCAATTGTGGTGTTCGGCAGCACCATGGTGCTCAAGCTGGTCGAGCGCTTCCCCGTCATCATCAAACTCGGCGCAGCCGTACTGGCGTTCACCGCCGCCAAAATGATTGTCGGCGAACAACTGCTTGACGCGATTTATGGCGGCCCCAACGCCTTGCCATCGGCTCGAACCCTGCATACCACCGCCGAATGGGCCACCTATGCGGTGGCCGTGGCTGGCGTGCTGGGCGCAGGCTGGTGGGCCACCCGGCGCGCCAAATCCCGCAGTGCCGCCGATGATGACCTGATGGCCCATTAAGGCGGGTCACGTCCCCTGTTGAATCACCCATCCCATCCCCGACAACGACGATAACTCAAGGAGAACGCCATGGACAACATCATTGTGTACATAGACGACGCTGCCTACGCGCTGCAGATGCTGCAGCCCATGCTGCCTGCGGGCGACTCCCGCACGCCCACCCGCTGGATTGTGGTGGGTTGTGCGCCGCGTGTGACGCACCATGTCAGCAAATGGGTCACTCACAGTGCCCGCCAAAGCTGGCGGGGCAAGTGGGCAGAAAAGGTTTTTGCGCAAGTGCTGCCGCTGTTGCATAAAGAGGGCGATACCGTGGTGACGCAGCTGGCGCAAACCAACTTATGCAGCCAGACCGAATCGCTCATCAAAACGCACGGTGCGGCACGCGTGCTGGATGCCCGGCGGCCGAAATTCGGTCATGACCTGCAACCCGTGACGGCCGCGCAGGTCCAGGAAAGCCATGGCGTGCTGGGCTATGCGGCCGCGCTGGCCAGTGCGGGCCTGCTGGTGGCTACTGACTGAATGGCCCCCACGCTCGCTCACTGCGTGTAGCTCTCTGCCCCCTGGGGGCTGAACTTGCTCGGGGCTGCCCTTCGCGGCGTTCGATGGCCTCCAGGTTCGTTCGCAGCGTGTGGCGCTCTGCCCATGAGGGGCGGTTTTGCATGGGAAGCATCTGCCCGGTGGTATTCTTCGACCATGAAACTCATTCTCAAATGGCTTTTAAGCGCTGGCGCCTTGCTGGCGGTGGCTTACCTCTACTCGGGCGTGGTGGTGACCAGCTTCACCGGCGCGCTGATTGCAGCGGCGGTGCTGGGCGCGCTGAACATGGTCGTGCGGCCCATTCTGGTGTTGCTGACGCTGCCGGTGACGGTGGTGACGCTGGGGCTTTTCCTGTTCATCGTCAACGCCCTGATGTTCTGGGCTGCGGCTAGCCTGGTCAGCGGCCTGAGCGTCACCGGCTTTGGCGCGGCCCTGCTCGGCTCGCTGATTTACTCGGTGCTGCAGCTAGCGATCGATTTTGTCCTGGAGCGCCTGTTCCTTCAGGACTGACTCGACCTGCCGGGTTCGCGTGTCGATGATTGAGCCTTCCACATAATCGGCGCTGCCCGGATTGCTGCGCATCAGCCCCTGCGCCGCCTTGAGCCGGTCCAGCGCGCCAGCGTAGTCCAACTGGGCCGCCCGGCTTTCCGCATCGGCGCGAATCGCGCGCACGTTCTGGTTTTGCTGGCCATAGGCCGTGGCAAGCAGCTGCCAGGCCATTGCATCTTTCGGATGGTCCGTCACCCAGGTCCGCAAACCCTGCGATACCTCTGGCGCCCGATTCGCTGCCATCAATGATTTTGCCTGCGTCAGGACCTCGGCCCGCGAAGCCGCAGTGGGCATGGCGGCCGAAGTTGCCGTAGGCGGAATCTTTCCTTCCAGCAGGTCAATCTCGATTGCCAGCAGGTCCACCGCCTTGTGGGCGCCCTCAATGCCAGCGGCAAGCGGCTTGAGCCGGTTGAGCAGGCTGCGCGCGTCCGCAAAATCACGCAGCTGCGCCGCCGCCAAAGCGCCGCCATACAGCGCGCCCCCATCGCGAGCATTGGCCGCCGAGGGCGGTGACTGTGCGCTCGACAAGGCGCCCGCCCGGCGCTGGGCATCGGCCAGCATGGTGCGCAGCGCGTCCACGCCCGGAACCGCCAGTATTCTGGCCCGCGAGGCCATCATGGCATGCAGAACCTGGGCCTTTCCCTCTTCTGCAAGTCGCTCCTGCGATGGCTTGGCGGCCGAGCTTGAGGCCAGCTGCACCCGTGCTTGCGCTTCGGCTATCCGCTGGGTGGTCAGCGGGTGCGAGCGCAGGTAGGGAAAGGCGCCGTTGTCGTTCAGCCGGCTGGCCTGCTGCAGCTTTTCGAACATGTTTGCCACGCCGCTGCTCTCAAACCCGGCATCGCTCATGACGCCAAAGCCTACGCGGTCGGCTTCCCGCTCCATATCACGTGAAAAATTGAGTTGCCCCTGCGCGGCCAGCGCCTGCCCGCCCACGATGGCGGCGCTGCCCGCGTTGGGGTTGCGGCTCGCCGCCAGAGCGCCCAGAACCATGGCCGCAATCATCCATGGCGCCTGCCGGGATTGCTGCGTCATCAGCCGCGAAATATGCCGCTGCGTGACATGGCTGAGCTCATGCGCCAGTACGGCCGCCATTTCATCGGCGCTGCCCACCGCGCCAATCAGGCCCAGGTGCACGCCAAAATAGCCGCCGGGCAAGGCAAAGGCATTGATGCTCCGGTCGCGGATCAGAAAAAGCTCCCAGGCAAAGCGCTCGTCCAGCTCCGCCGGCAGCTCACCCCGGGCACGCGCAGCAGCTATCAACGGCCGCCAGATGCTTTGCAGGTAGTCGCCCAGCACCGGATCATCGACATAGTCCGGGTCGCGGTAAATGCTGACGGCAATGCGGTCCCCAATGCGGCGCTCCGCCGCAGCGCCCAGCTCGGAGTTGTCGCCCAGCGACGGCAGGGCGCTTGTGGCGGGCCTGATGGGCGCAGCCCCCGGCGACTGCGCCTGCGAGGGCTGCGCCGAGGCCAGAAGGGAAAGCAAAAGGGCCAGCGTCAGGCAACTCCCGGCAAGGCGCGGTTTCGGCAAGGCGTTTTTGGAACGGATTGATGGGATCAAAAGCAGTCACCTCAGGCGCGTAAATGGGCAGGCAAACAAGCTCTTATGATGACGCATAGTTGTAAAGGTTCTGTATCAGCATGACGATGTCTTCTTCACCTCTCACCCATTTTGATGCTCAGGGCCAAGCCCACATGGTCGATGTGGCGGCCAAGGCGGCCACGCACCGCATCGCCGTTGCGCAAGGCCGCATCGAGATGAAACCGGCCACGCTAGCCCTTATTCTGGCCGGCAATGCCAAAAAGGGCGATGTGCTGGGTGTCGCGCGCATCGCTGCCATCATGGCCGCCAAAAAAACCAGCGAACTGATTCCGCTCTGCCATCCGCTGGCGCTGACCCGGGTTGCTATTGAATTTGTAGCTTCTCCCGCAACAGCTACGGGGGCTGCAGGCCTGGTTGATGATGAACAAGGCAGTGTCAGCTGCACCGCCACGGTGGAAACCGTCGGCCCCACCGGCGTCGAGATGGAAGCGCTCACTGCCGTGAACATCGCCCTGCTGACGATTTACGACATGTGCAAGGCCGTGGACCGCGGCATGACGATTACTGACGTGAAGCTGCTGGAAAAGCATGGCGGGAAGTCGGGGAGTTACGTAAGTCCTTGATCCTTAAGGTAATTGTCTTACTTAGCTTCACCCGATAGCGCCAAGCTGCTGATTGTCAGGCTAGCCCAAAAAGGGGCGAAAACCTCAGAAAACTCGTTCTTGTCCAACGCCTGTCCAAGTGAAGGCGTATATGGCATCGATTCGACAACGTTCCGGCACGTGGCAAGCACGTGTAAATCGCGAGGGGTATCCGGCTGAGGTAAAGAGCTTTGCAACGCGAGGCGAGGCCCAGCGATGGGCGAGGCAAATTGAGGGGCGATGGATAGCGGTGGCTATAGATCGCGCTGTGATGCCGACAAGATGCTGCTGTGCGATGCCCTTCTGCGCTATGCAGAGGAAGTCTCCCCAATAAAGCGCGGGCATCTCGATAATCCCTCCAATTTCCACCGACTTCAGGCCGGGCCATGCGGTCTGCGTGAGAGGTTAGAGTGTTGCCACCCTGAAGCCCTGAGACCCACCATGAGCCCACGCGCACTGACCCTTCTTCTGACCGTCCCGCTGCTGTTTTCGGCATGCGCATTGCGCCCTGGACAGCCCGCGCCCCGGGTGCTTGAAAATTCACTCGGCATGAAATTCGTGCTGGTTCCCGGCGGTGAATTCATGATGGGCAGCGACGAGTCACCGCAAGCCCTGGCGCAAAGTTACCCGCAGTACGAACGCAAGCGTTTTGTTGAACTCACCGACGAAGCGCCGGTGCACCGGGTGCGCATCACTCAGCCTTTTTATCTGGGCCAGCATGAAGTCACGGTGGGCCAGTTCCGCCGATTCATCGAAGCCTCGGGCTACACGCCTGAATCTATTGCCGACGCCACTGGTGGCTATGGCTACAACCCCGACTACGACCCGGCCAATTCACAAAACGGCGATGCTTTTGAAGGGCGTGATACCCGCTACTCCTGGCGCAACCCCGGCTTTGCGCAGGACGACACGCATCCGGTGCTCAACGTGACCTGGAACGACGCCGTGGCCATGAGCCAGTGGCTAAGCAAACAGGAAGGCCATCCTTATCGCCTGCCCACCGAGGCCGAATGGGAGTACGCCTGCCGCGCCGGTTCGCGCTCGCGCTACCCGGGCAGCAACGATCCCCAGTCACTGCTGCAAATCGCCAATACCTTTGATGCCGATGCAGCGAAAAACTGGCCGGCCTGGCAGGCTTATGCGCTTGCTGGCCACGACGGCTATGCCTTTACCGCACCGGTCGGCAGTTTCAAGCCCAACGCCTTCGGGCTGTACGACATGCTGGGCAACGCCTGGGAATGGACGGCCGACTGGCACGACGAAAATTACTACGCCCTGTCACCGCAGAATGATCCGCAAGGCCCCGCAGACGGCACAGTCCATGTGCGCCGTGGCGGCTCCTGGCACACCTGGGCGCTATATGACCGCTGCAGCTACCGCAACTGGAACTCGGCGCGAACGCGCTACACGCTGGTCGGCATGCGCTTGCTGCGCGAAGTGGATGACGCAGGGCGCTAAGCCCCAAGCGCCTGCAAAAGCGCGGCACCGCCCGACCTCAGCCTACGGCTGCAGTAAAGGGCAATCTCAATAACATCTTTGTCACTGGAAGTCCGGTTCAATATCCACGTCAAAAGCGAGAGCCAGCGGAGCCGTCTTGTCTGGCGCCTGCCCGATCAGCCTGCAATCAGGCTCAGGCCCCAGCGGGGCACCACAATTCTCCAGGTTTGGCGACACGGTGCATCTGATGTCGCCCAACTTCGTGGCGCCCTTATTGCCGTTAATTACACCCAGAAAACTGAAATTCCCTGAAAAGCCCTATTCCGGGGAAATTGACCGACTGTGCCGGCAATAGCTGACTGTTTTGGGGGGACGACCATGCCATCTGCCTAATTCTTGGTCGGTGCCAACAAGTCAAGGACATAAGGCAAAATGCCTCCTTTTCGATACCACGCGATTTCGCGAGGTATGTCAAGTCGGCTGAGCATGGACACGACCGTGGACCGCCCATCCGTGTAGAGAATTTCGCAGTCCAGCGTTTGACGTGGCTCCAGCGCGCCGCCTAGGCCTGAGATCGAGAAAGTTTCATCACCCGTGAGGCCCAGCGTTTGGCGCGTCACGCCTGATGGGAATTGCAGAGGCAGCACGCCCATGCCGACGAGGTTAGAACGATGGATACGTTCGAAGGACTCGGCGATTACTGCACGCACACCAAGCAAGCGGACGCCCTTGGCCGCCCAGTCACGCGAGGAGCCGGTGCCATATTCAGCGCCCGCTATCACAACGAGCGGAATACCTTCGTCGCGGTAACGCTGCGCAGCTTCATGGATGGTCATGATCTCGCCGGTTGGCACATGGACGGTCCATCCACCCTCGCGTCCCGCAGCCATCTCGTTGGCCAGGCGGCTATTGGCGAATGTGCCGCGCACCATCACATCGTGGTTTCCTCGCCGCGCAAGCAGGGTATTGAAGTCTGCGACAGCAACACCCAAACCGGCCAAGTAGCGGCCTGCTTCGCTTTTTTCTGTGATGGCGTTAACGGGAGAAATGTGGTCCGTGGTAATGCTGTCACCTAGCTGAAGCAGCGGCCGCGCAGCCAGAATGTCGTGTCGCCCAAAGTGCTCCCTCTCATAGCCTGCGTCGAAATACGGTGGTCGGCGAATGTAGCTGCTGCGGGTATCCCAGTGGTAATACGGACCTTGCGGAGCAAGCAGCTTTTGCCAGCGACTATTCCCTTCGAAGGCCGTGGCATATCGCTGCTTGAACAGTTCCGGGCTGAGGTTCACCCGCAGAACACCTTCAATCTCCTCGTCACCTGGCCAGACATCGGCCAGCCACACCGGAACACCATCACGATCAAGAGCGATTGGTTCCGTTGTCAAATCCGTGGAGACCGACCCGGCGCAGGCATAGGCAACAACAAGCGCCGGCGAACCCAAGAAGTTCGCGCGGGCCAGCGCATGGGTGCGGCCTTCGAAATTGCGATTGCTGGAGAGCACTGTCGCAACGACCAAGTCACCGTTCTCAATCTGCGCAGATATTTCTGACGCAAGAGGCCCCGATCCTCCGGCGCAGGTCATGCAGCCATAGCCGACCAGATGGAAACCCAGCGCATCCAGATGCTCCTGGAGCCCGGCAGCGCGAAGATAGTCAGTGACAACACGTGAACCCAGCGCTAGCGAGGTCTTAACCCAGGGCTTTGCTCTAACGCCGCGTTCGTTCAGCTTCTGCGCCAGCAGTCCCGCCGCCACCATCGCATGGGGGTTCGACGTGTTCGTGCAGCTGGTGATCGCAGCGATCACGATGTCGCCATGATCCAATTGATGGAGTGCGCCCGCCTTGTCTTCCGCAGCAAGCGGCTGCCAGCCGGCCAGGCGGTCGACATAGGCCCCTGCGAAGCGTTGCGCCACATCCGCAAGGTCCACACGATCCTGCGGCCGACTAGGGCCAGCCATTGAGGGTTTCACGCTGTCCAGGTCAAACACCAGGCGTTCGCTGTAGGCGATCTCCTGTGCGTCCTCCGAACGCCAAAGGCCCTGGGCCTTCGTGTACGCCTCCACCAGCGCAACCTGCTCGCTGCTGCGTCCGGTCGCAGTTAGGTAGTCAAGCGTTGCTTGGTCCACCGGGAAGAACGACATTGTGGCGCCACACTCGGGCGCCATGTTTGAAATGGTGGCGCGGTGCGACACCGGCAGGTAATCCAAGCCCGCCCCGAAGAACTCTACGAACTTGCCAACGACCTTATGCTGGCGCAAACGCTCTGTCAGGGTCAGCGCAATGTCAGAACTGCTGACACCTGGGCGCGCCCGGCCGGTGATCTCGCAACCGACGACCTGCGGCAATTGCATCGAAATCGGCTGGCCCAGCATGACTGCGACCGCTTCAATTCCGCCAACGCCCCAGCCAAGAACGCCAATGCCGTTGACCATTGGCATGTGACTGTCCGTACCGACCAGCGTGTCCGGAAAAGCCATGGACCTGACGCCCTCTTCTTTTTTCTTTTCGCCTTCGGCCCATACCACCCGGGCCAGATACTCCAGGTTGATCTGGTGAACTATTCCCATAGAAGGTGGAATCACGCGCAGATTGGAAAACGAGGCCTGTGCCCATTTCAAAAAGCCATAACGTTCGGCGTTCCGTTGGTACTCAAGCGCTAGATTCAGCTCATAAGCCTGTGCCGTGCCGGCAAAATCGGTGATAACCGAATGGTCAATCACGATATCGACCTGTATTTTAGGATTGACGAGACCCTGGTCGGCGCCGGCCTTGCGCACTGCGTCGCGCATCGCGGCCAGATCACCCAGCAGAGGAACTCCGGACGAGTCGGGCATAAGCACCCGAGCCGGGTAAAAACTGATCTCGCGCTCGCTCGACCGGTTAGCCAGCCAGTCACGCATTGCGGTGATGTCGCTGTCCTCGTTAGGAAGCCAATGGCGCAGGATGTTTTCAAGCAGGATGCGCATCACCACCGGAAAATGTGACACGGGTGCGAGACCCATACGCTCGGCGGCGCGGAGGTCAACATAGTCGTAAGCGCGCCCGCTAACTACCAGACAAGCACCAAGCTCTTCCCTTCCGTGACAAAGCTTCAAACCGTCGTAAAGTTCTTTATCCATGAATTCCTTCAAAACCGACGAGTGGCAGCCGCCAGGCGATGGCCGAAGCGATTGACTGGCTGACGTACTAGAACCATCGCCGGCTGAATTCAACTCTGAGCTGCGTCTACCCGGGAGAAGCTGGCATGCGGCACAGTTATTGAAGTCCACACAATGGAACTGCTAAGCAACACGGTCCATCTTTGTCTTGCGTGGCATTCATGCTCCTTTGGATCATGATATGCGTCGCATACAAAATTACTGAAAGGAGCGCAATTTCGGCCTCACCGATTTCCATCGGCAAAAGCCTCTATAGCAACTTCGATTGCATCATCCTAGATGCGGGGGATGGTATCGAGCGCAGTAGCCCGCACCTGTTCATAGCTGCTTGCGTTGCTCATATAGTTTGTCCAGCTTGCGCTCAAATTCGTAGTAGCCGATACGTTCGTAAAGCTCCTCACGCGTCTGCATCGCGCTGATGACTGCCTTTTGGGAGCCATCAAGGCGGATGGCTTCATACACCAATTCCGCTGCTTTGTTCATGGCGCGGAACGCGCTCAGTGGATAGAGCACCATGCCGACGCCCGCAGTGCGAAGCTCATCCACCGTAAACAGCGGGGTCTGGCCGAATTCAGTAATGTTGGCCAAGATGGGCGTCTTCAAGGTCGAAGTAAAGCGCCGGTATGTGGGCAGATCGTAGGCGGCTTCGGCGAAGATCGCGTCCGCGCCGGCTTCGACGAAGCGGGAAGACCGCTCCAGGGCGGCATCAACGCCTTCGCTGGCAATCGCGTCGGTGCGGGCAATTATGAAGAAGGCGTCGTCTGTGCGCGCATCGACAGCAGCCTTGATGCGGTCGACCATTTCCTGCGTCGAGACGATCTCTTTTCCCGGTCGGTGGCCGCAGCGTTTAGCGCCAGCCTGGTCTTCGATGTGGCAGGCTGCAGCCCCGGACTTGATCAGACTCTTGACCGTTCGGGCGATATTGAACGCGCTGGGGCCGAATCCGGTATCGATGTCAACGAGCAGCGGTGTGTCGCACACATCAGTGATGCGGCGGACATCGGTGAGCACGTCATCCAACGTATTAATGCCTAGGTCTGGCAGGCCGAGCGAACCTGCAGCGACGCCGCCGCCCGAGACATAGATAGCCCGGTAACCGGCGCGTTGCGCAAGCAAGGCATGATTGGCATTGATCGTTCCTACGATCTGCAGGGGCTGCTCTTCCTTGAGTGCGAGTCGAAAGCGTTGGCCGGGAGAAAATGTCATGGTCTAGTGATCCAAAAAATATGATTTAACCGCCCGATGTGACTAGGCGAACGTACTGACTAGTTCGGCAGCATCTGAAGCATCCTGATCAAATCTGCTGTCGGCAGGACGTCTGCGTATTTCTGTCCTAGGTCAAACAGGTTGACTTTATGGGAAGTTATGCTGCGATCGAACGCACACTCTTGCGGAACCGCAACCTTGAAGTTGTACGAGAACGCGTCAACGACGGTGCCGCGAACGCAACCGCTGGTACTGCAGCCGACGACGATCACAGTGTCAACCTGCTTGTCGATAAGGTGACTGCACAGCGCTGTGGCGAAAAAGGCGCTCGGATGTTTTTTCGGCAACAGTACGTCACCCTCATGTGGTGCGATCTCGGCAACAAACTCATATCCCTTGGCCGAGATGTTCATAATCGCCGGGATCTTTTCTGCCAGACGCCCGCCGTCATAGGCTTGCTTGGGCGCCACATGGGGGTACATGACGGGCCAGCCGCGTTCGCGAAATAGCGCCACCAGTGGCACTATCGCATCCACCGCGGCCCAGCCCACGTCGCCGCAAGAGGTCGGAAATTCCTTTATCGCATCCCAATACGGTTCGCGCTTTGTGCCCACGGTGCGGTACTGAACATCGATAATTAGCAGCGCCGGGCGTTTGCCCAGGCCACTAGGACGGCCGAAGCCGGCCGCCTCATAGGCGCGAAGCTCTTCTTCGCCAATAACGTCGTCCCAGGGTTTCATGGTCTTTCTCCAATTTACAGTTGTGAATTTCAGGTGGCAGGCGTTGCCGTACGCTCTCGAAAGAGGTACTTTCCGTAACCGGGTTCGCCGGTGATCTTGCCGTCCTTCATGACCGTTTCGCCACGCACGATGGTCTCGGTGGCCCAGCCCTTGAAGGTCCAGCCGTCATAGAGGCTGTAGTCCGAGTACGACAGCAGGTCCTCGTGGCGAACAGTGCGCTCAAGGTTTAGATCGACAAGCGTGATATCGGCGTCGGCGCCAGGGTGCAATGCGCCTTTGCGCTTGTTGATGTCAAAGATGCGCGCAGGTCCAGTGCTGACCAACTCGCAGATGCGACGTAACGACAAGCCCCGTTTGTGATATCCCTCACTCAGAAGGACTGGCAGGATCGTTGCCGTACCGGGAAACCCTTGAGATGCCAGCCAGAAGCTCTTGTCCTTGGTCACCCGCTTGCGCGGGCAGTGGTCCGAGGCGACTACATTGATAGCCCCGTCCGCGAGGCCCTCCCACAGCGCATCCTGGTCGTCCTTGCTGCGGAAAGGCGGGTTGGCCTTGCCCATCCCGCCCAGGTTCATATCCGAGGTGTGCGTGAGGTAGTGTGGGCAGGTCTCAACGTAGACCTGATCGTATCGCTGGCGCCAGAACCGTACCTCATCGAGACCCATTCGAGAGCTCATGTGAGGAACATAGATTTTGGCGCCGACTTTTTCGGCTAGGAACATGGCGCGGATGCACGCCTCCGCTTCAGTGATGGGCGGCTTGACAGACTCCCATTGCTGGAGCGTCTCGATACCCCTCTCCAATTGAGCGTTGCGCAATCGGTTGACGATCTCGATATTCTCCGTGTGGCAGACGACCGTGACACCACCGATCCGCGCAGCCTCCTGCAAAAGAGCGTAGAAGTAGCCGTCGTCGGTGCCGTCGAGGCCGAGGTAGCGACCTTCCTCACCCTTGAAGTTCATGAAATACTTGAATGACGTGACGCCGTAGTCTTTCACATAGGACTCTAGCTCTTTGACATGAAGCTCGGATGCCGTGCTGAAGTGGAAGCCATAGTCCACGTGGGCGCGTGGCTGGGCATAGGCCTGCTCGCGCTTGAAGACCTCGCTGTAGGCTTCGTTGTTAAGGAAATAGCCGAGCACAGTGGTGAAGCCACCGATGGCGGCATGGGCGGTCTCGGTGCTGTACTCTGTGATCTTTTCACCGAAACCGAAGTGCATGTGCGCCTCAATGAGACCGGGAAACACATGCAGGCCGTCGATGCGGCGAACTTTGACATGTTCTGCCACGTCAGTTCCGGGCGTCAGCAAGCCCTTGATGCAACCGGCCTCAACCAGCACGTCGAGCGGCTCGGGGTCGCGCTCAGCGCTGACCACAATGCCGCCACGAAGGATAAAACTGTTGTTCATGATTTGGATTCCTAGTTATCAGAGAAATTTTCGGCCGACAGGTTGCCAGCAGGCAGCGTGCAAACACCCCCAAGGCCAAGGCTGTCGTTCAAATCGGCTCTAGTGATGGCTTCGCCAATACACACCAGAAAACCACTCAGGCTGTCGTTGACACCGGCAACCATGCGTTGCGGTGGTGCGTAATAGCCTTGCACACCCTGTATCACCCATAGGGCCCCGTCAGGTTCAATCCGCAGCAGGCCTTTGCAGCGCAGCAGACGGTTGCGAAAACGCCTGCGCAATGCGTCCGTCCAGGCCGCATAGGTCGCCCAAGTGATGGACTGCGGCACGTGAAGCACATGCGTGGTGATCTGTTTGTATGCCCCGCCGTGCATGTCCGTCCCCGAGACCGCGTCCTGCCCGTCATCGCCGTATTGCGGATGCAGTGGGCCACGCAGCCAGAATGGCGCAAGGCCTGCCGGCGCCGCAGTTCGTGCCGGAACGCGCGCGGCCAGCGGAGCGAAATGTGGGGTTGCCGAATCGGTGAATTTCCAGCGTCCGATCGGCACGTTCGGGTTGAACTCCGCCAATGCTTCCGCTAGCGCCTCGACCTGTGCGAGCGAGGCAGTGTCCGTTTTGCTGATAAGCAGGCGGTCCGCAAAAGCGACCTGGCGCTGCGCTTCCTGATAGCGCGCGAGTGTTTGCACGCCGGTGGCCGCATCCACCAGCGTCAGCACCTGCGACAACTCGCACCGCGGCGTCAACGCCGAGTCCCCTAGCAGCGATGCCACCACTGGGGCCGGGTTCGCCAGACCGCTTGTCTCCACGATGATGCGGTTGAACGGTGGCAAAGTGCCGCTGGCGCGTCTGGAAAACAAGTCAATCAGCGTATCCCTGAGCGTTCCAGAAACTGCACAACAGAGGCAGCCGGAGTCGAGTAAAACCACATTGTCCTGAGCGGCTGATATCAACAGATGGTCGAGCCCGACTTGACCGAACTCATTGACCACGACCATCGCGCCGGCAAAGGCAGGGTCGCGCAACACGGCATTGATAAGCGTGGTCTTGCCGGTACCCAGAAAGCCCGTGACCAAGTCCAGCGGAAGGCGCTGCGGAGTAGCTGAGCTTGCCATTTAGTTCCTACTGGACGGATCTCAGTGCCGATTGCATCGCGCTCAGTTGACCGCCCTTCATTACGCTCCGCCACAGGTCCTCACATGCAGAGTCAATGAGCGTTACCGAAGCGTTGGCCATGAACTTGGTCTTGACTGCTGCTTCGGTTGCGGGCCTTTGGGGACTACCCAAAACCTGCGCTACCGAGTGATGCCTGCGGCTGCCGTCTGTAAGGATGATCTCCATATCCGCATCGAAAACTTCCGGGAAGCGACTGTCGTGATGCGGCGCCCAGTGGATTAGCGCGGATAGCGCTACGGCTTCGGCGTCGACCCCGCCCGCCGTCATCGCAAGGACATCGACCGGTCGGCCCAAGAGGATACGTGCGACGCAATAAGGAAGACTATATTTGGCTTCGCTTTCGGTTTGCACATTTTGCTTGGTATGCCACGGTTCGCAGATGACTGTGGCGGCGCCTGGCGCCACCCGGCAACGCACGGCGGCGATGGACTTGACGCTGTCAACCTGTGCCAGCAGGGCCTGTGCGCACTCCAGGTAAGGATGGATGTAGTGACAGCAAGGATAGAACTTGAACGCCGCATCCGATAGCTTCCATATGCGGCCCAGTCCTTGCAGCGAGTCAGCAAGGCGAGAAGCCGCTTCTGCATCGTCGGCGTAAGTACGAAACAGGCCAAATCGACCCTCGAGAACCGTGTCGGGGCCGGTCATACCGGCCTGAGCACACGCAGCCGCCCACAGGCCTGCGTGCGCGGCCCAACCAGGGTGGAGAGATTTCACGTTGGATCCGTTGCTCAGGAACTCAAAGATTCCACCAGCTTGACTACCCGATATACCCATCGCGGCGGTCGTCTGTGCAAGGCTGGCACCGCGTGCCACAGCACCCAGCATGGCAGCGATGACAACACCACCTACCGAAGTGACCTGGAACCCGCGGCGCTGGAAGCCTCCGGGACTGGCCTCGCCAATACGCACCAAGGTTTCCCATCCCGCCACCACCAGCTTTACCGTGTCGTCGAGCGACAGGTCGCTGGCTTCCGCTGCAGCCAGAACCGCTGGCACAATCACCGCGCTGCCATGCACGATGGATCCCATATGGGTATCGTCATACTCCAGCGAATGAATAGAGGTGCCATTGAACAAGGCCGCCAGAGGCGCGGCGGTACCGCCGGAAAAACCGAATACTGTGGCCGCGCCTTCGCCAGGTGCTTCGGTTCGCAACTGGCTCAGAAGACGATGATGGGCCGGTACGCGCGCCGCAGCCAGGCCCACGCCCATCGCGTCGAGGAGGTGCAGCCGCGCGAGATGTTGGATCGGTGCCGGTATGTCGTCAAAACGCAGGCCGTGTGTGAATACCGCCATCTGAGCGGAAAGCGATTCACTGCTAGCCACGTTCATAAACCGGCTCCCGCATGGGCCGCGCCAGCGGCCGCGCGGCCCGAAAGATAACCGAGTCCAATCGCTGTTAGTAGCCCATTGCCCGATGCGTAACCTCCGGCACCTGCACGTCCGCTGATGCCTGCAGCTGCGCCCCCGCCGGCAAACAATCCGGGGATGATCGAGCCATCCTCACGCAGCACACGCCCATCGTTGTCCACAGCGAGACCACCTTGCGTATGGAAGAGCCCTGGCGTCACGCGGCAAGTCCACAACCGGCCGGTCAGGGGTGCCATGCCGAACCGCTTGCGACCATGCAAGTCTGGGGAATTTCCAGCCGCGGCATCGTTATAAGCCGCCAGGGTGGCGGCCAATGCCTTGGCAGGTAGATCAAAGCATGTAGCCAATTCGGCGACGGAGATGGCGTTTTTGAGGCCGCCATGCTCGGCCAGTTCGCGGAACTCGTCTTCCTTGGAGGCTAGCGTCATGATCCGTTCGTCGAACACGGCATAAACACTGGTATTTTGTTCGAGCACGTGGCGCGCATAGTCCGAATAGCCTACGTCTTCATTGCCAAAGCGTTCACCGGCCGCATTGACCAGGAAGCCGCCTTTTTCAATCGTAGTCCACGACAGCAGTGATCCGTGCGGATACGCTACGGCCGCATAGCCTTGGTAAGCCTGCATATTCGCCAGGCGCGCGCCGAGGTGCTGCGCCCACAGGACCGCTTCTCCCTGGCTACCAAGTGCCCCAAAATACTCCGCCCCTGCGATTTCGCTGCAGTATTTTGCAACGAGCTCTCGATTGGCCGCAAAACCATTGGACGCCAAGATGACATTACTCGCGCCAATAAGCGAACGTTCAACCCCCGGGCCGTCAACTCCTACACCCACGATTGCACCTTCAGGCGAGACATACAGCGTCTGCACTGGATTGTTGGTTACCAGCGGGATATCACGTCGTGCGACGGCAGCCAGGAGGTCGTCGACGAGGTCCTGGCCGCGCCGGGACACCGGCGCATGCAGCCGGGGAATGGTGTGACCGACATGACAGTAGTCAGTGATAAGCGCCATGCGCGCTCCGACGCTATCGACCAGCCATTCGCAAAGTTCTGCAGAGACATCGGCCATGCGGCGTGTCAGTTCCGGCAAGTCGCTGTCCCCTGACAGCCGCTGCAAATCCGCCACCATGACGGCCGCTGAATCTTCAATGCCTGCTTCGCGCTGAAAGCGGCTGCCAGCCCCGGGTACCGAGCCGGTGCTGAGTGAAGAATTGCCACCTGGACGGTCGCGCTTTTCGATTATCGCAACCTGCGCACCTGCATCGTGAGCGGAGATGGCCGCAGCTAAGCCGCAGGCGCCAGCCCCGACAACCAATACATCGACTTCAAGATCCCAATTCTGATCTGGGGTGACCTGTTGCACAAGCGCTTGCATATTGTCTGCCTTTCGTGTTCATGGAATTGGAGTCGCACCTGTATCTGGTACGTCCTCCCGGAAAATGTCGTCGAGCCACACGCTCCATGGGCGCATGAGCCTCCCGGCCTCATCCTGCGACTTCACCACGCTGGCTATCTCACGCATCACACGGGTGAAACGAGGAGCCTGCATTTGGGACAGTTCAGCCACCTTGTTCCAAAGCGCGTACTCGGAAAACGGTCTATCCGGACCACCTTGTGCGCTCCAGCACAGAGCATCGAATTTCTCTCCCGTCTGGCAAGTGACGGTAACCCGAGCCGGCCGGTCATCAGGCCAAGGACGGACCTCCGGAAACGGTACCAGCTGCGTCATGTCACGCAAACGGGCGATGCGAGGGTCATCCAACGAGGCTGTGTCGAATGAGGCGACGCCGCCATCGCCATGCACCAGCGCCGCAGCTACCGCATGCGGAACAGAAAACTTCGCGCCCAGCGTGGTCGAAGGCCGACGGTCGGCAAGCGCATAGCCAAGCGGGTGGGTTTCAACTTGTATGCTGGTTAGCTGTTCTCCGCCCTGCAGGTTCGGATTCTTCGCCAATAGCGTCTGCACTGCTTCAATCGTGGAATGCGCGTACTGGCAGCAGGCGCTCATCTTGTGATAGCCCGCCTCAACGGCCCAGCCGGCATCGGCATGCGGCACAAGTGGTGACAGATCCGCCTTGGCGCCGAGCGCCGTAGCGTATACGTCGTGCGGCGTGGATGCCTGGCCACCAATCCCGCAATGTGCCCATTCCAAAGCAGCGAGTCCACTTGCGGCACCTTGAGCCGCCCAAGTGTTGCGCGCAAGGACACCCTGCAGCGCATGGTTAAACGGTCCAACCATGCCCATCGTCGCCGCGCCTGCTATGGCCGACAGCAACTCATCTGCTGGCAGTCGGCGCAGAAAGCCAACCCCTGCAGCTGCACCGACAGGCGCTAACAGTGCATGCGGATGAATCAGCATGGCAGGAAAACGCCAGCTGCAAGCAATGCGAGTAACGGTTTCGTAAGCTAGCAATGCTGCACGCAGGAGTTCCTTAAGGGAAGAACCCTCTGCTTCCGCGCAAGCGAGTAGCGCAGGAAGAACATACAAGCCGGCATGGCACACGGCCTTCCGATAACCTTCGTCCAACTCGTTCCAACCCATCGCAAGACCGTTACCCATCGCCGCTTGGAGAACGGACACACGCGGACGGCCGGGTACCAACAAGGATGCTGGTCCGCCGCTGACTGCAGCCAGCATGCGCTGACGTGACAATGCAACCTGCGGCTCTTCTTGCGCACTGAAAGTGGCAGCGAGATTATCAGCAAGCACGAGCACGACACTGCTACGCGCCGCAAGAGGCACATCGTTCCATTCGACGCTAGCGGCCCAGTGGAGATAACGCTCAAATGCCATGCCAGCCGTGACCGCCGTGACCGCCGTGACAGATGATGCCGGATTCAGAACAGCTCCCATAGGCTTTCTTGCTTCAACAATTCGCTGCTCTGACCATCAAAGATGATCCGTCCAGACTTGATCACCACGGCTCGGTCAACGCTCGCTAGCGTAGCTTGCACGTTCTGCTCAACGATAACCACCGTCGTACCCTGAGTGCGATTGATTTCCATGACGCTGCGCAGTACATCGCGCACGATCACGGGCGCCAGGCCGATCGTGGGCTCGTCCAACAACAGGATCGACGGACGCGTCATCAGCGCCATGCCCAGCGCCAGCATCTGCTGTTGGCCGCCGCTGAGTGAATTGGCGATCTGATCATTGCGTTCATGCAGCAGTGGAAACAGTGCGTACACATCACCCAATGCCACTTGCGCATTACGCAAGCCGGCAATCTGAAGGTTCTCAGCGACCGAAAGATCCCGAAATACGTTATGCCCCTGTGGGACGAAGCCCATGCCGAAACCTACATTACGGTGCACTTCCCCGCTGGCAATTTCATGCTCACGGTAGGTTACGCGGCCGGTGCATTCGTCGAGATCCCCAACGCAGGCACGCAGCAATGTCGTCTTACCGGCACCGTTGTGTCCGAAAATTCCGACACGCTCTCCTTTGCTGATCGTCAGTGAAAAATCGTGCAGCACGTGCAGCTTGCCGTAGTGAGCGTTTATTCCATGAAGTTGCAGCATGCAGATATCCTATTTACGTTGATTGCGGAACGATTCATTTGCCGAAGTAGAGCTCAGCAAGCACCTTGCTCTCGAGCAAAGTAGCGACATCGCCACGCTCCATAATTCGTCCTTGAACCATGAATACGGCGCTCGTACACAGATCGCGGATGAACGACACGTTGTGCTCAACCACGCAGATTGCGCGGCCTGCCTGGGCTTCCTGGCGCACGATGTCACGCATGGTTTCGTAGGCCGTTCCTTCCACGCCCCCCATCGGCTCATCAAGCAGCAGACAAGGTGCATCGCTCATAAGTGCGCGGGCGAGGCCTATCAGTTTTTGCTGACCAAAAGTGATATCGCTGACGCTGGTATTGGCCAGCGCATCCATCCCCATACGTTTGAGGATGGTGCGCGCGCGCTCATGCGCCATCTGCTCGGCGAGCTTCACGGACTTGCCGGAAAAGAGCAGCTGCAACAAAGACTCGCCGAGATAGTCCGAGCCGCCGACCAGCATGTTTTCAAGCACGCTCATGGAGTTAAAAAGACGCATGTGCTGCCATGTGCGAGCCACACCCAGGCGAGCGCGCCGGTACATCGGCAACGACTCTAGCGGCTGCTCGCCCAATGCAATACGCCCGGAATCCTGGGTGACGACGCCGGAGATCAGATTGAACAGCGTGGTCTTGCCTGCACCGTTAGGCCCAATTAGGCCCATGATTTCACCGGCGTGCAGCTCAAGATCAATCTGGTCGGCCACGACAACGCCGCCAAATTTCTTATTGACGCCATGCAAAGAAAGCATTGTTTTCATGTGTTACCTCAGCTTCAGCGCGCGCGAGCCGGCGCGACGAGGCCCTGCGGCCGCACGAACAGGAAGATGATCACGAGCAGTGTGAAAATTACGCCCTGCAGCGGCCCCATGATTTCAGAGGGCAGGTTCAGGAATGTGATGGCTTCGGGCAACGTGATGAGCAATATGGCACCGACGACCGGGCCGTAGACTGAACCCATGCCACCCACCACCACCATCGTGAGGATCATGGATGATTGCAGTATCTGAAACTGATCTGGCGTGAGGTACTGGTAGTAATACGCATAAATTCCGCCCGCAACGCCAGCAATACCGGAACCGAGTGCGAAGATGGTAATTTTGATGTTCATGGCATTGCGGCCCAGCGCGACGAATGCCAACTCATCGTCGCGCATGGCCTGGATTGCGCGGCCATATGGGCCGCGCACCAAGGCACGGATAAAAAGCACAACGGCAACCGCCAGACCCAATGAGATTGCCGCGAACGTAATGCTGCGGTGCTCCTGGACGATATTTGGAATGCCGCTCAGGCCACTGGCGCCGCCAAGGAAGTCCAGATTTTTAATGATCTCGATCAGGCCCAGCTGAAACCCGATGCTGGTTATGAGGAGATAGTCACCTGAGATGCGTAGCGAAGGCAGTGACAGCATGAACGAAGACAGCAATGCGACTGCGCCGCCGGCCGCAACAGCGAGTAGCGGATGCAGGTTGAACTGGACACTCAGGGCACCAACGGTATAAGCCCCCAGGGCAAAGAAAATCGGGTGGGCGATGCTAACAAGACCACCGAATCCAATGATTAGGTTAAAACTGGAACTGAGAGCAACATACAGCCCGATCAATACCAGCAGTGAGATGATGTATTCCATGAAGTATCCTGTTACTTTCGTATATGGCGCTTCAGACAGCAGCCTTGGCAGTCTCAACCGAAGGTTTGATCCGAATGGTGGGGCGGCGAAATTTCACACCGTTCGGGAAGAACAAGATCGTGATAAACAGCAGCGCGTATAGGATGAGCCCCTGCCACGCCGAGGGAATGACGAGGATGCTGAATGATCGCAACAAGGACAGGAACAAGGCAGCGCCGGCTGCCCCAAACACGTTCCCCATGCCGCCCAACAGCGCGGCAATCACGGCGAACAGCAGCATCTCCAGCGGCGTATTGGGAACCAAGGACGCGCGCGTGCCAAACAGGTACATGGCCGCAACCACCAGGACCGAAGCCACCATAAACGTCAGACTGTAGACACGGCGCACATTGATCCCGTAGAGCCTGGACAGGTGTGGGTTGTCCGCGACGGCAACCATGAACTTGCCCTGGTGCGTCTTCTTGATAACGACATACAGGGCGCCCATGACTGCGGCCGTTGTGCACATTGCTGAAATGTCCCAGCGGCTGATCACGATGCCACCGACCAACGTCGACGGCGACATCAACGTAGTGGCCAGCGACACCGGCTCCGTCCCAAAAATCATCGCCAGCACATATTGCACGAACTCAGAGACGACGAGCGTAAAGATGAAATACGTCAGCGATGGTGAATTGCGGCGACGGAAGGTCTGAAGGCCATACGTCTCCATGACGAGCGCTGCGGCGATTGTCATGGCCAGACTGATGGCGACACCGATCATGGCTGGCCAGCCCATTTTGTAGATGACTACATACATGGTGTAGTAGGCGATACCCATCATCCCCGCCTGGGCAAAATTCCAGACCTTGACTACCTTGAGAACGAGGGAAAAAGCTGCGGCAAGCAGCACCCCATATGTCGCGGTTGCCAGGCCCGTCCAGAAAATCTGGAGCAATGTATGTACGTCGACCATGTCGTAGAGTCCGTTGAATCAGCGACAGCACCGCGCTGTCGCTATTGCTTTAAAAACGCCAGTTACTTAACAGTGGCAACCGACTCGAACTTGCCGTTCTTGACTTCGTACAGATAGACCGGTTTGTTCACACGGTGGTCCTTCGTAATTTCCAGAAGACCGGTCATTGGCAGGTCAAACTTGCCAATCTCCACCAATGCCTTGCGCATGTTGGGTCCGGTGAGCGGCTGCTTCGTCTTGATCAGATGACCGTAAAGCTGGCCGATCAGGTATGGCATGTCATAGAGGTACTGGGTGTAGGGCAGGCCGTTTGGCACCCGTTTTTCCGTCTGTTGCCAGCGCTCGACGAATTTTGCAATGGCTGGGTTTTGTTCGGCAGAAGGCGCCAGTGTTGACACGAGCATGCCCTCAGCTGCGGAGCCCAGTTGCTCAAGAACTTTTGGGTTGTAGCCGGCCGAGTAGGTGGAAATGGTCTGCTTCAAGCCCAACTGACGCAGTTGCGCGACGACCTGAGGCAAGTCGGAAACCAGGCCCTGAATATGGATCACATCAGGATTGGCCGCGCGCACCTTCAGAATCGCGCCCGTGTAATCAGTGGCTTGGGCATCGTAAGCTTCGAACGCAACAATCTTTCCGCCGGCCTGAGTAAAAGCATCACGATAGATGCGCGCACCTTCGACGCCGCTATCGTTGTGGATATACAGCACCGCAGCATTGGCCTTTTTCAGTGTGCCGTATGCATAACGAGCTTGCGCCCTGACATCCACATCCGCCAGCGGATAGGTTGTGTAAACGTAGTCACCCAGCTTGGCGATATCCGGCGAATTGGCTCCGACGCTGAGCTCAAGGACCTGGCTGCGGTTGGCAATCGGCGCGACGGCCTTCACAACAGCGCTCCATGCGGTAGCGAACACAGGAACCTTTTCCACGTTGGTAAGGCGGTTCACTGCATTTATACCCAGGCGAGGATCAGCCTGTGTATCGAGCAAAATCATTTCAAGCGGATGTCCTTCTATCCCGCCTTTGGCATTGATGTCCTGAACGGCCCATTGCGCGGCCTTTGCTTGGTCAGCGCCAAACAGGGCTTGTGAACCCGTTAGCGGCATAGCCAAACCAAATTTCAGCGACTCTTTCGAGGGTGCGGTCTGCGCCTGAACACTCACACTACAGGCAAGCAATGCAGCTGCAGACAACACCAAACTACGACGAACAATTTTCATAATGAAAGCCCTTTTGTTGAGATGAGAAAGAAATCGTGTGGAAAGCGAATCCCGGAGTAACCGACCTTCTGGTGCAAGATCAATGCCAATTGTCTTTTCTCGATACGCTGTTTCGTAAATTACCCTTACAAGATAGCTTGTGTCGCCAGTCGATATGTTGTTTCGCTAATAATATCACCAAGACTAGTGTTACGCTGATCGAAATTACATGTTCTTTTTTGGTGCAATGAGCACTAGATTGGGCATGACCACCTCCCAATACCAGTAAAGTCGTTTCATGCAAACCCGTTCCAAATCAGCCCCCCCCGCCAGCGACAAAAAACTCAACTCTGTCGAAGCTGTCAAGGTTGCCGTGCGTATCCTGGATGAACTTGCGCTAGCCCAGCGGGCGATGGGCGTGACAGAATTGGCTGACGCGCTAGGTGAAACCAAACCGCGAATTCACCGCCACCTGTCTACGCTGCGGGAAATGGGCCTGATAGAACAGGATCAGTCGACCGAGCGCTACCGGCTCGGCTGGCGGGTGTTCCAGCTGGGTGAAGCTGCGGGGACCCAGTTCGACCTCCGCACACGTGCGGAGCCCTACATGATCCGCATACGTGACGAGCTCAAGGAGACGGCCGTACTGGCAGTACCTATTAATGGGCGTCCCATGGTGATTGCCACTGTGGACAATGTCTATGCTCGGATCACCATCAGTGTCAAACCCGGGAACCGTCCCCTGCCGCACTGCTCGGCGCTAGGCCGCCTGACAATGGCTTTCTCGGCTCGCGCACTGCAGGACGAGTTGCTGGCCGCGCCACTCTCGAGAGAAACACCGCTATCCATAGTCACCCCCTCCAAGATTCGCAAACGCATGACACTGATCTCCGAGCAGTTCTATGAGGTGAGTGATGGCGAGGTAATGATTGGCGTGAACACCATCGCGGTGCCGATATTTCGCAACGGAGATGTACTGGCGGGCGCCCTGTCGATCGTGGGCTCGATCCAGAATATTCCCAATCCACCGCGGCGCAAGCAGGTAGATGTATTGCACGAGTGTGCCGCGGCGTTGTCGGAGCAACTGAACAGCGATGCCTATGAAAAGTGGCATCTCCGCCACAAGGCCCATGACCTGCTGAATGCCCTCGAATAAGAGCGTCTATGGTCGGACAGACAACAGCAAGCGGTCCTATATCGAAGCGGCCAGTCCGATCACAGCGGCCATGTGCCGCCGATCAAACCGCTGCCGGCGGCCGCTGACCAGATCAGCTTTGCCAACAACGTGGTGACCATCGCTGATTGATCAGCCCTTGCGCCTGAGGCCCCCATGGAGCGAGGCTTTCCCATGGGACTTCTTTAGCTGGCCATCTGTGAATTTGCTGCCGGCGTAGCAGCGTCCCGGCCAGGTATTTCTACCGCTTATTTCTTGAGCGATGCAGCCCGATATGGGCCATCGGGAAGCGGGTTCACCCCCATAACAAAGACCTGCTGATTGGCCTGCTGCGTGAGCGGCATGTAGTTGGGTGCAGCGCGCGCAATGGCTGCGTTGATCACTGCAGAAATAATCAAGGCCATCGGCGAGCCGCCGCTGTTGTTGTTCTGCGGCGAATACTGCATGCGCTTGTTTTCTTTCCAGATTTCCGTACCGTCTTTGCTGACGAGGCGGTAATCAAATTCCACGGTCACCGTCGTAGTGATAAGTGCGAATTTCGCGTCCCACCGGTTGATCGACACATACAAAACGGCGTCAGCACCAAAAAGCTTGGCAAGGCTTTCTGTGGGCTGCTGGTGAATCCGTTCACCCTCGTAATAGCCTTCCTGCTCAAGAACGTACTTGGTCGTATTCACAGGAAAAACGTAGTAGCCTTTTTCTGCAATGGGTATTGGCAAGGCAGCCAGCACATAGCTGGGCGCATCCACATCCAGCGATTTGTTGATGGTTGGAACCACCAGAATCGAACGCGGAGCGGCTGCGGTGAAAGCGCTCATGTCTTTTTTTGTGGGCTGCGTGACGCACCCCATCAACAGGACAGAAACCAGTGTGCACACAGTGCAAAGAATCATTCTCATTTTTGTGCTTCTCCCTTGGTTTTCTGCCGGCGTTCTATGTTCTGGATCATGGCGGTCATCAAGCCCTTGCTTTCGGGCCAGGCGTCGCGCTCTTGCGCGTACAGGCCGACAGCCTTGTCTGACGAACCTGCCTGAAGGTAGAGCGTGCCGAGTTCCGCATACAGGCCAGGCGCCACTTTCTGTTTGGACTGTTCCATGGCGGCAATGTGGGCCTCAAGTTTCACGCGCATGGTTTCCATTTGCGTCGGATCTTTGTAGCCCGAATAAAGCGCCTGGTCGTAGCCACCCCACTGGTACAGCGTGGGAGCCGCGCAGCCCGTCAGTGCAACTGCCAAAGGCAGAATAAAAAGGTATCGCATCACGGTTTCCTTATTTCACGATGAAGGTGCGGCTAATGCCGTCGCCCACATAAAACTTTTCATCAAGAATCACTTGGTTGCCGAGTACCACGGTAAGTACGTGCGACCCGGAAAGAATGCGGAGGGCGGCAACGCCTTCGACATAACTGCCGACGGTGCCCATGTTGAGGCCGTCTACCAGTAGGCTGGCACCTTTGACCCGCTCGTCGTCGGCCTTGAAGGAAATCTGCGCACGCATGTCGGAGATGCCCTGCTTCTCTGTGGGCATCTGCACACAGCCTGCGGCCAGCAGCATGCCTGCCAGCCCGCCGGCGATCATCAGGGTGGTGATAATTTTTTTCATTATTTCGCTCCCTCGTAACGGATCAGCAACTGCTCGGGTTTGTAGCCGGCCAAAGACCCGGAGAGGATGGACGCGACCGAACCCTCATTGAGTTCGCTGTCGCCAAACAGCGCATCAACGCGCACCTGGGCGACAGTTTGGCCCGGCAAGGTTACGACGGCGCCGGTTTGCGGTGATTTGATCTGTTCACCCTGGGTATGAACGGCGAACTGCATGCCGGGCTTGATGCCCTGGCTCTTGCCGCCGCCCAGGAATATCCTGTTGCCGTCAGATTTCAGGATGTAGGTCTGCCATGGGCGTGCGCTCATCTCGACCGACAGCCGGCTGACGGCTTCGGCCACGGCCTGGCGGATGGCGTTGTCATTGAGCGTGCCGTCATAGCCCGCTTGCGAGCCAAAGCCGAATGTCGAGGCAGTTTCGGTTGACGCTTCGCCCGCGCCTGACGTTGCAAAGAACACGTGGCCGGTGCTTACGTCGACCATGCGCACGTCAACCTTGGCAAAAGCCACCTGGCGCTTGCTGGAAGACACAAAGCCCGAAGCCCCCATGGTTTTCCGGCCAAACTCGGTCAGCGATCCAATGATCAACGCGTCAACGCCGATCAGGTTCAGCCTGTTATCGGTCAGCTTGCTTTCGGCCTGGATGCGGCCGATATCCGGCCGCTCAAAAACCAGATAGGCACCAGATTCCGTGAGCGCCTTGCTCATCAAATCAGTGACTTGTTTGCCCAGCGGATCGTCATGCCGGTCTCGCAGCAATGACTGGCCGTAGTTGGTTTCGTTGGTAATACGTCCCAGCGCGATTTTCCGCTTCAAAGTGGGTGCGGCGGGGGCCTGTGCGGCGGCGGCCTGCTGGGCAGCTTTTTGCATCGCAACAGGCTGTGGCGCCTCCTTCTGGGCGACTGGCGGCGTCTGCACTGCACATCCAGATACGCCAATTGCCACCGCAATAGCCATGGGTGAGGCCAGGCGGCAAAGCCCTTTCCTTGCAAATTCTGCAATCATGCGACTCCTTTTCAATTGTTGTTTTGTTTACCCAAACTTCAGTCGACCCCTTCGACTTACAGCTTGCGACACAAATCATGCCTTGAAACAGTTAGCGAATCGCCAAATTAGCGGTAAAACTCGTCGTAATCGCGTGCATAGTGTCGTTAATCTTCATCAAAAGCGCTGCAATTGGCGGCGTCATTGCTGTTCACGGCAATATCGGAACGCCACTGTCCGCTATCCCAATTGCTTCGTGAAACACTGTGAGGCCTAGCCGTAGAACATCTGCATCACGCACGATGGAGTGCAACGACTCATGATGAATGGACGCGAAATCTAGCCCAAGAGCTGCCAGCAGTGGTCGCATTGATGGCCGCCGGCGATTACAAGAGGGATATGGCCCTTATTCCACCCTGCAGCGAGCCAAAGGCCCTCAGCGCGCTTGCTTTGCCACGAAACCGATCACCAGCCCCTGGGGCGTGACCGTGATGCTGCCCGGCTGCAGCCCCATGGCATCCGAAAGCGCCAGATCCTGCGGGCGCAGTTTGTGCAGAACGACTTCGTTCAGGCCCTGCTCGGCCAACGCCGGCCCGTAGGCTTTGAGGAGTTCGGACGGGCCAGGCGGCAGGTCGACAAAGCGCAGCGAATTGACCCGCAGCTGATGGGCGCGTATCGACTGGTCGCTGGCTTCGTAGCGCAGCCCAAAATCCAGATCGAAGGCGCCCGTGTAGCTGCGCCCCAGTGCCGGACCGGCGGCTTCAACCACCATCTCCGTTCCCAGCCGGTTCAGCTCGGGCAAGAGGCGCAGGCGCGGCGCCTCCACCTTGAGATCAAGCAGCCCACCCACCGGATAGCGCAGCGGGAAACGCTTTGCCACGGCCTGCTGCAATTGCTCGGCCGACACCTTGTAGCTGGGCTGGCCGGACGCGACCGGCGAAGCCGAGCAGGCGGCCCCGCCCAGCGCCAGCGATAGGGGCATCGTCAACAACAGTCTGCGTTTCATCCATGTCCTCCGTTGGAGCTGTGCATTGTGCGCCCGGCGCAGCAGGCACATTTGGTAACCGGCAGACGCCTCTCCTTCCACAAGCCGACACACCCGCGATACTTGCCTGTTGCCCAATAAATTTGCCCGGAGTTTTATTGCCGGGTGTCAGGATGCCTTATGAAAACGATTCTTGCGACTTTGGCCGCTGCCGGCCTGTCCGGCTGCGCGGTGTACCCGGCGCCTGCTTATGACGTCTATGGCAACGGCCCGCCTTACGTGGTGGAGCAGCCCGTGTACATCTATGGCAGCGGCGTGTACCGGTCCGGCGACTCCCGCCACTTTGAGCCCAGAGACTACGACCGGGCTCGCCCCCGCGCCATGCCGCCCCCTTCGCCCCGGCCCCTGATGCAGGCGCCGCGTCCAGACCATGGTGCGCGTGATCGTGATCGCGATCGCGACGGCATCCCGGACCGCCTGGACGGCGACCGTGACGGCGATGGTGTGCCAGACCGGAATGATCGCCGGCCCAACGATTCGCGCCGCAGGTAACAAGCCGGAGACTCCGGTGCCTCCGTGAAATGGCCAGGTCCGCTTAGTCTTGCCCCTCAGGCCCCAGGACCAGGCGGACCTCGTCCTCGCCGATGGAGCGGGCCGCACCAAAACCTGCTACCTGACGCGCGCCCTTGACATGGACCGCCACAAACATGAAGTCGCCTAATCCGGTCATGGGCTCTGCCTCGGGGAAACGCTGCAAATATGCCGCCCGACATACCCGCCATGAGGGGCTGCCCGGCTCAAGCACCTCGGCCAGCCCTTCGAGGGTGACCCTCGGCAGGGCGTGCACCGGCTCACCCGGCAGCTCGGGCCGCATGACCAGCAAAGACACCTGAGCCCTGGCCTGCAGATTGCGCGTGTGGGCGGCCAGGCCGCTGACGTGGATGACCAGGCATCCCAGCGCGGGCGCCAGCGCATAAGGGACCATGGAAACAAAGGCTGAACCCGTATCGCTGGTAGTCCCCATGGCGGCCACCCGTTGCGTGTGCAGCAGTAAGCGCAGTTCGCGGGTCAGCCTGGATTCATGAGACACGGGTTTTCCTCTTCAACGGTATTGCTGTATTGCTGGCCGCGCCCTCTTCCGCCCTGGCCCCGATTGCCGACGAAACGCCCGCGAAAAATTGGCTGGGCTGGCAAAAAAAGTGAGTGCCGCCTATCGCCCGACCACCGACCAACCGGCGCGGAGGTTGCTCTTGTCGTTCTCATACTCCCACGCTGTGCCGCAGCGGTCACAGCGGTACTTGGTGATGGTGACCAGATGGTTGCCGCGCTTTTCCTGGCGGTTGTCGCCCTGCACCAGCTCGGGATGCCCCGGGGCGCGGCGCCAGTTGCGCTGGATGCCGGCGCACGAATCGCACAGCTCCATCTTCTTCAATTCGTTTTTTCGGTTTTGGTCTTCGGTCATGGTGCTGCTCTTGATGTGGGGCGGGGTTGCCCTGGGTGTTGGGGGTCGATTGTCGCTCTTAGCTTGCCGGTGTTGACATGAACTTCCAGCCCGACGGCTGTGCCGAAGGCATGGCGTAGCCGCGCAAACGCTGGTGCGCCGCGTCTTCCATGTCCACGGGCCGCTGCTGCTTGGCATTCAGGTAGTGGTTGGTGAACACATCCAGGTAAGCCTCCAGCGTCTGAGCCGCATGGGGCTCACCGGCCAGCTCCAGGCACAGGGCACCCACCTCGGAGGTGCAAAAGTGGTCGTCGCGCCTGGAGCGGCGCAGGCGGTAGCGTGACAGTTGCTCGGACTGCAGGCTGAGCACCGGCAGGTGGTCCAGGTAGGGGCTTTTGCGAAACATCTTGCGCGCCTCGGGCCAGGTGGCGTCCAGCAGCACAAACAGCGGGCGCTTGCCCTCCTTGCCCTCTATTGGATCGACGGGCAGCACCTGAGTCACCACCCGCTCTCGTGCCACAAACTCCCCCGGAAATACCAGATACGGCTGCCATTGCGGGTCGGCCAGCAGGGCCAGCAGCGCAGGGTCGACCTCGGTGCGCGCCCAGCCAAAGGCGAAAGTGCTGGCGACCACATCGGCAATCAGCCAGCCCGTGTTGCTGGGCTTGAGCGGCTCGATGTCGGCCATGATCAGGCACACCCCCGCTCGCGTGCTCACCGCCGGGCGCAAGGCGCACAGGCAGTGGCTGAGGATCAGGCGGCAGCCGGCGCAGCGCTCGGCAGTGGAACCGCCTCGGGCGAGAAAGGGTTTGGAGCTGCGCGCCAGGCGCGCGGCGCGCAGGCGGGAGACGGCGTGGGTCATGCGGATAATTTGGAAGCGGCTTGGGTGGGCATGGCACGCACTGTAGCAGTGAGGTCGCGCCAGTCATTGCGGGCTGAGCCTGCCCCGGACCTGATCCGGGGACCCGCAATCCATGTCCCGACCCTCGACAGCTCATGGGCCATCCAGGCGCTCACTGTGCGTTGGCCTGCCGCCGCCGGCTCAGTCGGGCCGGTGCAGCGCGCAGAGCTTGTTGCCGTCGGGGTCGCGCAGATAAGCCAGGTAGAGCTTGCCCGCCGGGCCTTCGCGAAGCCCCGGCGGATCTTCACAGGTGGTGCCGCCGTTGGCGATGCCCGCCGCATGGAAAGCGTCACCTTGTTCCGGGGATTCCACCTTGAACCCGATGGTGCTGCCGTTGCCGTGGCAAGCCGGCTCGCCATCGATGGGCGTGGTGATCGCGAAGCTGCCCGTCGGGCTGCGATAGAAATAACGGTTCTTGTTGGCCACGCCGGGGGCGATGCCCAACGTGCCGAGCAGCGCGTCGTAAAACTTCTTCGAGGCCGCAAGATCATTCACACCAAGCATCACATGACTGAACATCGTTTTCTCCGTTGGGTACCCGGCAGCGGGCAAAAATAGAACTGTGGGAATGGTACTTGAGTCGACTTGCGGCCTAATTCACCGCACATAACGCGGCGAATAAGCGCCCATCGCTTGAAAAATACTTGCCGCAGCCTTGAAGGGGTTGCAGCTGGCACGCTGAACGGGGTTAGGGGGAGAATACAAGCCAAATCAGGCTCCAGCCCTTGTCCTGCCTGCGGGAGCTGCTATCAAATAGAGAATGAATGGCAGTCCATCAAGCCCGCTGCGGAATTTCAAGCCCACGCACCACAGCCGGGCGCGCCACAAACGCCGCCAGCGCCCGTAAGACATGCGGGAAATCGCTGATGCCCACCAGATCACCCGCCTCGTAGAAGCCGATCAGGTTGCGCACCCAGGGGAAGGTGGCGATGTCGGCAATGGTGTAGTCGTCGCCCATGATCCAGGCGCGGCTGGCGAGCCGCTGATTCAGCACGGCCAGCAGGCGTTTTGATTCAGCCACGTAGCGGTCGCGCGGGCGCTTGTCCTCGTAGTCCTTGCCGGCAAACTTGTGGAAGAAACCCAGCTGGCCAAACATCGGGCCGACGCCGCCCATCTGCCACATCAGCCACTGAATCGTCTCATAGCGCTGCGCCGCGTCCTGCGGAATGAATTTTCCCGTCTTCTCGGCGAGGTAAAGCAGGATAGCGCCGGACTCGAACAGCGCCAGCGGTTTGCCACCCGGTCCGTTCGGGTCGAGGATGGCCGGAATCTTGTTGTTGGGACTGAGCGAGAGGAATTCCGGCGACATCTGGTCATGGGACCCAAAGCTGACCAGATGCGGCTCGTAAGGCAGGCCGGTCTCCTCCAGCATGATGGACACCTTGACGCCGTTGGGCGTGGGCAGCGAGTAGAGCTGCAGCCAGTCGGGATGCAGAGCCGGCCACTTGTGGGTGATGGGGAAGGTGGAGAGATCGGTCATGGGAGTTCCTAGGGATAGATGTTGGCGGTAGGTGATGTCTCAGGCAAATTAAATCTGACTACCGATCATCCTTAGTCCAACCTAGTGGCAATATGCAGCGCCTACAGCTGGACTCGAAAGTTCGGATAAAACGTTGAAAGCGGATTGTCGGCGGTGTCTGGGTCTTGGAGGGCTCGCCTGACGTGGCTCGCGACTTGGGCAATATACGACTGCAATTGCGGCACAAGCGTGTAAATGTCCGTAGTGTCGATTGGGATCGTCCGCATCTGGTTTACATCAAATGGAATGCGATCAGCCGTGCGAATGATTTGTACAACTGGCAATCGTGCGGCATGGCGAATCGCTAGCTCATAGAACACATTAGGGTTGTGAAAGGACAGGTCTACGACCACGAGTCTCGCCCTAAGCAAGTAATCGAACACTTGACGAGTAATAGTTCCTGGCTTTTCAATTCCGTCAGCGCGGATAACTTTGAGCCCGAATTCTTCGAGCGCAGGTTCAACAATCGAGCCCAGCATTAAATCGGAATGCTTACGTTGCGGCGAGCCGGCCTCTCCTATCGGGGTTACATAAAAGCACGCGGTCTCAAACTGAGCTTGGTCAGTAGTAATTAGTGCCGAGGTCGGCCTTATCCATGTTTGTTGAGAGGGTTGTAGCAGTGGACTTTCTGGTCGGACCTGCGGTAACGCTGAACTTTGGGGCAAAGCGTCCAAGCAATGATCGACCGTCAAAATGCGTTCCGCGCCGGAAAGTGTTTGCAAAAGACCGACGTACCGTAGGTTCACAGTGAAAGTCTCGATGGCCTCCGCTGCTAGGTCAGCATTAAGCCCCGTAGCTTTTGCGGCGTCGACCAACGCCGCCTTGGAGGGCAACTTGTTTCCAACGAACTCATCGTACAACTTCTTGAAGATGGGAATGTTCTCTATGGCTAAGAACATGCGCGCCTTGGTCCGTTCACGTTGGGATTGCTCATCGTCGACTGCCTTGGCTCCCTCAGGAGTCAGTTCGAGCATTTCGGCAGCATAACTGCCTTTTGTTAAACCGTACTTGCCCGAATTCGTTATCAATTGACGAGACGTACTGCTATCGGGAGACTTACCTAGGTAGTCGAACAAAGAAATTCGACGCGCTGGTCTTCCCGCGCCGAACTCCAATAGTTGCTTCGCGAATCCAGCCGCTTCCTCAAATGAACAGGCGGGAAATTGCCGAGCCGCCCGTGTCCGTTTTTCTACAGCTTCTGTCACTCGTGCATTGACTGATTCAACTGGGTCTTTGCCCGGCGCAGCCTTGGCCTTTTTAGCAGTCTTTTGCCTATTGTTGGGATTCGCTGTCATGTAAGTCCTTTGTTCTTAATTGCATTCAAGATAGCGAAAGCGGGCGATGGTCGTTCGTCAACCGTTCAACACACTTCACAACAATTTGAAACAGGCATCATGCCGGTAAGCGGCGGATATAGCCAGCGCTGCGTTGCCGCAGGGTGAATTCAACGGCGCAAATGGCGGGGGCTGCGATGGTCCAGAACACGGGCGCAGCCGCGCTGAGCCTGGCGGCTGGGCGCGATGCCCGTTCTTTGGCATGAAAATGGCGTCTAGCCCAATAAAAACGGGGGTAAGCAGCTATAAATATTGCAGCAATCCCGGCTGAATTCGGTGGGCGACAGGTGGCGACAAGACAGGCGCCCGGTCATTGTCACCACCGGCTTTGTGCGGGTCTTGAAGGTCGCGGCGCGGTTCGGGTCGCCATGCGCTCGTGGGGCGCGCCGCTGACGTTCCTTGTGGGGGCTGGCCTACTTACAAGCGTGCCGGCCCTGCGTATGGTGAGGGCTGGTCAGCAAGCAACGACGAAACGCTGACCCGCAACAGGCCGGTCGCATGAGTTTCAGCGCGGCAGCTTGCGCCAGGCATGGCCTGGATCTTCCCAGTCGAATACACCAGGAGTTACCGATGAACAAGGATCAAGTCAAGGGCGCCACCAAGGACGCAGTGGGCAAAGTACAGGAAGCGGCAGGCAAGCTGGTGGGCAGCAAGGAGCAGCAGGCCAAGGGCCTCGTCAAGCAGGCAAAGGGTGAAGCCCAGAAGGCCTATGGCGACGCCAAGGAAACCCTGAAAGACGCGACCAAGTAAGCCCTTGCGGCCAGGGCGTTGGCGGGCCGCATCGACGGCCCTCAGCCCCTGCTGCTAACGCTGTACCGCAAATTCAGGGGCGGCGGGCGACAAGGCCGATCAGCGCCGAGCTGCCATGATGCCTGTCGCCTTCGGTCAGTTCCGCCTCGTACTCGTGCAGGTGGCTCAATTCAAAATCGGCGAAAGCCTCGCGCAACAGCGCCTCGGTGTAGAGGTGGGACGCCTGCGGCGGTCCGCCGGTCTTGTAGTCGAGTTGCCTGGGCGTGTAGCCCTGAAGCACGAGAACACCGCCGGGCTTGAGGCAGCGCCTGATGTTGGCGAACAGGCGCGCGCGCATCGCCGGATCGGCGAACTGCACAAAGATGGCCGCGACGCCGTCGTAGGCTTCCAGCGGCCACGGGTAGGCATCACAGTCGCTGACGGCATAGTTGACCGACACGCCTTTTTCCGCGGCCAGCCTGCGGGCCTTGGCCACGCCAACGCTGGCCACATCAAACGCATCCACCACCAGGCCCCGGCCCGCCAGCCAGACGCTGTTGCGGCCCTCGCCGTCAGCCACGCATAACACGCGCTGGCCGGGTTGCCAGACGTTGGCGTGCTCACGCAGCCAGGCATTGGGCTCGGTGCCGAAAATGTAGGCGTCGTCCTCGAAGCGCCGGTTCCAGGTGTCCGCGGCGTCGGCAAAAGGGGTGGGGGGCAAAGAGTTCATGGATCGTTGAAGGTGGGTGGGTAAACGCCGAGCGCTGCATGGCGGCTAGCCGCTTGATCTTAGCCCCGGCGGCCAGCGCTTGCCCACGGGCGGGTGGATGACCGGCTGGCGCGCTCTCCAGCCGAGTTTTCAAGCGAAACTAGGCCTTTGCCCATGCAGGGTGGGCGCCAGCAGCTATGAAAACAGTAGCATTTTGTTCAGACCGGCAGCGGGCGGAGCGGCCCCGGCAACACCGTGAACGCCAGCGCCCCGGCCGCCAGCAGAGCGGCAATGCTGGCCAGCACGGCGGTGAAGGGTTCCACGCCGTAGGCTGAGGCCACCGAGGCGACGATGCCCGTGAACCACTGCATGGCGGCCACGCCCAGAAACATGGACATGGTGAAGACCGCCATGGCGCGGCCGGTGATGGCCGGCGGGTAGGCGGCGCGCACATCGGCGTACTGCAGCACCATGTAACCCGACAGCGCGCCAATGGCGATGGGCCCCAGCACGTCGATAAGGGTGTTGTGCGTCAGGGCAAAGGCCGCAAACAGGCCGGCGAGCAGCAGCGTGAAACCAACTATCCAGCGGCGCCGGTGCGCCGGGCCCGGGTCGAAGCGGCCGAACAGCGGCGGCCCGATCAGCGAGGCCAGCGACATCACCAGCGCAACGTTGCCGCTTTGCACCAGCGAAAAGCCGTGACGCTGCATCAGCATGGGCCCCAGCCAGAGGCCGCGCAGCGAAATGAAGGAGGCATAAGCCACGCTGCCCAGCAGCACAATGCCCAGCGTATGCGGCAGCATGAAGAGCGCGCCAAATTTGCCGATCGCCTCGCGCAGGGTTTCCTTTTTGTGGGCCTGCCTGGCCTGGGTGACCGCCGCCGGGGCTGCGGGCTCGTGCACCAGGGCGTAGATCAGCCCCCAGGCCAGCGCGGCAACAAGGCCCAGCACCCAAAAACCCATGCGCCAGGAGGTCGCCTGGATCAGCCAGGCCAGCGGCGTGCCGGTCAGCAGCATGCCGATGCCGCCTAGGCCCAGCGTGAGCCCGGAAATGGCCGCAAAGCGGTCGCTCGGCAAATGCCGTGCGATGAACACGGTGCAGGCCAGAAAGGCCGGCGCGCAGCCAATGCCGATCAGGACCTGGCCGGCCACCAGCACGCCGTAACTGCCCGCCAGGGCGGACAGGACCGAGCCGGCAATCGCAATGGGGAAGGCCGTCAGCACCGTGCGCCGCACGCCATGCAGGTCAATGCCAATGCCCATGAACAGCTGCATGGCGCCAAAGGCGAAGTGAAAGGCGCCGGCAAACAGGCCCAGGGCTTGCGCGCTGAGGTGGAAGTCGGCCTGCAGCGGCGCGGCCATGATGGCGGCCACCGTGCGCCAGGCCTGGCTGAGCGCAAAGGCGGTGGTCAGCGCAAACAGCATGACCCAGACCGAGCGCGGAGGGGCTTGTGGGGGGGAATGCGGCGGGGCGGGGTTCATGGCGGCGTTGGGCGTGGAGCTTACACCGGACCCGCTTTTTCCCCGTGGCCCGTGGGCCGGCGAGAATCAAAAGTTCAGCACTAAAACAGTCTCTAGCCCCCGCATGACGGCCGCAATGCGCTATTAAAACAATAGAAAAGGCATCCTTGCTTGCGAGGCTGTCGGGCGCTTAGCCCGGCTTGCCGTCGATACGCACGCGCGTCAGTATGGGCCAGTAGCAAATGGCATACAGCGCGAAGCCGCCCGACCACAGCGCGGCGGACCAGATCACGGCGTTGACGGTCTGGGCCGGGGCGACAAGCGGCACAAAGACGCGGATCAGCGCTGCGGCCAGCACCAGCAGGTAGCAGACCACTTCCGCGGGCCCCGCCTTCAGCGGCCTGCCGGTGTGGCCGAGCGCGGTGCGGGTCATCATGCCGATGATGAGCCCGCCAATGGCGCCTGCCGTCAGGGCATGGGTGGCCAGCGAGGGCGTGACCCATCTCGGCACAGCCAGGGCGCGCAGCACGAGGTGCACCGGAATCCAGAAGTAGGCCACATGCAGCACCCAGACCAGCGGCGTGCGGCCGGTTTTCCAGGGCTGCCACAGCGACCAGCGGGCCAGATGCGCGGCCGCGCAGACGATGGCCAGCGCCGCCAGCAGCAAGCCCTGAAGCGCCAGCGCATCGGCCAGCAGCAGCGCCAGGGTGCTGCCTAGCGCCGCTTTTTCCAGCCAGGGGCGGCGCGTGGCGTTGGCGCCCGCAATGCTGTTGGTGAACATCGGAATCACGCGCCCGCCCATCACGGCCATGATGAAGAGCATGACGTCGAGCGAGACCTGGATGCCGATCCAGCCGGGCAGCTGCGTTACCCCGAGTTGCGCCAGGTGGACGCCCAGCACGGCCGCCGCCATCAGCAGCAGCAGGCCGATGAAAAAGTAGTTGCGCTTGTTGCGCGCGGCAATAAAGGGAATTGCCAGCCCGATGGCAGCTGCCAGCGGAAAGGCAGCATTGACGATGGCGGCCGCCCAGCCGAAAGGCGTGAGCACCAGCACCCGCCCGGCGACCCAGAGCGCGGCCAGCGCCATCAGCGGCACGCCAGTCGGCGTCGGCCGGCCTGACCAGTTGCGCCCGGCCGTAAACAGAAAGCCCACCACCACCGCCAGCGCAAAGCCGAAGAGCATCTCGTGCGCATGCCACATCGGCCCCTGCAGATAGGGCCGGCCCAGCCAGCCGGCGAACTGCAGCGCCCACAAGCCTATCGATAGTGCGGCGAACACGCTGGCGAGCAGGTAGAAGGGACGAAAGCCGAGCTGCCAGAGGGCGAAGCCCGGCGGCGCTGCCTGGGCAGGCGACGGGCTCTTGATTTCGATGAACTGTGACATCAGGGGATCTCCGTGGTGGGCGTGGTGCCCCGTGCACCGTATTTAACACGCCATAGGGCGGCGGCGCCAGCAACCGTTGCGGCGAACAGCGCGATGGCTGCGGCGTTCAGGAGGGCGCCGCTGGCGCGCAGCGGCCCATCGAACAACCCAAAGCCCAGGCGCAGGATGAGGGACAAATGAAGCGCCGCCAGCGGCAGGTAGAAGAAGACGCCGAACTGCAGCTTGACACGCGCGATCGCCGGCAAAATCACGGGCGCATGGCCCATCATCATGCTGACGATGAAGCCCAGGCCAAGCGCGTGCAAGGCCACATCGCGCACCGGCATGCCCAGCGATACGCCCACCCACGCCATGCCCGCGACGGCGAGCCAGGCGTAGCCGCCGAGCAGGCAGACCGCCATGTAGCGGCTCAGGCCATGGGCAAACACGGTGCGGCGGGCAATGTCAAACACCCCCAGCCACAGCGCCAGCAGGACAAGCGAGGCGCCGTACAGCACCCCGCCAAAAACAGGCGATAGCGCCGACGCGGCGGCGCCGGCAAGCAGCGCCAGCAGCAGGGCGCAGAGCGACCACTGCGCGGCCGGACGGCGGCGCATCAGGCGCGTCATTTCCAGGCGCTCGGCCGCAATCGTCATCACCAGAAAGGCAAACCACCAGGGCAGTATTTCGACGCTGCCGTAGCCGGTGGCAAACAGCAGGTTGCCGATCAGCCATGCCAGCGCGCTGACCAGCAGCAGCAGCGTGTGGGCCGCGCGCTGGCGCCGCACCACGACGATGTTGACGTCCGCAAAAAAGATGGCGGCAAGCACACCCAGCCAGGCGCCAGCCACGGCCTGCCCGAGCAGCAGACACAAAGCGCCCAGGCCCGAGGCCAGCGGCGCGACAAAGGCCGCGCGCAGCTTGACCGCCACCGCCCGTTCAATCCCGATGACGGTGCCCAGAAAGCCACAAATCATCAGCGCCGCATGGGCCAGGGCAGCGCGGCCCAGCCAGGCGGCGTCGGCCATGGCCGGCAGGGCCACACCCAGCCGAAACAGGCCGCCCGCAACGCCGGCGAGCAGAGACAGCGCGACCACCGCCAGGAGCAGCGGTCGCAGGGCAATGACTGCCCACGACGGCTTCGCCCTGCTGCGCAGGCGCGAATTGACGCGGACGGACGGCGGTTTCACCAACCCATGAAGCGCCTGGAGCGCTCGCTCATTCGGTCCGGGCTCCAGGGCGGCTCCCATACCAGTTCAACCTCGATCAGCAGCTCGGGCGGCACGGTGCCGTCCAGTTCGGCCTCGACCTCGTCGACGATGAGGCCGGCGACCGGACAGGCGGCCGAGGTCATCGTCAGCAGAACATGCAGCTTGCCATCGGTGACGGTGACGCCGTAAACCAGCCCGACATCGACGATGCTCAGCGCGACCTCCGGGTCGACCACCCGCGTCAGCGCATCAGCGATGGGCTGACGCAGCGCTTCGGGTCCGTCGTAGGGAAAGGGTGCTTTGGATTGCATGACGGAAAGGCGCTCCAGTTCAGGCGCCGCCACAGCCGCCGCAGCAGCCGCCGTTGCTGTGATTGGACGCCAGCCGGGTGATGGCAACGCGCCAGGTATCGGGGCCTTGCTCCAGGTAGTCCCAGGAAAACTTGCCGGGCAGATCAGACTTGAAGCGGGCGTGCAGCGGCTTCGGATCATGGTCGTTGATCAGCTCCATGGCTTCGCCGGAAGCGAGCTGGCTGAAGGTTGAGAAGATCAGCGGATGACGCTCTTGCGGCGCAAGGGTACGAACGTCAACCGTGGCGGGGGAAACAAGCTGTGTCATGGGGACTCCATTCAAGGGAAAGCGCGAAGTGGCGCGATAAGATGCATTTATAATACACCTATTCAAGCCTATCGTAGCCCTGCATGGAATTGAGCCAGGTCATGGTCCGCCAGTTTCGCGCGCAGAGCCCTTGGGTGGGCTTACCCTGCGCGCCGCGTCAATGCGTCAATGGTGATGTCCATGCTCGCCATGCACGTGCTGATGCGCAATTTCGTCTTCGGTAGCGGTGCGCACGTCGGTGACTTTCAGGGTAAAGCGCAAGGCCTTGCCGGCCAGCGGATGGTTGCCGTCCAGGATGACGATGTCGCCCTTGATCTTGGAGACGTTGAAGATTTGCTCGCGGCCATCGCTGCCCCGGCCTTCGAGCTGCCCGCCGACCTTCACGCCAGCCGGAAACTGGCTGCGCGGAATGGTGCGCATCAGGCTTTCGTCGCGCAGGCCAAAGGCGTCTTCGGGCGCCAAAGCCAGCGTGGTTTGAAAGCCGGGCTCCTGGCCTTCCAGCGCTTCTTCAATCTTGGGCAGGGTGTTGCCGTAGCCGCCATGCAGATAGACCATCGGTTCCTTGTTTTCCTCGATGAGCTTGCCTTGGGCGTCAGATACTTTGAAGCGCAGGGTGACGGCGGTGTTTTTTTCGATTTTCATGGTGTGTGCTTTTAAGGCGCGGTTAAGTCGGGAGCCCGCAGGCTGCCTGTTGGTGAGTTGCACAATCTTAGCAACGATGGCGTGCCAGTAGCCTTGAAATGGTCGGACAGGCGCACACATCTGCAGGAAGGCAAAAGAACTAAACTGGCCATCCGCCACCTCTTACCAGCACCCTTTGTCATGAACTCACCTGATACCGAAACCATAGAGCTGTTGTCCTCGGCCACCAAACCCACGCCCCTGTTTGTGCTCCTGCATGACGCCGGCGGAACGGCTGCCGACATGCTGGCCCTGGGCCGTGTACTGGGCGATGCGTTTGCCGCGTCAGCCGTGCTGATACCGGAAGGAATGACGGGTGAAGCCGTGGGTGGCGAAGACCTGGACGCGCTGGCGAAACGCGTTGATACGCTCGCGGCCTTTTTACGCGCGCAACAGCAGCGCTTTGGCGTGTTGCAGTCCGATACCGCGCTGGTCGGCTTTGGCGCAGGCGCGCGACTGGCGCTGGCGCTGAGCAGCGCGCACGACGGGCTGGTGAGCCGGGTGCTGGCCTTTGGCGGCAGCTACGCGGTCCTGCCGACAACGGCGCCCGTACTCACCACGCTGCATTTTCTGCACGGCGCGAAGGACCCGCTTGTACCGGTCAGCCGCGTGCGCCAGGAGTTTGAGCACCTGATGGACCTGAAGGCCGATGCCACCCTGGACGTGGCCAGTTCGCTGGGCCATGAGCTGCACCCTGCGCTGATGGACCAGGCCGTGAAACGGCTGCAGACCTGCGTGCCGCTGCGCTTCTGGAAGGCCCTGTAGTAATGCTGGTCAGCTTGTAAGACGCGAAGCCATGCCCGGCGACAGCCACAAGCGCTGATCAGATTCGACGATGAGCGTATCCACGCCCTTCAGGGGTTCGAGCAGACGACGTCCGGCCTGCGCACCGGCCACCATGATGGCCGCGCCCAGGCCGTTGATGTCCTCCAGCTTGCGAGACACCAGGGTCACACCATGCGGGCCGATCGTGGGCTGGCCCGTCTTGGGGTCCAGGATATGGTGGAAACGCCTGCCATTGCGCACGAAGCAGCGCTCATAGTCTCCCGAGGCCGCAACAAAGCCTTCGTTCAAGGCCAGCACACCGAGAATGCGCTCGGGCGCACGCGGATCGCGCAAGCCCACGCGCCAGTCGCGGCCCTGCAGCTGCCCGCTGACCAGCACATCGCCGCCGCCGTTGATCATTGCGTCGTTGATGCCATGACGCTTCAACACAGCCATGCCGGCTTGCAGTATCGGGAGCTTGGCAATGCCGCCCAAATCGATCCGCATGCCGCGGCGGCGCAAATAGGCGCTGGCGGATTTCTCGTCGAGTATCAAATCCCGGTAGTTCACCAGCGGCAACTCACGCGCAATTTCCGCAGCATCCGGGACGCTTGTTTGCGCCGGGTCAAAATTCCAGCCGTTGAATGCACCCACCGTGATGTCAAAAGCGCCCTGGCTGCGCTCGGACATCTGCCTGGCCATTTTCAGCGCGGCCATCATCTCGGGTGCCATCGCAACGGGCTGTAATCCCGCCGCTAGGTGCAAGGCGCTTACGGCGCTGCTGATGCGGTAGCGGCTCATCATGTCGCTCAGGCGCGCCATTTCGGCGAAAGCAGCGTTCATCGCTAACCCGGAGGCCTCGACGTCGCCGCCCTGCACGGTGATGTCCACGCGGGTCCCCATCAGGTCGCGTGAGGCCTGCTGCACCTTCGGGTCGGCCAGGGCCGGCTTGAGAAACATCGCAGTGGCCAGCAGCGGCAGACTGGCGAGCAGGCGCCGCCGTCCGTTGTTCAGGCGAGGCGTGAGCGTCATGGTGCGGCCTTAGCTTGAAAGACCCACCATGTAGTCCACGGCGGCCTTGACTTCATCATCTGTGAGCGAAGTGCCGGTGCCGCGTGCCGGCATCATGCCCTTGGCGCCGGTGAAGCCCTCCAGCGCGTGTTTGTAAAGCATGTCCTTGCCCTGGGCGATGCGCGGTCCCCAGTCGGCCTTGTCGCCCGGCTTGGGCGCACCGCCCGTGCCGGCAGCGTGGCACAGCGAGCAGGTCTTGTTGAACACGCTTTTTCCTACGGTATTTTCGGCGACAGGCGTGGGAGCGGGGGCCGGAGCCGCGACGGGCGCTGGCGCGGGTGCCGAAGCGGCTGGAACGGCCTGGTTTTTATCGCCGCACGCGGTCAGGAAAAAAGCCAGTGCGGCAATGGCCAGCGCGTTCATGGGTTTTTGCATGGAAAAACTTCCTTTGGAGGATAAAAGGGGTTGAAGACCCGGACAGTCTAAGAAGTCTGCCCCGAATCGGATAGCCACATTAAAACATGCATAGAATATGAATCTTTGATTTAAGTCAATGCCTCTTCGTCGGGTTAAAGCAATCATGGAGCCTGTTCTCCCGCAAAGGCTCTCCTGAACGGCAGCCAAGCGCCCTGTTCATTATTTAGGATCTCCATCATGAGCGAAAAATCAGGCACTTCATCCCTACTTCCTGGCGGACTGGGTCGCCGTAAATTCATCAATACCGCAGCGCTGGCGGGCCTGACGGCAGGCGTCGCCGCCTGTAACGACAAGCCCACGGCCAACACGGCACCAGCGGCAGCTCCTGCCTCGGCCCCGGCCGCAGCGCACGTCGCGTCCGATTTGAGTAAATACGAGGTGCCGCCTGGCCAGCTCGACGAGTACTACTCGTTTCTCTCAGGGCGGCCATTCGGGCGAATGTGCGCATCTACGGCCTGCCGTCCGGCCGCTTGCTCAAGCGCATTCCGGTCTTCAACATGGATTGCCTGGTCGGCTGGGGCATCACCAACGAATCCAAGACGATCATCGGCACCAAGCCCGACGGCAGCCTGAAGTACACCACCGGCGACACCCACCACGTACACCGCCTCGTACAAGGACGGCACCTACGACGGCAAGTACATGTTCGTCAACGACAAGATCCACGGCCGCCTGGCGCGCATCCGCATGGACTACCATGGAATGCGACAAGATCACCGAAATCCCCAACATCCAGGGCTTCCACGGCATCTTCCCCGACAAGCGCGACCCGGTGGACCCCAACATCAACTACACGACCCGCGTGTTCTGCGGCGGCGAGTTCGCCATTCCGCTGCCCAACGACGGCAGCGACATGGACGACACCAAGAAGTACCGCTCGCTGTTCACCTGCGTGGACGCCGAGACCATGGAAGTGCGCTGGCAGGTGCTGATCGACGGCAACTGCGACCTGGTGGCCACCTCCTACGACGGCAAGCTGGCTGCGACCAACCAGTACAACACCGAGAACGGCGTGCACTACGAAGACATGATGTCCGCCGAGATGCGATGCGTGCCTGTTCTTCAACATCGCCCGCATCGAAGCAGCGGTCAAGGCCGGCAAGTTCAAGACCTATCGGCGACTCCAAGGTGCCGGTGGTCGATGGCACGCAAGGCCGCCAACGCGGATCCCAAGACCGCGCTGACCTGCTACGTGCCGCGTGCCGAAGAACCCGCACGGCGTGAACGCCAGCCCCGACGGCAAGTACTACGTCTGCTCGGGCAAGCTCTCGCCGACCGCCACGGTGATCGAGCATGAGCTGCGTGCTGAAATGGTTCGACGGCGAGCTGGAGAATGCCGCGCGACGCCGTGGTGGCCGAGCCTGAAATCGGCCTGGGCCCGCTGCACACCGCCTTCGACGGCCGCGGCAACGCCTACACCACGCTGTTCCTCGACAGCCAGATCGTGAAGTGGAACGTGGAAGCCGCGATCAAGTCCTACAAGGGCGACAAGACCGCCAAGCCGGTGGTGGACCGCATCGACGTGCATTACCAGCCTGGCCACGGTTTCACGCTCGCATGGGCGAAACCAAGGAACGCCGATGGCAAGTACTTCCTGTCGGACAACAAGTTCTCCAAGGACCGCTTCCTGCCGGTGGGCCCGCTGCACCCCGAGACCGCGCAGCTGATCGACATCAGCGGCGACAAGATGAAGCTGGTGGCCGACCACGCGGTGTACTCTGAGCCGCACGACTCCATCATCATTCCGCGCGACCTGGTCAAGCACGCGCCAGGTCTACGACATGGACGAGTTCCCGAACGCCGTGAAGGACCCGAAGGAATGCCGGCGTGGTCCGCAAGGGCAAGAAGGTGACGGTCAAGCTCACTCGCCAGGCGCCGGCCTTCAGCCTGCGGGAGTTCAAGGTCAAGAAGGGCGACGAGGTGACCATCATCCTGACCAACCTCGACAAGGTGGAGGACCTGACCCACGGCTTCGCGATTCCGAAGTACGACATCAACTTCATCGTCAACCCGCAGGAGACCAAGTCGGTCACCTTCATGGCCGACAAGCCCGGCGTGTACTGGTGCTACTGCACCCACTTCTGCCACGCGCTGCACCTGGAAATGCGCACGCGCATGATGGTTGAGGCCTGACAGGCCCCGCTTGCGGACGAGCGCGGTCACTCGGCTGCGCTGCCCGTCTTCGTTTCTGGACATCCGATGCTGTCTGCCGAAATTCCGCTCGCTGGTGATCCTCTGGATCACGCTCATCCTTGCGCTGATGGTCATGTTCTCCGGGCTGCCCACGCAGCATCGGGTACCTATGAAGCCGAGCTTGCCGGCCCAGCTTGGCAACGAGCCAGGACCTGTGCGCCTATGCTGCCGTGCAAGGACGTGTTCCCGGGCGCTGACCAGTTTCTCCGAGCGCAAGGGCCAGCCGCCCTATGTCGAGGCCTATGACAAGGCCGGCGAAGGCGGTCAACTGCTCGGCTACGTGATCCTGTCGACCGACATCATCGACATCCCCGCCTACTCGGGCAAGCCGGTGGTCACGCTGATCGGCATGGACACCACGGGCCATTTCGTCGGCGTCAAGGTGCTCAAGCACTCCGAGCCGATCCTGCTGCTGGGCATTCCCGAAGCCGCACTGACCAAGTTCATCGACCAGTACGTCGGCAAGTTCGTCGGCGACAAGATCGAAATCGGCCAGTCGCGGCCGGACGAGGGCGTGATCGGCCTGGACGCCATCACCGGCGCCACAGTCACCGTGATCGCGCAAAACCAGGTGATGATGCGCTGCGGGCACCGAGTGGCCCGCCAGGTCGGCATCCTCGCGCCCACCGTGCGCGCGCAGGCGCGTTACACAGTCGACGGGCGAGCGCTCGACTGGGACGAGCTGGTCGAGGAGGGCGCCGTCCAGCGCCTGATGGTGCAGCCCGAGGAGGTCGGGCCTGGCAGCGCAGCGCCGAGCCCTTCATCGAACTGTGGTTTGGCTACCTCAACCAGCCCGACATCGGGCGCAGCGTGCTCGGCGACGCGGCTCGGCAAGCCTGATGTCGCAGCTCAAGCCCGGCGAGCACGCCATTTTCGTCATCGCACAGCGGCGTGGAATCGTTCAAGGGCTCGGGCTTCGTGCGCGGCGGCATCTACGACCGGGTGCAGGTCACGCAGGACATGGACACCTTCACCTTCCGCGACCTCGACTACCTCAACCTGTACGGCATCGAGGCCGCCGGCGCGCCGCGCTTTACACGAATCGGCCATCTTCATCATCCGCTCCAAGGCATTTTCAGCGCGGCCTACCCGTGGAACCTGGTGTTCCTGGCCAACCGCATGGACCGCGCCGACGGGCGCCAAGGACCTTCATCAGCTTCGACCGCGAATACTGGCTGCCCGGCCGCTATCTCGAAGGCGGCCGGCCGGAGATCGTCGAGCCGGACGCGACCTGGGTGCAGGTCTGGAAGTCACGCGCGGTCGAGATCGCGCTGTTCGTCGCTGCTGCTGGTCGCCGTCGGGCGTGGTCTATGCGTTGCGCGACAAGCTGGTGCGCCGCTCCACGCACAAGAACAAGTGGCCGGTCAAGGCTTCCAAGTACACTGCCTGGGCGATCAGTCATCGGCTTCGTCGGCTTTTACCTGCTGGCGCAGCCCTCCATCACGCAGGTGCTGACCTGGTTCCACGCGCTGCTGTTCAAGTGGACCTGGGAACTGTTCCTGTCCGACCCGTTCATCTTCCTGTTCTGGATCTTCATCATCATCACCGTGTTCTTCTGGGGGCGCGGGCTGTTCTGCGGCTGGATGTGCCCGTACGGCTCGCTGTCCGAGCTGATCTACAAGGTGGCGCGCGCGATCGGGTCTCAAGCGCTTCCAGCGCCACGCTGCCGCAGCGCTGGCACGACCGGCTGAAGTGGCTCAAGTACGTCATCTTCTTCGGCCTGCTCGCGGTGTCGTTCTTTTCCATGGGCTTGGCCGAGAAGCTGTCCGAGGTCGAGCCGTTCAAGACCACCTTCCTGGTCGGCGTCGTGGAACCGCACCTGGCCCTACGTGCCTGTTCTGGCCGCGATCCTGGGCTTGTCGATCTTCATCGAGCGCCCTTCTGCAAGTACCTGTGCCCGCTGGGCGCCGCGCTGGCGATGCCCATCCACCTTCCGCTGGTTGGGCCTCAAGCGCAAGCAGGAATGCAGCACCTGCAAGGCGTGCGCCGTGGGCTGCGGCTCGCAGGCCATCGACGCCGACGGCCGCATCGACCAGCGCGAATGCCTGCTGTGCCTGGACTGCATGGTGCTGTACACCGACGACCACGGCCTGCCCGCCGCTGGCCAAGGAGCGCAAGCGCCGCGAGCAAGGCCGGGCTGCCGCTGACGCCGATCGGCGCGACGGCTATTTCATCCCCATCGATCCGGCCAGCAGCTGCACCGAGCCGACAGCGGCAGGCGGCCATGAGCCTGATCCGCGCATGCCCACCGACCCGGCGCTGCCACCGTACACGACGCGGTGCCCGTGGGCTGCGCTGGCTGTGGCTCGAACTGCGCGACCACCTGTGGCCATGGAGCAGCGAGGCTGGCATTCGCAGCGGGCGCTGCAGGTGGCCGGCTTCTCCCTGGCCGTAGCGGTGACCGTGGCCTGGGTGCTGGCGGCGACGGGATCGCTGCCCTCCGGCGTCATCATCGGCTGGTGGCTGGGCTGGAGCGTCTACGAGGTGCTGATCCGCCTGCGCTGCAAGCGCTACGTCAAGGACGGGCCCGTGGTGGGGCGCAACTACCGCGTGGCCGGCGTGATGCGACATGGTCGGCTACGTGGCGTTCAAGAACCTGCTGATCGGCGCGGCGCTGTTCCTGGTGCTGCAAGGCGCTGGGTCCTGGCTGGTTCTGCATGAACTGCCGTCGCTGCAATGGCCGTCTGATGCTGCGCCGTCTTGCTCGGCGCCTGGGCGCTGCTGCCGGCAGCCGTGCGCCGGCCGACGGTGGACGGTGCACCCGGGCGAGATCCATCGCCGCCGCCATCGACACGCGCCGCGCCCGGCGACGTGGTCGAGGTGGAGCGCGGCCACTACCGCGAGCAACCTGGTGATCGACAAGCCGCTGACGCTGCGCGGCATCGACCGGCCCACGCTCAGCGGCGGCCACCAGGGCGACACCATCCGCATCACCGCCGACGGACGTCACCATCGAAGGCCTGATCGTGCGCGACTCGGGCGACAGCCTGCTCGACCAGAACGCCGGCATCTACATCCAGCCGGGTGCGCACCGCGCGGTGGTGCGCAACTGCGACCTGACCTACAACCTGTTCGGCCTGTGGATCGAGAAGGCCAACGACGTGCGCATCGAAGACAACCTCATCACCGGCAAGCGCGACTACGGCTCGTCCCAGCGCGGCAACGGCATCCAGCTCTACAACACGCACCGGCGCGCGCATCATCGGCAACCACATCAGCTTCGTGCGCGACGCGCTCTATGTCGACGTGTCGCACCATGCGATGTTCCGCGGCAACCGCCTGCACCACAGCCGCTACGGCACGCATTACATGAACTCCTACTACAACCTGTGGGAAGACAACGACACCTATCTACAACCGCGGCGGCCTGGCGCTGATGGAAGTGCGCAACCAGGTGGTGCGCAACAACCGCGCCTGGGGCAATTCCGACCACGGCATCATGCTGCGCACGATCCAGGACTCGGTGATGGAAAACAACGTGGTGGCCGGCAACGCCCGCGGCTTCTTCATCTACGACGCCGAGTACAACACCCTGCGCGGCAACCTGGTGGTCGACAACATCGTCGGCGTGCACCTGTCGGCCGGCTCGATCAACAACCAGGTCGAAGCGCAACGACTTCATCGCCAACCGCGAGCAGGTGCGCTACGTCGCCGCGCGCGACGTAGCCTGGGGCGGCAAGGTGGGCAACTACTGGAGCAACTACATCGGCTGGGACCGCGACGGCGACGGCATCGGCGACGTGCCCTACGAGGCCAACGACATGGTCGACCGCCTGACCTGGCGCCACCCGATGATGAAGCTGCTGCTGGCCAGCCCGGCGGTGCAGACGCTGCGCCTGGTCGGCCAGCAGTTCCCGCTGCTGCGCGCGCCCAGCGTCGTCGACGCGCAACCCGCGCATGCAGCCCTGACACACACGAACTGGAGCGACTGGCTTGGCAAGTACTTACCCCGGTTGACGCTGACAGCCGCGAAGCCGGTCGTCAGCGCGCGGCGTCACCAAACACTATGGCGCGGTGCATGCCGTCGACGGCGTGGACCTCGACATCGCGCCGCGGCGAAATGTTCGGCCTGATCGGCCACAACGGCGCCGGCAAGAGCACCCTGTTCAAGATGATGCTTGGGCTGATCGCCGCCACGTCGGGCGAGATCCGCATCGACGGCGCGCCGGTGCTCGGCCGCGGGCTTTCGCGCGGTGCGCCGCAGCATCGGCTACCTGCCGGAAAACGTCGTGCTCTACGACAACCTGACCGGCCTGGAAACCCTGCACTTCTTCGCGCGGCTGAAGGGCGCGCCGCTGCAGCGAATGCGCCCAGCCGCGCTCGAGCGCGTCGGTCTGGCGCACGCCGGCAAGCGGCGCGTGCGCGAATATTCCAAGGGCATGCGCCAGCGCCTCGGCTTTGCCCAGGCGCTGCTGGGCCAGCCGCAGATGCTGTTCCTCGACGAGCCGACCACCGGCCTGGATCCGCGAGGCCATCCGCGACTTCTACGCCATCCTGCGCGAGCTGCAGAGCGAGGGCGTGACCATGGTGCTCACCTCGCACATCCTGGCCGAAATCCAGGAGCGCGTGGACCGGCTCGCCATCATGGCCGACGGGCAGCATCCAGGCGCTGGGCAGCGTGCAGGCGCTGCGCGAGCAGATGCGCAGCTGCCGCTGTGGTTCGACCTGCGCACTCGATGCTGCCGGCATGGACGCGCTGGCGCAGGCGCGCTGGCCACGCTGCGACGGTGCAGCATCGTCGAAGCCCTGCCGGGCGGCCTGCGCCGTGGCACTGCCCGCGCGAGCCCAAGATGGCCGTGCTGGCCGTCCTCGCCGCGCTTGGGCAGCCAGGTGCACGACCTGCAGCTGCGCGAACCCTCGCTCGAAGACGTGTTCTTCGGCTTTTCCGATTGAGGTGATCGCCCATGGAACTCGACGCAGATCGTCACCATCGCCGCCAAGGAATTCCGCGACCGCATCCGCAACCGCTGGGTGCTGGCGGTGGCGCTGGTGTTCACCGTGTTCGCGCTGGTCATCGCCTATTTCGGCGGCGCGCAGCAGGGCGCTGTGGGCTTTCGCTCGATCGAAGTCACCATCGCCAGCCTGGTCAGCCTGGTGATCTACCTGATCCCGCTGATCGCGCTGATCCTGGGCTTCGACGCCATCGTCGGCGAGCGCGAGCGCGGCTCGCTCGACCTGTTGCTGTCGATGCCGATCACGCGGCTGCGAACTGCTGCTGGGCAAGTACCTCGGGCTGGCCGCCGCGCTGACGCTTTCCACCGTGGCGGGCTTCGGCCTGGTCGGCCGTGCTGCTGTGCCAGCAAGCTCGAGCTGGGCCGGCCTGTTCCACTACTTCGGCTTCATGCTCAGTTCGGTGCTGCTGGGCATGGCCTTCCTCAGCCTCGCGGTGATGCTGTCGGTGTTGGCCGCGCGAGCGCACGCGCGCATCGGGCATGGCGATCGCGCTGTGGTTCTTCTTCGTGCTGGTGTTCGACCTGCTGCTGCTGGGCGCGCTGGTGGCCACGCGGCGGCCGCTATGGCGGCGACGCTCTTTCCCTACCTGCTGCTGCTCAACCCGGCCGACGTGTTCCGCATTCTCAATATGTTTTCGCTCGACGACGTGCGCACACTGTACGGCCTGGCAACCGTCTTGCCGGCCGCGCTGGCCAGCCCTGGAGTGCTGGGCTGGTGATGCTGGCCTGGATTGTGCTGCCACTTGCTGGTTGCGACCTGGAGATTCCGTAAATGATCAATCAAAAACTTTCAAAGCGGTCCATGCGCTCACTCATGCAGACTTTCGCGCTCAGCGCCATCGCTGCGGCCTGGCGGCTGTCGGCCTGCAACAAAGCGACCGAAGCCACGCGCTCGCGCCCGTGGAGATCGATCGCGCCACGACCTGCGAGCTCGACGGCATGCTGCTCGCCGACTATCCCGGCCCCAAGGCGCAGATCCACTACGCCGGACAGGCAGAACCGGGTTTCTTCTGCGACACGGTGGAAATGTTCAGTACCCTGCTCAGGCCGCGAGCAGGTGCGCGGTGCAAGGCCATTTTCGTGCAGGACATGGGCCAGGCCGACTGGGAACAGCCGAGCGGCCACTGGATCGACGCCAAGACCGCCTTCTACGTGCTGCGGCAGCAAGCGGCACGGCTCCATGGGGCCGACGATCGCGAGCTTTTCGCAGGAAGCCGATGCGACAAAATTTGCCGCCGAGTACGGCGGCAAGGTGCTGCGCTTTGCCGACATCACGCCCGATATGGTTGATCTGAGCGGTGGCGCGCTGCACGACACGCGGATGTAAGCGCCATGCATCTGCCCTTACGGCACATGCCAGCGCAGGCGCTGCGCGCGCTGGCGCTCGGGGTCATCGCGCTGGCATGGGCCGCGATATCCGTGCAGCCAGCACCGGCGCCCGCTGCCACGCCGGCTCTTGAGCCCGATGTCTGCGTGGTCGCACCGCCTACGCCCTACGACCCGGCGTTGGGTCTGCCGCTGAGCGCAGCGCGCGCCGTGCCTCTAGATGCGCGCTGCCCGGTCTGCGGCATGTACCCGGCGCGCTCGCCGGAGTGGGCCGCGCAGGTGATTTTTTCCAATGGCGATGCGCAGTTTTTCGACTCACCCCTGAGTCTGTTCACGTATCTGCAGAACGTGAGCCGCTACACCGCAGGCCATAGCGCGGACCAGATCGTTGCCAGCTATGTCAGCGATGCCGGCAGCGGACGCTGGGTAGCCGCGCTCAGCGCCATCTACGTGCAGGGCTCGTCGGCCAGGGGGCCCATGCGCGCCGGCAATCTGCCGGCATTTGCCGAGGCCGCTGCGGCGCAGCGCTTTGCCAGCATGCGCGGCGGGGTGCTGCTGCGCGCCTCCGAGATCACCCCCGATGTACTGCTGCGCCTGAGTGACGCAGCCAGCCACGGGCATTGATCAGGCCCGCAAACCTGCGCAGGCGCACTAGCGGCAGGGCTGCAGCGCCTTTGCGTCAAGCTGCGGCTTGAGGGCGTCGATTTTCGCCAGCAGCGATGCATCAACCGAGGCCAGCCGGAACCACTGGCCGCGCACTTCGGGCTGCTCCATCACCACCCTGGCGGTACGCACGCCACGCTGGGAAATTTTGGCCAGCTCGCTGTCGGCCTCGGCTTGCGAGCTGAAGTGGCCCAGTGACAGGCCGGGGTTGAGCGCCGGGTTGAGCAGCGGCTCCATCGATACGCCGCGCAGGCGCAACTCGTTGCGCTTTTTGGTCAGCGCATCTTCGTTGGCGTATTTGCCCATATAGATGATCCAGCGTCCCGGCTCCAGATTGTTTTCAAGCGACCAGCTGCCTGCGGGCAGGCTGCTTTGCAGGCGCGGACGCAGTGCCCTGGCCTGTTCATCGCTGAAAGGGCCGGCCTGCAGGCATTCGGCGGTGGCGGGCGTCGGCATTGCCGCCACAGGCGCAATTTCATGCGGCTGCCCGGCTTCGTTCGCGTTCAATAGCTGCATGGCTTCGGGACGGATTTGCTGCGCCAGGCGCTGCGGCTCGGACTGGGCCACGGGCGCGAAGCCATAGTCGGCCAGCAAGCCCTGCGTCCAGGCAAAGTAGCCCGCATTGGCCAGCAGCAGCGCCAGTACCAGCAGCCTCAGCACGGGTTAGCGTCTCTCAAGGGGACGGTGCCGGCAACAGGCCGCACGCTGACTTCGGAGCTGGTGATTTCTTTCATGCCAGCCGCAGTATGCACCAGCAGGGCGCCGTTTTCGCCAACGCCGTGGGCCGTGCCCTGGGTGCCGTCAGACAGCTGCACAGCGCGGCCCGAGAGCACGTCGCGTGCCGCAAAGCGTGCCTGAAATGGCGCAAAGCCGAACTGCTCGAAGGCCAGCACCGCCTGCACCAGCGGCGGCACGACGCGCAGCAGCGCTTCGGCGGCGTCCATGCCGGGGTGCAGGTCCTGCAGGCAACCCGGCGGGATGGCCGAGGTGGCCGGGCTTGCTTCAGCGGCGGCAGGAAGCTGCACGGCCCGGATGTTGATGCCGACGCCAATAACGACAAAGCGAAGGCCTTCCCAGTTGGCGGTTTCCACCAGAATGCCGGCCAACTTGCGCTCGCCTTGCGGGGTGGACAGCCACACATCGTTCGGCCATTTCAGCCCGATGCGCGGGGTGTTTCCTCTTGTCTGAGGGTCAAGGCTCTCGGCCACGCTGATGCCGACCGCCAGCGACAGGCCGGACCAGTCAACCGGCTGCAGGGGCAAGCCCAGTGAAAACGTCAGGCTGTCGCCGCGCCGGCTTTGCCAGACGCGACCCAGCCGTCCGCGTCCGGCGCTTTGCTGTTCCGCCACCAGCAGCATCGGCTCGCGCCGTGGCGCAAGGCCCGGGCTGCCCTTGAAGCGCCGCATGAGCTCGGTGTTGCTCGAATCAATCTCGGGCAGCAGCTCCACCGTGAAACCGGGCAGCGTGGGGGCTACGGCCTCCCAGATGGCTTCAGCGGGCCATCGGACAGGGGTGGTCAGGGGTGAGGTCATGTCGGGTCAAAAAAGAGCACGTCGGTCGCCTCAGGAAAGCTTGGCCTTGCGGACTGGGTCCTTCTTGCCTGCTTTCTCCCTGGCGTTCCCGTTGGTTTTCTTGTCCGCTTTCTTCACCGACTTTTTGTCGCTCTTTTTTTCGCTCTTTTTCCCGGTCTTGCTGTCCGGCTTTTTATCGGCGCTGGCGGCAGCTTTCTTTTTGTCTTTTTTGTCCTTGGGCGCCAGCAGCGTGCCCCGGCAGCTCTTTGCGCCGCACCAGCAGGGGTATTCGGCGAGCAGCTTTTTGGTGTACTTGGCGTCGATGATCAGGCCGTAGTCGTAAAAAAGCTCGTCGCCTGCCTTGATGTTGCGCAGTGCCTTGATGAATACGCGCCCGCCTTCTTCGTCGGCCTCGCAGTTGGGCTTGCAGCTGTGGTTGATCCAGCGCGAGGAATTGCCCCCAATCTTGGCATCAATCACATGGTCTTCGTCGATGTGAAAGTAAAACGTGTGGTTGGGGTCGCTCGGGTCGTGCGGATGGCGGCGCAACGCCTCCTTCCAGCTGATGACCTCGCCCACGTATTCGATCAGCGTCTCGCCTTCGGCCAGGTCCTGCAGCGCAAACACGCCCTTGCCGTGCACACCGGAGCGGCGGGTCTGGATGCGGCGGCTGTCGCTGCCGGTCGTCTGCGCAGAGGATGGCAAGGGGGATGCAGAAGCCTGAATTTTTGACACGGCGTTTTTTTTGGTATGGTTAATTCATGTGTGTGCGTGCGCACCGGCGCGCGTATGTGCGCGTGAAGGAGTTATTGTAGTGAGGCGTTGAGTCGCCCCCTGCAGAGCGCCTTGGGGCGCGCATGATGGAAACAGTTGTATGGCCGAAAGCGGGGAAATGTTCCCTGAAGACGCTCACGGTTTGAAGAAGTACTTATGAAAACTCTGGTAATTGCAGAAAAGCCCTCGGTGGCACAAGACATTGTGCGTGCCATCACGCCCACTGCGGGCAAGTTTGAAAAGCACGATGAGTACTTTGAAAGCGACGACTGGCTGGTCACCTCGGCGGTCGGCCACCTGGTGGAAATCCAGGCGCCCGAGGAGTTTGATGTCAAGCGCGGCAAGTGGAGCTTTGCCAACCTGCCGGTGATTCCGCCCTACTTTGACTTGAAACCCATCGACAAGACCAAGACCCGCCTGAACGCCATCGTCAAGCTGGCCAAGCGCAAGGACGTGGGGGCCATCGTCAACGCCTGCGATGCGGGCCGCGAGGGTGAACTGATTTTCCGCCTGATCCAGCAGTACGCCAAGAGCAATCACCCGGTCAAGCGGCTGTGGCTGCAGTCCATGACGCCAGCGGCGATTCGCGACGGCTTTGCCTCGCTGCGCAGCGACGAGCAGATGCGGCCGTTGGCCGATGCGGCGCGCTGCCGTTCCGAGGCCGACTGGCTGGTCGGCATCAACGGCACAAGGGCCATGACGGCCTTCAATTCGCGCGACGGCGGCTTCTTTTTGACCACCGTGGGCCGCGTGCAGACGCCAACGCTGTCGGTGGTGGTTGAGCGTGAAGAAAAAATCCGCAAGTTCGTCAGCCGCAACTACTGGGAAATCCACGCCTCCTTCAAGGCCGAAGCCGGCGACTACCCGGCCAAGTGGTTTGACCCGAAGTGGAAAAAAGCCGCAGCCAATGCCGACAACGCCGAACCCGACGCCGAACTGAAAACCGACCGGCTCTGGCTTGAGAGCGAGGCACGGGCGATTGCCGACGCGGTGCGCGGCCAGACCGCCACGGTGACGGAAGAGTCACGGCCCACCACCCAGGCGGCCGGCCTGCTGTTTGACCTGACCTCGCTGCAGCGCGAGGCCAACGGCAAATTCGGTTTTTCGGCCAAGACCACGCTGTCGATTGCGCAAAGCCTGTACGAGCGCCACAAGGCGCTGACCTACCCGCGTACCGATTCACGCGCCCTGCCCGAAGACTACGTGCCGGTGGTCAAGCAGACCTTTGAAATGCTGGCCGCCAGCGGCATGAAGCATCTGGCGCCGCACGCAGAAACGGCGCTCAAGGGCAATTACATCAGGCCCAGCAAGCGCATCTTCGACAATTCCAAGGTGAGCGATCACTTCGCCATCATCCCTACGCTGCAGGCACCCAGCGGCCTCAGCGACGCCGAACAAAAACTCTACGACCTGGTGGTTCGCCGCTTCATGTCGGTGTTTTTCCCGAGCGCCGAATACTTGGTGACGACGCGCATTTCACTGTCAGTCGGCCACAGCTTCAAGACCGAAGGCAAGGTCTTGGTCAAGGCCGGCTGGCTGGCAATTTACGGCAAGGAAGCGCAGGACGAAACCGATGACAAGGACGGCAAGGACAGCAAGACGCTGGTGCCGGTCAAGCCCGGCGAACTGGTTCTGGCCGAAACGGTCGATGCCAAGGGCCTGAAAACCCGGCCACCGGCCCGCTACAGCGAAGCGACCCTGCTGGGCGCCATGGAAGGCGCGGGAAAGACCATTGACGACGACGAACTGCGCGAGGCCATGCAGGAAAAAGGCCTGGGCACGCCAGCCACCCGCGCCGCCACGATTGAAGGACTGATCGCCGAAAAATACATGCTGCGGGAAGGCCGCGAGCTGATTCCGACGGCCAAGGCCTTCCAGCTCATGACGCTGTTGCGCGGCCTGGACGTGCAAGAGCTGTCCAAGGCCGAGCTGACCGGCGAGTGGGAATACAAGCTCGCGCAAATGGAGCAGGGCAAGCTGAGCCGCGAGACCTTCATGGCCGAAATCGCCGCCATGACAGAGCGCCTCGTCAACAAGGCCAAAGGCTACGACAGGGACACCATACCCGGCGACTACGCGACGCTGCAGGCGCCCTGCCCCAACTGCGGCGGCGTCATCAAGGAAAACTACCGGCGCTACACCTGCACCGGCAAGCATGGCGACGACGGCTGCGGCTTTTCATTCGGCAAGACGCCGGCCGGCCGCACCTTTGAAACGGCCGAGGTCGAGCAGTTCTTGCGCGACCGCAAGATCGGCCCGCTGGAAGGTTTCCGCTCCAAGGCGGGCTGGCCCTTCACCGCCGAGATGGTCATCAAGTTCGACGAGGAGACGAAGAACTACAAGCTGGAGTTTGACTTTGGCGACGACAAAAACGCGGAAACCGGCGAGATTGTCGATTTCGGCCAGCAGGAGTCCCTGGGGCCATGCCCCAAGTGCGGCAGCGCCGTGTACGAACTCGGCAAAAACTACGTCTGCGAAAAGTCCGTGCCCACGGCCGCCCAGCCCACACCGAGCTGCGACTTCAAGACCGGCCAGGTCATCCTGCAGCAGCCTATCGAGCGCGAGCAGATGGTCAAGCTGCTGGCCACCGGCAAGACCGATCTGCTCGACAAATTTGTCTCCATGCGCACGCGCCGCGCCTTCAAGGCCCACCTGGCCTGGGACAAGGAAGCCGGCAAGGTGAACTTCGAGTTTGCACCGTCCAAATTCCCGCCACGCAAACCGGCGGCCGCCAAGACCGGTACCGTCAAGACGCCGTTTGGCAAGACGGTGGCCGCAAAAACCGCAACCGCCCCTGCGGCGAAAAAGGTTGCAGCCAAGAAGGTCGCCGCCAAAAAAGCGCCGGCAAGCGCCAAGCCCAAGGTCGCCCGTGTGGCAAAGCCCGGCGCGGGGCTCAAGCCCAGCGAAGCGCTGGCCGCCGTGATTGGCAGCGAGCCGGTGGCCCGCACCCAGGTCATCAAAAAGCTCTGGGATTACATCAAGGCCGAAAACCTGCAGGACCCCACCAACAAGCGCGCCATCAACGCCGATGCCAAGCTCCTGCCCGTCTTCGGCAAGCCGCAGGTGACGATGTTTGAGCTGGCCGGGATTGTGGGCAAGCACCTGAGCTGAGATGGGGAGCTGCCCCGCAATGACCGGCGCTAAATGCTATTGTTTTAATAGCTGCTTGCGCTTGAATTGATTGGGCTTGAGGGGTTTTTTATCCATGAATGGCGCCGCATCATGATATGCGGCGCCCCTTTTTCACGGCTGCCGCAAATGCCAGGCCTTGGGCCGTGTAAAGGTCTGGATGCCTGCGAGCGGGCCTAAGCTTTCCTCGCGCATCGGCTCCATGCTGTGGTTGACGTTTGAAAAGACCGTCGGCGCATACCAGTCGCCTGGGCCGGGTTGTAAATGGCGAGCGTATTCATGCATGGCTGTAAGTGCGTTTGGCGGCGGCAACGGCCATGAGGAAATCTTTCAGCACAGCGCCGTCGTCAATGGTATCGGAGCCGGGTTTGTGGAACTCCGGGTGCCACTGCAGCGCGGCGATATAGCTCTTGGCAGGATCTTTGCGGCGTATGGCTTCGACGATGCCATCGGTGGCGCTATAGGCCTCGGCTTCGAACTCGGGCGACAGGTCCTTGATGGCCTGGTGGTGGATGCTGTTGACGCGCACCCGCTCTACGCCCGGGTACAGGCTGGACAGGCGCGTGCCTGGCACGATGTCCACGCTGTGAAAATTCAGGTCATAGGTGTCAGCGTCTCGGTGAGTGAAGGAGTCGGGCACCTGCGTCTGGATATCCTGGTAGAGCGTGCCGCCATAGGCCACGTTGAGCAACTGCAGGCCACGGCAGACGCCAAAAACCGGTTTGCCAACGGCTTCGAAGGCGGCGACCAGCGCCTTGTCATAGTCGTCGCGCACGCGGTCCCCCGACCATCTTTCGTCGAGCGGCGTTTCGCCGTAGCTGCCAGGCCAGACATCGGCGCCGCCGTGCAGCACCAGGCCATCGAGCCACTGGGCGTAATGCGCGTAACTCACATCGCCGCGCTGCGTGCTGCCGGTCGGGCAGGGAACAATCACGACCATGGCGCCCGAGGACATGAGCCAGTGCGCAATCGACTGTTCGACGTATTGCAGGGTCTTGCCGCTAAAAAAAGCGCGCGTCGGGTCGGCGTGGGAGAAGCAGGCGGAAAGGCCAATTTTCAAACGGCTGGCGGCGGTCATAGTGCGGCCTCAATCAGGTTTTTAAAATCGGCGGCTGGGCTGGGCAGGGCCGGGGCTTGGTCTGGTGGCAGATGTCAGCCGTGGCGACCGCTACCAGTCGGGGCAGCTGCGCCGCGTCCCGTTGGCGGACGTCTGCGCCGAACTGGATGGCTGTTGGGGGTGAAAGGGAAGTGATGCTCATGCTGTTATGAGTTGAAGAAACATGTGATTTTTGTCGTAATGCTGATGGTGAACCTTGATGGCCCCGGGCTCAATGCCATAAGACACAAAGCCAGCATCAAGATAGAGACGCTCAGCCCCCTGGTTGCCACGCGTCACGGTGAGCACCAGCAATTCCAGATCGCTGGCGCGTGCCTGCGCCAGCAGGGCATCGAGCAAGGCACGGGCCAGGCCGCGCCTTGCATGCTCGGGTGCCACATACATGCCAATCACCACGGCCTTGTGCCTGTTTTTGATCCGCTGTTCACGGTCCAGCCCGACGCTGCCGACCAGCACCCCGGCGGCAGTCTGCGGATCAGGCGCAAACGCGCCCCAGAACTGTGCAGATGATGTGGCCGCCAGCCGCTGCTCTGACTGCGAGAGGGGCTTGAGCGCTTCTTCCTTGTAGCTCGATGTGAAGGCCTCGGGGTGGTCACGAAAAGCCCGCAGCCGCAAGGCGCGGTATTGCATGGCATCGCTGGGCGTGAGACGGCGAATGAGCATTTCAGATGATTTCAAAATAACGCTTCATTTTCCAGTCGGTTACGGCGTCCAGCCACTGCCGCCATTCCCATCCACAGGTCGCGGCAAAGTGATCGACAAAGGATCGCCAAGCCAGGCGCATGCCTCGACTGCGGGATGCGCTTTGCCAGATGCCGGGGGGACCATGCTGAACTCCTTGCTGTTTTGAGCAATGGGCTTGACGGGCTCATCGCACCAAGGACAGCCTACACGCAATGTTCCGCTTGTGTGAGCCGGGCGGGAATTGGACGAAGTCGCGTTGTTTCGCCGCAGCATCGCAGCGCTGCTTGTCCTCCCGGCGTTGAGGGAATGCCGGCTCCTGCACTGCAGCATGAAAGCGCCCTCCACAAATATTGAATTGCTATGTTTTTAATAGCTACAAACGACCGTTTATAAACGATAAAGAGCCATTTTCTTCATATTTTTCGTCGTAAGCCATGGGTCATTCCTGGACGGAAGGGCGCTGTCATTGAAGATTGGGCAGGTCCATGCCGACAAAGCGCACCGTGAAGCGCGTGCCCGGCGACTGCGGGTGACCCGGCAGGCTGGCGTCTTCTACCGTAATGGTGGCGCCATGCTGCTGCACAATCTCCAGCACGATGGCCAGGCCCAGGCCGGAGCCGTCCACATTGGTGCCAAGCGCACGGTAAAAGGGCTGGAACACCAGTTCGCGCTCCGACTCCGCAATGCCCGGCCCCGAGTCTTCCACGATCAGCACCAGAATGCCGCTAAAACGGTCAACCATCACGCGCAGCGTGACATGGCCATGTTCGGGTGTGTAGTTGATGGCGTTGTCCAGCAGGTTGCGCACCAGTTCTCCGAGAAGGGTCGCATTGCCTTCCATGTGGGTGGGTTGTTCACCGGCCTCCGGCCCCTCATAGCCCAGGTCAATTTTCTTTTCGAGGGCGCGCGGCACCGAGTCGGCCATGACCTCGGAGACGATGCGCACCAGGTCAACGCGCTGCTTGGCCAGACTGCGGCCGGTGGTCTCGGCGCGTGCCAGCGCCAGCAGCTGGTTGACGGTGTGGGTCGCGCGTATGCTGGCCAGGCCGATGTGTTTGAGCGATCTTTTGAGCTCGTCGGCATCGGTCTCGCGCTGCGCCAGGTCGGCCTGCATGCGCAAGCCGGCCAGCGGCGTCTTGAGCTGGTGCGCGGCATCGGCCAGAAAGCGCTTTTGCGTTGAAAGCGACACCTTGAGCCGGCTCAGCAAATCATTCACCGAAGCCACCAGTGGCGCCACCTCTTCGGGCACGGCGGTGTCGTCGAGCGGGCTCATGTCGTCAGGTCGTCGGGCGCGTATGCGTTTTTCAAGCTCCGCCAGCGGCTTGATGCCGCGCACCAGCGCCAGCCACACCAGCAGCACCGCCAGCGGCAGCGTGACGAACTGCGGCACCATCGTTCCCTTGACGATTTCAGTGGCCAGCGTTTTGCGCTTTTCCAGCGTTTCGGCTACCTGAACCAATACCGTCGAGGAGGCCGGCGCAGCGTTTTTCACGTCCACTTTTATCCAGGTGTAGGCAACGCGAACGTCTTCGCCCTGAATGACGTCCTCACGAAGCCGGACTTCTCCGTCCATGGGTTTTTCCTCATCCGGCGGCGCGGGCAAGTCGTGTTCTCCGCTCAGGTATTCGCCGCGCGTTCCCATCACCTGGTAGTAGACCAGGTCGGTGTCATCGGCACGCAATATTTCGCGCGCAGGCGCCGTCAGGTTGAGCTGGACCTGGTTGTTCTTGACCACCAGAAGCTTGGCCAGCGCCTGCACGTTGTATTCAAGCGCCCGGTCAAAGGGCTTGCCGGCTATGTTTTGAGCCACCAGCCAGGTCAGCGCCATGCTGATGGGCCACAGCAGCAGCAGGGGCGTAAGCATCCAGTCCAGGATTTCGCCAAAGAGGCTGCGCCGTTCGCGCTGAAACAGCCTTAATGCCACAGATCAAAAAGCGTAGGGAACGTTCGTCCGCCGAGCGCCCTCTTCATGCCAGCAGGGGCCGGGGAACCGGCTTTGCCGGGCCGCAGGCGCAGCAGCCCCCGCGGGGGGCAGCGCCGTACGCGAAGCGACAAGCGTGGGGGCCACATGCTTAGCCGGGGATCTTTTCGAGGCAATAACCAAGTCCGCGCACCGTGGCGATGCGGATCGGGCCTTTTTCGATTTTCTTGCGCAGGCGGTGGATGTACACCTCGATCGCGTTGTTGCTGACTTCTTCGCCCCATTCACAGAGGCGTTCGACCAGCTGGTCCTTGCTGACCAGGCGGCCAGCCCGCTGCAGCAGCACTTCCAGCAGTCCCAGTTCGCGCGCCGACAGCTCCAGCATTTGCCCGTCGATGGTGGCGACACGCCCGGCCTGGTCATAGACCAGCGGACCATGCTTGATGGTGCTGCTGGTGCCGCCCACGCCACGCCGCACCAGCGCGCGTACCCGCGCTTCGAGTTCCTGCAGGGAAAACGGTTTGGCCATGTAATCGTCGGCGCCGTAATCCAGCCCCTTGACGCGCTCTTCCACACTGTCGGCGGCGGTCAGGATCAGCACCGGCAGCGTTGAGCCGCGCGCACGCAGCCTTTTCAGCACCTCCAGCCCATGCATGCGCGGCAGGCCGAGGTCGAGGATCAGCAAATCGAATTCGGTGTTGGTGAGCAGCGCGGCGTCGGCCTCGGTGCCGCTGGCCACATGGTCAGCGGCGGCACCGGAGGCACGCAAGGTGCGCAGCAGGCCATCGGCCAGAACCTGGTCATCTTCGGCAATCAGAATACGCATGGCTGTCTCCAGTGGTCAGCCCGCATGAGGCCTGCGGGTTGTGTTTTGCTTGTCCTTTGAATTTTAGGCGGTTACGGCCCAGGAACGACCGACAAATGCAGGCTCGCCGCCCACAGGTTTTTTTGCCCCGAGCCGCAGGTACACCCCATGCACCGAGGCACGAAAAAAAGCTAGGCGCCGGAATAGGCCTCAAGTCCCAGCATCACCACGGTTGCGACGTCGTCGCCCACCGCCTGCCGGAACTCGTCTTCCGCCTGCGCCACCGCGCCCCTGAATGCTTCCAGCCACAGCAGACCTGATTCGGTGAACAGCACCCGCCGCGCGCGCTTGTCGTGCGGGTCGGCCTCGCGCCTGACCAGGCCCCAGGCTTCGCATTGGTCCACCAGATCGCCCATGGCCTGCTTGCTCATGCCGGCGCTGCTGGCCAGGTCCGTCAGCCGCGAGCCACCCACAGCCAGATGACGCGTGATGTGGATGTGCGCCGCGCCCACCTGGTCGCGGGCAGCCAGGTTGGACAAGGCCAGCGGCACCTCCACATTGCTGGCCATGAGTGAGAGCACGCGTTCGTCAAAGCGGCGCAAGGCGTGACCCAGCCGCCGTCCCAGATGCGTCAGACGCCAACCGGGATCCGGGGAATTGTTGCCGGCCGAGGGATCGTCGAGAGCATTGAGTGAGCCGATGGCCTCCCGGGCACTTTGGACCTTTGTTTTTTGCATGGCTCATGCTACTTTATTCATCGCCATTTAGTCAGGAAAACTGACTAAAAATGGGGTTTACTTATTTCAATATCACCCATAAAGTACTGGTCATGCATCCAGTTGCTGATTAAATTCAGCAGCTGGAACAAAGGTACAAGTTAGCGTAAAAGTTTTTACATCATTGATTTTCAAGGAGATTTCCATGGACCTGCCAAATAAACCCACCGCCGCCCCAAGTGCCGCCCTCAACACCGAAAAAGCCAAGGCGCTGCAAGCCGCGCTGGCCCAGATTGAAAAGCAGTTTGGCAAAGGCACCATCATGAAGCTGGGCGCCGGCGAAGTGATTGAAGACATCCAGGTGGTCTCCACCGGCTCGCTGGGCCTGGATATTGCGCTCGGCGTCGGCGGTCTGCCGCGCGGCCGGGTGGTCGAGATTTACGGCCCGGAGTCGTCCGGCAAAACCACGCTGACGCTGCAGGTGATTGCCGAAATGCAAAAACTGGGCGGCACCTGCGCCTTTGTGGACGCGGAGCACGCGCTGGACATCCAGTACGCGCAAAAGCTCGGCGTCAATCTGCAGGAACTCTTGATTTCCCAGCCCGACACCGGCGAGCAGGCGCTTGAAATTGTCGATTCGCTGGTCCGCTCCGGCGCGGTGGACCTGATCGTGATCGACTCGGTGGCGGCGCTCACGCCCAAGGCCGAACTTGAAGGCGAAATGGGCGACTCGCTGCCCGGCCTGCAGGCGCGCTTGATGAGCCAGGCGCTGCGCAAGCTGACGGCCACCATCAAGAAGGCCAACTGCATGGTGATTTTCATCAACCAGATCCGCATGAAGATTGGCGTGATGTTCGGCTCGCCCGAAACCACCACCGGCGGCAATGCGCTGAAGTTCTACGCCTCGGTGCGCCTGGACATCCGCCGCATCGGCTCCATTAAGAAGGGCGACGAAGTCATCGGCAACGAAACACGCGTGAAGGTGGTGAAAAACAAGGTGGCCTCGCCGTTCAAGACCGCCGAATTCGACATCCTGTACGGGGAAGGCATCAGCCGCCTGGGTGAAGTGCTGGACTTGGGTGTGGCCGGCCACATTGTTGAAAAGGCCGGTGCCTGGTACGCCTTCAACGGCGAAAAAATCGGCCAGGGCCGCGACAACTCGCGTGAATTCCTCAAGGAAAATCCGGCCCTTGCCATTGAGATTGAAAACAAGGTGCGCGAATCGCTGGGCATTCCGCTGGTGCAAGCGGCTACCGAGACGGTTGACAGCACGGACAAGCCAGAAAAAGCGGCCAAAGCCGAAAAATCCGAGAAGCCGGAAAAAACCGCCAAAGCCTCGGCTTGATGCTAGTTCACATGTCAAATCAGGCGATAACCCATAAATTACGGGAGCAAGCAGCTATCAAAACAATAGCTATTGCGCCTCGCGCAGGCGCCTGATTCCCTTGCATCCTTCCATGAACACCGCCAAACCAGCAGCCCGGGCGGGCTTTGGTCTCTCGCTCAAGGGCCGCGCCCTGCGCTATCTGGCGGCCCGGGAGCATTCGCGGGCCGAACTGGAGCGCAAGCTGAAAGCCCATGAGGAGACGCCGGGCCAGCTCGCGCAGGTCCTTGATGAGCTGCAGGCCAAGGATTTCATCAGCGAAGCGCGGGTGGTCGAATCAGTGATCAACCGCCGTGCCGCGCGTTTCGGCGCGGCGCGCATCAAGTACGAGCTGCAGAACAAGGGGCTGGGCGCGCAAGCAGTCGCTGGCGCGATGGACCGCCTCAAGGGCAGCGAGCTGGAGCGCGCCCGCGAGGTCTGGCGCAGGAAATTTGACGGGCCTGCAGCGGACGCCGCCGGTCGCGCCAAACAAATGCGCTTTCTCGCCACCCGCGGTTTTGGCGGCGACGTTATTCGCCGCGTGGTGTCGCAGGCCGAGGATGATTGAATAAATTTGTCGGGCCGGAATTTCAACCAAAATCGGCCGTTAGCCCAATAGTAACGGGCGCAAGATACTATAAAACTAATAGCTAACGAAGGGCCGCTGTCAAGCGAACGTGGGGCGCTTCATCCCGGCCGGGGCCGCGGAACCGGCTTCGCCGGGCCGCAGGCGCAGCGCCTCCTCGGGGGGCAGAGAGTTACACGAAGTGAACGAACGTGGGGGCTTTATAAGCCCAGCATCAACTTCAGGTTTTGCACTGCAGCACCCGATGCGCCTTTGCCCAGGTTGTCCAGCCGCGCAACCAGCACGGCATGGTGGTAAGTCTCGTTGCCAAAGACGCGCAACTCCATCTTGTTGCTGTCCTTGAGCGCCAGGGCATCCAGCTTGCCCGACGCAGGCGCAGCTTCCACGGTGACCCATTCGCTGCCTGCGTAATGCCGGGCCAGCACCTCGTGCAGTTGCGCGGCGCTTGGTTTGCCGGGCAGCAGGTCAAGGTGCAGCGGCAGCTGCACCAGCATGCCTTGAATGAAATTGCCGACCGATGGAATGAAGACCGGGCGGCGTGAGAGGCCGGTGTATTTCATGATTTCGGGCAGGTGTTTGTGCTCCAGACTCAGGCCGTAGAGCTCAAACGCGGGGGCCGAGCCCGCTTCATAGGCCTCAATCATCTGGCGCCCGCCGCCGGAGTAACCGCTGACAGCCGGAAGACTCAGCGGGAAATCGGCCGGAATCAGACCCGCATCAACCAGCGGACGGATCAGCGCAATCGCGCCGGTGGCGTAGCAGCCCGGATTGGCCACGCGCTCGGCGGCTATCACGGCCTCGCGCTGGCCCTTGACCAGTTCGGGAAAACCAAAGACCCAGCCCGGCGCGGTGCGGTGGGCGGTGGAGGCGTCGATGATCTTGGGCTTTTTGCCCGGCAGCGAATCAATCATGGCCACCGATTCACGCGCGGCATCGTCGTGCAGGCACAAAATCACCAGGTCCACCTGCGCCATCAGCTGGCGTTTGGCGGACGGGTCCTTGCGCAGCTCTGGCGCAATGCTGACCAGCTCAATCTGCGGCATGGCTTGCAGCCGCTCACGGATTTGCAGGCCTGTGGTGCCAGCTTCTCCATCGATAAAAATTTTGGGCATAAAGAACTTTCAGCGACAAATAAGTGCCCGAAAACAGCTATTTCGGCTGGCTATCGGGGTAATTTTAGGTGTAAGGTCCGCAAAAGAATTGTGCGTCGCACCATGATACAGTTCTGGGTTGCTGCCTGCAGTAACCGCTAACATGCTGGTTTTGAGCCGATGGGGCCTGTTTCTGACATTCCAACAGCACCTGCCCAAATCCCTGTTGCACCCCTCTTTTACTGAATCCTGAAGGTTTTTCATGAAAATTCACGAGTACCAAGGCAAGGAAATCTTGCGCAATTTTGGTGTGCCAGTGCCGCGCGGTATTTCTGCGTTCACGGTGCAGGAGGCGGTGGAAGCCGCACAAAAACTCGGCGGCCCGGTGTGGGTGGTCAAGGCGCAGATCCATGCGGGCGGACGCGGCAAGGGCGGCGGCGTGAAGGTTGCCAAGACCATTGAGGACGTCAAGCGTATCGCTGGCGAGATCCTGGGCATGCAGCTCATCACGCACCAGACCGGCCCAGAAGGCCAGAAGGTCCGTCGCCTCTACATTGAAGACGGCGCCGATATCCAGAAGGAATACTACGTCTCCATCGTCACTGACCGCGCCACCCAGAAAGTGGCCTTCATCGCTTCGAGCGAAGGCGGCATGGACATTGAGGAAGTGGCCCACTCCACGCCCGAGAAAATCATCACCGAGTTCATTGACCCCCTGACGGGTCTGGGCGAAGAGCAAGCCAAAAAGATCGCCAACGGCATCGGCCTGCCCGCCGAGTCCACCGCACAAGCCGTGGATATTTTCCAGAAGCTCTACAAGTGCTACATGGAGACCGATGCGTCGCTGGTAGAAATCAACCCCCTGAACCGCGACAGCAAGAACCAGCTGATGGCACTGGACGCCAAGTTCAACTTCGACCCCAACGCCCTGTTCCGTCACCCGGAAATCGTCGCTTACCGCGATCTGGACGAAGAAGATCCGGCCGAAGTCGAGGCTTCCAAGTTTGATCTGGCTTACATCAGCCTGGACGGCAACATCGGCTGCCTGGTCAACGGCGCCGGCCTGGCCATGGCGACCATGGACACCATCAAACTGTTTGGCGGCGAGCCAGCCAACTTCCTGGACGTGGGCGGCGGCGCAACGGCGGAAAAAGTCACCGAAGCCTTCAAGATCATGCTGAAGAACCCCGATGTCAAGGGCATTCTGGTCAACATCTTCGGCGGCATCATGAAGTGCGACACCATTGCCGACGGCATCATCGCAGCCTGCAAGGCCGTCAACCTGTCGGTTCCGCTGGTCGTGCGCATGAAGGGCACCAACGAAGACCTGGGCAAGAAAATGCTGGCTGACTCCGGTCTGCCCATCATTGCCGCAGACACCATGGCCGACGCCGCGACCAAAATCGTCGCCGCCGTCAAGTAAGCGCGCGCGAAGCGATCAGGAAACAAGCATGTCCATCTACATCAACAAAAACACCAAAGTCATCACGCAAGGCATTACCGGCAAGACCGGTCAATTCCACACTCGCATGTGCCGCGACTACGCGAACGGCAGAGAAGCCTTTGTGGCTGGCGTGAACCCCAAGCGCGCCGGCGAAGACTTCGAAGGCATCCCGATTTATGCCAACGTGACCGAAGCCGCCCAGGCCACCGGCGCGACGGTCTCGGTCATCTATGTGCCGCCAGCCGGCGCAGCCGCTGCCATCTGGGAAGCTGTTGAAGCCAACCTCGATCTGGCCATCTGCATCACCGAAGGCATCCCCGTCCGTGACATGCTGGAAGTGCGCAACCGCATGAAGGCCAAAGTGGCGGCTGGCGGCAAGGAAACCCTGCTGCTCGGCCCCAATTGCCCCGGCCTCATCACGCCCGACGAAATCAAGATCGGCATCATGCCCGGTCACATTCACCGCAAGGGCCGCATCGGCGTGGTCAGCCGCTCCGGCACGCTGACCTACGAAGCCGTGGCGCAACTCACCGAAATCGGTCTGGGCCAGTCCAGCGCCGTCGGCATCGGCGGCGATCCGATCAATGGCCTGAAGCACATCGACGTGATGCGTGCCTTCAACGACGATCCAGACACCGACGCCGTCATCATGATTGGCGAAATTGGCGGCCCTGACGAAGCCGAAGCGGCCATGTGGTGCAAGGCCAACATGAAAAAGCCGATTGTCGGCTTCATCGCCGGTGTGACCGCCCCGGCCGGCAAGCGCATGGGCCATGCCGGTGCCCTGATTTCCGGCGGTGCCGATACGGCCGACGCCAAGCTGGCCATCATGGAAGCCTGCGGCTTCACCATCACGCGCAACCCGTCTGAAATGGCGAAATTGCTCAAGGCGCTGCTGTAAGCAGTATTACCAATTGGGGCTTGGCAAAGCCCGGCTAAACTCTAAAAAACGAAAAAAGCGCTACCAGGCGCTTTTTTTAATTCATAACAAAGGAGCTGCCATGTTTTTTGGTCTTGACTTTACTTCTGCCCTGTTCTGGAGCGCTTTTGGCTCCATCGTTTTGGCCAATATCGTGCTGTCGGGCGACAACGCCGTGGTGATCGCCATGGCGGCGCGAACGCTCAAGCCCGAGCAGCGCGGCAAGGCCATTTTCTGGGGCAGCGCTGCGGCCATCGTGATGCGGATCATCCTCACCATCGTGGCCATCCAGCTGCTGTCCCTGCCCTACCTGAAAATCGTGGGCGCCATCTTGCTTGTCTACATTGGCGTGGATTTGCTCAGCGCCGAAGAAGAGGAAGACGGCCATGGCAAGGAAATCAACAGTTTGACAGCTGCCATCCGGACCATCCTGATTGCCGACCTGGTCATGAGCCTGGACAACGTTCTCGCAGTGGCCGCCGCGGCCAAAGGCAATGTGCCTTTGCTGGTCTTGGGCCTGCTGGTCAGCATTCCCCTGATCGTTTTTGGCGCAACGCTGCTCACGAAGGTCATGGAGCGTTTCCCCATCATCATCACCATTGGCGCCGCCTTGCTCGGCTTCCTGGCGGGCGAAATGCTGCTGACCGACCCTGGCGTGACCACCCATTTGGGCGCCGTCTCTGAGCAAACGGTGACCTTCGGCGGCGTGGTGGGCGCGGTTCTGGTCGTGGCCCTGGGTACTTACCTCACAAAACGCCAGCAAAAGCGAACGCCGGCCGCCTGAGCCAGGCACGCCAGGCACGCCAGGCCGCAGCAGGCCTGGCCTGAAGCCCCAGGCTTCGAAATTTTGTCGCCAACCAACTGGGCAAGTCGTGCGAAAGTTGCTTGTTCAGTCCCGTCCCGTCTGTTAATGTCCACCCCTCAATCCGGCCTGATCCCGTGGGCGCTCAAGCTGAAGAGTTTGGGGGAAACCACGGCCCATCTCGGGGTGGACCTGGCCCAAACGGATGCAAGACCCCAGCACGAACAAAAATGACGTACGAAATTTGCACTCAAACGGACACGGGTCTGGTACGCGAAAACAATGAAGACGCCCTTGCGTTTGACGCGGAAACGGGGCTCTGCTTGCTGGCCGACGGAATGGGCGGCTACAACGCAGGCGAAATTGCCAGCGGCATGGCAGTGGCCTTCATCAAGTCCGAAATGGGACGCTGGCTGGCTCAGACTGGCCGACAGGCCACGACCAGGGAAGTGCGCCGGGCCATGGAAGTCTGTGTGGAAAACGCCAACCATTCGATTTTCAATGCCGCCAATTCCAACCGCCAATACGCAGGCATGGGCACCACGCTGGTGGTCGGTGTTTTCCAGGACAGCCGGCTGATGCTGGGCCATATTGGCGACTCGCGCTGCTACCGTTTGCGCGGCCAGGATTTCCAGCAAATCACCAAAGACCATTCGCTGTTGCAAGAGCAGCTTGACGGCGGGCTGATTACACCGGAGCAAGCGCTGACATCACTCAACAAGAACCTGATCACACGCGCTTTGGGCGTTGAAGAAACGGTGCTGGTTGAAATCAATGAGCACGGCGTCGACCCCGGCGACGTCTATATGATGTGTTCGGACGGCTTGTCAGACATGATCAACGACACGCAGATCAGCGACATTTTGCGGGGCACGGGAACGCTGGCGCAAAAGGCCGGACAGCTGGTCGCTGCCGCCAACGAAGCCGGCGGGCGCGATAATATTTCCGTCGTGCTCGTGCGTGCATCGGAAGACTCGAACAGGCGCGGACTGCTGTCCAGAATACTGGGAAAATAAGGCAGTGACCGTAATTTTAAAAACAGACAGGAGTCGGCCATGCCGAAAATGATCGTCTCTCTTGACGGCGTCGTGATGAAGGAAGTCCAGCTGACAAAAGACCGGACTTCCCTGGGCCGCAGGCCTTATAACGATATCGTCATCGACAACCTTGCGGTCAGTGGGGAGCATGCCGTATTGCAGTTGTCCGGCCACGAGGTCTACATTGAAGACCTCAACAGCACCAACGGCACTTATGTCAATGGCAAGACCGTCAAGAAACAGCTGCTGCAAAACGGAGACGTGGTTGAAATTGGCAAGTACAAGATCCAGTATGCCAATGAAGCAGGGCAAACCGACGCGGCAAGGCGCACTGGCAGTGCGGCACCCGCAGCCACGGCTGCTCCTGCTGGTGCGGCCATCAAGGTCATGTCGGGTGCCGCCGCAGGTCGTGAGGTTGCGCTGGTCAAGGTGGTGACCACGATCGGCAAGCCCGGGCTTGCAATAGCCGCCATTACCCGCAGGCCTCAGGGTTTTGTCGTCGCCCATGTGGAAGGCGCCAGCAAGACGACGCTCAATGGAATACCGGTGGACGCCGAACCGATGGCGCTGAAAAATGGCGACCTGCTCGAACTGGCGGGCACGCAGATGCAGTTCGTGCAACATTGACAGCTATGCGGATCTATTCCAGGTCTCTGTAATGCGCAAAGATCAGGCCATGGCGATGTTGGTCGTTTGCTTCGGAAGAGCGCCTGGACAGGGACGGTACGCTCCACTTGAAGCCGTGAGTGGAACAGGCTTCGTTCAATTTAAAACCGGCGGCTGACAAGGATCACCGGGAAACCGTATGAAAGTACGTGTCTTGGGCTGTTCGGGGGCCATTGCCAGGGACTGTCGCACCACGTCTTTTTTACTCGACCATGACTTGCTGGTCGACGCAGGCACGGGTGTCGGAGATCTCACGATCGATGAAATGGCCGGCATTGACCATGTGCTGCTGACCCACTCGCATCTGGACCATATCGCCGCGCTGCCGCTGATGGTGGACGCGATGGCCGCCCGGCGCGACAAGCCACTGCAGGTTCATGCCCTGCAGGCCACGATTGATGTGCTGAAGGCGCACATTTTCAACAATATCATCTGGCCTGATTTTTCAAAAATTCCCACGCCGGCCGCGCCCTTCATCAGTTTTCATCCGCTGGCGCTGGGCCAAATCCTGATGCTGGCCGGCAAGCAGGTGGAAGTTCTGCCTGCCGTGCATACCGTGCCCGCCGTGGGCTACGCGGTTGGCACAGGCAAGGCTTGCTGGGTATTCACAGGAGACACCGAACAAAATCCCGCCCTGTGGGAGCGCGTCAACCAGCTGGAGGTGGCCATGCTGATCATCGAAACCGCCTTCAGCAACTGCGAACGCGCTGTGGCCAAATCCAGCCTGCACCTGTGTCCCAACTCGCTGGCTGCCGAGCTTGCCTGCATAGCACCCGGCAGGAGTTACCCCATCTACATTACCCACACCAAGCCTGCCGAAACGCAACGCATCATGGCCGAGATAGCGCGCCTGGCGCAGACCGGCCTACCGGATTCGGGCGTAGCACACGACATCCGGTGGCTGCGGGCCGGTCAGGAGTTTGAGCTGTGAGGGCGGTACTGCACCAATATCTCTCTTTATAGCCAAAGTCTCCTTGGGTCGGCAAGGTGTTTTTCCGCGTGGTGTGCCATGGCGTGCGGATGCTGAAGGGGATGGTACGAAAAAAAATGCTGACCGGACCGGCAGATCTAAAACCGGCCGGGCCACACCAGGTGACAAAAATGTCATCCAATCTGGACTTGTAAGTCAAAAATGTACGTTTGTTACTATTTTTGACGTCTAAATTGGTGATTCAAGGCCCTGAATGGGTTGGCACGCAAGCTGCTGTAGTTCCTGGCAAGTTTTTTCAACCAAGGAGTTTTTAATGAAGCGTTCCATGCAAAAGATGCAAAAGGGTTTCACCCTGATCGAATTGATGATCGTTGTGGCGATTATTGGTATTTTGGCTGCCGTGGCTTTGCCTGCTTACCAGGATTACACCGTGCGGGCCAAGATGTCCGAGGTGATTTTGGCGGCATCGGCCTGCCGCACCAGCGTGACTGAGACACGCCAGACCAACAATGCAGCTTCGTTGCCAGTAGCTGGTGCTTGGGGATGCGAGAGTTCGGTTCCAACGACCAAGTTTGTAACCAGTATCGGCACTAACCCCCTTGGCGCAGTCCAAGTTACTGTGAACAGCACCGCGCTGCCACAAGTGTCTGGTTCGGTCATTTTGGTTCCAACCCTTGATACGGCCACCCCTCCAAATATAACGGGTTGGCTGTGCGGCCCAAGCTCAACCGGTATTGCAAAATATCTCCCAGGTTCATGCCGTGACACGACTGTGTCAACGCAGAACGGTTTTGCGACTAGCGCACCATAATTCTCTTTACAAGAAATTTAGGGCTCCTCCTATGGAGCCCTTTTTTTATGCTCTTCTTTATCTTTGCTATCGGACTATTCCTCTCTTGGCTGATACCTTTACATTTCCTTCCATGGGTCAGCTGGCACTTAGAGGCATTGACATTTTTGGTGGTTTTTCTCCTGACTTGGGCTGGGGTATTTCGGCTTATTAGAAAAGGGCAATCACGCGCCATCAGCTTTCCCTCGCTGGGTTTACCCTTCATTGCGCTTGCCATACTTGCTGTTGGCCAGTTCGCTACAGGACTCATGGCCTTCGGTGGAGATGCGCTGGTGTTTGTTCTCTACATGGCTTTGTGTGTCATGTGTATTACGTTGGGGTTTGTTTCTGTTTGTTCCGCCGCAGCCGATGTTCCTACAAATCAAACAGGGAACACCAATTCTGCGTTAACGTTAATATCAAATGTGGTGCTCTTGGGGGCCTTTGCCTCGGCGGTCGTGGCATTTGCACAAGTGTTTGAGCTGTGGGAGCAATCGAGTTGGATCAACCGGATGCCTCAGCTTCGCCGACCCGGCGCGAATTTGGGGCAACCTAATCATCTGGCGACCTTGTTGCTTATGGGAATGGCCAGTCTTTTGTTCCTATATGAATCCGGCAAGCTCAAGGCCCTGCCATCGACATTGATTTTTCTGGTTTTGTGTACGGCATTGGTATTAACTGAGTCTCGCACGGGTGTTTTGAGCTTTTTTCTGTTGTCGAGTTGGTGGTTTATCAAAAACAAACGCGTGGGCTTCAAAGTTTCACCGTGGTCCGTGGTACTCGCGGGGATCAGTTTTTTTGGGTTTTTCTGGACATGGCCATCGCTTTTTAGTTTCATTCAACAAAGCTCAGGCGCTGGCGCAGAAGTCAACACCAAAGCTGGTGTGCGACTGCAGGTATGGCCTCAGTTGCTCGAAGCGCTGACTCAGCGGCCATGGCTGGGTTGGGGGCTCAACCAGGTATCCAAAGCGCATAACGCTGTGGTACATGCATATGCAGTGAGTGAACCCTTCTCGTACAGTCACAATATCGTGCTTGATCTGGCCTTGGGTGTCGGTGTGCCAATTACAGTATTGTTGGTGGTGATAACAGGCGTTTGGCTATGGCGGAGGATACGGACGGCCAATCAACTGCTGACTTGGTATTGTCTGGCCGTGGCGCTACCGCTGGCTGTGCACTCGATGCTGGAATTTCCGTTTGCTTATGCGTATTTTTTGGCGCCCGTGATGTTTGCGTTGGGCGCTCTGGAAGGACTGTCTGAGGTGAAAACTGCGTGGCGCATCGGCGTGCGTCCTGCGGCTGTGCTTTTGCTTGTACTTAGCATTGTGGCGGCATGGTCAGTTGTCGAGTATGTCTCGATTGAAGAAGATTTTCGGATTGCCCGGTTTGAAGCGCTGCGCGTGGGAGAAACACCTTCCGACTATCAAAGACCCCGGGTCGTCCTGTTGACGCAGTTAGGTGCTTTGCTGGACGGAGCCCGTATCAAGCCGACACCCGGGATGACAGATCAAGAGATCGATCTCGCCAAGAAAGTCGCATTGCATTACCCTTGGACTGCAACACAGAATCGGTACGCGATCTCACTGGCGCTGAATGGCAACCCAGAAGAAGCAATGCGACAACTGCGTGTCATTCGGGCCATGCAAGGCGAACAAACGTATAACGAGATCAAGGCAAATTGGAACGGCCTGGCGCAAGAGAAATACCCTCAACTGCACAAGTTGACACTACCTTAATAGCGGCCACAGGGGTCAGACCCTCGTGGCGCTACCATAAGCACTCCATTCGACGGATTGAGTTGTGGATTGCTGCGCGGCGCTCGCCACAACGACCGAACCCGTCATCTTGGGTGGGGAACGCTTGAAATCACATCATGATGGGGCGAGTCCCAATTATTTCTCTGTGGCGAGCATCGCTACCATCGACTCCCGACGCTGAACGCCGCCAGCCCTCGGACTGCCACGTGTTCCGAGGTGGCTGCAAGTTGCAGCCATCTTTTAGACCAGACCAAACCAGATAATTACTCTACCCGACTTTAATGCCCAAGCGCTCACCCCGGTGCCCTCGCCATTGATGCAGTCTCTACCTATCTTCTTATTCATCGCGCTGCCCTGGCTCAACCCCTTTGCCCAGGGGCCGACGCCTGCTACCGTGCCGCTGCTGTTCTCTTGGGCCTGCGCTTCGGCCTTGCTGGGGATGTGGAGCCGGGAGCCTGACCGCCTGCGCGCCGGGCGTTGGATACCTGCAATTGCATGGGCTTGGGCTGCGGCGGGGCTGCTCAGCAGCGCGATCGGTTTGTGCCAGTACTTTGGCGCGGCAGGCCATTTTTCGCCCTGGATGAGCCAGACCGGGGTGGGCGAGGCGTTTGCCAACCTGCGCCAGCGCAACCAGTTTGCGACCCTGACCAGCATCGCCCTGGCGGCCCTGCTCTGGCTTGCAGCAAGCGGCCGTTTTGCCGGGCGCGGCCAGTGGCTGATGGGGCTGGCGGCGGCCCTACTGGCGACTGGGAATGCGGCATCTTCGTCGCGGACCGGCTTGGTGCAGCTGGGTCTGCTGGGCGCGCTCTGGGCGATGTGGGGCGGCTGGCGCCAGCCGGTGCTGCGCCGAGTGCTGCTGGTGGCGCTGGGGGTGTATGCGCTAGCGATGCTGGCGCTGCCCTGGCTGGCCGGGCTGGATTTGTCGGCGCAGGGCGCGTTCGCGCGGCTGCGGGCGGGCGACTCGCTCTGCGCCAGCCGCCTGACGCTCTGGTCCAACGTGCTGCATTTGATTGCGCAGAAGCCCTGGCTGGGCTGGGGCTGGGGCGTGCTCGATTACGCGCACTACCTCACGCTGTATGAGGGGCCGCGTTTTTGCGCGATTCTGGACAATGCGCACAACCTGCCGCTGCACTTGGCAGTGGAACTGGGAATCCCGGCGGCGCTGCTGGTCTGTGGCGCTTTTGCTTGGTGGGCGCTGCGCCAGCGCCCGTGGCGCGAAACGGACCCGACGCGCCAGTTGGCGTGGGCTGTGCTGGCGGTCATCGGGCTGCACAGTCTGCTCGAATACCCGCTCTGGTACGGTCCTTTCCAGATGGCAGCGGGCTTGTGCCTGCTCATGCTGTGGCGTGGCGCAGGCGTGAATGTGGACTCGGATGCGTCGCCCCAACATTCACAATACAGGCCGCTGGCGCAGAAGGCATGGGCGCTGTCAGCTACTTTTTCAATAGCGTTTACCACTTATGCCGCCTGGGATTACCACCGTATCAGCCAGATTTACCTGGCGCCAGCAGCGCGCGATGTGGCCTACCGGGAGGACACGCTGGCCAAAATCCGCGACTCCTGGCTGTTTCGCAACCAGGTGCGGTTTGCCGAGCTGAGCATCACCCCGCTCACAGGCGACAACGCACAGTGGACCTTCGACACGGCAAGCAGCTTGCTGCACTACTCACCCGAGCCGAATGTAATTGAAAAGCTGATCGAAAGCGCCGTGCTGCTGGGCCGCGATAGGGAAGCCTTGCAGCATCTGGCGCGCTACCGGGCGGCTTTCCCGGAAGATCATGCACGCTGGGCGAAGGAAAACGCCGGCCGCTGATGGCGGGCCATGAGCCGCAATCTCAGGTGGTCTGGCACCGAGTTTTGCGGTCCTGAACAAGCGCTTGATGTTTTCACGGGCCTGCGAGGTAACTGCCGGACTTCCCGCCATGCTTTTCCAGCAGCTTCACGTCGGTAATCGTCATGCCCCGGTCCATGGCCTTGCACATGTCGTCTGAGCGACGGCGACGGTGCTTGAAGCCTCAATATTTTCCTTATAAATCAAATGACTTACGTGTAATTATTGATTGGGCCATCTCTGTACTTACCCTTGAAACCTCCACTCTTAGCCGACGCAGTTGGACAAAACTTGGACAGAAATTTGGCCAAGACGGACAGCCCACTCGATGTGGCCTAGAGGCGAAAAAGCGGCTAGGAGGTGAAGGGGAAGTCTGGTCAAAGCTGCATATTGTTACTCGCAAGGAGCGTTATCGTCGCTTATGTCAACAACGTTGCTGAGGCCTTGGCTCCGGACCTGTCTCATTTGCAGCACGGCATTTGGCATCGCCTTTCTGTACTGAATCGGATGCCTTACCCAATGTGGTCGCACCCCGAAAACCGATGCGCAAAAAGGTATGGTCTAACGGTGGGCTGAGCCAGGCCGGATCAGCCTTGATGCAGGTTGGCCAGGCAAGAGCTGGACCAAGAAGCTCGGTGCTCCGAGCCGCGTGCGAACGCAGCCGGAGGTTTACAGAGCCTGACGTGACGGTTGCTTAAAACTCTTCCCACTCCCCGGAGGCGGAAGCAACGGCCAGCCGCCGTGAGGGCAAAGACTTACTGGCGGCCTGATTGCGCTTTGGCGCAGCGAGGGATTGCTTGGCTGCAGGCGGCTGCTTGGGCGCCGGACGCTGCTGATAGCTGCTGGTCGTGGGACGCGCTGAAGCACCCTGATTGAGTTGTTGTTCGTTGTCCAGCCTGAACACGCTGACGACCTGGGACAAGCCGCCGGCCTGCTCCTGCAGCGACTGCGCGGCTGCGGCGGCTTCTTCAACCAGCGCCGCGTTTTGCTGGGTCACCTGGTCCATCTGGGTGATGGCCTGGTTGATCTGCTCTATTCCCGAGGTCTGCTCCTGGCTGGCTGCGGTGATCTCGGCCATGATGTCGGTCACGCGTTTGACGCTGTCCACGATCTCGTCCATGGTCTTGCCGGCTTCGGCCACCTGTTTGCCGCCTTCTTCGACTTTGCTCACCGAGTCGTCGATCAGCACCTTGATCTCTTTGGCCGCTGCCGCCGAGCGCTGGGCGAGGTTTCTCACTTCTGCGGCCACCACGGCAAAGCCGCGTCCCTGCTCTCCGGCACGGGCCGCTTCCACCGCGGCGTTCAAGGCCAGGATGTTGGTCTGGAAGGCGATGCCGTCGATCACGCCGATGATGTCGACGATCTTGCGCGATGAGGCATTGATGGCGCCCATGGTGTCCACGACCTGGGAGACGACGGTGCCGCCCTTGACCGCTACGCCGGAGGCGGATACGGCCAGCTGGTTGGCCTGGCGCGCGTTGTCGGCGTTCTGTTTCACCGTGGAGGTGAGCTCTTCCATGGAGGCGGCGGTCTCTTCCAGGGAGCTGGCCTGCTCTTCGGTGCGGGAGGACAGGTCCTGGTTGCCGGCGGCAATCTGGCTGGAGGCTGTGGCTATGGTGTCGGTGCCCTGGCGGACCTGGCCAACCACTTTGGCCAGGCTTTCGCGCATGCTCTTCATGGCGAACAGCAGGCTGAGGCTATCGCCTGGACGCGTCTTGACGTCAACCGTCAGGTCACCGGCAGCGATGCTGCTGGCAATACCGGCCGCGTATTCCGGCTCACCACCAATTGATTTTTCAATGCTGCGAGCGACAAACAGGATTATTCCGCTTAAAGCAATGCCAATACCGGCAAGTAAAAGAGCCGATTTCCACAGGTCTTTTACAAAGGCATCAGTCAAGTCGTCCAGATAGAGTCCGGTGATGAAGGTCCAATCCCACGGCTTGTAGGTCAGAACATATGCCCCCTTGGGAAACACCTGTTTCTGGTCTGCATTACCGGGCTTTGGCCAGACATATTCAATCCACCCTTCTCCAGTGCCTTTGGCGATGCCCGCGACGTTCCTGTAAAAATACTGCCCGTTCGCATCCTTGAAATCAGTGACGTCTTTGCCGATGAGTTCAGCTTTCATGGGGTGCATGACAACGGACGGATGGGAGTTTATGACCGTGTAGTAACCATCTTTCCCATAGCGCATGGCCTTGAGCCGAGCCAGTGCCTGTTTCTGCGCCTCTGCCAGCGGCAGCGCACCTGAAGAAGCCAGATCCGCATATTCTTTAATGGTTGACATGCCGACGTCGGTCGCAAACTTCAATGCGATTTGGCGCTCCTCAAAACGCTGGGATTTGCTCTGCAAGATATTGACTGTGCTTATGCCCAACAAGCAAAGCCAGCTGATAACGAGTGGTAAATAAAGTTTGGTTCGGAAGGTTAGCTTCATGTCAGTTCAAGCTCGGATAGAAGGTGGGTATTAAAGGGGTTAATTTTTTATGTCGGGTTGCGTAGGTCAGGCTGCGATTTTTTCCAGCAGTCCGATTTCGTCACTCGACATCAGCTTGTCGATATCAACCAGAATCAGCATGCGTTCATCCAGCGTGCCCAGACCGATCAGGTAGTCGGTGTCCAGCACCGAGCCCATCGCGGGCGCAGGCTTGATCTGCTCGGGGCTCAAGGTGATCACATCCGAGACGCTGTCCACCACCATGCCCATGACGCGGCTGGCAATGTTCAGAATGATCACGACCGTGAACTGGTCGTAGCGGGGCGTTCCCAAATTGAACTTGATGCGCATGTCGATGATGGGAACGATGATGCCGCGCAGGTTTACCACGCCCTTGATGTGCTCAGGGGCGTTGGCGATGCGGGTCACCGCGTCATAGCCGCGCAGCTCCTGCACCTTCTGGATGTCAATGCCGTATTCTTCCTGGCCCAGCGTGAAGGACAAAAATTCCAGCGCCTTGGGGGCCGAAGCGCCGGCATGCATGACAGCTGCAGTGGAGGGGTTGCTTGTTGTTGTATTCATATGTACTCCTTTGGAAACGAGGGCGATACACGCTCGACGAAGCCCTGCCCTAGCGCATACCCACGTACGCTTAACGGTCATTTCGCGAAAAACTTGAGAGAAAGCGCCAAACTTTTACAAGTTACACCATCGCAAATCCTGGCTCACCCGGGAAGCGCAGGATGCACGGACAACAAATGACGGTGGGGTCGGGGAGCAGGTTTTGAGCGCAGTGTGCCCGTCTTAACCTCAGTGAAGGCTAAGGGCGGGTGCTTTTTGCGCAATCTCCAGAACGCCAATGGCTTGGGGTACAAAAGCCCCAAGCTGGGAGCAAGATGACGCTGGGAGCGGCCCCGTATAGGGCCATACGCTGGAACCAGGAGAGCGCAGCCCTGCTGATGGGAGGCTGATCGCCGTGTGACTTTACGTATTCAGTGCTGCGCGATTTTGAAGTTGTGCAGCATGCCGAATTTGTAGCCGGTTGAGAATGAACCGCCTGCAGGGGCGGCGCCGCTCGGCGGCGAGGCGACAGAACCGGGGCCGGCCACCCCGAACCCGCGGTGCTACGACCCCCGCATTGCCGCGAAAGATTACTTCGGTTCTGGAACGACGATGACGGTATTGCCAGTTTTGCCGGTATCGCCCTTGGCGCCGTCATAACCGGTAGCGCCGGTAGCACCAGTAGAACCTGTGGAACCTTTGGCGCCGTCATAGCCTGCCGAACCTGTGGCGCCCGTCGCGCCGGTGGCACCCGTCGGGCCGGGAACAGCAACCGTCGAGCCGGTGCTGCCGGTGGCGCCAGTTGCACCCGCTGGACCTGCCGGGCCGGGAACGACCACAACCGGCGCGGCGGCGGGCGGGCTGACCGTCGTTTTTTCGCAGGCGGTCAGACCGAGCGTGGCGATAAGTGCTGCCAACAGTATTGAATATTTCATGGAAACCTTGGATTTGAGGAGATAAAAACGCACATGAAGATGAAACGGTGCGCACAGTTTCTTTCTTGCCGCGACCCTGAACAGTCACTGACAAGCTGTAACCTTTAATTTACGGACAAAGGGCCTCCGGCTCTGTAGGACGGTCCCACGAATCCTTGTCGCTTTTGGGCGGCAGGTCTTGCAGCAGCGCCTGTGGGCCGCACCACCGCATCGGGGCCACCGCTGCGTGCATGGGCAGACTTGGGCGCAGCAGTCATGACTGCTTACTTTTTGATATGGACAGGGCTTATGGTCTTTGTTAGGCTTTTTTGCAGACGGCGTACACGGTAAATCGGCATTGCATAACACGCAAGCTGCAAAAAAAGATCGAAGGAGACCGGCATGCAAAAAATCACGGTCAAGACAAGCGCCGTCATGCAAGCCATGCTGCGGATGCGCAAGATCGGCATCCAGGGCCTGTAGGCAGGCCTACGACGCGGCCTGATTCCCTCCTGATTGCAAGCAAATTAAAGGATGCATCGAATGACGACCCAGATCTATGTCAACCTGCCCGTCAAGAGTCTCGACAAGTCGGTGGAGTTTTTCACGGCGCTGGGTTACAGGTTCAACCCGCAATTCACCGACGAGAACGCCACCTGCATGATCGTTAGCGACGGCATCTACGTCATGCTGCTGGTGGAAAGCTTCTTCAAGACCTTTACTCCCAACCCCATCAGCGACGCCAGGAAAAGCACCGAGGTGCTGCTCTGCCTTTCCTGCGAAAGCCGCGACAAGGTGGACGAGATGGTGCGCAAGGCCGTGGCTGCCGGCGCCACCACGCCCAACACGCCGCAAGATTACGGCTTCATGTACCAGCACGGCTACCAGGACCTGGATGGTCACCTCTGGGAGCTCATGTACATGGACGTCAGCGCCATGCCGAAGCGCTAGGAAACCAGTGACGCTGTTGCGACAGGCGCCTTGCTCCCAACCCGGAAAAAAGGAGGTAACCATGCTAGTCCAGCCCTATCTTTTTTTCGAAGGCCGCTGCGAAGAGGCCCTCGAGTTTTACCGCAGCGCGCTCGGCGCCGAAGTCACGATGCTGATGCGCTTCAAGGAAAACCCCGAGCCGCAGCCGCCGGGCATGTGTCCGCCCGGCTCTGAAGACAAGGTGATGCATGCGAGCTTTCGCATTGGTGAAACGACGCTGATGGCGTCTGACGGCCGCGCTGCGGGCAAGCCGATGTTCCAGGGGTTTTCGCTGTCGCTCTCGGTACCCACTGACGCCGAGGCCCAGCGCCTGTTCAACGCGCTGGCCGACGGCGGCCAGGTGCAGATGCCCCTGGCCAAGACGTTCTTCGCCTCGTCCTTCGGCATGGTGGCCGACCGCTTCGGTGTGTCGTGGATGATCCTCGCCATGCCATGACCGCTTTCAGGGAGAGCCCAACAGGCGATTCATGCTGCTGATGATTCCGGGCGGCTACGAAACCGCCGCGCCAGGCACCATGCCAAGCGCGGAGCAGGTCGCGCCCATGATGGCCTACAACGAGTCCCTCCAGAAGGCGGGCGTGCTGCTGTCCCTGGAAGGCCTGCATCCGCCCTCGATGGGCGCGCGTATCTCTTTTGCCGGCGGCAAGACGCAGCTGCAGCAGGGCCCGTTTCCTGATGTCAAGAATGTACTCGGCGGTTTCTGGATGATGGACGTCCCGTCGAAAGACGAGGCGATTGCCTGGGCTTTGCGCTGCCCGGCCTCGGCCAACGATGTGATCGAGGTGCGCCAGGTGCAGGAGCTTTCGGATTTTCCGGGATGCAGGGCAAGAAGCCGCGATAAAGCCGCTCTGCTCAAGCGCCGGAGGCACTGTGCCCGGGACAGGACGGAGGCTGTCCCTTGAAAGCCGCCCAGACTAACCTCAGCTGTATTATTTTGAAAGTGCCGCCATGACTGCTTCCAGCCCTCACGCCAGCCCCGTCGTGCAGATCCAGCCGCTCGGCTTTCCCTGGAAAACACTCGACCCTTTCCTCTTTTGCGTCTACCACGACGACGCCTATCCGCAGGCCAATGCGCAGATGGGGCCGAATGCCTCGCTGGCGGGGCGCGACATGGGGCAGGACTTCAGCCGCCGGGACGGCTGGAGCATGTACCACGGCAATACGGTGCCGGGCTTTCCGGCGCATCCGCATCGCGGCTTTGAAACCGTGACCATTGTGCGCAAGGGCTTGATTGACCACTCCGATTCGCTGGGCGCTGCGGCGCGCTTTGGGCGCGGCGATGTGCAGTGGCTTACGGCCGGTCAGGGCGTGGTGCATTCAGAGATGTTTCCGCTGCTTGATCAGGCCGGGGCTAACCCGCTGGAGCTGTTCCAGATCTGGCTGAACCTGCCGGCGCGCAGCAAAATGTCTGCGCCGAACTTCACCATGTTCTGGTCGCAGGACATTCCGCGCCTGAGCGTGGCTGACACAGAGGGTCGCACGACCGACGTGGCGGTCATTGCCGGCCGCTTCAATGCGCCGGACGCAAGCACGGGCGAACCGCTGCCGCCGCCGCCCGATTCATGGGCGTCGCAGGCCGACGCCGATGTGGCGATCTGGACGATTCGCATGGCGCCGGGGGCGCGCTGGACACTGCCCGCAGCCGAGGGAAATGGCACCCGGCGCCAGCTGTATTTTTTCAAGGGCAGATCGGTCACGGTAGCCGGGCAAGCGGTGGATGCGGCCAGCGCCATTGAACTGCGCGCCGATGCCGCCGTGGAACTGGTCAATGGCGAAATGGAGGCCGAATTCCTGCTGCTGCAGGGCCGGCCGATTGCCGAGCCGGTGGCCCAATACGGCCCGTTTGTCATGAACACCCAGGCCGAGATTGCGCAGGCGATGGACGACTACCGCCGCACCCAGTTTGGCGGCTGGCCCTGGCCCGACAGTGCGCCGGTACATGGGCGCGATCCGGCACGATTTGCACGGCACCCGGATGGACGCGAGGAGCGGCCCACAGGTAGCGAGCCTGAGCGGCCCGGTCAGATCGGGATTTCGTAGGCCTGGTTGCTGCGGACCCAGCTTGCCAGACCCGATTTATTGCTTTTCACGCGCCAGGCGACAAAGGCCGGATCGCTGTTGAGGGCGTCAAGCGTGGCCCCCAGTTTTGACGATGATTCGAAGCGCGCGGTGAAGGCCATGTTGCCGATTTCACCGACTTGCACGCCCCAGAGGCTCACCTCGGCGCCATGCTTCTTCCACAACGCAGCGGCTTCCTTGGTCAAGTCCATCAGGGCCGGCATATCGGCGCCGGCATTGGGTTTGAACACATACTGAAGAATGACGGATGACATGGAATTCTCCCTGGCGTTGGTTGTGGTCGGCCAAACTTGTGCCGCCTTCAAAATTGGATTCCTGTCATTTGAATCCGTCAATCACGATGAGGTAACGAATGCCGGATCCGGTAACAATCGCCACAGATCCGGACATACACCTTGCCGGGCTGTGGGCTGCAGTGGCCGCGGTCGCGCATCACTTGATGCACCTCAACATGAGGGCCTCAGCACCTGCTGCAATGAGCAAGGTATCAAATACTGAATGCGCCATGACTGCCGAACCTGACCCCGCAACTTCCCGCCAAAAAGAGTTCCGCATCCTCGCCCTTTCGGGTGGGGGGTATCTGGGCGTTTACACCGCTGCGCTCCTGGCGGAGCTGGAAGAAAGAGTGGGTGAGCCTTTGGGGCGCCGTTTTGATCTGATAGCCGGCACCTCGGTGGGGGGCATTCTTGCCATAGGCCTGGCGTATGAGTTGCCAATGCGGCAGTTGCTGGCGCTGTTTCTTGAACGCGGCAGCCAGGTTTTCTCGCCACGCGCGCTGCCCAGGGGCACGATGTCGCGCCTGATCGACCTGACGCGCTCGGTGCTGGGGCCCAAGTACGACGGCGTCGCATTGCGCTCGGCGCTGACTGACTATCTCGGCGAGCTGACCCTGGACCAAGCGCTGCATCATCTCGTGATCCCGTCGGTGAACGTAACGCGCAGCCAGACCAAGGTGTTCAAAACGCCCCATGGACCGGCGTCAAAGGGTGACGAGAAAATACGCGCTGTGGATGCGGCCATGGCGACCTGCGCGGCACCCGCCTACTTTCCTTCGGTGCAGATCAAGGGTGAATTGTTTGCCGACGGCGGCTTGTTTTCCGTGGCGCCTGATCAGGTGGCGCTGCATGAAGCCGAGCACTTTTTGGGCGTCGATGTGAACCAGGTGCGCATGCTCTCCCTGGGCACGGGCACATTGGGTTACCAGCCCGCGGAGGGCGTCGGCGACGACGCGGGGGCGGTAGGCTGGCTGTCTGACGGCAGGCTGTTGCTGACCCTGATCTCGGTGCAGCAGCAGCATGTGCAGGCCATGATGGAAGACCGCCTGGCCGGCCGCTACCTGCGCCTGGACGCACTGTGGCCGCAGCACGCCGGCCTCGGCATCGACGTGGCCACCGCCGAAAGCGCCAAGGTCCTGACCGGGATGGCGCAGGAAACAATGCGCGTGGTCAATTTGCGGCGCCTGGGCAGCTTCCTGAAATAGCCGGCGCACGGGACTTGCGACTCTGGGCCGGCATGCCCTCACGGGTATCGAGGCGGCCGCTCCAGAAGGTCAGGGCCAGCGCGCCCAGCACCACCAGTGCGCCTATCCAGGGCGTGTGCATCACGCCGAGATGGCTCACCACTTGTCCGCCCGCCCAGGCCGCAAACGCAATGCCGAGGTTGAACGCGGCGATGTTCAGGCCCGAGGCCACATCCAACGCATGGGGCGTATGGCGTTCGGCCTGGCGCACCACATAGACCTGCAGGCCCGGCACATTGCCAAACGCAACGGCGCCCCACAGCAGCACGGTCGCTACGGCCAGCCACGGGTGCGGCGCGGTGAAATTGAACAGCATCAGCACGGCCGCCAGCAGCGCAAAGATGAGCTTCAGCGCGGCAACCGGCCCCTTGCGGTCAGCCAGTTTTCCGCCCCACAGGTTGCCCGCCGCGACCGAAACGCCATAGACCAGCATCACCCAGCCGACAGCCCCGGCGCTGAAGCCCGATTGTTGCAGGATGGGCGCGAGAAAGGTGAACGGTATGAAGGAGCCGCCGTAACCGATGGCGGTCGTGGCATAAACCAGCAGCAGGCGCGGCTGGGCCAGCACCTGGAACTGCTGCCTGAGCGAGGCGGGCGGTGTGTGCTGGATGTTGCGCGGGATGAACAGCAGGCTCACCATGAAAGCGATGGCGCCCAGCGCCGAGACGGCGAGGAAGGTCTCGCGCCAGCCGAAGTGCTGGCCGATGAAGGTGCCCAGCGGCACGCCGGTGACCAGCGCCACCGTGAGGCCGGTGAACATGATGGCAATCGCGCTGGCGGCTTTTTCCTTGGCCACCAGGCCGGTGGCAATGGTGGAGCCGATGGAGAAGAACACGCCGTGCGCCAGGCCGGTGAGGATGCGCGCGGCCACCAGCGAGTTGTAGCCAGGCGCCTGCCAGGCCAGCAGGTTGCCCAGCGTGAACAGCGCCATGAGACCGAGCAGCAGCGTCTTGCGCGGCAGCCGGCCGGTAAGCGCCGTGAGCACAGGCGCGCCGATGGCAACGCCCAGGGCATACAGGCTGACCAGGAGACCCGCCGAGGGCAGGCTGACCTGCAGATCGGCCGCCACCGTGGGCAGCAGGCCGACGATGACGAACTCGGTCGTTCCGATGGCGAAAGCGCTGATCGTCAGCGCGAGAAGGGCAATAGGCATGAAGGGCTCCGTGTAGTCCACAAGCAGGAAGGAAGCCCGCAGTCTGCGCGTTTACTCTTTGCAGAGTAAGCCCGTTAAGCGCAGAATATAGTTGACTAGAAATCAACAATACGATGGGCGGTGCAAGATGAAAACCACGATTGAGGAGCTGCTCGCCTTTCGCGCGGTGGTCGATACAGGGTCGATCACCGCAGCGGCTGACCAGCTGGCGAAAACCGTCTCGGGCATCAGCCGCGCCTTGAGCAGGCTTGAAAAGAAGCTGGGCACCACCTTGCTGCGCCGCACGACGCGGCGGCTGGAGCTGACGGAAGAGGGCCAGACTTTCCTTGCCCGCACGCGGGCCATCCTGGACGCCATGGACGAGGCCGAAGACGAGCTGGCCGCGCGGCGCCAGGCGCCCTCCGGGCTGCTGCGGGTCAATGCGGCCTCGCCCTTCATGCTGCACATCGTCGTGCCGCTGGTGCCTGAATTCAGCCGCCTGTTTCCCGGGATCAGCCTGGAGCTCAACACCGATGACATGAATGTGGACCTGCTCGAGCAGCGCACGGACATTGCCATCCGCATAGGCGCATTGCGCGACTCGACCCTGCACACGCGGCTGCTGTGCACCAGCCGCCTGCGTGTGCTGGCCAGTCCCGCTTACGTGGAAGTACACGGCAAGCCCAAAAGCGTGGCGGACCTGGCAGGCCACCAGCTCATAGGCAACAGCCAGGTCGCCTCACTCAACCAGTGGCCGCTGCGCGGACCGCAGGGCGACAGCCATGCCATCAAGCCCACGCTAAGTGCCTCCAGCGGCGAGACGATGCGGCAGCTGGCACTGGCGGGCCTGGGGCTGGTCTGCCTGGCCGACTTCATGACGGGCGTGGACCGGGCTCGCGGCGACTTGGTGCAGGTGCTGGCGCGCGACACGGTCGATGTGCGACAAGCCGTCAACGCGGTGTATTACCGCAACACGGCGTTGTCGTCGAGGATCACGGCGTTTCTCGACTTTATGGCTGCGAGGATGAAGTGACTGCTCGTGGGGGGTCCACGCCGATAGCCGGCTCTTCATGGAGTCAAGCCGGAGATTGCTCGCATGGCCCCGCGGCAGGCCGCCATAACGGGGTGTGAGGCAAAGCGGAGTTGCGGGCCGATTGCGCGAAGGACTGCGTTCGTCCTACTCCGCTGAGCGCAGATGGATGGCAGCTTTTCCCTGCCTTAAGTGTTTTGATAGCGGTACTGGGTTAATCAACACGCAGCGACCGGCCAATGCATCAACCCCCACATCTACCATGAAAACACTGATCACCTACCTGGTTGAAGACAATGCGACGGTTCTGGACAACCTCATCGAGGCGCTGCGGGAGATTGCCGACGTAAAAGTCACGGCCCACTCCGCTACCCAGGCCGAAGCGAGCCGCTGGCTCGAACTGCATAACGGAAGCTGGCATCTGGCCATCGTGGACCTGTTTTTGAAGGAGGGCAGCGGTCTGGGCGTATTGGCGGGGTGCCGCAATCGCGAGCCCTACCAGAAGGTCGTCGTCTTGACCAACTACGCCACGCCGGAAATCCGCCAGCGGGCAGCCGCGCTCGGGGCCGACGCCGTCTTCGACAAATCCACGGAGCTCGACGAGTTGATGGCCTACTGTATCCAGCAGGCGGCCAGCATCAGTAAAGAGGATTTTCAGGAGGCTCAGCACTAATCCATCGCACGCAGCAGTTCGGGAGTCGGCAGATAAGCCATGCGTCACAAACGATTGAATGCTCTGTTTTTGATAGCTGCTTGCAGCCGCTGCATCTGCGCCAGCGACCTGTTTGATACTTAAACCCGGGCTTTGCCTTGGTTTTCACCGCAACTCGCCGCCACGTTCAGGCCTCGCTGCGCAGCAGCCGCAAGCCGTTGGCCACCACCAGAAGGCTGGCGCCCATGTCCGCAAAAACTGCCATCCACATGGTCGCGCTGCCGAACAGGGCAAGCACAAGGAACACGGCCTTGATCCCCAGCGCCAGCGTGATGTTTTGCATCAAGATGCCATGGGTGCGCCGGGACAGGCGCACCGTCTCGGCAACGCGCAGCAGGTTGTCGTTCATGATGACGATGTCGGCCGCCTCGATGGCGATGTCGGTGCCCGCGCCGCCCATGGCAAAGCCGATGTCGGCCTGGGCCAGCGCCGGTGCATCGTTGATGCCGTCGCCAATCATGCCGGTCACGCCGTACCGTGCCTGCATTTGCTGGATGGCGGCCAGCTTGCCTTCGGGCAGCAGGTTGCCGCGCGCGTCGTCAATGCCGGCCTGGGCGGCTATCGCCCTGGCCGTGGCGGCGTTGTCCCCCGTGAGCATGACGGGCGTCACGCCCAGTGCTTTCAGGTCGGCGATGGCCTGGCGCGAGCTTTCCTTGATCCTGTCGGCCACCGCAAAAAATCCCAGAACGCCATGCTCGCCGGCCAGCAGGGTGACTGTTCGGCCCTGCTGCTCGTGAACGGCCAGTGCCGCCTCAAGGGCCGGCGAGCATTGCCGGCGTTCCTCCATCAACCGGTGGTTGCCCAGCACGTAGGTCTTGCCGTCAACGCGGCCCTGAACGCCCTGCCCCGACAGCGCGCCAAAGGCTTCGACGGGGCGGCCGTTTTCCTGTCCGCTGCGGACCAGCCCCTGCGCGATGGCGCGGGACACCGGATGGTCGGAGCGGGCGGCCAGGCGGGCGGCAATCTGGCGGACCTCGGGCTCATTGGCCTGGTTCCAGACCTGCCAGTCCACCAGCGAGGGTGTGCCCTGGGTGAGGGTGCCGGTCTTGTCCAGCGCCACCGCCTTGAGGCGGCGGGCGTCTTCCAGGAAGGTGCCGCCCTTGATCAGAATGCCGCGCCGCGCGGCGGTCGCCAAGCCGCTCACCACCGTCACCGGCGTTGACACGACCAGCGCACAGGGACAGGCGATGACCAGCAGCACCAGCGCCTTGTACACAGCCTGCAGCCAGGTCCAGTCCAGCAGCAGCGGCGTCAACAGCGCGACCGCCAGCGCCATGGCGAACACGGCCGGTGTATAGATGGCGGCGAAGCGGTCGATGAATGCCTGCGTGGGCGCGCGCTTGCCTTGCGCCTGCTCGACCGCATGGATGATGCGCGCCAGCGTGCTGTCCCTGGCCGCCGCCGTCACCACCAGTTCCAGCTCGCCGGTTTCGTTGATGGTGCCGCCGAAGACGGCGTCGCCGGGGCCTTTGTCAACCGGAAGGCTTTCCCCTGTAACGGGGGCCTCGTTCACCGCGCTGCGGCCTGCGCTCACGGTGCCGTCAAGAGGGATGCGGCCGCCGGGTCTGACCCGCGCGGTGGCGCCCCGCGGCACGTCCTGCAGCGCAACGGTTTTCCAGTCGCCACCGGCTTCGCGGATATCTGCTTCTTCGGGGGCCAGTATCATCAGGCCTTCGATGGCGTTGCGGGCGCGGTCCACGGCGCGCGCTTCGATCAGCTCGGCGATGGCGTACAAGGCCATCACCATGGCCGCCTCTGGCCACTGGCCGATCAGGAAGGCGCCGGTCACGGCCACCGTCATCAGGGCATTGATGTTCAGCCTGCGCCTGACCAGGGCCGTGAGGCCTTTTTGGTAAACCTGCAGGCCTGCCAGATAGATGGCGACCAGCGCCACCGCCATGCCCGCCAGCAGCCAGGGCAAGCCATCTGGCGCAAGGAAACTGATCGCCTCGGCCACGCCTGCCAGCGCCAGTGCGGCAAGCAGCCGGGGCAGACCGGCTGGCACGCCGTCATGGTCGTGATTTTCTTGCACGCCATTAGCCGACGCCGCTGCAGCGAGGGGCTGCATCTTGTAGCCGGCCTTGGCAATGGCCTGCACTGCCGCTTGAAGTGCTTCGCCCGACGCGTCAATCGTGAGCGTTCGCGCCACCAGCTGGAAGCCAAGCGAGCGGATGCCCGTTACCGACTCCAGCGCACGCCGGATATCAGCCTCTTCGGAGGCGCAGTCCATCGCCGGAATGCGAAAACGCGCCGCTCCTGCTGGTGCGGGCGCCGTGGGGGGAATGGCGCAAGTGTTTGAGGGTTTGTCGCAGCAATCGGTCATTTTTTGTTTCCTGTGGGAGCATTAAAAACCCTAAACCCACTTCAAGGTCAAGCCCTGTCGGTAGCAACATCCTTGCGCCTGATCGGGAAAGCTGCGCAGGGCCGCTGCCGCATGAAGAGCTGACGGCACGGTGGCACTGGCCTGTTTGGCGAACGGCGCCATGAGTGCGTCCCGTCGCCCATAAAAAAACGCGCCCTAAGGCGCGTTTTTGTCAAATCATCAGGCGATTATTTAGACACGACGCGGGCCATCTCCAGGCACTTGTTCGAATAACCCCATTCGTTGTCGTACCAGGCCACAACCTTGAGGAAAGTGCCGTCCAGCGCAATGCTGGCGTCGGCATCAAAAATCGAGGTGCGGGTGTCGCCGCGGAAGTCGGTGGCCACGACCTTGTCTTCGGTGTAACCCAGGATGCCCTTGAGCGCGCCTTCGCTTTGCGCCTTCATCTCGGCGCAGATTTCCTTCAGGGTGGCTTCGCTGTTCAGCTCGACCGTCAAATCGACCACCGACACATCCGACGTCGGCACGCGGAACGACATGCCGGTGAGCTTTTTGTTGAGCTCGGGAATCACCACGCCGACGGCCTTGGCCGCGCCAGTGGACGAAGGAATGATGTTTTCCAGAATGCCGCGGCCGCCGCGCCAGTCCTTGTTGCTCGGGCCATCGACGGTTTTTTGCGTGGCGGTGGCGGCATGCACGGTGGTCATCAGGCCACGCTTGATGCCCCATTTGTCGTTCAGCACCTTGGCCACGGGGGCCAGGCAGTTGGTGGTGCAGCTGGCGTTGCTGATGATGGCCTGGCCGGCGTAGGTTTTTTCGTTCACGCCAAAGACGAACATCGGGGTGTCGTCCTTGGACGGCGCCGAGAAGATGACTTTCTTGGCGCCGGCGGCCAGATGCTTTTCGCCGGAGGCCTTGTCCAGGAACAGGCCGGTGGCTTCGAGCACGACGTCGGCGCCGACTTCGTTCCACTTCAGGTTGGCCGGGTCGCGCTCTTGCGTCAGGCGGATTTTTTTGCCGTTGACGATGAGGGTGTTGCCTTCGACCGAAACTTCGCCCTTGAAGCGGCCGTGCACCGAGTCGTACTGCAGCATGTACGCGAGGTAGTCGGGCTCCAGCAAGTCGTTGATGCCAACGATTTCGATGTCGCTGAAGTTCTGCACGGCGGCGCGCAGCACGTTGCGGCCGATACGGCCGAAGCCGTTAATACCCATCTTGATAGTCATCTGCTTTCGCTCCTGGAAGTTAACTGGTCAATTTCCCCGTTCGGCGGCACCGCCCCAACGGCATTATTTTTTCATCAGCACCTTGCGCACGGTGTCGGCCACATTCTCGGGCGTGAAGCCGAAGTGCTTGAACAGCACGGCAGCCGGAGCCGATTCGCCGAAGGTGTCGATGCCGACCACCGCGGCGCAGCCGTATTTCCACCAGCCGTCGGTCACGCCCATCTCGACCGCGATGCGCGGGATGCCTTCGGGCAGCACTTCGGATTTGTAGGCGGTCTTTTGCCTGTCAAATGTGGTGGTGCTCGGCATGGACACCACGCGCACGGCAATCTTGTAAGCCGCCAGCAGCTCCTGCGCCTTCAGCGCCAGCTGCACTTCGGAGCCGGTGGCGATGATGACGGCCTGCGTCTTTTTGTTCAGGCCGACTTCCGCGGGCTCGGCCAGCACGTAGGCGCCTTTGCTGATCTGGCCGAGGTCGTCCTTGGGTGCATAAGGCAGGTTCTGGCGGCTCAGCAGCAGGGCCGTGGGCTTGTTCTTGTTCTGCAGGGCCACGGCCCAGGCGACGGCGGTTTCGGCCGTGTCGCCCGGACGCCAGACGTCGAGATTGGGGATCAGGCGCAGGCTGGCGGCGTGCTCGATCGACTGGTGCGTCGGGCCGTCTTCGCCCAGGCCGATCGAGTCGTGCGTGAACACGTGCACCACGCGCAGCTTCATCAGTGCGGCCATGCGGATGGCATTGCGGCAGTAGTCGCTGAAGGTGAGGAAGGTGCCGCCGTAAGGGATGAAGCCGCCATGCAGCGCAATGCCGTTCATGATGGCGGCCATGCCGAATTCGCGCACGCCGTAGTTGATGTGGCGGCCACCGATTTTGCTGCCGTCGGCGGCATCAGCTTGCACCACGTCGCCATTCAGGTCAAAGCGCAGGTTGGGCGTTGCACTTGGTGTTGGTCAGGTTGGAGCCGGTCAGGTCGGCCGAGCCGCCCAGCATCTCGGGCAGGCCGGCGGTGAAGGATTCCAGCGCCAACTGCGAGGCTTTGCGCGAGGCCACGGTTTCGGCCTTGGTGTGCGCGCCACGACGGTGTCGACGGCAAGCTGGGAAAAGCTCTTGGGCAGATCGCCCTTCATGCGGCGCACAAACTCGGCCGCCAGTTCGGGGTGGGCCGCTTTGTAGGCGGCAAACTTCGCGTCCCAGGCGGCTTCGAGCGCCTGGCCGCGGGCTTTGGCGTCCCAGGCGTCGTAGACTTCCTGCGGCACCTCGAACGGTGCGTGCGGCCAGCCCAGCGCGTCGCGCGTGAGCTTGATTTCCTCGGCGCCCAGCGGCTCGCCATGCGCCTTGGCGGTGTTGGCGCGGTTCGGCGAGCCCTTGCCGATTTGGGTCTTGCAGACGATCAGCGTCGGCTTGTCGGCGCTGTTTTGGCGTCGGCGATGGCGCGGTCAACGGCTTCGGCGTCGTGGCCGTCGATCGGGCCGATCACGTTCCAGCCGTAGGCGGCAAAGCGCAGCGGCGTGTTGTCGATGAACCAGGGCGCGACCTGGCCGTCAATGGAGATGCCGTTGTCGTCATACAGCGCGATCAGCTTGTTCAGCTTCCAGGCGCCGGCCAGCGCGCAGGCTTCGTGGCTGATGCCTTCCATCAGGCAGCCGTCGCCCATGAAGACATAGGTGTGGTGGTCGACGATGGTGTGGTCCGTGCGCTGGTTGAATTCCGTGGCCAGCAGCTTCTCGGCCAGCGCCATGCCGACGGCATTGGTCAGGCCCTGGCCCAGCGGGCCGGTGGTGGTTTCCACGCCGGGGGTTAGCCGACTTCGGGGTGGCCCGGGGGTTTTGCTGTGCAACTGGCGGAAGTTCTTGAGTTCGCTTGATCGGCAGGTCGTAGCCGGTCAGGTGCAGCACCGAATAAAGCAGCATGGAGCCGTGGCCGTTGGACAGCACGAAACGGTCGCGGTCAACCAGTGCGGGTTGCTGCGGGCTGTGCTTGAGGTGGCGGCCCCAGAGCGCGACGGCCATGTCGGCCATGCCCATGGGGGCGCCGGGATGACCCGAGTTGGCTTGTTGTACGGCGTCCATTGCGAGTGCGCGTATCGCATTGGCCATCATTTCAGTATTGGCCATCAGGCAAAGCTCCGGAAGGTTCGGGAATCAGGGTAATCCGCTATTTTAACGGCCGCCGGCTGGCCGAGCTGGCGCCAGCTTTCTGCGGCACTTCAGCGACGCTGGCTGCAAATGCTCTAAAGTGCCTGTTCATGCAAAAACAGCACCCCATCGCCGACCTGCTTTTTTGCCTCTTTTCTTGCCGCTTTGAGCGGGCATCGGTGGCAAGCGCATGAGTCCGCCCATCAAGGCCATGATCCTGGCCGCCGGGCGCGGCGAGCGCATGCGGCCGCTGACCGACACACCCCAAGCCCCTGCTGCAGGTGCGCGGCAAGCCGCTGATTGACTGGCATGCCGAGGCACTGGCTGCGCGGCGGCTTTAACCGACTGGTCATCAACACGGCCTGGCTGGGTGAGCAGATTTCAGGCCATTTCGACCTGCGGCCGACGGCAGGACGTGCCTGGCGCTATCTATTTCATACTCGCACGAAGGCGTCGACTTCGGCGCCGCGCTGGAAACCGCCGGCGGCATCGCGCGCGCGCTGCCGCTGCTGGGCGAAGCCTTCTGGGTGCTGGCGGGCGACGTGTTCGTGCCTGACTTCGAGTTTCCGCAAGCCGCCGCAGCCGCTTTGCGGCCAGCGGCAAACTGGCCCACCTGTGGCTGGTGCCCAACCCGGCGCACAACCCCGCGGCGACTTCGGCCTCGAGCGCCGACGGCCTGGCGCTTCTGCCGACGCGCGACCGCCGCGCTACACCTACAGCACCATCGGCCTGTACCGCGCGCGCCCTGTTCACGCGCTGCCCGCCGGCAACCGCAAGGCCTCGAAAGCCCCGCTGGCGCCGCTGCTGCGCGCGGCCATGGACAAGCGGCAGATCAGCGCCGAGCTATATTCAGGCGCATGGACCGACGTCGGCACGCCCGAACGCGCTGGCCGAATTGAACACCACTCACCTACGGAAAGCACGCACTTGCACCATGACCACGATTTACGCCAGACGCCGCGCCGCCATTGGCCGCGCCCTGAAGGCCGGCAGGCGGCGGCATCGCCGTGCTGCCCACCGCGCCCGAACTGCCGCGCAACCGCGACAGCGACTTCCCCTACCGCCACGACAGCTACTTCCACTACCTGACCGGCTTCAACGAGCCCGGCGCCTGGCTGGTGATTGACCGGCCAGGCGGCCACAGCACCCTGTTTTGCCGCGCCCAAGGACATGGAGCGCGAGATCTGGGACGGCATCCGCCTGGGCCCCAAGGCCGCGCCGGCCGCGCTCGGCGTGGACGCGGCTTTCAGCCGTCGACGCGCTGGACGAGAAGATGCCCGAGCTGCTGGCCAACCAGAACGCCGTGTGGTTCCCGTTTGCCACCCACAGGGGCCTGGAAACGCAGGTCGACGGCTGGCTCGAACAAGGTGCGCGCGCGCGTCCGCCTGGGCGCCGCAATGCCCGCAAAGCCAGCACGACCTGTGCAAGCTGCTCGACGAGATGCGCCTGGTCAAGGACGCGCACGAGCATCGCCATCCTGCGCCGCGCCGGCGCAGATCTCCGCCGGCGCCCATGTGCGCGCCATGCAGACCTCGGCGGCGCATGCTGCGCGCGGCGTGAAGGGCGGCCTGCGCGAATACCACCTCGAAGCCGAGCTGCTGCACGAGTTCCGCCGCCACGGCTCGCAGTTTCCGGCCTACACCAGCATCGTCGCCGCCGGCGCCAACGCCTGCGTGCTGCACTACCGCGCCGGCAACGCCGAGCTGCAAGCCCGGCGAGCTGTGCCTGATCGACGCCGGCTGCGAGCTCGACGGCTACGCCAGCGACATCACCCGCACCTTTCCGGCCGACGGCCAATTCACGCCGGCCCAGCGCGCGCTGTACGACATCGTGCTGGCGGCGCAGCAAGCCGCGGTGAAGGCCACCCGCCCCGGCAAGCGCTTCACCGACCCGCACGACGCCGCCATGCGCGTGCTGGCGCAGGGCATGCTCGACACCGGCCTGCTGACCAAGAGCCAAGACACGGCAAGGTCGACGACGTGCTCGACATCGGGCGCCTACCGCCAGTTCTACATGCACCGCACCGGCCACTGGATGGGCATGGACGTGCACGACTGCGGCGACTACACCGAGCCGCGGCAGCCGCCCGCGCGAGGAAAAAGACGCCTCGGGCCAGACCGTGATGCGCAAGCCCTCGCGCATTCTGCGCCCCGGCATGGTGCTAACGGTCGAGCCCGGCATTTACGTGCGGCCCGCCAAGGGTGTGCCCGAGGAGTTCTGGAACATCGGCATCCGCATCGAGGACGACGCGCTGGTCACGGCCAAAGGCTGCGAGCTGATGACGCGCGGCGTGCCGGTGGATGCCGACGAGATCGAGGCCTTGATGCGGGGCTGAGCGGACTGGCGAGCGCTGCTCCGGGCCGCCGGGGCGGATGCAGCGCTGCCATTAAAATCCGGTATGAAAATTTTTGTCAGACTCTTTTTTAGAACCCTGCGCCTCATCCTCGGTCCGGTGATGCTGCTCAAGGAAACACTCACCCGACCCACTGGCCTCACCCGCCCGCCGCTGCTGCAGGAAGAAACAGATCGGCAGTGTGGAAAACTCGTTTTATACCAATACAAGACCTGTCCCTTTTGCATCAAGGTAAGGCAGGAAATCAGCCGCTTGTCCTTGAAAATCAAGCGAATAGACGCGCAAAAGGAAGGCAGCGACCGCGAGGAGTTGTCGCGCCAGGGCGGACAGACCAAAGTGCCCTGCCTGAAAATCACCGATGACGCCGGCAACAGCCAGTGGCTCTACGATTCAGAAAAGATTGTTGCCTATCTTCGTGGCCGTTTTGCGAAGGCGTGAAGCTTGCCCGACTTCACGGAGTTCTTGGGAGGCAGACCATCGCGCACTTCGCCGCTTCGTCTCAAGCGGCAGATTCCAAGCCTCTTTATAGCGGTCAAGCCTGCAACTGTTTTGCCGCTTGCGGCCCGCATCAAGATGCTGGCGTGCGGACCGCCGGAGCAGGCGTCTCGCGCAATTGCCGGCGCAGGATTTTGCCCACGTTGGACTTGGGCAGGGGCTCGCTGCGGAACTCGACGATCTTGGGCACCTTGTAGCCGGTCAGGTGTTGCCGGCAGTGTTCGAGCAAGGCCTGTTCGGTGAGCGCCGCATCCTGCTTCACGACGATGATCTTGACGACCTCGCCGGACCTCTCGTCGGGCTCGCCGATGGCCGCGACCTCGGCCACGCCCGGATGCAGCGCCACGGCGTCTTCGATCTGGTTCGGAAAGACCTTGAACCCGGAAACGATGATCATGTCCTTTTTACGGTCCGTGATTTTGAAGTAACCCCGCCCGTCCACGAAGCCCATGTCGCCGGTGCGCAGCCAGCCGTCGCGGGTGAATACGTTGCCGGTCTCGTCGGGGCGGTTCCAGTAGCGCGGCATGACCTGCGGGCCGCGCACGCAGATCTCGCCAACCTCGCCGATCGGGAGTTCTTTATCGTCCTCGTCGAGGATGGTGGCTTGCGTCGATGGAATCGGCATGCCTATCGTTCCGGTCCACACCTCGGTGTCCAGCGGGTTGGCGATCACGACCGGTGAGGTCTCGGTCAAACCGTAACCTTCGATGATGGTCACGCCGGTGCGCTGCTTCCAGCGTTCGGCTACCACGCGCTGCACGGCCATGCCCCCGGCGCTGGTGAGCTTCAGGGCGCGCGTGTCCACATCCGCGAATTCGGGTGCATCAAGCAGCGCCCTGTACAGCGTATTGACGCCGATGATGATCGTGAAGGGGTATCTCCTGAGGTCATGGATGAAGGCATTCATGTCTCTCGGGTTGGTCACCAGGACGGTATGTGCGCCCATCCTCATGAATACGAGACTGGAGAGTAGTGCGTAGATGTGATACAGCGGCAACGGACAGACGAAGACCTCTATGCCGTCCACCAGATCACGCGCCATCCACGCCTGCATTTGCTGCACATTTGCCACCATGTTGCCGTGGGTTAGTACGACCCCCTTGGCCACTCCGGTCGTGCCGCCGGTGTACTGCAGGAAGGCCGTGTCGTCGTGACTCAGCGTCGCATCCTCCAGGTCCTGCCCATGCCCCGAGCGCAAGGCGGCGTTGAATTCGGTGGCGCCCGCAATCTTCCATGCGGGCACCATGTGCTTGACGTACTTCACCACGGCGTTGGTGAGAAGCTCCTTGACCACCGGAAACATATCGCCGACCTCGGTCGTGATGACTGAGAGTTTCAGCGCCGGGTTCGTGTCCAGCACTTCCTGCAGGGTGTGGGCAAAGTTCTCCAGTACGATGATCGCCACGGCGCCCGAGTCCTTGAGCTGATACTCCAGCTCGGGTGCTGTGTATTGCGGATTGACGTTCACAACCACCAGGCCGGCCCGCAGCACGCCAAACAGTGCCACCGGATACTGCAGCAGGTTGGGCATCATGATCGCCACCCGGTCGCCCTTATGCAGGCCCAGCGATTTCTGCAGGTAGGCGGCGACGTTGCGGCTGGCCCGGTCGAGTTCGGCATAGGTCATCGACGCCCCCATGTTGCTGTAAGCGGGCAATTCGCCGAAGCGCCGGCAGGTGCGCAACAGCAGGTCCTTGAGCGAGGCGAACTCATGCACGTCGACCTCCGCCGGAATCCCGGGCGGGTAATGACTCAACCAGATGCGTTCCATAGGGACCTCTCGTTCGCCTGTCGGCGAAACCCGTGCAACGTCAGGCGTGCCGCTGCGAACAACCGCATTGGACGCCATCGCCAGCTCGACATCGTTGATCTGCGTCAATGCGACGGCCAGACGGCGCAAGCGGTAACAGGTCTGGAGCAATGGAGGTGCGCGCTTTTCCTTGTAGCGCGCAATACTCAATAGTGCAGCCGCCCGTCGCTGCCGATCACGGCGATATCGACAAAGCGGCTGCCGATGTTGCCTTTGGAAAAATCGATGCGAAAGCCGCCAAGGTCGAGTTCGCCCATGGTCTGCAGCGCTTTGGCCAGCATGGCCGGGGTCACATCCTTGTCCTTGCTGCGCTTGAGGGCCTCAACCACCGTGCGCGCCGAGATGTAACCCTCCAGCTGCATTGAGCTGTATTCCTGCACTGTCGGAAAAGCCGCTTTCATCGCCGCCTGGAAATCACGGTTCAAGGGCGAAACCTTGCCGTTGGGGTTCGGATAGGTCTGGGAAATCCCGACCCCGCGCGCCCCTTCGAGTCCTGCGAGCTTGACAATAAGCGGCGCTGATACATAGGACAGCACGAACATCGACTGCGACACGCCGGCCTTGCGCAGGCTCGCTACGCCATCGGCCATGAAGCGTGGCGCGCCCAGCACCAGCACGCCTTGTGCGTCTTGGGTGGCAATCTGTTTGCTTGCGGCAGCCATTGCGGCCGCATCGCTAGCGGACCTGACGCCCTTGAGCTCAATGCCTCCGGTGCGTTTGGCTTCCTGCTCTGCCATGGCCATGCCTGAAATGCCAATCGGCAATTCCTGGTAGAGCACCGACAGGCGTGTCATGCCCAGCGTGTGCGCATGATGGACCAGTTTTTCTATCTGCTGCTTATCGCCGGCACGGATGTGGAAGAGGCGCGGATGGCCGGGCGAACGCAGGGCCTCGGCGCCTGGAATCGCATTCACCACCACCACATCGGCCGTGTTGAGCAGCTTGTTGTCCAACATTCCCTTGAGCGCGGCGGAACCGACGGGTGAAAGCAGTGCCACCGGTTTCCTGTCCATTGCCTTGGCAAACTGCTCGCTAAAACCCTCCGGGCTGTAGCGATCATCCAGTTCAAAAAAAACGATCTTGTGGCCGCGCACACCACCGCTCTGGTTGGCCTGCGCCAGGTAGGCCTTGATACCCTGATTGACCTCTGCGCCATCGGGCACAGGGATCACTGAGAAAGGGGCGACCTGCCCCAAAACAATCTCCTGGGCTGAGGCCGCAGGAGCGACGCCACAAAGCACTGCAGCAAACGCGAGGAGGAAAAACCGGGCAAAGCAAATTTTCATGGAAACTTTTTGTGTCTTGGTGAGGATGCATATCCAGTCTTTATGGCACCACCATAGGCTGGCGACTGTCTGTCAAGGTCGCTTGTAGAGCAATCTTTGCGAAACCAACTTTTTAGTATATCGACCGATTCGCCGACCCCGGCCCAAAATGACAGGTTCAAGCGCATCCGGGCGCTCGCCAAAAATCCTTGCGTCTTGACGGTTTTTGAAGAAGCAGACGCCAACGTCAGCCTGCTTTGGGCATACAGCTGCTAATGGTTTCCATTTGAAGGCCTCAATCCTGCTGGGACCATCTGTGCGAAAAAGTTAAAAGCGCAACGCTTCAGGTCGCCGATTGGCTACCGGGAACTAGCTGTTGCGCGGCCTACAATCGCAAGTCTTTGCAAAAATTGACGGCCGCACCGACCGTTCTCGCTGGAGATCTTTTATGCTGACACCCCCCGTTGCGACGCCTGACAACCGTGAAGAAAAACGCGCCGAATTGCGCCGCGCCGCACTTGAATACCATGAGTTTCCGACGCCGGGCAAAGTCGCCATTGCCGCCACCAAGCAGCTGGTCAACCAGCGTGACCTGGCTCTGGCCTACTCGCCCGGCGTAGCAGCGCCCTGCGAAGAAATCGTCAGGGACCCCAATACAGCATTCAAGTACACCAGCCGCGGCAATCTCGTGGCCGTGGTGACCAACGGTACCGCCGTGCTGGGTTTGGGCGACATCGGCCCGCTGGCTTCCAAACCGGTGATGGAGGGCAAGGCCGTACTGTTCAAGACGTTTGCCGGCGTTGATGTGTTCGACATTGAGATCGACGAGAAGGACCCGGCCAAGCTGGTCGAGATCATTGCCTCGCTGGAGCCGACCTTCGGCGCCATCAACCTGGAAGACATCAAGGCGCCGGACTGCTTTTATGTCGAGCGCGAACTGCGCAAACGCATGAAGATCCCAGTGTTCCACGATGACCAGCATGGCACCGCCATCACTGTCGGCGCGGCCATGCTCAACGCCCTCAAGGTGGTGGGCAAAGACCCGCAAAAGGTCAAGCTGGTGACCTCGGGTGCGGGCGCTGCAGCGCTGGCCTGCCTGGGTCTTTTGCTGAAACTCGGCATTCCGCGCGAGAAAATTTTTGTCGACCGATCTGGCCGGTGTGGTCTATGAAGGGCGCACCGAGCTGATGGATGAGGACAAGATTCAGTTTGCGCAAAAAACGTCGGCCCGCACCCTGGGCGAGATCATCGAAGGCGCGGACATCTTTCTGGGACTTTCGGCCGGCGGCGTGTTGAAAAAAGAGATGGTTGCGAAAATGGCAGCACAGGCCCATCATTTTTGCGCTGGCCAACCCGAACCCCGAAATCTCGCCAGAAGACGTCAAGTCAGTGCGCGATGACGCCATCATGGCGACAGGTCGCACCGACTATCCGAACCAGGTCAACAACGTCCTGTGCTTTCCCTATATTTTCCGCGGTGCGCTGGACGCCGGCGCATCGACCATCACGGTCGAGATGGAAATCGCCGCCGTTCACGCGATTGCCGAACTGGCCCAAGCCGAGCAGAGCGAAGTGGTGGCGGCCGCTTATGTCGGTGAAAAACTCGGCTTCGGACCCGAATACCTGATCCCCAAGCCCTTCGATCCGCGCCTGATGATGAAGATCGCGCCTGCCGTTGCGCAAGCGGCGGCGGACAGCGGAGTCGCCCTGCGCCCCATCCAGGACATGGACGCCTACCGCGAGCGGCTGCAGAGCTTCGTATACGCCTCGGGCACGACTCATGAAGCCGATTTTTACGGCCGCCAAAGCTGCTGCCCGCAAACGTGTGGCTTATGCTGAGGGCGAAGAAGAGCGCGTGCTGCGGGCATGCCAGATCGTGGTGGACGAAGACCTGGCCAGGCCCACCCTGATTGGTCGTCCTGCCATCATTGCCCAGCGCATTGAAAAATTTGGTCTGCGACTGAGAGAAGAGCTCGATTACGACGTCGTCAATGTCGAGCAGGACCACCGCTATCGCGACTTCTGGCAGACCTATCACCGCTTGACCGAACGCAGCGGCGTAACGGTGCAGATGGCCAAGATCGAGATGCGTCGCCGTCTCACGCTGATCGCCGGCATGCTGTTGCACAAGGGCGATGTTGACGGCCTGATTTGCGGTACCTGGGGGACGACTGCCCACCATCTGGCCTATCTGGACCAGGTGATTGGCAAACGCGAAGGCGTCAATACCTACGCCTGCATGAATGGCCTGCTCTTGCCTGACCGGCAGGTATTTGTGCTCGATACCCACGTTAATTACGATCCGACGGCAGAGCAACTGGCCGAAATCACCACCATGGCTGCCGAGGAAATGATGCGCTTCGGCATCAAGCCCAAGGCGGCCTTGCTGTCGCATTCCAATTTCGGTTCGTCCAATCAGCCCAGCGCCCTGAAGATGCGCCGCACGCTGGATTTGCTGCGGGAAAAAGCCCCCTGGCTGGAAGTCGACGGGGAAATGCATGGCGACGTGGCGCTGGACCCCGATTTGCGCACTCTCATCATGCCCAACAGCACGCTGACGGGCGAGGCCAATTTGCTGGTCATGCCCAATATCGATGCGGCAAATATTTCCTACAACCTGCTCAAAACCGCAGCGGGCGGCAATATTGCCATTGGCCCCGTGCTGCTGGGGGCCAACAAGCCCATGCATATCTTGACGCCGGCTGCCACGGTGCGCCGTATTGTCAATATGACAGCACTTACGGTGGCGGATGCCAACGCGGGTCGGTAAGCTCTGCTTAGACAGCTAGCACTAACTTAAGAGGGCTTTATGGCCCTCTTTTTTATGCCTAAATATTCAGCAGGCGCTTGCAATTTTTGCCGACATGCGGCAAACTACCCCTCTTGAAATTTAAGGGTTAACCCGAAATATCGGCCAGTTAACTTTGAATTCAAGAAAGGTATTTTTCATGTTGTGCAGTGGATGGGGACGTTGGCGTAAGGCCGGCGCAACGGTGTTGCTGGTCTTTGCGGCCAGCCTGAGCGGGTTAAGTCCCGGTGTGGCGCAAGCCAGGCGCCCCTCGGTGTTGATTCCAATTGACACGGTTTCCGTCACCGAATTGACTCCACAGGGTCGCAGCATGTTGACGCTGATTTACCAGGGCGGACCGTTCAGGCATGACAAAGACGGCGTGGTGTTTGGCAACCGGGAGAGAATTCTTCCGGCCAGCGATCGCGGTTATTACCGTGAATACACCGTCAGAACCCCGGTGATCGTAGCCGCGGAGCCCGGCGCATCGTTTGTGGTGGTTTAACACCCGCAGCCCCCGATGCTTGTTATTACACCGACGATCACTATGCGAGTTTTCGCAAAATCGTTCACTAACCAGGACTGTGGTTGTTATTTTGACTTTTGACTAATAGAAAGAGAAGCGGAGATGGATACACCACTTCGTAAGGACGACGATACCATGAAGGGCATTCGCCCTAATATTGTGCAGTCCATACGTGCCTTCCGTGTGCCTGAATTGCAGGACGCCGCCACGAAACTGAACCAGCATTTTCTGTATGCCAATCTGGGCAACGCTCAGAGCAAACAGGATATTCTGGACATGATCGCGGCGCAGTACACCTTCCCGGCGCATTTTGGCAAGAACTTCGACGCGCTGTACGACTGCATGACAGATCTGGTCCACAAATCAGGCCCTCAGCCCGGCTTTATCGTCGTGCTCGAACAGATTCCGGCGCATGCCAAGTTTGACAAGGAAGCGCGTGAGCAACTGCTCGACATCTTCAGGGATGCAGCGGACTACTGGGCGGATCGCAAGATCCCGTTCAGATGCTTCTATTCTTTTCTGTAGCCCGCTCCCCAGACATTGGCCAAGGGGATCGGGCGAATGAGGCCCAGCAAGTCGTTGCAGAAGGTGAAGAACCCATGCCGACAGACAAACTTCTCGACGTATCGCCCTTGGCGCTGCGCATGAGCAGTCCGTTCAATGCGGGTTACTGGCTTGCAGCAGCCTGAAACTGAAGTTTCAGGCGAGAACAAAAAGGCCCGCAACTTGCGGGCCTTTTTTATGACCAAACTTGGTTCTAGCGCTTACCCGGAAAGCGCCAGATGCTATGTTTTTCCCAGCAATTCCGGCTCCGGTCTGCCAGGCTCAGCAGGGCTTGTTGCCACTTGCTGCGTCAACGCCAGGTATTCGGCAACAGGCACCTCTTCCGCCCGACGGTGCACATCAAACTGGCCGCCAAACGCATGCTGTTCCAGCCATTTTCCCAGCGTATGACGCAGCAGCTTGCGGCGCTGGCTGAAGGCCACCCGTACCAACTCGCTCAGCAGCTTGACATCAAGTGCCACCGGAACGGCGTGCGGCACCATGCGCACGATCGCGCTGTCGACGCGTGGTGGTGGGTCAAAGCTCTGCGGCGGCACGTACAGGACGTTTTCCATGGCGTAGCGCCATTGCAGCATCACGCTGAGCCGGCCATAGTCACCGGTCGAAGGGCTCGCCACCATGCGGTCGATGACTTCCTTTTGCAGCATGAAATGCTGGTCTTCGATCACATCCACAGCATCGAGCAGGTGAAACAAAATCGGTGTGGAAATGTTGTAGGGCAAATTGCCGACAACACGGAGTTTTGAAGGAAGGGTGCCATCCGGCAAAACCGTCGTCGCCTGAACCTGCTCCGCCAACTGCCTGAAATCTACCCTAAGCACATCGGACTCGACCACCGTCAATTGCGGATGTGAGCGGAGCTGTTGCGCGAGATCGCGGTCCAGCTCAATCACAGTCAGATGCCCCAGCCGTTCAACCAGTGGTTGAGTCAGTGCTGCCAGGCCGGGTCCAATCTCGACCATGGGCTGGCCAGGTTTTGGTGCAATCGCCTCAACGATGGCTTCGATGATGAGTCTGTCGGTCAGGAAATGCTGACCAAAGCGCTTGCGTGCGATGTGTTTCATGCCTGGCCGTCCCAGACAGGCGCAGACCCCTTGGGGGTCATCACGGTACGCGAAGCAACAAGCGTGGGGACCCTATTCACTGCGGGGCTTCCCGAAGCTCCACATAGGCCCGGCCGCGAATGTCCTGGGCCCAGAGGGCGTAGGCTTCATTCTGTTTTTTCTCGCGCAGCATACCGCGCACCATCTCGCGCTGGTCACGCGGGGAGAGCGGCGCCTCGCGCCGTTCCAGTACCTGCACCAGATGAACGCCAAAGCGCGATACCAGCGGATCGGAAATCTGCTGGGCCCCAGGGCATTCATGACTTTTTCGAACTCGGGCACAAACATGCCGGGGTTGGCCCAGCCGAGATCGCCGCCTTCTTTTGCCGAACCGTCTTCACTGCTTTCGCGTGCCAGTGCGGCAAAGTCAGCCTGGCCTGCCAGGATGCGTTTCTTGAACCCGGCCAGCTGTTCCACCGCAGCGGCTTCAGTCAGTTGAGGCGTCAAACGCAGCAGGATGTGGCGGGCATGGGTCTGGGTGATGATGGCATCCGGCACGCCGCCCTGCCTTTTCTCGACCACCTTCAGGATGTGAAAGCCGGCGCCGCTGCGGACCGGACCCGCCAAGCCGCCGGCTCGAAGATTTTGTGTCGCCTCGACAAACAGCGGCGGATAGCGGTCGGCACTGCGCAGACCCATCTGGCCGCCATTGCTGCGAGAAGGGGACGCTGAAAACTCATTGGCCAGTGCCGCGAAGTCGGCGCCGGAGCGCGCGCGTTCCATGACCTGCTGGGCTTTGGTTTGCAATGCCGCGACCTGTTCCGGGCTTGAATTTTCAGGCACTGGCAGCAAAATCTCTGCCAGATTGATCGCCGTCGGGGATGCATTGCCTGCACCCGTCTTGCCTTCCTGGTCGCGCAAATACTGGTCTATCTCCTGCTCGGTCACGGTCACCTTGGACTCGACTTCGCGCTGGCGCAGGCGGCTGACCAGCAGCTCGTCACGAATCTCCGAGCGAAACTGGGTGTAGTCAATGCCGTCCGCCTTCAGGCGGCGACGCAATTCCTCCGCGGTGATCTGGTTCTGGCGGGCGATCGTCTGGATTGCCGCTTCCACCGCGTTGTCGTCGATGCGTAGCCCCGACGCCTGCGCCATTTGCAGCTGTGCCTTGTCACTGATCATGCGTTCAAGCAACTGTGGCACCAGCTCGCTGCGGGGAGGCAAGGCCACCCCCTGCTGCTGCAGTTGCTGCTCGGTACGAATCAGCTTGGTGCGCACTTCATTGTTGGTGATCGGCTCGGAATTCACCACCGCCACGATGAAATCAGCCTGCCGCTGTGCGGCCGCTTTTCCCTGGGTCGTCGTATTTGCATTGCCAGCAGGAGCCGAGAGGCGCGGCTGGCCTGAAGGCCTCAGTCCTTGAGCCTGCACCCCTGTCGTGGGCAGTGCGAGCAGCACAAGCAGCGCGGTGGCCAGTGGCCGGGCTGGAAAAAAGCGGTGTTTATTCATAAGTGGTGAAGCGGCTGGGAGGGCTGATTTTGTCACGCAGGTATTCGTAGCGTGGCACGTTGGTCTTGAGCGTTTCCAGCGGGCTGGAGCCGATGCGGGAAAATCCGACCATTTCAAGCTGGAACAAGATTCGGGTGGCAGCCGTGACCGTGCTGTTTTGTGAGCGCTGCAGCACGACGCGGCCAATCCAGCAGCAGCCATCGTACTCAATGCCGACGATTGCATCGACCAGCTTTTTATCCAGTCTGCTGTAGTTCAGGCGGCCCACGCTGTAGTAGCGCCCGCCGCCCTGACCCTGGCCCGCACCCAGGTCGCGGCCCTTGTCGCCCCACAGATCATTGATGGGCCATTGCCAGCCGACGTCGATTTGCTCGCTGATATTGCGCTGGCGGCGAAATGCGGCACTGATGGTGCGGTAGTTGCTGGGGTTGTAGCGCAGGCCGATGGAAGCCAGCTCCGACTGTTTGATTTTCGGGTTGTACTGCACCGTGCTGTCAAACGACCATTGGGGCACCCAGTTCACCGAGGCGCCGACCAGAAAATCGCTCACGCGGTCCGTGACGGGCAAGCCGCCGGGCAGTGTCACTTTCTGGTCGTCAAAACGCAGGCGCTGGGCTACGCCGACGCGCAAGGCCTCAGCACCGGTCGCGGGGTCCAGCAAGCGCGAAGTCAGGCCCAGCGTGAGCAGATTGGCGTCCGAAATCCGGTCATTGCCAACAAAGGCGTTCTCGGTGAACACCGTCGCAAAGTTGAAGCTGTTGGCGCCTGAGTCATAGTTGGGCAGATTGCTCTGGTCGCGAAAGGGCGTGCGCACATAGAACGCCCGCGGCTCCAGTGTCTGGGTAAAGCTGCGGCCGAAGAAACCGGCGTCGCGTTCAAACTGCAGGCCGCTGTCCAGGCTGAAGGTGGGGACAACGCGCGAGGCCGATGTTGCGCCATTGGCCAGCGGCGCATCAAACTGGTAGCTGGTGGCGTGCAGCTGCACTTTGGGCGTGATAAATCCGGCTGACGACAGCCAGGGGCGGCTGACCTGAAGGCGCGTGAAGGCGCGGCTTCCGTTGGCTGGCGTCGTTAGCAGGCTTTTGTCGGCAGAAAAACGGGTGTAATCGCCTGCGATGGACCAGTCAAAGCCGCTGCCCAGGCCCACCAGCGGGGCATCCACGCGGGTGTAGGCAGCCGTCAACTGGGGCAGGAGGTCGTAAGGCGGAGTGATGGGAGAGCTCACGTCCTGCAGGGTTTGCCACTTCAGCGTCCGCACAGCTGAGGAAAAGTAGCCCCGACCCCAGGACAAGATGGCGTCCTGTGCCAGCAGACGCTGCGGTCACTTGGCCGGCTGGCCAACGGAAAATCACGCCAGTAGTCGTTGTCGCTGACGCGATTCAAATTCAGGTTGAGCCCCAGCGCACCGATGGAGGATACGCCGGTATCAATCGCTCCGATATGCTGCAGTGAATAAGACCAGCGGTCGCGGTCGCGCAGTTTATCGCCAGGCAGCACATTGGCTTGCAGCTTCCCGCTGTAACTGGGCTCCAGATAGCGGAACTCTCCGGCCAGATCCACGCCGCGCTTGGTCATGATGGCCGGCGAAAACGTGGCATCCCGGTTCGGGGCGATGTCAAAGTAATATGGCTGGCGATATTCAAAGCCGTTGAGTGAACCGAGGCCCAGGGTGGGCGGCAGGAGGCCCGATTTGCGCTTGTCGCTCAGCGGAAAACTGACTACGGGAAAGGCGAAAATCGGCACGTCCTTGAAGCGGACAACCGCGCCGGTCGCCAAGCCGACTTCCTCGTCGAAGTCAAAGTCGAAACGACTGGCGGTCAGCTCCCAGGCCGGCTTCCAGCTCTCTTCATTGCCACGCTCGCAGGTGGTGTAGCTGGCGCGGTGCGCCGTGAGGTGCTTGTCGTCAATGAAATCGACACGTTCGGCCTGACCATTGCCGCCATTGCTCAGGAAACGATAACGCGGCGTGGTGAAAAAGCCCTCGAAGCGGTCCAGCTTGAGTTCCAGCTCGGGTCCTTCAAAGCGGTTGCCTGCGTTGTTGATGCGCACATTGCCGCGGCTTTTGAGCTGATCGTCGGGCTGGTAATACTCGATGCGGTCAGCGCGGATGGAACTGGCGCCGCGGCGCAATTCCGCATGGCCGTCGATCACGGTCTCCAGATCCGGGCGCCCCGACACCCGGTCACCGAATACAAAAGTCGGCCCCTTGTCTTCCGGTGATTTGGACACTTCCTCGGCCAGCATGGGCGAACTCTTCAGCTTGACCGCGTTTGCCGGCTCGACATTGCCGGTCGAAGCAGCTGCCGCGGAAGAGGGCGCTGCCGGCAAGGGCGCGGCGCTTTCGGCGCCCACCGTCGCCTGGGCATAGCCCGGCCCGGCGGAAGCCAGCCCCAGCGTGGCGCAAACCAGCAGCCTGGAGACCGCCTGAGCCACCGGGGAAAGAATAAAAGAGGAGCGGGATGCGCGCTGCATCGTTTGTGTGAGATAAACCCGTTTGTAAAATCAGGCCTGATTATCCATGACCCTCCAATCCGTCTCCGCCGGACTGCCGCACTGACCACGGGCTCAAAAAAATGACCGCTTCCCCTCTCGTCTGGACCGACCCCGCGCGTGCCAGCGCTTTTGCTCACTGGCTGGCCGCCGTGGCCCCGCAACACGCTCTGCAGACCGAAAGCGTGAGGCTGGCCTCTGCTGATGCCAGCTTTCGCCGCTATTTCAGGGTTGACGCTGCCGACGGCGCAAGCAGCTTCATCATCATGGATGCGCCGCCGGCGCAGGAAGACTGCCGGCCTTTCACCAAGGTGGCCGCGCTGATGGCCGAGGCAGGCTTGAACGCGCCGCGCGTGCTGGCCTGGGATGAGCCGCTGGGCTTCATGCTGCTCAGTGACCTGGGTGCCCAGACCATGCTTGACGTCATTGCACCGCCCGCTGCGGTCGATGTGGTGGCCGAGCCCACCTCCGCGCATCACGACCTCTACATGGACGCCGTCGATGTCCTGGTGCGTTGGCAGCTGGCCTCCAAACCCGGCGTGCTGCCGCCCTATGACGACGCCTTGTTGTCGCGTGAACTGGCGCTTTTCCCGGAGTGGTATGTCGGCCGGCATCGCGGCTTTGCGACGGATGCCGCGCTGATGGGCAAGCTCGACCCGATCTTCGCCCAGATCAAGGCCAGCAACCTGCAATCGCTGGACGGCGCGCGCGTCTATGTGCACCGCGATTTCATGCCGCGCAACCTGATGGTGGATAAAAACGGCGATATGGGCGTGCTCGACTTTCAGGATGCGGTCTACGGCCCCATCACCTACGACATTGCCAGCCTGATGCGCGACGCTTTTTTGAGCTGGGAAGAGGAGTTCGTGCTCGATATCATCGTGCGCTACTGGCAAAAGGCGCGCAAGGCCGGCCTGCCGGTGGGCGATGATTTCGGCGAGTTTTACCGCGCCGTGGAATGGATGGGCCTGCAGCGCCATCTCAAGGTGCTCGGCATTTTTGCGCGTCTCACCCTGCGCGACGGCAAGCCCAGGTACCTGGAGGACACGCCGCGCTTCATCAAGTACGCCCGCGCCACCTGCGCCCGCTACCGCCAGCTCGGGCCGCTGATGGTGCTGCTCGACGAGATTGAAGGCAATGAAACCCGCGTGGGGTACACGTTTTGATACTAAATAGACCTTTGGGTGCCGTAATACATGCGCAAGCAGCTATTATTTTTGTAGCAAGTCCCGTATCCCTTCAGGCAGCCGGAACGCCATGAGCGCCCGCTTTTACGCCGACGTGGCACTGGTTCCGGGGACCACCATCGGCCTGCCCGAGCAGACCGCTCGCCATGTGCAGGTCTTGCGCCTGCAGCCCGGCGACCGCATCACGCTGTTCAATGGCCAGGGTGACGGCCAGCCTGGAAGCGAAGGCGAATTCGAGGCCACCGTGGCGCGCATGGGGCGCAGCGATGTGGATGTCACTGTCGGCGCTTACACCGCCACCGCCCACGAGGCGCGCCGCGCCATCCATCTGGTGGTCGGCATGCCCGCCAATGACCGCATGGACTGGCTGATAGAAAAAGCCACCGAGCTGGGCGTCGCCAGCATCCAGCCGGTGATGAGCGAGCGCAGCGTGCTGCGCCTCAAAGCCGAGCGTGCCGACAAGAAGCTGGCGCACTGGCGCGGCATCGCCACGGCCGCCAGCGAGCAGTGCGGGCGCAACCGCCTGCCGCTGATTCACGAGGTCGTCACGCTGGCTGACTGGCTGAAAAAGAACCCGTCCGAACCCCGCGCCGGCACGCGGCTGCTGCTGTCCCTGCAGGAGGGAACGCGACCGCTGTCCCAGGCCGTTCCCAGCACCGGCGCCCTGACCTTCGTGAGTGGCCCGGAAGGCGGCCTGAGCGCCGCCGAAGAAGCTGCCGCCATCGCTTGCGGCTTCAGCCCGGTCACCTTGGGTCCGCGCGTGCTGCGGGCCGAAACCGCTCCGTTGGCGGTGCTGGCCGCCCTGGCCCTCAGGGATTGAAATGTCCATGAATCGAGCTGCGCACCTGAGTGACGAGTTGGTGACCGCTGGGGGAACGGAAGGCGAAACGCCTCTCGCAGACTATTTTCGCGATGCCGACTTCGCCAGCGATTCGACGCTGGCGTGGCAGATTGATCAAAAGTCCGCGACGATTGACGCGCTACGCGGCCTGTTTCACGGGTCCGCCGGATTCGTTCGTCTGCGCCTGTGGGTCTTCATCACCTTGATGGGCCAGAGCGATGCCTCATTGACGCGCGAAGAACTCGATCAGCTGTTTCACGCCATCCGGCCCGAGGCGCTGGAGACGGTGCTCAAGCGCCTGCGCGAAGTGGGGCTGATCAGCTGGGACGAGACTCAGCGTCGTTACGGCATTGCGGCTCTGGCGCAACAGGTGGCCGCCATGCTCGGCCCTGTTGTCAGCAGCGGGAATGAGGACGAACTGGCCGGTCTTCTGGGGCAGGTGGTGGGGGCGGATCAGCTCGGAACGCTTGACGGCCGACAGGTGGAAATGCTGCAGGCGCAACTGGGGCGCTTGCATGGCGAATTTGCTGACGCGATTGCCAGCGGCTCGGAGTTTCGTCTGCGCGAGGCGCGCAAACGCTACGACCGCGCGGCGCGCCTGATCGACCGCGCCTCTGACGCGATCACCGCCATCATCAGTAACTCGCGCGGCCTGGTCGCGCTGGAAAAAGCCGCGCGCGGCCTTGGTCAGGCGCAATCCCGCTTGCTGGCCATGGCCAGCCAGTTCAACCGCGCCTTGCAACAGGTCGACCGGCAGCGTGTCACGCTGGGGACGACCGGCATCACCAGCACCGACGTCAAGCTCTGGCTTCAGACTGTGAGCACGCTGGAGACATTGGCCGGGGATGGCATGGCCAGCCCGGTGGCCCTGGCCGCGTTCGCGCCCCATGAGATGCTGGACGTAACGGAGGCCGAGTTCGAACGCGATCGCCCCCAGCCTGGAGCGCCCGAGCCCCTTCCGGTGGCGCAGGCAGCGCCAGAGGGCGATCTGGGAACGGTCGCACTGCCGCAAGAGCTGGCTGATTTGTCGGCGCTGCTGACGCAATGGGGTTTGCTGACGGACGAGGGCGCGCCATTGCGTCCACTGGCCGAAGTGCTGCTCGGCGGGCCCGACGCCAACGCAAGATACGCGCAAGTGGCCTACAAGGCTCAGCTGATTCCCTTGCTGGGCGATGCGCAGGCCCAGGGGCTCGCCGGGGCTACGGGGGATCTGGCGCGCCAGCCCTGGCGGGCAGAATGGAGCACCGATTTACAGGCGCTGGACCATCCTGCCGTTTCCCATCTCACGCAAGGCATGCTGAGTTACGTGAAATCTGAACCCCAAACTGACAAGCCAAACGATGAATGAAGCCCTGGACGACGCCGCACTGCTGATTGCAGAACTCCTGTCACGCAAGTACCTGCCGCGCTCCCACGCGCGCGTCAGGCGGGCGCTGTCGGATTCCGAGCTGTTTGCGCAAGTGGAACAAAGACTGGCCCAGACGGGACTGCGCTGGGTGGACAACGTCTATGCCGACCATGTCAGTGTGGCGCTCCTGCCTGCATCGCAGAGCATGGTGCTGGGGGAGGCCGGCCTGAATGGCAATAACAACCTTGATCTTTCGCGCGATGCCGTCGCGCTGCTGGTCGTGGTGTGGGCGCTTATCGTTCTGCCCAAACGCGAAAGGCAGACCAGCCGCGTCGAGCCTGACACCGACCAAAACGAGATGTTCTCCGGCAGCAAGCCTTTGCCCTCGGCGCGCAGCGTGAGTCCGGTCTTGTCATACAAGACCCTGCTTGAAGATTACGGCGTACAGCTCGGCAAGAAAACAAGGCTGGACACCAACCTCAAGCTGCTGGAGCGCCACGGTTTCATCGTGCGCCGGCAGGACGACATCGCCGAAGGCCCGCTGCTCGACGTGCTGTTGAACTATGACGTCTTGGCGCCACGCATCCTGAACGGCGCGCTGGCCGATGTGCTGGTCCGCGAGCAGGCTCAGAAGCCGCAAGCTGATGAAGCGCTTGCGCCGCCCGCCGATTCTCCCCGTCCCGCAGACGCCGAACTTCCAAACGCCTGAGCCCATGTTTCACCTCCAGAGCCTAGAACTTGTCCATTGGGACTACTGCCAGCGCGTCAGCCTGCCGTTGGACGCGTCGATCATCACCATCGCAGGGCCCAACGGCTCAGGCAAGACCACCTTGCTGGATGCCATGCGAACCCTGCTGGGCCTGAAGTGCTCGCAGCCGCGCGACTATAAGACCTACGCCCGTCACGCGGGCGCCAACATCGCCTGGCTGCGCGCCGTTGTGGACAACCGGCCGCGAACCCGGCAGACCTCCAGCCGGCCGTTTGCCAAGCGCCTTCTCTACAGCGACCAGGTCACGCTGGCTTGCCGCATTGATCGCAATGGGGGCGACTGGCAGCGCCGCTATGTGGTGCTGGAAGGCGACGTCAGCATCGAGAAATTGTCTGAAACGCCCGACAAGGACCTGGGCCTCATGGGCATAGAAGCCTGGAACAAGCTGCTGTCAGCGGCCGGTCTTTCGCCCGCCATAGCGAAGGTGCTGTCGCTCGAGCAGGGCCAGACCGACCGCCTGTGCGAATACAGTCCCCGCGAACTGCTGCGCCTGGTGTTCGATGTGTTCGGCGATCAGGAAGTCCTCAACGACTACGACACGGCCCGGGAACACCAGCAGCAGCTGACACGCGAAATGCTGCAGGCCGAAAAGGAACTTGATCACGGCAAGGCGCAACTGGCCGAGCTGCAGAACAAGGTGACCAATTACAAGATATGGCAGCACAAAGTCCAGGAGCGTGAGCGCCTGGCTACGGAAGTATTGCCCGTTCTGAGCTGGCATGGCGAACGACTGGACCTGAGCAAACGCAGTCGCGAGCTGCACCGACAGCGCATAGGCGCACGCATCGGGCAGGCCGAGCGCGCGCAGCAAAACGCCCAGTTGCTGGACCTTCTGCATGACCGCACGCAGGCCGAGTCCGACGCGAGCCGCCTGCTGGGCGCGCGCGATGAGGCCGCGACGCTGCGGGATCAGGCCCGTGACCATGAAAGGCCGCTGGAGCAGCTGCAAAAGCGGGCCGTCGAGTTGGCCAGCCTGGCCTCGGAAGAAGCCAATGCAGGCGCCGTCAACGCACGCCTGGCGACGCTGGAAGCCGAAAAAGCCACGCTCGAAGACCAGCTCAGCGAACTGCGAAACCAGCAGGCCAAGGCAGCGGGCCTGCTGGAATCCCTGCAAGGCCAGCGCACGCCGCCGCCGCCGGAAGAGGTGCGCCGTTTCCGTCAGCGCCTTCAGGGCCAGAACATCACGCACGGCTTGCTGGCCGACATCGTGGAGGTCCGCGATGAACGCTGGCGCGCCGCCATCGAAGGCGTGCTGCGGCCCAACCGCTGGATGGTGCTGCTCGAAGACACGGCCAATGAAGTCAAGGCTTTCGAGCTGGCCGAGCGCGAGCGCTACCGCCACTACATCGTGACCGGTACCGAGGCCGCGCCAAAGGCCGCCGCCGACTCGCTGCTTGCCCAACTGAGGCTCGATGCCAAGGTGCCACGCTGGCTGATCCAGCAGCTGGAAAACCTGCGCTGCGTGAGCAGCCCACGCGAGGGCCAGCAACGCGGAGGTGCCTGGATCACCGAACAGGCCTACATGCACGACGGCCGCGGCGCGCGTTCCGTCTGGGTCGAGCCACGGGATTACCAGTTCGGCGCTGCAGCCCTGCAGGCCCAGCGCGATGCCTGTGAACGCGACATTGCACGCGGGGACAGGGCACTGGCGCCCATCGCCGAAAAGCTGCGCGAGCTGAGGCGGCAGATTGACGATGCCAGGCGGAGTCTGGCCGGCCACACCGCCGCCGAAGAGCTGGCCCGGCGCAGCGAGGAATTTGCCGAGGCCGCACGGGCGCTGCCAGCCGCGACACAGCTTCGCATCGCTGCCGCCACCCGCTGGCAGCAACTCGATCAGGACTACCGGGCCGCCAGCCTGCGGCAGCAGCAAGCCGAGTCCGCCTACCGGGCACTTGAAGAAACCCTGCGCCACAAAACCAGCGAGGCCGCGCGGGCTGCCCAGGAGTGGCTGCATCGCCGTGCCCAGCTTTCGGGTGAGGTCGATAGCTCCAACCATCGCAGGCGCCAGTTTCCGGCGCGGTGGATCGGCCCGGACAGACTACGCGATCTCGTCTCCACCTACCAGAACGACACTCAGGCCCGTCTGCGCCTGAAGGCGGTGGAAGAAGAGTTGGCCCAGGAAACCTGGGAGCAGGACAGCACCGTGGAAGAGCGCTTTCGCCGCATGGAAACTACTGTGCGGGATCAAGGCTACAGCCTGGACGATCACAAGGTTAAAAACGCGCAGGCCAGTACCGCTGTGCACAATGCACGCGAAAGCTATATTGAAGTGCTGCGCAGCACCGTGCGCCGCTACCGCAAAAACATCCAGGAGCTTGGCAGCCTGGCGGGCGTGGAGGTCAGCGTCGATTTGCCAGCCCTGGAAAACGAGGACATGGTGCTGGCCCAAGCCGGGCTGAAGGTGAACTTCAATTTTGACGGCAAGGGCAGCATAGGCCTGAACGACGGCGAGGCCTCGGGCGGGCAGCAGGTCATCAAGTCGCTCATCCTGCTGGTGGGCCTGCTCAAGGACGAGGACAACGCATCGGGCGGATTTGTCTTCATCGACGAGCCCTTTGCGCATCTGGATGTACGCAACATCCAGCTTGTTGGCCACTTCCTGCGCTCCACGCAAGCACAGTACGTTCTGACCACGCCGATTACCCACAACCTGGAAGTGTTCGAGCCGGCCGAGATCACGCTGGTTACCAGCAAGAAACCCCGGGACGCCCGCTGGGCGCCGCCGATTGCGGTGGCCAAGCGGCGCGGCCAGCCGGATGCGGCAGGCGCGGGTCTCTGAGGCCGCCATGATTGAGTCCGTGGCCAGCGGCAAGAACCGGCGCAAGCGCCAGGCCACCAAGCCTTTCACCGACTTGCCGCAGCTCAGCGCGGCGCAACGGATCGTGCTGCTGCGCTGGCTCAAGTCCGATGCCCAGGAGCGCGGCTGGCAAGTCTTGCTGGACGCCGCTGGCGCCGAATTCCTGGATGCTGCCGACACACTGTTGCAGGCCTTGCTGACTGCCGGGGCCATTGGCCTGAAGGAAGAATTCCGCCATGGCCAGTGGCAGCCCTGGCGCGTGATCTGGCGTGACATGTCGGCGGTGCAGCGTGCGGCAGGACTGACGGCGGCACCGGAACGCGAGGCGGCCCACCAGGACCTTGGCGAAGAGCTGCGTCTTCTCGCGCATGAACACCCAGAGTTGTCCGCCGCGGTACAGAGCTGTTTGAACTTTCCGCTGGCAAGAACGACGCTGCAGGCGCGCGGCGAACTGTTGCGGGCAATGGCCCAATGGCGGGATGAGCAGCGCGACGGCCTGCGGCGGGACTTTGCTCTGGCTGCACGCGGACACACCAAGGCAATCACCGCAGCGGAATGGGTCTGGCTGGAAAGCCAGTTGCCTCTCGAGTCCATGGGCGTCGCCCGCTTTGAGCCTTTGCTGTGGTTGTGTGGCGCACTCTCCTTGCAGCAACAAGACTTCCGGATCGACCTGCGCTGCATGAGCTTTATGGGTCTGCCCAGCCGACAGTTTTCAGCGCCCTTGTCTGTCACGGCAGGACCCCAGGAGTATTGGCTGATCGAGAACCGGGCCAGCTTTGAGCGGCAGACCCGCAAGCTCGGCCCGGACTGCTGCCTGATCTGGTTGCCTGGCCGGCCTGGCCAGGACTGGCTGGCGGCGGTCAGATGGTTAATCGCCCAGGCCCCGGCACCAGCCCGGATCAGTTGCGACCCGGATCCTGCCGGGATACAGATTGCCCTGACAGCAGGAATGCTCTGGGACCAGGCCGGCTTGCCCTGGCGCAGCGAGCACATGGCGCCTGCCTGCTGGAAAGACGGGAAGACACAGGTGCTCACGGACTATGACCGCCAGGTTCTCGTCGAACTTCAAGACCCATCGGAACTCCCTGACGATCTCAAAGCGCTGCGTGATTATTTGCGCAAATCCGGTCGAAAGGCCGAGCAGGAAGGCTGGCTTTAAGCTGGAAACGGCAGTTGAATGAGCCCGCTATGCAGGGGCAATCTTCCTGCTTGAACCCAGAGTTCAAATTTTAGCCAGCGATATGCCTCAGGTGCCCCAGCGGCAGCGCACTGCTGGCCTTGACCTCGCCCAGGGAAAAACTGGTGTGCAAATCTTTCACGTTGGGCAGGTTGATCAGCACGTCGCGGGCGAACTGGCTAAAGGTATTGAGGTCGCGACTGACGACCTGCAGCTCGAAGGTGCCGGTGCCGCTGATGTAGTGGCAGCTGATGACTTCGGGGATTTTCCGGATCGCTTCTTCGAGCGTCTGCAGCACATCGCCACTATTGCGGGCGGCGTCCAGGCGCACAAACGCCAGCACGCCCAGGCCAATCTTGTGGCGGTTGATCTCGGCCCGGTAGCCGGTGATGAAGCCGGCTTCTTCGAGCGCCCGCACGCGCCGCCAGCAGGGCGCAGCCGACAGCCCCACGCGGCTCGCCAGTTCGGTGTTGGTCAGCCGTGCCTCGCGCTGCAACTCATTCAGGATGGCGATGTCAAACTTATCCAATGTTTCCATTCTTCGTATTTTGCAGCAAGAATCTTTCTTGAGATGGCCAAAATTGGGCAAAAAAAGCAAAGACATATCACAAGGCGGGACATACACTTTTGCCTACAGTGGCAAGGTGACCTCAAGCAGGTTTTGGCACCTTTTATTAGCCTGCCCACAAGGCAGGGATGACAACAATCCGGAGACAAAAATCATGAACGCCCCACTGCCCGAGCACATCCGAAAAGCGCTGGAAACCGTCACGCTGGATGACAAATATTCGCTCGGTCACGGCCGCGCTTTCATGAGCGGCGTGCAGGCGCTGGTGCGGCTGCCGATGCTGCAGCGCACGCGCGACGCCATCGCCGGCCTGAACACGGCCGGTTTTATCAGCGGCTACCGGGGTTCGCCGCTGGGCGGCTATGACCAGGCGCTGTGGGCGGCCAAGAAGCACCTGGCGGCGCAAAACATCGTGTTCCAGCCCGGCGTCAATGAAGAACTGGCCGCCACCGCTGTCTGGGGATCGCAGCAGCTTGACCTGTACCCGCAGACCAACAAGTTCGATGGCGTGTTCGGCATCTGGTACGGCAAGGGCCCGGGCGTGGACCGCTGCTCGGACGTATTCAAGCATGCCAACATGGCGGGCACCGCCAAGCACGGCGGCGTCATTGCGATTGCGGGCGATGACCATGTGTCCAAAAGCTCGACCGCGCCGCACCAGAGCGACCACATCTTCAAGGCCTGCGGCCTGCCGGTGTTCTTTCCGTCCAGCGTGCAGGAAATCCTCGACATGGGGCTGCATGCCTTTGCCATGAGCCGTTTTTCGGGCGTCTGGTCGGGCATGAAAACCATCCAGGAAGTGGTGGAGTCGTCGAGTTCGGTCTCGGTCGATCCGGACCGCGTGAAGATCATCATTCCCGAAGATTTCCAGATGCCGCTCGGCGGCCTGCATATTCGCTGGCCCGATGCGCCGCTGGAGCAGGAAGCGCGGCTGATGGACTACAAATGGTATGCCGCGCTGGCCTATGTGCGGGCCAACAAGCTCAACTACAACGTGATTGCCGGTCCGAACGACCGTTTCGGCATCATCGCCAGCGGCAAGGCGTTCAACGACACGCGCCAGGCACTGGTCGATCTGGGGCTGGACGAAGACACCTGCCACCAGTTGGGCATCCGGCTGCACAAGGTCAATGTGGTGTGGCCGCTGGAGGCCACCATTACCCGCGACTTCGCCATGGGGCTGCAGGAAATCCTGGTGGTCGAGGAAAAGCGCCAGGTCATCGAGTACCAGATCAAGGAAGAACTGTACAACTGGCGCGCCGATGTGCGGCCCAATGTGCTTGGCAAGTTTGACGAGCCCGAAGGCGATCAATCGGGTGGCGAATGGGGTCGATCCAACCCGAGCGACCACTGGTTACTGCGGCCCAAGGCTGACCTGACGCCGGCCATCATTGCCAAGGCGATTGCCAAGCGCCTGAGCAAACTGGGCGTACCCGGCGATATCGTGGCGCGCATGCAGGCCCGGCTGGCCGTGATCGATGCCCGGGAACGCGCGCTGGTTGAGAGCAAGATCGACACGGGCGAACGCGCGCCCTGGTTTTGCAGCGGTTGCCCGCACAACACCAGCACCCGCGTGCCCGAGGGTTCACGTGCGGTGGCCGGCATTGGCTGCCATTACATGACGGTGTGGATGGACCGCAGCACCTCCACGTTTACCCAGATGGGTGGCGAGGGCGTGACTTGGGTCGGCCAGTCGGCCTTCACCAGGGACACCCATATTTTTGCCAACCTGGGTGATGGCACCTACTTTCACAGTGGGCTGCTGGCGATCCGCCAGGCGATTGCTTCGGGTGTGAACATCACTTACAAGATCCTCTATAACGATGCTGTGGCCATGACGGGCGGCCAGCAGGTCGGAGAGCGGCCTGAAGGCCACTCGGTGCTGCAGATCATGCAGAGCCTGATTGCCGAAGGTGTGACGAAACTGGTCATCGTGACCGACGAGCCGGAAAAATACGAGGGCGCTAAACTGCTCGATGGCGTCACCGTGCATCACCGCGACGAACTGGACAAGCTCCAGCGCGAGTTCCGCGAGATCAAGGGCACGACAGCCATTATTTATGACCAGACCTGTGCCACCGAAAAGCGCCGCCGTCGCAAGCGCGGCACCTTGGTGGACCCGGCCAAGCGCGTGGTCATCAACGAGTTGGTGTGCGAGGGTTGTGGCGACTGCTCGGTGCAGTCCAACTGCCTGTCGGTGGAACCGCTGGAAACTGAATTCGGCCGCAAGCGCCGCATCAACCAGAACACCTGCAACAAGGACTATTCCTGCCTCAAGGGTTTTTGCCCGAGCTTCGTGACTGTTGAAGGCGGCCAGCTCAAGAAACCCAAAAAAGAGAAAAAAGGAGATCTGGCAAGTCTACCCGCGATTCCGGAGCCGGTATTGCCGGTAGCTGAAAGCGCCTGGGGCATTGTGGTCGGCGGCATCGGAGGCACTGGTGTCATCACCATCGGCCAGTTGCTGGGCATGGCTGCGCACCTTGAAGGCAAGGGCGTGGTCACGCAGGATGCAGGCGGCCTGGCGCAAAAAGGCGGGGCCACCTGGAGCCACATCCAGATTGCCAACCGGCCGGAAGCCATTTACACGACCAAGGTCGATACCGCCAAGGCGGACTTGATCATCGGCTGCGACCCGATCGTGACGGCCAGCCCCTACACACTGGCGACCATGCAACCGGGACGGACCTTTGTGGCGATGAATTCGCACGGCACGCCCACGGCGGCCTTCGTCACCAACCCGGGCTGGCAATTTCCGGGCGGCAACTGTGACAGCGCGGTGCGTTCGGCCGTGGGCGCGGGGGGGATGGTGAGTTTTGACGCTGAACAGGTGGCCGTGCAGATGATTGGCGACTCGATCTATACCAACCCGCTGATGCTGGGCTTTGCCTGGCAAAAGGGCCGGGTTCCCCTGTCGCATGCCGCGCTCATGCGCGCCATTGAACTCAACAATGTGCAGGTTGAGAACAACAAGGCTGCTTTTGAATGGGGCCGTCGCTGCGCGCATGACCTGGCTTCGGTGCAGGCGCTGTTCAAGGCCGCGCAGGTGATCGAGTTCGTGAAAAAACCGTCCCTGATCGAGATGCTGGCCACGCGAGTGGCTTTCCTGACGGCTTACCAGAACGCTGCTTACGCGCAGAGCTATCAGGCGTTTGTTGACAAAGTGCGCGCGGTGGAAGCGCCGCTGGGCAAGACCACGCTGACCGAGGCGGTTGCCCGCTACCTCTTCAAGCTTATGGCTTACAAGGACGAGTACGAGGTGGCGCGACTGCATACCGACACCGGATTCCTCAACCGGGTCAATGCCATGTTTGAAGGCGACTTCAAACTCAACTACCACCTGGCGCCGCCCTTGTTGGCCTCAAGAAACGACAAGGGCGAGCTGCAAAAGCAGCAATTTGGCCCCTGGATGCTGACCGGCTTCAGGCTGCTGGCCAAACTCAAGGGTTTGCGCGGCACGCTCTTCGATGTGTTTGGGCGCACCGAAGAGCGCAAGATGGAGCGGGCGCTGATTGCCGAATACAGGGCCAGTCTGGAAGAGGTATTACTCAGTCTCAACGCCGAAAATCACGCCACTGCCGTGGAAATTGCCCGGATTCCCGAGTTGATTAAGGGCTATGGCCATGTGAAGGCTCGCCATCTGGTCACGGCCAAGCCCCAGTGGGCTGCGCTCATGCAGGCTTACCGGCACCCGGGATCCACTCAGAAGCAGCAAGCTGCTTAAGGCTCGGGTACGTCACAGCGGCTGCCCGTCTCGCACAGGTCTTTGCAGGCGCCACACCCGCAAAACTCCGGCCTCCGGGTATGAATCCGTTTGAAAGTAGCGGGGTATGGGTCTGCCCGCCATTTGGGCGGGTGCTCGACGCATACAATCATCCGGTCTATGCTCAGGCTTTGTCTGCCTGAGCGCTTGTCAGTGTTTCATTCAATAATTGTGGAGTCAGCCGTGTTTATATCTTCTGCTTTTGCCCAAACTGCTCCCGCTGCCGCAGCAGGTGGCAGCGACATGTTGTCTTCCCTGACCGGGATGTTGCCGCTGGTGCTGATGTTTGTGGTGCTGTATTTTGTAATGATTCGTCCGCAGATGAGGAAGCAAAAAGAGCACCGCACCATGATTGAGGCGCTTGCCAAGGGTGATGAAGTCGCCACCGCCGGTGGTCTGCTTGGCAAGGTTACCAAGCTGGGAGAGGCCTATTTGACGCTGGAAATTGCTTCCGGCGTTGAAGTGCAATTGCAGCGTAGCGCCATCGTTCAGGTGTTGCCCAAGGGCGCCATCACCAGCGCGAAATAAAGCAACAAGGCGATACGGTCTGGCAGGACTCGCTGAGTCCCGCAAGGCCCGTTCTTTGTCCATTCGTTCACCAGGAACAGTCCTCTCATGAATCGTTATCCGGCCTGGAAGTACGCCATTATGGTGGTCGTGCTGTTGATTGCAGCCCTGTATACGCTGCCGAATTTTTTTGGTGAAGCACCCGCAGTGCAGGTTTCCAGCAGCAAAGCCACCGTCAAGGTGGATACGACAACGCTGGCCAAGGTCGAGCAGGCGCTGAAGGAGGCAGGCATCACCTCTGATGCCATCACGCTGGAAGCTGCTTCCATCAAGGCGCGTTTTGGCGATACCGATACGCAGCTCAAAGCCAAAGATGCAATCCAGAAGGCGCTGACGCCGGATGCTGCGGATCCGGCCTATGTGGTCGCGTTGAATCTGCTATCGCGCTCACCCGCCTGGTTGACATCCCTGCATGCTTTTCCCATGTATCTGGGGCTGGATCTGCGCGGTGGCGTGCATTTCATGCTGCAGGTGGACATGCAGGCGGCCCTCACCAAGCGGGCCGAGTCGCTCGCCGGTGACATTCGTCTTTCGTTGCGCGAAAAGAATATCCGGCACAGTGGTATCGCTCGCAACGGCGAAGCCATTGACATCAAATTCCGTGATTCCGCGACGCTGGCATCTGCCAAGGCGCTGATTCAGGACCAGTTGCCCGACCTTCAGATGGTGGAAGTCCCGGAAGGCACCGAGTACAAATTGACCGCCACCCTCAAGCCTGAAGCCGCACGCCGAATTCAGGACCAGGCGCTCAAGCAGAACATGGTGACGCTGCACAACCGGATTAACGAGCTGGGTGTCGCCGAGCCAGTGATTCAGCAGCAGGGCATAGACCGCATCGTGGTGCAATTGCCCGGCGTTCAGGATACGGCCAAGGCCAAGGATATTCTCGGACGGACTGCCACGCTGGAGATGCGTCTGGTGGACGACAGCGCCGAGGCGAGAGCCGCCGAGAACAACTCCGGCCCTGTCCCTTTTGGTGCCGAGCGCTTTTTTGAACGTAGCGGCCAGGCGGTGATTGTCAAGAAACAGGTGATTCTGACCGGTGAAAACCTGACCGACGCACAGCCTGGTTTTGATTCGCAGAACCAGCAGCCCAAGGTTGATTTGACGGTCGATGCCAAGGGCGGCCGCATCATGCGCGACACCAGCCGAGAAAACATCAAAAAACGCATGGCGATTTTGCTGTTTGAAAAAGGCAAGGGCGAAGTACTGACCGCACCGGTCATCCAAAGCGAACTTGGCAACCGTTTCCAGATTTCCGGCTCCATGAGCGTCAATGAGGCCAGTGACCTGGCGCTGCTGCTGCGCGCCGGCTCCCTGGCCGCGCCGATGGAAATCATAGAAGAACGCACAATCGGCCCGACGCTGGGTGCCGACAACATCACCAAGGGCTTTCACAGCGTGTTGTGGGGCTTCCTGGTGATCGTGGCCTTCATGGCGATGTATTACATGCTGTTTGGCTTGTTCTCGGGCATCGCGCTGGCTGTCAATCTGCTGCTGCTGGTTGCCGTGCTGTCGATGCTGCAGGCGACGCTGACTTTGCCAGGCATGGCGGCGATGGCGCTTGCGCTGGGCATGGCCATTGACTCCAACGTGCTGATCAATGAACGCATCCGCGAGGAGCTGCGCGGCGGTGCTTCGCCGCAGGCGGCCATTCATTCGGGTTACGAGCGGGCCTGGGCGACGATTCTGGATTCCAACATCTCTACGCTGATTGCCGGGCTGGCCCTGCTGGCCTTTGGTTCGGGGCCGGTTCGCGGCTTTGCTGTGGTTCACTGCATTGGCATTTTGACCAGCATGTTCTCCGCGGTGTTTTTCTCGCGTGGTCTGGTCAACCTCTGGTATGGTCGGCAGAAAAAGCTCAAGACAGTGTCGATTGGCACGGTATGGCGCCCGACCCCAGAAGGCGCACTCGCCAAGTAATGACGGCCTCTTTTTCCTGAGCTGCTTTCCAAGGATCCCAGATGGAATTTTTCAAAATACGGCGCGACATCCCGTTCATGCGGCACGCCCTGATCTTCAACGTCATCAGTTTTGTGACGTTTGCGCTGGCTGTTTTCTTCCTGTTCTCGCGCGGCCTGCACCTGTCGGTCGAGTTCACCGGCGGTACCCTGATGGAGGTGAACTACACCCAGGCTGCCGATGTCGGCAAGATTCGCGACACTGTGGCGGGTTTGGGCCTGAACGATGTTCAGGTGCAGAATTTCGGTACCTCGCGTGACGTGATGATCCGTTTGCCCGCGCAAAAGGGCGTAAGCACCGCCCAGCAGAGCGATGCCGTCATGGCCGCACTGAAAGCCGCCAATAGCGATGTGACGTTGCGCCGCACCGAATTTGTCGGCCCGCAGGTGGGAGAAGAGCTGGCTCACGACGGGCTGAAGGCACTGGCCATGGTGGTGTTGGGCATCATGGTCTATCTGGCCTTCCGTTTCGAGTGGAAATATGCGGTGGCTGCCATCATCGCCAACTTGCATGACGTTGTCATCATTCTCGGATTTTTCGCCTTTTTCCAGTGGGAGTTCTCGCTCGCAGTGCTGGCTGCGGTGCTGGCGGTGCTGGGCTATTCGGTCAATGAATCGGTGGTGATTTTTGACCGGATTCGCGAGAATTTTCGCCGTTACCGCAAGATGAACACGGAGGAGATCATCAACAACGCCATCACCTCCACCATCAGCCGGACCATCATTACCCATGCTTCCACCCAGATCATGGTGCTGTCCATGCTGCTATTTGGCGGCCCCACCCTGTTTTATTTTGCGCTGGCCCTGACCATCGGCATCCTGTTCGGGATTTACTCATCCGTTTTCGTGGCCGCAGCGATCGCCATGTGGTTGGGCATCAAGCGTGAAGATCTGATCAAGGGGCCGGCGAAAAAAGACGAGGATCCCAATGATCCGAACGCCGGTGCCATTGTGTAAGCTGTCGCAATAAGCGTTCAAGGTGGTCGTGGCTTCCAGTAACCCAAAGAACCGTCTTCTCGCCGAGAAGGCGCGTGCCTTGTTCACGGAACGTGCGATACGCATGTTGCCCGAGTTGGCTAAAACCATTGGTGACACGCTCTCGGCCATGGCGGAACAGCCTGGCAGTGCACGCGAGGTGCAGGAGCGGCGTGACGCCGCGCTGGCTTATCAGAAAAGCAGTGCTGTCTGGGTTCAAGGCAGTATCAGCGCTTTTACCAAAGTACTGTCACCTTCTGTTGCTGCCGCGCGGGCAGGTTTTTTGGATATTGGCAAACTTGAACTGATGGGGGACGAGGTGGTCGAGAGCAGGATTCTCGCCTCGCGTCTGGCGCTGCGCCTGCTGGATTTTGCGAGCTGGGAGCTCAATGATCTCCGACTGCGAATACAGAATCTGGAAGCTGTGTCCGAATTGCACAAGCAGGACATTTTTCGTCCCGAAGTGCTCGCGCAACACTTGGTCGAACAGTGGACGCACGCTCCCATACCGCAGTATGTGTGGGTGATGGTTCAGGACCTTGTCCAGAAGAGCATGGCCGAGCACATGCTGGAGATTTATCACGCGACCAATGAGTTTCTTGTCCGTCAAGGCGTGATGGCTGAGATTGATCTGCGCCCCTTGGTTCGGCGAACTCCTTCAGCGGTGACCGCGGATGCCCCTTCCAGGAGCGCGGGTGCGCCGGGACAGGCGCAAGGGGGCTCTGGATCCAGCGGCGGTAGCGGTGACCGCGGCGCGGTCACGGGTCATGCCCACGATCGTGGCAGCAGCAGCAGCAGCAGCAGCAGCAGCAGCAGCAGCAGCAGGGTTTCAGGATCTGGCAGCCCCCCAGCCTTCGGCTTGAGGCCCGCTTCGAGAGATAAATCAGGGCAAAGCAGTCAAGGGTCCAGCGAAAGCAACACCTTGGCTGGCCCAATGGCGGCACGCGGGGTTCAGGAACATGACGCACAGTCCGGTCCCCGGAGTTGGGGTTCCGGCACCTCGGTCTCTGACGAAACACGAATGCAAACGGCAACCACGCCCCTGGGCCGGGTGCGCATGCGAGCCCAGGGCGTGATGGGACAACTCAAGCGCCTGCTTGCGAGCCAGGTTTCCGGCTTCGATGAAACGCGTTCCACTCAGGCTTCTGCGCCGCTCGTGCAGGCGATGGTCAACGTGCAGCGTGCTGAAAGAGATGTTGAACGGACCTTGCTGGCAGATATGCGTGGCCAGGTGCTGGGTCAGACCCATGTCGATCAGGCTATGGGTGCTTTGCGTAAGCGCACCAGCGCGCTTAAACAGGCGGCGTCCACTCAGGCAGAAAAAGCGACGATCGAAATCGTGGCCTTGATGTTCCAGAGTCTTCTGGCAGAAGACCGGATTCCACCCGGGATACGGGTCTGGATTGCGCGACTGCAAATGCCGGTCCTGCGGGTGGCGATTTCCGAGCCCGAGTTTTTCGGATCGCTGCAGCATCCCGCCAGGCGGCTGATTGACCGCATGGGCTCCTGCGTGCTCGGCTTTGATGTGACGGTGGCGGGTGGTGTGCTGGAAGCGGAAATCAAACGGGTCGTGCAAGTCATCGAGCAATACCCCGAGACCGGTCGCCGCGTTTTTCAGCTCGTCTACGATGAGTTCGACAAATTTTTGTCCAGATTTCTGTCTGCACAAGGCAGCACAGCGCGCGTGGTGAGTGTGGCCCAGCAGATCGAGCAAAAAGAGACCATGGCGATCCAGTTCACCATTGAGATGCGCAATATGCTCAATGACATGCCGGTACGCGAGGAGATTCGCGAGTTTTTGTTCAAAATCTGGGCCGAAGTGCTGGCCCTTGCCGCGATGAAGAATGGCCCGCAACACGCGGAAACCCTTGGACTCAAGCGTGCTGCGGCGGACCTGGTATGGGCAGCAAGCGCGAAGCCGAACCGGGAAGACCGCGCCCGGGTGATTGCCGATCTGCCCAAGCTATTGCAAAATCTGCGGCTGGGCATGGCGATGCTGGGCTTGGGCATGTCCGAGCAGGACGGGCAGCTGAAGATTATCAGCGACACGCTGGCGGACGCATTCATGTCCAAAACCGATGCCATTTCGATGGAGCGGGTGGAAGCGATGGCCAAGCGCCTGACCAATCTGGAAGACTATTTGTCCGATGAGGATGTCGGTGACTTGCCACTGGATACCGACAGCCTGGTCATGATGAGTGGGATTGACGCAGCGGACATTGTGGTGATTGCCGATGGCGGCAGCCAGCCCACGGAAGCCATGCGAGCCTGGGCCAGGGAACTGCAACTGGGCACATGGTTCAGCCTGGACCATAACGGGAAAATCAGCCATGTCCAGTTTGCCTGGTGCAGCGACCGCAAGCAATTGCACCTGTTTGCCGCCTCGGACGGCCGCAATTTCCTGATTCAGGCGCGCAGGCTGGCCGCCTATCTGCAAGCGGGGTTGCTGGTGCCCACCGAGGAAGAGGCGCTCACGGTACGCGCCACGCGCGACGCCTTGGCCAAGCTGGACGCCAATCCGGAACGCCTGCTTGGTTAGGTTCCGTCCTTGCGGGCCGCTTTCCAGTCAGTCTTTGTGTAAATTGGCAGGCTCCAAAATAGGAGCCCCAGGACATGGGATTGTTGATGCGCTTAGTGGGCGAGACGAAATTCTGAGTCGTCGCACAATTCGTCAAGGACCAGCGCGTCAGGCTCTTCTCCAAAGCTCCAGTACACCATCAGAACAATGATTTTCAGGTCGTCAAGCGTGACCGGATTCCCGGGCGCAGCCATGGCGCGGTCAATGACAATTTCCCGCATGTGCGGCGGTAGTACGCCGGAGGATTCGAGAAAACACACGAATCCAAGGCTTTGCGCGCCCAGATGCGCCTGCTCGGCGACTGAATAAATACGCAGGCTATTGGCCGATTGCGGCTGAATACGGGAAGAGGTGCTTGCGGATTCGGCAATGTCCGCTGGTGTCGCGGCAGGCAGGCTGATTTGCGTGCCTTGTGCTGCGATGTTCAGCCCGTCAAGCCACACTAGGGCATCCTGGATTTCCTCGGCGTCAAATCCGGCCGCCGTAAGCTTGCGGCCCAGCCGGTCAAACTCGGGGCAGGCAGCGCCTTGCCAGTAATTCTCGTAAACGTACACCAAGACTTCAAACATGCAATCAATATAACGCAGATATTGTCAGACCGCTGCGAGACGCTGAAACAAGCCACCGGGCAGGCGCGTCACCTGTCCGCCGAGTTCGAGCTCCAGCAGCTGGGCCTGCAGCTGGGCGGTATCCATCCCGGTGCGTGCCAGCAAGGCATCCAGGCTCACCGCGTCAAAGCCCAGCGCCGTCAGGAGCGGGCCATCGGGCGGGCACCCCAATGCATCACCGTTGTTAATGGCCTGCGATGTGCCGAAATCATTTTTACCTGAACTGGCCGACGGAAAATGCAGCTCCTCCAGTACATCCTGCGCAACTTCGACCAGCTTGGCCCCCTGTTTGATCAGCGCATGGCAGCCGCGTGATTGCGGTGAATGAATGGAGCCGGGAATGGCAAAAACCTCTTTGCCCTGCTCTGCTGCCAACCGCGCCGTAATCAGGGAGCCCGACTGCAGCGCTGCTTCAACCACCAGCGTACCGCGGGACAGCCCTGAAATGATGCGGTTGCGTTTGGGGAAATTGGCCGTCAGCGGCGGTGTGCCCAGTGGAAATTCGCTGATGATCATGCCTTGCCGGGCAATCCGGTGGGCCAGGGCGAGGTGCTTTTTTGGGTAAACCCTGTCCAGCCCGGTGCCGACGATGGCAATGGTGTCGCCGCCGCCCAGCATGGCGCCATCGTGGGCCGCGCCATCAATGCCGAGTGCCAGTCCCGACACCACACAGAGTCCGGCGCTGCCAAACGCCCTGGCAAATTGCCGGGCATTGCTTTCGCCTTGGGGGGTGGGATTGCGGCTGCCCACGATGGCCAGACTATTTGCTATCGTTTCCATAGCTTTATCCGTCCGAATTGCAAGGGTACCCAGCATATAAAGCATCAAAGGTGGATCTTCGATGTCGAGCAGGGGCGCTGGGTAAGCGGCATCGCCGAGCGTGGCGATACGCCGGTCCTCACCGCCCTGCAGCCAGTCCAGCGTGGCCTGCAACTGGGCTGCGAGGCCTGCGGGCTCGGTCAGAAGCGCCGCTGCCAGTTTCTCGGACCCCAGTTGCCGCAGGGAGAGGGTGCTTTGGTCAAAGATGGCTTGCGCCGACCCGAAGGTTGCCAGCAGCTTGCGGGCCGTGGCGTTTCCCACGCCGGGCGACAGGGTCAGTCGCAGCCAGGCTTGAAGTTCTTGTGAGTCCACGTGAAGGCGGGTTTCAACAGGGCGCCTGCCCGGCATGCGCCGCCGCAGCTGTGCTGCGCCAGCCGGGAACGACGCTCAATTCGGGTTGGCGAAGCGGTCGCCGACCTTCACGCCATCGGTCACTTGCAGTACTAGCGCATATGACAGGTGGTCAAATGTGCGAAACACTATCATCAGGCCGTTGCGCTCATTGGGCAGCTTGATTTGCGGCCGGGCGCTGTCGGTCTTGTCCTGCAGGCGCTGGCCATCTTTTAGGACGGCCATGACATGACCCCGTTCCAGTCCATCGAGGCTGCCCCGGTTGATCACCACGACCTGGTTTTCCGACGCCATGGCCACCGCATTGCCGTAGACCGAGACAATTTGACCGGTCATGGGGATGGAAGGCGCGCGGGGTACGTAGCTGCGCAATTCACGAGGCGGTTCGCCAATCAAGCGGTCGCCTACACGCATTTCTTCTTTGGCCGCCACGATGTCGATGGTGGCCGGCACAATTTCGTTTTGCGCTTTGCCGTCTTTATCGTCGATCTGGACGATGGACTCGCCGCGCACCAGTTCGGCCTTGCCAACGTATTGTGCTTCGTAGCCCAGGATTTTTTGGGTGGTCGGGTCTTTCAATGGCGTGGCATTGCGAAACACGCGAAAGTCACGCGCTTCGCCCTTGGCATCGCTCAACGGCATCCCGGTGGCATTGCTCCCCGCGTATTCGCCCCGTGCGTAGGCACGGTCGCCCCGGCTGAGCAACACGCGGCCCTCTTGCGTAGCCACAATGCGCGGTGCCTGCGAAAACGTGGCCTCGTCAACTATCAGGGCTTCGGTGAGGAAGGGTTCGATGACGTTGGATGCCAGGGTGGGGATCGAAGCATCCGCCAGGGATTCGTAGCGGGTGTGGGGCGAGACCCGGACCGTGTCGGTAGGGGGGCCACCGTTTGCTGTCTGGCGAGTGCGCAAGGTCGCCCGGCCATTGGCCTTGTCAAGATAGAGCTGCTGGCCGGGGTAAATGCGGTGAGGATTGCGGATGTCCTCGAGATTCATGCCCCACAGCTCCGGCCAGCGCCACGGGCTTTTCAGGAACAGCCCGGAAATAGCCCACAAGGTATCGCCCCGCTTGACCGTGTAGCTGTCGGGCGCATTGGAGGCCAGATCGGCCAGGGGAATACCCGTCTGGGCCACTTGGGACGCCGTGGCTTTCTGACCCGCAGTAACGGGTAAATTCTGCGCATGCAGGCCGACCGTGGTGCCCAACAAGGCTGCGGCTGCTATTGAAATATGACTGAAACGACCAAAAATAGAGTGCATATTGAAGGCCCTTGGGGCTGGAGCTGTTACATCTTGACGAAAAAATCGCGATTTGTAGCGTTTGTATCTTGATAAATCACGAACGATTCTGTACCTAAGCCCTTGATTAAGCAACGTTTACACGATTCTGAGAATATCGGAGCGTTTAAAAACTGAGAAAAGTGGCGAAAATAGCGACTTATCACCATTTCCCCCATGAATCTACTCACCATTCTTCGCTACCCTGACCCGCGTCTGCACACGATTGCCAAGCCTGTGGCCGCCGTGGATGCACGCCTGCGCGAACTGGCGGATGCCATGTTCGAAACCATGTATGAAGCAGCGGGCATTGGCTTGGCTGCGACGCAGGTGGATGTGCATGAGCGCCTGGTCGTCATCGACATAAGCGAAAACCGCGACCAGCCCCTGGTGCTGATCAACCCCGAGATCGTCTGGGCCAGCGAGGAAACCCGGATGGGTGATGAGGGCTGTCTGTCGGTGCCCGGCATTTATGACGGCGTGGAGCGCTCGCTGGCGGTGAAGGTGCAGGCGCTGGACCTGGACGGCAAGCGTCAGCTTCACGAGGCCGAAGGCATGCTGGCGGTCTGCATCCAGCATGAAATGGATCATTTGATGGGCAAGGTCTTCGTTGAATACCTGTCGCCTTTGAAGCGCAACCGCATCAAGACCAAGATGATCAAGCAGAAAAAGGACGAAGAGCGCGACGCCGTACGCTGAGTTTGCCTTGTGTGTCTTTTCGCCGCGTGCGCAGGCAATGACGCAGTGACTCTTTAGAATCACGGCCATGCGCGTTATTTTTGCCGGTACCCCTGAGTTTGCCCGTGTGGCGCTTGCAGAACTGCATGCCGCCGGTTTCGAAATCCCTCTGGTGCTGACGCAGCCCGACCGCCCAGCGGGTCGCGGGATGAAGCTGCAGGCCTCAGCCGTGAAGCAGTGGGCCCAGAGTCAGAATATTCCCGTAGCGCAGCCGCGCAGCCTGCGGCTCGACGGCAAATACCCCGACGAGGCCGCCGCAGCGCGTGAAGCGATTGAGGCGGCGCACGCCGATGTGATGGTCGTGGCCGCCTACGGACTGATCCTGCCTCAGTGGGTGCTCGACGCGCCGCGCCTGGGCTGCCTCAATATCCACGCCTCCCTGCTGCCGCGCTGGCGCGGTGCCGCGCCGATTCACCGCGCCATTGAAGCGGGCGACGCAGAGACCGGCGTGACCATCATGCAGATGGATGCGGGGCTGGACACCGGCGACATGCTGCTTGGTGAAAAACTGGCTATCGGGCCGACCGACACCACCGGCACACTGCACGACCGGCTGGCCGTGCTGGGCGGACGGATGATCGTGGAGGCCCTGGCGCAAGTGGCTTGCGGCCGTTTGACGGCCACGCCGCAACCGGAGCAGGGCATCAGCTATGCCCACAAGATTGACAAAGCCGAGGCGCTGATCGACTGGCACCAGCCGGCAAGCGTCATTGAGCGCCGGATGCGCGCGTTCAACCCCACGCCCGGCACCGTCACCCTGCTGGAAGGCGCTCCGCTGAAACTATTTTGCTCTGCAATTGATAGCTTTCTGTGCCCGTCTGGAAAGGCTCCAGGTACGATTTTGCTTGCAGATAACGCGGGCATCGCGGTGCAGTGCGGCGAGGGGGTGCTGCGCATCACCGAACTGCAGCGTACCGGCGGCAAGCGCCTGCCGGTGGCCGAATTTTTGCGAGGAAGCACCCTGACGCCTGGCACGGTGCTGGGCCTTGCAGCCGACCCGTCTGCACCTTGAACCCCGTTCAATGCCGGAAGTAAGACAGCCCGTGTTAGCGAAGTGGCTTGCCACCCTGCGCGATCCCGATCTACGGGCCGGCGCGCGCGACATGATTGGCATGTCCATCGGTGTGGCGGCCTGGGGCCTGGTGACCGGCGTGGCGCTGATCAAAGGTGGCCTGAGCCTGTGGATGGCGCTGTTCATGTCGCTGGTGGTTTTTGCGGGCAGCGCCCAGTTGGCGGTCATGCCGCTGCTGGCCGCCGGCGCGCCGCTGTGGGTTATCTGGTTCACAGCCGCCTGCGTGAATGTGCGCTTCATCATCTTCAGTGCGGTTTGGCGCTCCCACTTTGCGCATTTCCCGCGTTTTCAGCGCTGCCTGCTGGGCTACCTGAGCGGCGATGTGACCTACATCATGTTCACCCAGCGCTACCCGGACGGGAAACGGCAGCCCGGGCAGATTCCCTATTTTCTGGGCGCCTCTCTGCTCAATTGGGCATCGTGGCATATCGCCTCGATCGCCGGCATTTTGCTGGCCAACGTGCTGCCGGTGCAATGGGGGCTGGGCTTTGCGGGTGTGCTGGCACTGCTCGGTGTCCTTTGCTCCATGCTGGTGGACCGTGCCACCTGGCTGGCCCTGGGCGTGGCGGCCAGTGCCGCGCTGGCGGCTTTTGCCTTGCCGATGCGCCTGAACATCCTGGTGGCGATTGCCGCCGCCATGACCATGGGCCTGATCATCGAAGCGACCGACCGGCGCCTGCGCGAAACCCCCGTCACGGTCGATGAGGTGCCGCACGAATGAACAACTGGGAAACCGTGCTGACCATTGTCGGGCTGGCTGTCATCACGCTGGTCACGCGCAGCTTTTTCCTGATCCCGGACAAGGAAGTGCCTTTGCCCGGCTGGCTGCGCCGCAGCCTGCGCTATGCGCCGCTGGCCGCCCTCGGCGCCGTGCTGGCGCCCGAACTCTTCATGCGCGACGGCCATCTGCTGAGCAGCTTGATGGATGCTCGTCTGCCTGCGGCGCTGCTGGCCGGGGTTTTTTACTTCTGGAAACGCAGCATTCTGGGCACGATTGTCATTGGCATGGCCGTGTACCTGCCGCTGCATATCGGGCTGGGCTGGTAGCTTGCCGCGACTCTCTGCCGGCCGCCGCGTTTCAATGGCTTTGGCCGGGAGGGCCGGCCTACAATTGCGGGCGCTCAGCCTAGCCGCTTGCGGCCCTGAAATAAATTCCTTCATTTTGTGAGTTGTTCATGAATTTCATCCGTTTTTCCGATTTGTGCGCCAGCGGCAAGGCTAGCGGCCAGCGCGTTTTCATCCGTGCCGACCTGAACGTGCCGCAGGACGCCAGCGGCGCCATCACCGAAGACACCCGCATTCGCGCCTCGATTCCCTGCCTGCAAATGGCGCTGGATGCCGGCGCGGCCGTGATGGTGACTTCCCACCTCGGACGCCCGGTGGAAGGCGAATTCAAGACTGCCGATTCGTTGGCACCCGTCGCCAAGCGCCTGGGAGAACTGATGCAGCGTGACATTCCCCTGGTCTCGAACTGGGTCGATGGCGTGGACGTCAAGCCCGGTCAGCTGGTGCTGCTGGAGAACTGCCGGCTGAACAAGGGCGAGAAGAAAAATGACGAAGCGCTGGCCCGCAAGATGGCCGCGCTGTGCGACATTTTTGTGCATGACGCCTTCGGTACCGCGCACCGGGCCGAAGCCTCCACCTATGGCATCGCCCAGTACGCGCCCATTGCCTGCGCCGGACCGCTGCTGGCCGCCGAGATGGATGCGATTTCCACCGCGCTGACCGACCCGCGCCGGCCACTGGTCGCCATCGTAGCCGGCAGCAAGGTCTCGACCAAGCTGACCATCCTCAAGGCTTTGGCCGCGAACGTGGACCAGCTGATCGTGGGCGGAGGCATTGCCAATACCTTCATGCTGGCGGCCGGCCTGAAGATTGGCAAGAGCCTGGCCGAGGCTGACTTGCTGGGTGAGGCCAGGGCCGTGATCGAAGCCATGAAGGCGCGCGGTGCCGAGGTGCCGATTCCCACCGACGTGGTCACGGCCAAAACCTTTGCCGCCGATGCGCCCGCCACGGTCAAGCTGGCCGCCGAGGTGGAAGACGACGACCTGATTCTGGACATCGGCCCGCAAACCACCGCCAAGCTGGCGGCGCAACTCAAGTCCGCCGGCACCATCGTCTGGAACGGCCCGGTTGGCGTGTTCGAGTTCGAGGCTTTCTCAAAAGGCACCGAAGGCATCGCCCGCGCCATTGCCGAGAGCAGCGCCTTTTCGATTGCCGGTGGCGGCGACACCGTCGCAGCCATCGCCAAGTACGGCATTGAAAAACAGGTGGACTACATCTCCACTGGCGGTGGCGCTTTTCTGGAAGTGCTGGAAGGCAAGACATTGCCCGCCTTCGAGATTCTGCAGAAGCGGGCCGTTGGGTAAATTGACTGATTTATTTCTTTTTTGATAGCGCATAGCGCCCGTTCTGCTTGGGCCAATGTGCTATTTTGTTTAAGAAATAATTCGACGATTCGCTTATTTCCGGGTCCGCTGCGTTCATTTGGTACCGGATTGGTAACCGCTTACGTGTCAGAATTGGAAACTTAATTACAACGGAGACTACCCAATGACGCTGCGCGCCACCAAAATTGTTGCCACCCTCGGCCCTGCTTCCAGCGACCCGATCCTGCTGGAAAAAATGATTCGCGCTGGCGTCAATGTGGTGCGTCTCAATTTCAGCCATGGCAAGGCGCAGGACCATATTGACAGGGCACGGCTGGTGCGCGAAGCCGCCCAGCGCGCTGGCCGTGAAGTTGCCATCATGGCCGACTTGCAGGGCCCGAAAATCCGCGTCGGCAAGTTTGCCGAAGGCAAGGTCATGCTGGTGCCGGGCGAGAAATTCGTCCTCGATGCCTCGCGCACCGAGCCGGGCGACATCAAGGGCGTGGGGCTGGACTACAAGGAGCTGCCGCGCGACGTCAAGGCCGGCGATTTGCTGCTCCTGAACGATGGCCTGATCGTGCTGACTGTCGATGCAGTGCGCGGCGAGGAAGTGCTTACCACCGTCAAACTCGGCGGCGAGCTGTCCAACAACAAGGGCATCAACAAGCAGGGCGGCGGCCTCACGGCGCCCGCGTTGACGGCCAAGGACATGGAAGACATCAAGACCGCGATGAGCTTTCAGGCCGACTATGTGGCCGTGAGCTTCCCAAAAAATGCCACCGACATGGAAATGGCGCGCCAGCTGTGCAACGTGGCCGCGGCGCCCTTCAAGCACAAGCCCGGCCTGATTGCCAAGATTGAACGCGCCGAGGCGATCCCCAATCTGGAAGAAATTTTGCGGGTCAGCGATGGCATTATGGTGGCGCGCGGCGACTTGGCGGTGGAGGTGGGCAACGCCACCGTGCCTGCCCTGCAAAAACGCATGATCAAGATGGCCAGGGCCGCTGACAAGGTCGTCATTACGGCCACCCAGATGATGGAAAGCATGATTTTCAACCCGGTTCCCACGCGGGCCGAGGTCAGCGATGTGGCCAATGCCGTGCTGGACGGCACGGATGCGGTGATGCTCAGCGCCGAAACCGCCGCAGGCAAGTACCCGCTGGAGACGATCGAGGAGATGGCCAAGATTTGCGAGGAGGCTGAGAAAGCCGAATACAAGGAACTGGAAGCCGACTTCTCGGGCAAGACCTTCACCCGCATTGACCAGTCCATTGCCATGGGAGCCCTGTTTACGGCCAACCGTCTCGGCGCCAAGGCGATTGTGGCGCTGACCGACAGCGGCTCTACCGCGCTGTGGATGAGCCGCCATGACATCCGGGCGCCCATCTATGCGCTGACCTCGCGTCTAGCCACGCAGCGAAAAATGGCGCTTTACCGCAATGTGCGGCCCCTGTTGCTGGACACCAGTGCCGACCGTGACACAGCCCTGGAACAGGCCGAAGGCCACCTGCTGCGCAGAAACATCGTGCAAAGCGGCGATGTCTATGCGATCACCTGCGGCGAGCCCATGGGCGCGCCGGGCGGCACCAACATGCTCAAGATCTGCCGCGTGGCCTGAAACCGGTTCAGTGACTCAAGGGCGATGGCCTTTGGGTTGAATCAGCTGTGTGACGGCGGCGCCGTGAGTCGCTTCAATCTGTGGGGGTCAAGGGCAGCAGCCCTGAGAGCACCGGCGCCTGTGCTGGCGCGCGCGACGCGCTTAGCGCGATCAGCTGGCTGACGGCCAGATCGACCGTGGCCGCGACCGACCAGCAAAACCATGCCGTCCACAGCGTGTGGCTCATGTAGTGGGCGCCTCGCACTTGCTGCGCCAGGCCGAAAATCAAACCGATCAGCATCGCACCGGCAAACCAGCGCCAGGCTGTCTTGGGCACGGCATGCCTGAAAGCGAAAAATCCGCCGATAAAGGCAAAGCCTGCCGACGCATGGCCGGCGGGAAAGCAGCCGCCAGTCCCGCCGTCCAGCACGCCCCAGGCCCAATGCGACACGTAGGTTGCCACGCCGCCAAACTGCTGCAAGTCCCAGGGGCAACTGGTGCTGCTGTGAAGTTTGATGGTCGAGACGACCAGCAGGGCTGCCAGTGTGGTGAGCGCCAGTTGGGCCCGCCGTGCCATGGGGAGTTTTTTGAGGGTGGCAAAAGGCCAGAAGATCGCAACCAGCAAGGCGAGTTCCAGCGCCCAGGGCCACAAGCGGATGTCATCATGCAGCACATTGCGCCACAGCCAGTGACTCTCAAGTCTAAAACCCGTCGCAGAGCCAAACCACTGCGCCATCCACAAGTCAAGACCTGAATAATCCCAGGCCATCAGCAGCAGAAAACTCAAGGCCGTCCACAGAAGTAGAAGACGCTGCGGGCGCTGGAGGGGAGGCGGAGTAAGGCTCATGGGTATTTTGCTGAAGGTAAGACCTAAGATAACCACTTTCTCTTAAGCTGGTCTTAAGAGGAAGAGCAAAAACCCTGAATTCCTGCGGCCTGCCAGGGCTCGCCCGAATGGGGTGACATCGGTCAGTCAGGGGCTTGCGGTGTCTTCGCCGCCCCTACTGTAAGCGATGGGGCAGATGCCAACCGGTAGAATGAGCGTTCCGGTTACTTCGCGGTTACGGCCCCTTCTGGCAGCGTCCACGCTGTGCGGCCTTCCGCCAAAAGACCACCGTTTCGACAGCGTTTTAACTTTCAGGGAACTCAGATCATGGCACTCGTTTCGATGCGCGAGCTGCTGGACCATGCTGCCGCCAATGGCTACGGCATTCCAGCTTTCAACGTCAACAACCTGGAGCAGGTTACGGCCATCATGCAGGCGGCCGACGAAGTCAATGCGCCGGTGATCATGCAGGCCAGCGCTGGTGCGCGCAAATATGCCGGCGAGGCTTTTCTCAAGCACCTGATCCAGGCGGCAGTGGAGAGTTATCCGCACATTCCTGTGGTCATGCACCAGGACCACGGCCAGAGCCCCGACGTCTGCCAGGGTGCCATCAACCTGGGCTTCAGTTCGGTGATGATGGACGGCTCGTTGAAGGCCGACGGCAAAACCATTGCCGACTACGACTACAACGTCGAAGTCACCCGCAAGGTGGTCGAAATGGCCCATGCCACCGGCGTGTCGGTCGAGGGTGAACTCGGCTGCCTCGGCAGCCTGGAAACCATGCAGGGCGACAAGGAAGACGGCCACGGCACCGATGCCGTGATGACGCATGAGCAGCTGCTGACCGACCCCGAGCAGGCTGCCGATTTCGTCAAGCGCACCCAGCTCGACGCACTGGCCATTGCCATCGGCACCAGCCACGGCGCCTACAAGTTCACGCGCAAGCCCACCGGTGACATTCTGGCCATCGAGCGTGTCAAGGAAATCCACCGCCGCATTCCCAATACCCATCTGGTGATGCACGGCTCATCCAGCGTGCCGCAAGACCTGCTGGCCATCATTCGCGAGTTTGGCGGCGACATGAAGGAAACCTACGGCGTGCCGGTCGAAGAGATCCAGAAAGCGATTAAATTCGGCGTTCGCAAGATCAACATCGACACCGACATCCGCCTGGCCATGACCGCTGCCGTGCGCAAGTTCATGGCCGAAAACCCCAGCAAATTCGACCCGCGCGAGTGGCTCAAACCCGCTACAGCGGCTGCCAAGGCGATCTGCAAGCAGCGCTACATCGAGTTTGGCTGCGAAGGCCAGGCCAGCACGATCAAGGGCCAGAGCCTGTCAGTCGTGGCCGCCAAGTACGCCAAAGGCGAGCTGATGCAAGTCGTTCAATAATAAAACGCCCGTGCCCTTTGCTTCGCCGGATTGGCGATAATTCAAAGCCCGTGGACTCTCGCTGAGTCGCGCGGGCTTTTTTACTTTGACATCATCATGACTCAAGCACTTCATACCTCTGCCCTGACTTCCCTGCCCCTGCTGGCGCGCGGCAAGGTGCGCGACAACTACGCCGTGGGCAGTGACCGGCTGCTGATGGTCGCCAGCGATCGCCTGAGCGCGTTTGACGTGATCCTGGGCGAGCCGATTCCCGGCAAGGGCGCCTTGCTCACGCAAATGGCCTTGTTCTGGTTCGACAAGCTCGGTCACATCTGTCCCAACCACCTGACCGGCGAGGCGCCGGAGAGCGTGGTCACACCCGCCGAGGTGCCGCAGGTCACCGGCCGCTCAATGCTGGTCAAGCGCCTGAAACCCATTCCCGTCGAAGCCGTGGTGCGCGGCTACCTGGCCGGCAGCGGCTGGAAGGAATACCAGGAAACCCAGTCGGTCTGCGGCGTGGCCCTGCCCGCCGGCCTGAAGAACGCCAGCAAGCTGCCCGAGCCCATCTTCACCCCCGCCGCCAAGGCGGAGGCCGGAGAGCACGACGAGAACATCAGCTACGAGCAGGTGGTGAAGGTGGTTGGCCCCGAACTGGCCGCGCAGATCAAAAAGCTCAGCATCGAGATCTATGAAACAGCCGCCGCCTTTGCACTGAGTAAAGGCATCATCATTGCGGACACGAAGTTCGAGTTCGGCCTCGATGAAAACGGCACGCTGACGCTGATGGACGAAGTGCTGACGCCTGATTCATCGCGCTACTGGCCAGTCGAAGGCTACGAAGCTGCCTTTGCCGCCGGACAAAACCCGCCCAGCTACGACAAGCAATTTGTGCGCGACTGGCTGGAGGCCGTGCGCATCAACGGCAAGCCCTGGGACAAAACCCCACCGTCACCGCACCTTCCGCCCGACGTGATCGCCAAAACCGCCGCCAAGTACCAGGAAGCGATGACACGGCTGACGGCTTGAGGTGGCAGCTGCGCTTGTGAAGATGACGGGACTTTTTCAAGCGGCACCACAAGCCTCCTCCTGTGCGATTTGACGGCAAGCTTTCCCAGTGGAATGACGAACGGGGCTTTGGCTTCGTTGCGCCTGCGCAAGGCGGACAGGAAGTCTTTGTTCATATCTCATCCTTCCCACGGGACGGTCAGCGGCCGCAACGCCATGAATCCCTGTCATTCGAGATCGAACTGGACAAGAAGGGGCAAAAGCGCGCTGTCAGCATTCGTCGTCCCATGCGCCCGCAGCTTGGCCCTCGCCGCTCAACAGAAGCCCGGCCTCCTCGCCAGGCGAGAAGCGTGTTGGCCAGATTGGTAACGCTGTTGTTGCTGGTCGCTCTTGGCGTCTATGGCTATGCCCAATACGCAAAGCGCGCCAGGGCCTATGCGCCCTCAGACACCGGGGCGTCCTCTGAGAGTTCTGCTGCACAGTTGCAGCCGCCTCTCCCGACCCACCGACGGTGCGACGGCCGTCTGCATTGTTCGCAGATGACTTCCTGCACGGAAGCAAAGTTTTTTCTCCAGAACTGCCCCGGCGTGAAGATGGACGGGAATGGTGACGGAGTGCCGTGTGAACAGCAGTGGTGCACGAGCCCGTTTGCCAAATGAATTGGCGGCGTAACGCCTCTTTCCGGCCAGCTTCTGGCCATGTCACAGCCCGATAACACCACAATCGGACCGCCATGCTCAAGAATGGCCCTCTTCGTTCATCAACCCCGAGGAGACAAGCATGGCGGCCAAAAAGATACTGATGATTTGCGGTGACTACTGTGAAGATTACGAAACCATGGTGCCCTTCCAGGCACTGCTGGCCGTGGGACATACGGTGCATGCAGTGTGCCCGGACAAAAAAGCGGGCGACCACATCAAGACGGCGATCCACGATTTTGAGGGCGCACAGACCTACAGCGAAAAACCCGGCCACAACTTTTCGCTGAATGCCTCGTTCGCCGACATCAAGCCCGAAAATTACGATGCCCTGGTCTTGCCGGGTGGCCGCGGGCCGGAATACCTGCGCACCTACCCGGCCGTGGTGACCATGGTCAAACACTTCTTCGACGGCAACAAACCCGTGGCGGCAATTTGCCACGCCGCGCAATTGCTCGCCGGCGCGGATGTGCTCAAAAACCGTACCTGCTCCGCCTACCCGGCCTGCCGTTTCGAGGTGGAGCGTGCCGGCGGCACTTACGCCGATATTGCCATTGATGCGGCTTACACCGATGGCAATCTGGTGTCGGCGCCCGCCTGGCCTGCCCACCCGGCCTGGATTGCCCAGTTTCTGCTGCTCCTGGGGACGAAGATCACGCATTGACGCGCACCAGCGGGCGTTGCATGATTCCAGTAGCCCAACAGGGGCTCCACGGAAATGCAAACCAGCTGGAGACGCAACATGTGTCAGGTATTTATTGGCGCCGATCCGGCGCTTTACGAAAGCCGGGTCCGCTCGATGCGGCTGCATGGCGTGGCGACCAGCATCCGGCTGGAAAATCTGTTCTGGGATGTGCTGGCCGACATCGCCAGTCGCGATCGCTTGAGCGTGCCTCAGCTCTGCACCCGGCTCCATGACGAGCTGGTGGCTGAGCGTGACGGCATCGACAATTTCGCCTCGTTCCTGCGGGTGTGCTGCGGCCGCTATCTCGCCTTGCAACTCTCGGGCGGCATTCCCCGCGATGCCTCCATCCCCATCAGCAGCCTGAACGCGCAGCGCGTGTTAGCCACAGAGCGGCGGCCGTTTTCTTCGCGGGATGTGGCGGCCAGCGAGAGCACGCTGGTTCGAGTCGCCTAACTCAGCACCACGCTGCTCAGGCGGCGCCGGTAGGTCGCCACGGTGGCATCTTCCGGCGGAATCTGGCCATCGGCCACCTTGGGCTTGGGCGCTTCCATGATGTCGAGGATGGCAATGTAGGTCTTGCGGGCAGCGTCTTCGGACCAGGCCTTGTCGCGCATCAGGATCTCCAGAAGCTCGTCCAGTGCTTCGGTCCAGCGCTGCTGGGCCATCAGCCAGCGGGCCTTGTCAAAGCGCGCTTCAAAATCCCGCTTGTTGGCTGCAATTTTTGCATCAAATTGGGCTTCTGCGCTTTCTCCGTGGGCACCAGTAGCTGCAAAATCAATAGCATCCATCCAGCGCTTGAGCGAATCAAAACGGCGCACCACGGTGGTCTGCGCAATCACCGGCGCAAAAGCCACCTTGGCGTCGTCTTCGCGCCCCAGGGTCAGCAGCTGTTTGACATAGTCGAAGCGCGCATTGTCATTGGCCGGATCTGTGGCGACGGCGTGCTGCAGCTTTTCCAGCACGGCTTCGGGGCTGGCATCGGCCTCGTCGGCGGGCGCTTCGGCTTGCGGCGCTTCTTCGACGGCGGGCGGCAGGTGCTTATCCAGAAATTCCTTGATTTTGCCTTCGGGCAGGGCACCGGCAAAGCCGTCCACCGGCTGGCCGTTCATCATCAGGATGCAGGTCGGGATGCTGCGGATGCCGAAGGCGGCGCCGAGTTGCTGCTCCTGGTCGGAATCAATCTTGACCAGCTTGAAGCGCCCGGCGTAGTCGGTTTCAACCTTTTCAAGAATGGGGCCGAGCGACTTGCAGGGGCCGCACCACGGCGCCCAGAAGTCAATCAGCACGGGAATTGTCATGGAAGCCGCAACGACTTCCTCTTCAAAATTGGCAATAGTGACGTTGATCATGATGCTGCAGAACTAGGGTTGGACAAGGGGGCTCTCAAGCGCGCAAGCGGCGCGTCGCCCCTGGCGGCTCAAGGCGAGCGGACTGATGCAGTCCTTCGCGGCAGGCATGACGATAGCATGCAAGCGGCCCTGGTCGGTCAAGCCCTTAAAATTGAGAGTTACCGGCGCCCAGCCCATCAACCTCAAGACCTTCAGGCGATTCCTATGACGACAACAAACAACCCGGCAAGCCCTCTGGTGGGCGTGGTGATGGGCTCCAGCAGCGACTGGGAGACCATGCAGCATGCCGTGCAGATCCTGCAGCAATTTGGCGTGGCGCATGACGCCCGCGTGGTGTCGGCCCATCGCATGCCCGATGAGCTGTTTGCCTATGCTGAAGCTGCCGCGGGCCGCGGCCTGCAGGCCATCATTGCCGGCGCCGGTGGCGCGGCGCATCTGCCGGGCATGCTGGCTGCAAAAACCACCGTGCCGGTGCTGGGCGTGCCGGTGGCCAGCAAGCATTTGCAGGGCGTGGATTCGCTGCACAGCATTGTGCAAATGCCCAAGGGTGTGCCCGTAGCCACCTTTGCCATCGGCAACGCCGGGGCCGCCAATGCCGCGCTTTTTGCCGTTGCCATGCTGGCGCTGCACGACAAAACGCTGGCGGACAAGTTGCAGGCTTTTCGTGCCGAGCAAACCGCTGCCGCGCGCGCCATGACGCTGCCGCCCGTATGAGCGCTTCGTCCAATCTGCCGATTCTTCCGGGCACGGTTTGCGCCTCCGGCCAGCCCGCCACGCTGGGCGTGATGGGCGGCGGCCAGCTAGCCCGCATGTTTGTGCATGCCGCGCAGCGTCTGGGTTACTTCACGGCAGTGCTCGATCCTGATCCGCAAAGCCCGGCCGGCCTCGTTAGTCACCATCATGTGCAAGCCGCCTACGGCGATGCACAGGGCCTGGCGCAACTGGCCTCGCTGTGCGCCGCCATCACCACCGAATTTGAAAACGTGCCGGCCAACGCGCTGGAAACCCTGGCGGCGCACTGCCCGGTCGCGCCCGGCGCGGCAGCCGTGGCCATCGCGCAGGACCGCATTCAGGAAAAGTCCCATTTCACGGAATCCGCTGGCGTAGCGGGTGTGACCTGCGCGCCTTATGCGGTGATTGAAACCCCGGAGCAGCTCCAGACCGTGACTGCCGATTTACTGCCAGGCATCCTGAAAACCGCCCGCATGGGCTACGACGGCAAGGGCCAGGTGCGCGTCAAAAATGCCAGCGAACTGGCCGCCGCCTGGGCTGATTTGAAGCAGGTGCCTTGCGTGCTGGAAAAAATGCTGCGGCTCAAGGCCGAATGCTCGGTGATCGTGGCGCGCGGCTGGAATGGCGATGTCGTCAGCTTCCCTCCTCAGTTGAATGTGCATGTGGACGGGATTCTGGCCGTGACCGAGGTTTATGAAGGAAATATACCTGTAGCCCTTGCCGAACGGGCGCAGGATGCTGCTAAATTAATAGCGAATAACATTGGCTATGTGGGCGTGTTGTGCGTGGAATTCTTCGTGATTGACGACGGCAGCGCGCACGGCGCGCTGGTCGTCAACGAGATGGCGCCCCGCCCGCACAACAGCGGCCACTACACCCTGGACGCCTGTGATGTCTCGCAGTTTGACCTGCAGGTTCACGCCATGGCCGGCCTGCCGCTGCCACAGCCGCGCCAGCATTCGCCCGCCATCATGCTCAATCTGCTGGGCAATGTGTGGTTTGATGCGGCCGGCCAGCCACGCACACCGGATTGGACAGCTGTGCTGGCGCTGCCAGGCGCGCGTCTGCATCTGTACGGAAAACTTGAGGCGCGGCCAGGCCGCAAGATGGGCCACCTTACGATTACCGGTGCCGACCTGGCGGGCGTGAAAGCCACGGCGCGCCGGGCGGCTGGCATTCTGGGTTTGCCGGGCTTTGAAGGCGCCGAATGATTCTGCCCGGCACCGACCCGCAAGCGGTTCTTGAGGCCGCCCGCCGGATTCAGGCTGGCGAGCTGGTCGGCTTTCCGACCGAAACTGTGTACGGCTTGGGCGCCGATGCTTCCAGCGATCAGGCCGTGGCCGGAATTTTTGCCGCCAAGGGCCGGCCCGCCGACCATCCGCTGATTGTTCATGTGGCCGATGCTTCGCAGGTCAATGATTACGCCAGCAGCGTGCCGCCGTTCGCCGCCCGTTTGATGCAGGCCTTCTGGCCCGGTCCGCTGACGGTGATCCTGCCGCGCCGCGAAGGCGTTGCCTTTGCTGCTGCCGGTGGGCAAAACTCCATCGGCCTGCGCTGCCCGGCGCATCCGGTGGCGCTGGCATTTTTAAAGGCCTGCAGGACCGGCGTGGCCGGGCCGAGCGCCAACCGCTTTGGCAGGGTCAGTCCAACCACGGCGCAGCATGTGAATCAGGAGTTTGGCGATGCCTTGCTGGTGCTCGACGGCGGGCCCTGCTCGGTCGGCATTGAATCCAGCATTGTGGACTGCACCCGCGGCCGGCCCGTGCTGCTGCGCCCGGGCGTCCTGACGCGCGTTCAGCTGGAGGCCGCCTGTGGCGAGCCGGTGCTGGATAAAGAGGACATGAGAGAGGAAGGCAGCGCGCCCCGCGCCTCCGGTACGCTGGCAGCCCACTACGCGCCCAACGCCAAGGTGCGTTTGATGGATGCGAAAGCGCTGCAGACCGCGCTCGATCTGCTGGGCGCGGATGCGGCCCACATGGCAGTTTATGCCCGGGCTGTGCTGCGCATCAGGTCTTCAAAAGTGCTGTACCGCCGCATGCCCGACGACGCGGCGGCCACTGCGCAGCAGCTGTTTGCCGTGCTGCGTGACTTTGACGCTCAGGGCGTCAAGCTGATCTGGATTGAAAACCCACCCGCTGACGCGCAGTGGGACGGCGTGCGCGACCGGCTGGGACGGGCTGCCGCGAGCTGAGCACGCCCGCGCTCAAGCCATCAGTTCAGCGCTGTGCGCACATTGTTCTTGAAGGTGTAGAGCGTGACGGCCGGCTTGGTCAGCTCGCCCTTGGGGGTGAAGGCGATGTTGGCCGTCACACCTTTGAACTGGGTCTTGCCGATGTAGGGCAGATAGACCTTGGGCTCCACCGAGTTGGCGCGTTTCATGGCATCCACCAGCACAAAGGTCGCATCGTAGGCGTAGGGGCTGTAGACCTGGAACTGGCCGGGGAACCTGGCGTCGTACTTCTTCTTCCATTCGGCGCCGCCCAGCATCTTCTGGACGGAGGCGCCGCCGGTGGCGCAGGTCACGTTTTTCAGGGTGCCGGCCTTGCCCGACAGCTCGGGCAGCTTTTCTGTGCACAGCGCATCGCCGCCAAAGAACTTCACATTTGACAAGCCGAGCTGCTCCATCTGACGCAGCATGGGGCCGGCCTGTGCGTCCAGTCCGCCAAAGAAGATGGCGTCGGGCTTCTTGTTCTTGATGCTGGTGAGGACAGCCATGAAATCGGTGGCCTTGTCGGTGGTGAACTCTTCACCCACCAACTCGATGCCTTTTTGTTTGGCGGTGGCCTTGAACACGTCAGCCAGTCCCTGGCCATAGGCAGTGCGGTCGTCAATTACGGCCACTTTCCTGATCTTCAGCGTATCGTGGGCAAAAATCGCCACTGCCGCGCCCAGCGCGTTGTCGTTGGCAATCAGGCGAAAGGTGGTCTTGTGGCCGGGCTTGGTCACATCCGGGTTGGTTGCGGCCACCGTGATGTGGGGAATGCCGCATTTGCTGTACACGGTCGCGGCCGGAATGGTGGTGCCTGACTGCAGGTGCCCGATGACGCCGGCCACGTTCGCGTCGCACAGCTTCTGGGCCACGGCGGTGGCCTGGCGCGGATCGCCAGCATCGTCTTCGGCCACCAGCTCAAATTTGATCTTCTTGCCGCCAATCACGATGTTTTGCGCGTTCAGCTCGTCAATCGCCAGATGCACGCCGTTTTCAGTGTCCTTGCCGATATGCGCAATAGCGCCCGAAGTGGGGCCGGCATGGGCGATTTTGACGGTCAGCAATTCCTGGGCCTGGGCCATTGAGGCCCCCAGGGCCAGCACGGCAATGGCGATAGAGGACCTTGTGGTCAGCAGGAAGGATGGGGACATTTGAAGATCTCTTTGGCAAAGGGAAAAATTATAGGACGCGCCCGGTGAGGAAGCTGCGGGCGGCAGCCTCCCGAACTCGTGTCCAATAGCCCCATGCAAACTTTCGACGCCATCGACCAACGCCTGACCGATCTGGAGATCAAGGCCAGCTTCAGCGAAGACCTGCTGGACGAGTTGAACCAGGTCATCATCCGCCAGCAGCAGCAAATCGACGCGCTGATGCGCGAGCTGGCCCAGCTCAGGCAGCGGATTCCGGAGGCCGGCAGCGGCGTGTTCAGCCGGGCCGGCGACGACTTGCCGCCGCATTACTGACCCACATTCCCGGAGCGCGGCAGCCTGCGCTCATTCCTGGCGGGTGCTGGCAACAGGCATCAGGTCAAGAAAAAAACCGGACAAGAACCATCCATGTGGATGGTGCTAAGATGGTTTTCATGCCACCAAGAACTGCAAGCGCTGTCGCCGCCTCGAAGCCGGCTGATGAAAAAATCACCATCAACCTGGGTTATGTCGATCTCGGCCAGATCGATCTGCTGGTGCAGGAAGGTTTTTATGCCAACCGGACCGACCTGATCCGCACCGCCATCCGCAACCACCTTGCCGCCCACGCCGATGTGGTCAAGCAGGTGGTGGCGCGCAAGACGCTGGTGCTCGGCATCCAGCATTTCAGCGCCGACGACCTGCGCGCCGTGCAGGCCTCAGGCGAGGCACTGCAGATTCGCGTACTCGGCCTGGCCACCATTGCACTCGATGTCAGCCCCGAATTGGCGCTCGCCGCCATCGACTCGGTGGTGGTGCTGGGCGCGCTGCACGCCAGTCCCGCCGTGAAAGCTGCACTGGCCAGCCGAATCCGCTGACAACAAAACAAAGAAGCTTCATGAACCCCTCATTTCAACGACTAATGACCCAGGCCACGCGCTTGACGCAGGCCGGCAGGCTGCAAGATGCCACGGCGGCCATTCAGGCGGCGTTCGGCGCTGCGGTCGTGCCCGCGGGCTCTCAGGATCCCCGGGTCATCGACGTCGAAGCGCGCGAGGTCAAACGCGAAGTGCCGCAGTCGGTGAAACCGGTAAATCCGGCGCCTTCCAGCCGGTTCAGCAGTGGCAGTCACTCCGATGCAGCAGGCACACGCGAGTACAAGCTCTACGTGCCGCCAGGCTATACCGGGCAGGCCTTGCCCCTGATCGTGATGTTGCACGGATGCACGCAGAACCCCGACGACTTTGCCGCCGGTACCGGCATGAACGACGCTGCGCTTGAGCGCAATTTTCTGGTTCTCTACCCGGCCCAGGCGCAAAACGCAAATCACTCGCGCTGCTGGAACTGGTTCCATCCCACGCACCAAAAACGCGACCATGGCGAGCCTGCGCTGCTGGCGGGCATGACGCGTGACGTGATGAAACGCTACAACATCGACACGCAACGCGTTTACGTGGCGGGCTTGTCGGCTGGCGGCGCGATGGCGGCGATCCTGGGCGACGCTTACCCCGATCTGTTCGCCGCGATCGGGGTTCACTCGGGCCTGCCTGCGGGTGCGGCGGCCGATGTGACGTCGGCTTTCAAAGCAATGCGAAACGGCGCTGCAGAACAGGCGGGGACTGCCGCAAGTCCGCCGACCATCGTCTTTCATGGCGACCAGGACAGCACCGTCCACCCCGCCAATGGGGAGCAGGTCGTGGCCCGGAGTGCAGGCGCTGTTGCGCCTGAGCTTGAGCGTGCGCGCAGCAGCAACGGCCGCGAGTACACAAGGCGCATCTACAGGGGTTCAGGGGGCCGGGTGCTTGCAGAGCACTGGGCGGTGCATGGCGCCGGCCATGCATGGTCGGGCGGCAACGCCAGGGGCTCGTATACCGACGCCAAGGGCCCTGACGCAACGCAAGAGATGGTGCGGTTTTTCTTCGCCAACAAACTGCGCAATGCCCACTAAGAGCAGTTGGGCTTCAGTCCATTTTGCCGTTCACTTCAGTCCAGAGTCCACCTTAGTCGCTTGAAGTCCAAGGCTTCTGCCGGGGCGCAAGCAAGGCAGAACTTGCGGTCGGTCAGCGTTGATTCTTCCATGACGCGGATCGCGCCCAACGCAGTCCCTTAGCTCGCTAAATGAGAAGAGCCGCCATGCCTGTTGCGCCGGCATGTCCAGGCTCCTGTTTGCCAAGACAGCATCACAAGAAATCTTTCCCTTGCGTGTCTGCTCGCCAGGCGCCCTCAATAAACGATGGATCGCGGGGACGATCAGCAAAGGCAACAAAAGCGCTCCGATCATGCCGAGCGTCGACGCCCGTATAGCTGCCTCTATAAAACAATTAGTAATTTTAAAATTGAAACAAATTATTTTAAGTTTTATTAATTCGGTCGCAGAATCGGTTTCCTTTAATGCCAATTGTTACCAGAAGAATCATGAACGTCCGAAGCTTCTCTATCCGACCTGTCGCCCTTGCGGCTGCTTTGCTCGCCCCTTTGATGGCCAGTGCCACCAATGGGTATTTCTCCCACGGTTATGGCGCCAAGTCTGAGGGCATGGCCGGCGTCGGTATTGCGCTGCCGCAGGATGCGCTCGCCGCAGCGACCAATCCGGCAGGGACCGCCGCTGTTGGCAATCGATTTGATCTGGGCGTGAGCCTGTTCGTGCCCAAGCGCAGTGCAAGCATCACAGGCAATGGCGCTGGTCCTGATGCCCGCTACGACGGTAACAGCACGTCGAAGTTTTTCATCCCTGATTTCGGCTACACAAGGCAGATCAATCCGTCCACGTCCGTCGGCCTCGCTGTGTATGGCAACGGCGGCATGAACACCGACTATGCCAGCAACCCCTATGCACGTTTTGGTGCGACAGGTTCAGCCGGCGTCAATCTTGAGCAGCTTTTCATTTCGCCTTCCATCGCCTTCAAGCTCAATGAGAGCCACACCGTTGGTGTTGCACTTAATTTGGCCTATCAGCGCTTTTCAGCCAAAGGAATTCAGTTTTTTGGTGATGCAGGCTTCTCCTCGGCGCCTGCCAATGTCAGCGACAAGGGAACCGACACCAGCACCGGTGCCGGGGTGCGTCTGGGCTGGACCGGCAAGGTTACGCCCACGCTGACGCTGGGCGCCACCTGGGCCTCCAAGATCTCCGGAAAGTTCGACAAGTACAAGGGGCTTTTTGCGGATGGCGGGGGCTTCGACATTCCCGAGAACTATGGTGTCGGCCTGGCCTTTGAGGCGACGCCCGACTGGACGCTGGCCGCCGACGTGCAAACCATCCGTTACAGCAAGGTGGGCAGCGTGGGCAACTCGGCGGCCAGCCTGTTCACGGGACAAGCGAAGCTGGGTTCGGCCAATGGGCCTGGCTTTGGCTGGCGTGATGTCACCGTGCTCAAGCTCGGCACCAGCTATCGCCTGCGTTCTGACCTCATCCTTCGCGGTGGCGTCAGCTTTGCCAACCAGCCCGTCCAGGAAAAGGAAACCTTTTTCAACATTCTTGCACCCGGTGTGGTGCAGAAGCACCTGACGCTGGGTGGAACATGGACCACGGCGAGTGGTGGTGAACTCACCGCCTTCTATGCCCGTGCCTTTGGCCAGAGCGTCAACGGTTCCGGCTCCATCCCGCCAAGCTTTGGCGGGGGCAACGCCAATCTCCGGATGGATCAAAACAGCATCGGCATTGCCTACGGATGGAAGTTCTGATGGCCTTGAAGTCATAACTTCACCCCTGTCTCTGCGCTGCCCAGAGATGCGGCTGTAAATGCCGCGGCTTGAACTACCCACGGAAATGTCTCAATGCCGTGACAGGCAGGCAAAAAATATGTCGATATTTCTTACAGTTGCCTAGGAAAATTTCATCCTGCACTTGATGCAAGACAGGTAACCTATTGATTTGTATGAAACTATTTTTTGCCAAATTTCCTGGCATATGTATTGCTTGTTACGTTTTGTGAGACTGTCAACGATATTGAGCCAACGCTGTGGGCCTATCGCCGATAAAAGTCCACAGAGAGTAGCCAAATGAAAATGCTGATTAAGTGCATCGCTCTCGCGCTCACCCTGGCCGGGGGCACCGCGTCTGCATCGCTCGTAACGTTCTACGGTGCGGACAACGGCGCTGTCTCCGGGCCCAATTCGATCGCGGCGCTCAATAACTTCTCCGCCGCTGCCGGCGCCAGTTCGCTCATCGACTTTCAGGGCTTGGGCAACGCTGCCGGCAACGTGGCCAATCTCACAGTGGAGACCGGTGTAAGCCTGACGGTCACTGGCAATGCGGGCGGCGGTATTGTCAACGACAACCAGCACGCTCAGTCGCTGGGTTTCAATGCCTCGGCCGGCGGCAGCAAGTGGCTGCAAATGTACCCGGGCTTTAACTCGAGCACGGGTGCCACGGCCATCTTCACCTTCGCCACCGCAATCAATGCTTTCGGCGTCTTTCTGACCGACACCCAGACGAACTACCCGGGGAACATCACCATCGACTTCAACGACGGCACGTCGCAGTCATTGGATATCACCAAAAACAACTCGACCGGCGGCCTGCTGTTCTTCGGTTTCACCGACATTGGCAAGTCGTTCACCACGGTGGCGATCAACACTGGCGCGACCACTTCCTTGCGAGACATTTTCGGCATCGACGACGTCCGCTTTGCCGCCGCACCGTCATTCACCGTGCCTGAGCCCGCACCCCTCGCCCTGCTTGGCCTTGGACTCTTCGGCATCGCGGCTACCCGCCGCAAGACTTTCAAGCAAAGCTAAGCATAATTTGCTTCAAATCCAAAACCGCCTACGGGCGGTTTTTTGATGTCGTGAGAATGTGCGGCCTTCTTCGCCCGCAGTGGCGAATGCCGGCTTTCAGCTGCCTAGTCCAGACCTTCAGACCTTCAGACCTTCAGACCTTCAGACCTTCTTCAGAAAGCACGCCTTCAGCATGAAGCTGCCGGCGTCCATCTTGCAGTCAACCTCGTGGTCGCCGCCGACCAGGCGGATGCTTTTCACCTTGGTGCCCATCTTGAGCGTGGTCGATGAGCCCTTGACCTTCAGGTCCTTGATGAGCACCACGGCGTCGCCGTCGGCCAGCACGTTGCCGTTGGAATCCTTGACCACCACATCGGCGTCCTCGGCCTCGGGGGCGGCAGTCATTGGCCATTCATGGCCGCAGTCGGCGCAGACAAAGTTGTCGCCATCGGGGTAGGTGTTTTGCATTGCGCATTGGGGGCAGGCGGGGGCTGTGGTCATGGTTTCGTTCTGTTCGAAGAGGGTTAAGTTGTTGGCTGAGAGTATCCCTGATGGCCGAAGTCGGGCGGCTGGCTACGCCTGCGTTTCGTCATCCACCCAGCGCAGGTAGGCGGCCGATCCGCCGGTGATCGGGATTTGCACGATTTCTGGTGTTTCATAGGGATGGTGGGCCGAGATGAATTGCGCCAGCGCCTCAAACCGGGCGCATCGCGTCTTGATGGACAAGCGCCATTCGGGCTGGTCGCACAGCGCATCCTTCCACCGGTAAAAACTTCTGATCGGCTGAATCTGCACGCAGGCGCCCAGCCTTGCTTCAACGATCTGCCGGGCCAGCGTTTCGGCCTGGGCTTCGTCGGCTGTGGTGGTCAGCACGATGCAGCAAGGCGTTGCCGACCTGATGTCGTGGTTCGTCATTTCAGTTTGAACGGCCGGCGGCCCGGCCTTTGTCCGTAAACCAGTTTCATGCCCAGAATCATCAGTGCCAGGACCAGGGTGATGGCATTGGCAATCACCATCGGCCAGGCGCCCAGCAGCCAGCCGTAGGCTAGCCATAGCGCAACGCCCACGGTGAACACGCCGTACATGGTCAGCGAGACGCCGCTGACATCGCGGGTTTTGAAGCTGAGCCAGGCTTGCGGCACAAAGCTCACGGTGGTCAGGCAGGCCGCCAGCGAGCCTATGAGATCGGTCAGGTTCACCGGCTGCCTTCCTTCACGGCCCAGTCCAGCAGCGCCTCAAGGGCCGGCCTTGCTGCGGGTGCGTTCGGGTGGTTGACGATGGCGACCACCACCAGGCGCCGGCCGCTGGGCGTGTGGACATAGCCGGCCAGCGCGGTGCTATCGCGCAGGGTGCCGGTTTTCAAATGTGCCCAGCCTTGCGAGACCTGAGACTTGCTGCGTTTCAGCGTGCCGTCAACGCCCGTGATGGGCAGTGAGGACATCAGCTCGGGCATGGCGCCCGACACATAGGCGGTCTGCAGCATGCGCGCCAGGCCCTGCGGTGAGATGCGCTCCAGCCGCGACAGGCCAGAGCCGTTGTCCAGCGCCGGCGCGTCCTGCCCGCCAAAGCGGGACTGCCACCAGCCGCGCACCACATCGCGCGAGGCTTCGTTGCTGGCGCCGCCCGGGCGCTGCAGGCTGAGCGTCAAAAACAGCTGCTGCGCCATCACGTTGTTGCTGTATTTGTTGATGTCGCGAATCACCTCTGCCAGCGGTGGCGACTCCATTTCAAAGGCCGGCTTCAGGCTGGCACTGCCCACGCCCTCGCGCACCCGTCCCCCCAGCTTGCCGCCCATTTCCTGCCACAGCCCGGCTATTGCACGCTGGGCGTAGCTGGCCGGGTCGGGGTAGGCGACGGACCAGACTTTTTCGCTGCAGGCCGCGGGGTAGCTGCCGTTGAAAGCCATGCGGAAAGGGTCGGCAAAATCGGGCTTCAGTTGCGCGCGGTAGTCGCCGCATTCGGCCAGCGCGGCGCGGCCGTTACTCCCCGCCGACAGCGGCACGCTGGCCTGCATCTGCACGCCGGCCAAGGGCGGGTCAAAGCTGATGCTGGCGCTGCCGTTGCCCGGGTTGGGCACAAAGGTCATCACCACCGACTTGAAGTTGACCAGCAGCGCATCGGGCACCACGTTGTAGGGCCGCAGCGCTTCGCCGTCAAAGTCGGCCGGGTTTTGCGTAGAGGCTGCAAAGGCGCTGCGGTCCAGAAGAATGTCGCCCGTGATGGTCTTGATGCCCAGGCCCTGCACCCGGCGCAGCAGCAGCCACAGCCGCTCCATCACCAGCTTGGGGTCGCCTTTGCCCTGAATGATGAGATTGCCGGCAAGCACGCCGTTGGCAATGGGGCCATCGACGTAGACCGGCGTTTTCCAGGTGAACGAGGGGCCGAGCAGCTCCAGCCCGGCATAAGTGGTCACCAGCTTCATGACCGAGGCGGGGTTCATGACAGAGCTGGCGCGGTAACTGAACAGTGGCGCGGTTTTTCCGTTCATGGCGGGAGCGGCATCGACCACCACGGCGGCGAAGGCCTCGCGCGGCACTTTGGCGCGCGCCAGCAGGGCGTCCACTTCGGGCGGCAGGGTTTGGGCGCTGGCGGCCAGGCGGGTCAGCGCCGCCAGCAGGCCAGCGGCAAGACGCGCCTTGAATCGGGCGTTCGGTGGGGTGAAAAGCATGGGGCAATTATCCGCCGCAGGCCTGTCAGGCTGGCAGGCCGGATAATCACCGGATGCGTGGGGCTGACCCGCTTTCGGGCCGGCTCGCCGCCCTTGTTTGATGACTATGATTTTGATAGCTGCTGGCGCCCGTTTTGTATGCGCTAGAGCCCTTATTAATGCCTAAACCTCTGAAATTCCTCGCTTTTGACACCAGCACCGATCGCATGTCGGTGGCGCTGACTGACGGCGCGCGCGTCTGGCTGCACAGCGGCCCCGGCGGCGCGCTGGCCTCGACCACGCTGATCCCGGCGATTCTGGCGCTGCTCGCCGAGTCCGGCCTGACGCTGGGCGAGCTCGATGCGATTGCCTTTGGCCGGGGGCCGGGCTCGTTTACCGGCTTGCGCACGGCCTGCGCGGTGGCGCAGGGGCTGGCCTTTGGCGCCAATGAGGGCGCAGGAATTGCGGTACTGCCGATTGACACGCTGATGGCGGTGGCCGAAGAGGCTCGCTTCCAGCAGGCCGGGGCGGTGGCGCAGCATGACGCGCCTTTGATAATCACCGCCCTGCTTGACGCGCGCATGGACGAAATGTATGTGCAAAGCTATGAATTTAGTAGCGGAGTATGCATTTCCATCAAGGACTGCGAGCTGATCCGACCCGAAAACCTGGTGCCGGAGTCGGGTACCCACCTGCTCGCCGGCAATGTGTTTGGGGTGTACGCTGGCCGCCTGCCGGCCAGCCTGGCTTCTTTTGCGCAGGCCGAAGCCCTGCCGAGCGCCACCGCGATGCTGCGTCTGGCGCCCGCGCTGGCCGCAGCAGGGCATTGCGTGGACGCCTCACAGGCCCTGCCGCTTTATGTGCGCGATAAAGTCGCCCTGACCACCGAAGAGCGCGCGCAGGTCAAGGCCGACGCGGCCCTTGCTGCTTCTATTCCCGGCTGAACCCGCCCTTGCTCCTCATGAATGCCTTGCTGCAACCCGCGGAAGCCCAGTTCGAAGCCATGACGCCCGCCTGGCTGCCGGCGGTGCTGCAAATCGAGCAGGGCGCTTACGAGCACCCGTGGAGCGAGGCCAACTTCACCGACTCGCTCAAAGCGGGATACCAGGCGCAGTTGCTCACGGCGGGCACTGCGCCCAAGGCCGAGCTGCTGGGCTACTTTGTCGCCATGAAGGGCGTGGACGAGGTGCATCTTCTCAACATCACCGTCGCCCCGGCGCACCAGCGCCAGGGCTGGGCGCGTGTGATGCTTGATGCGCTGGGGCTCTGGGCGCGCGGGCAGGGCGCGCAGTGGCTGTGGCTGGAAGTGCGGGTGAGCAATCTGCGCGCCAAAGCCGTTTATGAGAGCCACGGTTTTTGCCACGTTGGCACGCGCCGCCACTATTACCCGTCCAGCGCGTCCCACCCCAGGGGCGAGGATGCCATCGTCATGAGCCTGGCCCTGTGAGTTTTTCCATGAGTGTCCATCCATGAGCATGAACCTTGACAAACGCCAGCGCGCCATGCTGCGCGAGATGGGTGTGCGCGTCTGGCAGCCAGCAGCGCCGCCTGCCGAGCCGCAGCTTGCTATTGAATCTGTAACTGCTTGCGCTGATGAGGCAGGTGCTGGCGGCAATTTTCCTGAGAATAAAGCATCGGCGATGATCGCTAACCCGGTCATTGTGCGTGAGGCCCCGGCACCGGCACGACCCCCGTCCCCGCAAGCCGCTGCCGTGCCCCAGCCGCAAGGCCAAGCGGCAGGAAACGGCGGCGCGTCGGCCCCCTGGAGCATGGGTGAGGCGCAGACGCTATACGCCGAAACGGCCCAGGCCGGCGGCGCACGCTGGCTGGTGCTGGCAGAAACTCCGGCTGCAGCGCTGCAGGCGCCCCTCTTTCATGGCGATGCCGGCAAGCTGCTCGACAACATGCTGCGCGCTGCGAGCCTGAACCGCGCGGGCGCTGTGCTGCTCGCGCCGCTGGTGCGGCATGCCGCCGCTGCGCCGACGGAAGAATTCCTGGCCGCGCTGTCTGCCTTGATTGCGCGCGCGCAGCCCGATATCGTGCTGGTCATGGGACGGCTGGCAGCGCTTGCCTTGCTGCAGTCCACCGAGCCCTTCGGCAAGCTCAGAGGCCGGGTGCATGCGCTGCATGGCGCCAGGACCCTGCTGACTTACGACGCCACTTACTTGCTGCGCAGCCCCGCCGACAAGGCCAAGGCCTGGGACGACCTGTGCCTGGCCATGAGCCTGTTGCGCTGAACTGCAGCTGCCCAAGCCTTCAGCGCCGGGCTTCTTACAATGGCGGTATGACATTCCTAGACATGCTGGGCGCCGCAGAACGCCAGAACAACTCCATGCTGTGCGTCGGCCTGGACCCTGAGCCCACCCGGTTTCCCGGCAAACTGGCGGGCGACGCCAGCAGGATTTACGATTTTTGCGCCGCGATTGTCGAGGCCACTGCCGACCTGGTCGTGGCCTTCAAGCCGCAGATTGCCTATTTCGCCGCCCACCGTGCCGAAGACCAGCTCGAACGCCTGATGCAGCACATGCGCCGCGTGGCGCCGCAGGTTCCCATCATCCTGGACGCCAAGCGCGGCGACATCGGCAGCACGGCCGAGCAGTATGCCAAGGAAGCCTTTGAGCGCTACGGCGCCGATGCGGTGACGCTCTCGCCCTTCATGGGGTTTGACTCCATCACGCCCTACCTCAAGTACCACGGCAAGGGCGCATTCCTGCTCTGCCGCACGTCCAATCCGGGGGGCGATGATTTGCAGAGCCAGCGCCTCGCCTCCATTGACGGCCAGCCGCTGCTGTACGAGCACGTCGCGCGCCTGGCGCAAGGCCCCTGGAACCTCAACGGCCAGCTCGGGCTGGTGGTCGGCGCGACCTATCCGGCGGAAATTGAGCGTGTGCGCGCGGTGGCGCCCACATTGCCTTTGCTGATTCCCGGCGTGGGCGCGCAGGGCGGTGATGCGGCGGCCACGGTGCGGGCCGGCTGGCGGCCAGGCGCCCCCATCATCGTGAACTCGTCGCGGGCCGTTCTTTATGCATCGTCCGGCGACGACTTTGCCGAAGCCGCACGCCGCGAAGCCCTCAGGACGCGCGACCTGCTGCAGGCGGCCAGGGGCTGACCCCCTCGCTCCACCGCGCCATGCTCCCCGACTGGCCGTCATGCAACTGAAATGGCTGGAAGACTTTGCCGCGCTGGCACAGGCGCGCAATTTCAGCCGCGCGGCCGAGCTGCGCAACGTTACGCATCCAGCCTTTGGCCGGCGCATCAAGGCCCTTGAGGCCTGGGCCGGCACGCCGCTCATCGAGCGCGGCAGCAGCCCGGTCACGCTGACGGCCGCCGGTGCCAGCCTGCTTGAGAACGCCCAGCAGACCCTGCGCGGCCTGGGCCACGCGCGCGAGGAGCTGCTGGGTGCGGCCGGACGAAAGGAGAACACAGTAACGCTGGCGACCGGGCGCACGCTGGCGCACACGGTGGTGGCCGACTGGCTGGTGAGCTTGCAGCCGGTGCTGGCTCAGGGCGAGCTGCGCATCCTGACGCGCACGCTGGCGGAAACCTCGCAGCTGCTGGCGCGCGGTGAAGCCGACTTCATGCTGACCTACCACCACGCCTTGCTGGCCGTGAGCCTCAATGACAGGCAGTACAGCCACCTGACGCTGGGCCAGGACCGGCTGGTGCCGCTGACACGCGCCAACGCGCACGGCCAGGGCCTGCACCTGTTCCAGCCCGGCAGGCCGGTGCCCTATCTGGCCTATGCCGGCACGCTGGCGCTGGGCCGCCTGGTGCAAGACCATCTCGCCAACCATCCGCAGGCGCCCGCCCTGCACCGCGTGCTCGAGTGCGACTCGGCCGACGCCTTGAATGAGTATGTCCTCAAGGGCCTGGGCGTGGCGTGGCTGCCGTGGTCGATGGCGGCCGGCGCAGTGAAGGCCGGTCGGCTCGTTGCGGCGGGCGAGCCCTGCCTGGACATTCGCTTTGAGGTGCGCATTTACCGCGCCAAGCGGCGGCTCAGCCCGCTGGCGGAGAGCGTCTGGCAGGCGTTTGAGAGCCGCTGAGCGGCGGCCAGCCGGTTTCAGGAAGGCCCGGGAGATTTCTCACAGGGATGCACGGCGCTCAACTTCCGGATTGGAAGCTTACGCGCATGAGTCGGTGGAATAAGTACGGAGCAGGCAGCCAGGGGCAGATGAAAATCTGCCTGAGGCGTAGACTGGACCCATCTTTCACCCGGAGACTGAACCATGAAGCGTCAATTTTTTGCCCTTGCGGGTTTGCTGCTTTCCTTGTCGGCTCTGGCCGCGCCTCTCAACGGCAAAGCCTTGTACCAGGAAAATTGCGCCAGTTGCCACGGTGCCGCTGGCAAGGGTGACAGTGCGCCCAAGTTGGCAGGCGATGCCAGCCAGTGGAGCACCCGACTTTTTGAGCGGGCTGTTCTGACTGGTGTTGATGACCGTGGAAGGGCGCTCAAAATAGCGATGCCGCACTGGAAAGAAGGCAGTTTCAAGTCTGACGACGGCAGTGCCCCAAGCAAGAAGGAAGTGGTTGCCATCCAGCATTACTTGCGTGCCGTGAAGTAGTCGCTCGATCCACAACGGCAAGGGAAGGGGCGCCGGACAGGGCGGCATGCCCCGCTGGCTGGAAATCCGCCCTCAATCCTCGGAGAAACGAAATGGAACGTCGCTCGAACACGCGCTATGGAACCGTAGCCCAGGCCTTTCATTGGGCCACGGCAGCTGTCGTTCTGCTTGCGTTTATCTACGGGCCTGGAGGCTCGGAGCAGCGCGTGTACTCGACGGCCCGGGATTTCGAGCGCCAGCTCCACGAGACGCTGGGGCTGTGCGTGCTGGCACTCGTGGTGATGCGCCTGCTTTGGCGGGCCGTCGACACCCGGCCGGAGCCGGCGCAACTGCCGCGCTGGATGGATGTCGCGTCCAAGGCGACCCAGGCGGCGCTCTATCTGCTCCTCTTCGCCGTCCCCCTGACCGCCATGGCTGGCGCCTGGCTCGAAGGGCACCCCCTGACGCTCCTCGCCGGCCTGCAGATTTCTTCACCCATCGGGGTTTCACACGATGTGGGTGCGACCTTGGCGACAGTCCACACCTGGTTCGGAGATGCCATTGTCTGGCTCGCAGGATTTCACGCGGCGGCCGCGCTTTTCCATCATTTCGTCCTCAAGGACGGGGTTCTTGTCTCGATGCTTCCGCGCTGGCTTCCCCTGCGGCAGCCGAAATGACATTGATGCGCCAAGCAGTCGAGGTTTCCCGCCGTTGCTGGCTCTTTGGGGCTTAAAACCCTCGTTCTGCCGGATTGCCCATGGGGTTCAGGGCTGCCTGACACTTCGCCTTCTGCAGACCGTCCGGGGTCAAAACTTGCCAGAAAAGCAGCATCCTGTGCCAGAGTGGCACCAGGCCAAGGCCTGGAGGTCCGGACAATCGGGCCTATCTACATTGAGGATTTGCCATGACCCGATTCAATTTTCTAGGCCGCCTTGCCGTGTTGGGCAGCCTGGCGCTGCTGGCTTTTGCCCCCGTCGCCGCGCAAACCGACAGCTACCCCAACAAGCCCATCACCATCGTGATTGGCTACCCGCCCGGCGGCAGCACCGACCTGACCGGCCGCACGCTCGCGCATGAGCTGTCGAAAAAGCTGGGTGTGCCCGTGGTGATCGAGAACCTGGGCGGTGCCGGCGGTGCGATTGGCGCGCAAAAAGTCGCCAATGCCGCGCCTGACGGCTACACCCTGCTGGCGGGCGCAAGCAACGAGATTGCGATTACCCGCCTGGTCTCCAGCGCCGTCAAATACGAGCTCAAGAGTTTCACGCCCATCGGCCTGATTGCCACGCAACCCATGGTGCTGGTGGCTTCGCAGAAGTCCGGTGTCAAGACGCTGGCGCAGTTTCTCAGCGTGGTGAAACAGAACCCCGGCAAGTTCAGCTATGGCAGCTCCGGCATGGGCACGGCCCTGCATCTGGCCGGCGAAATGGTGAAGGACCAGGGCGGCCTGTTCATGACCCACATTCCCTACCGCGGCGTGGCGCCCCTGGCCAATGACCTGCTGGGCAACAACATCGACTTCGGCGTGTTTGTGCTCTCCAGCGGCCTGCCGCACATTCGCAGTGGCAGGGTCATTGCGCTGGGAACCACGGAGGCCAGGCGCTCGGCGATGACCCCCGACATTCCGGCCCTGGCCGAGAACGCCGCGCTCAAAGGCATCGATATCAATATCTGGTTCGCACTGATGGGCCCGGCCAATTTGCCCGAGGCCGTGGCGAGCAAGCTTAAAAAAGCCTTGAATGATTCGCTGCAGACGCCAGACCTGCGCAAGAAGCTGGAGGACTCGGGCTCCACCGTCTCGCCTCTCAATGTGGACATGCCGAAGTTCATGGCCCAGGAGACGGCCAAGTACAAGCGTATTGTTGAATTCGCGAAGATCAAGGAATGAACGCCCCGCTGAAATTTGACTTGCCCAGACCCGACATCGCCGCCTGGCGCGCGGGCAATACCGGCACCGAAGGCGTCTGGCAGTTCGACTCCGGCCGGCCTGGCCATCACGTCATGATCACTGCGCTGGTGCATGGCAACGAGCTCTGCGGCGCCTGGGCGCTCAAGGGCTTGCTGGAAGCCGGTATCCGGCCCGAGCGCGGCCGGCTGACACTGGCGTTCTGCAACCTCGCCGCATTTGACCGCTTTGACCCCGACAAGCACGATGCCTCCCGCTTTGTCGATGAAGACCTGAACCGCCAATGGCTGGCCGAGCGCATCGAAACCGGCAGCACGCAGGAGCGCCGCCGCGCCGCCGCGCTCAGACCCTTTGTCGAGCAGGCCGACTGGCTGCTGGACCTGCATTCGATGCACGAACGGGCCGCGCCGCTGCTGCTGGCCGGCATGCAGCCGCGCAACCTGGAGCTGGCCAAACGGCTGCGCGCGCCGGAATACATCGTGGTTGATGCTGGTCACCAGGACGGCGTGCGCATGCGCGACTTCGGCCGTTTTGGCGACCTCGGCACGCAGGGCCAGGCTCCTGAAACCCGCTCGCTGCTGCTGGAGTGCGGTTTCCATGGCGACCTCCTCAGCCGCAAGGTGGCATACGACATGTGCGTGCGTTTTTTGCAGGCGGCCGGCACGCTGCAGGCGCAGGCCTTGCAGCAGGTCCTGCCGGGCTGGCAGCAAGCCGATGCCCCGCGCCAGTGGGTGCTGGAAGTCACGGGGCCGGTGGTTGCCCGTAGCGAGAAGTTCCGCTTTACCGAAGCTTTTCAGGGGCTGGAGCTCATTGAGAAGGCGGGCACCGTGATTGGCTGGAACGAGGCCGAGCCGGTGACCACGCCTTACGACGATTGCGTCCTCGTGATGCCGTCGGTGCGGCAGGCGCGGGCTGGCGTTACCGTTGTTCGCTTTGCGCGCCGTCGGCCCTTGTGATGGCGGGGGCAGCGGCACTTCGCTTTTGCTTTTGCTTTTGTTTTGGTAGCTGCTTGTGCCCGTTTTTATTGGAATGAAGCCTGATTTTCCTTGAATTTCGGGATTGGGCTCGGCATTACTCCAGGCGCGGCAGCGAACCCGCTGTCAGCGGCGCTTGAGCAGCCCGCCCAGCATCACGCAGGCCAGCGCGGCCACCACCAGCGCCGTGCCGGCCCACTGCCAGGGCGTGATGACCTCGCCCAGAACCAGCATCCCGGCACCCAGCCCCACGATGGGCACGCCCAGACTGAAGGGCGCCACGCGGTTGGCGGGGTGGCGTTTGAGCAGGCCGGTCCACAGGCTGTAACCCACAATGGTCGCCATCCAGCCGAGGTAGGCCACGGACAGCCAGGTGGACCAGCTCGCCTGCAGCCATTGCCAGCGCACGGCTTCGGGGTCGAAGACCAGAGACAGCGCCATGAAGGGCAGCACGGCGACCATGCTGCTCCAGACGACGAAGGCGATGGGGGAATAGCTCCCGGCCACTTTCTGCACCTGGCGCGCCACGATGTTGGACAGCGACCACATGGCGGCCGCGCACAGCGTGAGGGCAAAGCCTGCCACAGTGGTGGCGCTGCCGCTGGTCGCGCCAGGGTTGACGTAGTTGAGCGCAAAGCAGGACAAGCCCAGCGCTGCGAGCACCATGCCCGCCTGCAGGGGCCGGCTGGCGCGCTCATGCAACAGCACGAAGCCGAACAGCGCGGTAAAGAAGACCTGCGTCTGCAGCAGCACCGAGGCCAGCGCCGCCGTCATGCCAACTTTCAGGGCGATGAACAAAATCCCGAACTGCCCGACGCCCTGAAAGAGGCCATAAAGCAGCACCCACTTCCAGGGCACCTGCGGCGGCCGGATGAACAGCACCAGTGGCAGCACGGCAAACACATAGCGGGCAGCGCCCAGCTGGAACGGGGTGAAGTCGCGCAGGGCAAATTTCATCGCGACAAAATTGACGCCCCACACCAGCACCACCACAAGTGCGGCGGCCAGATCCCGTCCACTCAGGCGGGTATTGGTCAAGATGCACCGCCTTCGCGGCAGGGGATGACTGTGGGCTCGCAGAGGCGGCAATTCAGGCAGGTAGCGGGCATGGTGGAGCGGATAGTTAGGCGGGTGAGGCCGTTGAAGAAGGGCAGGCCGTGAGGCGGACGATGGCCACCCTGATTATTCCCTACCACTTCAAGGCGCGTGCCTCGGGCGGAATAGGGCGCCTTGGCGGCTGCGAATCTGCTACTCTTTTGGCTGTCCATTTATTTGTTTGAAAGGTTCATCATGTCCACTGCCAGCCAAGCCCTTCTAGATTCGCAGGAAAAACTGGTTTCCGCTATCCGTTCGGAGATAACCGATGCCGAAGAGATGCTCTCGGCTACGGCAGATCAGGCGGGCGAAAAGATTGCCAGGCTGCGCAGCCGCATCGAGAGCCGTCTGCGCGATGCCAAATACCGCCTGGCCGACGCCGAAGCCGCGCTGGTTGCCAAGACCAAGGCTGCGGCCCGCGCCACAGATGCCTATGTGCACGAGTCGCCATGGACATCCATAGGCATTGCCGCGGGTGTGGGCTTGCTGGTTGGGCTGGTTCTGGGCCGGCGTTAAGACGGCCCTTGCGCCTGCAGCGTGGCCGCCTAAACTGCGTTGCAGCCACGCTCAGCGCGCTGTAGCGGGTTTTCAGATGGCCGGTTGCGCCGGGCGTGCGGCGTCGAGTTGGGCCTTGATCCGTTGCCCCAGCGCAATGTCGCCTGGCGTTTCAGGGTGGAATATCTTGACGGGGATGGGTTTTCCGTCCGGGTCTACCGCCACAAAGACCACGACGCATTCGGTCACGAATTCCATCTGGCCGGTCTTCATGTTGCCGCTGCGCACTTCCACAGCGATGTTCATGCTGGTTTTGCCGGTATAGGCCAGGCGCGCGTCCACTTCCACCAGGTCACCAATCAGGATGGGGCGCTTGAAACGCAGGCCGCCTACCGAGACCGTGAAGCAGTTGCCTTTGGCCCAGCGGGTGGCGCAGGCATAGCCCGCCTCGTCAATCCATTTCATGACCGTGCCGCCGGGCACTTTGCCGCCAAAGTTGGCACTGTTGGGTTCGGCCAGAAAACGCAGGGTGATGGAGGACATGGTGCTGACAGATAAATGAATTTTTAATGCGGGTGCCAAACCTGGCGCGCGATACGCAGCATGTTGCCGCCCATGACCAGCGCCGCTTCACTCGCCGGTCATGCCCGTGCGTTGCAGCGCTTCGGAGAGCTGTTGCCAGGTTTCGACCGGCGTGTAGGTCATCCGCGCGATCGGCGCGATCGTAACCCGGCGCTCTTCGGCCACCAGTAGGTCGGGTCGAAGTCGCCCGGCGGCGTTGTCGTCGAGCCCGTCCTGGTGGAAGCTGATGTCCAGCCCGATGCCGGCATGCTCGACGCCCACCAGGTCCGCCACATAGGCCGCATGCCGCGCCACATCGTCTGCCGTGGGCGTGCGGGTGCCGAGAAAGCCCGATACGCCCGAGACGCAGACCACGCCACCGGTCGCCGCGCAGGCGCGGATCTGCTCGTCGCTGACGTTGCGCCCATGCTCGACCAGCGCCAGCGGGTTGGAGTGGCTGAAGATCACCGGCTGCGCCGGACGCCGCCATGATGTCGAGGCTGCAGCGCCGGCCGGTGTGCGAGCAATCCATCAGCACGCCGGCCTCGTTGACGGCCGCGACCATGCGCCGGCCCAGGGGCGTGAGGCCGCGCTCCATCGTCATGGCAGCCGCCGGCCACGCTGTTGTTGCGGTTGTAGGCGAAATGCATCTGCCGCACGCCGAGCTCGCGGTACAGCGCCACCATCGTCCGGCTGCTCCAGCAGCGGCATCGCGCCTTCCAGATCAAATCCGACAGCGAGCACGCCAGACGCAGCGGCGCGCTCGATGTCGGTCGACGCTGGACGCCAGCCGATAACGCTCGGGATGGGCCGCGAGCGTCGCGCGAAAGCCGCCGATGCACCGACATCACCTGCGCCAGCGGGTTCATGTCCATGCCGACATTGACCGACACGTAGTTGACGCCGGCCGCGCGCAACCGGTCGATCGGCGCAAAATCGGCCTGCGGGTGCAGCGGCAGGCAGGCGTGGGCTTCCCAGTGGATCATCGGCTTTAGCCTCATGGTTGGCGTATGTTAAGAGAAATGGGCTGAAGCCCAATGAATATGTGCACTGATAGCTATTAAATAAATAGCATTTTCACTGCGGGTCTGCTCCGGGTGCCAGGTGTTCAGGCCCCCTCGTTGATACGCCGAAAGCCGATCGAGGCCTCCATCAGGCTGCGCGTGTAGTCCTCGGTGACGCGGCGCGCGGCCAGGTCGGCGGACGACAGCAGCTCGACCGTCTCGCCGCGCTGCATCACCATCAGCCGCTCGCACATGTGGGTGACCACCGCCAGGTCGTGGCTGACCATGATGAAGCGTCAGGCCGCGGCGGCGGCGCAGCTCCTCCAGCAGGTTCAGCACCTCCGCCTGCACCGAGGCGTCGAGCGCCGACGTGGGTTCGTCCAGCAGCAGGATCTGCGGCTCCAGGATCAGCGCGCGGGCGATCGCGATGCGCTGGCGCTGGCCGCCCGACAGCTGGTGCGGGTAGCGAAAGCGGAAGCCCGTGCCGAGGCCGACTTCGTCGAGCGCCCGCTCGATGCGCGTCTCGGCGTCGTCGATGCCGTGGATCGCCAGCGGCTCGGCCAGGATGCGGTCCACCGTCTGGCGCGGATGCAGCGAGCCGTACGGGTCCTGGAACACCATCTGCACCCGGCGGCGAAAGGCCTTGCTGCCGGGCGCAGGCTGGACGCCCGGCGCATCGCCTTCGCCGACGAGCTGACACCGCTGCCCGATTCCTGGACGCGAGGCCGCAGATGGCGCGCAGCACCGTCGACTTGCCCGAGCCCGATTCGCCGACGATGCCGAAGCTTTCGCCGGGCGCGACGCGAAACGAGGTGTCGGCCACGGCGACAAAGCCGTCATAGACTGACGCGCAGCCGGCTGACCTCGAGGCCCAGGGCCTGGCCGGATGTCATAAGCGCCCACTCCGGCTGGCGGTCCAGCGTCGGCAGCGGATGCGCGGTCCGCGCCCAGCTGCGGCAGGCAGTTCAGCAGCCCGCGCGTGTAGGGGTGCTTGCGCGTCGGCGCAGGCCGCCGGCCTGCAGTTCCTCGACGACGCGGCCGGCATACATGACCAGGACGCGGTCGCAGAACGACGAGACCAGGCGCAGGTCGTGCGAGATGAAGATCAGCCCCATGCCGCGCTCCGCCACCAGCTCGTCGAGGATGGCCAGCACCTGCAGCTGCACCGTCACGTCGAGCGCCGAGGTCGGCTCGTCGGCGATCAGCAGGTCGGGCTCGGCGATCAGCATCATGGCGATCATCGCGCGCTGGCCCATGCCGCCCGAGACCTCGTGCGGATAGAGCTCGTAGACGCGCTCCGGGTCGTCGATCTGCACCGCTTCGAGCGCGGCCAGCGCCCGCTCTCGCGCTTCGCGGCCGCGACGCGGCGTGTGCGCGCGCAGCGTCTCGACGATCTGCGCGCCGATCGTCATCACCGGGTTGAGCGAGAACTTCGGGTCCTGCAGCACCATCGCGATGCGCCCGCCGCGCAGCGCGCGCCGTTGCCGCGGCGGGCAGTGCAGCAGATCGATGCCGTCGAAGGCCAGCCGCCTGGCGGTGACGCGTCCCTCGGGCGCGGTCAGCCCCAGGATGGCGCGGCCGGTCTGCGACTTGCCGGAGCCGGATTCGCCCACGATGCCGAGGCGTTCGCGGCCCAGCGTGAAGGACACGCCGCGCACCGCCTCCGTCATGCCGCCGTCGCGGTCCGGGAAAAGCGACGCGCAGGTCATCGACGACGAGAAGAGGTGATTCGGGGGTATTCATTTGGCAGCCTTGCGGGTCGAGGGCGTCGCGCAGGCCGTCGCCGAGCAGGTTGAAAGCCGAGGCTGACGACGAAGATGGCGGCGCCCGGCACGGCGGCGACCCACCACTGGTCGAGCACGTACCGGCGGCCGGTGGCGATCATCGCGCCCCATTCGGGCATCGGCGGCTGCGCGCCGAGGCCGAGGAAGCCGAGGCCGGCGGCGGTCAGGATGATGCCGGCCATGTCGAGCGTGACGCGCACGATCACCGAGGACACGCACAGCGGCATGATGTGGCGCAGCACGATGCGCCACGGCGAGGCGCCGAGCAGCTGCACCGCGGCGATGTAGTCGGTCTGCCGGATCGTCAGCGTCTCGGCGCGCGCGATGCGCGCATAGGGCGGCCAGGAGGTGATGGCGATGGCGATCACCGCGTTCTCGATGCCGGGGCCGAGCGCGGCGACGAAGGCCAGCGCCAGGATCAGGCGCGGGAAGGCGAGGAAGATGTCGGTGATGCGCATCAGCGCCGCGTCGACCAGCCCGCCGGCATAGCCGGCGACGGTGCCGACGACGAGCCCGATGGGCGCGGCCATCACCGCCACCAGCACCACGACGAACAGCGTGATGCGCGAGCCGTGGATCAGCGCGGGACAGGATGTCGCGGCCCTGGTCGTCGGTGCCGAACCAGTGCGCCGCCGACGGCGGCAGCAGCCGCGTGGTGCGCAGGTCGCCGATGATAGGCCGAGTAGGGCGCCAGCAGGTCGGCGAAAACGCCGACCAGGATCAGCGCCAGCACGATCACCAGGCCCGACCATCGCGAGCCGGTTGCGCGCGAACGTGCGCCAGCCGCCGTAGGCCCGGCCGAGCGCGCGCCTGCCGGCGCGAGCGCGGCCGGTCGGACATCAGCCAGTCGTGCAGGCTCTCGCCGAGGGCTCGCGCTGGCGGCCCGTCGCTGCGCGCGGTCATCGGTGCCTGCGTCATCGCTGCGCGTCCTCGGGTCGAGCAGGCGTGTAGAGCAGGTCGGAGAGCAGGTTGAGGCCGATGAAGATCGAGCCGACGACGATCGTGCCGCCGAGCACCGCGTTCATGTCGGCGTTCTGCAGCGAGTTGGTGATGTACAGGCCGAGCCCCGGCCAGGCGAACACCGTCTCGGTCAGCACCGAGCCTTCGAGCAGGCCGGCGTAGGACAGCGCGATCACCGTGACCAGCGGCACCATGGCGTTGCGCAGCGCATGGCGCCAGATGATCCGGGTCTCCGACAGGCCCTTGGCGCGGGCGGCGATGACGTATTCCTGCGCCAGCTCGTTGAGCATGAAGGAGCGCGTCATGCGGCTGATGTAGGCGAGCGAGAAATAGCCGAGCAGCGAGGCCGGCAGGATCAGGTGCGACAGCGCGTTGCCAAAGGCCTCCCATTCGCCGGCGCATCGCGGTATCGAGCAGCAGCAGGCCGGTGACGGGCACCAGCTGTACTCGTAGGCGACGTCGATGCGCCCGGGCCCGGCGACCCAGCCGAGCTGCGCGTAGAACACCAGCAGCCCCATCAGGCCGAGCCAGAAGATCGGCACCGAATAGCCGACCAGGCCGATGACGCGCACGACCTGGTCGACCAGGCTGCCGCGCCGCACCGCCGCCCAGCACGCCCAGCGGCACGCCGAGGCCGGCGCCGATGCAGGATGCCCAGCGTGGCCAGCTCGAGCGTCGCCGGAAAGGCGCGGCGGATGTCCTGCATCACCGGGTTGGCGGTCAGCACCGAGGTGCCGAAGTCGCCGCTGCAGCACCTTGCTGCAGGTAGATGTAGAACTGCTCGCTAGAGCGGCATGTTCAGCCCCAGTTCCTCGCGCACCCGGGCGACGACATGCGCGCGGCGCGCGGTCGCCGACGATGGCCAGCACCGGATCGATCGGGACCACCCGGCCGATGAAGAAGGTGACGGCGAGCAGGCCGAGGTAGGTGAGCAGGATCACCACCAGAAAGCGCCCGATGGCTTGCAGTCGGCGGGCATGGCGGGATGGGCGGGATGCAGGCCGGCCAACCGCCAGCGGCGCCGGGCTCAGGGCGAGAGGATCGGGAACTGCCAAGACCGGTACCCGTTCGTTAGCGCTTGGCTACCTTGAACATGTAGTTGGTGTCGAACGTCGGGCCCGAGCTTCAGGCCGTCGACATTGCTGCGGTAGGCCGCCACCTCGGTCTGCTGGAACAGCATGATGAAGGGGCTGGTCTTGCGGAATTCGGCCTGCATCTCCTCGTACATGGCCTTGCGCTTGTCGGCGTCGCGCTCCAGCACGGCGGCGTCGGTCTTCTTGGTCAGCTCGGGAATGGCCCAGGCGTTGCGCCAGGCCAGCGGCTTGGCCTTGGCGTCGTCGGCGTTGTCGGGGTTGCGGGCGAAGGTGTCGGCGTTGGAGTGCGGGTCCCAGTAGTCCGAGCCCCACTGGCCGATGTAGATGTCGTGGGTGCGGGCGCGGTACTTGGTCAGCGTCTGCTTGCCGTCGCCGGGGATGATCTCGATCTCGATGCCGGCGCGCTTGGCCGTCTGCTGGAAGGCCTCGGCGATGCCCTGCACCGGCTGGATGGTGCGCATGTCCATCGTCACCTTGAAGCCGTTGGGCAGGCCGGCCTTGGCCAGCAGCGCCTTGGCCTTGTCGACGTCGAGCTTGTACGGCATTTCCGTTGCTGGCGCCCAGCAGGCCGATGGGCAGGAAGTTCTGGTGCACCACGCCGATGTTCTTGATCAGCGTGTCGCCGATGCGCCGAATAGTCGACCAGCCACTTCAGGGCCTCGCGCACCTCGGGCTTGGCGAGGTTCGGGTTCTTCTGGTTCAGGCTGATGTAGTAGACCGTGCCCTTGGGCGCGGAGGTGAGTCTTGATGTCCTTGTTGGTCGCCAGCGCGGCAATGTCCTGCGGGCTCAGGTTGCGGGCGATGTCGATATCGCCCTTTTCCAGCAGCAGGCGCTGCGTGGCCGCTTCCTTCACGTGGCGGTAGATGACGCGGGCCAGCGTGGCCTTGGCGCCGTAGTAGTTGTCGTTGCGCTCCAGCGCCACGATTTCGTTGGCGCGCCATTCGCGCAGCTTCAGCGGGCCGGAGCCGGCATAGTTGGTCTTCAGCCAGCCATAGCCCAAGTCGCCGTTCTGCTCCTTGGCCATCACGCAGCTTCTTGTCCACGATGGCGCCGACGTTGGCGGTCAGGCAGTTGAGCACGAAGGTCGGCGCATAGGCCTTGTCGGTCTCCAGCGTCAGCGTGAGCGGGCCGGTCGGCCTTGATCTTGTCCTTGACGTTGTCCTTGGTGAAGCCGAACTGCGTCAGGATGAAGGCGGGCGACTTGTCGAGCTGCACCGCGCGCTGCAGCGAGTAGGCCACGTCCTCGGCCGTCAGCGGGTTGCCGGAGGCGAACTTCAGCCCGGGCTTCAGCTCGAAGGTGTAGGTCTTGCCGTCGGGCGACACCGTCCAGGACTTGGCCACATCGCCGATCAGCTTCGACGGGTCGTTCACGTCGAGCCGTACCAGCCGGTCGTAGGTGTTGCCCATGATCTCGCCCGCCGAGAGCTCGAAGGCCTCGGCCGGGTCCATCGTGATGATGTCGTCGAACGCCAAGGCAATCACCAGGGTGTCCTTGGGCGTGGCCGCCAACGCGCCCGAGCCGTGGCACAGGAGCAGGGCGGCCGTGGCGGTGGCGCAAAGCACGCGGCGGGAAATGGGGAAAGACAGTTTTGCCAAGATGGTTTCCTTTAGGTGAGTCTGTACGAGCTTATCGGGGCTGCCCTTTGACTTGCATGCATGAACCATGCCCGCAGTCGTGGTTCAATCTGCAGCTTTTCGATGACTGAACGGATTGAATTTGCCGCGAGCCAGCCTTGGCGTCAATGCGTAGTTACCTTTGGGTGTTCCCAATGACGGACGGCTGGGTCATCGGGCATCATGAATGCCGAATAAATGCTATTGAAAACATAGCTGCTTGTGCACTTAAAACGTGCGCTACAGCCCTGAATGACATGAATTTCTCGCCGGGCGGCCTCACGCTACGGCCAGCGCCGGCTTTTCTTCCTTGGTGACCAGCCAGATGCCGTAGCAGACCAGTACCAGCGCCACGGCGTTTTTCCACTCCAGAAAGCGCTCATCCAGGAACAGGGCCGAAAGCATGGTGCCGAATACCGGAATCATGAAATTGAACACCGTCACCATGCTGACCCGGTTGTACTTGAGCAGAATCGTCCAGAGCGAAAACGCCGCCGAAGACAGCACCACCAGGTAGGCCAGGAGCGCGGTGGACTTGAGGGTGAAACCGGTCAGCGTGCCGCCGGTGGCCAGGCCGGTCAGCAGCAGCGCCAGGCCGCCCAGAGCCAACTGGTAGCCGGTCAGCACCACGGAGTCCACATGCTGCGAGACCTTCTTGCCGTAAATGCTGGCTGCCGACAGGATAAAGGCGGCGATCACGATAAAGCCTTCGCCCACCAGCGCAAAGTCAAAGCTCAGCAGGCCGGCGCTGAAATTCACCACCATCACGCCGATAAAACCCACGGCGCAGCCCAGCACCTTGTTGAAACTGAGCCGGTCATTTTTATAAATGTAGTGGGCCAGCAGCACGCTGAAAAAGGTGCCGGTGGCATTCATGATCGAACTCTTCACGCCGGTGGCATAGGCCAGGCCGATGTAAAAAAATACATATTGCAGGCTGGTCTGGCTCAAGCCCAGCAGCGACACCTGGCCTATCGTGCGCCGGTCAAGCCGCAGCGATTTTCTGCCCAGGGCGGCAATCACCAGCAGCACCAGGCCCGCGAACATGAAACGGTAGCCCGCAAACACCAGCTTGGAGGCAATGTCGTCGGCCGCAATATTGAACAGCGCATAACCGTTCTTGATCGCCGGATAGGCGCTGCCCCAGAGCAGGCAGCACAGCGTGGCGAGCAGAAAGACCACCTTGCGGCGGGTAAATATCGACGGGCTCTGCAAGTGCATTTTCCTCTGGCGGTGGTCAGGCGCAGGGCGCGCCGGCCTGAAGTAGGCCACGCCCTGCGAGCCCGTGCTGCCTCAGGGCAATTAAAGCAGCCGTGCCAGGTAGTGACCCGTATGGCTGTCCGGGTTGGCCGCAAGGTCTTCGGGCGTGCCGACCCCCACCACGGTTCCGCCGCCAGCCCCGCCTTCCGGCCCCATGTCGATCAGCCAGTCGGCGGTCTTGATCACATCCAGGTTGTGCTCGATCACCACGATGGTGTTACCCGCGTCCCGCAGCTGGTGCAGCACCTTGAGCAACAGGTCGATGTCGGCAAAATGCAGGCCGGTGGTCGGCTCGTCCAGGATATAGAGCGTGCGGCCGGTGTCGCGTTTGCTCAGTTCCAGTGCCAGTTTCACCCGCTGCGCCTCGCCGCCCGACAGCGTGGTGGCGGCCTGGCCCAGCTTGATGTAGCTCAGGCCCACATCCAGCAGGGTGTGCAGCTTGCGCGCAATGGCGGGCACGGCCTTGAAGAACTCGGCAGCGGTCTCGACCGTGAGGTCCAGAATCTGCGCGATGTTCTTGCCCTTGTACTGCACCTCCAGCGTTTCACGGTTGTAGCGCATGCCCTTGCAGACGTCGCAGGGCACATACACGTCGGGCAAAAAGTGCATTTCGACCTTCACCATGCCGTCGCCCTGGCAGGCTTCGCAGCGCCCGCCCGCCACGTTGAAGCTGAAGCGCCCGGCGCCGTAGCCGCGTTCTCGCGCCGTGTTCATCTCGGCCATCAGTTCGCGGATCGGCGTGAACAGGCCGGTATAGGTGGCCGGGTTGCTGCGCGGCGTGCGGCCGATCGGCGACTGGTCCACGTTGATGACCTTGTCGAAATGCTCTATGCCTTCAATGCTTTCGTGCGGCGCGGGCTCTTCATGCGCGCGGTACAAGGTGCGAGCCACGGCGGCATACAAGGTGTCATTGACCAGGGTGGATTTCCCCGAGCCGGAGACGCCGGTGACGCAGGTCAGCAGGCCAACCGGAAACTCCACGCTCACGCCCTTGAGGTTGTGGCCGGTGGCGTTCACCACGCGCAGCGCCTGCATGTCGCCCAGGGTGGCCTGGTGCACCGCTTCGCGCGCGGCGCGGCGCTCTCCCGCCGGGCTCATGGGGAAGCGCGAGGCCTTTTTCTTCTCGGCCACTTCGACGGCCTTGACCGTGGGCAGCCAGGGCGTGCGGCGCTTGGGCACGGCAATCTTCAGCGTCCGCGCCAAATACTTTCCGGTCAGCGAGTCGGGGTTGGCCTGCACTTCTTCAAAAGTGCCCTGCGCCATCACGCGGCCGCCATGGATCCCGGCGCCCGGCCCCATGTCAATCACGTGGTCGGCGGCGCGGATCATGTCTTCATCGTGCTCCACCACCAGCACGCTGTTGCCGATGTCGCGCAGGTGCTTGAGGGTGCCGATCAGCCGGTCGTTGTCGCGCTGGTGCAGGCCGATGCTGGGCTCATCGAGCACATACATCACACCGGTCAGGCCCGATCCGATCTGCGAGGCCAGCCGGATGCGCTGCGACTCGCCGCCCGACAGCGTTTCGGCGCTGCGGTCCAGGCTCAGGTAGTTCAGGCCCACGTCGTTGAGAAATTTCAGGCGCAGGCCGATCTCGCGTATCACCTTGGCCGCAATCTCGGCCTTGGCGCCTTCCATCTTCAGGGTGCTGAAGTAGTTGAAACTCTCGCGCAGGGTGACGTGGCTGACTTCATAGATGGCTTTGCGGTGGCTGGCGTTTTCTTCGCCTTGCGCCGTGCCTACCAGGTAGACGTGGCGCGCCTCCTGGCGCAGGCGCGTGCCGCCGCAGTCAGGGCAGGGCTGCACGCTGCGGTAGCGCGCGAGTTCTTCGCGTACGGCGGTGGAGTCTGTTTCGCGATAGCGGCGCTCGAAGTTGGTGATGATGCCTTCGAACGGATGTTTTTTGCTCACCTTTTTGCCGGCGCTATTGCCGGCGTCACCGATGTAGCTGAACTTGATTTCTTCCTCGCCGGAACCGTGCAGCACCACCTGCCTGACGTTCTTGGGCAACTCATCAAAGGCCGTGTCGATGTCAAACTTGTAATGGCTGGCCAGGCTTTCCAGCATGGAAAAGTAGTAGGCATTGCGCCGGTCCCAGCCCTTGACCGCGCCGCTGGCCAGGCTTAAGGACGGAAAGGCCACCACCCGCGTCGGGTCGAAAAAGTCCCGGTGGCCCAGGCCGTCGCAGCAGGGGCAGGCGCCTACGGGCGAGTTGAAGGAAAAAAGTCGGGGCTCCATCTCGCTGAGCGAATAGCTGCAGACCGGGCAGGAGAATTTGGCGCTGAAGAGATGCTCTTTGCCGGTTTCCATCTCCAGCGCAATGGCCCGGCCATCAGCCAGCCGCAACGCCGCCTCAAAGCTCTCTGCCAGACGCTGCCGCAGCGCGGGCGGTGGCACCGCGCCGGCTTCTGCATCAAGTGGCAAATCCTTGTCGGCGCGCACCTTGATGCGGTCGATCACCACGTCGATGTTGTGTTTCTCGGTCTTTTTGAGTTTGGGCAAGGCGTCAAATTCATAGGTCGCCCCATCAACGCGAAAACGCACATAGCCCTGGGCCTGCATCTCCTCAAAAAGATCAACAAACTCACCCTTGCGCTCACGCGCCACCGGCGCCAGGATCATCAGCCGCGTGTCCTCGGGCAGTGCCAGCACGGTATCGACCATTTCACTGACGCTCTGCGCCTGCAGCGGCAAATCATGCACGGGGCAAAAAGGCGTTCCGGCCCGGGCATACAGCAGGCGAAGGTAGTCGTGAATCTCGGTCACCGTGCCGACGGTGGAGCGCGGGTTGTGCGAAGTGGCTTTCTGCTCGATGGAAATGGCGGGTGACAGACCCTCGATCATGTCCACGTCGGGCTTGTCCATCAGCTGCAGAAACTGCCGCGCATAGGTGGAAAGGCTTTCAACATAACGGCGCTGGCCCTCGGCGTAAAGCGTGTCAAAGGCCAGTGAGGATTTGCCCGAGCCGCTCAGGCCGGTGATGACCACCAGCTGGTTGCGTGGAATGTCGAGGTCAATATTCTTGAGGTTGTGCGTGCGGGCACCGCGAATACTGATGGCCTGGGCGCCCCAGCCTCTTGGCTGGACCTGCCCCGCACCGGATTCGGACACCGCGTGCGGACTCGAATGCTCGGTGCTCGGTAGGGCGGACAAGGGTTTGCTGTCGTTGGGAAAGTTCACGGGAATGCGGTGCCGGAAAAACTTTCCATCATAGACCTGCGCAGCCATTCGCAGAGGCGGCTTGCACAGTTTCAAGCACAATACAGGGCTATGCACCAGCCGGAACGGGGCAGCCTGTGCGCTTCCCGCTGCCGTCTTTTAAAGACAGGCACCAGCTGTTTTCGCTGTATTTTTTCTTGTGAGACTCCTTCACCGTGTCTTCTGCCCCCCCCTCATTCCCCATGACCGCCACAGAGCGGCGCGCCAGCTTGTCGCTGGCCTCCATTTTTGCCCTGCGCATGCTGGGCTTGTTTCTGGTGCTGCCGGTGTTTGCGCTGGAGGCCGCCCGATATCCCGGCGGTGACGACCCGGCTCGCGTCGGCCTGGCGATGGGCATTTACGGCCTGACCCAGGGGTTTTTGCAGATTCCCTTTGGCCTGGCATCGGACTGGTGGGGCCGCAAGCCGGTGATTATTGCGGGCCTGGTGATGTTCGCGCTGGGCAGCTTTGTCTCCGCCTGGGCGCCTGACCTGCACTGGCTGATCATTGGCCGGGCGGTGCAGGGCGCGGGCGCCATATCTGCTGCCGTGACCGCCCTGCTGGCCGACACCACCCGGGACGAAGTCCGCACCAAGGCGATGGCGCTGGTTGGCGGCAGCATCGCGCTTATGTTCGCCCTTTCGCTGGTGGTCGCGCCCTGGCTTGCTGGCTACATCGGGCTGCACGGCCTGTTTGCGCTGACCGGCTCGCTGGCGCTGACGGGCATTGCCGTCGTGCTGTGGTGGGTGCCGGCCGAGCCGCTCATCCACAAGAGCCAAGGGCGCGGCGGCATGCGAGAGGTCTTGAGAAACCCGGCCCTGCTGCGGCTGAATTTTGGCGTGTTCGTGCTGCATGCCGTGCAGCTGGCCATGTGGGTGGCGCTTCCGGCGCTGCTGGTCGCCGCCGGGCTGGAGAAAACGCGGCACTGGCAGGTTTATCTGCCGGCCGTGCTGGCATCCTTTGTGGTGATGGGCATGACGCTTTTTCCGCTGGAAAAGCGCGGCTATCTGCGCGCCGTGTTCCTCGGTGCCGTGGGCCTGATTTTTCTGGTTCAGGCCGGGCTGCTGTGGACCGTGTCTTCCGGGGTTTCGGCGGCGCCCAGCCTGGGCTGGCTCGGCGCGCTGCTGGTGCTGTTTTTTTGCGGCTTCAATGTGCTCGAAGCCAGCCAGCCCAGCCTGGCCTCGCGGGTGGCGCCGCCCCACGCGCGCGGCGCGGCGCTCGGGGTGTACAACACCTTGCAGTCGCTGGGGTTTTTTGCCGGCGGCGCCATTGGCGGCTGGATCACCAAGCTGCACGGCGCCCGGGGGCTTTTCATCGTCTGCGGCGGCCTGATGCTGCTGTGGCTGGCGGTGGCCTGGCCCATGAAGGCGCCGGGGCGTGCCGTGCCCGGGCGCGTTACAGCTGCTGACCCGCAGGGCCGGTCTGCCAGTTAAACTCTCGGCCATCGCTTCGGGGATTTAGCTCCGGGGATCCGTTTAGGAGAACACATAATGGCATCCGTCAACAAAGTCATCATCGTCGGCAATTTGGGCAAAGACCCCGAAATGCGCAGCTTTCCGAGCGGCGACCAGGTCGCCAACGTCACCATTGCGACCACCGACAAGTGGAAAGACAAGCAAAGCGGCGAAATGAAGGAGGCTACCGAATGGCACCGCGTGGTGTTCAATGGTCGCCTGGCTGAAATCGTCGGCCAGTATCTGCGCAAGGGCTCACAGGTTTATGTGGAAGGCAGCCTGCGCACGCGCAAGTGGACCGACCAGAGCGGCGTGGAAAAATACACCACCGAAATCCGCGCCGACCAGATGCAGATGCTGGGTAGCCGGCAAGGCATGGGCGGCCCGGGCGCTGACGATGGCGGCGGCTATGAGGCCCCCCGCCGGGCCGCTGCTCCCGCCGCGCCCCGCGCGCCCGCCCCCGCGCAGCGTCAGGCGCCAGCGCCGTCCACTGCAGCCAGCGGCTTTGATGACATGGATGACGATATTCCTTTTTGAGACCCAATCAGGCTGAACTCCTGTCAACAACCCGCTTCAGGCGGGTTTTTCAATGCAGATCGCTATAATTTTTGTAGCAGTTTGCGCCCGTAAAACATGGATTCAATGCATATTTGACCGGGGAAATCCGGAGTCCGCCCGAATGGCCGGGACGATGTGGGTTGATAACTGGACTCTTCAAAAGACAACACAAATGATGAAAAGCTTTCTGCACCCGCGCCCCGTTCTTTTTCGCACTTTCTCCTGCGCGGCCTTGCTGGTCGCCGGTCTGGCCGTCATGGCCCCGGCCAGCGCGAACGGCAGCGTCGAGCCGCTCACTATATTGTCTGAGCCAGGCAGTGCGGGGCTGGGCTTCATCACACGAGTGGAGCCTTCGCCCTATCGGGAGGGCGGCAACCGCTATGACGTGCTGCCGCTCTATCTTTTCGAGGGCGAACGGGTTTTTCTGGATGCCAACCGGGCTGGCGTGAAGCTGCTCAACGGCGGCGATCAGCGGCTGGACCTGTTTGTGGGGCAGCGTCTTGAGGGTTTTCCTTCTGATCGCCTGCCCGCCAGTCTCGCCGGCATGGCCATGCGCGATTCCGGCATTGATCTGGGCCTGTCTTACCGTTTCCGCCAGCCTTGGGGCACCGTGCAGGCCGAACTGCTGCACGATGCCGGAAACACCTCAAAAGGCAACGAATTCCGCCTGGGCTACAGCTACGACTGGCGCTCCGGACCCTGGATGCTGCGCCCCAGCGTGAGCGTGGCCCTGCGTGATGCCAGTCTCAACAATTACTACTATGGCGTGCGGCCCGGCGAGGCCGCGTCTGGCCGACCGGCCTATGCGCCCGGCGCGGGCATCAACACCTCGCTCGGCCTGTATGGCTCCTACGACGTGTCGCAGCGCTGGCGCCTGCTCGCCGGTGTGTCCGCCACGGTGCTTGACCGCAAGATATCCGACAGTCCCATCGTGCAAAAGCGCGTTCTGCCCGGTGTGTATGTGGGCGCGGCCTATGACTTCGGCGGCCATGAGCGTGAGTGGGCCAAGGAAGACTCGCCGACCTACTTCAAGTTGCTCTACGGCAAATCCACCGAGGACGGTTGCCATTTGCTGAAGATAGTGACGGCACGCTGCCTCTCGACGGCCACCGTCAACCCGACCTACGTGTCAGCCATCCAGGTCGGCAAGCCTTTTCTGCAGAACGTGAACGGCTGGCCGCTTGATTTTGTCGGCTATGTGGGCCTGACGCACCATGACGACCGGGGATTGCAGGCCAACGGCGTGCAACTCGATTTGTTCATGAAAGCCTTTTACTCCGGATTTCCTTGGGGTGATCGGGTCAAAACGCGGCTGGGCCTGGGGGCGGGTGTTTCCGCAGCCCAGCGGGCTCCTTACATCGAGGTGACCAGCCAGGCCGCCAATGGAAAACCGACCTCGCGCCTGCTCCAATACCTGGACCCGACGCTTGACGTGAGCCTGGGCGATTTGCTGGGCTCGCGGGCCTTGAAAGAGACCTATATCGGCTTTGGCGTGTCGCACCGCTCCGGCATTTTTGGCTCCTCGCGCCTGCTGGGCAATGTGAGCGGCGGCTCCAATTACATCTACACCTACGTCGAATCGGCGCTTTGAACGGGCGGTTTTGCTGCTTTATTGATAGCGGCATGCGCCCGTTGTTATTGGGTAATCGCCTGATCTGATCTGAAATCAGTCCATTTCAGGCGGCAGGCAGCTTGCTGCCGGGCAGGTTCTGCACATTGCTGCCGGCAATCACGCCGCCGCCCAGGCAGACCTCGCCCTGGTACAGCACGGCCGATTGGCCCGGCGTCACCGCCCACTGGGGTTCCGCGAATGCCAGCTCGCACTCGCTGCCGGTGGCGCTGCGCAACTCGCAGGCCGCGTCAAGCTGCCGGTAGCGGGTCTTGGCCGCCATCGGGCCGGGCGCCGGCGCCGTACCTGCCACCCAGCTGCAGTCCTGCGCGCTGAGGGTGGTGGAAAGCAGCCAGGGGTGGTCGTGGCCCTGCACCACCCACAGGGTGTTGGTGTCCAGATCCTTGCGTGCGACAAACCAGGGTTCGTGCTCGCCCACGCCGCGCTGGCCGCGCGCCTGGGCTGCCTTGAGGTCGGCGCCCCTGGCCTTGACGCCGCCAATGCCCAGGCCCTGGCGCTGGCCCAGGGTGTAAAAGCTCAGGCCGACATGCTCGCCCAGGACGCGGCCCTTGTCGTTCCTGATGGGGCCCGGCGCCATGGCGATGTAGCGATTCAGAAAATCGCGGAAAGGCCGCTCGCCAATGAAGCAGATGCCGGTCGAGTCCTTTTTCTTCGCGTTGGGTAGGCCGATCTCGTCGGCGATGCGCCGCACCTCGGTCTTGTGCAGTTCGCCGACCGGAAACAGCGTTTTCGAGAGTTGCGCCTGGTTCAGCCGGTGCAGAAAGTAGCTCTGGTCCTTGGCCGGGTCCAGGCCTTTGAGCAGCTCGTACAGGCCGGTAGCCTCGTTTTTTCGTACCCGGGCATAGTGGCCGGTGGCAATTTTCTCGGCGCCGAGGCGCATCGCGTGATCCAGGAATGCCTTGAACTTGATTTCGGCATTGCACAGGATGTCGGGGTTGGGCGTGCGGCCGGCCTGGTATTCGCGCAGGAATTCGGCAAACACCCGGTCCTTGTAGTCGGCGGCAAAGTTGACATGCTCGATCTCGATGCCGATCACGTCGGCCACGGCGGCTGCATCCACAAAGTCGATGTTGGACGAGCAGAATTCGCTGTCGTCGTCATCTTCCCAGTTCTTCATGAAAATGCCGATGACTTCATGCCCCTGCTGCTTGAGCAGGTGCGCCGTGACCGCAGAATCGACGCCTCCGCTCAAACCCACCACGATTCGTTGTTTGCTGTGTCGCTTGTCCATAGGTAGGCGATTATCCCCGTCATGACACGTTTGCGTTTTTGACAGGTCCGCATATCGAGTCGGGCAAGCTGATCCCGCTGGCCGACCCGGCCAAGCCGGCCGAGGAACTAGGCCCTGATCGAATTCAGCACCCGGTCAACCATCACGCCGGCCTGCCCAAGATTGTTCATCGGATCACAAAATGCGGCCAGCTGTTCGCTCGTGACGTGTTTGTTGATCTCTGGATGTTCGGCCAGCAGGTCAATCAGGGGGCGCTTGTGCCTGAGCGCCTCGCGGCAGATGTCGTAGACGAGGTCGTGCGCGTATTCGCGGCCGATGTAGGGGCCCAGGCCCATCATGACGGCTTCGGACATGACCAGTCCGTGCGTCATGTCGATGTTGCGGCGCATCTGTCCGGCATCGACTTCCAGCCCGCTCAGGATGAACTTGGTCTGCTTGAGCGCACCCGACATCAGGCAGAAAATTTCGGGCATGGCGACCCATTCAATTTCCCAGGGGCCGGTGGAGCGTTCATGGTCGGCCACCATGGCGTCCATCAGCGAAGCCGCCAGCTGGCGCACGACTGAAATATTGGCGTGGATGTAGCAGGCAGGAGATCGGGTTGCGCTTTTGCGGCATGGTGGAAGACGAGCCGCGACCCGGCGCAAAGGGCTCAAACACCTCGGCCACTTCGGTCTGCATCATCAGCTTGACGTCCATCGCGATCTTGCCCAGCGAGCCGCCAACCAGGCCGAGGAATGCGCCGACTTCGGCAATGTTGTCGCGCACCGTGTGCCAGCGATATCAGCGGCTGGCCCAGGCCCAGTTCCTTCATCAGGCCGGCCTGGGTTTCCATGGCGCCGGTTTCCAGTGACGACAGCGTGCCCGATGCGCCGCCAAACTCGCCCACCAGCACTCGAGGCTTGAGCTGCTCCAGCCGTTCGCGGTGGCGCTCGATGCCGGCGAGGATGCTGGCCATCTTGTAGCCGAAGGTGATCGGCGTGGCTTGCTGCAGATTGCTGCGGCCGATGATGGGCGTGTTGCGGTGCTCGCGGGCCAGTTTGGCGAGCGACGCCGAGATGTCTTTCAGGTCTTCTTCGACCAGCGCCAGGCCTTCGCGGATCTGCAGCACGGCAGCGGTGTCGGTGATGTCCTGCGTGGTCGCGCCCCAGTGGCAGTATTCGCCCAGCTTGTCCCGGCAGTGGGCGTTGATCTGGTTCACCACGGCAATGATGGGGTAGCCGATCTGCTCGGTCTTGGCCTTGAGCTTGACCCAGTCAATCTGGTCGATGTTGCAGTGCCTGACGATCTCGTCGGCGGCTTCCTGCGGGATGAGGCCCAGCTCGCCCTGCACCTTGGCCAGTGCACGCTCAATGTCGAGATACTTGGCGGTGCGGTTTTCGTCCGACCAGACCTGGCGCATCCTGGCATCGCTGAACATGTCGCCGAATATTCTGGAATCAATGATGGTTGCTGACATGGGTTTTTCGTTTGAGTTTTTGATCGGTGGAGACAAGGAATTAATGGGTGCGTTCGGACTGCGCGGCAATGCGCTCTGCTTTCATGACAACCGGGCGGTCGATCATCTTTTCGTCGAGCTGCACCTATTCCGGCCAAGCTTGCAGATTCAAGGGATTGCGCTCAGGGTTGTGCCGGTTCATTCGACTTTGATCTTTGCAGCCGCCACAACACTTTTCCAGTGCGTCACTTCCTTGCGGACCAGGGCTTTGAGCTGCGCGGGTGTGCTGGTTTCGACTTCGGCGCCCTGATCTTCAATTCTTTTCTGAACCGCCTTGTCGGCCAGCACACTGTTCATTTCGCGGTTCAGCCGGTCAATCACTGCCTTGGGCGTCCTGGCTGGCGCGAACATGGCGTACCACTGCGACATGTTGACATTTGCAACGCCCTGCTCGGCCAGGGTGGGCAGATCAGGCAGGACCCGGGAGCGCTTCTCGCCCGCAATGCCCAGGGCCTTGAGTTTTCCGCCCTTGATTTGCGGGTAGGCCGTGAACAGGCTGGGAAACATGAACTGCGTGTTGCCCGCAATGGTGTCGACCACGGCCGGCGCCGAGCCTTTGTAGGGAATGCTGACCACGTCCAGTCCGGCCGACATTTTGAACAGTTCGCCTGCAATGTGCGGCGCTGTGCCGTTGCCGGCCGAGGCATAACTGAAAGTGCCTGGCTTGGCTTTGATGAGTTGCACCAGTTCCTTGACATCCTTGGCTGGCACGGAGTTACTGGCGACCAGCACAGTAGGCGACGCAGCCACCATGCCGATGGGCTCGAAATCTGCCACCGGGTCATACCTGAGCTTTTGCAGTGCCGGATTGATGCCGTGTGTGGCGATGTAGCCAAACATGATCGTGTAGCCATCCGGCGCGGCGTGGGCCACATACTCGCTGGCAATCGCGCCGTTGGCTCCCGCCTTGTTTTCAACGATGACGGGCTGGCCCAGCCGGCTACTCAGGCCTTGTCCCAGAATGCGGGCCATGGCGTCATTGGCCCCCCCGGCGGCGGTGGGCACCACGATGGTGACGGGTTTTTCTGGCCAGGTTTGGGCGAGGACCGGCGTGGTCAGGGCCAGAGACATCGATAGCGAAAGGGCCGTCATCAGCGGTTTGAGTCGCGGCGGCTGGACGGTGGAAATGGTCGACATGCAAGTCTCCTGGGTGTAAGGGATTTGAGCTTTGTGCCCATCATCGGCCCCCGCAGGAGTTCGGTAAAGTGCAACTTTTGATACCATTAATGCATGGAACGCATCAATTTTGATTTGCAACAGTTGCAGGCTTTTGTGGCCGTGGCCGAGCGCGGCAGCTTTCGTGCGGCGGCCGATCACATTGTTTTGTCAGCGTCTGCGCTGAGTCGGCGCATCGACAAACTGGAGACCATTTTGGGCGCGCGTCTGTTCAACCGCACCACGCGTGACGTTGAACTCACGCCCTTGGGCCGGGTGTTTCTGGAGCGTGCGCGTGCCGCGCTGGATGATCTGGAGTCGGCCATGCTCGGCATCTCGGACATTGCCGCCAGCCGTAGCGGTCGGGTTACCGTGGCCTGCGTGCCCTCGGCCGCGATTCACTTTCTGCCCTCGGTGGTGCGCTCGTTTTCAGAGCGCTATCCCTTGATTCGCATTCGGGTGATTGACGAGGCTGCGGGCCTGGTGCTGGCCAGTGTGGTGTCGGGCGAGTCTGATTTTGGCATCAGCTTCATGGGCAACCAGGTGCCCGGCGTGGACTTTGAACCGATTCATACCGACCCCTTTGTGCTGGCTGTGCCGCGCGGGCATGCCCTGGCGGCGCGCAAGACGCTGGCCTGGTCTGATCTGGAGGCCGAGCGCCTGATTGCGGTGGCGCGCTCCAGCGGCAACCGGCAGTTGCTGGACGATGCGCTGGCCAAGGCGGGCGTCAATCCGTCCTACCGGTTCGAAGTCAGCCACATCGCCACCCTGCTGGGCATGGTGGAGGCCGGACTGGGGCTGGCGGCCGTGCCGCGTTTGACCTTGCCGCCTTCGCATCCGACCTTGGTGGGCGTGGCACTGAAAAAACCCGCAGTGTCCCGGTTGCTGGGCCTGGCCACCCGCCGCGGGGCTGCGCTGCGTGCGCCCGCCAGGATGTTTCATGATCACTTGCGTGCGGCACTCAAGGCGCGGCGTTGAGCTTCCCGGGCCTGCTTCCCAGACAGTCCAAATCATGCAAGTCAATGACAAAATCCGCCATTGACCTTTGTTTTACGGGTGTGAGCAGCTATTGATTTGGCAGCAAAACAGAGGGATCTGTGGTGATCAAGTCCAGCGGAAAACGTTGCCCGGCCAGATAGTCTTCCAGGCTGGTCAGCAGCAGCGGGCTGCGGTGACTGTGAGCGCACGCTCTGATTTCATCGGCAGTCAGCCAGACGGCACGCACAATGCCTTCGTCGAGGGCCTGCCCGGCCACATGCTCGCCCAGTTCGCCGCAAAACGTGAAGCGCAGGTAGGTCACGTCCAGCGGCGCGGCTTGCCCGGGCTGAGCCCGCTCAAAGCGCGAGAGGTAGACGCCTACCAGTGCCGTGGGCGTGAAGTGAAAGGCGGTTTCTTCCAGTGTTTCCCGCACGCAGCCCTGCAGCGGGCTTTCGCCTGGGTCCAGATGACCGGCCGGGTTGTTGAGTTTCAGGCCATCCCGGGTTTCCTCTTCGACCAGCAGGAATTTCCGGATGCCGTTGAAATCCCGTTCAATGACCGCAGCGACCGTGACGTTGGGTTTCCATCGATTATTCATGGGCGCGATTATCCGTGCCGTTGATGACAGAAATCTTAACCAATCGGCGGGCTTTGCAGTGCGCTGGGAAAGCCCGGGGCAAAGCTCTGGCGTAAATGTGCCACAAGGCACTGCACGGCCCGGGGTACCTGCGCTGACCAGGGGCGCAGGGCGTAAATGCGGTCAGCAAAAAATCCCTGCACCCGCCAGTCGGGCAGAACCTCCACCAAAGGAGTGGCCCCGGTTTGGCTGGAAACGCCGGGAATGCTGAAGTCCGGCAGCAGGCCTATGCCCAGGCCGGCCAGCAGGGCGTCGCGCAGCACTTCGCTGTTGTTGGCCTTGAGCGAGCCCGCGACGCTGACGCCTATGCGCTCAAGGTCCCCCTCTGCGGACTTGCGTTTTCCCTTGCCTCCTGCATGGCGCACAAAGTTCCAGCTGCCGGCATGGCTGTCCCTGAGGTAGAGCAGGCAGTCGTGCGATGTCAGCTCGGACGGATGCGAAGGCATGCCGCGCCGCGCCAGGTACTGCGGGCTGGCCAGCAGGCTTGAGCGCGTTTCACACAAGACCCAGGCCACATGGGTCTCGGGCGGTGCGTTGGTGTGCCGGATGGCCAGATCGAAACCCTCGTTGGCCAGGTTCACGAAGCGGTCGCTCAGCTCCAGCTCGATGTGAATGTCGGGGAACTGCAGCAGGAATGCCGCCACGCAGGGTGCCAGGTGCTGGCGTCCCAGCGCGACCGGCGCGCTCACCCGGATCAGGCCGCGCGGGGTGCCGACGAGATCCTTGACTGCGGTATAGCTTTCGCTGATGCGCTGAAAGGCCGGCTGCATGTCATTGACCAGCTGTTGGCCGGCTTCGGTCAGGCCGACCGAGCGCGTGGTCCGGCGCACCAGCAGGACGCCGGCGGCGCGCTCCAGTTCGCTGATGCGCGTGCTGGCCGAGGCCTTGGAAACGCCCAGCCGGCGCGCAGTCTCGGTAAAGCTGCGGGTCGCGGCCAGTACGGTCAACAGGTGAAGATCGGCCACGAGCGGCGACAACTGGTCAGAGGACATGGGTGGTATGGATTGTTTGGAAATATGAACAATGTAATCAGTAAACAGGGCATTATCAAATCGGGCAAGGCCTCATAGACTCCGTCATAGCCACCCATTCACGTGTTAAAGGATTGCATATGTCTTCAGCCTCAGCCGTAACGGCTCCGCAAGCCACCATTGGCCACTACCTGAACGGACGCGCTTTCATGCCCGCATCAGGCCGCAGCCAGCAAGTTTTCAACCCAGCCACCGGCGCGGTGGCTGGCCATGTGGCGCTGGGCAGTTCAGCCGACGTGGATGCCGCCGTCGCCGCCGCGCAGGCCGCCTTCCCGGCCTGGGCCGACACGCCGCCGATCCGCCGCGCCCGCGTCATGTTCAAGTTCCTGGATCTGCTCAACAAAAACAAGGACAAGCTGGCCCACCTGATCACCGCCGAGCACGGCAAAGTGTTCACCGATGCGCAGGGCGAGGTCTCGCGCGGCATAGACATCGTCGAATTTGCCTGCGGCATTCCGCAGCTGCTCAAGGGCGACTTTACCGACCAGGTCAGCACCGGCATCGACAACTGGACGCTGCGCCAGCCGCTCGGTGTGGTGGCCGGCATCACGCCCTTCAACTTTCCGGTGATGGTGCCGATGTGGATGTTCCCGGTGGCGATTGCCGCCGGCAATTGCTTTGTGCTCAAGCCCAGCCCGATTGACCCGAGCGCCAGCCTGTTCATGGCCGAGCTGCTCAAGCAGGCCGGCTTGCCCGACGGCGTGTTCAACGTGGTGCAGGGTGACAAGGAAGCGGTTGATGCGCTGCTGGTGCATCCGGACGTGAAAGCCGTGTCTTTTGTCGGCTCTACGCCGATTGCCAACTACATCTACGAAACCGGCGCGCACCACGGCAAACGCGTGCAGGCCCTGGGCGGCGCGAAAAACCACATGGTGGTCATGCCCGACGCCGACCTGGAGCAGGCCGTGGACGCGCTGATCGGCGCGGGCTACGGCTCGGCCGGTGAACGCTGCATGGCGATTTCGGTGGCGGTGCTGGTGGGCGATGTGGCCGACAAGCTCATTCCGATGCTGGAGGCCCGCGCCAGGACGCTGGTCATCAAGCACGGCGAGGAACTGGACGCCGAGATGGGTCCCATCGTGACCGCTGCCGCGCACCAGCGCATCACCGGCTATATCGATCAGGGCGTCAAGGAAGGCGCAAAGCTGCTGGTCGATGGCCGCAGCTTCACGGGGGCCAGTGCTGGCAAGGGCTGCGAGCAGGGCTTCTGGATGGGCGGCACGCTGTTTGACCATGTGACGCCGGACATGCGCATCTACAAGGAAGAGATCTTTGGCCCGGTGCTGGGCTGCGTGCGCGTGAAGGATTTTGCCGAAGCGGTGACCCTGATCAACGCGCACGAGTTTGGCAACGGTGTGAGCTGCTTTACCCGTGACGGCAACGTGGCGCGCGAGTTCAGCCGCCGCATCCAGGTCGGCATGGTCGGCATCAACGTGCCGATTCCGGTGCCCATGGCCTGGCACGGCTTTGGTGGCTGGAAGAAGAGTCTTTTTGGCGACATGCATGCCTACGGTGAAGAAGGCGTGCGCTTTTACACCAAGCAAAAATCCATCATGCAACGCTGGCCCGAGAGCATCGGCAAGGGTGCCGAGTTTGTGATGCCTACGGCGAAGTAACCGGCCACTCTGGCTGGCCAGCAGCCAGTCCTCCCCTTGAGCCCCTCATCCGACTTGTCGGATGAGGGGCTTTTTCGTGGGCCGTTGTGGTCGCCATTTTTCTCAAGCTCTGCGGCGTAAAAAATAGCAGACTGCCGTGACAAAAAATTGCAAAAAAACTCATGTAAGCTTCACGACAGCTGAAAGTTCCGTCCCGGCTCCCCGGAGTCGTCGCAAAAACCAATAATTACTTGAGGAGACACCCATGCTGATTGGGGTACCTGCCGAAATCACGGCTGGAGAAACACGCGTCGCCATCACGCCCGAAACGGCCAAGAAACTCAAGGCGCAAGGCCACACCATCCGTGTCCAGTCGGGCGCAGGAATTTCGGCCAGCGTTCCCGATGATGCCTACAGCGCGGTAGGTGTTGAGATCACCGATGCGGCTGGCGCTTACGCCGCCGACATCGTGCTCAAGGTTCGTTGTCCGCTGGACAGCGAAATGGTTCATGCCAAGCCGGGCAGCGTGGTGGTCGGCATGCTCAACCCTTTTGATGCAGCCGGTTTGCAGCGTCTGGCCGCCGCCCAGCTGACTTCATTTGCACTGGAGGCGGCCCCGCGCACCAGCCGCGCGCAGAGCATGGATGTGCTTTCCTCGCAGGCCAACATTGCCGGCTACAAGGCCGTGATGATGGCCGCCGACCAGTACCAGCGTTTCTTCCCCATGCTCATGACCGCTGCGGGTACCGTGAAGGCGGCCCGCGTCGTGATTCTGGGCGTGGGCGTCGCGGGGCTGCAGGCGATTGCCACGGCCAAACGCCTGGGCGCAGTGATTGAAGCCAGCGATGTGCGGCCCAGCGTCAAGGAGCAGGTCGAATCACTGGGCGCCAAATTCATCGACGTGCCCTATGAAACCGACGAGGAGCGTGAAGCGGCCGTCGGTGTCGGCGGTTATGCCAAGCCCATGCCGGCCAGCTGGCTGGAGCGCCAGAAAGCTGAAGTCGCCAAGCGCGTCGCACAGGCTGACGTGGTCATCACCACCGCCCTGATCCCGGGCCGCGCGGCCCCCGTGCTGGTGACCGAAGACATGGTCAGCTCCATGAAGCCGGGCAGCGTGATCGTCGATCTGGCGGCACCGCAAGGCGGCAACTGCCCGCTGACCGAGCCCGGCAAAACCGTGGTGAAGCACGGCGTCACGCTGATGGGCCAGACCAATATACCGGCGCTGGTAGCGGCGGACGCCAGTGCGCTCTATGCCCGCAACCTGCTGGACTTCCTCAAGCTCATCATCACCAAGGACGGCGCCATGAATATTGACCTGACGGACGATATTGTGGCCGCCTGCCTGATGACGCAAAACGGCGAAGTCAAACGCAAGTAAGCCATTGCGGGATGTTCTGAAAAACTGGACATCCCCTTTAAAGCCCCGCGCAACCCCTCACGGAGAAGACCATGGATGCAGTGTCACCCACCATCATCAACCTGATTATTTTTGTTCTGGCCATTTACGTGGGTTACCACGTCGTCTGGACCGTCACGCCCGCCTTGCACACGCCGCTGATGGCAGTGACCAATGCGATCTCGGCCATTGTGATTGTGGGCGCCATGCTGGCTGCCGCATTGACCGAAACCCCACTGGGTAAAACCATGGGCGTGCTGGCCGTGGCCCTGGCCGCAGTCAACGTCTTCGGCGGCTTTCTGGTCACGCGCCGGATGCTGGAGATGTTCCGGAAAAAAGAAAAGAAGGCGCCTGCTGTGGCAGCCGCTGATTCGGGAGTCGCCAAATGAGCATGAACATCGTCACGCTGCTCTACCTGGTAGCTTCTGTTTTCTTCATTCAGGCCCTCAAGGGCCTGTCTCATCCCACCACATCCCTGCGCGGTAACCTGTTTGGCATGGTCGGCATGGCGATCGCCGTATTGACGACCGCTGCACTGATTGTGGAAACTGCGGGCGGCAAGGCCGAGGGCATGGTTTATGTGCTGGGCGCGCTGGTGGTGGGCGGCGCTGCGGGCACGCTGATGGCCAAGCGCGTCGAGATGACCAAGATGCCCGAGCTGGTCGCCTTCATGCACAGCATGATTGGCCTGGCGGCGGTGTTTATTGCCGTCGCGGCGGTGGCCGAGCCTTACGCCTTCAACATCGCGGCCAAAGGCATGCCGATTCCGACAGGCAATCGCCTTGAGCTCTTCCTCGGTGCGGCCATCGGTGCCATCACCTTCAGCGGCTCGGTCATCGCGTTCGGCAAGCTCAGCGGCAAATACAAGTTCCGCCTGTTCCAGGGTGCGCCGGTGTCCTTTCCCGGCCAGCACATGATCAACCTGGTGCTGGGTCTGGTGACGGTGGGGCTGGGCGTGACCTTCATGCTGACCGGCAGCTGGAGTGCTTTCTTTGCGATGCTGGCGCTGTCCTTCGTGATGGGCGTGCTGATCATCATCCCCATCGGCGGCGCCGACATGCCGGTGGTGGTGTCCATGCTCAACAGCTATTCGGGCTGGGCGGCAGCCGGCATTGGCTTTTCGCTGAACAATTCGATGCTGATCATTGCCGGATCGCTCGTCGGCTCTTCGGGCGCCATCCTTTCCTACATCATGTGCAAGGCGATGAACCGTTCCTTCTTCAACGTGATTCTGGGCGGCTTCGGTGGGGAAGCGGCTACGGCTGCGACGGGCGCCAAAGAGCAGCGCCCGGTCAAGTCGGGCTCGGCCGACGATGCGGCCTTCATCCTGGGCAACGCCGAAACCGTCATCATCGTGCCGGGCTATGGCCTGGCGGTGGCGCGTGCGCAGCACTCGGTCAAGGAGTTGGCGCAAAAACTGACGGAAAAAGGCATCAACGTCAAATACGCCATTCATCCGGTGGCCGGCCGCATGCCCGGCCACATGAATGTGCTGCTGGCCGAGGCCGAAGTGCCTTACGACCAGGTGTTCGAAATGGAAGACATCAATGCCGAATTCGGCCAGGCCGACGTTGCCATCATCCTGGGCGCCAACGACGTGGTGAACCCCGCGGCGCATGTCAAAGGCAGTGCCATCTACGGCATGCCGATTCTGGAGGCTTACAAGGCCAAGACCGTCATCGTCAACAAGCGCTCCATGGCAGCGGGCTATGCCGGCCTGGACAACGAACTCTTCTACATGGACAAAACCATGATGGTGTTCGGCGATGCCAAAAAAGTGATTGAAGACATGGGCAAGGCGATTGAGTAAAACGGGCTCGCGCTGTGCCGCGGCCCCCGGCGTCAAGCATCGGGTGTCTGAATTAGAGGGCTTCCCCTTCTGATTTCCTGACTTCCTAGGGAAAACGCAATAGCCACGAGGATGGCTGTCCATGAGAATGCATGGATGTAAGTAAAAGTAATGGAGATGGTAGACATGAATGCAGTGATGAATGCAGGGGTCACAGACCGCCCCTGGCTCAAGGCCTATCCGCCGGGCGTTCCCGCAGATATTGATGCGTCGATGTATCCATCGCTGGCGGCATTGATGGAGGAAAGCTTCAGGAAGTATGGAAGCCGCGTGGCGTACAGCTTCATGGGCAAAGACATCACCTTCGGACAGACCGACAGCCTGTCTGCTGCGTTTGGTGCTTATCTGCAGGGCCTGGGCCTGGTCAAGGGCGACCGCGTCGCCATCATGATGCCCAATGTGCCGCAGTACCCGGTGGCCGTGGCCGCCATCTTGCGTGCCGGTTTTGTGGTGGTCAATGTCAACCCCCTCTACACCCCGCGCGAGCTGGAGTACCAGCTCAAGGACTCGGGTGCCAAGGCCATCGTCATTGTCGAAAACTTCGCCAGTACGCTGGAGCATTGCATCGCCAGCACGCCGGTCAAGCACGTCGTGCTATGTGCCATGGGCGATCAGCTCGGGTTGGTCAAGGGCACGCTGGTTAACTACGTGGTGCGCAACGTCAAGAAGATGGTGCCCGCCTTCAACCTGCCAGGCGCGGTACGCTTTAACGACGCCCTGGCGCAGGGCGGCAACGGCACGCTCAAGCGGCCCGACATCAAGCCCGATGACATTGCCGTGCTGCAGTACACCGGCGGCACCACTGGCGTCTCCAAGGGCGCGGTGCTGCTGCACCGCAACGTGATTGCCAACGTGCTGCAGTCCGAAGCCTGGAACGGCCCGGCCATGGCCAGCTTTCCTGCAGGCGACCAGCCCACTTATGTCTGCGCTCTGCCGCTGTATCACATCTTTGCGTTCACTGTGAACATGATGCTGGGCATGCGCACTGGCGGCAAAAACATTTTGATCCCCAATCCACGCGATCTGTCGGCGGTGCTCAAGGAGCTCTCCAAGCACAAGGTCAACAGCTTCCCGGCGGTCAATACATTGTTCAATGGCTTGGCCAATCACCCCGATTTCAATACCGTGGACTGGTCCCACCTGAAGATTTCGCTGGGTGGCGGCATGGCCGTGCAGGGCGCGGTGGCCAAGCTGTGGCTGGAAAAAACGGGTTGCCCGGTTTGTGAAGGCTACGGCCTTTCTGAGACCTCGCCCTCGGCCAGCTGCAATCCAACCAACAGCAAGGCCTTCACCGGCACCATTGGCGTGCCTATTCCGAGTACGTATTTCAAGCTGCTGGACGACGACGGGCGTGAAGTGCCGCCGGGCCAGTCGGGCGAGATTGCGATCAAGGGGCCGCAGGTCATGGCCGGCTACTGGCAGCGTCCCGACGAGACCGACAAGGTCATGACGCCGGACGGCTATTTCAAGTCGGGCGACATTGGCGTGATGGATGAAAACGGCTTCTTCAAGATCATCGATCGCAAGAAGGACATGATTCTGGTCAGTGGTTTCAATGTTTATCCTAACGAAATTGAGGACGTGGTTGCCAGGCTGGAGGGGGTCCTGGAGTGTGCCTGCGTGGGCGTGCTCGACGACAAATCCGGCGAAGCCGTGAAGCTGGTCATCGTGAAGAAAAACCCCGACCTGACGGAAGCCCAGGTGCGAGCTTATTGCAAGGAAAACCTCACGGGTTACAAGCAGCCCAAGGTGGTGGAGTTCCGTACTGATCTGCCCAAGACGCCGGTTGGCAAGATCCTGCGCCGCGAACTGCGCGATAAAAGATAGGCCATCAGGCCAAGGCAACTAGTTGTAGAGCCTGCAAGGGTTTTCTGGGGGGCGACGTGAGTTGCCCTTTTTTTTCGCCTGTCTGTTTTCGTCAAACGCTTTGTGGGCAAAATCGGCGCATGCTTCCAGTCGCCCGCTCCACTGCCCATCTCCCCGCAACGCTTACCGCCATCCTGAGCGCCCTTCCCCAGGAACAGGGCGGCCTGGTTGAACTGCTGCGGCATCCGCGCAAGATAAGCCACGCCGGTCGTGACTTCTGGCTGGGTGAGCTGCACGGGCAGCCCGTGGTTCTTGCGTTGTCAAAAATCGGCAAGGTTGCCGCGGCCACCACGGCGACGGCGCTGATAGAGCGCTTTGGCGTGCACCGCATCGTGTTTACCGGCGTTGCTGGAGGATTGGGTCAAGGCGTGAAGGTGGGCGACCTGGTGGTGGCCACGGATTTCGTGCAGCACGATCTGGATGCCTCCCCCCTGTTTCCCCGCTATGAAGTACCGCTGTACGGCAAAACCAGATTTGACAGCGACGTCAGCTTGAGTGCTCTGTTGTTCAAGGCAAGCTGCGGGGCGCTAGCCCAAGAAGGTCTGGCGACGCACGGGTTTCCCGGGGCTTGCGTTCACCAGGGGTTGATTGCCAGCGGTGATCGTTTTGTTTCCGGTGCCGATGAATCGTGCATCCTGCGGGACTCGATGGCGGGCGCTGGCCATGAGGTGCTGGCAGTGGAGATGGAGGGTGCCGCCGTGGCGCAAGTCTGCATGGACTATGGCGTGCCGTTTGCCGCCGTGCGCACCATTTCAGACCGCGCGGACGACAGCGCCCACCTCGATTTCCCGCGCTTTATTGAGCAGGTTGCCAGCCCTTACGCCCATGCGATTGTCGAGCGGCTTCTGCGGATGCTATGAAATAGATAGCTACTTGCGCACGTGAATTAAGGGCTGGAGCCCTATTTTTTTGTTAAAGCTATTCTGGCAGCCACACATCACCCTTGAGATCAAAGCGCTACGTGCTGGGTCTTATTGCAGCCAGCCACGCTTCCTGAAGTACCACATGGGTACCACGGCGCTGGCGATCATCAGCCCCAGCGCATAGGGATAGCCCAGCGCCCAGTCCAGCTCGGGCATGAGCTTGAAATTCATGCCGTAGACGCTGGCGATCAAAGTGGGTGGCAGCAGGGCGACGCTGGCCACCGAAAAAATCTTGATGATCTTGTTCTGGTTGATGTTGATGAAACCGACCGTGGCGTCCATCAAGAAGTTGATCTTGTCAAACAGGAAGGCGGTATGCGAGTCGAGTGAGTCAATGTCGCGCAGGATTTGCCGCGCCTCCTCGAACTGCTCGGCATTGAGCATTTTGCTGCGCATCATGAAACTGACGGCACGGCGTGTGTCCATCATGTTGCGGCGTATGCGGCCATTCAAGTCCTCGTGACGCGCAATGGCGCCCAGCACTTCACCGGCCAGGGCGTCGGTGACGTCGCCCGACAGCACCTTGGTGCTGACTTTTTCCAGTTCGACGTAAATTCCTTCGAGCGTATCGGCAGAATACTCGGCGTCGGCATCAAACAGCTTGAGCAGCACTTCCTTGGCGTCTTCAATCAGACCGGGTGCGCGGCGGGCCCGCATGCGCAGCAGCCGGAACACCGGCACATCCTCGTCATGAATGGAAAACAGCACGCCCTTGCTTTTCAGGTTGTCATTGACCAGATTGAGGATAAAGGCCACCCGCACGGTGCGCGGCTCGACGTCGTCGGCAACCAGGAAGTCTGAGCGGATGTGCAGCTCGCCGTTGTCTTCTTCATAAAAACGCGCGGACTCTTCAATGTCCTCGTCCATCGCGTCTTCGGGGATGGACAGGCCGTAATACTGCTTGATCCAGCGTTTTTCTTCAACAGTAGGCGACTCCAGGTCCACCCAGATAGGCTGGAATTTGGAGAGTTCTTCCAGGGACTCGATTTCTTCCTGAAAGAGCCGGCCATTGGCGAGCGTGAAAATATTGAGCATGACTGGCGGCTTGTCGATTTTCCAAGGGACTGCGCAAGGCAGGACCCGGAGCCCTGGCGCAAGAATGGGGGGTTGATGATGGCATCGCTTTCAACCCCCATTTCAACGTCACTCGGCGTCAGTCTGCGGTGTTGAAAGCGAGCAACTGGGGCTGCTTTCCAAGGATTTCTCCATAACGATTAAGCCGCGATTATGGCATCGAGAACCGAATTTATCTACCGCACCATGGCGCGCTGCCGGTACCCGAAAAAGTGATGCGCCCGGCGCTTTCAACACGGCTCGCAGGGTCACCAGGCGTCAGCAGTTCGATGATGAAATTCAAGTCCATGAACTGGCCATGTTTCCTTGTTCAATCTCGGCGTGCGCAGCGCATCATGGCCAAGACGGCACACCTCGCAACATCCGCAGGCCGTCCAGACTGCAAGGGCTTTGGTTCTGGGAAGCGATGCAATTAAAGGCAAATGCAGATAAATGGCGAAAAATGGCTTTTTTTGTACCGATTTGTAGGTCAAGGTTCTTGTCAGGCGCTGTGCGACACGGTGCCAAAGCGCTTTCAGAACGTTTCATAATTTCTTCCGGTCCAAGCTTGCAATTGCGGGGTGTAGACGTCATAGTTGATAGAAGAAAGTGTCCCCGTCTGCCGCCTCGCCTTCACCGGCTGGGCGGTGTTTTCAACCCCGTTCCAACTTTGGAAAAGGAGTCTCTTTATGAACTTGACGATTAGCGGTCACCATCTTGAAGTTACCCCCGCGCTGCGTGGTTACGTGACGAGCAAGCTGGATCGTATTACCCGACATTTCGATCAGGTGGTGGATGTGAGAGTTCTGCTAACAGTTGACAACATGAAGGAAAAGGAAAAACGCCAGCGGGCCGAGTGCAGCATGCACGTCAAAGGCCGCGATTTGTTTGCTGAGAGTTCACACGCGGATCTGTATGCCGCCGTTGATGACTTGACGGACAAACTGGACCGGCAAGTCGGGCGCCACAAAACCAGGGCCCAAGAGCATGGACATGTGACCGCCAAGCGGGAAGCCGCCTAAAAAGCCCTTGCTGGCCGCCCTGCCTCCTCCAGGGGCGCTAAACTCGGGCAGGGCATGCGAGGCACAGACAGAGAAACCGGTTTCTACGTCTTGCGCTGAGTGGTCTGCAAGAATGCTCCCGAAAGCCGTTTGCTATGGCAGGCGGCTTTTTTATGTCTCTTTTCTTATTTAACCCGCTGCAAAGTGCATAATTCGGCGACTAAAAGATCGTTATGAACCGTCTTGCGCAAATTTTGCCCCCCTCCCAAGTCCTGGTCGGCGTTGAAGCGACGAGCAAGAAGCGTGCGTTTGAAGAGGCGGGGCTGTTGTTTGAAAATCTGCATGGCCTGAACCGCGCCCTGATCACCGACAGTCTGTTCGCCCGTGAGCGCCTGGGTTCCACCGGACTCGGCCACGGAGTAGCCATTCCGCATGGTCGCATTAAGGGCCTGAAGGCGCCGATGGCGGCGGTTTTCCAACTGCAGGCGCCGATTGGTTTCGATGCCCCTGACGAGCAGGCGGTTAGTCTGCTTGTTTTCCTGCTGGTGCCCGAAGCCGCTACCCAGAAACACCTTGAAATTCTTTCCGAAATCGCCGAGTTGCTCAGCGACGGCGCTTTGCGCGAGCAGATCAAGACCAGCACAGATGCTGCGGCGCTGCATCTGCTGATTGCCTCCTGGCAATCCGCCCACGAAGTTATTTCGTCCGGCTCTTGAATCACAGGCCGGCATGAAGCCCACCGTTGTCAGCGCGGACGTTTTATTTGAAGATCACCGTGCTTCCCTGAAATGGGAATGGGTGGCCGGTCTGGGCGCTTCCGAGCGGCGTTTCGACGAAGTGGCTGTGCGTGCGGCGCGCTCGGGCGCCGACCTGGTCGGTTACCTGAATTACATCCACCCTTACCGGGTACAGATACTGGGCGAGCGGGAAGTCGCCTACCTTACCAATGGCAGCGCCGAGGACTGCGCCCGCCGCATCTCGCGTATCGTCACGCTGGAGCCGCCGGTGCTGGTCGTGGCCGACGGCCAGACCGCGCCTGACACGCTGCTGTCAATGTGCGAACGTGCCCAGCTACCCATGTTTGCTACCCCGGAGTCGGCCGCCTTCGTGATTGATGTGCTGCGGGCTTACTTGTCCAAGCATTTCGCCGACCGCACCTCCATGCACGGCGTGTTTATGGATATTCTGGGTATGGGGGTCATGATTACCGGCGAATCGGGGCTTGGTAAAAGCGAACTGGGGCTGGAGCTGATTTCGCGCGGGCACGGCCTGGTGGCCGATGACGCCGTGGACCTGTACCGCATCAACCAGACCGCGATTGAGGGGCGTTGCCCCGAGTTGCTGCAAAACCTGCTGGAGGTGCGCGGCATTGGCCTGCTCGATATCAAGGCCATTTTTGGCGAGACGGCGGTGCGGCGCAAGATGCGGCTAAAAATGCTGGTGCATCTGGTGCGCCGCGAGACCCTGGAGCGCGATTACGAGCGCATTCCCTACGAGCCGCTGACACAGGACGTGCTGGGCGTTCCCGTTCGCAAGGTCATCATCCAGGTGGAAGCCGGCCGTAACATCGCCGTTCTGGTCGAAGCCGCGGTGCGCAATGCCATTTTGCAGTTACGCGGCATCAACACCTACCAGGAATTCGTGGAGCGCCATCGCCGGGCGATGGAGCAGGACGACTGAATAGCTTGGGTTTTGCTATTTAATTGAGAGCGTTCTACGACGGCATTGCTTGGGCTGCCGACTATTTTTGTTCTGTAAATTCTGAAAACTCAGGGCTGCTGGTGGCGAGTGGGCACTGCATTCCGGTTCGGGCAGTTCTCTTTGATGCAGTTGGCGTACAGGGACAGCGAATGGTCGACGATGGCGAAGCCTTTTGCCTTGGCGACCGCATGCTGCCTTTGTTCAATCTCGGCGTCGTAAAACTCTTCGACTTTGCCGCAATCCAGGCAAACCAGATGGTCGTGGTGCTGGCCTTCATTGATCTCGTAAACCGCTTTGCCGGACTCGAAATTGCTGCGGTTGAGCAGCCCGGCTTGCTCAAACTGCATCAGAACCCGGTACACGGTGGCCAAACCGATATCGGAGCGCTCCTCCAGCAGCACGCGAAACACGTCTTCAGCTGTCATGTGGCGCTGTTTGCCGGCCTGAAAAATCTCCAGAATCTTCAGGCGCGGCAAGGTCGCCTTGAGGCCGGTACTTTTCAACTCTTCAATGTTGCTCATGGAAATTTCTTTGGGGGAAAAGGGTAGGCGTGACCCGTGCGGCATGGGACGGGGCCGGGATGCACCCAGCCGCTACAATGTTTGATCATATCGCTACACCTCCTACTATGCCTGCCATGTCTGAAAATCATCATTACGGCGTCCAAACAGCCCTTATCGTCATGGTATGTGCGGTACTGGGGGCCTGCAGCAGCGGCACCAGCAGCATGAGCAGCAGTGCGATCAATCCAGTCAACTGGATCACACCCTACAAGGTGGATGTCATTCAGGGCAACTTCGTGTCGAAGGAGCAGGTCGAGCAACTGCGGGCCGGCATGACGCGCGATCAGGTCAAGGCCGTGCTGGGCACGCCGCTGATGGCCAGCCTGTTTCACGCCGACCGCTGGGATTACGTTTTTACCCTGAAGCGGCAGGGCGTGGAGCCCCAGTCTTTCAAATACACGGTGTTCTTCAAGGGTGATCAGCTCGAACGCTTTGAGGGCGACACCATGCCAAGCGAGGCAGAGTTCATCTCCAAGCTGTCCAACAGGCGCAAGCTGGGAGATGTGCCTCCGCTGGAGGCCACCGAAGAGCAACTCAAGGCGGCGGAAAAATCGTCGGCCTCCCGGGGCAAATCGGAGTCAAGCACCGATGCCGCCAGCGTTTCGGCAGGCCCGCAGACCACGGTTTACCCGCCGCTCGAAGGCCCCAGGCAGTGAGCGCGGATGCCATGACAGAAGCCCGCCCTCACCGCATTGCGGTAGCCGGCGCCAGTGGTCGCATGGGGCAGATGCTGGTGGAGGCGGTGAACGCCAGCACCGACTGCCTGCTGACCGGCGCGCTTGATGTGGCTGCCAGCCCGGCGATTGGCCTTGACGCCGCGGCATTTGCAGGGAAGTCCAGTGGCGTTCTCATCCATGCCGATATCCGCGAGGGGCTGAAAAATTCCCGCGTGCTGATTGACTTCACCCGGCCGGAAGGCACGCTCGCCCATCTGGCGGTCTGCCGCGAACTGGGTGTCAATCTGGTGATCGGCACCACCGGTTTTTCAGAAGCCCAAAAAGCGGAAATTGCTGCCGCCGCCAAAGACATCGCGATCGTCATGGCGCCCAACATGAGCGTAGGCGTCAATGTCACGCTCAAGCTGCTTGAGATGGCGGCCAAGGCGCTGTCTACCGGCTACGACATTGAAATCATCGAAGCGCACCACCGTCACAAGGTCGATGCGCCTTCCGGTACCGCGCTCAAGATGGGCGAAGTGATTGCCGGTGCGCTGGGTCGTGACCTGAAGGACTGCGCTGTGTATGCGCGCGAGGGCGTGACGGGCGAGCGCGACCCTTCCAGCATAGGCTTTGCCACCATACGCGGCGGCGACATCGTGGGCGACCACACGGTACTGTTTGCCGGCATTGGCGAACGCATTGAAATCAGCCACAAGTCATCCAGCCGCGCCACCTATGCCCAGGGCAGCCTGCGCGCCGCCCGCTTTTTGGATAGCCAGAAGACCGGACTTTTTGACATGTTCGATGTGCTCAATCTGAAGTGACTCGGGCATGAGTCTGCTGGCCCTCATCACCCAAGGCGGGCTTGTCAGCCAGCTGGTGGCGATACTGTTGCTTGCCATGTCGGTGGCCAGTTGGGTCATCATCTTGTGGAAAGCCTGGCTGCTGCAGCGTGTTGCGGGGGACGTGGCGCGCAGCACGGCCGCTTTCTGGCAGTCCTCCTCCGTCGAGCAGGCCGGCGAGAAGATTGCCGCATTTGACCGTGAAGCGCTGGTGTTGCCGCTCATCGCAGCGACCCGGCTCAAGGCTCACGGAACGCTGGCAACGGCAGGCGACAAGGCGCAGCAACTCACCCGCGTGTTGCGCGATGCCTTGCACGCCGTTTTGCACAAGCTGCAGTTTGGTCAGGTCTTGTTGGCCACCGTCGGTTCCACCGCGCCCTTCGTCGGTCTGCTGGGGACGGTCTGGGGTATCTACCACGCCTTGACGGGCATGGCGACGGCGGGACAGATCACCATTGACAAGGTTTCAGGGCCGGTTGGCGAGGCGCTCATCATGACCGCGGCCGGTCTCGCTGTCGCAATTCCTGCCGTGCTGGCCTACAACGTTTTTGGTCGAATCATAGGACGCATCGAAGCTGACCTGGAAGGCTTTGCGTTCGATTTGCGAGAGCTACTGGCGGCGCGCGATAACCCTTCGGGGAGCCTGTGACCTTCGGCCGGCTCGAGCGTTCCCAGGCTCCCCAGCCCATGAGCGACATCAACGTGACGCCGCTGGTCGACGTGATGCTGGTGCTGGTCGTGATTTTCATCATCACCGCGCCCTTGTTGGCCAGCGCCATCCGGCTTGACTTGCCCAGAACCGATGCCGCCAGGGCCGTCGAGGTGCCGAAGTTTGTGACGCTGGTCGTCGATAAATCCGGTCAGGCTTTTCTGAATGACAAGCCCTTGCTCCTGGACGAACTGGCACGTCGCCTGGCCCAGACTGCCGGGGAGAATCCTGACACCGAAGTCCAGCTGCGCGCCGATGAAGCCGTGCCTTACGGCAAGGTGGTGGAGGTCATGGGCGTCGCGCAAAAAGCCGGGCTCAGTCGTATCGGCTTTGTGGCCGAGCCAGCTCCGGCTGCTGCGGTGGGCGCCCCGGCAGCTCGTTAAGGAATAGGGGGGGCAGCCGGCCTCTAAAATCATGTGTTCGCAGCGATTGGCTGCCTGCCCCGCGCCTGGGGCGCTTTTTCGGTATCCAGATTTTTCATGCAAGACAAATACAACCACCTCGACGTAGAGCGTAGCGCTCAAACCCATTGGACCGCCGCAGACGCCTATCGCGTGACCGAGGACGCGAGCCGCAAGAAGTACTATGCCTGCTCCATGCTGCCTTACCCCAGCGGCAAGCTGCACATGGGCCATGTGCGCAACTACACCATCAACGACATGCTCACGCGCCATCTGCGCATGAAGGGCTACAACGTCCTCATGCCCATGGGCTGGGATGCATTCGGCCTGCCGGCTGAAAACGCCGCAATGAAAAATGGCGTGCCGCCCGCGCAGTGGACCTACGACAACATTGCCTACATGAAAAAGCAGATGCAGGCCATGGGGCTGGCGATCGACTGGAGCCGCGAAATCGCCACCTGCGACCCGAGCTACTACAAGTGGAACCAGTGGCTGTTTTTGAAGATGCTGGAAAAAGGCATCGCCTATCGCAAGACCCAGGTCGTCAACTGGGATCCGGTGGACCAGACCGTTCTGGCCAACGAGCAGGTGATTGACGGCAAGGGCTGGCGCACCGGCGCGACGGTCGAAAAGCGCGAGATCCCGGGCTACTACCTCAAGATCACCGATTACGCCGAAGAACTGCTGGGCCATGTCAAGGAAGGCCTTGCCGGCTGGCCCGAGCGCGTCAAGCTGATGCAGGAAAACTGGATTGGCAAGAGCGAAGGCGTGCGTTTTGCCTTTTTGCATGACATTCAGGACGCATCGGGCGCCTTGATTGGCGACGGCAGGATGTATGTCTTCACCACGCGCGCCGACACCATCATGGGCGTGACCTTCTGCGCCGTGGCGCCCGAGCACCCGCTGGCGCTGCATGCCGCAGCAACGAATCCCAAGCTCGCCGCCTTCATTGATGAATGCAGGGCGGGCGGAACCACCGAAGCCGAGCTGGCCACGCAGGAGAAGAAGGGCGAGCGCACCGGCCTCTTTGTCATGCATCCGCTCACCGGCGAGCAAGGTTGAGGTCTGGGTCGGCAATTACGTGCTGATGAGCTACGGCGACGGCGCCGTGATGGGCGTGCCCGCGCACGACGAACGCGACTTTGAGTTTGCAAAAAAATACGGCCTGCCGATCAAGCAGGTCACCGACGTGAAAGGTCAGGTCTTCAGCCTTGAGGCCTGGGCCGACTGGTACGGCGACAAGCAGCAGGGCGTGGCCACCCATTCCGGAAAATACGACGGCCTGGGCTTCAAGGCCTGCGTCGATGCGGTCGCTGCCGACCTGGCGGACAAAGGCCTGGGGGAGAAAAAGACGACCTGGCGCCTGCGCGACTGGGGCGTGAGCCGCCAGCGCTACTGGGGCACGCCGATTCCCATCATTCATTGCGATGAACACGGCGCCGTGCCAGTGCCAGAAAAAGACCTGCCCGTGGTGTTGCCGCAGGACTGCGTACCCGATGGTTCGGGCAACCCGCTGCACAAGCATGAAGGCTTTCATGCCGGCGTGACCTGCCCGGTCTGCGGCAAGCCCGCGCGCCGCGAGACCGACACCATGGACACGTTTGTGGACAGCTCGTGGTACTTCATGCGCTATTGCGACCCCAAGAATGCGGAGCAAATGGTGGCCGAAGGCGCTGACTACTGGATGCCGATGGACCAGTACATAGGCGGCATCGAGCATGCCATTCTTCACCTGCTCTACGCCCGCTTCTGGACCAAGGTAATGCGCGACCTGGGCCTGGTCAAGGTCGATGAGCCTTTCACCAAGCTGCTCACTCAGGGCATGGTGCTCAACCACATCTATTCGCGCCGCACCGACAAGGGTGGCAAGGAGTACTTCTGGCCGCACGATGTCGAGCATGTGCTTGACGATGCGGGCAAGGTCGTGGGGGCCAGACTGATCAACGCGGTCGGCGACCTGCCGGTGGGCACTCCCATCGATTACGAGGGCGTGGGCACCATGTCCAAGTCCAAGAACAACGGCGTCGATCCTCAGGACCTGATTGAAAAGTACGGCGCTGACACGGCGCGCCTGTACACCATGTTTACCTCGCCGCCCGAGGCCACGCTGGAGTGGAATGACGCCGGGGTGGAAGGGTCCTATCGCTTCCTGCGCCGTGTCTGGAATTTTGGCTTCAAGCTGAATGCTATGAATTCAGGAGCTGTTGGCGAAATGGATACGGGCGCTAAAGACGCTTTTGACAAGGAGGCCAAGGCGCTCAGGCTGGAAATCCATACCGTACTCAAGCAGGTGGACTATGACTACCAGCGCATGCAGTACAACACGGTCGTGTCGGGCACCATGAAGCTGCTCAATGCGCTGGAAGACTTCAAGGGTGAAGTTTCAGCCGCCTCCGTGGCGGCCTTGCGCGAGGGATTCAGTATTCTGCTGCGTTGCCTCTACCCCGCAACGCCGCACCTGACGCACACACTGTGGTCCGAACTTGGCTATGCCGCGCAGTCAGGCGATCTGCTCGACGCGCCATGGCCCGAAGTGGACGCGAGCGCATTGCAGCAGGACGAGATCGAGCTCATGCTGCAGATCAACGGCAAGCTGCGCGGTTCGGTCACAGTGCCGGCAGGCGTCGACAAGGCAGTCATCGAGGCGGCTGCGCTGGCTACGGACGCTTTCATCAGGCAGGCTGCCGGTGCGCCTGCAAAGAAAGTGATTGTGGTGCCGGGCCGGCTGGTCAACATCGTCGTCTGAGATAACTGTCCGACTATCCAACAAGGCATACCATGCAGCGTCGCGCTTTTCTGGCCTTTGCAGTTCCTTCCGCTTCACTCGGGTTGATCAGCTTGAGCGGCTGCGGCTTTGCGCTGCGAAAGGCGCCCAACTTCGCCTTTACCTCCCTGTACAGCGGCCTGCCTGAATCGTCGCCGCTGGGGGTGGAGCTCAAAAGGTCGCTGGAGTCCACCGGCAAGGTGAAAGTGATCACCGATGCGCGCCGGATCGCCGAGGCGCAGGTGATTCTTGATGTGCTCCTGGACCAGCGCGAAAAAGTGGTGCTCAGTCTCAATGCCACCGGTCAGGTGCGCGAGTTTCAGTTGCGGCTGCGCTTTCGTTTCCGGTTGCGGACCCTGGCGGGCAAGGAGCTGATTCCGGCAAGCGAGATTGCGCTTCAGCGCGACATCAGTTTCAACGAGTCGGCGGTGCTGGCCAAGGAAGCCGAGGAAGCGCTGCTTTATCGCGACATGCAAAGCGACGTTGTCCAGCAGGTCATGCGGCGCCTGGCTGCGGTCAAGGAGCTTTAGCGTGAGCAGCATGTGATGCCGGGCACCCGCTTGCAACGCCGCTAATCTTCCCAATCATGCCTCCGTCCAGTCTATTCCCCTTGCCTCTGTCCGGCGCGACCGGCGAAGCGTCCGCGGCAAATCCCAGCACCACACCGCTGGAGATGCTCGATGACCCGCAGGAGTGGTCGGCCTTCAGCAGACCGGCGGCGCAGCAGGCTGGTTGCTGGGAATCGAGCGTGGTGTTCGAGGGCATGCACTGCGCGGCTTGCGCGCTCACCATTGAAGACGCCTTGCGACATGTGCCGGGTGTGCTGTCGGTAGAAGTGAGTGCGGCCAGTCATCGCGGCCGCGTTGTCTGGTCAGATCAGGCCATCAAGCCATCAGGCTGGATGCAGGCCGCCGCGCGTGCCGGATACCCGGCTGTGCCAGCCAACGATGCCTTTGCCAATGATCGCCGGCGCGTCGAGACCCGACAGGCGCTGTGGCGCCTGGGCGTGGCGGGCCTGTGCATGATGCAGGTGATGATGTATGCGTGGCCCGCCTACGTGGCCGAGCCGGGCGACCTGGCGCCCGACATGGCGCAGTTGCTGCGATGGGCATCGTGGGTGCTCTCGCTGCCGGTGCTGCTGTTTTCATGCGCGCCTTTTTTCAGCAATGCGCTGCGCGACCTGCGCCACCGCCGCGTCAGCATGGATTTGCCCGTCGCCCTGGGCATGGCCATCACCTTTGTGGTGAGTTCTCTGGGCACCTTTGAGCCTGCCGGGATTTTTGGCGCCGAGGTGTATTTCGACTCCTTCACCATGTTTGTGTTTTTCCTGTTGACCGGGCGCTGGCTGGAACTGCGCCTGCGCGACCGCACCGCAGGGGCGCTGGAAGCGCTGATGAATCGTCTGCCCGACAGCGTGGAGCGGCGCGGTGCCGGCGGGGCCTTTGAGCGCGTGGCAGTGCGTCGCCTCGTCTCTGGCGACGTCATCCGTGTGTTGCCGGGCGAAGCCTTTCCGGCCGATGGTGTCATTCTGGAAGGCCGCACCCAGGCTGACGAATCCCTGTTGACCGGAGAGTCCCGTCCGTTGTCACGCGGCGCGGGTGATAGCGTCATTGCCGGCAGCCACAACCTGTCATCTGCCGTGGTGGTGCGCGTCGAACACACGGGCAGTGAAACGCGCTTTGCCCAGATCGTGGCACTCATGGAAAGCGCGTCCACATCCAAGCCGCAACTGGCGCAACTGGCGGACCGCATTGCAAAACCCTTCCTGATTTTTGTATTGGTAGCTGCCGGCGGAGCGGGCGCTTACTGGTGGTCCCATGATCCGGGCCATGCGCTGATGGTGGCAGTGGCGGTGCTGATCGTGACCTGCCCCTGCGCATTGTCACTCGCCACCCCCGCGGCCATGCTGGCCAGCGCCGGCGCCCTGGCGCGCCGCGGCGTGCTGGTACGCCGCCTGCAGGCGCTGGAAACCCTGGCCGCCGTGAATACGGTGGTGTTTGACAAGACCGGCACCCTGACGCGCGATGCCTTTGCGCTGGGCGACGTGCGCACCCGCGAGGGCGTGACCAAAGACGAGGCCTTGGCCATGGCTGCGGCGCTGGCGCGGCATTCCCTGCATCCGGTGTCGCGTGCGCTGGCGGCTGGACCCGACGTAGGGCAGGGGGATGCACAGCGGCATGAAGTCTGGGTTGCCGAAGAGGTAAAGGAGATCGCTGGACAAGGCGTGTCGGGACGCCTGGCTCCTGCTGACGGGCGGGCGGCTGCCGTGTCGGCGCGACTGGGCTCGGCGCGGTTTTGCGGCCTGAATTTGCCTGCCACGGACGCGCTGCATGCCTGCCTGAGCGACGACCGGGGCTGGGTAGCTACCTTTGAGTTGCGTGAGGATCTGCGTCCCGATGCCGGGGCCACCGTGGCCGCATTGGTCGCCCAGGGCGTGCAGGTACACCTGTTGTCGGGTGACCTGTCCGAATCCGTGGCCCGCGTGGCGCGGCAAGCTGGCATTGATGAGGCCCGCGGTGGCTGTACGCCGCATGACAAACTTGCCTTCCTGCGCGGGCTGCAGGCCCAGGGCCGAAAGGTGGCCATGGTGGGAGATGGTCTGAATGATGGTCCGGTGCTGGCCGGAGCTCATGTGTCGTTTGCTTTCGGGCAGGCGGTACCGCTGGCGCAGGCGCAATCTGACTTTGTTGTGCTCGGAGACAAGCTGGGCACGGTGGCTCAGGCTTTGTTGCAGGCACGCCGCACGATGGGCGTCGTCAGGCAAAATCTGTGGTGGGCGGCCCTCTACAATGCCGTTTGCGTGCCCTTGGCTGTGGCCGGATGGTTGCCTTCATGGCTGGCCGGGCTGGGCATGGCCTTGAGTTCTCTGCTCGTGGTGCTCAATGCGCTGCGTTTGTCGGCAGCCACCCAACCTCTGGAGGTCGTTTAATGGACATCCTTTACCTGCTGATCCCGTTGTCAGTCATGTTGGTGTTTTTCATCCTCGGAGGCTTGGGATGGGCCATTTACCGGGGTCAATTCGAAGACATTGACGCCGAGGGGGAGCGGATTCTTCGTGACGATTGATGCAAGTCAATCTTCCTTTCATGAGTACACGTTACCCTTACGGGGTTAATCAGAACAAGAGGTAAAAATGAAATTTGCCAATAGACAGGCCACTACCTACAACGATACCGTTGTACGGCAGTTCGCCATCATGACGGTGGTTTGGGGTGTGGTCGGTATGCTGGTCGGCGTCATCATCGCGGCCCAGCTGGCTTGGCCAGAACTCAATCTTGGAATTCCATGGCTCAGCTATGGCCGCTTGCGGCCTCTGCACACCAATGCGGTGATTTTTGCATTCGGCTGTTGCGGGCTGATGGGCACCTCCCTGTACGTGGTGCAGCGCACCTGTCAGGTGCGCCTGTTCTCTGACAAGCTGGCCGCTTTCGTTTTTTGGGGCTGGCAGGCGGTGATTGTGGCTGCGGCCATTTCGCTGCCGCTGGGCTACAGCCAAGGCAAGGAATACGCCGAACTCGAATGGCCTATCGACATCCTGATCACGCTGGTCTGGGTGGCTTATGCCTTTGTATTCTTTGGTACCGTGGGCACCCGCAAGGTCAAGCACATTTATGTGGCCAACTGGTTCTATGGGGCGTTCATCATTGCCATTGCCATGCTGCATCTGGTGAACAATGCGGCCATTCCAGTGGGGTTCATGAAGTCCTATTCCGCCTACGCCGGTGTGCAGGATGCCATGGTGCAGTGGTGGTATGGTCACAATGCTGTGGGTTTCCTGCTGACGGCAGGCTTCCTCGGCATGATGTATTACTTCATCCCCAAGCAGGCTGAGCGGCCCGTGTACTCGTACCGCCTGTCAATTGTTCACTTCTGGGCGCTGATTTTTACCTACATGTGGGCCGGTCCTCACCACCTGCATTACACCGCTCTGCCTGACTGGACCCAATCAGTGGGCATGGCGTTTTCCCTGATTCTGCTGGCGCCGAGCTGGGGCGGCATGATCAACGGCATCATGACCTTGTCTGGCGCATGGCACAAGTTGCGGGATGACCCCATCCTGCGTTTTCTGATTGTGTCGCTTTCCTTCTACGGCATGAGCACGTTTGAAGGACCGATGATGTCCATCAAGACGGTTAACGCGCTCTCGCATTACACCGACTGGACCATTGGGCACGTGCATTCCGGGGCCCTGGGCTGGGTGGGGCTGATCACCATCGGCAGCATGTACTACCTGATCCCGCGCCTCTTTGGCCAGAAACAGATGTACAGCATGAAGGCCGTGGAAGTCCACTTCTGGACGGCGACCATCGGCATCGTGATCTATATTGCGGCCATGTGGATTGCTGGCGTGATGCAGGGTCTGATGTGGCGCGCGGTCAATCCGGACGGTACCCTGACCTATACCTTCGTCGAGTCTGTCAAGGCTACCTTCCCCTTCTATGTGTTGCGTCTGATGGGTGGTCTGCTGTATTTTGGCGGCATGCTGATCATGCTCTGGAACACATTCAAGACCGCTACGGCGGGCCGCTCGGTCTCCGTCACCATTCCGGCTGCTGTAGCCCATGCTTGAGGAAAAAAATAACATGGCTAACCAACAATCGAGCGGCGGTCTTTCCCACGAGAAGATCGAAACCAACAACTTCCTGATGATTGTGCTCATTCTCATCGTGCTTGCCGTGGGCGGCCTGGTTGAGATCGTGCCTCTGTTCTTTCAGAAGTCCACCACGGAGCCGATTAAAGGGCTGCAGCCCTACACGGCGCTGCAGGTCATCGGTCGGGACATTTATCAGCGTGAGGGGTGCTACAACTGCCACTCGCAAATGATTCGTCCTTTCCGCGCCGAGACCCTGCGCTATGGTCCCTATTCCGTGGCGGGTGAATTTGTCTACGACCACCCCTTCCAGTGGGGCAGCAAACGCACCGGCCCGGATCTGGCGCGCGTAGGCGGCAAGTACAGCGACGAATGGCACCGGATTCACCTCAATAACCCGCGTGACCTGGTGCCTGAATCGAACATGCCGGCTTATTCCTGGCTGGAAAAAACCACGGTGGATGACTCCTCTATTGAGGCTCACATGAAGGGCTTGCGCACAGTAGGAACGCCTTACACGGATGAGCAGATTTCCAAGGCTGCCGCGGAAGTCAAGGGGAAAACCGAGATTGAAGCCGTGATCGCGTACCTGCAGGTGCTCGGTATTCACCGTAAATAACTTCACGGAGGCTGTGGCATGGATATCAACACTCTCAGATCCATCGTGACAGTGGTCACTTTTTTCGTGTTCATTGGCATCGTGGCATGGGCATGGTCCGGCCGCAACGCCAAGGGGTTTGACGAGGCAGCTCAACTGCCCTTCAAGCAGGACGAATAGACAGCGCCAAGAACTGGATAAGGAATAAAAAATGAGCGATTTCACCAGTAATTTCTGGACGTTTTATGTGGCCGGTATCACGCTGGCTGGTATCTTTGCCTGTCTATTGCTCCTGTGGTTCAGCGGCAAGGCCAAGGCCATGACCGCCAACGACAACACCACCGGCCATGTGTGGGACGGCGACCTGCGCGAAATGAACAATCCCCTGCCGCGCTGGTGGGTGTGGCTGTTCATCATTACGTCGGTTTTTGCCTTGGCCTACTTGGCCCTGTATCCCGGCCTGGGTAATTACGCTGGAAAATTCGGCTGGACCCAGGTTGGTCAGTACGAAGCCGAAGTAGCCAAGGGCAACAAGGAGGTCGAACCCCTCTATGCGAAGTTCAACAGCATGAAGCCTGAAGATGTGGCTGGCGATGCGCAGGCTATGGCGATTGGCGAACGCTTATTCATGAACAATTGTTCGCAATGCCATGGATCGGACGCTCGTGGCAGCAAGGGTTTTCCGAACCTGACCGATCATGACTGGCTGCACGGCGGCTCTCCCGACAAGATCGTGGAAACGATTACCAAGGGTCGCATAGGCAACATGCCAACCATGGCTGCAGCGGTCGGCACCTCGGACGATGTTCGCAATGTGGCGAACTATGTGTTGAGCCTGTCGGGTAGCCCGCATGACTCTGTCAAGGCCTCTCTTGGAAAGAGTAAATTTGGCGCCTGCGCTGCCTGTCATGGCGTGGATGGCAAGGGCAATCAGGCACTTGGCGCTCCTAATCTGACCGATGACATCTGGCTGCACGGCTGGGGTGAGAACGCCATTGTGGCCATGGTCAATAATGGCAAAGTGAACCAGATGCCGGCGCAGGAAGGCCGGCTCACCGAGTCCCAGATTCATGTGTTGGCATCGTATGTGTGGGGCCTGTCCAACAAGCCCGGTGCAACCGCCCTGAAGTGATTCCTACCCAACCGGAGCCCATGAGGGTTTCGGTATAGAGCAACAGCTGTGAACAAATCCGAACCGCCGCCCAGAAAAATAATTCCCATTGTGGCCGTGGCCGGTGCGCAGTCCAAAGACTCGTCTGGCGATGGCAGCGAGGAGTTGATTTCCCTGTACCAGGCGCAAAAAAAGATCTATCCGCGCAGCGTGTCGGGTTTGTTTTCCAGGTGGCGCTGGGCGCTGGTATTTCTCACGCAAATCGTTTTTTACGGCTTGCCCTGGCTTGAGTGGGGTCAGCGTCAGGCGGTGCTTTTCGATCTTGGAGTCAGGCGCTTTTATATTTTCGGACTGGTTCTTTATCCGCAGGACTTCATCTACCTGTCGGGCCTGCTGGTAATTTCAGCCTTGGCGCTGTTTTTGTTTACGGCGGTGGCCGGGCGGCAGTGGTGTGGTTACGCCTGTCCGCAAACGGTGTACACCGAAATTTTTCTCTGGCTGGAAAAACTGACGGAGGGCGATCGATCGGCGCGTCTGCGTCTTGATGCCAGCCCTATGTCGCTCAACAAGTTTGCGCGCAAGGCCAGCAAGCAGTTTTTATGGATCGCACTTGCCCTATGGACGGGTTTCACCTTTGTGGGTTACTTCACACCTATCAAAGAACTCGGCATGAGTTTTGTGACTGCTGGCATGGGACCATGGGAAACCTTCTGGGTATTCTTTTACGGGTTTGCCACCTATGGCAATGCAGGCTTCATGCGCGAGCAGGTTTGCAAGTACATGTGCCCTTACGCACGGTTTCAGAGTGCCATGTTCGACAAGGACACGCTGATAGTGACCTATGACGAGGCGCGTGGCGAGCCCCGTGGCGCACGCTCCAGGAAGGCTGATCCCGCGGTCCTGAATCTGGGATCCTGTGTTGATTGCACCCTGTGTGTTCAGGTGTGCCCGACGGGCATCGATATCCGCAAGGGCCTGCAGTACGAATGCATCAGTTGCGCCGCCTGCATAGATGTATGTGACACCGTGATGGACAAGATGAACTATCCGCGTGGTCTGATTCGTTACTCCACCCAGAACGCCGTGGCTCAAGGGTGGGGGCGCGCGCAGCTATTGCGCAGGATTTTCCGGCCACGCGTGCTGGTTTACTCGGCCATCCTCGGCGGGGTAACGATTGCGTTGCTGGTCAGTCTGGCATTTCGCACGCCGTTCAAGGTGGATGTCATACGTGACCGTGCCTCGCTCGCGCGCATTGTGAGTGGTGGCAAGATCGAGAATGTGTACAGGCTGCAGGTGATGAATGCCACCGAAATCACGCAGAGCTATCGCATCACCGCGAGTGGCTTGCCGGGGCTGGTGCTGGCGTCTGACGGAACGATTTCGGTGGGTGCCACCGAGTCACGCTGGGTGCCTGTTACGCTGCAGTTGCCTTACGAGGGGGCCAGCGCAGGCTCCCACGAAATACATTTTGAAATTGAAGCTATTAACTCCCCAGGACGCGTGACCGAGAAGTCGGTCTTCCTGGTACCACGCTAATGAAGGAAATTGTGATGAACGAAGAGCAAGGGCAACCCTGGTGGAAGTTCGGTCATGTGTGGATGGTGTTTGCGGGGCCCGCCGTTGTGGTGGTGGCATCATTTATCACCCTGTATCTCGCTATCAAGATTCCCGATCCTGTGATTACCGGTTATGGTCAAGCGGAGAATTCTCAGGATGCCAAACTCCAGATGCGCTCAGCAACCAACATGGCCCCCGCCATGCAGGCCCGAAATCATGCCGCAACGGGCGTTCCTGCACCTGCGGAGCCCTGAAGCGTCGACGGATCCTCAACGATCACAGGAGACTACAGGAACATGCTTGCTCAACGACTGATGTGGATTGCCTGGCCTGCATTTTTGCTGGCCGGTGTGATCGAGATACTGGTTTTCGCCATGGTCGACCCACAGGACTTGCACTGGTTTGGCCATCCGCTGGCGATATCCCGTGAGGCCGTGTACTCACTGGCATTTTTCTGTTTCTGGCTGTTGACCATGGCCTCCAGTGCCCTGACGACCCTGCTCTCGATGTCGCCCTTCGAGGTCAACCGTTGCCCCTTGCCGGCCGATGGGCGGGAGGGGTGTCCCAAGGAGATCAACTGCAGCTGAATGCAGGTTTCGCTGCGCATGACGCGGGTCTTGCGTTCATGTCACGGGACGGCCTAGCGCCTTATTGGCAGGGCTGCTGGTTATTGTTGACGATCAGCTTGAGGGCATCGGTATTGAGGATGCGCACATGCCGCTGCTTGACCTCGACGATGTTGTCCTCGACGAACTTCGAGAAGGTGCGACTCACGGTTTCGAGCTTCAGGCCCAGGTAGCTGCCGATTTCCTCCCGCGTCATGCGCAGCAGGAGTTCAGATTGCGAAAACCCGCGGGAATGCAGTCGCTGCACCAGGTTGAGCAGGAAGGCTGCCAGCCGTTCCTCGGCGCGCATGCTGCCCAACAGAAGCATCACACCGTGCTCGCGCACAATCTCGCGGCTCATGATTTTGTGCACATGGCGCTGCAGGGCTGCGACATCGCGCGACAGTTCCTCAATTCGGTCAAAGGGCATGACGCACACCTCGGCGTCTTCAAGCGCCACGGCATCGCAGGTGTGGTGATCCTTCACGATGCCGTCCAGACCGATGATTTCACCCGCCATCTGGAAACCAGTCACCTGATTGCGTCCGTCCTCGGTGGTAATGCAGGTCTTGAAAAAACCGGTGCGAATCGCATACAGCGACGTAAACTTCTCGCCGTTGGCATACAGCCTTGCTCCCCGTTTGACCTTGCGCCGGCCTGCGACGATTTCATCAATTTTGTCCAGCTCGTCGGCGTTCAGACCCATGGGCATGCACAGTTCGCGCAGATTGCAGTTGGAGCAGGCGACCTTGATGGTGTGTGGGTTCATGGCGTGTATTTTGACATCGCTGGCGGCTTCTGCCCGATTGCCCAATCCCGGAGGTTCCGGTATGACCTCAAACATGACATTCTCCTGAGAAGTGTTCCTTGCCTGGCCGCTGACCTTGTTGGCTGCTGATCTATATCAAAAAGATGCGGCGTGGTTCGCGATACATTGACCGGACATGCCCCGAGATTGCGGGTCCGCGTTCCAAGGAACCGTCATGAACGCTGTTGCGATCGATTGTATGCCCATCCCTTCTCCTGAATTGATTCGCCGTTTTGATGTGTCGGGCCCTCGCTACACCTCGTATCCGACGGCAGACCGTTTTGTGGAGGCCTTCACGGCCGAGCAGGTTTCCCAGGCGCTGGCGCAACGCCGGGATGGCGCGGCGGCCATGCTGTTGCCACTGTCGCTGTATGTGCACATTCCATTTTGCGAGTCATTGTGCTACTACTGTGCCTGCAACAAAATCATCACCAAGCATCATGAGCGCGCCGAAACTTACCTGCGCTACCTGAGTCGCGAAGTCGACCTGCACACTGCCCACCTGGGCGCCGGTGAGATGGTTAGCCAGTTGCATCTGGGGGGGGCACGCCCACGTTTCTGAGCGACAAGGAATTGCGGGAACTGATGACCATGCTGCGGCGCAGTTTTACGTTTGCGCCAGGCGGGGAGTATTCCATTGAGGTCGATCCGCGCACTGTCGATTCTGCACGGCTGGCTACGCTGGCCGAGTTGGGTTTTAACCGCCTGAGCTTTGGTGTGCAGGACTTCGATCCCGCAGTGCAAAAGGCCGTCCATCGTATCCAGCCGGCCGAGCAGGTGTTCGCGCTGATGGAGTCGGCACGGGCTCTGGGTTTTGAGTCGATCAATGTTGACCTGATTTACGGCCTGCCTCAGCAGACCCCGGAGTCTTTTGATCGTACGCTGGCGCAGGTGGCGCAATTGAGGCCGGACCGCATTGCGCTGTACGCCTATGCGCATCTGCCTGAGCGTTTCAAGCCCCAGCGCCGCATCGTTGCCGCCGAGCTCCCTCCTGCCAGCGCCAAGTTGACGATGCTGTCGCGCTCGCTTGCAGCGTTTCAGGATGCCGGCTATGTCCATGTGGGCATGGATCATTTCGCCCTGCCCCATGACGCGCTGGCCGTAGCCAAGCGTCAGGGGCGCTTGCACCGCAACTTCCAGGGCTACAGCACCCAGCCCGACTGTGACCTGATTGGTCTGGGCGTCTCGGCCATTGGCCGCGTCGGGGCCACCTACAGCCAGAACGCCAAAACACTGGATGAGTATTACGACTATCTGGATCAGGGGCACCTGCCTGTCGTGCGGGGACTGGCACTTTCACGTGACGATCTGGTGCGGCGGGTCGTCATCATGGCCTTGATGTGCCAGGGGCAAATGGATTTCGAGTCAATCGACCTTGCACACCTGATCGATTTCAAAAGTTATTTCGCGGCTGAATTGGAAACCCTGCGCGGCATGCAAGAGCAGGGTCTGGTTGAGGTCAACGACACCGGCATCCAGGTCACGGACTTGGGCTGGTTTTTTGTGCGCGGTGTGGCGATGGTGTTTGACCGCTATCTCCAGGCAGACCGTACGCGTGCAAGGTTTTCCAAGATCATCTAAAAACGCTTCATGCAAACATCGATGGCCATGACGGCATTGCTTATGGGGCTCGCTGGTGGTCCCCATTGCATTGCCATGTGTGGTGCGGCCTGTGCGGGCATCGGCAAGGCGGCGGGCGAGCGTAAGACTTCGGCTGGCTGGACCTTCCAGGCCGGGCGCCTAGCGAGTTACTCGGCGCTGGGTGCCGTGGCGGCAGCTTCCATGCAGGGGCTGGGCTGGCTCACCACGCAAACCGCCGTGATGCGCCCGGTCTGGACGCTTTTTCATGTGGCTGTCATGCTGATGGGCGTCATGTTGATGCTGCTTGCGCGTCAGCCGGTTTGGCTTGACAGCACGGCGCGTGGCGTCTGGAGCAAAGTTCGGGCCTTCCATGCTGCCTGGGGACGTGGTGCGCCGCTGGCTATTGGCGCGCTCTGGGCTTTCATGCCATGCGGCCTCTTGTACTCTGCTGTGCTGGTGGCGGCCCTCAGTGGTGGCCCGCTGGATGGCGCGCTCACCATGGCATTGTTTGCCTTGGGCAGCAGCGTGTCTCTCCTGGTCGGCCCGTGGCTGTTGCTGCGTTTGCGGGGCGGCGGCCGTGGCGAGTGGGGCATCCGTCTGGCGGGTCTGGCCCTGGCGGCCACTTCCGGCTGGGCCTTGTGGATGGGCCTGGCGCGCAATGCTGCTCCCTGGTGCGTGACTGCGTAAGGGGTCTGGTCAAGAGCGCCGCATCAGCGTGCTCTTTCCGAACAGGCTTTCGATCAGTTCCAATGCGACCACCGCCGTGCCGTTGCGCACGTCCAGCGCGGGGTTCAGTTCCATCACATCAAGCGACGCCATTTGCCCGGTATCGGCAATCATCTCCATGCACAGCTGCGCTTCGCGGTAAGTGGGTCCGCCCTTGACTGCCGTGCCCACACCGGGCGCAAAACCGGCATCCAGGAAATCCACGTCGAAGCTGACGTGCAGGTGGGTGTTGCCGTCGATGCCGGCGAGCGCCGCTTCCATGGTGCGCTTCATGCCCATTTCATCGATATGGCGCATGTCGAACACCTCCAGACCCGCCTGCTGCACAAAACGCTTTTCACCGTCGTCCACGCTGCGAATGCCGATGTGGCGGACGGCTGAAGGTGCAAGCGCCGGCACCGTACCGCCAAGGCCTGTGAGTTCGGCAGGCCCGTATCCGCACAGCACGGCGACCGGCATGCCATGGGTGTTGCCGGTCGGAGTCAGGTCGTTGGTGTTGAAATCGGTATGGGCGTCCAGCCACAGCACTCGCAGGGTTTTACCCGACTGGCGGCAATGGCGGGCGGCGGCGCTTACCGACCCGATCGCCAGGCAGTGATCGCCGCCCAGCAAAACGGGGAGCTCGCCCTCGCGCAGAGCGGCATAGATGGCATCGTGCACCACCTGGTTCCAGGCGACGACTTCGGCAAGATGGCGGTAGCCATTGACGGGCGGCAGCCAGGGATTGGGTGGGCCAGCCAGGTTGCCCTGATCCGTGACAAGAAGACCACGGCCTTCCAGCGTGGCCTGCAGGCCTGCCACACGCAATGCTTCCGGCCCCATGGAAGCGCCCCGGGTGCCGGCGCCCACGTCGGTCGGTGCGCCGATAAGACGGATGGGAGATGTCATGCTGCGGTCGGTTCGGCGTCAAGAAGACTGGGCGTTGGCAGAAGGGCATTGCCTTGGGGTGGCTGTGTGGCATTCATATGCAGCAGAGCGAAAAGATTCTTGGGATTGGTCAGTTGCGGAATCAGGTCTATTTTGTGCCGTAGCGCATGCGCCTGCTGGAGCCGGTACAGGTAGCGCAGCGCCGAATAGTCTTCGAGCGCAAAACCGACCGAGTCAAAAATAGTGACTTCATGCGGGGACGCGCGGCCAGGAGCTGTCCCGTTCAGGACCTGGGTGAACTCGGTCACCGAAAAGTCGGCAGGAAGCTGCTGAATTTCACCTTCGATGCGCGACTGGGGTTCGTATTCAACGATCACGCGCGCATCGTCACGTCGCAGGATGTCGGCATGCAGCTCCGTCTTGCCGGGACAGTCGCCCCCAACAGCATTCAGGTGCATGCCGGAGGTGATCATCGCGGGGGTCAGGATGGCGGCATTGCGCTTGTCGGCCGTGACGGTGGTCACAATGTCGGCGCCCTTAACGGCTTCAGTGACCGAGTCACACAGGCACACCGTCAGGTCACGCAGGCCCAGCGCCTGAAGGTTGCGCGCCAGTTTTTCTGTGGCGCGCGCATCCACGTCGTAGAGCCTGAGCACGCGAATTCCCAGCATGTGGTGAAACGCAATCGCCTGAAATTCGCTTTGCGCACCGTTGCCAATCAGGGCCATGACCCGGCTGTCCGGTCGCGCCATATAGCGTGCGGCCAGCGCCGACATGGCGGCGGTCCGCAAAGCCGTCGTGACCGTCAGTTCGGACAGGAGCAGAGGGTAGCCGGTTTTTACATCCGCGAGCACGCCAAAGGCCGTCACGGTCAGCAAGCCGCGTGCGGTGTTTTTGGGGTGACCGTTGACGTACTTGAAGGAGTACATCCGGCCATCGCTGGTCGGCATCAACTCAATAACCCCGACTGGCGAGTGAGTCGCGTGGCGTGGCGACTTGTCAAATTCACCCCAGCGCCTGTAGTCGGCCTCAATTTCCGAAGCCAGACCCTGCATGAAAAGCGCAGGCCCCAAATCCGCGACTATGCGCTGGATGCCTTCAATGCCGATGTAATCAACCATTATTTTCTCCTGCCGCGTGCTTCGAATTTTTCCATTCTGGCCCTTCACTGCATAGGGCTGCTTTGATTCTCGCCAGGCCTTGCGCAAAAGAAAAGTCAATATTTTGATAAATTTATAAGAGAGTTTGTACAAATGATCAGAGAAAACTGGCGTTTCGTCATTAAACTTGATCCATGGACGACACGGACCGCCAACTCATCTCTTTGCTGCGTGACAACGCCAGGGCCTCGGTGGCGTCGCTGTCCAAGGTGTTGCGCGTGTCGCGTGGTACGGTGCAAAACCGCCTGACCAAACTGGAAACCGACGGCACCATCGTGGGTTACACCGCGCGGCTCAGGCCGCAGGCCGAGGCCCACCCGATCCGGGCCCTGATGACGGTCGCAGTGGAAGGCAACCGCATCGACCAAGTCCTGAGCAGCCTGCGCGGCGACCCGGCCGTCAGCGCGCTGCACACTACCAACGGGCGCTGGGATATCGTGGCCGAGTTGCGCTCTGACAGTCTTGAGGCTTTTGACCGCGTTCTCGGACGCGTCCGCCTGATCGAAGGCATTGCAAATACCGAGACCAGCCTGCTGCTTTCAACCTACAAGCTGTAAGGCAAGCCTCCCGATTCACCAGCCGCTAAACTGCAAACCATGAACCTGGCACCCGCCCAACTGTCCGAGCATCTCAAGCGCGGACTCAAAAGCCTTTACACCCTGCACGGCGATGAACCCTTGCTGGTGCAGGAGTTTGCCGATGCCTTGCGCGCAGCAGCGCGGCTTCAAGGCTATACCGAGCGTACGGTGCATACCGTGGCCGGAGCGCACTTTGACTGGAGTGAGGTGTTGGCCAGCGGCGGCTCGCTGAGTCTGTTTGCCGACAAGCAGATTATTGAAATCCGCATTCCCAGCGGCAAGCCTGGCAAAGATGGTTCGGTGGCCTTGCAGCAATTGGCTGAGCGCGCCCAGGGCGACGACTCCACGCTCACGCTGATCATGTTGCCCAGGCTGGACGGCGCGACCACCAAGGGCGCGTGGTTTGGTGCGCTGGACAGTTTTGGCGTCACCGTCAAGTTTGACCCTATAGATCGCCGCAATCTGCCGCAGTGGATCGCCCAGCGCCTGCAACTGCAGGGCCAGCGGGTGGCCGCAGGCGAGGAGGGCCAGCGTACGCTGCAGTTTTTTGCCGATCGGGTCGAGGGCAACCTGCTGGCCGCGCACCAGGAAATCCAGAAACTGGGGCTGTTGTATCCGGTGACGACTGACGCCAGCGGCAACGACGTGCTGAGTTTCGACCAGGTCGAAAACGCCGTGCTCAACGTGGCCCGCTATGACGTGTTCAAGTTGTCTGAAGCCGTGCTGGGTGGCCAGGCGTTGCGCGTGGCACGCATGCTCGACGGCCTGCAATCCGAAGGCGAGTCGGAAGTGCTGGTGCACTGGGCGCTGGCCGAAGATATCCGCAGCATGAAGCGCGTCAAGGACGCCCTGCAGGCGGGCCGGCCCATGCCCATGGCGCTGCGGGAAAACCGCGTTTGGGGCGCGAAGGAAAAACTGTTTGAGCGCGTGCTGCCTGGTATGGGTGACGCCGCTCTCGTCAATCTGCTGCATGCCGCGCAGAAGGTCGATGGCATAGTCAAGGGCCTGAAGCAGCCCGACTGGCCTGCCAGCGGCTGGCAAGCGCTGCACCGGCTCGCCGCCATGGTCTGCGAGCAGTGCGCCGCGCCTTCACGTATGGCCCCTGTCAACCGCGCCCCGCCGGGCGGCGCCAGGGCTCAGTAATATGCAGCACACGGCCTCTCTTTCCAAAAAGCTCATACGCATCGGGGCCAGTCTGCTTGTCGTGGCCCTGGCGTCCATCGGGCTGACCTTGTGGGTGACCTGGCAGCTGGAGGGAGGCGCTGCAGCCGTCAACGAGGCCGGACGCATGCGCATGCAGACCTGGCGGCTTACAAGTGCGGTACATGCGGGCATGGCGCAGCCGGAACTGCAGCGTCTGGTGGGCAAGTTCGATGAGAGCCTGGCCGTGTTGCGCACAGGTGACGCGTCGCGGCCGCTATTCGTGCCTTGGGACGATCAGGTTAACGAGCGGTTTGCGCTGGTTGAGTCGCTGTGGAGCGGCCAGCGCCAGCAATGGCTGACGCAGCCGGCGCCGACGGTGGATGTGTCACTGCAGGTCGCTGGTGATTTTGTCGAAGCCATTGACCGCTTCGTGCTGGCCATTGAGCAGCATTTGTCCCGGCTGACAGCGATTTTGAATCTTTTCCAGTTCGCCATGATGGCGTTGGCCATTGGGGGCGCGGTGGTCATGCTCTACACCGGCTATCTGTACGTGATCAGTCCCCTGGGCCGGCTGCGGCAAGGTTTGAGCAAGGTGGAGTCCGGGGAGTTCACGACGCGCATAGAAGTCGACACCGAAGACGAGTTTGGCCAGGTGGCGGCCGGTTTCAACCGCATGGCCGGAACCCTTCAGTCCTTGTACAAAGGGCTGGAGTCCCAAGTCGAGGCCAAGACCCGCCACATCGAGGCACAACGCGTGCGGCTTGAGGCACTTTACGAGGTCAGTGCCTTTCTGGCTCAGGCCAACAGCATCGAGGAACTGGCACGTGGATTTGCCCAGCGCGTGCGTACCATCATGAAGGCTGATGCCGGGGCGGTCCGCTGGTCCGATGATGCCAGCCAGCGCTACCTGATGCTGGCTTCGGATTGTTTCCCGCAAGACATGCAGGAAGAAGAGCGCAGTCTGCTGGCCGGTGCTTGCGCCTGCGGCAACTTGCAGCCCGAGTCACGAACACGCGTGATTCCCATTCTGAGTCATGACGAGATGCCGGTGCGCCGATGTGCCAAGGCCGGCTATGAAAGTGTGGTCAGCGTGCCCATCCGGCTGCAGCAGCGCTTGCTGGGCGAGTTCAACCTGTTCTTTCGCAGTGCCGTCACGCTGAGCGCGGACGAAACTGAACTGCTGGATGCGCTGGCCAGCCACCTTGCCAGTTCCCTCGAGGGCCTGCGCGCGGCCGCGCTGGCCCGTGAAGCGGCCGTCGCCGAGGAGCGCGCCATGCTGGCCCGTGAACTGCACGACTCGATTGCCCAGTCGCTGGTTTTCCTCAAGATCCAGCTGCAACTGCTGCGCATCGCTTCCCAGAAAGGGCAGATGGCGCAAATGAATAAGGCGCTTGACGAGCTGGACACCGGGCTGCGCGAGAGCATCGGCGATGTGCGCGAATTGCTGGTGCATTTCCGCACCCGTACCAACACCGACGATATCGAGCAGGCCTTGCAGGAAACGCTGCAAAAATTCCAGCACCAGACCGGCCTGCCGACCCACCTTCAGGTTCACGGCGAGGGCCTGCCGCTGCCGCCTGATGTGCAGGTCCAGGTGTTGCATGTGGTGCAGGAGGCGCTGTCGAACGTGCGCAAGCATGCCGGAGCCACCCATGTCCATCTTGAGGTGGCCAAGGGCGCGCACTGGCGCTTCGTGGTGCGTGACAATGGCGTCGGCTTCGACACGGACCAGGGGCATGGCCAATCCCATGTGGGCCTGAAGATCATGCGAGAGCGCGCAGAACGCATAGGCGCCAGCGTGGAAATCGTGTCTGGACCAGGCCAGGGAACAACGGCCATGCTGACGCTGCCAACCCATCCTGTAACGGGCGCCGGCGTGGCAGGTACGGGGCTGGAGCTTGAGCCTCACGTCGAGCTCATGCGTGGCACGTGATTAAAAACTAAAGACTCAGGACTTATATCAATGAATACTGACTCTAGCCCAATGATTGCGAGCGTAAGCAGCTATGCTATTCATAGCAAATTAAAGATCCGTGCAGCTTGCCTTGGCCCGCAAGGCCTCAGCCGATAGGCCCGGCCATGAAGCTGATTCGACTGCTGGTGGTTGACGACCACACCCTGTTTCGCCGCGGCCTGATTGCGCTGCTTTCGCAGGATGAGCGTTTCGACGTGGCCGACCAGGCCGGCGACATTGGCGAAGCCTTGCGTTGTGTGGAGCGCAGCAGGCCGGACCTGATTCTGCTGGACAACCATTTGCCGGGGGTTCGCGGCGTGGACGGAATCGCCGCACTCAAGGATGCGGCCCCGGAAACGCGCATCCTTATGCTGACCATGAGCGAGAACGAGGACGATCTGGCTGCGGCGCTGCAGGCCGGTGCCGACGGCTACTTGCTCAAAACCGTTGAGCTGGACCACCTGTCCGGTTTCATCATCAAGGTTATCGCCGGGGAATCGGTCATCAGCCCGGAAATGATGACCAAGCTGGTCACCGCTTTTCGGGGCAAGTCAGTGCCGAAGCCGGCGTCGCCCCTTGTGCAGGAGGAGACGACCGTGCTGTTGGCGATGCCCTCTGGCAACGCCCAGTTGCCGACTTCATCCCGCGATGGCTCGGGCGCCGATCTGCTGTCCGCCCGCGAGCGTGAAGTCCTGACCCTGGTCGCCTGCGGCGATAGCAACAAGATGATTGCGCGCAAGCTCGACATCGCCGAGACGACCGTGAAGATTCACGTCCAGCACATTCTTCGCAAGCTGCAGCTGACCTCGCGCGTTCAGGCCGCCGTATATGCGGCTGGCCGGGAACTGGGTTGATCTGCATCAAGCTTTGCCAAATTTGAAGGACAGGTAGTTCTTCAGAACTATGGCGGTCGGGCCTCCATAGTTCCTTGTGACATCCAGTCACGTTCGAATGGGGGATAGTCAAAGTCCCCGGAATCCCCGACAGTCATGCCATGTCTTCTGGAGAAAAAGAACATGGCCTCTGAGCTGAATAATTCAAGAAGGGCGTGGTCGGTGCTTATCGTCAGCACGCTGGCCTTCACCGTCTGCTTCATGGTGTGGATGATGTTTGGCGTCATCGGCATCCCGATCAAGAAGATGCTTAATCTCAATGCGACGGAGTTTGGCCTGCTCACGGCCACGCCGGTGCTGACGGGCTCGCTCATCCGCGTGCCGCTGGGTATCTGGACGGATAAATACGGCGGACGCATCGTCATGGCTGTCCTCATGGCCATCACGGTGCCCGCCATCTGGCTCATGAGTTACGCCACCGAATACTGGCATTTCCTCACCATCGGTCTGTTTGTCGGCTTGGCAGGCGGTTCGTTTTCAGTCGGCACGCCTTATGTGGCGCGCTGGTTCCCCAAGAGCCGCCAGGGCACGGCGATGGGCGTGTACGGCGCCGGCAACTCCGGTGCGGCAGTCAACAAGTTTGTTGCGCCGGTCTTGCTGGTGGCTTTTGGCTGGGCCATGGTGCCGCAGGTGTACGCCGTCATCATGCTCGCGACGCTGGTGCTGTTCTGGATGTTCAGCTACAGCGATCCGGCCCATCTGGTGCCCAGCAATGTCAGTTTCAGGGACCAGCTCAAGGCGCTGAAAGACCCCAAGGTGCTCAAGTACTGCCAGTACTACAGCATCGTGTTCGGCGGCTATGTGGCCCTGTCGCTGTGGATGGTGCAGTACTACGTGGGCGAGTACGGCCTGGACATTCGCACGGCGGCGTTGCTGGCGGCCTGCTTTTCATTGCCCGGTGGCGTGTTGCGCGCCGTGGGCGGTGTGCTGTCCGACAAGTACGGTGCGCACAGCGTGACCTGGTGGGTGATGTGGGTGAGCTGGGTTTGCCTGTTCCTGCTGTCTTACCCGCAGACCGACTTCACGATCTTGACGGTCAATGGCCCCTCTACCTTCCACCTCGGACTGAACATTTACGCCTTCACCGCGCTGATGGCCATCCTGGGCGTGGCCTTTGCATTTGGCAAGGCCAGTGTCTTCAAGTACATCAGCGACGACTATTCCCACAACATCGGCGCCATCAGCGGCATCGTGGGCCTGGCCGGTGGCTTGGGTGGCTTTGTGCTGCCCATCATGTTCGGCGCTCTGATGGACATCACCGGCATTCGCTCCAGTTCATTCATGCTGATGTACGGCGTGGTCTGGGTCTCGCTGATCTTGATGTACTGGACCGAAGTGCGCCGCGCTGAAGTCATGGGCCGCAATGCCGCTGGCGCCAAAGCCTGATACCCACTCATTTCCCTGGAAATTCATCATGAACAATCAAAAAACTTCCAGCGCTGACATCGTCGACTGGCGTCCCGAGGACGAGCAGTTCTGGGAAAACACCGGCAAGCGCATTGCCTACCGCAACCTCTGGATTTCCATCCCCAGCCTGCTCTGCGGCTTTGCCATCTGGGGCATGTGGGGCATCATCACCGTGCAGATGATGAACCTGGGCTTTCCGTTCAGCCAGGCCGAGCTGTTCACGCTTACCGCCATCTCGGGTCTGGCCGGCGCCACCATGCGGATTCCGGCCTCCTTCCTGATCCGGCTGGCCGGCGGACGCAACACCATCTTCCTGACAACATCCATGCTGCTGGCGCCGGCCATTGGTACCGGCATCGTGCTGCAGCACCCTGAATGGCCGCTCTGGTCCTTCCAGCTGATGGCGCTGTGGTCGGGCGTGGGCGGCGGCAACTTCGCCAGCTCCATGTCCAACATCAGCACCTTTTTCCCCAAGCGGCTGCAGGGCACGGCGCTGGGACTTAATGCGGGTCTGGGCAACTTTGGCGTGACGGCCATGCAGATCGTCATTCCGCTGGTGATGACCGTGGGTGTGTTCGGCCAGCTTCGGTGGCGAACCGATGACGCTGTTGAAAGACAGCGGCTGGATCTTCGGCAAGATTGCCGCCGGCACACCGACCTGGATCCAGAACGCCGGCTTTACCTGGCTGCTGTCGCTGGTGCCGCTGTTCATTGATCTGCTTTTTCGGCATGAACAACCTGAAGACGGTGTCGCCCGCCATCGGCGGAACCATCGCGGCTTTTCTCAAGATCATCTGGCTCTATACGCTTTCGTTCGTTCCGGCCGGCGTTGGCCTGTACCTCTACCTGCCCAAGCCCACCGGCCTTGGCCTGCTGAACATGTGGATCGCGATGCCACTGATCATCATCAGCACTTTGATGGTGCTGAAGGTGACGGCCTTTGGCCCCATGAAGGAAAGCATCGACAAGCAGTTTGCTATTTTTCGCAACAAGCACACTTGGTCGCTGACCGTTCTGTACATCGTCACCTTCGGCTCCTTCATTGGTTTTTCGATGGCGTTGCCGCTGGCCATGAAGGTTATCTTCGGCGTCAGCCATGTGCCCGATGCGGCAGGCGTGATGCAACATACGCTGAACAACCCGAACGCACCGTCGGTGCTGGCCTATGCCTGGATCGGCCCCTTCGTCGGCGCGCTGGTGCGGCCGATAGGCGGCTGGATTTCGGACAAGGTCGGCGGCTCCATCGTGACCCAGGTCATTTCCGCCATCATGGTGGTGGCCTCTGTAGCGGTGGGTTACGTCATGCTGCTGGCCTATAACTCGGCCGCGCCCGAGCAGTATTTCCTGATGTTCATGCTGCTGTTCGTGGTGCTGTTCACCGCCAGCGGCATGGGCAACGGCTCGACCTTCCGCACCATTGGCGTGATTTTTGACCGCCAGCAGGCCGGCCCGGTGCTGGGCTGGACCTCGGCCATCGCCGCCTATGGCGCTTTCATCGCGCCCGTGGTGATTGGCGCCCAGATCAAGGCCGGCACGCCTGAAAACGCGATGTACGGCTTTGCCATCTTCTATGCCCTGTGCCTGGTGCTGAACTGGTGGTTCTACCTGCGCGGTGGTGCCGAGATCAAGAATCCCTGAGCCACATTTGCCGCGCTGTTCAGCACCTTATTTACCGCATTACCGGAGAATCAAATGAGTCATTTTTTGGATCGACTGAGCCACTTTTCCAATCCGAGAGAATCGTTTTCGGGCGAGCATGGCGTCACCACGGCTGAAGACCGTACCTGGGAAGACGCCTATCGCAATCGCTGGGCGCACGACAAGATCGTGCGCAGCACGCACGGCGTGAACTGCACCGGCTCCTGCTCGTGGAAGATTTACGTCAAGGGTGGCATCGTGACCTGGGAAACCCAGCAGACCGACTACCCGCGCACGCGCTGGGACATGCCCAACCACGAGCCGCGCGGCTGCTCGCGCGGCGCGAGCTACAGCTGGTATCTGTACAGCGCCAACCGCGTCAAGTACCCAATGATCCGTGCCCGCCTGCTCAAGCACTGGCGGGAAGCGCGCCTGACGCTGGCGCCGGTCGATGCCTGGGCCGCCGTGGTGCAGGACGACGCCAAGCGGCGCGACTACCAGAGCGTTCGCGGCCTGGGCGGCTTCGTGCGTTCAAGCTGGGACGAGGTCAATGAGCTCATCGCCGCGTCCAATGTGTACACCATCAAAAAGCACGGAGCCGACCGCATCATCGGTTTCTCGCCGATCCCGGCCATGTCCATGGTCAGTTACGCCTCGGGCTCGCGTTACCTGTCGCTGATTGGCGGCGTGTGCATGAGCTTTTACGACTGGTATTGCGACCTGCCTCCGTCCAGTCCGCAGGTCTGGGGCGAGCAGACCGACGTGCCCGAGTCGGCAGACTGGTACAACTCCAGTTTCATCATTGCCTGGGGCTCCAACGTGCCGCAGACGCGCACGCCCGACGCGCACTTTTTTACCGAAGTCCGCTACAAGGGCACCAAGACCGTCGCCATCACGCCCGACTATTCCGAAGTCGCCAAGCTCTCCGACCTGTGGCTGCATCCCAAGCAGGGCACTGACGCCGCAGTCGCCATGGCGATGGGCCATGTGATCTTGAAAGACTTCTATTTTGGCGGCAACGGCCGGCCGCGCTCCGCCTATTTCGACGACTATGCGCGTCGCTACACCGACCTGCCCATGCTGGTGATGCTGAAGGAGCACCAGCTTGAAAATGGCGAATCCGTCATGGTGCCCGACCGCTATGTGCGCGCGTCTGATTTCAGCGGCCAGCTCGGCCAGGACAACAATCCCGACTGGAAAACCGTTGCCTTCGATGCACAAGGCAAGGTGGTCACGCCGCAGGGCGCCATCGGTTTCCGCTGGGGACCGGACGGCCGCGCCGACGCGGGCCAGTGGAACCTGGAAGCCAAGGAGGCGCGCGATGGCGACCATGTCTCCCTCAAGCTGTCGGTGATGGAAGGCGATGCGCCCAGCCAGGACAATGCCAAAGTCGGTTTCCCGTATTTCGGCGGCATTCACCACGAGCATTTCCCGAACAACGAACAAGTCTGATGTGCTGGTGCGCGCGGTGCCCGTGCAGCGCATTGCGGTCGGCAAGGACGGCGAAGCCCGCTAGGTGCTGGTTGCCACGGTGTTCGATCTGCAGGCTGCGCAATACGGCATTCCCCGCGGCTTGCCCGGTGAACTGGCGGCGGCTGATTTTAATGACAACACGCCGTACACGCCGGCCTGGCAGGAGCAGATCACCGGCGTGCCGCGTGACCAGGTGATCTCCGTTGCGCGCCAGTTCGCCGAAAACGCCGAGAAGACCGAAGGCCGTTCGATGGTGATCATCGGCGCCGGCATGAACCATTGGTACCACAGCGACATGAACTACCGCAGCGTCATCAACATGCTGATGATGTGCGGCTGCATCGGCAAGAGCGGCGGCGGCTGGGCGCACTATGTGGGCCAGGAAAAGCTGCGTCCGCAGACCGGCTGGACGCCGCTGGCCTTCGCGCTGGACTGGATCCGCCCACCAAGGCAGATGAACTCGACCAGCTTCTTCTACGCGCACACCGATCAGTGGCGCTACGAGAAGCTCGGTGTCGATGAAGTGCTGTCGCCACTGGCCGACAAGAAGCTTTACGGCGGCAGCATGATCGACTACAACGTGCGCGCCGAGCGCATGGGCTGGCTGCCTAGCGCCCCGCAGTTGCAGACCAATCCGATGCAGGTGGTCAAGGACGCGCAGGCCGCGGGCCTGGACGCGAAAGACTACGTCGTCAAGTCGCTCAAGGACGGCTCGCTCAAGATGAGCTGCGAAGACCCGGACCATCCGGCCAACTGGCCGCGCAACATGTTCGTCTGGCGCTCCAACATCATCGGCTCGTCGGGCAAGGGGCATGAGTACTTCCTCAAGCACCTGCTGGGCACGGACAATGGCGTACAGGGCAAGGACCTGGGTGCCGAGGAAGGCAAGCCCGAAGAAGTGGTCTGGCACGACAAGGCGCCCGAAGGCAAGCTCGACCTGCTGGTCACGCTCGACTTCCGCATGAGCACCACCTGCCTGTATTCGGACATCGTGCTGCCGACGGCCACCTGGTACGAAAAGAACGACCTGAACACCAGCGACATGCATCCCTTCATCCATCCGCTGTCCACCGCTGTGGACCCTGTGTGGCAATCGAAAAGCGACTGGGAAATCTACAAGGGCTTTGCGAAGAAATTCAGCGAACTTTGCGAAGGCCACCTGGGTGTCGAGAAGGAAATGGTGCTAACCCCGCTAATGCACGACTCACCGGGCGAGCTGGCCCAGCCCTTCGAGGTGAAGGACTGGAAGCGCGGCGAGTGCGAACTGATTCCCGGCAAGACGGCGCCGCAAATGCAGGTGGTCGAACGCGACTATCCGAATGTCTACAAGCGCTTCACGGCGGTCGGCCCGCTGCTGAAGAAGATCGGCAACGGCGGCAAGGGAATTTCGTGGAATACCGACATCGAAGTCACGCAGCTCGGCCAGCTCAACGGACTGGTGACGGAGCCCGGCGTCACGCAGGGCATGCCGCGCATCAACAGCGACATCGACGCCTGCGAAATGGTGCTGCAGCTGGCCCCCGAAACCAACGGCCATGTGGCCGTCAAGGCCTGGGAAGCGCTGGGCAAACAAACCGGCCGCGACCACACCCATCTGGCCCTGCACCGCGAAGACGAAAAAATCCGTTTCCGCGACATCCAGGCGCAGCCGCGCAAGATCATCAGCTCGCCGACCTGGAGCGGCATTGAATCCGAGACCGTTTCGTACAACGCCGGCTATACCAATGTGCATGAATACATCCCCTGGCGCACCCTGACCGGGCGCCAGCAGTTCTACCAGGATCACCCGTGGATGCTGGCCTTTGGCGAGGGCCTGGCCAGCTACCGGCCGCCGGTGAACCTGAAGGCGACGGCGGGCGTGCACGGCATCCGTTCCAACGGCAACTCCGAGATCCTGCTGAACTTCATCACGCCGCACCAGAAGTGGGGCATTCACTCGACCTACACCGACAACCTGCTGATGCTCACCCTGAGCCGCGGCGGCCCGATCGTCTGGCTCAGTGAAGACGACGCCAAGCTGATCGGCGTGGAGGACAACGACTGGATAGAGCTGTACAACGTCAACGGCGCGATTTCTGCGCGTGCGGTGGTCAGCCAGCGTGTCAAGCCCGGCATGGTGATGATGTACCACGCGCAGGAAAAAATCGTCAACACGCCCGGCTCGGAAATCACCGGCCAGCGTGGCGGCATCCACAACTCGGTGACGCGCATTGTGCTGAAACCCACGCACATGATTGGCGGCTATGCCCAGCTGTCCTACGGCTTCAACTACTACGGAACCATTGGCACCAACCGCGATGAATTCGTCGTCGTGCGCAAGATGGACAAGGTGGACTGGCTCGACACGCCACGGGATGACGAACGCGCCTTCGCGGTGCAACAACAGGGAGAGTCGGCATGAAAGTACGCGCACAAATCGGCATGGTGCTGAACCTGGACAAGTGCATCGGTTGCCACACCTGCTCAGTCACCTGCAAGAACGTCTGGACCAGCCGTCCCGGCATGGAATACGCCTGGTTCAACAACGTTGAGACCAAGCCCGGCATCGGCTACCCCAAGGAATGGGAAAACCAGGACAAGTGGAACGGCGGCTGGATCCGCAAGGCCGACGGCTCCATCGAGCCGCGCCAGGGCGGCAAATGGAAAATGCTGATGCGCCTGTTCGCCAACCCGAACATGCCGCAGATTGATGACTATTACGAGCCCTTCACTTTCGACTACGACCACCTGCAGTCGGCCCCCGAGATGAAGGCCACGCCGACGGCGCGCCCGCGCAGCCTGATTACCGGCAAGCGCATGGAGAAAATCGAATGGGGTCCGAACTGGGAAGAAATTCTGGGCGGCGAGTTTTCCAAGCGCAGCAAGGATGCCAATCTGGCGAATTTCGATCAGGTCCAGAAGGACATGGTCGGCCAGTTTGAAAACACCTTCATGATGTATTTGCCGCGCCTGTGCGAGCATTGCCTGAACCCGGCCTGCGTGGCGTCCTGCCCCTCGGGTTCGATCTACAAGCGCGAGGAAGACGGCATTGTGCTGATCGACCAGGACAAGTGCCGCGGCTGGCGCATGTGCGTTTCGGGCTGCCCGTACAAAAAAATCTACTACAACTGGAAGAGCGGCAAGGCCGAGAAATGCACCTTCTGCTACCCGCGTATTGAGGCCGGTCAGCCCACGGTGTGCAGTGAAACCTGCGTCGGGCGCATTCGTTACCTCGGCGTGATCCTGTATGACGCAGACCGTATCCAGGAAGCCGCCAGCGTGGAAAACGACAAGGACCTCTACCAGGCCCAGCTCGACATTTTCCTGGATCCGCACGATCCGGCCGTGATCGCGCAGGCCCGCCTCGACGGCATTCCGGAAGCCTGGCTTGAAGGCGCCCGCAAGAGCCCGGTGTACAAGATGGCTGTCGAGTGGAAGGTTGCCCTGCCGCTGCATCCCGAATACCGCACGTTGCCGATGGTCTGGTATGTGCCGCCGCTGTCGCCCATCACCTCGGCGGCCAACGCCGGGCAGATCGGCATCAATGGCGAACTGCCAGACATCGCCCAGATGCGGATTCCGGTCCAGTACCTGGCCAACCTGCTGACGGCAGGCGATACCGCGCCAGTGATTCGTTCGCTGCAGCGCATGCTGGCCATGCGTTCCTACCAGCGCAGCAAGCATGTGGACAATGAGCAGAACCTGGCCGTGCTGGCGCAAGCCGGCCTGACAGTGGCCGAGGTCGAGGAGATGTACCACATCATGGCGATTGCCAACTACGAAGACCGCTTCGTGATCCCGACCACCCACCGCGAATACGCTGAAAACGCGTTCGACATGCGCGGCGGCTGCGGTTTTACCTTCGGCAACGGCTGCTCCGACGGCGCCAGCGACGTCAGCCTGTTCGGCGGCAGCAAGAAACGCACTATTCCCATCAAGGTGGAGGTCTGAGACATGGCACTGTTCAACAACATTCCCAAGGCGACAACAAGCCTGCGCGTGCTGGCCCGCCTGCTGGGCTATCCCGACGCCGAACTGCGCGGTCACCTGGCGGACCTGCGTGGTGCGCTGCATGAAGAGCGAGCCCTGCCGCCGCAGCGGCTGGCCGAACTCGATGCGCTGATCGACACCCTGGCGCGCAAAGCTTCCCTGGAGGTCGAAGCCGACTATGTCGAACTGTTCGACCGGGGGCGCGCCACGTCGCTGCACCTGTTCGAGCATGTGCATGGTGACTCGCGCGACCGTGGCCCGGCCATGATCGACCTGGCGCAGACTTACGAAAAGGCGGGCATGTACCTGGCCGAGGGCGAAATGCCCGATTTTTTGCCGGTGGTGCTCGAATTCACCTCGACCCAGCCGCCGCGCGAGGCGCGCGAGTTCCTGGCAGAGATGGCGCATATTTTCAATGCCATCTTTGCGGCCTTGCAGCAACGCGGCAGTGCCTATGCTTGCGTGTTGGGTGCCTTGCTGGAACTGGCTGGCGAGAAGGCATCGCCGGTTGAAATCGCCGCCGAAGAGCCGATCGATGCCGTCTGGCAAGAACCGGTCGTGTTTGACGGCTGCTCGTCCAAGGGCCAGTCCAAGCCCGACCAGCCGCAACCGATTCACATCGTGCCCAACATCGCACGCAAAGCACGTCCCGACCAAGGAGTACGAACATGACCGTGTATGGTTTTCTTTTTGGGGTCTATCCCTACATCTGCCTGACGGTGTTCCTGCTCGGCAGCCTGATCCGCTTCGACCGCGACCAGTACACATGGAAAAGCGACTCGTCGCAGCTTCTGCGCACCGGCCTGCTGCGCTGGGGCAGCAATCTGTTCCATGTCGGCATCCTGTTCCTGTTCTTCGGCCATCTGGTCGGCCTGCTGGCACCGCATGCGTTTTATGCCCACTTCCTGGAGGCATCGGTCAAGCAGAAGATTGCGATCTATTCGGGCGGTCTCTTCGGCGTGATTTGCTTCGTCGGCCTGTCGATGCTGATCTACCGCCGCATCTTTGATGAGCGCATCCGTTACACCAGCCACAAGACCGATTTGGCCATCTTGCTGATTCTCTGGGTGCAGCTGGTGGTCGGGTTGATCACCCTGCCGTATTCGTGGGCTCATTCCGACGGCAGCGTCATGCTGATCCTGGCGGACTGGGCGCAGCGCATCCTGACCTTGCGCACGGTAAATGCTGAAGTGCTGGCCGGTCTGCCGTGGCCTTACCTGCTCCACATCGTGTTCGGCATGACGATCTTTTTACTGTTCCCGTTCAGCCGCCTGGTCCATGTATGGAGCGGTTTTGCCTCGGTCGGCTACCTGTTTCGCCCCTACCAGGTCGTGCGCAGCCGCCGTCTGGGCGTCACGGCTACGCCGCCTGTCAAGCGTTAATCCCCTGTTGAAGCGAGAAGGTAAATTTTTATGAATAGCCCCACTTCCACGGTCACCGGCTGCGGCAGCAGCGCCTGCCAGTGTTCCAGCCCCTCCACTCAGGCGGCATCGCCAACGGCCTTTATCAACGGCATTGCCCTGCACGAGGCCGGGCAGCGACCGGACACGGATGCACTGCGCGAGAGGGCTTATTCCGAACTGCTGCGCCAGCAGGCTGTGATGAAGGGCTTGCTGCCGCGTCATCAAGACCTGACCGCGCCCGAATTGGGCGAGGCCGAGCGCCAGGTCATCGAGGCGATGGTGGACGGAGAGGTGCCTGCGCCCCAGCCTACCGAGGAGGAAGGGCAGCGCTATTACGAAGCCCACAAGCAGCAATTCATGGTCGGCCAGGCGCTGCATGTGCGGCACATCCTGTTTGCCGTCACGCCCGGCGTCAACGTGCATGCGCTGACGGTCCATGCCGAGAAGGCGCTGCTGGAGCTGACGCGCAACGATGCTTCCCCCGAGCGCTTTGCCCAGCTGGCCGCCGAGCTGTCGAACTGCCCCACCAGTACGCAGGGCGGCGACCTCGGCTGGATTGGTCCTGACGACTGCGCGCCTGAGCTGGCCAACGAACTGTTTCACCAGAAGCATTCGCAATGGGGCATGGGGGTGCACCCGCGGCTGATACACACGCGCTTCGGTTTTCACATTATCGATGTGCTGAATCGCCGTGCCGGCAAGCAGCCCGCCTACGAGGAAGTGCGCGAGCGCATTACGACCCTGTTGACCATGCAGTCGCGGGCCAGGGCCCTGCATCAGTACATGAGCTTGCTGGTGGGTGAGGCGCTGGTCGAAGGCATTGACCTTGAAGGGGCTGATTCGCCTCTGGTTCAATGAGCGAGGACGCCGCAGCCACAGACGAGTTGCTGTTGCGTTTGCGGCGTTTCAAATCGGACTACTTTCCCCTGCACCAGCAGCGCTTTCAGGATTTGGTGGCGCAGGGACAACATCCCAAGACGCTGTTCATTGGCTGTTCGGATTCCCGGCTGGTGCCTTACCTGCTGACGGGAACCGGTCCTGGAGAGCTGTTCATTGTTCGCAACGTCGGAGCCTTCGTTCCGCCTTATGACGGATCGCACGGCCTGCATGGCACCATGGCCGCGATCGAGTTCGCGGTATTGAGCCTGCATGTTGAGCGCATCGTTGTTTGCGGGCACAGCCAGTGCGGCGCCATCCGCGCCGCCTATGAGGGGGTGCCCGAGGAAGCCGTGGCCCTGAAAGCCTGGCTCAAGCTCGTTCGTGAGGCGCTGCTGCCGGTTCAGGCCGGTCCCGAGGCCATGCGCCGCACCGAGCAGCGTTCCGTGGTGCTGCAGCTTGAGCGCCTTATGGATTACCCGATGGTTAGGCGCGAGGTAGAGAACGGAACGCTCACCTTGCATGGTTGGCACTATGTAATTGAAGAGGGAGAAATCCATATCTTTGACGCACAGCAAGGTGATTTCGTGCCGGCTTCGCTAGCATCCCACTGTGGCACTGGCCCCTACCAACCCTATGTGGAGCACGATGGACAAATCATTTCCGACTGAGCGGGCTGCAGGCTGGCAGGTGGCATGGCGCGAACAGTCTGTGCTGCGGGGTTTTCCCTGTCAGCCGGTTTAGGTGCAAAATTTGATGCAATGGCTGCTGGGCGGTGTTCGTCACGCAGTGCTTTTCAGAGGAATATGGATATGAAGCGCGAACATTTTGGGCGGCCGCAAGATCTGACGGCCACCCAGCCCATCAGCCACGATGTGCTGAAGGAAAAATACCTGAAACCCGGCGAAAGCGGCCTGGAAGACGTATATCGGCGCGTGGCGCGGGCGCTGGCCTCGGTCGAGCCTGAAGCCGAGCGCGAGAAGCACGAGGCGCTGTTTCTGGAGAACCTGCACGCAGGCGCCATTGGTGCGGGCCGCATCATGAGCGCGGCCGGCACGGCTATCCAGGCCACACTCATCAACTGCTTCGTCCAACCGGTGGGCGACTGCATCCAGGGCGTGGATGACGGGGGCTACCCCGGCATTTACGAGGCCCTGCGCGAGGCTGCGGAGACCATGCGGCGCGGCGGCGGCGTCGGCTATGATTTTTCACGCATCCGCCCGCGCGGCGCCGAGGTCAAGGCTACTGCGTCGATGGCCTCCGGCCCCTGCAGCTACATCAACGTGTTCGACCAGTCCTGCTCCACGGTGGAGAGTGCCGGCGCGCGGCGCGGCGCGCAGATGGGCGTGCTGCGCATTGACCACCCCGATGTGCAGGAATTCATCACCGCCAAGCGCACGCCCGGCCGCTGGAACAACTTCAATGTGTCGGTCGGCATGTCCGACGCCTTCATGCAGGCGCTGAGTGATGACCAGCCCTGGGAGCTGGTGCACAAGGCTAAACCAGGCGCCACGCTGGTCGCGCAAGGCGCCTTCCAGCGTGCCGACGGACTGTGGGTTTACCAGACGGTGGCGGCGCGCGAGTTGTGGGACACCGTGATGCGTTCGGCCTACGACTTTGCCGAGCCCGGCATCCTGTTTCTGGATAACATCAACCAGGACAATAACCTGCGTTATTGCGAATCCATCGCCGCGACCAATCCCTGCGGCGAGCAGCCGCTGCCGCCCTATGGTTGCTGCGACCTCGGACCCGTCATCCTTACGCGCTTTGTGCGTCATCCCTTTGGCTTCGACGGTGAGCCGAGCTTTGACTTTGAGGCGTTTGAAACCTCCATAGCGACTCAGGTGCGCGCGCTCGACAACGTGCTGGAAGTGACCTTCTGGCCATTGCCGCAGCAGCAGGCGGAGTCGTCTGCCAAGCGCCGCATCGGCGTGGGTTTTACCGGCTTGGGCAACGCGCTGACCATGCTGCGCCTGCGTTACGACTCGCCGGAGGGCCGCGAAATGGCCGCCCGCATTGCCGTGCGCATGCGCGACGCGGCCTATGCCGCTTCGGTGGCGCTGGCGAAGGAAAAGGGCGCCTTTCCGAAATTCGATGCTGAAGGTTATCTTGCCCCCGGTACCTTTGCCAGCCGGCTTCCGGCTGAACTTCAGCAGTCCATCCGCGCCGATGGCATTCGCAACAGCCATTTGCTGTCGATTGCACCCACGGGCACGGTGAGCCTGGCTTTTGCCGACAACGCGTCCAATGGCATCGAGCCGGCATTCTCCTGGATGTACCGGCGCAAAAAGCGCGAGTCCGACGGCAGTACCACCGACTACGCGGTGGAAGACCACGCCTGGCGCCTGTTCCGCGAGCTGGGCGGCGATGTGAACAAGCTGCCCGACTATTTTGTCTCGGCGCTCGAAATGTCGGCGACCAGCCACATCGCCATGATGGAAGCGGTGCAGCCATTCATCGATACGGCGATTTCCAAGACCGTCAACGTGCCGGCTGATTACGCCTACGACGACTTCAAGAGCCTGTATCAACAGGCTTGGCGGGCGCGGCTCAAGGGCCTGGCCACATACCGGCCCAATGCCATTTTGGGCGCCGTGCTTGAAACCCACCCAAGCCCTGAGACCACTCCTGCCGCAGCAGCCCCGGTGGACCCTATGCGTACGGTGATTGAAAGCCGGCCCAAGGGCGCTCTGTCGGCGGTTGCGGAAAAGGTCGAATACTGGACCCAGGAAGGCCACAAGCGGCTCTACCTCGTGGTGTCTTTCCTGCCGGTGCCCGCAGCCAGCGGCGCCGGCACGGTAGAGCGCGCCATCGAGTTCTTCATGCCCGTGGGGCAGAGCGGTGAATCGCAGCAATGGATTACCTCCAGCATGCGCATGCTGTCGCTGGCCGCGCGCGGCGGCTTTCTGGAGCGTGCACTCAGCGACATGCGCAAGGTCGCCTGGGACCGCGGGCCCGTGCGCTTCGGAACCTACGAAAAAGCCGATGGCACACGCGTGCCTCTGTGGCACGACTCGGAGGTGGCGGCCATTGCCTACGCGGTGCAGAACATCATTGCGCGGCGCGCTGCCCAGTCGGTCGTGAGCGTGTCGCCTGCGGCGCAGGCTCAGGTTGCTTCCACCCTGGCACCGCCCGTGATGGCCGGGAAAAAGTGCAGCGAATGCGGGGCTCATGCCGTGATCCGCAAGGACGGCTGTGACTATTGCACCCAGTGCGGCCACCTGGGCGTTTGTGGATGAACCTGCCGCCTGTCATTCCTTTGCGGGGGCTGAACGGCAAACCCTCCGCCGAGGCAATGGCAAAGCTGGACCGCAGCTGGCGCGTCCGCTATCTTTTGCTCGCGCCCCACCGGCTGGGTTTCTTCCTGGCCATGGTGGTTCTGGTGACCGCCGGGGTTTGGTGGGCACTGGTGCAGCTTGACCGGATGAGCGGCGCGCTGGCGCTGCCCTATGCCATGCCGCCCTCGCTGGTGCATGGGGCGGTGATGACTTTTGGTTTCATTCCCTTGTTTTTTTCGGGGTTTCTATTCACGGCCGGCCCCAAATGGCTGGGCGTACGACCGTTTGAAGTTGGCCATTTGCTGACACCCATGCTGCTGCAGGCGACAGGCTGGATGCTGTGGCTGGCAGCGGTGCATCTCAATGCGGGGCTGGCGATTGCCGCGCTCGTGATGGCCTGGTGCGGTCTCGCGTGGATGACGCTCCTGTTCTGGCGGCTCATCAGGCTCAGCAGGGCGCAAGACCGCTTGCACGCGCTAACGATTGGCTCGGGCTGCGTCGTCGGTTGTCTGAGCCTGGCCGGCCTGGCGCTCAGTCTGGGGCTCGACGCCCCCGCCGTCGCGCTGACCTGTGTGCTGACCGGTCTTTGGGGTTTCGTGCTGGTGGTCTATGTGTCGGTAGCGCACCGCATGATCCCGTTTTTCACGTCCAGCGCCATGCCGTTGCTGGATGCATGGCGTCCGTCCTGGGTGCTGTGGCTGATGCTGGCAGTCGCGGCCGTCGAGGTGGCTGCCGTGTGGGCAGAGCTGAACGGCTTGCCTCACGACTCTGCATGGATGCTCGTTCGCGGTATTTTTGAACTGGCGGCAGGAGGCCTGCTGCTCTGGCTCGCCTTGGCCTGGGGGCTGGTAAAAAGCCTGAAGAATCGCCTGCTGGCCATGCTGCACATAGGTTTTTCCTGGCTCGGCCTGGCGCTGCTGCTGGGCGGCGTCGCGCAATTGCTGGGCTGGGCGCAGGGCGCTCCGGTGCTGAGCCTTGGCTCGCTGCACGCGCTCACCATGGGCTGCCTGGCTTCGCTGATGCTCGCCATGGTCACGCGCGTGTCCTGTGGCCACAGCGGGCGTGCCCTGGTGGCCGACCGCCTTATTTGGTCGCTGTTCTGGCTTTTGCAGGCGGCCACGCTGCTGCGCATTGCGGGCGCAGCGCAGACTGCTTTTGCGGGCGGGCTGCTGCTGGCCGCGGCCTCGCTTTGGGCTGCCGTCATGGCGGTATGGGGCTTGCGGCTGGGCGGCTGGTATGGCCGCTTGCGTGCCGACGGCCGTCTTGGTTAAGGTAAAGAGCGATGACCCATCTTGCTGCGCCTGTTCAATCTCTTGCCGCTGAGCTGACTGACAACGACACGGCGGCGCTGACAGCCGCGCTGATGCAGTCGCGCCAAACCATTTTGCCCAAGCGTCTGGCCGAACCCGGTCCCGATGCGGACCAGTTGGGCCTGATTCTGAGCGCGGCAGCCACGGCGCCCGACCATGGCCAGCTCCTGCCCTGGCGCTTTGTGCACGTGCCGCAGGCGGCGCGTGCCCGGCTGGCCGAGGTTTTTGGCTCTGCCCTGATCGAACGCGACGCCGCCGCCACGCCTGACCAGGTGGCGCAGGCGCGCGAAAAAGCGCACCGCTCGCCGCTGCTCCTGCTGGTGGTGGTCGATGGCTTGCGGGGCGACCCGGAGATTGATTTGTTTGAGCGCATCGTTTCCACCGGCTGCGCGGTGCAAAACATGCTGCTCATGGCTACCGCCCTGGGCTATGGCTCGGCGCTGACCAGCGGCAAGGCCCTGAAGTCCGCTGGCCTGCGCGCCTTGTTCGGCCTGGCGAAGGGCGAACACGCGCTGTGCTTCGTCAGCATCGGCACGGTGCAGTCGCGCAAGAGCGCCCGTTTGCGGCCGCTGCCGGCCGACTTTGTGAGTACCCTTTCGCCCGATGGGGCGGTGGTCGCCGGGGTTTAATCAGCAGGGCAGCGCTTGCCCTTGCGCCCATTTTTTTCGTAATTGGATGAATCCCATGGACATTTCGACTTTTGACGACCTTCTGCAGGCTGCCCGGGCTCAGGCCGAGCCGCAGCGCCTGCTGTTTGTTTTTGCCGGCGTTGAGTTGCCTGAGGAGGCCACCCCCGCGCAGCGCCAGCGCTTCGAGGCCGGTGAGGGCGGCGCGCTGGTGCCGCTGATGTGCGTGGACAAGCGCCCCGACGAGCTGGCGTCGTTTGCCACGCTGGTGCAGGAGTCCAGCCAGTTCGGCCACGACTGGGGCATTGTGTTTGCCGCAGCCATGTCGGGCACGCTGAACCGGGCGCCAACTTCTGAAGATGCCGAGGAGCCGCTGCAGCGCATGGTCGAAGCCATCAAGCGTGGCGAACACGGCTCCTACATTCCTTTCGACCCGCAAGGCCAAGCCGTCCAGATGGGCTGACATGAGCACCGCCGCCCGAACCACAAGGCCGGTGATGCTGCCCGGCCACAGCGCGCCGGCAGCAGGTTTTGAAGCGCCGTTTGAAATGCTTGCCACCTGCCATGACCGGGTCGAACGCATGCTGGCCCTGCAGGCAAAGCTGCAGCAGCACCTGTTGGAAAAAGGCTGCGACGAGCCCGCCCGCCAGGCCGCGCGCGACGTGATGCGCTATTTCGACATTGCGGCGCCGCTGCATCACCAGGACGAGGAGCTGCACGTGTTTCCACCGCTGCAGGCCGGGCCTGACGCCGGCCTGCGCCAGCTGGTTCAGCGGCTGGTGCAGGAGCACCGGCAGATGGAAGTCGCGTGGCTTGAGGCGCGCCGCACGCTGCTGGCAGTAGCCGAAAGCCCGGAATCTGGCTGGACGCCACTCACAGCGGCTCAGGCTGATGCGCTGAATCAATTTGCCCTCATGTACCGGCAACATCTGGACGACGAAGACGGGATGGTCTACCCGGCCGCCCAGGCCACGCTGTCGCCCGCTGCCGTGCAAGCCATGAGCGAAGACATGATGCAGCGCCGGGGTGTCCCTTCCAGGAAGTGATGTGGCCGGTGATTGGGGGCAAAATACACACATGAACGCCCCTGATTTCCTTCATTCAAATACCAGTCAACCCGGCGGCGACATGCTGCACCTGATGGAATCCATGGGTTCCAAGGCAAAAGTGGCTTCAGCCCAAATGGCGCGGGCATCAGCAGCTATCAAAAATAGAGCACTTCGGGCTCTGGCTGCCTTGCTTCGGCGGGATGTTGCAGCCCTTCAGGCGGTTAACCAGCGCGACCTGGACCGTGCCGCTGCCGCCGGACTGGCCGGACCTTTGTTCGACCGCCTCAAGCTCAGCCTCAAGGACATTGAGACCGTTGCGCTTGGCTGCGAGCAATTGGCCGCCATGCCCGACATGATCGGCGAGATCATTGGCATGAAAGAGCAGCCCAGCGGCATTCGCGTCGGCCAGATGCGCGTGCCGATTGGCGTCTTCGGCATGATTTACGAGAGCCGGCCCAATGTGACGATTGAAGCGGCCAGCCTGGCCATCAAGAGCGGCAACGCCTGCATTCTGCGCGGCGGCTCCGAGGCCATCGAATCCAACAAGGCGTTGGCGATGCTGGTGCAGCAGGCGCTGCTTGAGGCCGGCCTGCCGGCGGATGCGGTGCAGCTGGTGCCCACCACCGACCGCGAGGCCGTCGGCCATCTCATCGCCATGCCGCAGTATGTGGACGTCATCATTCCGCGCGGTGGCAAGGGCCTGATCGAGCGCATCAGCCGCGATGCCAAGGTGCCGGTCATCAAGCATCTGGACGGCAACTGCCATGTCTACGTCGACGACCCCTGCGACATCGCCATGGCGGTGAAGATTGCCGACAACGCCAAGACCCAAAAATACAGCCCCTGCAATGCGACAGAAGGCCTGTTGGTGGCGCGCGGCGTGGCGGCCGATTTCCTGCCCCGGATTGGCGCCATCTACGCGGCCAAGGGCGTGGAAATGCGCTGCGATGCCGAGGCCCAAGCCATTCTGGGCCGCCTGCCCGGGGCGAATGTCCAGCCCGCCACCGAGCAGGACTGGCACGAGGAATACCTGGCGCCGGTCATCAGCGTCAAGGTGGTGGCAGGCGTTGACGAGGCTATTGGCCACATCAACCAGTACTCCAGCCACCACACCGACGCCATCCTCACGCGCGACCACATGAACGCCCAGCGTTTCCTGCGCGAAGTCGATTCGGCAAGCGTGATGGTGAATGCGAGCACCCGCTTCGCCGACGGCTTTGAGTTCGGACTGGGCGCAGAAATCGGCATCAGCACCGACAAATTTCACGCGCGCGGGCCGGTCGGCATCGAGGGCCTGACCTCGCTCAAGTACGTGGTTCTGGGCCAGGGCGAGGTGCGCACCTGAGGGGGAGACGCGGGCGGACATTAAAAGGGCAGGGAAAGGGGTTTAAACCGGCAGGACCGCCCCCAGTTTTCTGAATCTCGGTCAGATATCATCAAGCCGGACAACAAAAATTCCCCATCGAAAGTGGCCGCATGGTTCCGCACCTCATTACCGCCCTGACCGGCCCCATCAACGAGCTCGAACAGCGCATTCTCGACACCACGCCGGCCATCGAGCGCTGGTTCCGGCTCGAGTGGATGGAGCACACGCCGCCGTTTTATAGCTCGGTCGATATCCGCAATGCCGGTTTCAAACTCGCGCCGGTCGATACCAACCTCTTCCCCGGCGGCTGGAACAACCTGACGCCGCAGATGCTGCCGCTGGCCGTGCAGGCCGCCATGGCCGCGATTGAAAAAATCTGCCCCGAAGCGCGCAACCTGCTGGTCGTGCCCGAAAATCACACGCGCAATACGTTTTACCTGTCCAATGTGCTGCAGCTCAAGCGCATTTTTCACCAGGCCGGCCTCAATGTGCGTTTTGGTTCGCTGAGTTCCGACATCAAGGAAGCGACGACGGTGGAGCTGCCAACCGGCGAGAGTCTGACGATTGAGCCGCTGATTCGCACCGACCGCCGCCTGGGGCTGAAGAACTTCGACCCCTGCACGATTTTGCTGAATAACGACCTGTCGGCCGGCATTCCCGGCATTCTGGAAGACCTGCATGAGCAGCACCTGCTGCCGCCGCTGCACGCCGGTTGGTCGGTGCGGCGTAAATCCAATCATTTCAAGGCTTACGAAGAAATCTCCAAACGCTTTGGCAAGCTGCTGGGCATTGATCCCTGGCTCATCAATCCTATGTTTGCGCAATGCGGCGAAGTCAACTTTTCCGGGGGCGAAGGCATGGAGTGTCTGAGCACCAACGTTGACGCGCTGCTCTCCCGCATCAGGCGCAAGTACAAGGAATACGGCATCAACGAAAAACCGTTTGTCGTGGTCAAGCCCGACAACGGCACCTACGGCATGGGCATCATGACGGTGCACGACGCGAAAGAGCTCAGTGCCCTGAGCCGCAAGACCAAGAACAAGATGAGCGTCATCAAGGATGGCCAGCCCCTGTCCGAGCTCCTCATCCAGGAAGGCGTGCTGACCAACGAGCGCGTCAACGACGCCGTGGCCGAACCGGTGGTTTACATGATGGACCGCTATGTGGTCGGCGGGTTTTACCGCATTCACGCCGAGCGCGGCATAGACGAAAACCTCAATGCTCCCGGTGCCAGCTTTGTGCCGCTTGCCTTCGCCGACAGCGGCCGCCTGCCGCAGTACGGTGAAAAGCCTGGCTCCAGCGGCCCCAACCGCTTCTACATGTACGGCGTCGTCGCCCGGCTGGCCATGCTGGCCGCCAGCTACGAGCTGGAAGCGACCGATCCGAACGCCGAGGTCTACGACTGAAGGCAGGGCTCTGAAACGGGATTTGTTGCCTGTTTCTGGCTCTAGCCCATGTGTGGCGGTAGTTTATAGCTATATAAAAGATAGCAAATTATCAAGCCGAACGGGGGGCGTAGCGGACTTTTCAAGTCTGGCGCGGTCTGGCAAGTTGTTGCGTTGCAACAGACCCCGGTTTTCTGTGAACTAGGGGTGTTTGCCCGGTTGAAAGTAGGCCGCCTGAGCGCAAAATAGCGGTCCCTTAAGTAACCATTCCGTCGGCTTTGGCCACTTTTGTCGGCGTTTTAGCCGGCAAATCGCCCAAGACGGGCAGTTTTTGTGACCAGTCAAAAATCATCACTCGCGGCGCTCACCATAGGCGCCATTGGCGTCGTCTACGGTGACATCGGCACCAGCGTTCTGTATTCGATCAAGGAAGTTTTCGGCGGCGGACACGTTCCTTTCACTCCCGACAATGTGTACGGCATCCTGTCCATCTTCTTTTGGACACTGACCGTCATCGTCTCCATCAAGTACGTGACGCTGGTGCTGCGCGCCGACAACAATGGCGAGGGCGGCCTGATTGCGATGCTGGCGCTGGCCTCCACGGCCGTGCAGGACAGGCCCCGGCTGCGGCATACCTTGCTGGTGGTGGGCATTTTTGGCACCTCGCTTTTTTATGGCGACGGCGTCATCACGCCAGCCATTTCCGTTCTCTCGGCGGTGGAAGGCCTGGAAGTTATTTCGCCCGCCTTTACCAAGGCCGTGGTGCCCACCACACTGGTCATTTTGTTTGGCCTGTTTGCGCTGCAAAAGCACGGTACCGCCGGGATTGGCAAATTTTTTGGCCCCATCACCATCGTCTGGTTTGCCGTGCTGGCGCTGCTGGGCGTTTCGCAAATTGTGACCCACCCGGGCATCCTCAAGGCGCTCAGCCCGCATTACGCGCTGATGTTCATGTGGGCCAATCCGGGAACTACCTTCATCATCCTGGGCGCTGTCGTGCTCTGCGTCACCGGTGCCGAGGCGCTTTACGCCGATCTCGGACACTTCGGTAAAAAGCCGATCCGGCTGGCCTGGTTTTCGGTTGTCATGCCCTCGCTGGTCCTCAACTATTTTGGCCAGGGTGCGCTGCTGCTGAACAACCCGGCAGCGGTCAAGAACCCGTTTTTCCTGATGGCGCCTGACTGGGCCTTGATTCCGCTGGTGGTCCTGGCCACGATGGCCACGGTGATTGCCTCGCAGGCGCTGATTACCGGCGCCTTCAGCGTCACCAAGCAGGCCATCCAGATGGGTTATCTGCCCCGGCTTCGCATCCAGCACACCAGTGTGCGCGATACCGGCCAGATCTACATGCCATTCGTGAACTGGGGCCTGTTTGTCACCATCGTGCTGGCCGTGGTGATGTTCCGCTCCTCCAGCAACCTGGCGGCGGCTTACGGCATTGCGGTGTGCACCGACATGCTGATCACCACCATCCTGACTTTCTATGTGATTCGTTATGGCTGGAAATACCCGCTCAGCCTGTGCCTGGCTGCTACCGGCCTGTTCTTTGCCGTGGACTTTGCGTTCTTTGCTTCCAACCTGATGAAACTGTTTGCCGGCGGCTGGTTCCCGCTGGTGATAGGCGGCGGGGTATTCACCCTGATGATTACCTGGAAGGAAGGCCGGCGCATCCTGAACGAAAAGCTGCGCGCCGACGCCATCGACCTGCCGAGTTTTCTGGATGCGGTGTTTGTCAGCCCGCCTTTGCGGGTTGAAGGCACGGCTGTCTTCATGACCGCCGAGCCGGGCATCGTGCCCAATGCGATGCTGCACAACCTCAAGCACAACAAGGTACTGCACCAGCAGAACCTCTTTGTGACGGTGCGCAACCATGAGGTGCCGTGGATTGGCATGGACAAGCGCCTGGAGGTCGAATCGCTGGGGCATGACTGCTGGCAAGTCAGCGTTCACTACGGCTTCAAGAACGACCTGGACCTGCCCAAGGCGCTGCAGCAGATCAAGAACCGGGGCTGTCAGCTGGAGCCGATGACGACAAGTTACTTCCTGTCGCGCGACACGGTCATTCCGACGATTGGCAGCGGCATGGCAGCCTGGCGTGAAAAGCTATTTGCGCAAATGCACCATAACGCCAGTGGTGCTGCAGATTTCCTGAATTTGCCGAACAACTCTGTGGTGGAGTTGGGAAGCAAGATCGAGATTTGAAGTGTTTTTCGGCTCTGGGTCAATAGGCGCGGGCATTGCCCGCTATTGAGTTCGTGGCGAGTTGACGAGGCGCGCCGCGAGGCCGCGCTCATCATTTTCCTTGTCACGCTCTCGGGCGCCGCAATAGCCGGTATCGGCACGGCCCTTTGGCGCGTGGTGGCAGGCAGGGTGGCGCTGTTTGTACAACAATACGGGCAGGAATGCCGCTCGCCCTTGTCCGGGCCGGCTAAAACAACCACGGCCTCCAGGTCATCAAAAAATCCATGAACATCCTTTTTATCGCCGACCCGCTTGAGTCATTCAAGATCTACAAGGACACCACCTTTGCCATGATGCGCGAGGCGCAAAGGCGCGGCCACCGCATCAGCGCCTGCGAGCAGCAGGACCTGATGTGGCAGCGCGGCGCGGCCGTGACGGCCCATGTGCGCGACATCACGCTGACCGGCGATGCGGCAAACTGGTTCGAGGACCGCGGCAGGCGTGCCGTGGCGCTGAAAGACGTTGACGCCATCCTCATGCGCAAGGACCCGCCGTTTGACAGTGAGTATTTCTACGCGACACACCTGCTGGAACAGGCCGAGCGCGATGGCGCCAGGGTGTTCAACAAGCCGCGCGCGCTGCGCGACCATCCCGAAAAACTCGCCATCATGGAGTTTCCCCAGTTCATCGGACCGACGCTGGTGACGCGCGATGCCGAGGACATCAAGCGCTTTCATGCCGAGCATCAGGACATCATCCTCAAGCCGCTCGACGGCATGGGCGGCATGGGCATCTTCCGCGTGGGGCCGGACGGCCTGAACCTCGGCTCCATCACCGAGACGCTGAACCGCCACGGTGCCCAGAGCCTGATGGTGCAGAAGTTTTTGCCCGAGATCGTCAAAGGCGACAAGCGCGTGCTGGTGATCGGCGGCAAGCCGGTGCCCTTCAGCCTGGCACGCATTCCCCAGGGCAGCGAAGTGCGCGGCAACCTGGCAGCAGGCGGCTAGGGGGTGGCCCAGCCCTTGTCAAAACGTGACCTCGAAATTGCCGAAGCGCTGGGCCCGATACTGGCCGCGCGCGGCCTGCTGCTGGCGGGCGTGGACGTGATTGGCGACTATGTGACCGAAATCAACGTCACCAGCCCGACCTGTTTCCAGGAAATTCATGACCAGATGGGTTTTGACGTGGCGGCCATGTTCATCGACGCGCTGGAGCAGGCGCTCGCCTGAACGGGCCGGCGTTGCCGCTCAGGCGTCGGCGAGCGCGCCATTTTCAAACACCTTGAGTTCGCCGGGCGCAAAAGCCGTCCAGGTTTCATTGGTGGTGAGCGGCGCGGTCACCACCACGGCGACCCGGTCCGAGGGCCTGGTGTGCTCGGCAAAATTGACGCTCAGGTCTTCGTCGCTCAGCCTGGCATGGGCAAACGGGTGGCGGCGCTCCACGTAATACAGGCTGGTCGAGGCATGGGCCCAGAGCGCCTGGCCGTTGCTGAGCAGAAAATTGAAGGTCCCGTGGCGGGCTATTTCGCCTGCCAGCTCGCGCAGGGTGATGCTCAGCTCCCGCACGCTGGGCACGTCCGCATGGGACTTGGCCAGCTCCTGCATGATCCAGCAAAAAGCGCGCTCGCTGTCGGTGCTGCCCACCGGCCTGAAGCTGCCATGCAGCCGCGGCGAAAAATCCTTCAGGTCGCCATTGTGCGCAAACACCCAGTAGCGACCCCATAGTTCGCGCACAAAAGGGTGGCAGTTTTCCAGCGCCACGTGGCCTTGCGTGGCCTTGCGGATGTGCGCGATGACGTTGCTGCTCTTGATCGGATAGCGGCGAATCAGGTCCGCCACCGGAGATTCGCAGGCCGGCAGATGATCGACAAAATGGCGCAAACCCTTGCCATGGCCGGCGCCATCCGCGTTGCGGTCACCTTCAAAAAAGGCAATGCCCCAGCCATCGGTGTGCTGGTCGGTGTGGCCGCCACGCTGCGCAAAGCCGCGAAAGCTGAAGGTCACGTCCGTGGGCGCGTTGCAGTTCATTCCGAGCAGTTGGCACATGGTCAGTCCATTTTGGAGGGTGGGCGTGGCTGTCTGGCGGGGGCGGGCTCACGAAGCTGCGATGCCGCCACCAAGGCCAGCACACACAGGGCAGCCAGCATCAAAAAGGAGTCGTTAAAGGCCGCCAGCCGGGCCGGGCTGCTGCTGGCGTTGGCCAGGGAATCGCCATGCGCAGTGAGCCGCCACTCCAGCACAATGCCGCACAGGCTCACGCCAATCGCGCCGCCCAGCATGCGTACAAAGCTGATGGCGCTGACGCCTTGCGCCATCAGGTCTTTGTGCAGCGGCCGCAGCGAGCCGAGGTTGAGTGAGGGCAAGATAAATCCCAAGCCTATGCGCCCCAGTGTGGCCCACAGCGCCAGCAGCCACAGGGCTGAAGTCAGCGTTACCGTGAGCATCAGCGCAAACGAGGCCGCCAGCAAGCCCAGCCCGATGCTGACCAGCAACCAGGTGGCTTGCCTGTCTGCCAGCCTGCCCACGCCGGCAATGGTGGCGGCCAGCACCAGGCCGGCGGGCAGCAGGATGGTGCCCACATGGGAGGCCGAGAGATTCAGGCCCAGTTGCATGTACACCGGCAGCAGGTAGGTCGAGCCAAACAGCGCCGTGCCGTAGATGAAGGCAACCACACTGCCCATGGCAAAGGGCCGGTAGCCAAAAAGCGCCAGATTCATCAGCGGCGCGCGGCCAGTGGCGGCCATGCGGCGCTGCCACCATAAAAACACCCCCAGCGCCGCCAGGAACGCGCCTAGTAGCGCCACCGCCTCCCGCATGTCGCTGCCGTGCAGCGCGACCATGCCATTGAGCAGGCACAGCGTGCCGCCAGCCGCCAGCAGCAGGCCGCGCCAGTCGATCATGGCGCTGTTGCGATCGGCCGCCACGCCGCCGGGCGCCGTGTTCGGCACATAGCGGTAGGCCATCCACAGCGACAGCAGGCACAGTGGCACCACCATGAAGAAAATCGAGCGCCAGCCGAACAGGTCCACCAGAATGCCGCCAATGCTGGGCCCGAGCGCAGGCGCCAGCACCACGCCCATGCCGAAAAGTCCGCTGGCCCGGCCCTGCTCGTGCGGCCCGAAGGCCCGCATGATGATGATGGCCGGAATAGGCTGCACCACGCCCGCGGCCAGCCCTTCGGCGACGCGGGCACCCAGCACCAGACCAAAGTTGTTGGCCAGGCCGCCGGCGATGCCGCCGGTCATCAGCAGCAGCATGCATCCGGCGTAGGTGCGGCGGTAGCCGTAGCGCGCCAGCAGCCAGGGCGTAGTCAGCATGGAGACCGTCATGGCAACCATGAAGCCCGACGTGACCCACTGCGCGCGTCCCTGGCCCAGTGAGAAGTGGTGGCTCATGTCGGGAATCGCCACATTGACGATGGTCGAGGACATGATGGACGCCATCGTGCCGATCATCACCGCTATCAGCAACAGCCACCGGTAGCGCGGGCCGTAGCGCGCCTTCAGTTCCGTGATGGAGGACCGGGAGGAAGAGGTGCTCAAGGGCTTTGCCGAATGCGGGCTGTCAGTTTCTGGGCTCGGACCAGAGCTTGCCGCCAGTGGACCAGTTTTCCCGCTTGATGTCGGTGATGAGGACGTCAACCGAGTCGGGCTGGCCGCCGAGAATCTCGACGCTTACGCGGGTAATGGCTTCCACGAGCCTTTTTTTCTGTTCCAGGGTGCGGCCTTCCAGCATTTCGACATGGTATGTGGGCATGGTTTCCTTTGTGCAGGGAGGGTTGAAGTGCCTAGATGATAAAAGACTTGCCCCGCTGAATTTGGCCCTTTGGGCGTCAGGCACTCGCCGGATTCAGCGAGCATGCCCGATTTGAGCGTTCCGAGTCTGGAGCCAAGGCGTTCACGCTGCTCTACAAAGAGGCCTTCGAGTTCATGTGCAGCGACAGTGCCAATGCTGGCCTGCACTGTGTAATTGGGACCGCAGCCCAGCCCTAGGTGCGCCAGTATGAAGATCCGGGTGTCTCGGGTGAGTTAGTGGACCAGGCCAAGGCAGTGCTTCAAAACTTCAATAGCAGGGCGCTTCAGGCCCTGGGCCGCGACGCGGCCACGCGGCTGGCCATCCTGGGAGAGGAGGCGGTGGAGCCGCAATGGAAGGTGAGCGAATTCTGCGGGCGCGCTACACGCTAATCGGGGTTTGAGTGTGCGGCAAACACCCGGTGCTGTGGAGCAGCGCTGAACTGCGCCACAAGGCCCTTATTTATTCCAGCACACTCACATGCACGCCATGCTGCGCGGAGAACGTTTTGAGAATCTCGGCAATCTGTGCGTCCTGCAGCGTGGTCGTCAGTTCCACAATCTTGTTGTTGCTGCCCTTGTGGCTGTCGTTCACCGCCACGGTCGCCGCGCTGTCCTGCGTGGCAAGCAGCTTTTGCAGGCTGGGCCCGATGGCTGCCATCGTTGCATCGCGCTCTGCCGCGCTGCGGTCCGTGTGTGCAGGGTATTGCACATCAAAAGAGAAATTTGTTTTCATGCTCATTTTCAGCTTTTGTTTCGTTAGGGTTGGTCAGCACTTATTTGCGCAAGCTGGCGGAGACGGTGATCTCCGGAAAGCTCGCCAAAGTTTTCGACAGCGGGCAGGCATTTTTGCGCCCTCAGCAATTTCCTGGAATTTTGCCTCATCCATGCCAGGAACTGCCGTTTCCAGTATGAGCGCCATGCGGCCAAAACCGCAGGGGGCAGGCTTTCAGGGCATGGGTCTCGGTGCTGATCTGGCCTTGACCTTCCCGGTGAATGGAGGCGGATTTTTCAGTCATGCGGAGTCTTTCGTGGCGTTGGCGGATCGCAGCAGAAGCTCGCCGCGATTTTGGACGCTAATAAATCAGTCTGCCTGCGCTCGCGAGTCCGGGGCGTCAGACAGCGCCGCGAATTGAAGTTGGGCGCTTCCTACAAAGAGGGTAGAAGCGGCGACAGGGTGACGACAAGCGTCAAGGGGCGGGACCGGACAAGCGCCTGATGCCGCGCTAGGCTGAGCCCTCTTCACCAAGGTTTTTCATCTGCCAGACCACACGCGCCAGCTCCGGCTTGAGCTGCCTGCGCGCCTCTTCATCCAGACCCGACAGGCTGTGCTGCAGACTCATGCTGCGCGGTGAAATGGCCGCTCCTCTGGACGCAAAGACGATGCTGTTGCTTTTTTCCGCGGTCACGATTTCCACCGCGTTGCCGCTGAAACTGCGGCTGATGCGCTCGACCAGCAGCGGGTAATCGGGGTGGTCGTAATGCAGGTTGACCACCAGCACGCCGTCGGGAGAAAGCGCCGCAAAGCAGTCGTCATAAAAGCGCTGGCTGCACAAGGCTGCAGGCTGACCCTCATGGTCGAAGCCATCGACCAGCAGCACCTCAAAGCCGGGTGTTTCGGTCTGCAGGAAGAGCGCGCCGTCGGCCGTGATCACCCGAAACCGGTGGTCATCTTCGGGCACCTGAAACTCATGGCGCAACGCTATGACATAGGGGTTGATTTCCAGCACCGTCATCCTGCTCAAAGGCAGGTAGTGGTGGCAAAACTTGGCGAGGGAGCCGCCCCCCAGACCAATCATGCCGATATGCTCAGGCGCAGGCTGGAACAGCAAAAAACCCATCATGGTACGCGTGTAATCCACCTCCAGCCGCCAGGGCGATTGCGTGAGCATGCGGCTTTGCAGCTCGCCCAGGGTGAAATGCAGCGACTTGGCCGCACCGTCGTCATGCACAAAGGGCTTGACATACTGCAGCGACTGAAAATCACCGTGCCGCGGGGTTGCCAGGGCAGCTTCAAGCCGCACGATCTCGGGTGTTTCGGGGTCGGGTTTCACGGGAGGATGCGCAGGCTGTCGGTGAAGGCGGGGAGCAAGTTGAATGTCATAAATCTTTGCCAGGCAGCATGCCGTGTGGCCGTCATTATCGGCCTGCCCGGTCAGCACTGCGCCTCGCGCTGTTGCGCCCATGCCAACGGTCTAGGCTTGCGCTGACGCCGCCTTTTGGGCCAACTGGTCCAGCGCCTGGGCCACGACGCCGTGCATCTCGACGGGGCGCAGCAGGCGCTCCTTGATCAGGCGCTCGCAACTGCGTTTGGTCATTGAGTGCGGCTGGCCGCCATGGCTCACAAACATGAACAGTGTGCCTTTGGTGCTGGCCCAGATCAGCTGGGCGCGCAGCCAGCGGCGTCTGGAAAACAGGTCGACCCAGCAACCTGTCCGCAGGCCGCTGAGGATTTGTTCGGCGTCGGCATCCGCGTCGGCATGGACCGGGACCGTGTCGGTCGGCGGCGCTGTCGCATGGGCGGACGCTGCAGGGGAAGCGCCGGTCATGTCTTCGCCGGCGCTGGACTCGCCAGCCCTTGCCGCCATGGTTTCATCTTCAGCTGGCGTGAGTTCGCCCTGCATGCTGGGCACGGTGTCTTCGAAGCCGGCTGCGTCCAGATCATTGCGCGCCAGCCAGGGGTGTGCTGCGACTTTGGCCAGCCGCTGCTCCGGGCTTGCCAGGGGTTCTTCGGGTTCCAGCGGCATCGCGCCGGACTCTTGCGCATCCTGCTGGATTTTCAGGCGGCGCAGCTTGAGTACCGGCCGGTGCAAATTCATCAGGCCTTCAAAAAATGCGTCGTTCTCTCGCGGATCCTGTCCGAGCAAGTCCAGCCCGGCGTGCAGCTTGCCCAGCAGGCTTGGAATCATGTCGAAAAGCTTGGCAGGCTGCTTCAGGGTCACGTCCCGCTTGACGCTCCAGATCAGGTCCGGCACCACCGAGCCAAAGCCCTGCGGGTCGACCTGTTTTCGGGTATCGGCGAGCCTGGCATGCGCCATGGCGAGTGCCCAGGGGCCGAACAGAAAATCGAGCACCAGGCCTGGCACCTTTTCAAGATCCGAGCGCGAGCTCAGCTCAAAGGCAATCTGGTCGGCCTGCGTCTGGCGTTCTTCGGCAAAGCGCAGGGTGCGCAGCACCTCGTCGCGGTGTTCGGCCTCCTGCTGGTCCTGCTCGTCCCAGCCAGACGCCAGTGTGGCCAGCGCCGTGCCGAAAGGCTGCGCATCCTCAATGAGAAGACCGTTGAGTTCGTTGAAGGCACGCGTGACCGGCTCAAAAAAAGCCAGAAACTCCGGGCTGAATTCGTCGTTGTACTTGAAGCTGCGCTGCGCCACGCGCTCCATGAGGCGTCGGCCTGGATGGCCTTCATCGCTGAAAAAACGCGGGTCCACCATGGCCAGCCGCAACAGCGAAGGCTCAAGTGCCACAATGGCTTCGCGCACCGGTACCAGAAGGCGAGGGTCTTGTGCCACCTGGTTGACCAGCTTGCGAACCACCTCCAGCCCCAGCACCTGTCCGACACGCTTCGCTTCCTTTTTGAGCTGGGTGCGGACCATGGCGCGTTCCCGCGGACGGCCGTACGCGCCCCACACCTGCTGGCTTAACGGGCTACGCTCATCCAGAAAGCGGGGCGGGCGGTCAACCGCCGGCACGCTCTGGTAGTCGGCTTGCAGCGCTTGGTGCGAACTGGACAGCGCCGCCGGCTCCGAGTCGGGCGTCGCCCTCAGGGCGGTCAGCTCCTCGTCAACGGTCTCGTAATAAGAGGGCGCCAGCCCATGGTCGGCATGGCTGCCGCCATGGAACAGGAATTCCTGGAACAACTCGTCCCTGATTTCGTAATTGGACAGGTCGGCGTACTGTGAGGGCTCCCCGTTGGATAATTGAACTCCGGGGCCGCCGTTGCCGTCAACATCACCAAAGCCCGATGACTGGCCTTCACCTGAGCTGCCTGAAGTTCGCGCCCTGATGGCGCTGGCAGGTGTCTGCAGCACCCGGTAGCTGGCGCCCTGCACGTTGGCCCGTTCAAGCTGATGGACCACTTGCTGGTAGACCTGCCTGAGTTCAGTCCCCAGGGGGACGGCCAGGTATCTGATCCACAGCGAGGCGGTGGCGGGCTCGGCTGCAGCGGCAAAAATCATCTCGCGAAGCGCCTGGCTAAACACCTCCGGTCGCAGCGGATTGAGTTCCGGCCTGACATTGGGCAGGCCCTGCACAGTGCTGATCAGCGTGTTGAGCTCGGCCAGGACCTGCTCCACAACCGGCAGCACCTGCTGAAGCAGCCGCGCTGACTCGATCGCCTGCGATACAGCGGCGTCGTCCACCAGTGAGAAGTTGCTGTGTGACAGCAGATCAAAAGCGCTGCTTGACGCTGCCGCTTGCGCCGGGGCGGCTAGGTCGCCCGTGCGGGCAGCCTGCTCGGCTGCGGCCATGTCGGCCTTGAATCTGAGCAGCAGGTCGGCCGGATACTGGACGCTCCAGACGGGTTTGTTTTTCAGCAGTTCGCGCCACGCCGTGGCTAGCTCATCGCGTTCGGCTACCTTGGTACTCCGGGTTTCGGCAAGCTGCAGAGCCGCCACCGCGGCTTCCACGCAGCGTTCAAGCGCAGGCCTGGCCGCTTTGGATGCATCCTGGAGGCAAGATTGAAAAACGTCAGTTTGAGAGGCCATCTGGAGCGGAATTCCGGAATTTCTGTGATCTATGCGCAGAGCCAGCTTCTTGCCACTGACGAAGCAAGTGCGAGTGAAACGATGTGCTTGCAAACTGTTTCAGTTGCTTGCGAGTTCATGCAAACATTATCCACTGCGGTGTCTTGATGGTGCATTTGGGCTAAGGGATGGTGCAATGGCAAGTGTGTCTTTTTGTAAGATGAACGTTTGCTTGAAAATGGCGGGTTTGGCGCAGCACGTATTGTTGGAGAAGCGCCGCTCTCACGCAAGGTTTGAATTGAAGTCTTTTTGCTTTCCCTCTTTTCTGTCCGGGCCTCCCTCATCCAGATCCCGTTTGCCCATGCTGCTGGCCGGGCTGCTTTGCGCATGCTCCAGCGCCTGGTCCAAGACGGTGCTTGAAAACGCCGCCCTGCTGGGCATGAACAGGGAACAGCTGGCGCCCGCGCTGGTCGATGCCCGGCCTGTTCGCAGCCCGCGGCGGCTGTCGTCTGGAGCTCTGGGTGCATGGCGGGTGCCCGATATGCTTTGCGAGGGCGCTCATTTTGAGCAGACCCTGTTTTTTGTCCAACAAAAGCTGGCGCAAATGGATCTGGTGTTGCTGCAAGCCCATTCCGGTCCGGGCTCAGGGCGTGCCGTGACGGCGACCTATACCGCCCTCCTGCAGTCCTTGCGGGCGAGGCTGGGCCCCGAACTCGCCTCGTCGGCATCCACGCCGCAGGCCCTGATGGATACCGCCTCCTGGGTCAGCGCGGGTGCTGACGTGATGCTGTTCCGCTTTGGCAAACCGGATCATCCGGGCTTGCGAATGGTGATCAGGCAGCGGCGGCTGGTGGACGCCAGCGAACTTTGAGCCGGAGAAATCCCTGCTCCCTGCTGCTTGAGCGGCAATGGCTTGCCTGGTGCTTGCGTTACCGTGTGTTTGGTATCAGACTGACAAGCCCGAAATTTAGCCGACGGAGCTTGCCATGACGCCTCTCATCCCTGAAGAGTTCAAAGACGCCACGCGCCAGGCGTGGGACAAGTCGGCCGGTGGGTGGAACAGCCAGACCCAGGCTATCCATGCCTGGCTCGCCGACGCCACCGCAGCCATGCTGGATGCGGCGCACATCAGGAATGGTATGAGGGTGCTCGACATCGCCGCCGGTGCGGGTGACCAGACGCTGGCCATTGCCCGGCGGGTGGGGTCTGCGGGCCATGTGCTGGCCACCGACATTTCCGAAGTCATTTTGCAGTTTGCAAAAGACAACGCGCAGCATGCCGGTCTGCCCCAGGTCGAGACCCGGGTATGCGATGCCGAAGAGTTGACGGTGGAGGAGGCGAGTTTCGATGCGGCCGTCTCCCGGCTCGGCCTCATGTTCTGCCCTTCCCCCTTGCGGGCGCTAGGGCAGATGCTTCGCGCGCTGAAACCCGGCGGGCATGCTGCCGTGCTGGTGTTTTCCGAGCCGCAACACAACCCGTGCATAGGCATCCTGATGTCAACGGCGATCAAGCATGCGGGCCTGCCGCCGCCCGATCCGTTTCAGCCCGGCAGCCTGCTGAGTCTGGGAAAGCCCGGATTTCTTGATGGCCTGTTCCACCAGGCAGGATTTACCGACGTGACAACGATCCCGGTCTCTGCGCCATTCCGGCTGCCCCTGGCCAAGGACTACCTGGCCTTTGTTCGCACGTCGGCCTCGCCCATCATGCAGCTTCTGGGCAAGCTTGATCCGCCAGCGCAGGCGGCCGCCTGGACCGAGATGGAAGACAGTCTGCGCGCGTTTCAGTCGCCCGCTGGCTGGGAAGGCCCCAATGAGTTGCTGCTGGCCGCAGGGGCTCGACCCGCGATTTGATCGGCGCTGCGGGCCAATGGAACCAAGCTGCGAGCAAGGATTCTAAACACGGTCAGTCGACTTTTTTTCCCGACTGTCAGGAGGTGAAACCATGAAGCAATTCAAGCATTGGCAAGACCCGCTTAATGCCCTTTTGGGTGTCTGGGTTCTTGTCTCACCATGGGCGCTGGGTTATCAGGAGACCACCATGGCCATGGCCAACGCAGTCGTGGTGGGGCTGGCACTGCTTGCCGCCGCACTGGGGGCGATCTTCGTTCCGCGTGCGTGGGAAGAATGGACCGAAGTGGGGCTCGGGGCATGGCTGGTCATCGCGCCATGGGTACTCGGGTTCAGCATGCTTTACCAAGCCACGCTGAGCGCGGTGGTCACCGGTCTGGTGATCGTGGCGCTGGCACTCTGGGCGCTGCTGACCGACAAGGACTACCGAAGCTGGATGGCCCATTGATCTGTCGGCCTTGGCAAAAAGGCCTCTGGCGCTGACAAGTCAAGGCATCAGTTTCAAGCCCGGCGGCAGTGATTCGCCCAGAACGCGGCGCTCCGTGGCCTCGTCCAGTTTTACCCTCTGGCGCACCATGGCGATCCAGGGTGCCGGGGCATGGATGGCTGCCAGCCGCGCCATGATCTGCTCGCGTAGCGCCAGCGGCAGGTCTCTTGCCCGGTCATCGGTTACACGGGCCAGGTTGACGGCGGCAAAGGCGGCCGCCTCCAGGCGCTTCCAGTCGAGCGCCAGCAGGGTGTCAATCCAGGAGGCTGCAAGCTCAGCCGGCACCACATCATGGGTGCTTCCGTAAAAAGGCTGGCGCGCGCCGATGCGGCCCAGTGCCCACAGGTGCAGGCTGTCGCAGGCGGAGTCGGGCTCCGTGCCTTTGTTCGGCTTTCTGGCCGACTTTTGCACGCGGCTCAGCAGCCAGGCGCCGATTTCTGCTTTGTAAGCGGGTGGAATGCGCTCCAGCGAGGCACCCAGCCGCAGCATGTCCTCATTGCTGCCCTTGACCGGCTTCGTGGCGCTGTCGTCCAGGCCCTCTTCATCAGGGCTGCTCATGTCGTTGATATGCAGGTTGAAGGCAAAGTCATCGAGCAGGCGCAGTTGCTCGGGCGCGGCCAGCCCACCGGCCACGCGCCGCCACAGCGTCCACCATTCGGCGCAGACCTGCCTGTCGCCGGGGTATTGAACGCCGAGCGGGAACAGGGTCCAGAGTTGCTGCAGCCGCCACTCGTCCAGCGGATCGCCAAAGCCCGGCCGGAGGCAGAAACCAGTCAGATTGAGCCATACCCGTTCGTGCCCGGCCGAGCGACGGCGCCCGCGTGCGCGCTGCCACAAGGCGTCAAAGAGTTGGCGCAACACGGGCGTCTCCCACTGGGCCCGGTCACCAAGGACGCGTTCCAGCTGCGCGCGCAACTGCGTCACGTCCTTGGGGTTCACCTGCTGCTTGTTGGTGCCAAATATGCGGTCGATTCTGCTTATCGCTTCGCTCACGCGGCCAGCTAGCCGCGGGCCTTCGGGGGCATCGCTGCCGGCCGGACCTGAGCGCCCGCCGTTGTGCCGCAAATCAAATTCCAGCAACCAGCGCTGGCTGGGGTCGGCTAGGCTGACGCAGTGCATTTCCAGCGTACCGACTTCGGTCAGCGAGCTTGCCAGTTCCACCGGGATGTCCTGCCGGCTCGTTGCAGCTTGGCCGGTGCTTGCTGCGTCCGGCGTGGCTTGCAGCACCATCACGATGGGCGGCAGGCGTACGAAGGAAGCCTCGTCCAGCGCCACCAGTTCACCGAGCTGGGACGGCGCCTGATCGACGGCATCGCTCACCGCGCTGAACAGCTGAAAGCGAACCGGCTGGCCCACGCGCAGGGCAAAGCTTCGATCTTTCAGCAGGACTTCCTGGCCGGGTTCACTGCCGCGTGGCAGGATGCAGATGCCGCGCGCCTTCACTGTGTCTTTTGCCGCGTCTTTCGCGTCATCGAGCCGCAGAAAGTAGCTGCGCGCCGAGCCGCCGCCGATGCGGGGTGCCAGCCCTTGCTGCGACAGGGCATAGGCCACCGCGCCTTGCGCCACCGCCAGGTCGGGATTGTCGTTATGCAGCAGGCGCAGCGGCGCGCCGCGCCACGCGTCCAGCGTCTGCTGCAGTCGCTGGACCAGGGCGTCGGCGCGAAACACGCCGCCATTGAGCAGCAGGGCATCGGGCATGACGGGCCCGTGCTGGCGCAAAAAGTCGGCGATGTGGCGGGTGATGGCCGCATCGCGTGCATAGGGCAGGCCGAACTCCACGATGCCGCCGCGTGCTTGCCGGGCCTGCGCGTCGGCCTCCACTCTCGGGAAAAAGCCGTCCACGATGAGCTGCTCGACCTCTTCGCGTTGGAGCGCCACCGAGCGGCTGCCGCCAATCAGGCGGGCGCCGCCGCCCAACAGGGTCACCGTCGTTTGTTCGGGGGCATCGGCCGCCAGCAGCAACTCCTTGGCGGCGCGGCAGCGGTCCATTAACTGGGCCAGCCGGCTGGCCGACAGCTGGCGTGCAGGCGCATAGCCCCCCACGGTGGCCATGCGGGCTTCAACCAGGTGCGCCAGCGCCAGGTCCATGTTGTCGCCGCCCAGCATCAGGTGGTTGCCCACCCCGATGCGGGTCAGCCGGGGCTCGCCGTCGACCAGTTCGACCTGGATCAAGCTGAGGTCGGTGGTGCCGCCGCCGACATCGCAGACCAGCACCAGCCGGGTCTGCGCCAGCTCTTCGGCCAGCCGGCCGCGGTGGCGCAGCAGCCAGTCGTAGAAAACCGCCTGCGGCTCTTCCAGCAGGCGTACCTTGGGCAGCCCGGCCTGGCGCGCGGCGGAGAGGGTCAGGGCGCGTGCGCTTTCATCAAAGGAGGCGGGCACAGTGAGCACCAGCGCCTGCTGCTCCAGCGGACTGTCGGGGAATTTCCAGTTCCAGGCCGAGCGCACATGGCGCAAATAACTGGCGCTGGCCTCGACCGGCGAAACCTTGGGTACATCGTCCGCCGCGCACCAGGGCAGGATGGGGGCCAGACGGTCCACTGCAGTGTGGGAAAGCCAGCTTTTGGCGCTGGTCACCAGACGGCCCGGCACCTGCGCGCCCAGCTTGCGCGCCCATTGCCCCATCACCGAAGGCGCCAAGCCCGCGTCTTTCTCATGCGGCCACGGCAGTTGCAGCTCGCTGGCAGCCAGTTCACCCGGCGCCGCCTGATAGCGAACCGATGGCAGCAGCGGCAAGGCGGCGACTTCGCCGGGGGCGACCAGCTGCTCGATGTCAAAAAGCTGGATCGCGGCTGGCGGCTGCCCCTCTCCCGCAGCTGTCAGCGGCGCATAGGCAACGACGGTATGGGTGGTGCCAAGGTCAATGCCGACGATGTAGTGCGGGTCCATTTAAAAAATGAGTTCAGCAGTCGGCAATACCGATGCACCGCAGCGCTTGGTCCGGGTACGGCACTTCCGACAGAGCAGCCTGACAGGCTGAAGGTTCAGCCATTTTTCGTATCCGAAGCATTTGAGCGCACTGGTCGGCTTCCTCCATGAGCCTGAAAATCTGCGCTTGCAATGTGGAGAATCTAGTGAGTGTTTCTTGGTCTTCAGAATTCAGGTTTGAATGTCCAATGGGTTTCGCCAATGCAAGGTGTGTTTCAAGTTTATAAATCAGATTCGACTTTTCGCTTTCCGTCAGGTTTGCATTTGCGTTGATGAAGTCGCGAAAGGGCTTGCCCCCTTTTTGAGAGTTGCAGTCACGACAACAAGGCACAAGGTTTCCAACCTGGTGACCATAGCCATTTAGATTTAGCTTGCCGTTCTTTACCAGGTTCTCAAGGTGATCCCAAGTTTGTGCAGGCCTTTCGCAATAGACGCAGGAAAGCTGCTTTAAATTTTGTTGTCCAAGCGCCCCAAGTGCAGCTTCAATTTTTGCTTCGTCGTACTCGTCCGAAGGCGCCAACGCGGAAGCAAAGGCGTGAGCGATGGTCGTTTTTCGCTTCGAAAAAATTGAGTATGGCGCTAAGTGCGAACGAATGGTTTTGGGGGTCATGGGGGGGCTAACTTTGCTTCAGCTGTTGCCGCGCACGTCGAATTCCACCTTCCAGTGTTCGCCGCCCTGGGTGGCCACGGCCGTCAGCGCCAAGGTGCCGGTTTCGGTGGCGACGGCGCGCAGCTTGACCTGCACCACTTCGCCCCCCTGACGGCCCTCGGCGGGCAGGGTGGCCTGAACTTCACCCAACTCCTGCAGTTCGTCGGGCTGCCAGAAGTCGAGCAGAGTGCCGAGCTGGTCCTGCCGCCGCACCGACGAGCCGAAGAAGCGCAGGTGCACCGGTTCGCCCACGACCAGGCCGAATTCCTGCGCCAGCAAGTCGGTCTCGGTGCCTTCTTCCATGCCGAAAGGCGCCAGGCACAAGCGCTTGCACCGGTGGCTCGACGCCGGGGATGGCCGGCATGGCCGACTCCACCGCCACGTAATAGGCGCGTGCCGTGCCGCCCCGGATGCGCACGCCCTGGCCGCGCCGCACATAGCCGTAATAAGCGGCGCCGCGCGCCACTGCCAAGTCCATGTCGGCCCCTTTGAGCGCGCGTGCCGGTTCGGCATGCTCGGCAGCGAGCCAGCCATTGAGCGTGGCCAGTGTGCGCTCAGACAGGATGTCGGACTTGAAGACGCCGCCGTTGAACAGCACCGCCGTGGGGTGCAAGAAGCTGGCGTCCGCATCGACCTTGCCGGAAAAACCTTCCAGCTCGGCGGTCGCGCCCGCCTGGCGTCCCAGCAGGGCCGCCAGGTGGCGCGTCACGCCCGCATCCTGCGCGTAGGGCAGGCCGAGCTGCGTCAGGCCGCTGCGGGTGCGGCTGGTGGGGCGGGTCGAAGCCTCGACCTCGGGGAAGAAGCCTTCCAGGATGGTGGTGCGGACTTCCGCCAGGGTGAGCTCGGTGCGGATCGCGCCGCCTATCAGTTTCGAGCCCCGGCTGGGCACCACGATGGGCTGGGTTTCGAGGCTGGCATCGGCACAGCAGGTTTTCCTTGGCGCTGCGGCAGGCATAGGTGAGCGCGCGCATCTGCCACGGGTCGAGCTGCTTGCCTTCGGCGGCCAGCTTGCGCGCCACGACATGCGCCAGCGTCAGGTCCATGTTGTCGCCGCCGAGCAGGATGTGGTCGCCCACGGCCACGCGGTGCAGCTCCAGCTGGCCTTCGCGCTCCAGCACCGCAATCAGCGAAAAGTCGCTGGTGCCGCCGCCCACGTCAATCACCAGGATGATGTCGCCCGGCTTGACGTCCTTGCGCCAGCGGCCGGCGCTGGTCTGAATCCAGTTGTACAAGCGCGGCCTGCGGTTCTTCCAGCAGCGTCAATGCGGTGTAGCCGGCGGCATGGGCGGCCTCGGCGGTCAGCTCCCGCGCTGCCGGATCGAACGAGGCCGGAATGGTGACCGTGATCGTCCTGCTCGTCAAACGGCGCCTCCGGGTGGGCATGGTCCCAGGCCTGGCGCAAATGCGCCAGGTAGCGGGTCGAGGCCTCCAGCGGCGACACCCGTGCCACTTCGGGCGGGGCATCGTTGGGCAGAATCGCCGCCCGCCTGTCCACGCCGGGGTGGCACAGCCAGCTCTTGGCACTGGATACCAGGCGGATCGGCGTCAGCGCGCCGCGCGCCCGCGCAAACTCACCCACGGCAAAGTCCTGCCCGTCGGACCAGGGCAGGGCCAGGTCGCCAGCGGCCAGTTCGTCGGCGTGCGGCAGGTACAGAAAGGATGGCAGCAACGGGAGGTTTTCGACGCTGCCCGGCGCCGTCAATTGCGGAATGTCGAGCACGCCGTAACTGGTCTTTTCACCATCGCTGGCGCCAATGTCCACATAGGCCAAGCGCGCAGTGGGTGGTGCCCAGATCAATCCCGATGGAAAAACGCGGCTCGGGCACGGGGTTCACTGCGCTCATAGCTCCACCTCGGCCTGAGCCAGCACGGTCGCGTCATGGCTGGGGGCCAGCCTGGGCAGGCGCGTCTCGGTCACGCGCCAGCCGCGGTGGCTCAAGGCTCCCTGAAAAGGCGCCTTGCCGACCACATTGCCGGTCAGGCGGACAGCGCGGGCGTCAAAGCCTTCGTTCAGGGTGATGCGGCTGCCCTCGGCTTCAGGTCGTACCGGCGCCAGGGTGAAGTGCTCGCGCAGCACCTTGGCGCAGCCTTCATGCACCAGCCGAGCCGGGCCGCCAATCTCGGCATCGGAATAGCCGCTCAGGTCCTCCTGCGTGAAGTCGATCAGGCGCGCGTCCCGCTGCAGCAAGGCCAGCAGCTGCAGGGCGGCATCGGGCGTGGCTTCCTTCAGCGGGGCGGGTGCAGCGGTCACTGGTGCGGGCGTGGGTGCAGCCTGGCTGCGCTGGCGCAAGCCTAGCACCAGGGCGGCATAGCCGGGATTCGACAAAATGCTGAAAAAGGCCCCGAAGGCGAGGGGAATGCGTTTGAAAAAAGAGGGCTTGGCGTCGGTCATCAGTGGCTCCTGATTGCTCCGGCCTGGGGCCGGACATGAAATGGGTGGGATGTGCTCACAGAAGTGGGTGCGGGGTCGAGCAGCCGGTATACAGCCTCCAGACCTCTTGCCAGGGGAGAAAGCGCAAACAATGCGCTAAAAGTGTTCCCCCTCACGTGTGCACCCCTGCAGGCGTCTATTGTCCATAAAAAACGGCAGGTCAAGGTCTCGTTTGATGGGTTTTTATAGGCAAAAAGTCTTCTGGTCCATATCCAGCAGGTGTAAGCAGCTATTTAATTGATAGCAATTCGCGCCAGCCGCATCAGGATGTCATCAGGCCGACCAGCACATTGGTTTTCTCATAAGCACCGATCCAGGCGCTGGACTTCATGTCGCCCTTGCGGTCCGGGAAACCGGTGTTGACGAACGCCACGCCGCGATTCGTGCTCATCTCGCCTGCCGGTGCTTGGACGCCGCCCTATGACTTGGGCAGCAATCGACCGGCAATAGCGGTCGCCGCTGAGCGGGTTTCTACGCCGAGTTTTTCAAATATGTGCTCCAGATGTTTGTTGACCGTGCGGTGGCTCATTCCCAGGATATCGGCGATATCCCGGTTGGTCTTTCCCTTGGCAAGCCATGAGAGAACTTCTGTTTCTCTGGGTGTCAGTGGCACGTCCGGCGAACGAATGGTGGCCAGTTCATCTGCGGGTGTGACCTGCAGCAAGAGCATGGACTCAGAGATGCCGCTTTGGCCCATGTGGCGTGCTACCAATCTGGCGTTGTCAGGCATGGGCGCATTTATTTCGCCGCTCGCTGTGGCTGACTGCAACCATGCTGCGCTCTCCTGGGCTGCGCCCGGACCGAATGCGGTGTCAAGCCAGCGGGTCGCCTGCGGGGAACGCCAGGCCACCCGCCCTTGGCTGTCAAGCACCACAGCGCCCAAGCCGGCCACATCAACTGCTTCACGCGCGAGCCGGGTGGCTTGGGCATTGCGCACATGGGTGGCTAGGCGCGCCAGCACTTCAGGAATCCGCAGCGGCTTGACGACGTAATCCACTCCTCCGCTGGAGAAGCCCTGCAGAATTTGCTCGGTTTCGGACAAGCCAGTCATGAACACCACGGGTATATGCGACCAGTGCGCCGTGGCCTTGAGCTGGCGGCACAACGCGAAACCATCCATGCCAGGCATGACCGCGTCGAGCAGCATCCCGTCCGGCATCACGATTTCCAGGCGTTGCAGGGCTTCTTCGGCATCCCGCGCGGCCAGCACTGCGTAGCCTTCGGCGGTCAGGGCATCGCACAGCATGCGCAAGGTGTCGATGGCGTCATCAACAACCAGGATGACGTGGCGTGGGGCAATGGCGATAGCCTTTGAATCAACTGGGCTGATCATGATCGGGTTCACGTAGATGGTTGGCCAGGGTCTGGAATTCGAAGCGATCGGCCAAAGCCTGTAAAAACTCAAGTGTGAGGGCGTATGGTGGGTGCTGGGAAAGTGCTTTTCGCAAATATTCACGCAGTGCAGTTGCCTGGCCTTGTCGTGCGAGCCCGGCCAGTTCCTCTCGCATCTCCTCAGGCAATCCGGCGGGGTTGGGTCGGGTGGCCGTGGTGTCCGCCATGGACGCAGCGCCCGCCAGTGATAGGGGGGTGTTGTCGCGCACCCATTCGAGCTGCAGCGCTCGTTCGATGGCCTCCAGCAGTTCCGACTCGATGATTGGTTTTCCGACAAAGCCCTGGCATTGGACAGCTTGCAGCCGCTCGGGCTGGTGGTCGAACAGGTTGGCCGAAACGAACACGATGGGGAGTCTTGATGCCGGCAACAACTCGCGCAGCAAGGCTGCTGTTTCCCAGCCATCAAGGTCGTCCATGGTGATGTCCAGCAAGACCAGGTCGGGAGGGTCTCGCTGCACAATCTCCAGGCATTCACGGCCGCTGGCCGCCTCCTTCAGCGTGAAACCCAGGGGCAACAGCAGGCCGGCCAGCAGTTGGCGCTGCAGTGGCTGGTCGTCCACCACCAGCAAGGTGCGCCGGGGTGCCAGGTAGCCAATTACCGAGCGCAGCGCCAGTGCGCGTGCGGGCGGGCGCGCAGGGTCGAACGCAATGCTGGGCAAATAGAGTCGTACGGTGAATGTGCTGCCCAGTCCCGGAGTGCTGGTGAGCGTGAGCTCGCCGCCCATGAGCTCGGTCAACAGGTGGGTGATGGTGAGCCCAAGACCCGTGCCGGTCTCACTGGCGCGGCGTCCTGCGCTGCCCCGCTCAAATGGCAGGAAAATGCGTTCCTGGTCCTGGGGGGCAATGCCGATGCCGGTGTCGATGACCTCGATTCGGGTGACGTGCTGGCGAAAATCCAGCCGCAGCAGCACTTTGCCCTGCTCGGTGAACCGGATGGCGTTGGACAGCAGGTTGATCAGGATCTGGCGCAGTCGTTTGGCATCAGCGCGGATGCAGGTTGGGGCCGTTCCGTCGATCTGCACAGCGAAGCGCAGGCCTTTGCTCTCGGCCTGCGGGCGCAACATGCCTTGCACATCCTCCAGTAGTTCGGCCAGTGCCAGCGGCACCGGGTCTAGCCGCAGGCGGCCGGCTTCAATGCGGGCCAGTTCGAGTGAGCCATCGATCAAGGCGTGCATGTGCAGACCACTGTGGTGCATGGTGGCCACCGTGTCGCGCATCCAGCCCTCAAGTTGCGGGTTTTTCAGCAGAATTTGCGTGTAACCCAGAATGCTGTTCAGGGGCGAGCGCAGCTCATGGGTCATTCCGGCCACGTAGCGGGTCTTGGCCTGGTTGGCCGCATCGGCCAGGTCTTTGGCTGATTGCAGTGCCGCATCCGTGCGACGATGGGCATCGATTTCCGCTAGCAGACGATGGGTCTGTTGCTCTGACTCGTCCTGCGCCATGCGCCGGCTGCCGGTGCTGAGCACCACCCACCAGGCACACACCGCAGCCAGCAGGGCCAGCAGGGAAAACACCTTGAAAAACGGCATGCGTAAAAACTGGGAGGGTGTGTTCAGGCTTTCCTGGACATAGACCACGCTTACCAGAAAGGCCATCACAGCGCACAGTGAGAGCATCACAACGAGGTACTGTCCGAAGCGGAAGTTGACCTTCAATGCCCATGACCGAGGCAGCAGCAGGGAGGCCACGGCGCGCAGCTGCTCTGAGGCGCGGGAGCCGGTCTTGCAGCGGTCATGGCAGCGCGATTCCAGCGAGCAGCACAGCGAGCAGATGGGCGCCCCATAGGCCGGGCAGCGCGCCATGTCTTCCGATTCAAACTGGTTTTCGCACACGCTGCAGCGCACGCACTCGCCGGGCTGCCATTCAGTGTCTGGTGTGCGTGCCAGGTAATAGCGCCCGCCTGTGGCCCATGCCAGCAGGGGCGCCAGGGCCATGGACAGCGCCAGCGCAATAAAGGGTGAAAATGCGGCGGCCGTATCGCCCAGCAAGCCCGCATAAGCGCCGCAGGCCACGGTGGCTGCCAGCAGCATGGCACCCAGACCGACCGGATTGAAGTCGTACAAATGGGCGCGCCGGAATTCAATGCCCGGCGGGCTCAATCCCAGGGGTTTGTTGATGACCAGATCGGCCACCAGTGCGCCGACCCAGGCGATGGCCACATTGCTGTAAACCGCCAGCACTTTTTCGAGCGCACCAAAGACCCCCAGCGTCATCAACAGTGTGGCGATGACCACGTTGAACACAAGCCAGACCACACGCCCTGGGTGACTTCTGGTGACACGGGCAAAAAAGTTGGACCAGGCCAAAGACCCCGCGTAGGCGTTGGTGATGTTGATCTTGATCTGGGACACCACAACGAAGATGACCGTGACGGCCATAGCCAGACCGGTATGGCCTATGGCCTGCGTGAAACCCGCCAGAAACATCTGGGTAGGCTCGGCGGCGCGGTGCACATCCACTTCGAGTTGCAGCGCGGCAAAAGCCAGAAATGCCCCACCTGCCATTTTCAGCATGCCCATGACGATCCACCCAGGGCCCGCTACAAGCACGGCACCCCACCAGCGCAGGCGGTTGGCTTGCGTGCGCTCGGGTAAAAAACGGAGAAAGTCTACCTGTTCGCCAATTTGCACGACCAGCGAGAAGATGACCGCTGCCGCAGCGCCAAACATCAGTGGATCGAAGCCGCTGCTGCCGCTTCTGAAGCCGGACATTCCCGTGAAATCGCGGTAAAGCTGGGGTTTTTCCAGGGCAACCCACACAAAAGGCAGGATCAGCAGAAAAAGCCAGACGGGTTGTGTCCATGCCTGAAGACGCGAGATCAGCGTGATGCCTCGCATGGCAAGCGGCAGCACCACCAGAGAAGACAGCACGTAGCACCACTCGATCGGCCAGTCCACCACCATCTGCAAGGCCAGCGCCATGATGGCGGCCTCCAGCGCAAAAAAAATGAAGGTGAAAACGGCGTAGATCAGCGAGGTGATGGTGGAGCCCAGGTAGCCAAACCCCGCGCCCCGCGTCAACAAGTCCATGTCCAGTCCGTAGCGCGCTGCGTAGTAGGCAATGGGCAGACCGGTCAAAAAAATCACCAGGCCCACCGTGAGGATGGCCCACATCGCGTTGCCAAAGCCGTAGTTCAGGGCGATGGCACCCCCAATAGCCTCCAGAGCCAGAAACGAGAGCGAGCCAAACGCCGTGTTGGCCACCCGGAACTCGCTCCAGCGCCGAAAGCTTTTGGGCGTGTAGCGCAGCGCGTAGTCCTCCATGGTTTCGTCAGCCACCCAGGAGTTGTAGTCACGCCGAAGGCGAAAAATTGTTTGCGGTGCGATTGGGGGCGTGGTTGGGGCAGAAGAGCGCATGACAGGGCTCAAGCAAGAATCGTTCTCACCCCAGTTTCTCGCCCCCGCAGATGCCCGACTACGTTAATTGACGTATTGCTGGAAATCAGGGCTGACCCTAATCTCTACCCAAGCGCGGCAATTTCTGCCGTACTTTTTTTAAACCCGCATGCTGCAAGGAGCGACTTCATGAAGCACCCATCTGATGACAACGTCCCCACTCTTTCAATCGCAGACGCTGGTCGGCGTCGGATGCTGCAGGCGCTCGGTGTCGCCTCCATGGCCGGATTGCCTGGCTTCGCCTTCTCCCAGTCCACAGCGCAAGTCAACTCCACCAAGCTGGCGGTGACCGATACCGAAGTCACCGTCGGCCAGTTGCATTCCGCCACGGGCACCATGGCGATTTCGGAAACCGGATCCATTCAGGCCGAACAGTTGGCCATTGACCAGATCAATGCCATGGGCGGCGTGCTGGGCCGCAAGATCAAGGTGATCAAGGAAGACGGCGCCTCCGATTGGCCAACCTTCGCCGAGAAATCCAAAAAGCTGCTGATCAATGACCACTGTGCCGCCGTGTTCGGTTGCTGGACTTCGGCCTCCCGCAAGGCGGTACTGCCTGTATTCGAAAAGGAAAATGGCCTGCTTTACTACCCCACGTTTTACGAAGGTCTGGAGCAATCCAAGAACGTGATCTATACCGGCCAGGAAGCTACTCAACAGATTCTTTACAGCCTGGAATGGGCAAAAACCCAGAAGAAAGCCAAAACCTTCTTCCTGATTGGCTCCGATTACATCTGGCCACGTACCTCGATGAAGATTGCCCGCAAGCACATCGAGAACTTCCAGAAAGGCAAGGTCGTGGGTGAAGAGTACTACCCGCTGGGCAGCACCAACTTCGGCTCGCTGATGAACAAGATCAAGGTGCAAAAACCTGATTGCATTTTTGCTGCGGTAGTGGGTGGCTCCAATGTGGCTTTTTACAAGGCGCTCAAGGCGGCCGGCATCACGGGCGACAAACAATTGCTGCTCACACTGTCGGTCACCGAAGACGAAATGACCGGTGTGGGTGGCGAAAACTTTGCCGGTTTCTTTTCGTCGATGAAGTATTTCCAGTCTCTGGAAAATGAAAACAACAAAAAGTTCGTCGCTGCCTTCAAGGCCAAGTACGGCCCCAGTGCTGTCATTGGTGATGTGACGCAGGCCGGTTATCTGGGCCCCTGGCTGTGGAAGGCTGCGGTCGAAAAAGCCAAGAGCTTCGATGTGGACAAGGTGGTGGCCGCGTCCCCGGGCATTGAGCTCAAAACTGCCCCGAGGGCTACGTGAAGCTGGACGCCAACCATCACCTCTGGAGCAAGTCGCGCATCGCCATGGGTATGCCGGATGCCTCCTTCAAGGTGGTAGCTGAATCCCCTGAACTGATCAAGCCTGATCCGTTTCCCAAGGGCTACCAGTAATTCTGCCAAGCACCCTGACCGGGTTGGCTTGAATATGTGTCGACCCGTCGTGAACAGCCCCATGTTTTGTCTGGAGCCAGTCAAATGACTTTTTCTGAAATGCTCAATATCGGCCTGATGCAGGGCTTTGCCGGCTTAAGCCTGTTTGCTGTGCTGCTCCTGATGGGCTTGGGGCTGGCCATCATCTTTGGTCAGATGGGGGTCATCAACATGGCCCATGGCGAATTCATGACTATTGGTGCCTACACCATTTATATGGGCTCCACCCTGACCGCTGGCTATGCACCCCAGATGGCGCCCTACTATTTCCCCCTGTCCATCATGGTCGCCTTCCTCTTTGCATTCGCGGCCGGCTGGATGATCGAATGGGCGTCTCATTCGGCATCTCTACAAACGTCCGCTCGACACTTTGCTTGCGACCTGGGGTGTCAGTCTGGCCATTCAGCAGCTGTTCAGAACATTTGTCGGCCCCAAGGAAGTAAGCCCAACCCTGCCAGACTGGCTATTGGGATCATGGGCGCCCTCCGAAGGCTTGGACATTCCGATCAACGGAATGTTTGTGCTGGGCTTGACTGCTTTTGTGACGTGCGGTGTGCTGCTCGCATTGCACAAAAGCCGCTGGGGTCTGCGGGTGCGTGCCACGGTGAGCAACCGCGTGATGGCCAATGCCATCGGCATCGATACCAAAAAAACTGACCGGCTGACGTTTGCCATCGGATGCGGCATTGCCGGCGTGGCAGGCGCCGCATTCACGACCATTGGTTCAACCGGCCCCACCTCAGGCTCGCTCTACATCGTTGACGCCTTCCTGGTGGTGACTTTTGGCGGGGCGGCCAGCTTGCTGGGCACTGTGGTGTCGGCGTTCGGCATTGCCCAGACCCAGTCGATCACTGAATTTTTCCTGGCTGGCTCGATGGCCAAGGTGATCACGCTGTCGCTGATTGTCCTGATCCTGATGGTTCGTCCGCAAGGCCTTTTTGCCAGCAAGGTGCGTCGCTAAGCGCAAACGATTTCCAAGGAGAACCAACCCATGAATGCCTTTAAAGCCTGGCTCCAACGCTATCAGCTCGCGAGCCTCTTGATTCTCGTGGTGCTGCTGGCTGTTGTGCTGCCACTCGCGCTTGATATTTTTCGCCTCAACCTGGTAGGCAAATACCTGACCTACGCTTTCGTGGCCATCGGACTGGTGATGGTCTGGGGCTATGGCGGGGTGCTGAGCCTGGGCCAGGGCGTGTTCTTCGGTCTGGGCGGCTACGCGATGGCCATGTTTCTGAAGCTCGAAGCCTCGGACCCGATCAGCACGAAGATCCAGTCCACACCGGGTATTCCGGACTTCATGGACTGGAACCAGATCACCGCTCTGCCAGCGCTCTGGGTGCCTTTCAAGAGCCTTCCTTTTGCGCTTGCGGCCGTGGTGGTGGTGCCAACGCTACTGGCATTCATCGTCAGTTTCGCCATGTTCAAGCGGCGTGTGGGCGGGGTTTACTTTGCCATCATCACGCAGGCCGTGGCGCTCATTCTGACGGTGTTGATCATCGGCCAGCAGGGCTACACGGGCGGCGTCAACGGCATGACCGACCTGAAGACGCTGTGGGCTGGGACACCCGCACCGACAGCGCCAAGTACATCCTCTATTACCTCTGCGTGGCCTTGCTGGTGGTTTCGCATCCTGCTGTGCCGCTGGATTCAGGTCAGCAAGCTGGGAACCTTGCTGCTGGCCATGCGCGACAAGGAAGACCGTGTGCGCTTCTCGGGCTATGACGTGGCCAGCTTCAAGATATTTACCTTCTGCCTGGCCGCTGCACTGTCGGGTATCGGCGGGGCCCTGTTCTCACTGCAGGTGGGCTTCATGTCGCCAAGCTTTGTCGGCATCGTGCCGTCCATCGAGATGGTGATCTACGCTGCAGTAGGCGGCCGCATGAGCCTGGTGGGTGCGGTGTACGGCACCTTGCTGGTCAACGCCGGCAAGACCTTTTTCTCGGAGAGCTTTCCTGACCTGTGGCTGTTCCTGATGGCTGCGCTTTTCATTGGCGTGACCATGGCTTTCCCGATGGGCCTGGCCGGACTTTGGGAAAGTCATATCAAGCCGTGGTGGAAAGACCGCCGGGAGGCGCTGCGTGCCGCCGCGATCCAGCCACCGGCACCACTGCCGGCGCGTGATGTCATCAATACGCCAGCGACACCTGGCGCGAAGCCGGGGCTGCCAGAGGGTGTCAGCACCCAGAGCATCTGAGTTCAACGGAGATACACCATGAGCAACACAGACTTTGCACTCGCCGTCGAGGAACTGACCGTCTCGTTTGACGGCTTCAAGGCGATCGACGCGCTGACTCTCTACATCGACCGAACGAGCTGCGCGTCATCATCGGCCCCAACGGCGCCGGCAAGACCACCCTGCTGGACCTGATCTGCGGCAAGACCCGGGCCAGCGGCGGCAGCATCAAGTTCAAGAACACCGAGCTCACCAGGATGGCCGAGCACCAGCGTGTGCGCCTGGGCATCGGCCGCAAGTTCCAGACGCCCTCGATCTACGAAAACCTGACGGTCTTCCAGAACCTGGAGGTGTCGTTTCCATCGCGGACGCTCGGTGTTTGGCGCGCTGGCCTTCAAGTGCACGGACGAGGTGAAGGCACGTGTGCAGGTCGTGGCGGAGGACATTCACCTGGCCGACAAGCTGGACACCGAGGCCGGCCTGCTGTCGCCACGGGCAGAAGCAGTGGCTGGAAATCGGCATGCTGCTGATGCAGGAGCCCGAGCTGCTGATGCTGGACGAGCCTATCGCCGGCATGAGCGCCCGCGAGCGCGAGCTCACCGCCGAACTGCTCCAGCGCATCTGCAAGAACCGCGCGGTGATCGTGATCGAGCACGACATGGAGTTCGTCAAGCGGATCGCGCACAAGGTCACCGTCATGCACCAGGGAAAGATCCTGGCCGAAGGGCCCATGGACAAGGTGCAGGCCGACCCCAAGGTCATCGACGTTTATCTCGGCCACTGATCCCGTTTTTGGCAATGTTATTGAACCAGGAGCCAGCTATGTTGCAAGTCAAGGATCTGTTCGTTGCCTACGGCCAGAGCGAGGCGCTGCACGGCATCTCGTTTGAAGGGCGTGAAAACGAAACCGTGGCCATCATGGGCCGCAACGGCATGGGCAAGACCACGCTGTTCAAGAGCCTGATGGGCATGCTGCCGATCAAGAGCGGTCAGGTCGACTGTGGCCGGGCAGGAGTGTCGCAAGGACGAGAGCTTCCGCCGCGTGGCCAAGGGCATCGCCTACGTGCCGCAGGGCCGCATGATCTTCCCCACGCTGACGGTGGAAGAGAACATCCAGACCGGCCTGGAGAACGCCAAGGACAAGCGCATCCCCGACGAGATCTACGCGCTGTTCCCGGTGCTGTGGGACATGCGCCGCCGCAAGGGCGGCAACCTGTCGGGCGGCCAGCAGCAGCAGCTGGCCATTGCGCGCGCGCTGGTCACCGACCCCAAGGTGCTGCTGCTGGACGAGCCCACCGAGGGCATCCAGCCCTCCATCATCAAGGACATCGCCAAGGCGCTGAACGAGATCCGCAAGCTGCGCGAGATCACCATCGTGGTGTCCGAGCAGGTGCTGTCGCTTTGCGATGGATGTGGCCGACCGCCTGTTCGTGATCGAAGGCGGCCGTCTGGTGCACGAAACCGCGCGCGCCGACACCGACGCAGCGCGCATCAAGCTTATCTGTCCGTCTGATTCCACTTAACCCACCGCCGACAACAAGGAGCACACCATGGCTGATACCCTGATCAAAGTTGACCTGAACCAATCCCCCTACGACAACGAGCAGGTCCACAACCGCTGGCACCCGGACATCCCATGGCCTGCTGGGTGAAGCCCGGCGACGAGTTCATGCTTGAAACCTACGACTGGACCGGCGGCTTCATCAAGAACAACGACAGCGCCGACGACGTGCGCGACATGGACCTGTCCACGGTGCACTTCCTGTCCGGCCCGGTGGGCGTGAAGGGCGCCGAGCCGGGCGACCTGCTGGTGGTGGACTTGCTCGACATCGGCGCCAAGCGACGACAGCCTCTGGGGCTTCAACGGCTTTTTCTCGCAAGAAGAACGGCGGCGGCTTCCTGACCGAGCACTTCCCGCTGGCGCAGAAGTCGATCTGGGATTTCCACGGCATGTTCACCAGCAGCCGCCACATTCCGGGCGTGAACTTCGCCGGCCTGATCCACCCCGGCCTGATCGGCTGCCTGCCCGACCAGAAGATGCTGGACACGTGGAACGCCCGCGAGGACGAGCTGATCGCCACCGACCCGCAGCGCGTGCCGGCCTGGCCAATCCGCCGTTCGCCAGCCACCGCCCACATGGGCAAGCTGACCGGCGACGCCAGGGCCAAGGCCGCCGCCGAAGGCGCCCGCACCGTGCCGCCGCGCGAACACGGCGGCAACTGCGACATCAAGGACCTGTCGCGCGGCTCCAAGGTCTACTTCCCGGTCTACGTCGAAGGCGCGGGCCTGTCGGTCGGGCGACCTGCACTTCAGCCAGGGCGACGGTGAGATCACCTTCTGCGGCGCCATCGAGATGGCCGGCTGGGTGCACATGAAGGTCAGCCTGATCAAGGGCGGCATGGCCAAGTACGGCATCAAGAACCCGATCTTCAAGCCCAGCCCGATCACGCCCAACTACAACGACTACCTGATCTTCGAAGGCATCTCGGTCGACGAGGCTGGCAAGCAGCACTACCTGGACGTGACGTGGCCTACCGCCAGGCCTGCCTGAACGCGATCGAGTACCTGAAGAAGTTCGGCTACAGCGGCGCCCAGGCCTATTCCATCCTGGGCACGGCGCCGGTGCAGGGCCACATCAGCGGCGTGGTGGACGTGCCCAACGCCTGCGCCACGCTTGTGGCTGCCGACGCAGATTTTCGACTTCGACATCAACCCAACGCCGCCGGGCCGATCAAGATGCTCGATGGCAGCATCGACATGCCGCTTGTCGCAAGACAAGTAACCGGTCGGGTTCTGCCATGCCAACCTACGACTACGCCTGCCCCGAATGCGGTGGCTTCGACGCCTTTCGCTCTCTGGCCCAGCGCAACGAGCCTGCTGCCTGCCCTGCCTGCGGCAGCGCCGCGCCGCGCGTGTTTGCCAGCGCACCCTGGCTGGCCTGCATGGACCGCCGAGCAGCGTCGCGCTCATGAAACCAATGAGCGCGCACAACACGCGCCGCGCTCTTCGCGTGACACCGGCGACAACTATGGCCGCCTGCGCCATCCGGCCGGCTGCGGCTGCTGCAGTACGGGCTCGCGGCGCAGCACGACCGTGACCGCCCCCAACGGCGCCAAGGCCTTTCCCACCAAACGGCCCTGGATGATCAGCCACTGAAACTAGGAGACTTTCACCATGCATCACGGAGATATATCAAGCAGCAAGGACACGGTAGGCGTTGCCGTCGTCAACTACAAGATGCCGCGCCTGCACACCAAGGCCGAAGTACTGGAAAACGCACGCAAGATCGCCGACATGGTCGTGGGCATGAAGACCGGCTTGCCGGGCATGGACCTGGTGATTTTCCCCGAGTACAGCACCCACGGCATCATGTACGACGCCAAGGAGATGTACGATACCGCGGCCACTGTGCCCGGCGCCGAGACGGAAATTTTTGCCGAGGCTTGCCGCAAAGCCAAGGTTTGGGGCGTGTTCTCGCTCACCGGGGAACGGCACGAGGAGCATCCGAACAAGGCGCCCTACAACACTTTGATCCTGATGAATGACCAGGGCGAGATCGTGCAGAAATACCGCAAGATCATGCCCTGGGTGCCGATCGAGGGGTGGTATCCGGGTAACATGCACCTATGTCTAGCGACGGCCCCAAGGGCATGAAGATCAGCCTCATCATCTGCGACGACGGCAACTACCCCGAGATCTGGCGGGACTGTGCCATGAAGGGGGCCGAGCTCATCATTCGCTGCCAGGGCTACATGTACCCGGCCAAGGAGCAGCAGGTGATGATGTCCAAGGCGATGGCCTGGGCCAACAACAGCTACGTGGCCGTGGCCAATGCGGCAGGCTTGGATGGCGTTTACAGCTACTTCGGGCACAGTGCCCTCATCGGGTTTGACGGGCGTACCCTGGGCGAGTGCGGTGAGGAGGAGAACGGGATGCAGTACGCGGCGCTGTCCAAGAGCCTGATTCGTGACTTCCGTAAGAACGGCCAGTCGGAAAACCACCTATTCAAACTGCTGCACCGCGGCTATACGGGCCTGATCAACTCGGGCGATGGCGACAAGGGCGTGGCCGAGTGCCCATATGACTTCTACCGCAACTGGGTTACCGATCCGGCAGGCACTCGGCAAGCTGTCGAGGCTATGACTCGCCCGATGGTGGGGACTGAGGAGTGTCCCATCAATGGCATCCCCAATCCGGCCAATCCTGATTAGTGCTGGCAGGCGTCGGGTTGACGAACATGCACCAATTAAAACGGCACCCGAAGGTGCCGTTTAGGAATATTTCAGAGCGGAAAAGGCCTCTGGTCCATATCCGGTGGGAGCAAGCAGCTATTTAATTAATAGCAACTCGCGCCAGCCGCATCAGGCCGTGCCGGCCTTCACTTTCAGCCGCCAGGCATGCAGCAGCGGCTCGGTGTAGCCGCTCGGCTGCGCCAGGCCCTTGAACACCAGATCGCAAGCCGCCTTGTAGGCTGCAGACGTATCGAAGTGCCCGGCCATTGGCTTGTACAGCGGGTCATCGGCGTTCTGGCCATCGACCACGGCGGCCATGCGCTCGAAGGTTTCCTTGACCTGGGCTTCGGTCACGACGCCGTGGTGCAGCCAGTTGGCCATGTGCTGGCTGCTGATGCGCAGGGTGGCGCGGTCTTCCATCAGCGCGATGTTGTGGATGTCGGGCACCTTGGAGCAGCCCACGCCCTGGTCGATCCAGCGCACCACATAGCCCAGGATGCCCTGGGCATTGTTGTCGAGCTCCTCCTGCTTCTCGGCGGCGCTCCAGTTCGGCGTGGCCGTAACGGGAATGGTCAGCAGGCCGTTGAGCAGCTTGTCGCGCTCGGCGTTGGCGTCGATCTTTTCCAGTTCCTTTTGCACATCGGACACCAGCACCTGGTGGTAATGCAGCGCGTGCAGCGTGGCGGCGGTGGGCGAGGGCACCCAGGCGGTGTTGGCGCCGGCCTTGGGATGGGCGATTTTTTGTTCCAGCATGGCGGCCATCAGGTCGGGCATGGCCCACATGCCCTTGCCAATCTGTGCCTTGCCGCGCAGGCCGCAGGCCAGGCCGGTCAGCACGTTGTTGCGTTCATAAGCCTGGATCCAGGCGGTCGACTTCATGTCGCCCTTGCGGATCATGGGGCCGGCCTGCATGGCGGTATGCATCTCGTCGCCGGTGCGGTCCAGGAAGCCGGTGTTGATGAAGGCGACGCGCGCGCCGGCTTCGGCAATGCAGGCTTTCAGATTGACGCTGGTGCGGCGCTCTTCGTCCATGATGCCGAGTTTCACGGTGTTGGCGGGCAAGCCCAGCAGCGCTTCAACGCGGCCAAACAGCTCGGAGGCAAACGCGACTTCGGCCGGGCCGTGCATCTTGGGCTTGACGATGTAGACGCTGCCGGTGCGGGAGTTGTCCTTGCGCTGCAGGTCGTGCATGGCGATGGTGGTGGTGACTACGGCGTCCAGGATGCCTTCAGGGATTTCTTTGCCGCCTTCGTACAGGATGGCGGGGTTGGTCATCAAATGGCCGACATTGCGCACAAACATCAGCGAGCGGCCATGCAGCGCCACCGGCTGGCCGTTGGCGCCCGTGTACACGCGGTCGGGGTTCAGGCCGCGCGTGAAGGTCTTGCCGCCCTTGCTCACTTCTTCGGTCAGCGTACCCTTCAAGATGCCGAGCCAGTTGCTGTAGGCCAGCACTTTGTCTTGGGCGTCGACCACGGCGACCGAGTCTTCCAGGTCGAGGATGGTGGAGAGTGCCGACTCGATCACCAGGTCGCTGACGCCGGCCGCGTCCAGCTTTCCGATGGTGGTGGCGCGGTCAATGATGATGTCGATGTGCAGGCCGTTGTGAACCAGCAGCACTGACGTGGGCGCGCCAGCGTCGCCCTGGTAGCCGACGAACTGGGCCGGGTTAGCCAGACCGGTGCTGCCGTTGGCGAGCGCCACGACCAGTTGGCCGCCCTCAACGCGGTAGCCGGTGGAATCTTTGTGCGATCCGCTTGCCAGGGGCCCAGCCTGGTCCAGGAAGTTGCGGGCAAATTCGATGACCTTGGCGCCGCGCACCGGGTTGTAGCCCTTGCCTTTTTCGGCACCGCCGGTTTCAGCAATAGCGTCAGTGCCGTACAGCGCGTCATACAGCGAGCCCCAGCGCGCGTTGGCGGCGTTCAGCGCGTAGCGCGCGTTCAGGATAGGCACCACGAGCTGCGGCCCGGCCTGCACGGCCAGTTCGGCATCGACGTTGGCGGTGGTGATCGTGACGGCGGCGGGCTGCGGCACGAGGTAGCCGATTTTTTCGAGGAAGGCGCGGTAAGCCGGCATGTCGGCGATGGGGCCGGGGTGAGCCTTGTGCCAGGTGTCCATCTCGGTCTGCAGGCGGTCGCGCTCGGCCAGCAGGGCGATGTTTTTCGGAGCCAGGTCGGCGACGATGGCATCAAAGCCGGTCCAGAACTTGTCGCTGGTGACGCCAGTGCCGGGCAGCACTTTGTCGTTGATGAAACTATAGAGTTCCGTAGCCACCTGCAGGCGGTGGCTTGCGGTGCGTTCGGTGTTTGCGGTCATGGCGGGATTCCTTTTTAAGAAACAGAAATGAAAAAACGTAAAGCCTGGCGGCCGGGTCAGCCCGGCGTCTTGTAGAAATAATAAAGCGTCAGCGCGCCGCCCACGGCAATCACCATGCGGCGCAGCCAGGGGCCCTGAATCTTGCGCGCCATGCGGGCGCCCCAGTAGCCGCCCAGGCTGGCGGTCAGCACCATCACCAGGGTGTGCGGCCAGCTGACGGCGCCGGCGGCGATAAAGGTGATGACGGTCACGCTGTAAATCACCGCCGACAGCAGGTTTTTCAGCGCGTTGATGTGCTGCACGTCTTCATGGCCGCCAATGGCCAGGCTGGCCATCATCAGTATGCCCATGCCGGCGCCAAAAAATCCGCCATAGAGGGACACCAGCATCTGCACCGCCCACCCTGCCGGCGAGCCCGCACCATGGCCATTTTCATGCTGTGTGGACGCCGGGGCGCGCAGCCGCTTCAAGGCGGCGGATAGCTGCGGGCTGAAGGCAAACAGCAGCGTCGCAAAGGCCAGCAGCCAGGGAATCAGGGCGGCAAAGCGCGCGTCGCCGGCAGCCAGCAGCAGCAGGCCGCCCGCAACGCCGCCCAGCAGCGACGCCGCGCCCATGGGCAACAGATAGCGTTTGTAGCGGGCCAGTTCCTGCCGGTAGGCCCAGGCACCGCTCAAGCTGCCTGGCCACAGGGCGACCGAGTTGCTGGCGTTGGCCGCCACGGGCGGCAAGCCTGCGGCCAGCATCGCCGGAAACGAAAAAAAAGTGCCGCCGCCGGCAATGGCATTGACCGCGCCAGCCGCAAAGCCCCCCGCGCCGATCAGCAGCATGTCCGCAGGCATCATGCTGGCGCGCCTTGGCCGAGGCCCGGCAGCGTGAGCACATCGCGCAGGCTGCTGCCGGTGTGGACCGGCTCGGTGCCCAGCTCTTCAAACGGCAGTTGGGCGCGGTTGACCCAGAGCGTCTGGTAGCCATACCAGGTTGCCGCCAGCGCGTCCCAGCTGTTGCAGCTGACAAAGGCGATTTGCCGCGCATCGAGGCCGGTGGCCTGCGTGCCCAGGGCGTAGGCGTCGGGATGGGTTTTGTATTTGCGGATGGCGTCCACGCTGATGACATGATCGAGCAATCCCTCCAGCCCGGCGGACTTGACGGCCACCGCCAGCATGGCCGGGTCGCCATTGGACAGGATGCCGGTGACCACGCCGCGGCTTTTTAGCGTCTGCAGCACTTCCCGGTTTTCCGGAAAGGCCGCTAGACACCGGTACTGGTTCATGAGTTGCTCCACTTTTGCATCAAATCCGCTGCTGGCCCAATCAGAACGGGCGCCAGCCACTATTCTTTTAATAGCGTAAACGAGCGCGGCGCGCGTGAGTTTCCAAAAAGGCTGGTAGTGCGCGCCGCCATTGCTGCTGGTGACCAGGTGCGTGTATTCAATCTGCTTGTCGCGCCAGAGCACGCCCAGCGCCTGTCCCTGGCCCGGAAACAGCTGCTCCGCCAGCAGGCCGACGCTGTAGACGTCGAACAGCGTGCCATAGGCGTCAAAGAGCACCGCGCGCAGGGGCGCGGGCGGGGCAGAGCGTGGCTTTTCCATGGGCTCTACTTTATTAGAGATATGTTCAGCTATTAATTAACGATAAATCGTTTGATTGGTGACTATTTTGTTGGTAATTAGAAGGCGGCCCTCACACCTGCCCGCTCAGCTTGCGGGCCGCTTGCAGCACTTTCTGCACATGCCGTTCGTTGTAGCGCTCTGCCGGCATGGTCAGGGTCAGCGCCGCGGCCAAGCTGCCGTCGGCCTTGAAAACCGGCGCAGAAATGCCGGCCACCCCCGCCAGGCGGTCGCCCGTGGTCGAGAAATAGCCTTGCTCGCGAATGCGGGCGTAGAGGTTTTTGTCTTTGGCGCTGAGGGCGCCGGGGTGTCCGGCGCCAAAGGCCGTCAACACGCGCCCGCCGGTGCCGCGGTTCAGCGGCAGCACGTCGCCGGCCTTGATGTGGTCGCGCACCGGCTGGGGTGAGTCCACCCGGTACAGGCACAGCCTCGTATCGCCCTGCGCCACATGGTAGGCGGCGCTTTCCCGGGTTGCGGCCACCAGCTGCCGCAGCACCGGCAAGACGATGCGGTCCAGTGAAAACGAGGCAGCATAGACGGCGTTGAGCCGCGCCACTTCGCTGCCCAGCCCGTAACTGCCATCGTCCAGTCGCTGGATCAGCCGCGCATGTTCCAGCGATGCCAGCAGGCGCAAGACAGTGCTTTTATACAGCCGGGTTCGGCTGGCCAGCTCGGCCAGGCTGAGCGACAGGTCGCTCTCGCGAAAGGCCGCCAGCAAGGTCAGTGCACGGTCAACCGCCGCAGCGCCGCCGGGAGCCGCGTGGTCATCGGCAAGGGATTCGGTTTGGGGTTTGCGGGGCATGGTCGTGTCCTTGTGTGTGGCGTGGCTTGACAAGTTTCGGGTATTCGGTAATTATTTCACTAGAGAGAACGTCGTTCTATCTTACAGAATTTTTTATGACTGCAACCCTATCAGATTTCCAGGTATTGATCAGCGAAGTCGGCCCGCGCGACGGCCTGCAATCCGTCAAGGCCATCATGCCGACGGCCGACAAGCTGCGCTGGATAGACGCGCTCTACGCCGCCGGCGTGCGTGAGATCGAGGTCGCCTCCTTCGTGCCGGCCCGGCTGCTGCCGCAAATGGCCGATGCGGCCGAGGTGGTGCGGCATGCGCTCACGCTGCCCGGCCTCACGGTGATGGCCCTGGTGCCCAATCGCCGGGGCGCTGAAGCCGCGCTGGCGGCCGGCGTGCACAAGCTCACCGTGCCGGTGTCGGCCAGCGCCGCGCATTCGCTGGCCAATGTGCGCAAGACGCGCGAAGAGATGGTGGAAGAAGTGCGCGCCATCGCTGAGCTGCGCCGCAGTGTCGCGCCCCACGTCAGGCTGGAGGCCGGCATTTCGACCGCCTTCGGCTGCACCCTGCAGGGCCAGGTCGCCGAAGACGATGTCATCCGGCTCGCCGCGCAATGCATTGCGGCCGGTGCTGACGAGTCGGGCTTGTCCGACACGGTCGGCTATGCCAATCCGGCGCAGGTGCGCCGACTGTTCAGACGCCTGCGCGCCGAACTAGGCCGCCATGCCGGCGCGGCGCACATGCACAACACACGCGGGCTGGGTCTGGCCAACTGCCTGGCCGCCTACGAGGAAGGTGTTCGCACTTTCGATGCGTCGCTGGGCGGGCTGGGCGGCTGCCCCTATGCCCCCGGAGCGTCGGGCAACGTCGTGACCGAAGACCTGGTCTTCATGTTCGAGGCCATGGGTCTGCATACCGGCATTGATCTCGAAAAACTCCTGGCCGCGCGCGCGCCGCTGAGGGCCGGCCTGCCGGGCGAGCCGCTGTATGGCATGACGCCCGAGGCCGGCCTGCCCAGGGGATTTGTTCAGGGTGCACGCACTGCCGCGCCCGCCCCGCCGGCCGTTGAGGAAGGAAAGCATATCGACCAGCCGCTGCCTTATGCCGGCGTGCGCGTCGTCGAATTCACCCACATGGTGATGGGCCCGACCTGCGGCATGCTGCTGGGCGACCTGGGCGCCGAGGTGATCAAGGTGGAGCCGATCGAGGGCGACAGCACGCGCCGCCTGCTGGGCTCGGGCGCCGGGTTTTTCCCGACCTTCAACCGCAACAAAAAGAGCATTGCGCTTGACCTGAAAACGCCTGAAGGCGTGCAGGCCGCGCTGCGCCTGATCGCGACGGCCGACATCGTCAGCGAAAACTTCAAGCCCGGCACCATGAAGAAGCTGGGCCTGGACTACGAAGGCCTCAAGAAGATCAACCCGCGCCTTGTCTATGTCAGTCACAAAGGCTTTTTGCCCGGGCCTTACGACCACCGCACCGCCCTGGATGAAGTGGTGCAGATGATGGGCGGCCTGGCCTACATGACGGGCCGCAGCGGCGACCCCCTGCGCGCCGGCACCAGTGTCAACGACATCATGGGCGGCATGTTTGGAGCCATCGGTGCCATGGCCGCCTTGCGCCAGCGTGAGTTCACGGGGCTGGGCATGGAGGTGCAGTCGGCGTTGTTTGAAAACAATGTGTTCCTGGTGGGCCAGCACATGATGCAGTTCGCCGCCACGGGTCAGGCCGCCGCACCCATGCCCAGCCGCATTTCGGCCTGGGGCATTTACGACGTGTTCACGGTGAAAGACGGCGCGCAGATATTTCTGGCCGTCGTCAGCGACAGGCAATGGGCGGTATTTTGCAAGGCCTTTGGGCTGCAAGAGCTGTTTGCCGACGCGCGCCTGAAGACCAACAACGACCGCGTGCGGGCCCGCGAGTGGATGATGCCCATCCTGCGCGCGCAACTGGCCGGTCGCAGCGCGGCCGAGCTCAGTGCGATGTTTGAAGCCAACGAACTGCCGTTTGCGCCCATCACCCGGCCCGAAGAACTCTTTGATGACCCGCACCTGAACGCGACCGGCGGCCTGGCAGCCGTGCGCATGAACGACGGCAGCGCGTCCAAAGTGCCGTTGATGCCCTTCACACTGGGCGGCAAGCGCCCGGGCATCCGGCTGCAGCCGCCGCTGCTGGGCGAGCACACGCACGAACTGCTGCAGGAAGTCGGCTACGGCGCCGCAGAAATTGACGCATTCAAATCCCACCGAATCATCCAAGGAGACTGAACTCATGAACATCATCCCCACCACGCGCCGCACACTGATGGCCTGCGCCATCACCGGCATGGCCTGCATGGCCGGCCCCGCGTTGGCCCAGGCTGCCTGGCCCAGCAAACCCATACGCATCATCGTGCCTTTCCCGGCGGGCGGGCCGACCGACATCACGGCGCGGGTGGTGGGGCAGGCCATTGGCGAGTCGCTGAAAACCCCCGTGGTGGTCGAGAACAAGGCGGGCGGCCACGGCTTCATCGGGGTGGGAGAAGCCGCCAAGGCTCCCGCCGACGGCTACACCCTGATGATGGCCAGCATTGGCACCATGGCCATCAACCCCAGACTGCACGAGAAAATTCCCTACGACGCCAACAAAGATTTCGCCCCGGTGTCGCTGGTGGTGACCGTCCCCATCGTCGTGGTCGTCAATCCGCAGGTGCTGCCGGTCAGCACCCTTCCGGAGCTCGTCAAGTACCTCAAGGCCAACCCTGGCAAGGTCAATTTCGCCTCCGCCGGCAACGGCGGCTCATCCCATCTGGTGCCGGAATACTTCAAGTACCGCACTGGAACCTTCATGACGCACATCCCGTACAAGGGTTCGGGTCCGGCGATTGGCGATGTCGTGGCAGGCCAGGTGCAGATGATGTTTGACACCCTGCTGACCAGCACGCCTTTTGTGAAAAGCGGCAAGCTCAAAATGATTGGCGTCACCACCGCGCAGCGCCTGCCGCAGTATCCGGACGTGCCCACCGTGGCCGAGGCCCTCAACATGAAGGATTTTGAAGCCTCGTCCTGGTATGCGCTTTACGCACCTGCCGGAACCCCGGCAGACGTGGTCAAACGCCTGTCGGCCGAGGTAGACGCAGCACTCAAGCAGCCGGCAGTCGCCAAGCGCCTGACCGACCTGGGGGCTGTGCCGGTGGGGGGCTCGTCCGAAAAGCTTGCCGCCTTTCAGCGCGTCGAGCAGGAAAAATGGGGCAAGGTGATTCAGGCGGCAAAAATCAAGCCCGATTAATCCGCTCTGGTGATACCGCCATGCGTTCTGCGCATGCCGACCGGGATGCCAGGGGTAGGCCGCATAAACTCGGCGCATGGACAAGCTCGAGCCGCAGGAATCTTTGCTATTGGAGGCGACGCGCGGCCGTGTGACGAAGCGTTTGATTCTGTGCGCCGACGACTTTGCGGTGAATGAGGCGGCCTCGCTGGGCATTGCCGCGCTGGCGCATGCCGGGCGTATCAGCGCCACCAGCGCCATGGTGCTGTCACCGCGCTGGGCGGGGGATGCCGCTCTGCTGCAGGACCTGCGCGGGCGCATCGACGTCGGGCTGCATCTGGACTGGACCAGCGCGTTTGCCCGCGCCGCCGGGCATGGCATGTCCTTGCCGGGCGCGATGCGCAAGGCCGTACTGGGCGGCTTTGACCAGGCGGCAGCGCGAGCGGTGATTGAGCGGCAGCTCGACGCGTTTGAAGAAGTGTGGAAGAGCCCGCCCGACCATATTGACGGCCACCAGCATGTGCAGCAGTTTGCCGGTATCCGGGAGGCTCTGGTGGCCGCGGTGCAGCGACGCTATGCGCCGGAAGCGGGGGTGTACTTTCGCCTGTCCCGGGCTTCGGCCGCGGACAAAACCCTGAAAGCCCGCATTATTGCGGCCATGGGCGCTGCTTCGCTGGCGGGGCTGGCGCGCAGGGCGGGCATTGCCTGCGCGCCAGCCCTGTCGGGCATCTATGACTTTGCCGGCGGGGCGCAGCGCTACGGGCAGTTGATGGACCGCTGGCTGCGCGACGCGCCCGAGGGCGGCATCATCATGTGCCACCCCGCCGCGCGGGCCGAGCCAGGCGACAGCATCGGTGCGGCCCGTGCCTGGGAACAGGATTTTTTGGCAAGTCTTGCGTTTTCGCAAGCGCTCCAGCGTGCGGATATCACCCTCTCCAGAGGAGCGCAGATACACTTTGAAGGGTGACTGAACAACGCAAATCCTGGCTTGCCCTGGCCGCACTTTTCCTGCTCCTTTTGGTGCTGGCTGCATGGCGGCCGCTGGCCGTTCCCGACGAGGGCCGCTACGGCGAAATTGGCCGCTGGATGCTGCAAAGCGGCGACTGGCTCACGCCGCGCCTGAACGGGATTCCCTTTTTTCACAAGCCGCCCTACCTGTACTGGCTGGAGGCGGTTTCGCTGGCAACCCTTGGCATGCATGTCTGGGCGGTGCGGCTGGTGCCTGCGCTGCATGCGGGCTTAATGCTGCTGGCCATGTACCTGAGCGTCCGGCAATTTGCAGCTGAGCTCATCGCTCGCCGCGCCGTGTGGATGCTGGGTAGCAGCCTGTCCTTCCTCATGGGCGGGCAGTACGTGAACCACGACATGCTGGTGGCCGCGTGGATTGGCGTGGCCATCTGGTGCTTTGCGCTGGCCTTCATGCACGCCGACAAGCCGCACGCGGCGCTGGCCCGCTGGGGCTTTGTGGCCTGCGCGCTGGGCGTGCTGTCCAAGGGCTTGATTGGCTTGGCGCTGCCGGGGCTGGTGCTGTTGATCTGGCTGCTTTGGACGCGTCAGCTGAAAAAAATCCTGTATCTGCCCTGGTTGTCGGGGCTGACCCTGTTTGCCGTGATCGCGCTGCCCTGGTTCTGGCTCGCCGAGCGGCAGTTTCCCGGCATGCTGGACTACATGTTTGGCAAACATCAGGTGGGCCGCTTCAGCGCCACCACCTTCAACAATGGGCAGCCCTGGTGGTTTTACGGCCTGTGTCTCGTGGTGCTGCTGTTTCCATGGGTGTTTTTTGCACTAAATCAGGCTGTGGCCCAGGCAAGGAGAGTGCAGCAAGCTATAAATTCAATAGCATCACCCTGGACGGCGCTGTGCTGGATCTGGCTGCTGGCGATCATCGCTTTCTTCTCCATCCCGGCCTCAAAAATCATAGGCTACGCCCTGCCGGTCATGCCGCCGCTGGCGCTGCTGGCGGCGCTGGGCTGGGACGACGCCATGGCCCGCATCAGGCTCGGCCTGAAGGCGCAGGATCGCTGGTTTGCCGCGCTGTGTGTGGCCAGCCTGGGGATCGCCGTGGGCGCCAACCTGGCGGCAGCAGACTACACCCAAAAATACAGCGCGCAGGATGTGGCGCAGGCGCTTCAGGCAGCGGGCGCCCAGCCGTCCGACACGGTCTACCTGCTGGGCGACTATGCCTACGACCTGCCGTTTTACCGTCAGGCGAGCGCGCCCATGGTGGTGATCCAGGACTGGCCCGCGCTGCGCAAGCTGCCCGGTGATGACTGGCAGCACGAGTTGCTGGATGGCGCTGATTTTCAGGCGCAGGCAGCGCGTGTGCTGCAGGCGCCCGAAGTGCTGGCGCAGGCCCGGACCCAGGGCCAAGCGTGGGTGGTCGCTCGCGATGAAACGCCGCTGGACGGTTTTACCCGGGTGTTCAAGGGCCGCGCCTGGTCGCTGTACCGGCCGCAGGCCGCTCATGGATCAGCGCCTGAACGCCCAAAACCGGCTGAGTAAAAACGTCTGCCCTGCCGCAGCGACCAGCGCGACAAACAAGGCTGCCAGCGCGGGCCAGCCGGCCGCGCGCAGCAGCAGCACAAACACGGCCTCATTGCTCGCGAAGCCCGCCAGTGCCGTCACCGCAAAGCGCTGAAAGCTTTGCGTCACCGTGGTGCCCGCATCGCGAAAGCTGAGCAGCCTATGCCCGCTAAAACTGACAAAAAAGGCCACCACAAAACCGGCGGCATTGGCCAGCTCGGGCCACAGGCGGTGCTGCACCAACGCAAAGACGCCCATGTGTGTCAGCGCGGCGGCGCTGCCCACGGCCAGGAACCAGAAACCGCTCCTGAGCGGGCCTGTCATGGGTTGTGAGGGCCCAGGCCGCATCCGCCCTGTCCGTCGGGCAGGCCCTGGCCGCTGCACTGCGCCACGATGTAGCTGGGCCGGCGTTTCACTTCGTCGTAAATACGGCCCACGTATTCGGCCATGATGCCAAGGCCCACCAGTTGAATCCCGTTCAGAAGCATCATGCCGACCACCAGCGTGGCGTAGCCGGGCACCGAAATGCCCCAGATGAAATATTCCAGCACCTCCCAGCCGCCATAGGCTAGCGCCGCCGCCGCGAGCAGAAGTCCCAGCCAGGTTAGCAGCCGAAGCGGCGCAGTTGAAAACGCCACCATGCCCGTCAGTGCCAGCGACAACGATCCGCCCAGCCCAAACTTGCTGAGTCCGTCGGCGCGCGGCAAGGGTTCGTAGTTGATGGCCATGCTGTTAAAGCCTACCCACGCGTACAGGCCCTTCATGAAACGGTGGCGTTCGGGCAGCGCCTTGAGGGCGTTCACCACCTGGCGGTCCATCAGCCGGAAGTCTCCCGCATTGGCCGGGATATCAATGTGGCTGCCCCAGTTGATGAGCTTGTAAAACAGCCCGATCAGGCGCGCCTGCAAGGCCGACTGGTCCTCCCGGGTCTTGCGCACCGCATACACCACATCGGCGCCTTGCTTCCATTTCGAGAGCATCTCGGGCAGTAAGGATGTAGGGTGCTGGCCATCTGCATCCATCAGGATGACCACCTCTCCACGCGTTGCATCCAACCCCGCGGTCAATGCGGACTCCTTGCCGAAGTTGCGCGACAGCCTCATGTACATGACGTGGCCATGGGCCGCGCACAAGTCCTGCATCACGCTGGCGGTGTCGTCCTGGCTGCCATCGTCCACCACGATCAGCTCGACCTGGGGTGACAGTTGTTGCAGTGCTGCTAGCGTTTGCGGCACCACTACGCCAAGGTTGCGCGCCTCGTTAAAGGCCGGCATGACGCACGAGACGGTGGGCGTGATTTGGCTGCGGGAACTCATGCCCGCATCATGCCAAAGAAACAGTGCTGCAAAGGGAAATTTGCTGCCTGATGCCCGAGACGCCATGCAGGGCTGATCGTGAGGCTTGTTGCGGCCTGCGCCCGGACTTGCGGCGTTTTTCCGGGTACCAGATGAAAACGCCTGGCGTAATGAAGGGCTGGCTTGCTGTGATTATTGACTTTTGTGCGCATAATGTAAACCCATGGCCAAACTCAAACAGCTCGAATCCTTTGTCTCGGTGGTGGCGCGCGGCAGCCTGACGGCGGCGGCCAGGGCCGAGGGCGTGGCCCCGGCCATCATGGGCCGGCGGCTCGATGCGCTGGAGGAGCGCCTGGGCGTCAAGCTGCTGGTGCGCACCACGCGGCGCATCAGCCTGACGCACGAGGGCAGCGCTTTTCTGGAAGACTGCCAGCGCCTGCTGGCCGACCTGGCCAATGCCGAGGCCAGCGTATCGGCGGGTGGCGTGAAGGCCAGCGGCCACCTGCGCATCACCGCTCCCGCTGGTTTTGGCCGGCGCCATGTGGCGCCGCTGGTGGCGAAATTCCATGAGCACCATGCCGACGTGACGATCTCACTGAACCTGAGCGACCGGGTGGTTGATCTGGCGGGCGAGGGTTTTGACTGCGCGGTGCGGGTCGGCGACTTGCCTGATTCGTCGCTGGTCAGCGTGCGCATGGCCGACAACCGCCGCCTGTGCGTCGCCACGCCGCGCTACCTGCAGGCACGCGGAACGCCACAGCACCCAGGTGAGCTGGGAAAGTTTGACTGCCTGACGCTGTCCAGCGATGCCTCGCAAACGCGCGGCTGGGCGTTTCGCGTTCCGCGCAACGCCCAAGGGCGGCAACGTGAAGGCGTCCTCGCGGACGCGCAGGTTGACGGTGACTCCGAGATCATCCATCTCAAGCCCGGCGGCCCGCTCGACTGCTCCGACGGGCAGGTATTGCACGACTGGTGTCTGGCTGGCTACGGCATTGCCTGGCGCAGCACCTGGGAAGTCGAATCGGAAATTGCAGCCGGCCGCCTGGTGGCGGTGCTCGAGGACTTCGCCGCCCCGGCCAATGGCATTTACGCCGTGTTTCCGCAACGCAAGCATTTGCCTTTGCGGGTGCGCTTATGGATTGATTTCCTGAAGCACCATTACAGCCAGCCCGAGTTTTGGCGTTCATCGCCCGGCCTGCCGGCGTGACGGGGCCGCTCACTGCCCTGCGAGCGATGCGTCTTGATCTCAGCTTGAGTTCGGCTTGAGTGCAAATTATCGAGTTCACCCAATGAATACGGGTGCTGTATGCTATTGAATTAATAGTAATGGCGTTCTGGTCGGACCTCGGTTCCGGCTGGAAACCAGTGACGCCGTCGTGTGCCCGGTTCCCGCGTTCGTTAAACGTAAAATCCGCCGATGCTCACGATTAAAAAAGACCTGCTCGCAGCCCTGGCTGCCGCGCTTGAAGAACTCTCTCCCGGTGCGGGCGAGAAAGCCGCCTTTGAATCTCCCAAAGTGGCGGCCCACGGCGATTTCGCCTGCACGGCCGCCATGCAGCTGGCCAAGCCGCTCAAACAAAACCCGCGCCAGACGGCCGAGAACCTTCGCGCCCTGCTGCTGAAAGCCCCCGCCTTTGAACGCTGGGCCCTGGCGGTGGAAATTGCCGGGCCGGGCTTTATCAATGTGCGGCTGAAACCCGCCGCCAAGCAGGAAATCGTTCGCGAGGTCTTGCAGGCCGGCAGCGAGTACGGCAGGCAAGCGGCCGACAGCGAGCGGAAAATGATCGTCGAGTTCGTCTCGGCCAACCCGACCGGCCCGCTGCATGTGGGCCATGGCCGGCAGGCGGCGCTGGGAGACGCCATCTGCAACCTCTACGCCACGCAGGGTGCGCAGGTCTGGCGGGAGTTCTATTACAACGATGCCGGCGTGCAGATTCACACCCTGGCGACCAGCACGCAGGCGCGTGCCAAAGGCCTGAAACCCGGCGATCCGGGCTGGCCCGAGCCGTCCTATAACGGCGACTACATTGCCGACATCGCGGCCGATTTCCTGGCGGGCAAAACCGTCAAGTCCGATGACCGGGAGTTCACCGCGTCGGGCGACGTTGAAGACATCGAATCCATTCGCCAGTTCGCGGTGGCTTACCTGCGCCGCGAGCAGGATCTGGATTTGAAGGCCTTTTCTGTCCGCTTTGACAACTACTACCTCGAATCCAGCCTCTACAGCTCGGGCCGGGTCGAGGCCACGGTCGCCAGGCTCAAGGAGGCGGGAAAAACCTACGAGCAGGACGGCGCGCTCTGGCTCAAGTCGACCGACTACGGCGACGACAAGGACCGCGTCATGAAGAAGAGCGACGGCACTTACACCTACTTTGTGCCCGACGTGGCCTACCACCTGGCCAAATGGGAACGTGGTTTCACCAAGGCCATCAACATCCAGGGCATGGACCACCATGGCACCATTGCCCGCGTGCGCGCCGGGCTGCAGGCGGCCAATGCCGGCATCCCACAGGGCTACCCCGACTACGTGCTGCACACCATGGTGCGCGTGGTGCGCAATGGCGAAGAGGTCAAGATTTCCAAGCGTGCCGGCAGTTACGTCACGCTGCGCGACCTGATCGAGTGGACCAGCGCCGACGCCGTGCGCTTCTTCCTGCTCAGTCGAAAGCCCGACACCGAGTACATCTTTGACATTGACCTGGCACTGGCCAAGAACAATGAAAACCCGGTGTACTACGTGCAGTACGCGCACGCCCGCATCTGCTCCATTCTCACGACCTGGGCGGCCCAGGGGGGTGATGAAAGCCGGCTCAAGGACGTGGACCTGTCCGCGCTGACCAGCCCGCAGGCCCAGGCGCTGATGCTGCTGCTGGCCAAATACCCCGACATGCTCAGCCATGCGGCAGCCGGGTTTGCGCCGCACGATGTGGCTTTTTACCTGCGCGAACTGGCCGCCTGCTACCACAGCTATTACGACGCGGAGCGGATTTTGGTCGACGACGAAGCAGTCAAGCTGGCGCGCCTGGCGCTGGTCGCGGCCACCGCACAGGTGTTGCACAATGGCCTCGCTGTGCTGGGCGTCAGTGCGCCCCGCAAAATGTAAAGTGCCTTGAGGCGCTTGAACAGTCAACAGTCACAAGAAGTCAGATTTATGCAAGTCATGGTCAAGTCATTGGGCAAGGTATGAAAAAACAAAGAGGCGGAACCCTGCTGGGTTTGATTATTGGCGCGCTGATCGGCCTGGGCGCCGCACTGGCTGTGGCGGTGTACATCACGAAGGTGCCGGTGCCCTTCATGAACAAGGGCCAGTCGCGCAACCCCGATAGCGATGCGGCGGAAGCCAAGAAGAACAAGGACTGGAACCCGAATGCCCCGCTGGCGGGGAAAAACCCTGTGAAGCCGCCCTCGGCATCGGGCGAAGTCACCAGTGTCCCGGCGCCAGATGCCGCCATCGCACCAGGCACTGTCATTGTTCCCGATCCGGTTGTCGTGAAACCCCCCAAAGCCGCAGCTTCTGCGAGCGTACCGGCCACGGCGGCCGTGAAACCTGCCAAGCCCACCGTGTCGGCGGACCCGCTGGGCGACCTGGCCAGGGCCCGATCAGAAGCCCCGGCGGCGGCGTCCGGTGCAGATCCTTTCAATTATTTCATCCAGGCCGGGGCCTTTCGCACGCCTGAAGACGCTGAGCAGCAGCGCGCCAAACTGCTGCTGCTCGGCATGCAGGCCAAGGTCACTGAACGTGAACAGGCCGGCCGAACGGTCTACCGTGTACGGGTCGGGCCGTTTGACAAAAAGGACGATGCCGACAGGGTCAAGGAAAGGCTGGACAGCAACTCGATAGAAACGGCTCTGGTCAGGGTGCAGCGCTAGGCTGGCTGAACTTTTCCGTGGCGGGGCGTCAAACCCCTGCAACACTAATATCAGGAACCAGGAGAAAAATTTGATGCAACGACGTGAGTTTTCACTTTCAGCCGCTTCCGCGGCAGCCGCCGTTTTGGGCGCCTCCGTGCTACCCGCCTCCGTGCAAGCCCAGGCCCGCGCTTTCAAGGACGGCACCGATTACTTGGCGCTGGACAAGCCCGCACCGACCGAGGCGCCGGCCGGACAGGTCGAAGTGGTTGAGTTCTTCTGGTACAGCTGCCCACACTGCAATGCCTTTGAGCCGATGTTTGACGCCTGGGCCAAAAAAGTGCCAAAAGACGTGACCGTACGTCGCGCACCGGTGTCCTTCCGCCCCGATTTCGAGCCCCAGCAGCGTCTTTACTATGTGCTCGAAGGCATGGGCAAGATCGATGAACTGCATAAAAAGGTGTTTAACGCCATTCATGTCGAAAAGCAGACGCTCAACACGGCCGAGCAGGTTGCGGCCTGGGCTGAAAAGCAGGGTATTGCCAAGGCGAAGTTTGTCGAGATGTACAACTCCTTTTCGGTCAGCACCAAGGTGCGCAAGGCCACACAACTGCAGGATGCCTACGCCGTGGACGGCGTGCCGGCGCTCGGCATCAACGGGCGTTATTTCACGTCGGGCACGCAGGCGAAGACGCTGGAGCGTGCATTGCAGGTGACAGACTACCTGATCGCGCAGTCGCGCGGCAAGGCCAAATAAGGCCAACCGGGGTCAAATCGGGGCGAAGGGAAACCCCTGAGCCTCGTCAAAGCGCTGATCAGATGCAGGTCGGGCTTTGTTTACTATTAGTTTTATAGCTTATCGCGTCCGTACTACCTGTGCGGGTAGTCTATAAGGCATGAAAAACGTCATTTTTCGGCTTTCCTGAAGCCCTGAAGAATGCATGCGCCCGCGTCGCCGGGCCGCAGGGGTAGCCCCGCCCAACGCCCTTAGCTCTCAGCACCCCAAATAGAGCATCACGAGCGGCGTTCTAGCCGCAGTTTGAACGGCCGCGCAGCATGACAGCGGCGCTTTCCACCCGCCTCCACAGGGCGCCGTGTCCTACGGTGGCGTGCAGCTTTTTACAACTTTTACGTGCCTAATCAAGTCAGGGCTCAAAGGCTGGACAGGGGCAAAAAAAGGCGCAGGTTTCACACCTGCCGATACCCCGTCTGCCAGTCTGTTCACCCAGTCAGCATTACTCCGCGTCCCTTATCCGGCGTGGTCTGAATTAGAAAAACGTTCATGCCAAAGGCAATTCGTGATCAAAAATAAACTATTGCCGTTTGCGCTCCTGGCTTTGAGTCAGAGCCTCTACGCCCAGCAGCTCCCAGGAGCCGGCAGCCAGATTCAGCAGATTCCGCCTGCACCCGTGCCGCAAAAAGCAGCGCCCGCAATCCGGATTGAGCCTGGCGCTGCGCCGGCAACCCCCGCCTCGGATGCAGTCAAAATCATCGTGCGCAGCTTGCAGGTGACGGGGTCGCGCGTCTATCCCGCAGCAGAGCTGGTGGCGCTGACCGGGTTCAAGCCAGGCAGCGAACTGACGCTGGGCGAACTGCGCGGCATGGCCTTCAAAATTACCGAGCGTTATCGCAGCGCCGGCTACTTTGTGGCCCAGGCCTATCTGCCTGCACAGGAGATCAAGGACGGCGTCGTCACCATTGCCGTGATCGAAGGCGAGTACGGCAAGATTGCCGTGCGCAATCAGAGCAACCTGTCGGATGGGCTTATCCAGAGCCAGCTTGAGGGCCTCAACAGCGGCGACACGGTTGCCATCGCACCGCTCGAAAGCCGCCTGCTGCTGCTGTCGGACATTCCCGGCGTGAACGTCACCTCGACCCTGGTGCCGGGCGCTTCCGTAGGCGCGTCCGATCTGGTCGTTGACGTTGCGCCCGGGCGGCGCGTCACGGGCAGCATCGATGCCGATAACGCCGGCAACCGCTATACCGGCGAGTACCGCCTCGGGGCGACCGTGAACCTGAACAATGCTGCCGGTCATGGCGACGTCGCTTCACTGCGCCTGCTGACCTCAGGCTCGGGCCTGAACTATGCCCGGGCGTCCTACCAGATGCAGTTTGGCAAGGCAACGGCCGGCGTGGCTTACAGCTGGCTGGGCTACGAGCTGGGCCGGGAATTCGCATACGCGCAGGCCACCGGCACGGCCCGGATTGCGAGCGTGTATGGCAGCTACCCTTTGATCCGTTCGCGCAATACCAATCTGTACGCCGGTCTTGCCTTTGACGCCAAGACCTTTCAGGACAAGAGGCCGCTGAACCTGGACACGCCGGTTGAAGACAAGAAGGCCCAGGTCTTGATGGCGAGTCTGCGCGGTGACCACCGCGACGATCTGGGGCGCGGCGGCTTGACGGCTTATTCGCTCACCTGGCCTGCCGGCAACATCGACATCGAAACCCCGGCGATAAAGGCTCTGGACGCGAGGAGCGCGCAAAGCAACGGCCACTTCAGCAAGCTGGGATTTAACGCCATGCGGCTGCAAAGTGTGACCGACACCGTCTCGCTGTATGCCGGCATCAGCGGCCAGTTTGCCTCGAAAAATCTGGATGTCTCGGAAAAAATGGAACTCGGCGGGATGTACGGCGTGCGGGCCTATCCGGTTGGCGAAGCCTATGCAGACCAGGGCTACCTGCTGACCCTGGAGGCGCGCATGCAGTTGCCCAGGTTCTCCGAACAAATGCCGGGACGGATGCAACTGATCGGCTTTGTCGACACCGGCAGCGTGACGCTCAACAAGAACCCGTGGACCACGGGCGACAACCGCCGGACCCTGAGCGGCGCGGGCGTGGGCCTGAACTGGTCGGAAACCAACAATTTTCTGGTGAGGGCGTTTTACGCCCGCAAGCTGGGCAACGAAGCGGCAACCTCAGCGCCTGACAAGTCGGGCCGGTTCTGGATACAGGCCGTCAAATATTTTTGAGCCCGGCTTGAACAGCCTAGCCTGCCATGCCTGTTGGCGGAACCCGTATTTTTGAAGAACACCCGAAAGCCATTCATGAACCTCATCCACAGCTCCATCTGGAATGACCAGACCGGCACCTTTGTTGCCGTTTCCGAAAACACCCGCAGCGCAGGCAAAAAAATCTCGTCCCGCACGTCGGCTGCCGGGGGGCTGGCAGTTTCGGGCTGAAACTCCTGGCCGTTTCCCTGATGATGGCCTGCGGGGCCAGTGCCTATGCCCAGCCCATGGGCGGCGTGGTGTCGGCAGGCGCAGCCACTATTGGCGGCACTTCCGGCAACATGACAATTACCCAGACTACGCCGAACGTAGCAATCAACTGGCAGAGCTTTGGCATCAAGGCCGGCGAATCCGTTCAGTTCGTGCAGCCGGGCAGCAGCTCGGTCGCGCTGAACCGGGTCATCGGTGCTGACCCGTCCAGCATTCTGGGCAGCCTCTCGTCCAACGGCAAGGTGTTCCTGGTCAACCCGAACGGCATCCTGTTTGGCCAGGGCGCGTCGGTCAATGTGGGCGGCCTGGTGGCGTCCACCCTGGCCATTAGCGACACCAACTTCATGGCGCGCAATTACCAATTTTCTGGCGCGGGCACGGGCACGGTGCTCAATCAGGGAACGATCAACGCAGCCACCGGTGGCTATGTTGCCCTGTTGGGTGCCAACGTGAGCAACCAGGGCGTGATTTCGGCCCAACTGGGTACAGTTGCCCTGGCCGCAGGCAACGCAGTCACGCTCGACATGGCAGGCGACAGGCTGCTGAACATCACCGTCGATCAAGGTGCAGTCAACGCACTGGTGGAAAACGGCGGAATGATCCGGGCCGATGGCGGCCAGGTGCTGATGACCACGCAGGCGGCCGGAAGCCTGCTCGCCAATGCGGTCAACAACACCGGCGTGATTCAGGCGCAGACGCTCCAAAACGTCGGTGGCACCATCATGCTGCTGGGCGGCATGTCCAGCGGCGCGGTGAACGTGGGCGGCACGCTGGACGCCAGTGCGCCCAACGGCGGCAACGGCGGTTTTATCGAGACCTCGGCGGCGCAAGTCAAAGTTCAGGACAACGTCCATGTCACCACTGCTGCAGCGCAGGGGCAGACCGGCAACTGGCTGATCGACCCACCGGACTTCATCATTGGCGCAGGCGGCGACATCGCTGGCTCCACCCTTGGCGCCGCGCTGGTGACAAACAACATCACCATTCTCAGCAGCAGCGGCTCCAGCGGCACGGGGGGCGATATTTTCGTCAACGACGCGGTCAGCTGGACAGCTTCCGGGGCACCGACGACTTTGACATTGCTGGCTGTTCGGGATGTGAACGTGAATGCGGCAATTACCGCCACCAATGGAAACCTTGCGATATGTTGTGGGCGCGATGTCAACGTGAACGCGAAGATCACGACGACCAATGGCAGTGTTCTATTGAGCGCCGGTCGCGATGTAAATATCGTGAGGAGTGTTGCCACCCCCCTGGCGCCTGAAAATAATCTTGCCGGCATTACAACGACCGATGGGAACATTGAAATATGCGCCGCACGCGATGTAATCCTGAACAATGCGTTTGATCATGCGCCCCTGATCACTCTGACCAGAGGCAGCGTCACTGCGGGTCAGGATCTCGCGAACCTCGGCGTGCCACGCGGCCTGACACTGATGGCGGGTACTGCTGCTACCGGACCGGGGTCTGCGGGCGGCACCGTGAAATTTATCAACGGCGGTCTAGCGGGCACTTACATAACCACCACAGGGCCGGCTCCCGTTACGCCGACCAATATTTTTTACAACCCGGCCTCGTACTCAACGCCGACAGATTATTCATCTTTCTTCACCGGAAACGGCAGCCCGCTGAATCAATTCATGCTGGTGTTCCCCGATGGAGGCAACAAGACTTACGACGGCACGACCGGGGCAATCCTCTCCGGTTTGAAGGGCGCCCCTGCCGGCGTCACGCTGTTTGCTGACCCTGGCAGCACGGCCAATTTCGACACCCCGGACGTGGGAACGGGCAAGACCGTCACCTTTAACGGTTATAGGCTCGCTGGTGCCGATGCCGGAAAATATGCCCTTTCGGTGAATTGTTGCGGGCCTAAGGTTGCGAGGACAACCGCAAATATCATCGCGCCGGCCATCCTCGTTCCAGCGCTAACGCCAACCCAACTGCCACCGGTCGTTCAGATAACGCCGGTCGTTCAGATAACACCGGACACCCTGCCGACCTGGATGCCGGTGGTCGTGCGTCCTGAGGTACCGCCTCAACTGTTGGCCCTGGTCCCGCCGGCTGCCGCGCTGGAGGAGCAAGCGCCAGTGCTTGTGCCGGTTGAGGCACCGCGCAGGCCCTACGTGGCGCCAAAGCGCGCGCCCAAGCAGGACCGCCACTAAGAATCGCAGGCCGGCTTTGCGGCGTAACAAAATGGACGGTCTGGACCAGCCCCATGACATGGCATAGAAATTGGATCAGCCAGCGCTTGCTGGCGGCATGGCCTTCTGCGCAACGCGTTGTGAGTGTGCGATCGATCACAACGATGGTGGCGGGGACGGCGCTTTTCCTTGGCCTGCTGGCAACTGGTTTTTCCGCCCAACCCGCATTTGCGGCAGACGGCGCTGCGCCATTGTCCAGCTCGGGTCTTGGAGCGATTGCGGAGGAGGCTTCCCCAGCCCCCCCCGCAATCGAAACGAAGCCCATGGAGGGCGCGTATCAGCCAAAGCGGGCGAATTTCGAGCGTGAGCACCCTTCCGGGGAAGCGCGGCATGTCGCGGACTGGGTCGTTGATTCGGGCGACAACCGCAGCATGCCCTTCCTGATCGTCGACAAGTCGAATGCCAGGGTTTTTGTATTCGATGCGGGTGGCCAGCTGCACGGTGCCGCCCCCGCGCTGCTCGGTCTGGCGCGGGGCGACGACTCAGTCCCCGGCATTGGCGAGCGAAAACTGTCCACCATACGCCCCGAGGAGCGCACCACGCCGGCGGGCCGTTTTGTGGCCTCGCTGGACCGCAATCTCCACGGAGAGGAAATTCTCTGGGTTGACTACGACGCGGCCATCTCCCTGCATCGGGTCATTACAAGCAATGCCAAAGAGCGCCGCGCGCAGCGGCTGGACAGTCCGTCACCGCTAGACCGTCGCATTTCCTATGGCTGCATCAATGTTCCGGTCAAGTTCTACGACAAGTTTGTGAGTCCGGCGTTTACCGGCACAAACGGCGTCGTCTATGTGCTGCCGGAAACCCGCTCGGCCCGCGAAGTCTTCGCCTCGTATGACGTCGAGGAACACGCGCGCTTGAAGACCGCAAGCCTGGCCGTGCCGGCGCAGGCCATCTCCCGCTCCGTCGCCAATCCTGCCAGGTGATGCCGCGCTTGACGGCGCATCCTGCGCAGGACTGCGCCTCACGCTTCGGGCGGTCTGAATCCTGATCTAGCAGATGCGCCGCGGGGCTGATCCAAGCTTGCATGACTTTGGAAATGGTCAACAATTGACAGAAAAGCGCATTCGCGCCGCCAGCATGGCTACAATGACAAGGGTCACCATGCAGCAAGATTCGTGCCTTATGAAAACCCCCTTTGCCTCCCTGATCCTGATCGCCGCCCTGGCGGCGGGGATCGTGCTTCCGGCTGCGGCTGAAAAGGCCGACCGCGACAAGCCCATGAATGCCGAGGCCGACGCCTTGCGTTACGATGATTTGAAGCAGACCAGCGTCTTCACCGGCAACGTCGTGATCACCAAAGGCACGACCATTGTTCGCGGCGACCGGGTGGATGTGAGCCAGGACCCCGAGGGCTACCAGCTGGCCATTGCCACGGCGGCACCCGGCAAGCTGGCCTACTACCGCAGAAAGCGCGACGGCGTCGACGAGTACATCGAAGGCGAGGGCGAACGGATCGAATACGACAGTCGCTCCGACCTTGTCAAGCTGATCAAGCGTGCCGTGGTGCGCCGCTACATGGGGGCCACGCTGAACGATGAAACCACCGGCTCGCTGATTGTTTACGACAACAACACCGATGTATTTACCGTTGACGGCGGCGAGCAAAACCGCACGGCGGCCAACCCCAGCGGGCGGATTCGCGCCATGCTGTCGCCGCGTGTTGCGGCTTCTGCACCGGGAAGACCTGTGCCGCCCGCCGGGCCCGCGGCGGTCCTGCGGCCCAGCACCCAGCTGGGCAGCGAGCCCACTCAGAAAGCACCCTGATCCGATGAATGAGGTGATTGATACTTCTGCCGTAAATGCGGCCGCTGATAGCGCGACTTCCAGTTGTCTGGTCGCGAAGGGCCTGCAAAAATCGTATGGCAGCCGCATGGTGGTACGGGATGTTTCGCTGTCCGTCAAAAAAGGCGAGGTGGTCGGCCTGCTGGGCCCCAATGGGGCGGGAAAAACCACATCGTTTTACATGATTGTGGGTCTGGTGCGTGCCGATGCGGGCGAGATATCCATCGACGGCCAGCCTGTCGAGCACATGCCGATTCACCTGCGTGCCCGTCTGGGCCTGAGCTACCTGCCGCAGGAGGCGTCGATTTTCCGCAAGCTCAACGTCGAAGAAAACGTGCGCGCCGTGCTGGAGTTGCAGCGTGACAAGGCCGGCAAGCCGCTGAGCCATGCCGAGATTGAATCGCGGCTGGATACCCTGCTGAAGGATTTGCGGGTGGACCATCTGCGCGACTCCTCTGCGCTCTCGCTGTCGGGTGGCGAGCGCCGCCGCGTCGAGATCGCGCGGGCGCTGGCGACCCAGCCGCGCTTCATCCTGCTCGACGAGCCTTTTGCCGGCATTGACCCGATTGCCGTGATCGAGATCCAGCGCATCATCGGCTTCCTGAAGTCGCGCGGCATTGGCGTGCTGATCACCGACCACAATGTGCGCGAAACGCTGGGCATTTGCGACCACGCCTACATCATCAGCGACGGTCATGTGCTGGCCAACGGCACGCCGTCCGAGATTGTGAACAACGCTGATGTTCGCCGCGTGTACCTCGGCGAACACTTCAAAATGTAGCTATGAGTTCCCCCCCGTTGGCGCTCACTTCGTGTAGCGCCCTCCCCCCTCAGGGGGCCGTCACCTGCGGCCCGGCGAAGCCGGTTCCGCGGCGCGTGCTTGCCAGACGCGCGCTCACAAGTCCCCGCTCGTGCAAGTACCGGCCGCAGGACCGGCTTTGCCGGACTGAAGGCGGGGCAGCCCCCTCGGGGGGCAGCGAACCACACGCAGTGGGGAGCGTGGGGGCGACATCACCATGAAACAAGGCCTTTCCCTTCGCGTCTCGCAGCATCTGGCGCTGACGCCGCAGCTGCAGCAGTCGATCCGCTTGCTGCAGCTCTCCACGCTTGAGCTGAGCCAGGAAGTCGAGCAGATGCTTGATGAAAACCCGTTTCTGGAAGTGTCTGACGACACGGCCGCGCGCGAGGAGTTCGGCCTGGAAAATACCGATACGCCTGTCAGCCAGGACAACCGGGAGTTCGAGTCTGCTACGGATTCAATAGCTGCTGGCTCCGATGGCGCAAGCGCTGCAAGCCAGAATGATGCTGAAACGACGCCTGAATTAAGTTCTGAAGCCAGGCTGGAAGAAAGCTGGGAAGGCGATGGCACGGTCGAATCTTCCCCCGACGACAGCGAATGGGGCAGCGACGCGCCAGCCCGCAAAAACAACCTTGACGACAGCGACGCCGAAGCCTCCGACCTGACGGGGGCCCACGAGTCGCTGCAGGATCATTTGCACCGGCAGGCGCTGGGCCTGCGCCTGTCCGAAGAAGATCGCGCGGCCCTGTATTTCCTGATTGAGTCGCTCAATGACGACGGCTACCTGGAAGACAGCTTGGCCTCCCTGGCGGCCGGTCTTGCAGGCAGCGACCTGGAGGAGAGCGAAGAACTGGAGCAGCGCTTTGCCATGGCACTGAAGCTGCTGCACCACATGGAGCCCGCCGGGGTCGGTGCACGCAATCTGGCCGAAGCCTTAAGCCTGCAGCTGCTCGATTGCAAAGACTGCCAGGAAACCCGCGCCGCCATGGCCATGTGCAAGCAGCCCATGGAATTGCTGGCCAAGCGCGATGTCAAGCGCCTGTCCCACCTGTGCGGTTTTCCCGAGGATGTGATCAAGGGTGCCATTGCCGTGATTGCGCGGCTTGACCCCAAGCCCGGGCGCCGTTTTGCCAATGTCGAGCGCAACCTTGTCGTGCCCGATGTCATCGTCGTCAAATCAGGCCGGGGCTTCAAGGTTTCGCTGAATACGGACGTCATGCCCCGCCTGCGCGTGCACGACATTTATGCCAATGCCCTCAAGCAGCACAAAGGCCAGGGCGGCCAGGCCCTGCAGCAGCGGCTGCAGGAAGCGCGCTGGTTCATCAAAAACATTCAGCAGCGCTTTGACACCATCCTGCGCGTGAGCAGCGCGATTGTGGAGCGGCAGAAAAACTTCTTCACCCACGGCGAGCTGGCCATGCGGCCACTGGTCCTGCGCGAAATTGCCGACGAGCTGGGCCTGCACGAGTCCACCATCTCGCGGGTGACCACGGCCAAATACATGAGCACGCCTTTTGGCACCTTCGAGCTGAAGTACTTCTTCGGTTCGGCGCTGGGCACCGAAACCGGCGGCAACGCCTCCAGCACGGCGGTGCGCGCGCTCATCAAGCAGTTTGTCTTGTCAGAGGACACCAAAAAGCCGCTCAGCGACAATCAGATCTCCGACATGCTCAAGGAGCAGGGCATTGAATGCGCGCGCCGCACCGTGGCCAAGTACCGCGAGGCCCTGCGCATAGCGCCGACCAACCTGCGCAAAGCGCTCTAAGCGGCGCCGTCCACTCGACTTTCCAAGTCATCGCCACGCAGGATTGAAGCGTCGCACAAAAATTCTTAAAACTAAGCCATGAATCAACTTCAACTATTTCTCCCCTGTGCCGCCGGCGTCGAAGCCCTGCTGGCCACCGAGGTCCAGCGCATCACCGGCATTCAGGGCAAGGCCTGGCGCGCCGGCGTGCAGCTGCAAGGCTCGTGGCGCGACGCCATGCAGCTCAACCTGCACAGCCGGCTGGCCCAGCGCGTGCTGATCGAGCTGCAGCACAACCAGTACCGCAGCGAGCAGGACCTGTACAACGCCGCCGCCAACGTGGCCTGGGAAATCTGGTTCACGCCCAAGCAGACCTTCAAGGTCGAAATCACCTCGCAGCACAGCCCGCTGACGAGCCTGAATTTTGCGGCGCTCAAGATCAAGGATGCGATTGCCGACCGTTTCCGCGCCAAGTTTGACGTGCGCCCCGATGTCGATACCCACTGGCCCGATGTGCGCGTGTACGTGCACCTGACCACCGACACCGTCACCATTTACATCGACACCTCGGGCGAGCCGCTGTTCAAGCGCGGCTGGCGCGAAGACAAGGGCGACGCGCCACTCAAGGAAACGCTGGCCGCCGCCATGATTGCCGCCAGCGGCTGGGACCAGCTCTGCAAGCAGGGCGTGCCGCTGTACGACCCCTGTTGCGGCTCGGGCACCATCGTCATCGAAGCGGCGCAGATTGCCTGCAATATCGCGCCCGGCATCAACCGCAAGTTTGCCTTCCAGAAGTATTTGCCTTTCCAGGCTCATGTGTGGGAAGGGCTGCTCGACCAGGCCGAAGCCGCCATCACCGAGCCGACGGCGCCCGTGTTTGGCAGCGATGTTTCCTTCCGCATGGTTGACTTTGCCGAGCGCAATGCCGAACGCGCCGGCGTGGCCAAAGCCGTGCAGCTGCGCGGCGGCGATGCACTGCAGCGCATGCCGCCAGCCCCCACGGGCGTCATGCTCGTCAACCCGCCCTACGGCGAGCGGATCGACGTGGCGGGCGTGGCCGGCATTACCGGCGTTCAGGGCCGTGACCAGCGTGACCAGCGCCGCCAGCAGGTGGACGACTTTGGCCAGCCCATCCAGCGTGATCAGCGTGAAGAGCCCGCCTTCGACACGCCGCGCGACCGCTCGGCCAACCCGGGCCGCGAGCAGGCACTGAACGCCTGGGGCGAAGAGGCCTCCGACTTCTTCCCGCAACTCGCGGCGCACTGGAAGAAGAATTACGCTGGCTGGACCGCCCATGTGCTGACGCCCGACCTGAAGCTGCCGAGCAAGATGCGCCTGAAAGAGTCGCGCCGCGTGCCGATGTGGAACGGCCCGATCGAATGCCGCCTGTTCCGCTTTGACATGGTGGCCGGCTCGGCGCGCGCCAAGCCTGCCGCCAGCGCTCCTGAAGCGCCGTGACCACAGCGAACGCAGCGCTGGTCGTGCTGGACACCAACATCATCCTTGATGTGTTTGTCTTTGCCGCCGCCGCCGCCATGCCCGTCAGACAAGCACTCGAAGCCGGCGAACTCGACTGGATCGCCACTCCGCCCATGCGCGACGAACTGGCGCGCGTGCTGGCTTACCGGCAAATCGTCCCGCGCCTGGCTTTTTACGACTTGAGTGGCGATGACGTGCTGGCATCTTTCGACCGTCATGTGCGGGTCATGGAAGTTGCCGTCAAGGCCCGCCTGACCTGCAGCGATCCAGACGACCAGAAATTCATCGACCTGGCCGTGGCCGAACAAGCTCTTCTGCTGAGCAAGGATCGGCATGTGCTTTCAATGAAAAAACGGCTTTTGACCCAGGGAATACGGGTGCAAGCAGCTATGTAATCAATAGCAAAATGGGCTGCGGGTGAGCGTGACGAACTTCAAGGCGCGTCTGCCTTGAATGAAACCCGCTCATGACTTCCGGCGCTGGCCTGCAGGCTCAGGTGAACCATTTCTTGACATCGACCGTTGATCGTCGGCCGACGTCCCTCGAGTACTCGGCCAGCCACTGCGCGGCACGCTCTCGGCCCTGGTCCCGCAGCAATTCAAGAAACGGGCCATGGGCCAGCAGCTTGGTCTCGGGTCGCTCCAGGCTTACCAGCTGGCTGGAATCAATCATGTGAAACCGTGCCTTCTGCAGCCGCCGCTCAAGCCGCCCCCAGGTCAGAAATGTCGGGCTCGAAAATTCGATGGCGTGCGCGAACATCCGCATCTCGCGCATGAAGTTGGCGCTAAACGCCAGTTCGACAATGCGCGATTCGATTTCCTGCACCGTGTGCGGCGTGCCTTCGCGCTGGAGCGGACTAAGCAGCACCAGCAACACATCGTGCGAATCGCAGTCATAAAACAGCGGAAACACTGCCGGATTGGCCGCGTAGCCCCCGTCCCAGTAGGGCTCGCCATCAATCTCCACTGCATGGTGAATCTTGGGCAGGCAGGCCGAGGCAAGCAACACCTCCACGTTCAGCTCGGTTTCACGAAATACCCGCAGCTTTCCGCTGTTGGCCTGCGTGGTGCCGATGAACAGCTTGAACGGACTGCGCGCGCGCAACTGCTCAAAATCGACCTGGCGATTGAGCAGATCACGCAGGGGGTTGAGATCCAGCGGGTTGAGCTGCGAGGGCGAGAAGTACCCGGCCCAGTTCGCCAGCCACTTGCTGGCGGGCGACAGGCTGATTGCGTCGCCCTCACCCTGGATCATCGCCCCCCAGGGCATCTGCTTTCCGACCTCCGTCCAGAAATCCGCCAGGCCCTGGCGAGCGCCCTCGCGTCCCCCCTTCATCCAGCCGTCGGCCAGCACCACCGCATTCATGGCCCCGGCGCTGCTGCCGCTCAGGCCCTCGAACTCCAGGCCCTGGTTTTCGAGCAGGGCGTCCAGCACGCCCCAGGTGAAAGCGCCGTGCGCGCCACCACCCTGCAGCGCCAGGTTGAGCCGCTCAGGTGTGCGGTGGCTCAAGCGTTTAATCAGCGCGAGCCCTGACCTGGCTGGAAAGCCGGGGCGGCTGAACCTTGCTGAGCCTTCGTTCATGGGAACTCCTTTGCAATGCACTGATGGCCGTGGAGGCCTTGTGTGTTCAAGTCAGTATAGGGTTTTCCCTTAAATTTTTATCGCATGATGACGTGAGATGGCAACGTTCAAGCTTGCTTATGCGCCGTTCAGGCCGCCTATTCGCCGGCCTGCAGCAGCGCAAAGGCCTAGCTTGACTCCTGGAATCACGATACCCCGGCGCGGCCGAGGCAGATACACTTTGCACCTTGAGAGCCTCCCGTGAGGCTCAGGACAGCACTCTTATGACGACCTCCCCCCTTACCCCTGTGACATCTGCCGAAACGGCGTGGATGGAAACCGAAGACTTCGACGAACTCGACGCCATCCTGGAAGACCTGCGCAGCCGCTACGACGAAACGCCGCAGTGGGAATTCTGCGAAGGCTTCATGGCCGCCGTGATCTGCTCGCGCCGCCCGATTCCCGCTTACGAATACCTGTCGGTGCTGCTCGGCCTGCCCGCCGATGGTGAGGCGCCTGACGAAGACAGCGGTTCGTTTGCCAGCGATGAACAGCGCGAACGCTTTTTGGCGCTCTGGAACCAGCGCTGGAACGAAGTCGTGACCGCGCTGGATGCCGAAGTGGACTCGCTGGAAGACGACGCCTGTTATCACCCCGAGGTGATGGACATTCGCGGCGCGGTGGCCGACATGCCGCCCGAAGAGCAGGCCGCCTTCGAGGACGAAGCCTTGCCTGCCTTTGCGCAGGTGTGGGCGCTGGGCTTCATGTTTGCCGTGGAAAGCTGGCCCGATGAGTGGGCGGCCCCGCGCGACAAGGACGCAGCCAAATGGCTGGACGGCGCGCTGCAGGCCGTGGTCGCCATGACCGAAGACGACAGCGGCGCACCCGAAATATCCCCCCTGAGCGAAGAAGGCACACCCAGCACCAGCATTGCCAGGCTCAACGCCTTTGGCGAGGCGATCTGGGCGGTGTACGACCTGCGTGAACTGTGGAAGACCATGGGCCCCAAGGTGGAAACCATTCGCAAGGAAGCCACGCCGGGTCGCAACGATCCTTGCCCTTGCGGCAGCGGCAAGAAATACAAGAAGTGCTGCGGGGCGGTGTGATGTCGGTGGCCTGACGATCGAGCTTGGCTACTTTGTAGCGACTGCGCCCGAATCTAAAGGGGCGGAGGCCTATTTGATGGTCAAAAAAGCTTTTTACCTTTAAAGCAGGGCAGCGTTAATCAACGTCTAGATTATTTTGAAACCGATTTTGATGTCGAAGAAGCCAGCAGTGCGGACAAAAATGCCTGATCTTCGAAGAGGGATTTCAGACCATTTTCCAATGCTCGGTTTAGTGCAAGCTTTGCGTTCTCACCCGTCATAAGTTGGGTGTTTGGTTCAATACCTTGGGAAACAACATGCCGTGTATACAGAAGGTCACCGTTCTTCGATTTCACGACAACGGACATATTCAGGTCGGCGACCGCATCACCCGCAAAAAAACCAACTTTGTGATCGTTGTAAAAACGAGTTATATCCGCAGCGATCTGGACTAGTGCAGCATCCGAACCAAGTTGAAACCCTCTGGTCCGAAGTTCTTGTTCAATGGCTCGGCGGACAGTTATAGCGACATCCTCAGTTGCAAGGATGGGCGCCATTTCCATACCGAAACCGTTCTTCTTGCTGCTAACTTTGCTCTTGTCTTGCCGTTGGTCAGACACTTGAACGTTGACAGACACATTATTTGCGCCAGGGATTTGCGAAACGCCCTGTTGTTGCTTGTACTGAAGTTCAATCCGGTCGGTTGTAAGAGCGCACCCTGAAAGACTGAAGATGGCCACACAGGATGCAATTGCAAGAATATTTTTGTTCATGATTTGATTTGCACTTTTGATAAAAATGGCGGCATTGACCCCTAAGTGGGTTGCAAAACCGGTGGTATTTGCGCGACTGCGGTCTAAGCTGATACAGGAATCCACTGAATCTGGATTTTGTTTCAAATCTATACAAATATAAATAGTTGTATAAATTTAGCAGGTCTCTGTTGCAGCTTATCCGCCACAGTTACGGATAGATCCAGCTCTGGAATTTTTTGCCAAAGCGTACGTAGTTAGGCAACTTTTAAGGCGTAAACGCAATGAATGCGAGAGCAAGGTGCTATTCATTTAAAAGCGCTTTGCTTGCCCACCGAATCAGGACTTGCGCGACTCGCGCAGCGCCCCGATCTGCCGGTTGTGCCAGCGCAGCAGCAGCGTCACCGCCATCGTGGCGCCAATCAGCGCCCAAAACATGTCCGACTGGGTATCCCACGGATCGCCCTGTGTGCCCAGAAATTCAGTGGCGTCTTGCCCCAGCGCCAGGGCCACGCCCCATTCGATGAGCTCATACACGGCGCTGATGGCCATGGCCACGCACACCGACAAAAATGCTGCCATGGGCTGGCTGCTCAGGTAGCCGCGCTGCAGCAGGATTTCGCGCGCCACCATCGCCGGCACCAGCCCCTGCATGAAGTGGCCGATCTTGTCGTAGGGGTTGCGGCCCAGGTGCAACCAGTCCTGCAGCCAGAATCCCAGCGGCACCCGCGCATAGGTGTAGGCGCCGCCCAGGATCAGCACCAGCGCATGCAGGGCAATCAATACATACAGCAGCGTCGTCAGGGGGTAGCGGCGCCAGGTGGCCAGCAGCACGGGCGCGGCGATGACGGCGGGGGCCACTTCCAGCGCCCAGGTGGCATGGTCGTAGGGGGCAATGCCCGACCAGAGCAAGGCCGCGAGCACCACCAGACTAAGGGCGGCCAGCAGGCGGGTGCGCGACTTTTCAGCCGGACTAGAGCGCGCCATAGACCGGCTGGCAGCGCACTTCGGATTTGACGGAACTGGCAATGAAGCAGGCCTCGTGCGCCGCGTGGTGCAACTGGTCCAGTTCCTCGCGCGTGGGCTGGTGCTCACCGGAAAACAGCATCTCGGGCCGCAGCGTGACGACGGTCATGGCCATTTTTCCATCGGCGTTCTTTTCCATCATGCCGCTTGCCGCGTCCAGGTAGCGGTCCACGCAAAACTTGCGCCTGGCCGCAATCGACAGAAACCACAGCGTGTGGCAGCTGGCCAGCGAGGCGACAAACGCCTCCTCCGGATCCAGCGCAGATGCATCTGACCAGGGCAGCGGCACCACATGGGGTGACGAAGAGCCCGGCACGTCCAGTCCGCCGTCAAAACGCAGCAGATGGCGGCGGCTGTAGCGGTTGCCCAGGAAATCGCCATCGTCGCGATGCCATAAAACTTCGGCGGTGTAAGTCGACATGATGAGCTTGCTGAGTCAGTTGAAAAAATGCCGTAGCGCCCTGGCGGTCGCCTCGGGTTGCTCTTCGGGAATGAAGTGGCCCGCTGGCAGGCTGTTCCCTGACACTTCGCCGCTGCACTGCGCTTCCCACAATGCCAGCGGATCAAAGAGGCGATGGACCACGCCACGCTCGCCCCAGAGTACCAGCAGGTCGCAGGCGATCTTGTCACCACGTGCCCGGTCTTCGCGGTCGTGCTCCAGGTCAATGCCGGCGCTGGCACGGTAGTCTTCGCAGGCCGTGTGCAGCGCTTGGGCATTGCAAAAGCAGCGTTCGTATTCGGCCAGCGCCTCGGGTTCGATGTAACTCAAGCCTGCGCTGCCCCAGCCGCCCAGCTTGGCGTGCAGGTAGGCCCGGGCTGTCTCAGGGTGACTGGCGCCCATCATGATTTCCGGCAGCGGCGCCGGCTGCAGCATATGAAACCAGTGGTAGTAGGCTTTGGCAAACTCCATGTAGGGCTGGGTCATGCTGCGGCCTTCGTACATGTCCAGCGTGGGCGCAATGTCGATGACACAAAGCCTTTTAACGCGGGCGGCGTGGTCCAGTGCCAGCCGGTGCGCCACACGTCCGCCCCGATCATGGCCGCACAGGTCAAACTGATCCTGCCCCAGCTTATCCATCACCGCCACCATGTCGTGGGCCATGTTGCGCTTGCTGTAGTTGCTGTGATCGGGCAGGCCCGGGGTCTTGGAGGAGTCGCCATAGCCGCGCAGGTCGGGCATGACCAGAAAGAAGTGCTGGCTCAGGCGCTGCGCCACGCGGCGCCACATCACATGGGACTGCGGAAAACCATGCAGCAGCAAGAGGGCCGGGCGTTGCAGCTCGCCGGGTGCTACTCTGGAAAGCCGGGCGTGGATGGATGTGCCATTTACCTCGAAGCGGCGCGATTCAAAGTCGTCAAACCAGTTCATTGTTCAGCTCCTGCCTTGGGTGAGGTATTTTTGCAGATTGGCTGCGGCCTGACGCCTGACCTGGCGTCGAAAAAACGGGCTCCATCCCAGCAGCACACCGGGCCAGCCCAGCGCCTGGCGCGACCAGGCCCAGAAATCAAAGCGGTCGCGGTGGCGGGTAATCAGCCCCTCTTCGTTGAATTCAAACTCCCCGTCAATCACGTTGTGCACCATGCGCCTGCTTGCGCTGAAGCGGTAGTCGGCTTCCCAATGGGCTTTGCCGCTATTGCCGTCGGCTTCGATGCCGCTGTAGTTCAGCTTCCACATGTCCCGGCCTTTGGCCTGGGTTGCGGCACAGAGCATGCGCCACATGCCTGTCACCTGCTCGTGGCCGCGCAGCGAAAACACCTCGTCGTCAAACTGCGCATCGGGCGCATAGCAGGCCGCCATGGCGTCGGCGTCCAGGCGCGCAAAGGCGGCGTAAAAATTCTCCAGCCGGGTCTGGTTCGGATGCATGTTGACTCCTTTGGTGGGGGGCTTGCAGCCTGCGAACTCTATACCTGTCGTGCCTGCCCCGGCGTCTCTGACGCGCCACCAGCGCCTGTTGCCTCTGCTTGAAGATTGATCCGGGGCAAGTTCCCCGGAGGGGTAATCTGGCATGCTGTGGGTATGAACACACCAGGCAGCGCATCCCCCGGTTTTCTTTCAGAACCCACACGTTTTCTGTTCTTCACCGGCAAGGGCGGCGTGGGCAAGACCTCGCTTTCCACCGCCGCGGCCATTGCGCTGGCCGACGCCGGCCAGCGGGTGCTGCTGGTCAGCACCGACGCGGCCTCGAACCTCGACGAGATGCTGGGCGTCGCGCTGTCCAACCAGCCGGTGCCCGTGCCCGGCGTGCCGGGGCTGTAGATGCTCAACATCGACCCCGACACCGCGGCCGAGGCCTACCGCCAGCGCGTGCTGGCGCAGCTGGAGGCCGGCGCCAGCGACGAAGAGCGCAGCACCGTGCGCGAGCAGCTTTCGGGCGCCTGCACCACCGAGATCGCCGCCTTCGACGAGTTCGCCGCGCTGCTGGCCGTGAAGGCAGTGGCGACCGCACGTTTACGACCACGTCGTCTTCGACACGGCGCCCACCGGCCACACCCTGCGCCTGCTGAGCCTGCCCAAGGCCTGGACCGGCTTTCTGGCCGGCAACGACCGCGGCGCCTCGTGCCTGGGTCCGCACTCCGGGCTGAAGATGCAGGAAGCGCGCTTCAACGCCGCGCTTGGCCGCGCTGGGCGACCCGGCGCAGACCACCGTCGTCCTGGTGACACGGCCCGATCCGAGTCCCATGCAGGAGGCGGCGCGCACCTCCGAAGAGCTGAGCACATTGGGCTTGACCAACCAGCGCCTGGCGATCAACGGCGTGTTCCACGCCAGCCGGCGCCGACGACCCGATGGCCCGCGCCATCGAAGCGCTGGGCCAGCAGGCGCTGGCGACCATGCCCGAGGCGCTGGCACGCCTGCCGCGCGACGAAGTGCCGCTGCGCGCCTTCGACACCGTGGGCCTGCCGGCCCTGCGCGCGCTGCTGGGTGGCGGACCCGTACCGGTTGCGGCGCCGGATGCCGGCAAAGTCGCTGGCGGACTTGCCCGCCGAGCCACTCAGCCGCCTGGCCGACGAGCTGGCCGCCATCGGCCACGGGCTCATCATGGTGATGGGCAAGGGCGGCGTCGGCAAGACGACCATCGCCGCCGCGCTGGCGGTGGGGCTGGTGCAGCGCGGCCACAGCGTGCACCTGACCACCACCGACCCGGCCGCCCACGTGGCCGATACGCTGAACGGCAACCTGCCGAAGGTCTGAAGGTCGGCCGCATCGACCCGAAGGCCGAGACCGAGCGCTACATCGACAAGATCATGGCCACGCGGGGCAAAGACCTCGACGAGCAGGGCAAGGCGCTGCTGCTGGAAGACCTGCAATCGCCCTGCACCGAAGAGGTCGCCGTGTTCCACGCCTTCTCCCGCATCGTCAACGAAGCGCGCAGCGCCTTCGTCGTGCTGGACACCGCGCCCACCGGCCACACCCTGCTGCTGATGGACGCCACCGGCGCCTACCACCGGCAGATGATGACGCAGTACGAAGGCAGCGCCAAGCGCCAGCACATGATCGACGCCGCTGATGCGCCTGCAGGATGCCGACATGACCCGCGTGATCATCGTGACCCTGCCCGAAGTCACGCCCGTGAGTCAGGCCGCCGCGCTGCAGGACGACCTGCGCCGCGCAAAAATCGAACCCTGGGCCTGGGTCATCAATAAGAGTGTGGCCGCCACCGGCACCACCGACCCGCTGCTGCAGGCGCGCCTGGCCGGGGAGCACCGCCAGACCGCAGCGGATCGCCAGGGGCCTGGCGCGGCGCACTTTTGTGCTGCCATGGCTGCCCGAGCCGCCGGTGGGGGTGCAGGCGCTGGCTGCGTTGGCTGCACCCGGAGTCATTTAAAAAATCACAGCAGAATTGACGAAGAAGCGTTTTTTAATCGATGAAGCCGAGAGGTCCTGGAGCAGAGGGCGTGCTCGGTGCCTGGGTTGCGCGGGCCGAGTTCATTGCCCCTCTACCTGGAGTGAACACCGTGCGAGGCACGGCAGGGCATGTGAGCGATGTGACCGAGGGCAATAGCCTACTACTGCCTGGGCACCCGTTTCGGGTAGCCAGGCGCCTGTTGGGTTTGTTAAGGTTTGCTCTCGTGGCTTGAAGAAAAACACTGCGCCATGATGAGTCGCTCCCGGCATCCATGCGGGCTTGATGGCCTAAGCCTGCCTCACATGGCGGCTGCCTGTCTCACCACGGGAAATGGCGGCAACCCCGCCAGAATCGCCTGCCCATAACGCATCGTCACCAGGCGGGTATCGCAGACGGTGATCACCGCCCGGTCAGTTACCGTGCGTACCCCGCGCCCGGCCCATTGGGCCAGCTTCATGCCGGCGCGTGGCACGGACAGCTCCGCAAAGGGATCTCGCCCTTGCGCGCTCAGCCATTCGGCCAGGGCTTCTTCAACCGGTGAGTTCGGTGGCGTGAAGGGGAGCTTGTCGATGACCACATGCTCGCAAAGCTGGCCCGGCAGGTCGATGCCTTCGCCGAAGGATTGCAGGCCAAAGATGATGCTGCGCTCACCCGCAATGACGCGCCGGCTGTGCTCTTTCAACAACTCCGTGCGTGAGCGAACGCCCTGCACTTGCACTTGGCTCAGCAAGTCCCTGGGTAGAGCGGCGTGGCAGGCTTGCATCTGGCGCCTGGATGTGAACAACACCAGTTGCCCATGGGGGTGCTCGCGCAGCAGTCCGGGCAGTTTCTCGCATAGCTCGTCGGAGAAGCCGGGGCTCTTGGGCGAATGCTTCATCGGGGCAATGCGCAGTTCGCCTTGAGTGGCATAGTCGAAAGGCGATGCCACGACGAGGGCCCGGCGTTCAGGAAAGCGGTTCATGCCGCTCAGGCGGTCAAAGAAGTCAAAGCTGCCGCAGGCGGTGAGCGTGGCCGAAGTGCAGACGGCGGCGCTGACGTTTTTCCACAGGTTTCTCGACAAGACCTGGGCGGCCGTCATGGGGCTGGCGCACAGCCAGGCGTCCGGCGTGGTGCCAACGACATCCTCGGCCCATTCGATCCACTTGGCCCATGGAACCTTGTCGTGGGTGGCCCAGGCGGTGAACAGCTTGTCCAGTGTGTCCAGTCGGGAGAGATAAACACCCAGTTCGATGCCGGCACGGCTTTGTTCCTCGCGCTCGGAGGGGGATAGCGATTCGTCGGGCTCCGTCAATGCCGCAGCGATTCCGGAGACCACCGAGGTGATGGCGCGGATGAGCGTGGCGAGCTGTTCGCACTCGGGAATCAGGGTCTCGGGGATCCGGCCCTGGGTGAAGCGGTGGACTGCCTTGTCGGCGCTGACGAGTCGGGCCTCGGTCCAGTAGTTCTCCAGCGTGGCGAGTTTGTCGGTGCATGCCGTGATGAGTTGGGCAAAGGCCACCGGATCCGGGCGGGTGGACGCAGGCAGCACCCGGCCATGGCGCAGGGCCACGGTGCGCAGGCTGGTCAGCAGCTTGACGCTGGTGCCTAAACGCGCGCGGTAAGAGAACTGGTCTGCCGCGATGCCGGGCAGGTGGTGGGCCTCGTCAAACACGAACAGGGTATTGCCCGGGTCGATCAGGCTGCTGTCGGTTTGCAGCGTCGCCAGGATCAGGGCATGGTTGGCGACCTGCAAGGTGGCGCTGGCGGCTTGGCGGCGGGCCTTGAAAAAGGCGCAGCTTCTGAAATGTTCACATTGCCCGCCATTGCAGGCATGGGCATTGGCCTGCACCTGGCGCCAGTCTTCGGGCTCGGGCGGCTGCGCCAGGCTGTCGATGTCGCCGTCCCAGCTACCGGAATGCAGTTTCTTGGCGGTGTTCTTGAACCAGCGCATGGCCTCGGCGCGGTCACGCGGTATGCCCTTGGCTTGCCATCGGGCGTCGGCAAAGGCATCCTGAAATTCGCCGGTCAGCAGACTGTCTTGCTCCACGTCGTTGATCACGCCTTCCAGGCGGCTTTCGCAGACATAGCGGGCCCGGCCCTTGAGGATCTCGTAACGCAACTCGGGAATGATCTCGGCCAGACGCGGCAGGTCCTTGTGGAACAGCTGCTCCTGCAGGGCCACGGTGGCGGTGGAGACAATGACGGTCTTTTTCAGTTGCTCTGACGCCACGATCGCTGCCAGGCAGTAGGCCACGGTCTTGCCGGTGCCGGTGCCGGCTTCGAGTTGCGCCAGATTGTTGCCCCTGCGGTCCTCGTCGTCCGGTGCCTTTGCCGAGAGGAAGGTCAGCAGACAAGCCTGCATCATCTCGTACTGACCGGGACGGGCGATAAAGCCGGGCCAGGAGGCGGCAACCTCGCCGTAGAGAAGTTCCAGGCGGATGCGGGCCGTCTCCAGAAGGTCGGGATCGATGCCACGCTCCGATGCATACGCCGGCACGGCGACAGGGGGCTCGTCAGCGGGGATCGAAGGGGGCAGCGGCTGAAGTGCGGGTTGCATTGCGGACAGACTCATTGGCCTGATTATTGATGACGAGGCAGGGGCCTGTGTAACAACACCCCATGACCGCGTTGGGTGTGGAAGAACTCCACCGGAGATATGGCCTCCCGCGGCAGTGGTGGGGGGAGCACGGCACCCCCATCAGCCATAACTGCATAGGAAGCCGGTTGAGCGCCGCTCGTGCCTGCCTATGGACAGGGCTAAAGTGGGCCTGACGACGTGGCCCTCCTTCGTTTGCGGTGCGAAATTTGGCGCACGAATAGTCCTGGACTGGCTCGACTAGTGAAATGTGTTTATTTTAATCAAGGCATAAGAGGGTGGATCTGCCGTTTGTTTGGGTGAATGGGGAAATTGCTTTTCCTTAAAGTGGTAATGCAAAAGTCTGCTGACGGGGTTCAGGTCAAAAAATGAAATGAACTTGGATTCGAAGCACAGAGCTGCAGTGCTTGCTGGCGAGATGTGAACGTTGCCACCAAGTGCAGCCGGAATGCGTGAAACCGTGAAGTCTCACCTGTGTCTGTGTTTTTGATCACACATTGGGCAAGAACAATGTGGCGGGATGCAGGTGGAAGCGGAGGCCCCCAAGTCCTTCCAACCCAATTTTTCTGAAGCCTGATGACCGAAACCAAATATCTGCAGCGAGCGCCGCTTCTTGATCCCATGCAACGCGTCCTTGGCTATAAGCTTGCCTGGCAAAGTCAGGGAAAGGGTGGCGAAACACCCGTTGGGGCGAACCTCAGCCAACTCTTGAATCTTGTTGTCGAGCATCCCGGAAAGTCCGAATCGAACTGGTTGTTTCTGGATACAGGGTCTGCGGCGTTACCCGCCGAAATACTGAAAAGCTTGACCCCCGCAAATACGGTGCTGATGTTGACGCGGGATGACATGGCTAACGAATCCACCAAGTCTTCGGTGTTGTCGTTGCGCGAGCGCGGATGTGGCGTTGTTCTGCGCGATGTCGATCTTGGTTTTCTTGTCTCGGACGAGAGCCTGCTTCCGCTTGTGACGCATGTTGAAGTTGCTGTCGATCACCCTGAGCTGGTCGCGATATCCAGCCATGTCAGGCTTACGCAACCCCCGTTTTCTGTGGTGATCAAACAGTTTTCCGATTGGCATGAGTTTGATACATGTGCCGCCTTGGGATTGAGCGGGTTTTTTGGGAATCTCTGCCGGACACCGCGCAAGATAGATTCATCCGGCGAGTTGGGGCCGCAAACGGTACTTATCCTGCAATTGATGCAAATGGTTCAGGACAACGCTGATGTCCGCGATCTGGAGAAGGTGTTAAAGCGTGATGCGACGCTTTCATACAAGCTGTTCCGCTACATTAATTCCGCCAGTTTCGGCATAGAGGTTGAAATCGAGTCGCTACGTCACGCGGTGTCGATGCTGGGCTACACGCCTTTGTATCGCTGGCTCTCGCTATTGCTGGCAATGACCAATACGGCGGGGTTTTCCCCGGCCTTGCTGCAGGCCGCGATTATTCGTGGGCGGTTTGCAGAGCTGCTCGGACAGGGGCTGCTTTCCAGGAGTGAGTCTGAAAACCTGTTTGTTGTAGGCATGTTTTCCATGTTGGATCAGCTGCTGGGGCTTCCGCTGGAGCAGATTTTGCGACAGATATCGTTGCCGGAGGCAATTGCGCAAGCCCTGCTTTCGCGAGACGGCGTCTATGGGCCATTTTTGGCCTTGGCAGAGGCTTGCGAACGAGAAGATGGTCGCGCGTCGGATTATGCAGATGCTCTGTTCATGACAGACACACGCGTCAACCAGGCGCACGTGGCGGCCCTTGCCTGGGCGCAAAGCATCAAACTTTAGCGTCAAAGCCCACGGGGAACGGCTGTGGGCGGCTCTCTCAAGCAAGCGCACGCGGTCGCCAGGCTCCAATGCGTGGCCGCTGCGTTCGACACGCCGGGGGTGTAACTCCGGAAAAATCTCGACCGATGTCAAATTTTTCTGTTTAGTCTGATTTGTCATCAGGAGAAGAGGGAGCTGTTTGGATTGCTTTTCCGTGCATCGCTTCACGCTATAGCTGGGTACATTGAGGTGAATTCATTGCTTGGCGCGCAATGGTTGTCAACAACCTGATCAAACAATCCTGCAATGAAATTTCGTTATTTGCCCTGAGCGCCCCGACCTGCGAGATATATCGACAGTTTTTCAGTGACTCCGATATAAATTTCTAAAGCAGGCCCAGGCGCTCACCTAGCACATGCGATGACACAAAAGCGTATGAATACAACACCGTACGTCGCTACGATCTCTCCGGTAGGCCCCGATTTTCTTCTCACTGACAATGATTTTTCAAAGATTCGCGCGCTAATACACCAACGGGCTGGAATAGCACTTGGCGCGCAAAAGCGGCAGATGGTCTACAGCCGCCTGGCCCGGCGTTTGCGTGAGCTCGGCTTGAAAGAGTTTTCCGCCTATCTGAGATTTTTGGAGGCCGACCCAAACAGCAATGAGTGGCAATCGTTTACCAATGCGCTAACCACCAACCTGACGGCATTTTTTCGCGAGGCCCACCATTTTCCAATCTTGGCGGAGCACGCCAGAAAATGCCCGCAGCCCGTTACCGTGTGGTGTTCGGCGGCGTCCACGGGAGAGGAGCCCTATTCGATAGCGATGACGCTGATTGAGGCGCTGGGCACGCGGGCGAGCTCTGCCAGCGTCGTGGCCACCGATATCGATACGCAGGTGCTGGCAAAGGGCGTGGCGGGCGTGTTTACGACCGAGCAGGTCAGCAAGCTGTCGCCTGAACGCCTCAAACGCTTTTTCCTCAGGGGTTCCGGCGCGCATGCTGGCAAAGTGCGGATACGGCCGGAAGTGGCGGCGATGGTGCAGTTCTCACAGCTTAATCTGCTGGATCCGAAATGGGCGCTAAAGGAGCCGTTTGACGCGATCTTCTGTCGCAATGTGATGATTTATTTCGACAAGCCTACGCAGGGCAAGATCTTGCAACGCTTTGCACCCCTGATGAAGCCGCATGGTTTGCTCTTTGCCGGTCACTCTGAGAATTTTTCATTTGCGAATCAGACACTCCGCCTGCGTGGGCAGACAGTTTACGAATTGACATCCAGCCTCCCGAAGGGCGCGGCATGATCTCCATAGACGCAGAGCAGAGAGCCTCCCGCCATTACTTCGATCGCGAGTTTGGGGTTCAGGCCGTAAAGCTCCTGCCAGGTGAGTATTACGTTACCTCTGAAGATATCGTGTTGACGACAGTCTTGGGGTCGTGTGTGTCAGCTTGCGTGCGTGACAGCACCGCCGGCATCGGTGGCATGAACCATTTCATGCTGCCCGACGATGCGGACCCGACCTCTCGAGATGCCGCTGCAGCAATGCGATACGGCGCCTATGCCATGGAGGTGCTGCTTAAGGAATTGTTCAAGGGCGGCGCCAAGCGTGAGCGCCTGGAGGCCAAGGTGTTTGGCGGGGGCGCAGTACTGGCCAATATGACGATGCTCAATATTGGTGAACGCAACGCTGACTTTGTGCTGCGATATCTTCAGCTGGAGCGGGTCCGCATGGCGGCTCAGGATTTGCGGGGCAAGCTGCCTCGGCGAATTAATTACTTTCCATTGACCGGCAGGGTTACGGTTCGAAAGCTTCGTCAAAAAGACGACGCCCTGCTGGTGCAGCAGAACGAGCAGGAACTCGTCAAGGTGCTGTTGACACAGCGGGACCCCATCAAAGTGGACCTCTTCGATAAGGCGGTTCTGCGAAAAGTAGAAAGCAGGAGTATCTCGGCTGTATGACCGTTAAGAAAATCAAGGTTCTGTGTGTCGACGATTCGGCATTGATACGCAGTCTGATGACCGAAATCATCAATAGCCAGCCCGACATGATTGTGGTTGCGACCGCATCCGACCCCCTGGTCGCACGCGATCTGGTGAAGCAGCACAATCCCGACGTGATGACGCTGGACGTTGAAATGCCACGCATGGATGGATTGGAGTTTCTTGAGAAACTGATGCGCTTGCGGCCCATGCCGGTGGTGATGGTTTCCTCGCTGACCGAGCGTGGATCGGAAGCTGCGCTCCGCGCCCTGGAGTTAGGGGCGATTGACTTCGTCACCAAGCCGCGCCTGGGCATACGTGATGGTCTGCTTTCCTACACCGATCTGATCGCCGGAAAAATTCGTATCGCAGCTGCTGCAAAGTTGCTGCCCGCAAAGCGGGTGGCGCCGGGAGGCAGCCAGCATATGGTGGCTGATGCGCCCTTGCTGCGCAGCCCCTTGTTGAGCACCGAGAAGCTCATCATCATCGGAGCCTCGACCGGTGGGACCGAAGCAATCAGGGAGGTCTTGCAACCCCTGCCGCCAGACAGCCCGGGCATCATGATTGCACAGCACATGCCGGCCGGGTTCACCCATTCCTTTGCGCAGCGCCTCAACGGCTTGTGCCGCATCGCCGTTTCAGAGGCTGTGCATGGCGAGCGAATTTTGCCGGGGCATGCCTACATTGCACCAGGCGGTTTCCATCTTTCGCTGACTCGCAGCGGTGCAAATTACGTTGCCCAGGTGGACCTTGAGCCCCCGGTTAACCGGCACCGCCCTTCAGTTGATGTGTTGTTCGATTCGGCCGCTAAACATGCTGGCAAGAATGCCATTGGCGTGATTCTGACCGGCATGGGACGTGATGGTGCCGAAGGCCTGCTGCGGATGCGCCAGGCTGGTGCCTATACCTTGGCGCAGGATGAAGCCAGTTGCGTTGTTTTTGGCATGCCCCGCGAGGCGATTGCCCTAGGTGGGGCCAACGAGGTTGTTCCGCTGCAGGAGATGAGTCAGCGTGTGATGGCACACCTGAGGTCTTTTGGGCAGCAGGCCAATCGGGTTTAGGGAGGGCATGAATAGTTTGTCGGGTGAGGGGGGCGCGTCCTGTGGGCAGCGTGTGTTGGTAGTCAAATTTTTGGAGTGAACGTGGTAGACAAAAGCATCAAGATTCTGGTTGTGGACGATTTCCCGACCATGCGCCGGATTATTCGCAATCTGCTCAAAGAGCTGGAATTTGTCAATGTTGACGAGGCTGAGGACGGCGCGGCCGGCCTTGAAAAGTTGAAGGGCGGTAACTACGGATTCGTGGTGTCCGACTGGAATATGCCAAACATGGACGGTTTGGCCATGCTGCAGGCGATTCGCGCCGATCCCTCATTGACAAAACTGCCGGTCCTGATGGTGACTGCGGAGGCGAAAAAGGAGAACATTATCGCGGCCGCCCAGGCGGGTGCCAATGGCTATGTCGTCAAACCGTTTACTGCCGTCACACTGGAAGAAAAAATCACCAAGATATTCGAGAAAATTGCGAAAGAAGGTGCTTGATATGACGCAGGACACACTTCCCAAGGAGGTAGTTGGCGATTCGGCCGAGCAACTGGTTAATCGTATCGGCCATTTGACGCGTCAAATGCGCGATGGCATGCGTGAGCTGGGCCTGGACAAAAGCATTGCCAAAGCGGCCGAAGCCATTCCCAACGCACGTGATCGTCTGGGTTATGTGGCCCAGATGACGGAACGCGCGGCCGAGAGGGCGCTCAATGCGGTCGATGTCGCCCAGCCCATCCAGGATGGCTTGGCCAAGCAGGCCAACGGTCTCACCCAGCGCTGGGATGTCTGGTTTGCCAGCCCGGTGGAGTTAAGCGATGCCCGAGAACTGGTGCTGGACACCCGCTCATATTTGGCCGCCGTTCCCAAGCAGGTCAGTGCGACCAATGCCCAGTTGATGGAAATCATGATGGCGCAGGATTTTCAGGATCTGACCGGCCAGGTCATCAAAAAGATGATGGACGTGATCAAGGACATGGAGACGCAGCTGCTGCAGCTCCTTATCGACAATGCGCCGCTTGAAAAGCGCCAGGAAGCGAACCATGGCTTGCTCAACGGGCCTCAAATCCAGCTGGGCAACGCCGACGCGGTCGATGATCAGGAGCAGGTCGACGACCTGCTGGCCAGCCTCGGATTTTAAGTGGCCGCTGTCTCCTGATTGGTCAAGGAGCAGGTTTATCGCCGGCTTGTTTGGCCGATTAGTACGGAGCAGCTGCCTCAATAATCTTTGGAATCGGACGGCTTTATGTCCGAGGCTCCGGAGCATTGATGGCGGAAGAAAGTGATCTCGAAAAAACCGAACCTGCCTCACCCAGGCGGCTGGAAAAAGCGCGCGAGGAAGGGCAGGTCGCGCGATCCCGGGAATTGGTTACTTTTGTGATGCTGGCTACAGGCCTCGGCTGCCTGTGGTCCACGGGAGAGCTGATGGCCGGGCATCTCGGCAGCGCATTGCGTAACGGCCTGCAATTCGAACGGGCCTCTGCATTCGATGCTTCACACATGATGGTACAAGCCGGAACCGCCGTGCTTCACGCCTTGCAGGCGCTGATGCCGCTTCTTGCCTTGATGCTGGTGGCTGCGCTGGTTGCGCCCATGCTGCTCGGTGGCTGGCTGCTCTCGGCCAAGTCACTTACGCCGAATTTTTCCAAAATGAATCCGATAGCCGGTATCAGCCGCATGTTTTCGACAGAAACGCTCGCTGAGCTGGTCAAGACCATCGTCAAGTCCCTGCTCGTCGGCGGTGTTGCCTGGTGGGTGATATCCGGCAATGTGGCCATGATCATGGCGCTGATGAGCGAACCGGTGCACGAGGCGCTTTCACACACCTTGCGCCTGGTGGCCAGCAGTTGCGCGCTCATCATTGGATCCCTGTTGCTGGTGGCCGCGATTGATGTGCCCTACCAGCTCTGGAGTCACCACCGCAAGCTGCGCATGTCGCGCGAGGATTTGCGGCAGGAGCAGAAGGAAAGTGACGGCGATCCGCAGGTCAAGGCGCAGATCCGACGGCAGCAGCAACAAATGGCCAAGCGGCGCATGATGGCCGAGGTGCCCAAGGCAGATATTATTGTCACCAATCCAACCCACTATGCGGTTGCACTCAAGTACAGCGACAAGGAAATGCGGGCACCGCGCGTGGTCGCCAAAGGCACAGATCTGGTGGCCTTGCGTATTCGCGCTCTCGCTGAGGAACACAAGATTCCGGTTCTTGAGGCGCCGCCGTTAACGCGCGCCTTGTACCGACATACCCAATTGGGCGCCGAGATCCCTGTCGCCTTGTATGCGGCCGTGGCCGAAGTACTTGCGTGGGCCTATCAACTGCACCGTCAGAGCACGGAAGGCGGCACTGCGCCGCCTTCGCCGAAGAACCTGCCGGTGCCTGAAACACTTGATCCCCTGGGAAGCCCGGCATGACCACGATGACTTCATTGATGCGGCTGCCAAAACTGATGATGGCCGGCAGCAAAGGCAAAGGGCTGGTCGGCCCGATTTTGATCATTCTGATTCTCAGCATGATGATCTTGCCGCTGCCGCCGTTTTTGCTGGACTTGCTGTTTACCTTCAATATTGCACTGTCCATCATGGTATTGCTGGTCAGCATGTACACCATGAAGGCGCTGGATTTTGCGGCTTTTCCGGCCGTTCTGCTGTTCACGACGCTGCTGCGCTTGTCGCTCAATGTCGCTTCGACCCGCGTCGTGCTGATGGAAGGCCATACCGGTCCGGATGCTGCCGGCAAAGTGATCGAGGCGTTCGGACATTTTCTGGTGGGTGGCAACTTTGCCGTTGGTGTCATGGTCTTCATCATCCTGGTGGTGATCAATTTCATGGTCATCACCAAGGGTGCGGGCCGTATTGCCGAAGTTGGCGCGCGCTTCACGCTCGATGCCATGCCGGGCAAGCAGATGGCGATCGATGCAGATTTGAATGCCGGTCTAATCGGTGAAGATGTTGCGCGCAAACGCCGTGCCGAAGTGGCGCAGGAGGCCGACTTCTATGGCTCCATGGATGGTGCCAGCAAGTTCGTTCGTGGCGATGCCGTTGCCGGCTTGCTGATTCTGGTGATCAACGTCATTGGCGGCCTGGTCGTTGGGGTTGGCCAGCACGGACTGTCATTCTCGGATGCGGCCACGACCTACACCCTGCTTGCCATTGGCGATGGTCTGGTTGCACAAATTCCGGCTCTGGTGATTTCAACTGCAGCTGGCGTGATCGTGTCGCGCGTCACTACGGACGAAGACGTCGGTGGCCAGCTCACGGGACAATTGTTTGCCAATCCGCAGGTGTTGTTTCTGACGGCGGGCGTCATCGGCCTGATGGGACTGATTCCGGGAATGCCGAATCTTGCCTTCCTGATCATTGCTGGCGGCCTGGTGTGGCTCGGACGGCGCGTCATGCAGCGCACTGCAAACGGCGCTGCCGACACTGCCGCAGCGCCTGCTCCCACACCTGCCGCGGCTGAACTTCAGGAAGCCAGCTGGGACGATGTCGCTTTGGTGGATCCTCTGGGTCTGGAAGTCGGCTACCGGCTGATTTCGCTGGTGGACAGGGCTCAGAACGGCGAGCTGCTCGGCCGCATCAAAAGCATTCGCAAAAAGTTTGCCCAGGACATCGGCTTTCTGGTTCCTGTGGTCCATATCCGCGACAACCTCGAAATCAAGCCGAACGCCTATGTTGTCAGACTCAAGGGCGTCGAGATTGGCCGTGGGGAAGCATCACCCGGCCAGTGGATGGCCATTAACCCTGGTCAGGTGAGCGCGACGCTGCCCGGCACGCAGACCAAGGACCCGGCATTCGGCCTGCCTGCCATCTGGATTGACGGCAGCTTGCGCGAACAGGCGCAGATATATGGCTACACCGTCGTTGACGCCAGCACGGTGATAGCGACGCATTTGAACCACCTCATTCACGCGCATTCGTCCGAGTTGCTGGGGCGTCAGGAAGTGCAGCAGTTGCTGGACCGCATCGGCAAGGAATCCCCCATGCTGGTTCAGGATCTGGTGCCCAAGGCCATGTCACTCACGACCGTGCAAAAAGTGCTGCAGAACCTGCTCGATGAGGGCGTTTCGATCCGGGACATGCGCACCATTCTTGATGCGCTTGCCGAGCATGCGCCGACCGTGACGGATGCCACCGAATTGACATCGCTGATCCGCCTGGCGCTCGGACGCGCGATCATTCAGGATATTTTCCCGGGCAATGAGGAGCTGCAAGTCATTGGACTCGACGGTTCCCTCGACCGCGTGCTGCTGCAGGCGCTGAGCAACAGCAGCGGCCTGGAGCCCGGCTTGGCCGACAGCCTGCTGCGGGAGGCCCAGTCGGCAATGGCGCGTCAGGCGCAATTGGGGCTGCCGTCCGTTCTGGTAGTCCAGCACCCCTTGCGCGTATTGCTGGCCCGCTTTTTGCGCCGCAGCCTGCCGCAGCTCAAGGTCCTGTCTCATGCCGAGATCCCTGACACGCGCACCATCAAAGTTACCGCCACTATCGGAGGCAAGGCTTGAATACTTCCACGGAATCTGGCGCGACGACCTGCAAGGTTATAGCGCCCTCCAGTCGTCAGGCGCTGCGTCTCCTGCGGGAAAAACTGGGCCCCGACGCCATCGTTTTATCAAGTACGGTGACGGCCGAAGGCGTGGAAATCGTGGCTACCCTGGATGAGCCGATGGCTAGCGTGCCGACCTCGGCAGCTCCATTGGCTCCTCCCGGTGATTCTCGTGCCGTCCTCGCGCCGGTGCCCAATCCACCGCCCGAGTCCAAAACCGTCAGCGATGGTGATAGCGGCGGCGACAGCGTGCTGCGCGAAATCCATTCGATGCGCGGGATGATAGAAGAGCAATTGGCCGGTCTGGCGTGGAATGAAGCGCAAAGGCGCGATCCGCTGCGCGGCCAGTTGCTGCGTACTCTGCTGGGGGCCGGCTTCAGTGCGCGCCTGGCCAAGGACCTCCTGGCCGAGTTGCCCACCGGTCAGAACTATGCCCATGGCCTGGATTACGTCAAGGCGGCCATGGCGCGCCAGTTGCCCATGCTTGAGGATGAAGAGGCGCTGATGAATGAGGGCGGCGTCTATGCGTTGATGGGGCCGACCGGGGTGGGCAAGACCACGACCACCGCCAAGCTGGCGGCGCGTTGTGTCATGCGCTTCGGTCCTGAAAAACTGGCATTGGTCACGACGGACAGCTACCGCATCGGCGCCTATGAGCAGTTGCGGATTTATGGCCAGATCCTGGGCGTATCGGTGCACGCGGTCAAAGACTCAGCGGATCTGGAATTGGTGCTGGCAGACCTGCGCGACAAGCATATGGTGCTCATTGACACGGTAGGCATGAGCCAGCGTGACCGCGCTGTCTCTGAACAGATATCCATGCTGTGCTGCTCCAGCCGTCCGGTCAAGCGCCTGTTGCTGCTCAACGCTTCCAGCCATGGGGACACGCTCAACGAAGTGGTGCAAGCCTATCGCCACGGAGGCGGGGCAGCGGATGGCTCAGACCTGGCGGGCTGCATCCTTACCAAGGTTGATGAAGCCACGCATCCGGGTGCGCTGATTGACACGGTCATTCGCCACCAGTTGCCCATTTACTACATCTCCAGCGGTCAGAAGGTTCCCGAACACCTGATGCTCGGCGACCGTAGCGTATTGATCGACAGTGTGTTTCAGGCCAAAAGTCGAAGCTCGTTGTTTGTTCCCGGCGAGGCCGATCTCGATGAACGGCCAGCGGCGCTGCGCAACGAGGAAAAAGTGGCTGCTGCAGCAGCAGTCAGTGAACGCCTGCGTTCGCAATGCCAGCAACTTATTCGGGCGCTGGCCCATAACGCCCAGGAGCTGACTTCCAATGCGGCCGCGCTGGCCGCCGGTCAGATCGGCTTTGATGAAACCCGCGCAATCTGGCGCAAGCTCTCTGACTCCCGGATGGGAGAGGAGGCGATCGCGCGTACGCTGCTGTCTCAGGCTTGTGCCGACAGCAAAGTGAATTCCAGCGATTACGTCTTGGCGACCAGCAACGAGATCAGCCTGGCAACTGATAAGAGGACTGACTCCCGTGTGCTCGTCACCACCCTGTTGTCGGATCGGACCGGCCTGCCTTTCGCGGCAACACACCAGTTTTTGGCAGGCAGTGGCAAGACCGGCAACCGTCAGTTTGGCCCGCAGCAAGCGCATGAATTTGGCAAGCCGGTCGTTCATCTGTTCGCCCGCCTCCCATCCTCCGAAGTCGCTCAGGAGTGGCAGTCCACCGGCCTTCAATGGGTGGCATGTGTTCCGGCCAGCCTTCGGATAGTCGTTGCTGAAAGCGGCACTCCGTCGACAGTGGCGAAACTGGTCGTAGGGCTTTCATTCAGCGCTCCGCAAGCGGCCATTTTCCGCGGAAAGACCGCCTTGCTGTCGGTGGCAGAAGTGATGGTCAGGCTGCGTTTCGACTTGAAAGACAGTAGCACGGACTCAGCCTCAGACGCTTCGATGCTGCGCTGTGTGGTGAGGCGAGTAGTTGATGCCTCCAGCGGCAAAACCCTGATGCACAGCTACGTGCTTGTCAGCGCAGGCATCGAGGCTGCCGCCCAGCAAATCGTGCAATGGGCCGCCTGGCGGGCGGCTGTTGAGCCCTATTTCAAGCTCCTCAATCAAGGGATTTTGCAGCTCGGGGACGGTCGTGCTCCAGGCGAAGCGGCCATGCTCAAAAGGGTGCGGATTGCTGCACAGGCTTCAATCACGGTGTTTCGCCTGCAGCAGGCGCAGGGTGCCTGGGCTGAAACGGCCCGTACGGTGCTGACGCAACTGACCGGCCGACCCGTTCGCACTGACCGACCGATGCCCGGGGCCGCGTTGTTAGAAGGGCTGGGAAAACTCTTTGTTCTTCTGGATGCGATGGAGACCGATGGGGCGGCCGTCTCTCCCCAGGCGGACCTGGCTCCGGTGCGAAGGTGAGGTCGCTGTGAGTAAAGTGGTGACCGATCAGGCTGATGGCCTGCGACGACTGATGGCCGGCAAGGCAGGAAGGCGGGTTGCGGTGGTTGATAGCGAGCCGGCTGTCGGTCTGTCGAACGTCACGCTCAACCTGGCGGCGGCGCTGACGCAGCAAGGCCATGAGGTGCTGGTGCTGGACGAACACGGCGAAACTAGGTCGACGCCGGTGCAGCGCGATGGGCGGCTGGTGTTGATTGATGCGGTACTGGACAAAGAGGGTGCGCTGTCGCCAGTGGCGGCCAAAGCGGACCACATCCTTGTGGTGTTCCAGGCGAATGCCGCGGCTATCACGGGCGCCTATCTATGTATCAAGAGGCTTCATTACGCCCATGCACTTCAGCGTATGCGGGTGCTTGTTAACGGCGCCGCGGATGCGGCCGAGGCGAAGCGCATATTGGCCAATCTTGCCAATACCGGCAGCCGTTACCTAGGGGTAGCGCTGGAGCCTGCGGGCTGGGTGAGGGCGGATCCGCTTTTGGCCCAGGCCCAACGGCTTAATTTAGCCGTCGTGGAAGCATTTCAGGCGGGCCCCGCGGCCAGGGACTTTCGTCAGATCGCTTCTGAATTGCTGCAGTGGCCATGCCTGCCGGCAGGAGCCAGAACGCCGTCACTGTCCCCCGCCCTGACTACACGCAGCCAGGCTCAGCCGGCGCTCGATATGTGCTGATGCGGCCGTCAAAGATTGAATGCCAGATCGTCAAGAAAGCAGGAGTCATCCTCAATGTACACATCCACGGGAAAGATTGAAAAGGCCGGCTCAGGCGATTTGCTGACGCAATATTCGCCATTGGTGCGCCGCCTGGCTTTGCAGCTGATTGCCAAATTGCCGGCCAGCGTCGATCTGGATGACCTGATTCAGGCTGGCATGCTGGGCCTGTTGGATGCCGCCAGCCGCTATCAGGACGACCATGGCGCGAAGTTTGAAACCTATGCCAGCCAGCGAATCCGCGGTGCGATGCTGGACGAGCTGCGTGCCAACGACTGGGTATCTCGTGGCCTGCGCCAGTCCTCGCGTGGCGTTGCGAAGGCGGTTCATGCGCAGGAACAAAAACGCGGGCGTTCACCCACAGAAAGTGAGATTGCGGAGGAGCTGCAGTTGCCTCTGGCCGCTTATCAGCATCTGCTTCAGGAGATTCATGGTTGCCAGCTGGTGTACTACGAAGACTTTGATCGCAACGATCAGGAAAACAGCTTCATTGACCAGCAATGCAGTGGCGAGCGCAGCGACCGGCTTGACGGAGGTGATCCGCTGGCCCGCTTGCTGGAAAACGGTTTGCGGCACCGGCTGATAGAGGCTATCGACGCGGTGCCGGAGCGCGAACGCCTGCTACTCAGCTTGTACTACGAAGAAGAGCTTAACCTGCGCGAGATAGGCGCAGTGATGGAAGTCAGCCAGTCGCGCGTTTGCCAGCTGCACAGCCAGGTTATCAGTCGCCTGCGGGGAATACTCGCTGAACTGCTTTAGTGCGCATTATTCCGGCCTACCTGGCCCGCAAGGGTGAGTGCCGGAAGCTGCCAAGGGCGTGAGCGGTCTGCGCTCACATGACCTGGGAGTGGATTGAGTTTGCTATAAAAATAATAGCTATTAGCGACCGTGAATATTGGGTTGTGGCTATTATTTTCTTAAATAAAGCAACTATTCAGGTCTTCTTGCCAATCCTGCTTTGAGGGAACTGAGTCGCCAGATCAGGTTTGAGGTACATCTTTGCAGATAACCGGCTGGCAAGCCAGGCATCTACAGCTATCGACCAGTTTGCGGTACCTGAAGCAGTTGGTTTTAAAGCAGTCTTAGCCCAGGGCGAGGCTATTGCCGTTGCCGGCTCCCGCGTTGTGGGTGCCATCCGGACCATACAGCGGCTTGCCGCTTGCCTTAAGAAAGCTGATGGCTTGCCGGGTGAAATCCAGATGGGTGTGAATCATCACGCCATTGCGGTGATTGCGCTCATGGGCCTGGGCTGCACGTTCCCGTAAATTCCCCCAGGCCTTTTGCACGGCTTCCCCGCTTGCGGCAGCGACCGCGTCGGCGCCGCTGCGATCAGCCGCGTAACCCAGCCTTACTTGCTCACTTTCCCGTTGGCGACCTAAAAGTGCAATTTGATCGGCCAGTTGTGACTTGCGCTCAGCCAGCTCAGGCAGGCCACTGAACCGGCCCTGGGTCATGGCGTCTGCTTCCTGATCCAGCAATTCAAGAAAATCGCCTACGGTGGCGTGTTCCCGGGTGAGGTGATGCAGCAAAAGGCTGGTCATGAGGGTTTCTTGTTGAGCAGGTCACGCACCGTGGAGAGCAGTCCATCGGCGATCTTGGCGGTATCGACCTGATAGCGGCCAGCGCTGATGCTCGCGCGAATCTCGGCCACGCGGGCGGCATCAAAGTCGCCGTTGGTAGACGGTAGCAATGCGGTCGACGAGGTCAGGCGGGCCTGGCCAGTCGCCGCGGGCAGTTCTGCCGTCGTTGCGCTGAGCGTGGCATTGCCCTTGGTGGCCGCCACTGCGGGTGTGGTGGCCCCATTTTTCAAAAAGGTGACGTTTTGATTGATTTTCATGATGTTTCCTCGGGGACTCATCTGTATAACGGCGGTTTAGCCCGAAAGTTTAGGCTAAGCCCAGCAAAACTGCCGATAAATCAGTTTGCCCGCTCAACGATGCCGTCTGCACGGACGACGCCGCTGATCAGTTGTCCGTTTGGCGTTTTGACCTGAACAAGAGCCCCGATTGCGGCGTTGCTCATGGCCTTGCCTTCGGTGCTGACCACAAAGCCCGGCCCCTGAGTGACCAGCTTGATGTTTTGCCCCTGTTGCACGACTGAAACCGCGCGGAGAAACTCCTGCCGTATCGGCGCACCCGAAGCGATCCGGTTCAGTGCAATCACGCCGTTCAGCTGGGTCGAATCCACGAGGATGCTGGCAGGCAGGGTAGTGAGGTCGCCTTCGTGCGTGGCGGCATCGGCCGAGGTGAGCGCCTGACCGGCGCCGATCTCGCGTGCGGCGACATAGTAGCGGCCCACTACAGCGACGTAGGCTTGTACATAGCGCGTCCATGGCTGGCTTGCGGCGCAGCGCACGCCGACCGAAACACGACCCCATAGGCGCGCACCACTGGGCAAAAACGCTTCAAGTGCGTCACAGGGCGGCAGGGTGCCCGATGGCGGCGTATCGATGGTGATCCTCACCTTGCCCGGCAGTCCGGCAGTTTGAGCCAGTAGAAATTGTTCAATCACGGGGCGCGCGCTGCCCGATAGAGGCGCCGGCGTCGCACTGCGCGCCGCGGGTGCGAAGGCTGCCATCGCCAACATCATGGCCAGGGCCATCGCGGACTGCCGGGAGAGTGCTCGGCGCGAATGGGTCTTCATGGGTTCCTTTTGAAAATCAAGGATGTCAATTGCATCGCGCGGGTCAGCACGCACAACAGAGGCACTTGCCGGATGTAGGTATTTTAGAAAATTGGCATCCTCATCAAGTGTTGATTTGCGTTGCAAACCTCGCGCTGTTCGTTCGATTGAGGGGCTCACTTCCAGCCTAATCTGCAGCCCTGCAATGCCTGCGGGAAGAGTCGAACTGGACCTTTAAACCCCATCTGTTCGGGTGATTGCCCGGGTAGCGTCTTTTTACAATTATTTTTACGCCAAAGATGTCTGGACGGCCAGGCATGCAAGCTCACATGATGGGAATGAAATGATCGACAAGCTGGATTCAGCCCTGCGCTTCCATCAGGAGGCGCTCAACCTGCGAGCCCGGCGGCAGGAAGTCTTGTCGGCCAATATTGCCCATGCTGATACGCCCAACTACAAGGCCCGCGACTTCGAATTCAGCGCCAGCCTGTCGCAGGCGGTGGAGCGCGGCAGGCAATCCATGTCAACGTCAATGGCGACCACTTCCTCCCGGCATATTCCCGGTGAGACGCAGGCTGCCGGCGATGCGGATTTGTTGTACCGCACGCCCACCCAGTCGAGCATTGACGGCAACACGGTGGAGATGGACATTGAGCGGGTCAACTTTGCCGATAACGCCATGCGTTACGAGGCCAATCTGACCATCCTGGGTTCCAAAATTAAATCGCTGCTGTCAGCGGTTCAATAGTCACGAAGCGGGGTTAGTGCATGCCGTATTCCAACAGCTCACTTGGCATTTTCGAAATTGCGGGTTCCGCCATGACGGCGCAGTCGCAGCGCATGAACACCACTGCCAGCAACCTGGCCAATGCCGACAGCATCGCGGGTCCTGATGGTCAGCCCTACCGCGCGCGTCAGGTGGTGTTCGAGATGGCGCCTGCAGATGGCCAGGGCATAGGCGGCGTCAGGGTAGCGCGCGTCATCGAAGATCCTTCGCCCATGCGCATGGTCCACGACCCAAAAAATCCGCTGGCCAATGCCGAGGGTTACGTCACCATGCCCAACGTCAATGTGGTCGAGGAAATGGTCAACATGATCTCGGCATCACGCTCATACCAGGCCAATGTCGAGGTGCTTAATACCGCCAAAACCTTGATGCTTAAAACCCTGACGGTAGGTCAGTAAGGCCGCCAGCGGCCCACATTTCTATTTCTGGAGAACTTCTTATGGCTGTGTCTGCAACCACTTCATCCGACAGCGCCAGTGCGCTTAGCGCGCTGTCATCCACTGCGGGTACAAGCGCCGACAGCGAGCAGCGCTTTCTCAAGCTGCTCGTCACACAGCTGAACAACCAGGATCCGCTAAACCCTCTGGACAACGCTCAGCTGACTTCCCAGCTGGCGCAGATGAGTACCGTCAGCGGAATTGAAAAGCTCAATACCGCCTTCCAGTCGCTGCTCGCTCAAAGCGGTTCCAGCCAGGTATTGCAGTCGGCCTCCCTGATCGGTCGTACGGTGCTCGTGCCTGGCAATGAGCTGGCACTCGCGCAGGGTACAGGTGGGTCCACGAATGTGCCGTTTGCCGTTGAGATGCCTGCGGGCGCCGATTCGGTCAAGGTCACGGTGACAAACGCAGCGGGAGACACCGTTCGCAGCTACGACCTCGGCGCCTTGCCACAGGGCGTCAAGACGCTGTCATGGGATGGCCTCACGGACAGTGGTGCATCGGTGGCGGCTGGCGCATACACCGTCAACGTGGTGGCGATAAGCGGGGATTCCAAGGTGACGGCCACTGCGCTGACCTATGCCAACGTCGCCAGTGTGGCGCAAGGCACCAGTGGCGTTTCGCTTGATCTGGGGGGTAGCCGCAAGGCCAGCCTCAGTGACGTTCGCCTGATTCTTTGAGCCTGACCCGCAAGCGGCAGCCTCTATTTAAAAGTCAATAGGAAAGAAGGAAATACCATGGGTTTCGCACAAGGTGTAAGCGGTCTGAATGCCTCCGCCAGTAATCTCGACGTCATCGGCAACAACATCGCCAACTCGGGGACTGTTGGCTTCAAGTCGGGCAGCGTACTGTTTTCCGATGTCTATGCGGGTTCACGGGTGGGCCTGGGTACCCAGGTTGCCGGCGTTTCGCAGAATTTCACTTCAGGCGCGGTGCAGACCAGCAGCCGGGCTCTGGATGTGGCTATTGTCAACGGCGACGGGTTTTTCCGGCTTGCCAGCCCGGGCGGCGAGATTGCCTATTCGCGCAATGGCCAGTTCAACATGGACAAGAACGGCTACATCGTCAATGCAGCCGGTTTGCAGCTGACGGGCTACAAAGTGGGTGCCAACGGTGCCGTAGCGGGAGGCAGTCCAGCGGCCCTGCAATTGCCGACGACGGCCATGGCGCCGAATGCCACCCAGAACATCGCTGCCCAGTTCAATATCGACTCCCGCAGCACGGTTCCTACGGCGGCTCCGTTCGATGCCAACAATTCAACAACCTACAACTACTCGAATGCGGTTACGGTTTACGACTCGCTGGGCAATTCCCATGAGCTCGCTACGTTCTTTGTGAAGACTGCAGCCAATACCTGGAATGTTTACGCGACAGCAGATGGCTATCCGCTCACCGCGACTGGCGCCATGGTCGCCCCGCCAACCGCAGCCGGCCCGCCGGCAGTCGCCAACAGTGCTCCGCTAGCTAACGGGACGCTTGGTTTCGATACCAATGGCAACCTTTCAGCTGTGGCACCAACAACGCTAGTGGGCGGCAAGATGTCCTTCGCAGGTCTCAACTTCGCCAATGGATCGCACCAGCATGGGTTTCACCGTTGACGTGACCGGCACCACTCAGTTCGGCAACGTCAATGATGTCAAAAAGCTGACCCAGGACGGCTATACCTCCGGTAGTCTCGTGGCATTTGCCATCAATCAGGACGGTACGGTCACGGGAAAGTACTCCAACGAGCAGAGCAAAGCCCTGGGGCAGGTTGTTCTGTCTTCGTTTGTGAATCCCAACGGCTTGCAGTCCAAGGGTGACAACGTATGGGCCGAGACCGCGGCATCCGGCCAGCCACTGACTGGCACACCAGGCGCTGGTACCAAGCTGGGCGCACTGGCTGCGGGCGCGCTGGAAGCCTCCAACGTCGATCTGACCTCCGAGCTGGTCAATCTCATCATCGCCCAGCGCACCTACCAGGCCAATGCCCAGACCGTCAAGACGCAGGACCAGGTGATGCAGACGCTGGTGAACATGCGCTGATGCCGGTATGGCTCGCTGATACAGCGAGCCGACTCGTCAAGACAAGCAAGAATAGCAAGGGAAAAGTATGGACCGGATGATCTACGTTGGCATGAGTGGTGCCAAGCAGGCCATGGAGCAGCAGGCTTCGGTGGCCAACAACATGGCCAATGTGTCGACGCCCGGGTTTCGCGCGCAGATCAACAATTTCCGCGCCGTACCGGTGGTCGGTCAGGAGGCCGCGACCCGCGCCATGGTGGTAGCCACCACGCCGGGTGCCGACATGCGCGCGGGACCTTTGACGCAAACCGGCCGCGCGCTGGACGTCGCCGTGCGTGGCGATGGTTGGCTGACTGTGCAGATGCCCGATGGCAGTGAGGCTTACACCCGCGTTGGCAACCTGCAGGTCGGTGCCGACGGACAGGTGATGACCATGGATTCCCGTCCTGTTGCAGGCGAGGCAGGGCCGCTGGTAGTGCCTCCCGGATCGGCATTGGTAGTCACTAGCGAGGGCGTAATCAGCGCTATTGGCGCGGGCGACCCGTTGACGGGCGCTGCCGAAGTAGGGCGCCTGAAACTGGTCAATCCACCAACGGCTGATCTTGTACGCGGCGACGATGGGCTTTTCCGCATGCAGGCCGGCGCGGCGCCCGCGCAGGCCGATCCCGATGTGAGGCTGCTCACCGGCGCGCTGGAAGGCAGCAACGTCAATCCGGTCGAAGTCATGGTGGACATGATTGCCAACGCGCGGCGCTTTGAAATGCAGATGAAGACACTGCAAACCGCCGAAAGCAACGACCAGCAAGCGAATAAATTGCTGTCCACAGGCTGAGTCGGCAACCCTCCTCTTACATTGATTTGACTTGAATACGGCCTCGGCCATCTTGCAGGATTTTTCCCATGATTCGTTCTCTTTCAATTGCCAAGACCGGTCTTGATGCCCAGCAAACGCAGCTCGACGTCGTTGCCAACAACCTGGCCAACGTAGGCACCACGGGTTTCAAGCGCAGCCGCGCTGTGTTTGAAGACTTGATGTACCAGAACCTTCGCCAGAGCGGCGGCCAGACTTCTGATCAGACCCGCATGCCTTCCGGCTTGCAGCTCGGCACCGGTGTTCGCGTTGTGGCGACCGAGCGGATTCATACCCAGGGCACCCCGACCAAGACCGATAACCCGAAAGATGTGGCCATCAATGGCGGCGGCTTTTTCCAGGTGCTGATGCCGGACGGCACGACGGCCTACACCCGGGACGGTTCCTTCCAGTCCGACGCGAATGGCCAGCTGGTCACCGCCAGCGGCTTTCCGGTCCAGCCCGCCATCACCCTGCCGCAGAACGCGACCAGCATGACTGTCGCCCGTGATGGCACGGTGTCCGTCGTTCAGGCGGGGAGCACTGCCAGCGTACAGGTCGGCCAGATACAACTGGCGACTTTTCTCAATCCCACGGGTCTGCAAAGCAATGGCGAAAACCTGTATGTAGAAACCGATGCTTCCGGCGGCGCCAACCAGACTGCACCTGGCCAGAATGGCGCGGGAACGCTGAACCAGGGTTATGTCGAGGCGTCGAATGTCAACGTAGTGGAAGAGCTGGTCAACATGATTCAGACGCAACGGGCCTATGAAATCAACAGCAAGGTGGTCAAGACTTCCGACGAAATGCTGGCTCGCCTGTCGCAGTTGTGATGCTTAAAGTGTTGGCAAGTTACCGGGTCATGTGGCGGCTATTGGCAGCAAGCCTACTGCTGGGGGGCTGTGCGCAGATTCCTCGCGAGCCGCTGGTGCAGCAGCCCATGACCGCCCGTGCCGACATGCAGGTGCGCCCCGTGGAGCCGGCGAATGGATCAATTTATCGCACCAGTTTCGGTGCGCCGGCCCTGTTTGAAGATCGCCGGCCACGTTATGTCGGTGACATCCTGACCATTCTGGTGAGCGAAAACATCAATGCCAGCAAGAACTCGGCAGCCGATGCCAGTCGCAGCGGCAGCGTTAATTCCGTTCTGGGCCTGGTTCCAAAGTTGATCGGTGGTTTGATCTCCAGCGACCAGGACGCCGAAGCAAGCGGCAAAAATATCATGAGCGCCAAAGGCGGGGCCAATTCCAGGAATACCTTCAACGGCGTGATCACCGTCACGGTCGTGGAGGTTCTTGCCAACGGCAATCTGCTGGTTAGCGGCGAAAAGCAGATGCTGATCAATCAGGGCACGGAATACATCCGCTTTTCGGGTGTCGTGAACCCGCGCACTGTCAGCGCAAACAACACGGTGCCCTCGACCCAGGTGGCAGACGCACGGATTGAATACAGCGCCAAAGGCTATATCGACGAGGCGCAGACCATGGGCTGGCTTCAGCGTCTCTTTCTCAACGTGTTGCCGTTCTGATCATGCAAGCTAGACCAATTTCGCATGGGCGTCGCAGCGGCAAAATGCAGCTTGCCGTCGCGTTCGGCATGAAACTGTGCCTGCTGCTGGTGGCCCTGACGGCCCTGCCTTCGCAGGCGGAGCGATTGAAAGACCTCGCCAGCATTCAGGGCGTTCGGGACAATCCGCTGATAGGTTACGGCCTGATGGTCGGCCTTGATGGCAGCGGCGACCAGACCATGCAGACGCCATTCACCACGCAAAGTCTGAACAACATGCTGGGGCAGCTCGGCATTACCGTGCCGCCTGGCACCAACATGCAACTGAAAAATGTGGCGGCTGTGATGGTGACTGCCACCTTGCCGTCATTTGCGCGGCCCGGGCAAAACATTGACATCACCGTATCGTCCATGGGCAACGCCAAGAGTCTGCGTGGCGGAACCTTGTTGATGACGCCGTTAAAGGGCGCCAATGGACAGGTCTATGCACTGGCCCAAGGCAATATGGTGGTTGGTGGAGCGGGTGCTTCGGCCAATGGTAGTCAGGTGAAGATCAATCAGCTAAGTTCAGGGCGGATCCCTGCGGGGGCCATTGTCGAACGTTCGGTGGATTCACCGCTGGGCGGTGAGGGCACCTTCATGCTCGAACTAAACACCACGGATTTCGGTACGGCGCAGAAGGCGGTTGACGCAATCAATCGCAACTTCGGTGCCGGTACGGCCACCGCGTTGGACGCCCGGGTGATTCAGGTCAATGCGCCGGCCAGGCCCGAAGATCGTGTCGGCTTTCTGGCCCGTATGGAGAACATTGACATCGCTCCGGCCCAGGCGATTGCCAAAGTTGTCATCAATGCCCGTACCGGCTCTGTTGTGATGAATCAGGCGGTCCGAATTCAGGATTGCGCGGTGGCGCACGGCAATTTGTCGGTGGTCATCAATACCGAGCCCGTGATTAGTCAACCCAACCCTCTTTCGGGTGGCAAGACAGTAGTAACCCAGCGCTCACAGATAGAACTCAATCAGGCCGGTGGCGCGCTGCAAGTCGTCCGAGGTGGCGCTTCGCTGGCCGATGTGATCAAGGGCCTCAATACTCTGGGCGCCAATCCGCAAGATTTGTTGTCAATTTTGCAGGCGATGAAGGCTGCGGGTGCCTTGCGTGCCGAGCTTGAGATTATTTAAGGTCGTTCATGAGTAGCTCCGGCTTTCCCAATCTCAATAGCATGAGCCCTTCCACGAGTGGTGCGCTTGACCAGCGTTTGTCGATTGACGTGCAAGGGGTTGACGCATTGCGGCGCACCGTCCGCACCTCCCCCGAGGAGGGCATGAAGCAGGCATCCAAGCAATTCGAGGTGATGTTCATGCAGATGGTGCTCAAGAGCATGCGCGAAGCGACTCCTTCGGATGGGATGTTCAGCAGCTCACAGGAAAAGATGTACACGTCGATGCTGGATCAGCAGCTATCACAGAATCTTTCAGGTCGAGGTCTCGGTTTGGCCGAGGCGATGTTCAAGCAACTCAGCCGCACGATGGCCGGCGATGCAGCCAAGCTGCCGGCTGAAATGACCGCGGCCAGGCCGCCGGGCATGCCCATCACGCCGGATTCGAAGACCCAGCCCAATGCGATGCCGCCACTCACTCGCGCGCCAGATCTTTCGTTTTACGAAGCGGCTACAGGACAGGCCGCGCTAAGCAGGAGTGCTTTGCCGCAAGCGCACGTTGAGCAATTCGTTTCACGCATGTTGCCCGCTGCCCAGCAGGCAAGCCAGGCAAGCGGTGTGCCTGCGCAGTTGATCATGGCGCAGGCCGCCTTGGAGTCCGGCTGGGGACGGCGCGAGATTCGCGCAGAAGATGGCAAGAACAGCTACAACCTGTTCGGCATCAAGGCCGACAAGAGCTGGAAGGGGCCGGTGGTTGAAACCACCACGACCGAATACGTCAATGGGGTAGCCCAGAAAACCCAGGCCACGTTTCGTGCCTACGGCTCCTACGAAGAATCGTTTTCCGACTATGCCCGCTTCCTGACCAGTAATCCGCGTTATGCCAATGTGCTGGCTACACAGGGATCCTGCTGAAGCGGCGCATGGCCTGCAGCGCGCTGGTTATGCCACGGATCCGCAATATGGCGGGAAGCTGGTTCGCATCATGAAGCAGATGACCTGATTCCCAGTCAAAAACTGCAGGTCGTTGCGGTTGCTGGGCCCTGATGTGATACGTCAAATAAACGGTGCGTGAAGGTCCGGGGTAAGGGCGCTACAAGCTGCCCATAGAAATTTAAGGAAGAGACATGTCGTTTGGGAATTTAAAAATTGGGACCCGTTTAGGGCTGGGCTTCGCCGTGATTCTCGTGCTGTTGGCCGCCGTTATTGGTCTCGGCCTGAACTCCATGGGCAGCATCCAGACTCAAGTCAATGAGATTGTCGATGACCACAATGTCAAGACTTTTTCAGCCAATGAGATGGTGGATAACTTCAGAGACATCTCTTTGACCGTGAACAATATCGTGATGCTGGAGGATGAAGCGGCGAAGCAGGCGCAAAAAAGCAGACTGGCGGCTTCACGCGAAAAATACGGCAAGGCCAAAAAGGTGTTGCTCAACATGCCGCTGGATGAGACGGAAAAGAAATTGCTGGAGAAACTTGACCAGTCGATAAAACTGGCCTTGCCTCTTGTTAATAATGCTGTCGAGTTGGGCATGGCTCACAAGAACTCCGAAGCCATTGAATGGGTGCTGCATCAATCTGGTCCGGCCACTGGTGTGGCTATTGCGGTTATTGACGAAATCGTTGTCTATGAGAGAGATTCGGCTCAAAAAGCGGCCGAGAAGGCAAAAGCGGAATACTTTCGTGCGCGCAACCTGATCCTGGCGATCGGCGGGCTGGCGATAGGGTTCGGAATCCTGGTTGCATGGTTTATCACCCGCTCGATCACGCGTCCTATTAGCGATGCGGTGAAGGTTGCCGAAACAGTCGCCGCAGGCGACCTGACTAGTCACATCGAAGTCAGCAGCAAGGATGAGACCGGCCAGCTGATGCAGGCGCTGAAAAACATGAACGACAGCCTGGCCCGCGTGGTCGGAGAAGTCCGCCAAGGCACAGACACCATAGCCACCGCCTCCAGCCAGATTGCCGCAGGCAACCAGGACCTGTCCTCCCGCACCGAAGAGCAGGCCAGCTCCCTGGAAGAAACCGCTGCCTCCATGGAAGAGCTCACCTCCACGGTGAAACAAAACGCCGACAACGCGCGCCAGGCCAACCAGCTGGCCGTATCCGCCTCCGGTGTAGCGGTCAAGGGCGGCACCGTCGTCTCCCAGGTCGTGGACACCATGGGCGCCATCAATGCCTCATCGCGCAAGATCGTCGACATCATCGGCGTCATCGACGGCATCGCCTTCCAGACCAACATCCTGGCCTTGAACGCCGCGGTGGAAGCGGCCCGTGCCGGAGAGCAGGGACGCGGCTTTGCCGTGGTGGCCGCAGAAGTGAGAAACCTCGCCCAGCGCTCGGCGGCAGCGGCCAAAGAGATCAAGGTGCTGATCGACGACTCGGTGAGCAAAGTCGAAGAAGGCGGCAAACAGGTGGCCGAAGCCGGCAAGACCATGGACGAGATCGTGGACAGCGTCAAACGCGTGACCGACATCATGGCCGAGATCACCGCAGCCAGCCAGGAGCAGACCTCGGGAATAGAGCAGATCAACCAGGCCATCACCCAGATGGACCAGGTGACCCAGCAAAACGCGGCGCTGGTTGAGGAAGCCGCGGCAGCGGCGCAATCGCTGCAGGAGCAGGCCGGCGGCCTGTCGCAGGTCGTCAGCGTGTTCAGGCTGGACCAGCAGCAACTCAGCCAGGGCGCTTCAGCCAGACGTCCGGCAGCCCACTACCCGAGAACCGAGCCCATGCAGCCACCGGCTGCCAGGCATGCGCTTGCTGCGGCAAAGTCAAAGCAGAGCAGTGCGCCTTTGCCCTCACGGCGGCTGGCTGTCGCCTCTGGCGCCGGGGAGTGGGAAGAGTTTTAAGGCGGAGCTTGTCCAGTCCCCTTACATAAGTGGCCGAGTCCCCAACGGGTGTTGTAGTTATCTTTTTTTCATGCAGCAGGGGTTAGTCCTGCTGCATTTGCGTTTCACTCATCTTCCGGAGTCACGATCATGTTTCTTAGCAATATTTCGATTGGTAAGCGTCTGGCCCTCGTGCTCGGCATCATCCTTGCCTTGTTCTTGGCGAGCAGCTTATTTGCCGTACTGAAACTGCGCCAGCTGGGCGTTGAAATCGGTACTATGGTCAAGGACAACGTCAAGACCGAACGTGCCGGAGCCGACTGGTTGCGTCACACAACGGCGGGTGTGCAGCGCGCCGCAGCCATCGCCAAAAGCAGCGATGCAAGTCTGATCCCATACTTTGCGCCGGCAACGGCCGAGTCGATTCGACTGACCAACGACTTGCAAAAGTTGATCGAAGCCCAGATGGATACGCCTGAAGAGCGTCAGTTGTTCGACAAGGTCGGCGAGCTGCGCAAAAACTACCTGGTCGCGCGTGAAGAGGTTAACAAGATCAAGCAGGCGGGCGATCTGGAGGGGGCCAATCGTGTCTTCGCCGAGCGTTTTGAGCCCACCTCGCGCAGCTATCTGGCCGGGGTGCAGCAAATGGTGGACATGCAGCGAGCCCAACTGGACGCCGCAGCACAACGCAGCGAAGGCTTGCGTGCCCAGACCAGCACGCTGTTGATTGTCTGCACTGCGCTGTCGCTGGGCCTGGGAACCTTGCTGGCCTGGTTCCTGGCGCGCAGCATCACGCACCCGCTACGCCGGGCCGTTCAGGTAGCGCAAGCGGTCGCGTCTGGCGACCTGACCAGTCACATCGAAGTCAGCAGCAAGGACGAGACCGGCCAGCTGATGCAGGCGCTGAAAAACATGAACGACAGCCTGGCCCGCGTGGTCGGAGAAGTCCGCCAGGGCACCGACACCATAGCCACAGCCTCCAGCCAGATTGCCGCCGGCAACCAGGACCTGTCCTCCCGCACCGAAGAGCAGGCCAGCTCCCTGGAAGAAACCGCTGCCTCCATGGAAGAGCTCACCTCCACGGTCAAACAAAACGCCGACAACGCGCGCCAGGCCAACCAGCTGGCCGTATCCGCCTCCGGTGTAGCGGTCAAGGGCGGCACCGTCGTCTCCCAGGTCGTGGACACCATGGGCGCCATCAATGCCTCATCGCGCAAGATCGTCGACATCATCGGCGTGATCGACGGCATCGCCTTCCAGACCAACATCCTGGCCTTGAACGCCGCGGTGGAAGCGGCCCGTGCCGGAGAGCAGGGACGCGGCTTTGCCGTGGTGGCCGCAGAAGTGAGAAACCTCGCCCAGCGCTCGGCGGCAGCGGCCAAAGAGATCAAGGTGCTGATCGACGACTCGGTGAGCAAAGTCGAAGAAGGCGGCAAACAGGTGGCCGAAGCCGGCAAGACCATGGACGAGATCGTGGACAGCGTCAAACGCGTGACCGACATCATGGCCGAGATCACCGCAGCCAGCCAGGAGCAGACCTCGGGAATAGAGCAGATCAACCAGGCCATCACCCAGATGGACCAGGTGACCCAGCAAAACGCGGCGCTGGTTGAAGAAGCCGCCGCCGCCGCGCAGTCGCTGCAGGAGCAGGCCGGCGGCTTGTCCCAGGTCGTCAGCGTGTTCAGGCTGGACCAGCAGCAACTCAGCCAGGGCGCTTCAGCCAGACGTCCGGCAGCCCACTACCCGAGAACCGAGCCCATGCAGCCACCGGCTGCCAGGCATGCCATTGATGCGCCCAGGCGCCGTCAGGCCGCCGATGCGGATGCCCTGGCTGCTGGTTAAAGCCGGCTATTCCTAAAGTATTCCCATAGTTGGCCGATAAGTCATGCAGGCCTCTCTTAAAGGCATCGTCTTTTTTAGTCCCCGCAGCGCGCTGCAAGTTACCGGGCTTTCTCCTCACTATCGTTTCAAGGATTTCTCATGCACGCAACAACTAGCAACCCCACCCCAGCCGCTGCAGCGGTGATGCCCCCCGGCGCCTCCATCGCCAAGGCGCTGGAGTTCTTGTCCTTCACGCTGGGCCAGGAAGAATACGGCATTGACATCCAGAAGGTGCAGGAGCTGCGCGGCTATGACGCGGTGACCCGCATCGCCAACGCTCCTGAGCACATCAAGGGCGTGGTAAACCTGCGCGGCATCATCGTTCCCATCATCGACATGCGCATCAAGTTCAATTTGGGAACGCCCAGCTACGACCAGTTCACGGTCGTGATCATTCTGAACATTGCCAGCCGCGTCATGGGCATGGTGGTGGACAGCGTCTCGGATGTGATCACCTTGAGCCCCGAGCAGATCAAGCCTGCGCCGGCGATGGGCTCGGTGCTGGACACCGACTACCTGATCGGTCTGGGCACGCTGGATGAACGCATGCTGATTTTGGTGGATATCGACAAGCTCATGTCCAGCGATGAGATGGGTCTGATCGAAAAAATGGTGGCCTGAGCCCGGTCGTCAGATGCGGTAGCCGGCCGCGCAGTCCTTGTGATGACTTGAATGGAGATGAGTTATGAACTGGTTGGCGAATTTCGAGATCGGCAGCAAGCTGATCGGCCCCTTTCCCGCTACATGTATCAGATGCGTTGTCGCGTTTCCAAAGGGAGTTACGCATGAGTGACCGCACTGCAACTCCAGCGTTCGTTTCCCTGGCTCGCACGATGACTTTCAGGGCAACTGGAGCCATCTTTTTGGCCACCGCTCTCATTCTCGTTTTCTTTTACGTGATGGCGTCCTCGCAACAGCAGCGTAGCGCCTCTCAATACGCAAACGCCAAGGCAGAAAGCATTGCCCGGTCCCTTGACGTATTTGACCAGTCCATGCGTTTGACGGCAGAAAACGCTTTTGGCGTGTTCCGCCGTCAGTTTGGAGCGGTGCTGGCCCTAAATGACGCGGCACAGGGCACCTTGTCGAACTACGGAACGCTGATTAACGACAACACCACCGAAGTTGATAGTTTTGCGAGTAGCTTTCCCGGAGGTAATGCCACGGTGTTTGTGGTGCAGGGCGAAGACTACCGCCGAATTGCGACTTCGGTCAAAAAGGAAAATGGGGAGCGCGCCCTGGGAACCCTGCTTGATCGTAAAAGCGCCGCCTACACGATGTTGCGTGCCGGAAAGAAGTTTGTAGGCCGCGTCATGCTTTTTGGGCGTCCATATATGACCGTGTATATGCCTGTGCGCGATGCGGCTGATCAAATTGTGGCTGTGCTCTATATCGGCTTGGATATATCTGCTCAGGAGGCATCTTTGAGCGCCGCGGTGAGCCAGACCAAAGTTTTCAGCAGTGGCGGCCTCTATGTCGTCAATTCAAATGCCGATCCCGCCGAGGCGTCTTTGGTTTTTCACCCGACGGCTGCGGGCAAGAAGTTGGCTGAGGTCCTCCCGACCCAGTCCGCTGACTGGGTCAAGCGCCTGCAGAGCGAGGATGAGCTCTGGATTGACAACGCGCCCGCGGTCCTTGATCCCTTGCGCGCTGGACAGTTCTGCGCCTCTGTGGCAAAGAGCAAAGCGGCGGGTTGGTTGGTGGTGGCTGAAGTTCCAGCTTCCGAGGCGTTCGCCGATTTGTATCGCCAAATGGCATGGCTTGGTGGTGTCTTGGCCCTGGCGGTTGCCGTTATGGCGATCGTCATGGGCGCAGCCATTCGTCGCACCGTGCGACCGTTAAGGCTTTTAAGCCAGCAGGTGGAAGCTATTGGTCAGGGCGACCTGTCCCAGCAACTGGTGTCGAATCGTCGCGACGAAATGGGGGTAATCACACGAGCCGTGGAAGCCATGCGCGAAAGCCTGGCCCGCGTAGTCGGCCAGGTCCGCCAGGGCACCGACACCATAGCCACAGCCTCCAGCCAGATTGCCGCCGGCAACCAGGACCTGTCCTCCCGCACCGAAGAGCAGGCCAGCTCCCTGGAAGAAACCGCCGCCTCCATGGAAGAGCTCACCTCCACGGTGAAACAAAACGCCGACAACGCGCGCCAGGCCAACCAGCTGGCCGTATCCGCCTCCGGTGTAGCGGTCAAGGGCGGCACCGTCGTCTCCCAGGTCGTGGACACCATGGGCGCCATCAATGCCTCATCGCGCAAGATCGTCGACATCATCGGCGTCATCGACGGCATCGCCTTCCAGACCAACATCCTGGCCTTGAACGCCGCGGTGGAAGCGGCCCGTGCCGGAGAGCAGGGACGCGGCTTTGCCGTGGTGGCCGCAGAAGTGAGAAACCTCGCCCAGCGCTCGGCGGCAGCGGCCAAAGAGATCAAGGTACTGATCGACGACTCGGTGAGCAAAGTCGAAGAAGGCGGCAAACAGGTGCTTGAGGCCGGCAAGACCATGGACGAGATCGTGGACAGCGTCAAACGCGTGACCGACATCATGGCCGAGATCACCGCAGCCAGCCAGGAGCAGACCTCGGGAATAGAGCAGATCAACCAGGCCATCACCCAGATGGACCAGGTGACCCAGCAAAACGCGGCGCTGGTTGAGGAAGCCGCGGCCGCGGCGCAATCGCTGCAGGAGCAGGCCGGCGGCCTGTCGCAGGTCGTCAGCGTGTTCAGGCTGGACCACGAACAAGCGAGCCAGGTCAGTTACGGGGCCGCGCCCCGGCGTTCGACAAGCACTCCTCGGCGCCCTGCGCCGATGCAGCCACCCCGGGCCAAACACGCCATTGCCGCGCCGCAACGCCAGGAACCGGCCGCGGCAGGCGCCGTTGTTGCTGGTGAGGATTGGGAAACCTACTAAACCTTACCGCGTTGTTACGCATCCGAGTTAATCCGACCGCATCTGCGGCCCTCACAGAAGTAAAAAATATGCAGTGGTTTAAGCGGCTTCGCGTTTTGGTCAAGCTGGTAATCAGCTTTCTTGTCGTGGCGATGATAGGTGCCGTCATTGGTACGCTGGGAATTGTCCATATGGGGCGCATCAGCGCTGCCACCGATAATCTCTATAAGCGCGATCTACAGGTGTTGAAGGGGGTTCAGGAAGCCCACATTGACCTGATTTATGCCAGCCGGGGTCAGATGAGCCTGCTGGCGGCCTCAACTTTGGGGGAGCGCAGTGCTGGGACGAAAAGCATTCAGGCGGCCTTGCAAGCACTGGAGGCTCGTATGAGCGAGGCCAAACCATTGCTCGAAGCCGGCGATCAGGGCTTGGCGCTGTATAAGCAATACGAGAGCCAACTGCCAAACTTCAAGAAACATCTGGTTGAATTTGTGGCTTTGCTCGCGCGTCAGCCGCTGGACTCTTCGCAGTTTGATAGCCGGGTAACGGATGACAGCGCCAGTCTGCTCAAAGAGTCTCTCGGGATCGAGGAATTACTCAAAAAAATTGTCCTGTACAGTGAGGAACAGGCCAAGATCAGCATGGGTAATGCCAGCGATACCTACCAGGCATCACGCTTGATGATGATAGTGCTGATCCTTGGCGGCATTGTGGTTAGTGTCGGTTTGGGCGTAGCCATGGCTCGCATGCTGGGGCGCCAGATCGGCGGAGAGCCGGGTTACGCTGTGGACATTGTTGATCGTGTAGCAGCGGGTGACCTCACCGTGCATATTGACCTTCGCAGTGGGGATACCAGCAGCCTGTTGCATGCGATCCAGCGGATGCAGCAGGAACTGGTGCGGGTCATCGAGCAGATTCGTCAATCGAGCGACACCATAGCCACAGCCTCCAGCCAGATTGCCGCCGGCAACCAGGACCTGTCCTCCCGCACCGAAGAGCAGGCCAGCTCCCTGGAAGAAACCGCCGCCTCCATGGAAGAGCTCACCTCCACGGTCAAACAAAACGCCGACAACGCGCGCCAGGCCAACCAGCTGGCCGTATCCGCCTCCGGTGTAGCGGTCAAGGGCGGCACCGTCGTCTCCCAGGTCGTGGACACCATGGGCGCCATCAATGCCTCATCGCGCAAGATCGTCGACATCATCGGCGTCATCGACGGCATCGCCTTCCAGACCAACATCCTGGCCTTGAACGCCGCGGTGGAAGCGGCCCGTGCCGGAGAGCAGGGACGCGGCTTTGCCGTGGTGGCCGCAGAAGTGAGAAACCTCGCCCAGCGCTCGGCGGCAGCGGCCAAAGAGATCAAGGTGCTGATCGACGACTCGGTGAGCAAAGTCGAAGAAGGCGGCAAACAGGTGGCCGAAGCCGGCAAGACCATGGACGAGATCGTGGACAGCGTCAAACGCGTGACCGACATCATGGCCGAGATCACCGCAGCCAGCCAGGAGCAGACCTCGGGAATAGAGCAGATCAACCAGGCCATCACCCAGATGGACCAGGTGACCCAGCAAAACGCGGCGCTGGTTGAAGAAGCCGCCGCAGCCGCGCAGTCGCTGCAGGAGCAGGCCGGCGGCTTGTCCCAGGTCGTCAGCGTGTTCAGGCTGGACAACGAACAACAACTCAATCAGGGTGCTTCAGCGCGTCCCACGACCAGCAGCTATCAGCAGCGTCCGGCGCCCAAGCAGCCGCCTGCAGCCAGGCATGCGCTTGCTGCGGCAAAGCCAAAGCAGAGCAGTGAGCCTTTGCCCTCACGGCGGCTGGCTGTCGCCGCGGCCGCCACCTCTGGCGCCGGTGACTGGGAAGAGTTTTAACCCCAGAAGGTCCTTCCCCTGAGGGTGAGACCAATTTAAGTGGCACCAATAGAAGCTAATGCACTGAAGCCTTAGTTTTCCAATTTAATAAGAAATTCGCGTGAAACTTAGAACAAAAATGATTGCCGTGATGGCGCTGGTGTGCGCTTGCTTCACATTCGCCATCGGCGTAGCGCTTGTGGGAATGCAGAATGCCAAAAGTCAATTCGAGAACTTCCTCGCGCATGACCAGGCACTGCTGCAGGCCGGCACCAATTTGTATGCGCAGGGCTTGCAGATGGGGCAGGCATTGCGCAATATTGTGCTCGACCCTTCAAACAAAAAAGCCCAGGAAAATCTGGATGCTGCCAGCAGCGAATTCAGAATCTCTTACCAGGCTGCGATAAATCTTTCCAAATCGGATGCGGAAACTTTGAAAAGGTTGCAGACGATAGGTGATATGCGTGAAAAACAGGCGCTTCTTCAGGGGAAAATTGCCGCACTTGCCCAAGGGAATTTGAGTGCCGCCATGAGTCTCCTAAATACCGAGGAAACCCCGGTATGGCGTGAAATTCGCGCGCATCTGCAGGAGTTCATCAAGGCAAAAAATGAAGCCGCAAAGAGCACCGAGGCAGAGCTGCATAAATTTACCCAGCAAATGCTGATTACCAGTTTGATCATGGCTGGCGTGGCCATTCTGCTCGGCGTCGGTATTACATTTTGGTTGACCCGTGATGTGATGAAACAACTCGGCGGCGAGCCGGACTACGCAAGCGGTATTGCCAGCAGCATCGCTGCTGGCGACCTGACGGTTGATGTCAAGACGCGTTCAGGCGATCAATCCAGCCTGCTGTTCGCCATGAAGAGCATGCGCGACAGCCTGGCCAAAGTGGTCGGAGAAGTCCGCCAAGGCACCGACACCATAGCCACCGCCTCCAGCCAGATTGCCGCCGGCAACCAGGACCTGTCGTCCCGCACCGAAGAGCAGGCCAGCTCCCTGGAAGAGACCGCCGCCTCGATGGAAGAGCTGACCTCCACCGTCAAGCAGAACGCCGACAACGCGCGCCAGGCCAACCAGCTGGCCGTATCCGCCTCCGGTGTAGCGGTCAAGGGCGGCACCGTCGTCGGCCAGGTCGTCGACACCATGGGCGCCATCAATGCCTGCATCGCGCAAGATCGTCGACATCATCGGCGTCATCGACGGCATCGCCTTCCAGACCAACATCCTGGCCTTGAACGCCGCGGTGGAAGCGGCGCGTGCCGGCGAGCAGGGCCGCGGCTTTGCCGTGGTCGCCGCCGAAGTGCGCAACCTCGCCCAGCGCTGCGGCGGCAGCGGCCAAGGAGATCAAGGTGCCTGATCGACGACTCGGTGAGCAAAGTCGAAGACGGCGGCAAGCTGGTGGCCGAAGCCGGCAAGACCATGGACGAGATCGTGGACAGCGTCAAACGCGTGACCGACATCATGGCCGAGATCGCCGCCGCCAGCCAGGAGCAGAGCCTCGGGCATCGAGCAGATCAACCAGGCCATCACCCAGATGGACCAGGTGACCCAGCAGAACGCCGCGCTGGTGGAAGAAGCCGCCGCCGCCGCGCAGTCGCTGCAGGAGCAGGCCGGCGGCTTGTCCCAGGTCGGTCAGCGTGTTCAGGCTGGACCAGCAGCAACTCAGCCAGGGCGCTTCAGCCAGACGTCCGGCAGCCCACTACCCGAGAACCGAGCCCATGCAGCCACCGGCTGCCAGGCATGCGCTTGCTGCGGCAAAGTCAAAGCAGAGCAGTGAGCCTTTGCCCTCACGGCGGCTGGCTGTCGCCTCTGGCGCCGGGGAGTGGGAAGGGCTTTAAAGGTGGTTTGCCCTGCTTTTGAAGTCCTTGATTTGATCAATCCGAATCTGGATTGGATCAAATCATAAGAACCCATAAATATCCAATTATTTTTTGCTGCCTTTCAACGGAGATAGATTAATCATGCGTGTCAATTTACCTGTGACGACCAACGAATACACCGTTCCTCAGGACAGTGCACTGGTGTCCCGTACCGATCTAAAGGGGCGCATCACCTACGTGAACCCGTCATTCGTCAAGGTAAGCGGGTACGGTGTAAGCGAGCTGATGGGCAAGGCGCACAACATCATCCGTCATCCCGATATGCCGGCAGAAGCCTTTGCTGACATGTGGAGCACGCTGGCCAAAGACTTGCCGTGGACCGGGCTGGTCAAGAATCGTCGCAACAACGGTGACTTCTATTGGGTGCAGGCAAACGTCACACCGATACGGCAGAAGGGCGTGACTCAAGGCTACATGTCAGTCAGAAACAAGCCCGATCCTGAGCAGGTAGCCGAGGCCGAGCGCATCTATTCCAACATCAGGGAGGGCAACGCCGCTGGGCTGGAAATCCGGCAAGGTGAGGTGGTAAGTTCGGTGTGGCGTGAGCCGATGACGAGCCTGCGGCGAATCCCGATCTCGCAACGGGTCATTGGGACAACTGCAATGGCGGCCACGCTGACGCTGGGCTTGGGTGTTGTGGCTTGGCGCGAAGTCTCTTTGCTTGCCATGTCATCAAGTACCGCCGGCTGGATGCCCACTGTGTTCGCGGCAGGCGTCGTTGCTTCTGCCATGGCGTGGGCTGGCTTTGGTTATTTTCTGGTCAGCGCGGTGTTTCGTCCCCTGGACAGAGCCGCTAAAGTGGCGCAAGCCATTGCCGGCGGAGATCTCGGCAAGTTTGAGATTCACCCTGCTGATGAGGCCAAACCCTTGCTGCGCGCCCTGAACCAGATGAGTGCCAACTTGTTGGCGGTCGTCGCGGATATTGGTGCCAGCGTGGAAGGAGTGGTGGCAGCCTCCAGCCAGATCGCCGCCGGCAACCAGGACCTGTCCTCCCGCACCGAAGAGCAGGCCAGCGCACTGGAAGAAACCGCCGCCTCCATGGAGGAACTCACCTCCACGGTGAAACAGAACGCCGACAACGCGCGCCAGGCCAACCAGCTCGCAGAGTCTGCCTCCGGCGTAGCGGTCAAGGGCGGCACCGTCGTCTCCCAGGTCGTGGACACCATGGGCGCCATCAATGCCTCATCGCGCAAGATCGTCGACATCATCGGCGTCATCGACGGCATCGCCTTCCAGACCAACATCCTGGCCTTGAACGCCGCGGTGGAAGCGGCCCGTGCCGGAGAGCAGGGACGCGGCTTTGCCGTGGTGGCCGCAGAAGTGAGAAACCTCGCCCAGCGCTCGGCGGCAGCGGCCAAAGAGATCAAGGTGCTGATCGACGACTCGGTGAGCAAAGTCGAAGAGGGGAGCAAACAGGTGGCTGAAGCCGGCAAGACCATGGGGGAGATCGTGGACAGTGTCAAACGCGTGACCGACATCATGGCCGAAATCACCGTTGCCAGCCAGGAGCAGACCTCGGGAATAGAGCAGATCAACCAGGCCATCACCCAGATGGACCAGGTGACCCAGCAAAACGCGGCGCTGGTTGAAGAATCGGCGTCAGCGGCGCAATCGCTGCAGGAGCAGGCGGCCGGCCTGTCGCAGGTAGTGAGCGTCTTCAGGCAGGGCCAAGAACAACAGCTCAGCCGGGGAGATTCAGCGCGGCGCACGACCAGCAGCTACCAGGGCGCTGCCCGCAAGCAGCCACCTTCTGCCAAGCACGCGCTTGCTGCGGCAAAGCCAAAGCAGCGAAGTGAGCATTTGCCCTCACGGCGGCTGGCTGTCACCGGGGCTGCTACCTCTGGCGCCGGGGAGTGGGAGGAGTTTTAAGGAGGAGCTTGTAAACAGGGTGTCACGGGACCGGTAGTACCAGAGAGGGAGAGAGCGGTCTTTCCATCATCTGCGTATTGATTTCCAGGTGCGCAACATCCCTTGACAAAGGACTGCTGCAAATAAATTCCGCATTCGCCCTCAACTTTCGATTGAAGTTGTCGTTATCTATCAAGAGGCCGGCAAAAGCCGCCATGTATCAGTAGTCGCTCAAGGGGATCAGGTTCTTTATGTCAAACAGCATGTTTTATACCGGGCTTAGCGGCTTGAATGCCGCGCAGGCCGCCTTGGTGACCACTGGCCACAATACGGCAAACGTGAATACCGCTGGCTACAACCGGCAGACTGCGCAGATTGCATCCGCCGGTGGCATTTACAGCCCCAGCGTTGGCTTCTTCGGCAGTGGCGCCAAAGTCACCGACGTCACCCGCAGTTATGACCAATACCTGACATCACAGCTCAACCAGGCGCAGTCACTGAATCAATCCTTGACAACGCAATACACGCAGATCAGCCAGATTGACAACCTGCTGGCCAACCAGACGGCCGGCCTGGCGCCACAGTTGCAGACACTGTTCACGAGTGTGCAGGCCGTCGCGAACACCCCGGCCGATCCGGCAGCCCGGCAGCAATTGATTAGTTCCAGCCAGGCTCTGGCCAATCAGTTCCGGTCAATGGATCAGTACCTGACCAGCCTCAATGCCAATGTCAATGATCAGGTTGCTGGCACTGTTGCTCAGATCAATACCTACGCGGAGCAGATTGCCAGCCTCAACAAGCAGGTGGCCATGCTCGGCAACGCCATGGGTGGCCAAGCCCCCAATGACCTGCTTGACCAGCGTGACCAGCTGGTCAACGAGTTGGGCAAGCTGGTGGGTACCAAGCTCGTCGTACAGGACGGCGGCCAATACAACGTATTTATCGGCAACGGCCAGACCCTTGTGTTGGGCGACAAGGCGACCAGGCTGGCGGCCGTCAGTTCTTCACGCGATCCGGGCCAGACAACCATTGCCACGGTGAACGCGGCGGGAAATGCTGTGGAAGTCCAGGAAAGCGTCCTCACGGGTGGTTCGCTAGGCGGTCTGCTGCAGTTTCGCAGCGAGACGCTGGCAACAGCGCAAAATTCACTGGGTCGTATCGCCATTTCGCTGGCTGACACCTTCAATGCCCAGCAAAAGCTGGGTATGGATCTCAATGGCGATCTGGGGGCGGACTTTTTCTCGCAGGCCAGCCCTGGCGTGATTTCGAATAGCAAAAATACCGCCGGCGCTACGTTGACGACAGCGTTTTCTGACGTCGGCAAGTTGACCACCAGCGATTACCGGGTGGATGTTACTGGCCCGTTGGCGTATACGGTGACACGTCTGCCAGACAACACAATTGTTAGCCCTGATTTGGCGGGTGCTTACGACGGTGTAAAACTGACACTAGGCGGCGGCGTTGCCGGCGACTCCTTCCTGATCCAGCCCACCCGCACCGGCGCGCGCGATCTGACGGTTCAGATCTCCGATCCGGCCAAGGTGGCGGCAGCTTCGCCCATCATCACGGGCAATACCTCGGGCAATCAGGGCAGCGGTGCGATCAGCGCCGGGCGGGTCGATGCCAACTATCTGGCAACACCGCTCGCTGCTAATGTGACACTGAGCTACGACAGCGCAACCAACAAGATTTCTGGCTTTCCAGTGGGAGCGGTGACGGTGACACTGGCAAATGGCTCGCCAGACCCCGCCAGCCCCTATGCAGCGGGTACACCGGTCAATTATTCGGCCGGGGCCACGATGACTTTCAATGGCCTGACGGTCGCGATCAGCGGTTCCCCTGCCAATGGCGACACCTTCACCATTGGGAAAAACACCGGCGGCGTGTCCGATGGCAGCAATGCCTTGCTGCTTGGGGCGCTGCAAAACAAGAAAACCATGGGCGGTGGGACGGCCAGTTTCAGCGATGCCTACGGACAGCTGGTAAGCACTGTCGGCAACAAGGCCAGGCAAATCCAGATTGCCAATACGGCACAGACCAGCCTCAGCATGCAAATTCGCTCAGCCCAGCAGTCGGTGTCTGGCGTCAATCAGGATGAAGAAACCGCCAACCTGCTGATGTTTCAGCAGATGTACCAAGCCAATGCCAAGGTGATCCAGACCGCATCAACCATGTTTGATGCCGTACTGGGCATCAGCCACTAAGCGCCGCCAAGGAATACACGATGCGTATCAGCACCCAATCTTTTTATGAGCAGAGCAAGACGTCCATGGGCTCCTTGCAAAGTAATCTTTTGCGCGTACAGCAACAGCTGGGCGCCGGGAGCAAGATTCTGGCCCCCTCGGATGACCCGCTTGGCGCCACCCGCGCCTTGGCGGTGTCGCAGTCCATCGCGCTGAATGCGCAGTATGCGGCCAGCCGATCGCACACCACGCAGACTTTGACGATGGAAGAAAATGCCCTGCAAAGCGTTACCAGCGTGCTGCAAGACGTCAAGGGCTTGCTGATTCAGGCTGGCGGCACCTTGACCGACGCCGACCGCGCAACCATCGCCACCACCCTGCAAAGCAATCTGGACCAGTTGCAGGGCCTGGCCAACACTGATGACGGCAACGGCCAGTTCCTGTTCGCCGGCTTCAAGAGCGGCACTGCGCCCTTCGTGCGCGATGCCAATGGCAGTATCAAATATGCAGGTGACCAGGGCCAGCGCCTCACGCAGGTGGATGTGTCGCGGCAGATGGCCGGTACGGACGACGGGCGCAGTATTTTTCAAACGGTGCAGGGTGGGGCGGGATACGTGACTACGGCCGCTGCAGCCAATACCGGCAGTGGCGTGTTCAGTTCGACCTCTGTGGTCGATGCGAGCAATGCGAATTACGGCAAAGATTTCGTCATCAGTTTTCCAACGGCTACGACTTACCAGGTCGATACCGTACCTTCATCATTAGCCCCAGTTGTTCCCGCTCCAACCTACACGGCAGGCAGCGCCATCACCTTCGGTGGTTTGCAGATTAGCATCAGCGGCTCACCCGCTGCAGGCGACTCAATCAGCGTCGCGACAGCCAAAAACGCCGGTAGCGACGTCTTTGCATCTATGAAGGACGTGATCAATGCACTGAATACACCTGTGGATAGCAAAGGCCCAGAAGGCCAGGCACTGATACTGAATGCATTAAGCACAGCCAACCGCAAGATTACCAACGCCCACGACAATGTATTGACCGTGCGTTCCTCGGTCGGCTCCCGCTTGCAGGAGCTCGACGCCCTGAGCGTCACGGGTGATAGCCGGACCCTGTCCGACAAGAGTTATCTGTCCGATCTGCAGGATCTGGACTACAGCAGCGCCATCGCCGAGTTTTACCAGCGCCAGACGGCCCTGCAGGCGAGTCAGCAGACCTTTGTCAAAATCCAGCAGATTGCGCTGTTCAACTATTTGTAGGGTTTTTGGTGCGGGGATTATCGGTTTGCTATCTACTTGATAGCTACTTGTGCCCGTTTCATATGCGCTAGAGCCCTAAATTGCTTGTGTTTCGGTGTTTTTGGGCGCATGCGGTCGCGCTATGGGCGCAGGCCTTGCAGGAACTCCAGGGTCGATGTAAAGCCGGCTGCAAACCGCGGCTCCAGAAAGGGGCCCATGTACTGCATCAGCACCTGCAGCATGGCGATGCCCGCCAGCAGCGTAATGGGAAAGCCCACCGCAAAGATGCTGAACTGGGGTGATACCCGGTTCAGGATGCCCATGGCCAGATTCAGTGTCAGCAGGGTCGCAATGAGTGGCAGCGCCAGAATGAGACCACCCAGGAAAATCTGACTGCCTGCCGACGCCAGCAAAAGCCAGCCGCTGGCGGCCAGCGGTGCATCGGCAATCGGCAGTGTGTGAAAGCTCTCGGCCAGCGTTGCGATCAGCACCAGATGTCCGTCGACCGCCAGAAAAATCAGCATGGCAATCACGTTCAGCAGGCGCGCCAGCACCATGGTGTTGCCGCCACTGGTGGGGTCAAAGAACGACGCGAAAGACAGACCCATCTGCAGGCCCACATATTCGCCCGCCGCCTGCACCATGGCAAAAACCATCTTCATCGAAAAGCCCATGGCGGCACCGATGAGGATCTGCTGAATCAGGATCCAGAGGCCGGCAGCAGACACCAGCGGAGCCTGCGGGAGAACGCCGAGCGTGGGTGCGATGGCGATGGCCAGCAAGACGGCCATCCCTACCTTGACGGTGCGCGGAACGGCCTTTTCGCTGAATATGGGCGCGGTGCTGATGAGGGCCAGCATGCGTACAAACGGCCACAAAAAAGCCACCATCCAGACGCTAAGCTGGTCTGAGGTGACCGAAAAAACAGGCGGCATCAGCCCACCAGTTGCGGAATGGAGGAGAAGAGATTGCGCATGTAATCCAGCATCAGGCCCAGTAGCCATGGCCCGGCAATCACCATGGTGGCAAAAACGGCCAGCAGCTTGGGAATGAAGGACAGCGTCATTTCATTGATCTGCGTCGCCGCCTGGAACAGGCTGATGAGCAGACCGGTGACAAGCGCCACCAGCAGCAGCGGCGCGCCCAGCAGCAACGTAACTTTCATGGCCTCATAGCCCATGGCCATGACTGACTCAGGCGTCATTTCCGCTCATCCTTGTGTTGGAAAATCTGACCGGCTCAGGTGTAAAAACTCTGCGCCAGTGCCCCGATCAGCAACTGCCAGCCGTCCACCAGAACGAAGAGCATCAACTTGAAGGGCAGCGAGATCGATGCCGGCGGCACCATCATCATGCCCATTGACATCAGCACGCTGGCGACGACCAGGTCGACGATCAGGAAGGGAATGAAGATGGTGAAGCCGATCTGGAAAGCAGTCTTGAGCTCGCTTATCACATACGCGGGAAGCAAAATCCTCAGGGGGACCTGCTCCGGTCCCTGCATGTTTTCGATGTTGGCGAGCTTCGCAAACAGCGCCAGGTCGGCCTCCCGGGTCTGCTTGAGCATGAACTGCTTGAAGGGCTCTACTCCCCGCTCCAGGGCCTGTTCGGCACTGATTTTGTTCTCTGAAAACGGCTTGTAAGCGTCGCTGTGCACCTTGTCGAATACCGGCGACATGACGAAAAAAGTGAGAAACAGCGACAGTCCGACCAGGATCTGATTGGGCGGTGACGACTGTGTGCCGATGGCCGTGCGCAGCAGCCCCAGGACGATGAGAATGCGCGTGAAGCTGGTCATTGAAAGCAGCAGCGCAGGCAGAAAAGACAGCGAAGTAATCAGCACCAGCATCTGCACGCTGAGCGACCAGGTCTGTTTGCCGCCTGGACCCGTCGTACTGGTGATGCCTGGCAAGCCCTGGGCTGACGCGAAAGATGGCAGCAGCAGGAACGCTGCCACTACCAGCATGAAAAACACCAAGGCCATACGCCCACGCAAACGGACCGGAGTCATGGTCATCAGTCCCGCTTCAGCTTTGTCAGCTTGTTGAGGGATTCAAGCAGCTTGCGCGAAAAAGCACTCCCGCCACTGAACCCATTGATTGCCGGGGTTTTAATCTCAGGCAGTTTTTCGGCCGGCATGGTGTGCAGTGCCCGAACCTGGCCCGCAGCAACGCCCAGCACCAGCCAGGAGTCCCCAATTTCCACCACCACCACCCGTTCGCGCTGACCTACCATGGCGCTTGACACCACCTTGAGCAGGCGGCCGCTGCCCGATTGCTGCAGGCCAAAGCGCCGTGCGACCCAGGCGAACAGGAAAATCAGTCCGATCACCACGGCCAGGCCAAAACCCGCCTGCAGCAGGCCGGCTGCAGCGAAAGAGCGGACAGGTTCAGCTGCGGGCGTCGGCACCGTGGGCAGCACCGCGCTGGCTGCAAAGCTGATGCAGGCCAGCAGTGAGGCTGCAACTTGGGGAAGACGCCGCAGCTTCATCGGCTCAGTTTCTGGATGCGTTCCGAAGGCGTGATGATGTCGGTCAGGCGAATGCCGAATTTGTCATTTACCACCACCACTTCGCCCTGGGCAATCAGGTAGCCATTGATGAAAACGTCCATTGGCTCGCCTGCCAGGCCGTCCAGTTCCACCACCGAGCCTTGGGACAGCTGGAGTAAATTCTTGATGGTGATGCGTGCGCGACCCAGCTCCGCCGTCAGTTGGACAGGCACATCCAGTACCCGGTCAATGTCGCCCTTGGCGATATCCGGGCTGGTGTCGCTTTGCAGGGGCTGGAACACCTTGTTGCCCGCAGAAATGGCGGGTGCGGCTTCTGGTACCGCGGAAACGGGTGCAGGCGCAGCCGACGCCTGCTCTGCAAGGGCGCTTCCCCAGTCGTCCATCGCGTCGTCCACCGGATCGTCCTTGTTGACTTCACTCATGTTCGCCTCCCTTGATTGAATCACTGTCTTGATGTTTGATCATTTTCTGTACCCTGAGGGCATAGTGCCCATTGGACGTGCCGTAGCCGCATTCCATGACTGGAACGCCATTGACCCTGGCAACAACCGTCTCCGGAATTTCCACCGGTAGCACATCCCCAACCTGGAGCTTGAGCAGCTGACCAATGCTCGATTGCACGCTCAGAAACTGTGCCCGGAGTTCGACATCGGCACTTTGTACCTGGTTGGACAGCTGATTGACCCAGCGCTTGTCGACTTCCACCTCGTCTTGCAGCGGGTTCGACAGCAGCGCCCGGATAGGCTCAATCATCGAATACGGGATGCAGACGTTTAAGGTCCCCCCGACCGGGCCAAACTCGATCTGGAAGGAGGTGTTGATCACCACTTCGTTGGGTGTCACGATATTGGCCAGCCTGGCGTGCATCTCGGAACGCACATATTCAAAATCGAGGGGGTACACCGGCTCCCAGGCGCTGCCATAGCTCTCCAGCGTCAGGTTCAGCAAGCGTTTGATGATGCGCTGCTCGGTCAGCGTAAAGTCACGTCCTTCAACCCGGACGTGGTAGCGGCCGTCGCTGCCAAATAAATTGTCAATCACCAGAAACACCAGTTTCGGATCGAACACGAACAAGGCGGTGCCGCGCAGCGGCTTCATCTGCATCAGGTTGATGTTGGCCGGAACCGGCAACTTCCGGATGAAGTCCCCATACTTCTGGATCTGCACGGTGCCGACTGAAATGTCGGCATTGCGTCGCATATAGGTCAGCAGCGCCGTACGCAGGTGCCTTGCAAAACGGTCGTTGATGACCTCCAGCGTATGCATGCGGCTACGCACGATACGCTCGTCGCTGCCGAAGTTATAGGTCGGCAGCCCTGGTGGAGCCGACGCCGGTGCGGGGGCTGCATCGGTGTCACCGGTGACACCTTGCAGTAAAGCATCTACTTCGTCCTGAGACAGCTGCTGATCATAGGCCATTGGCAAATTTCATAGGACGGATTCACTGCAGCATGAATGTGGTGAACATCACGCTGGCTATTTTCTGCGGCGGCAGGTTTGGCGCAAAAGGCTGGATCAGCGCCACCATGATGTCGTCGGCAAGCAGCGCTTTTTCTTCTGCCGTCAGCAGCGAATCCGCGGCACGGTTTGACAGCACGGTGAGAACCCGGCTGCGCACTTCCGGCAGGTATTGAGCGACTTGGCCCTGGGATTTTGGGTCCGCCATTTTCAGGGTCACGGCGACGTGCAGGAAACGGCTGCGTCCATTAGGCTGCAAATTAACCGTCATGGGTTCCAGTGCGACAAAAATAGGCACTTCTACTACGGCTACCGGCGCTGCAGGATGTGCGCCACTGCGATTGGTGCCGAGATAGTAGGCTGCTCCCGCCGCAGTGCCCGTGAGTGCGAGCGCGAGCAGGCTGAACATGACGACGCGGAGATTTCCACTCTGGTTGGCAGTTTCTTTTTTGGGAATGGTGGCCATGACTTTGCTGCGTGAGTTTGAAGAGAGATTGTTTGGCAAAAAGGGCCGAATTCATGGGCTGATAAAACGGGGGAAAGCGCGTCAACTCCCGCATTTGCTGGAAGCGATGCGCCTGCCCTGCGGTTTCAGTTCAGGCGTAGGTGTCGATGCTCAAACCGTTACTTCGCCGGACTGGCTCTGTTGCGGATCGAGCCGGAAGGAGCGTGGCGGTGTCGGTCCCCGCGCCAGGGCGGTAAGCCCCGCGTTCAGGCTGGCTGTTCTGGTTGTTGGCAAACGCGGTCTGCTGCTGGCTTTCTGCGCCTACCGATGTGTTGCCAAGACTGATTCCGCTATCGGCCAGCGTGCTTCGCAGCTGCGGCAAAGCCGCCTCCACAGCAGCCCGAACCGAGGAATGAGCCGAGACAAACATGGCCTGCATTTGATTGTCGCTCATGCTCAGCGTCACTTTCAGGGGCCCCAGCCCGGGTGGGTTGAGCTGGAGCTCGGCGACCTGGTGGCCCGCATTGCCCATCTGGATGACATGCTGACCCAGCGCCTTGCCCCACTCGTTGCTGCCCACTTCCGGCACCAAAGACGCGGTGGCGGCGGGGATAGGCGCGTTCGGCGCAGTGACACCGCCTGACACGTGGAATGCGGCAGTCGCCGGAGTCATCGGCAGGGCTGTGCTGGTGCTCACTGTGGCATCTGCTGCAACCTGACCCGCAGCGAGGTTCAGCCCTGCGGCTTCCTTGGTTGCTGCTGTGGTGCCTGCCGCAACTTTCGACGCGCCGTAGGGTGCGGCAGGCGCCAAGTCGGCCTGTGCTTCGCTTGATACGCCCAGCTTGTGCGCATTATTGTCATCGCGTTGGGAAGACTGCTCAGAGAATGCCGTGCCCGGAGCGCTGGATTGACCTGCAATGGCTCGCGGATCAATCTGAATGGCCGCGCCATCGCTCACGGCCGGCAGACTGGCGTGCAAAGGGGGTTGGCTGGCGCTCTTTGGGCTGGCCGCCGCCAGCACAGACGGCGTCAGCAGGGGCAGCGCATTTGCGTCTGCGTCTGAAATAACTTCAGGCGCATTGGCCGCCCCGTCGGCCTGTGCCGGGATTCCTGCAAGGAGGTCATTCAGCGAGGCCAGGGTTGTGCCTGGCGTGGCGGTTTCGGCCGCTGTTCCCGTGCCGGCGGGCAGCATTGCCTGGGGCCTCCTGTTTTCAATTGGAACAAAAGACAGCGCCATGGCATTCGCGAGGTCTTCGGCATCATTCTTTTGATTGCCTGCCTGACGTCGGGCCGGCTGCGCTGTCGCAGCTTTGGCGGCTGGTTTGTCGGTTTTTTTCCCGGCGGGCTCCATGGAGCGCGCCAGGGCTTCGCCAAAACTGCCGGAGTTGTTCTGATCCTGCTCGTCATAACGCGTTGTCGCATTGGTGCCTGGGTTGGCTGCGGGGGCTGGCGCTGTGGCGGACGGAAGAATTAAAGACATAGTGGTCCCGTAAAAATTTAGTCGTTCAGGGCAGTGGCGCGCAGGTAAAACTGCCTGGCGGAGCGTTCATCGCTTTCCCGCTGCTCTTTTTTATTGACGGCGATCATTTCCTGATGACGAACCCGGTCTGCCAGGGTGTCAAAGGACGTGAGGCGCCGCTTGTTGTGTTGCCAGTCGCTGCGACCGTGCCCCAGCCGGGTATCGGCCTGCAAGGTGAGGGCGCGTTGCTGCTCAATGGCACCATCCAGCGTGCCGATGAAATTCTGGAAATTGCGCACGTAAGCCGATGGCACGCCGTCCCGCATCTGCCCATTCAACTGGTCCAGATAGTCCTGGCGGTACTGCAGCAGCATTTCGAGTTTGCCGGCCGCGCTGGTGTGCGCATTTTGCAGCTGGCCGAGCCGGCGGGTGGCCTCGTCCGTTTTGGTCTGGGCCAGCTCGATGAGCGTCGCAAGCGGTAGCTTTTTGGGCATCAGGTGTTCCTGGGACGGTTGGTGAGCCTGCTAGCGGGCATTGAATATGTCGTGCAGCTGGCTGATCGACGCGGTGTAGTCGGCGCGTTCATCCATGGTTTGCTGCAGAAATGCTTCGATCTTGGGGTAGAGCGCAATGGCCTTGTCCAGTTGCGCGTCATGGCCGGGGGCGTAGGCCCCGACGCTGATCAAATCGCGGTTGCGCTGGTAACGCGACAGCATCTGCTTGATAGCCCGCACCGATTCAAACTGGGACGGTTCGATCAATGCCGTCATCGCCCGGCTGATCGACGCTTCAATGTCAATCGCCGGGTAGTGGCCCGACTCGGCCAGGCTGCGCGACAGCACCACATGGCCGTCCAGAATGGCACGGGCCGAGTCGGCAATCGGGTCTTGCTGGTCGTCACCTTCGGTCAGGACCGTGTAGAACGCGGTTATCGAGCCGCCCTGGCCCTCGGCATCAATGGCTCCGTTGCCCGCCCGCTCCACCAGTGCGGGCAGTTTTGCAAAGACCGATGGCGGGTAACCCTTGGTGGCAGGGGGCTCGCCCACGGCCAGCGCGATTTCCCGCTGGGCCATGGCGTAGCGGGTCAGCGAATCCATGATCAGCAAGACGTTTTTGCCCCGGTCACGGAAATACTCGGCCAGGCAGGTGGCGTAGGCGGCGCCCTGCAGCCTGAGCAGGGGCGAGGTATCGGCCGGGGCGGCAACCAGCACGGCTCTAGCCATGCCTTCTTCGCCCAGCGTGTTCTCAATGAAGTCCTTGACCTCGCGGCCCCGCTCCCCAATGAGACCCACCACAATGACATCGGCGCTGGTATAGCGGGCCATCATGCCGAGCAACACGCTCTTGCCGACGCCCGAGCCGGCAAAAAGACCCATGCGCTGGCCACGCCCCACGGTCAGCATGGCGTTGATGGCGCGAACGCCTACATCCAGCACGTCCTTGATGGGCGCGCGGGTCAGCGGGTTGATAGGCGCTCGGGACAGCGGCACTTCCCGGTCGAAATTGAGCGGACCCAGGCCATCGAGCGGCCGGCCTGCGGCGTCCACGACACGGCCCAGCATGCCGTCGCCGACGGGAAGGCGCTTGGTTCGTGGCCCGACGCCGCCAGCGCCTGCAGGAGATTCGAGCGCATAGACGCGCGCGCCCGGCAGCAGGCCATCGACGGCGCTCAGCGGCATCAGCAGGATGCGGTCGCCCGCAAACCCGACGACTTCTGCCTCAGCCGTTTTTTGCGGATAGCCGGGGGGGAGTTCAATCAGGCAGTCGCTGCCCACCGGAAGGCGCAGGCCCACCGCTTCGAGAACCAGTCCCACTGCACGGGTTAGTCGTCCGTAGCTTCGGACCGGAACGCCCTGGCTTACCGCTGTACGAGCGTCGCCCAGCGCAGCCTGCCATGCAGCCAGGTGCGGATTCGCGGCGACGGTCCCGGACTTATCAATCATGGTCAGTCGGGGGCTACTGGCGTCGCCGGAGGCGCGTTGCGCGCCAGCGTTGCCGTCACCCGCTCCCAGCGGGTTTCCAGACTTGCGTCCCGCTCGCCGCTGGTCGCCAGAACCCGGCAACCGCCGCGGGCGATATGCGCATCCGCGCGTATGCGCCAGCCGGCACTCTTCAGGTCGTCCGCCAAATGTTCTTTCACCAGCGCCGCATCGTCGGGGTGGAGCAAGAGCTGCGGTGCGCCGGTCAGCGCAGGCTCGGATTGCAGCAGCTCATGCACCAGAGGCAGTATGGCTTGCGGGTCCGCCGTCAGAGTATGGCCCAGAACCTGCCTGGCAATGTCCAGGGCAAGGGCCAGCAAATCATCGGCAACGCCAGTCTCGGCAATGCGAAGCGCGGCAGGCAGGGCCAGCGCCAGCGTCTTTAATTGTTCGGCCTGCGCTTGTACGGCGGCCAGACCGGCTGCATGGCCTTCGGATTGTCCCCGTGCATAACCCAGCTCGTAGCCTTCGGTTTGGCCCGCCTGCTGGGCCTGAAGCCGCAGGCGGGTCAGTTCGGCTTCATCAATCAGCAAGACCGGCTCGAAGGGCTCCAGTGCCGGCTCTGGTGCTGCTGCATCAGGCGGGTCTGGTTGCAACTCTGGCGCGACCGCTGTCATTTCCCAGCGTTGCCAGGCGCTAAGCGATGCCTTGGGCTCGGGTGCGCGCCCCATTTTTTTTTGCGTTCCGGGCAGGAATTTTCCGGCATCAAAGCCTGAAAGGGTGGGCTTGCTATACATACGCATCGCTGCCCTGGCCGCCCAGCACAATCTCGCCGGAATCTGCTAGGCGACGCACGATCTGCAGGATGTTCTTCTGCTCGGCCTCGACCTGCGATACGCGCACCGGGCCGCGGTTTTCGATGTCTTCGCGCAGCATTTCGGCGGCACGGGTGGACATGTTCTTGAGGAATTTGTCGCGCAACTCTTGCGGCGCACCTTTGAGCGCAATGATGAGCGACTCCGATTCGACCTCCTTGAGCACCAGCTGGATGCCCTTGTCCTCGACTTCGAGCAGATTCTCGAACAGGAACATCTCGTCGATCATCTTCTGCGCCAGCACCTCGTCCTGCTCGCGCACATGCTTGATCACGCTTTCTTCCTGCGTGCTGTTCATCAGGTTGACGATTTCCGCCGCTGCCCTTACGCCACCCAGTCGGCTGCGCTTGGCGCCTTCGCCCGACAGCATGCCGGTCAGCACCTCGGTCAGTTCCTTGAGCGCCGCCGGTTGCACGCCGCCGAAAGTAGCCACGCGCATGACAGCGTCGTGGCGAACCCGCTCCGGCAGTTGCGCCAGCACCTCTGCAGCCTTGGCGCGGTCCAGATGAACCAGCAGCGTGGCAATGATCTGCGGATGCTCATCCCGGATAAGCTCGACCACCTCGGTGGCCTCCAGCTGGTTCAAGCCGTCGATGCCACTGCGCGACTCGCTGGACTGGAAAATGCTGTCCAGCAAGTCTGCGGCGCGGTTGTTGCCCAGGGCCTTGTTCAATACAGCCTTCAGGTAGCTGCCCGAGTCCAGGTGGAGGGCCGAATACTGCTCGGTTTCGAGCCGGAACTCTTCCAGAATGGCGCTGACTTCCTCCCGTTTGACCTGCGTCAGCTTCGACATCGCCTCGCCCATCTCCTGGACTTCCGCTTGCGAGAGGTGCTGCAGCACGCTGCCCGCGCCATCTTCACCGAGGGACATCAAGAGAATGGCGCTTTTTCTCAGGCCTGCATCCATTTTTTCCATCATTTTTCAGCCATCCAGTGCTTGATCAGCATCGCTACCATGCGTGGGTCCTTAACGGCGGTTTCCTGGGCGTACTGAACGTTGTCTTCATGGCGCTCGGCTTCCCGTTGCTGAGCTTCCACCAACGCCTGCACCTTGGACTCGCTGCTTTCCGGGGTGGTTTTTTCCTCACCAGCAACAGGGGGGGCGGGCGGCTGCGGCGGTTCCAGATGCTTGCGCAGCAGGGGCCGCAGAACGGCAAACCACAGATACAGGGCAAGCAGGCCCAGCAGCAAATATTTGCCCAGCGTTTTCGCCAGTTCGATGTTTTCGGCTTGCTTCCACAAGGGCAGTTCGGCGACTTCGGCGCTGTCTGAGGCAAACGGGCTGTTCACCACGTTCAGCGAATCGCCTCGCTCGGCGCTGAAGCCCATGGCTTCCTTGACCAGATTTTTAATCTGCTCCAGTTCGGTGGTCGACAGTGCCTGCGCCGTGCGCTTGCCCTGCGCGCCTGCAGCTGCGCGGTAGTTAACCACGACGGCGACTGACAGGCGTTTGACGCCTCCAGCGCCCTGCTGCACATGGCGTATCGAGCGGTCCAGCTCGTAGTTGGTGGTGCCATCTTTGCGTGATGTGCCCGAGCCAGTGCGGGGGGCGGTGGCATTGGCCTCTGCGCCTAGCGTCTGGGCGCCGGGCGTGCCTGGCTTTGCCGGAGCCTGAGGCGTATTGACGATGGGCGCTACCGGATTGACAGGCGGCTGGTTGCTCAGCGCACCCGGCACACCTCCTGGTGGGCTAATGCCTTGCTGGCTGGACTCGCTCGACTGCTGGCTGCGAATGGCCGCACTGCCCGGTTCCTGGTTGGGTCGGTACTTCTCATCGGTGTTCTCGACCACCGAAAAATCGATGTCTGCCGCCACCTGCGCATGCACATTGCTCGTGCCAACGATGGGCTGCAGGATGGCTTCAATGCGGCGGATATAGCCTTGCTCGATCTCCTGCGCATATTTAAGCTGGCTGACGTCCAGGCCCCGCGTGCCTGCATTCGCCGCCGACAGAAGATTGCCCGCCTGGTCCACCACGGTGATACTTTTGGCCGACAGTTCTGGCACGCTGCTGGAGATCAGGTGCACGATGGCGCTGATCTGGCCTTCGTCAATGCTTCGTCCGGTATGCAGCGTCAGCACGACCGAGGCGCTGGGCTTTTTCTGGTCGCGCACAAATAGTGATGGCTTGGGCAAGGCCAGATGCACGCGCGCCGACTCCACTGCAGAAATGGAATTGATGGAGCGCGCCAGTTCGCCTTCGAGTGCGCGCTGGTAATTGACCTGCTCCGCAAACTGGCTGGTGCCAAATTTCTGGTTGTCCATCAGCTCAAAACCGACCGTGCCGCCTTTGGGCAGGCCCTGCGCAGCCAGCCGCAAACGCGCCTCGGGCACCTTGTTGGCCTGCACCAGCAAAGCGCCGCCGCCCTCGGCAAACTTGTACGGAATGTTCATCTGCTGCAGCGAGGCGATGATGGCGCCGCCATCGCGGTCCGACAGATTGCTGTACAGCACGCCATAGTCAGGCTGGCGGCTCCACATCCACATCGCGGCAATGACCGCGACGGCAGCAGAAGCGCCAATGATCAGCGGCAGGCGCGGGTTGGCGCGCAGCTGATCGAGAAAGGGCAGGGCTTTGGGCCTTGCTGCGTCAGCTCCCAGTGCGGCGGAACTCATGCGCTTACCCGACCAGCGCCGCGTCGCGCGGGCCGGTGAAATGCAGGCAGGGTTGGTAGTACAGCGAAACGACTGATGGCATACGGCAGTTAGTAAGGGGATGGGAAGGGGGCTGGCCCGGCAGATGCGGCCAAGGCACCCCCCGCCTTGTGAATGATTGTCAGAGTGCCGTGCGGCGCTTGATCGCTTGAATAACCGGGGCTTTTGCCATCTTTTGCCGGGATGCGGGGCTGAGGCCGGCTGATACGCTTCAGGCCTCAATCAGTAATGGGCGTGCGCTCTGCCCAGAAAAACAAACATCATGTCGATATCGTCTATTGAATCCGTTCTGCAACAAATGCGGGCGCTTGCCCCATCGATGGGCAGCTCCTTGGCGTCCGGCGGCGAAGTGACTGCTGGCGGCTTTTCCGATGAATTGAGAAAGTCACTCGCGCGCATCAGCAACGCGCAGGAGCATGCTTACGGCCAGGCCGAAGCGTTTGAAATGGGCAAGCCCGGCGTCGCGCTGAACGACGTGATGGTTGATTTGCAGAAGGCCAATATCGGTTTCCAGACCGGCCTGCAGGTGCGCAACAAGGTGGTTGCCGCCTATCAGGAAATCATGAACATGCAGGCTTGAGGTAGATTGCTATTGTATTAATAGCATCTTGCTCCCGTCTTGTTTGCGCTAAAGCTGATTTTTGTGTCCAGTCAATCATGGATCGGTCTGGCGCTATAAAAGCCGGCGGCCAGGCCGGGGTTCCAAACAGTAAAAAATTATTTACGCGCAACCCTAAAGGTTTTTCATGAGCTGGCCGATAACCTGAATAACGGTGGCTTGCAGACTGTCTTAGCAGGCAAGGCCAGCGTGACGGCAAGTTAGCCGGAGTTCATAAACTTGTATTCAGGAGTTCCTCATGGCATCAGTCATCAATACCAATTCGCTCTCGCTGCTCACGCAGAACAACCTTGTTAAATCGCAGTCGTCACTGAACACCTCGATCCAGCGCCTGTCTTCCGGCCTGCGCATCAACAGCGCCAAAGACGATGCCGCCGGCCAGGCCATCGCCAACCGCTTCACCGCCAACATCAAGGGCCTGACGCAAGCCCAGCGCAATGCCAATGACGGCATCTCGCTGGCGCAAACCACTGAAGGCGCGTTGAACGAAATCAACACCAACCTGCAGCGCGTTCGCGAATTGACCGTGCAAGCCGCCAATGGCAGCAACTCTACAGCTGACAAGGCTTCGATCCAGGCTGAAATTGGCCAACGCTTGGCTGAAATCGACCGCACCTCGGCGCAAACCGACTTCAATGGCACCAAGGTGCTGTCATCAGGAGCCAAGTCCCTGAGCGTTCAGGTTGGCGCCAACGATGGCGAAACCATCTCCATCGGTCTGAAGGAAATCAGTGCCAAGACCCTCGGTCTGACTGGCTTCAATGTGGATGGCACTGGCTCAGCCAATAAAGCAGCATCAGCAACCGACCTTTTGGTCGCAGGCTTCGCTAAAGGCGCAACGACAAATGGTGTGACGGCATACTCCAGGACCCTGACTGCCGCTGCCAATGGCGCCACGGCCAACGACGTCCTCGCCAAGATGCAGGACACCGGCACGGTGTCGATCACCGGCGCCGCAACGTACACGTACAGCGCAGCAACGCAGAGCTACACGGCGACCGAAGCCGCCCGCACCGGAACAAACACGCTTGCCGCGATCACGCCGGCATCCGGGACCACCGCAGCAGCCACGATAAAGCTCGGCACCAATTCCACGAATGTCAAGATCGACAGCAACGGTACCATTACCAGCGCCGCCGATGGTTCCGCCCTGTATCTGGACGCTTCCAATAATCTGACCGCGACTGGCTCGGGTGCAACAGTTGCGGCGACCCTCACTGCCTTACTCAGCAACGTAAACGGCATGAAAACCGCAGGTGACTCGATCACGTTCGGTGCAACGGGCGCCAGCTATACCTCCGTCACTCCTGGTGCTGCAGGGGCGGGTACTTTTGCCGTTGCGGGCGAGCAAGCCTCAGCCGGCACAGTCGCCGCGAAAATTAATGCCGGCGCAGGCAGCATCGATATCGACGGCGCTGGCGCAACTGCTGCTTACGCCGTGGCAGCTGCCGGTGGGGCAGTGACCGGCGCGTTTATGGGTGTTGGCGGCCTGACCACGACAGCCGCAGAAGCCGTCAACCTGAATGCTAATGGCAATGTTACTGATGCAGCTGGCAGCGTGGTCTACGCCGATTCGGCCAATCCAGGCAAACTGACGACGAATGCTGTCAGCAACGCCACGGCAACCGTCGATCCTCTGAAAGCACTGGATGCCGCCTTGTCCAAGGTCGATGGACTACGTGGCGAACTGGGCGCGGTGCAAAACCGTTTTGACTCGGTGATCTCCAACCTTGGCTCGACGGTCACCAACTTGTCTGCTTCGCGTTCGCGCATTGAAGATGCAGACTACGCGACCGAAGTGTCCAATATGACGCGCGCGCAGATCCTGCAACAAGCTGGTACCTCTGTGCTGGCCAAGGCTAACCAGTCGACCCAAGGCGTGTTGTCGCTGTTGCAATAAGCGCAGCCGAAGTCGTCAATGGCGAATGAAGTTTATTCGCCTTGACGATGGAGTGAGTCGGCGGCCTGTGCGCCGCCAGTTACAAAATGGTCAGCCAATTGGATTAAAAATAATCCGATTGCGCTGCCCAGTCCCGCCTGATATTTTTTAAGGCGTGAGTGGGCAGCGCATTTGCCGGGAGTGAAAAATGTCGATTTCAATAGATCCTATGCGTGTGGGCGATGGCTTGCAGCACAGTCAGAAAACAACGCAGCCGGCCGCCGGTAGCGGCGCATTAGGCGCGGCGCTCAATACGCGGACTGGCAGCATGTCAGGCGGCCTGCCGAGTACGCCAGCCGACAAAGCGGCTGCGGACGCGAGTGCGGGTGAGGCTGCCAAGCTCAGCACCGAGCAGGCCCGGAAATCGCTGGACGAGATCAACAAGGTGCTGGCCGGCATGTCGATCAGCGTGCAGTTCCAGATCGACCCCAATTACAAGGATGTCATCGTCAAGGTGGTCGACCAGGAGAGCGGCAAAGTGGTCCGCCAGATTCCGACCGTAGAGGTGGTGCGCATTGCCAAGGCCATGGACAACCTCAAAGGCCTCTTGTTCGCCCAGACCGCGTGACGGCGCAGGGTTGATGTGCGCTTTCAGGCGAATTCTCAGGTTAATGAATAGAGAACACAGGAATTAATATGGCTACAGTTTCCTCGCTCGGCATCGGCTCAGGCCTCGATTTGAATTCCTTGCTGGCAAGCATCAAGTCCGCCGAGCAAGCACCCCTGGTGGCGCTTCAACAGCAGCAACGGAGCTATACCACCAAGCTGACGGCTTATGGTCAGCTCAGCAGTGCGTTGAGCGCCTTGCAGACGGCGGCGGCGGCGCTGGCCAAGCCCGCTTTGTATACGGGTGTCAAGGCCACTTCGAGCGCCACCGATGTGCTGACGGCCTCGGCCCTTTCTACCGCAGCAAGCGGCAGCTATGCGCTGAATGTGACGCAGCTGACGCAGGCGCAATCGCTGGCAGCCGCCGGCGTGGCCAGTACCACCGCCGCTATTGGCACAGGCGCGGCGACCACGGTGACGCTTGACTTTGGCACCATTTCCGGCGGCATGCTTGACCCCGCCACCGGCAAATATACCGGCGCCACTTTTACCGCGGATGCCACGCGCACTGCGGCGTCGGTCACCATTGATGCCAGCAACAACACGCTGGCAGGCATTCGCGATGCGATCAATGCCAGTACCGCTATGGGCGTGACAGCCTCTATCGTCAATGACGGCAGCGCCACGCCGAACCGGCTGGTATTGACGTCAAAGCAAAGCGGCGAGACATCAAGCATGCGCATCACGTTGGCTGGCGATGCTGCTGTGTCGGGCTTGCTGGCGAACAACCCAGCGGGCACCCCTGCCGCACAGCTGCAGCAAACCGCAGCCGCGCAAAATACCAAACTGACCGTGAACGGCATTGCCATCACCAGCGCCACCAATACGGTGACGGGAGCGATCCAGGATGTCACCCTGAACGTGGCCAAAATCGGGGCCAGCACCTTGTCGGTGCAAAACGATACCGCAAGCGCAGGAGGCGCAATCGCCACTTTTGTAAACGCCTATAACAGCCTGCAGGGCGTCGCCAAGACCTTGACCGCCTTTGACGCCAGCAGCAAGTCAGGCGCCGTTCTGATGGGGGATTCGACCCTGCGCAACATTCAGGTGCGTATTCGTTCGGCGCTAACCAGCCCACAGGCAGGCGGTGGCAGCGGCCTGACGATGATGTCGCAGATCGGCATATCGTTTCAGAAAGACGGCACGCTGTCTATCGATTCGACCAAGCTAACGGCTGCACTGGGCAGTAAATTGAGCGGCGTCGCGAATCTGTTCTCCGGCGCTGGAGGCGTTGGGGGCTATGGCACCCAGATGGCATCGCTGCTGACCGGATTTACCGACAGCAATGGCACCTTGACCTCGGCCACCAAAGGCATCAATACGTCTCTGGATTCGCTCGGCAAGCAATACTCGGCCATGTCGGACCGTATCGACGCCACTGTCGCGCGCTATAAAACCCAGTTCAATCAACTCGACACGCTGATCAGCAGCATGAATCAGACCAGTTCCTATCTGACGCAGCAATTCAAAACTACTTCCACCAATAGTTAAGGCACGCCCATGTACGCACGGAAATCGGCCACTGGCACAGGCGCCAGTGCTTATGCCAGGATCGGCCTTGAAACTGCCGTGGTGAACGCCTCCCCGCACCAGTTGATCACGATGCTGTTCGATGGCGCCAAAACGGCTATCACCATGGCGCGCCACCATATGGCCAACAAAGAAATAGCAGCCAAGGGCAATGCGATTTCGAAGGCGATCAACATCATCGATAACGGACTCAAGGCCAGTCTAGACCCCGAGGCGGGCGGCGCTGCTGAAGCCGAACTAGCGTCCAATGTGTCGGCGCTGTATGACTACATCAACCAGCGCCTCATGTACGCCAACTTGCGTAATGATCCGTCGCTGCTGGACGAGGCGGATCGGCTGCTGGACAACATTAGTTCCGCATGGCGCGAAATCGACCCCAACAAAAAAAGCCCGATGGCTGAAGCAGCGAATGGCCCCACAATCCAGCGATTTTCTGCAGGAGCCTGACATGAGCTCTCAAAGTGAAGTGATGCACTGCTACGAGCAGATTGCACCGTTGACCGAACATATGCTGACGCTGGCCCGCAGCGGCCAGTGGGGTGAACTGCCCGCGCAGGAAGCGATGTACAGCGACTTGGTGGATCGCCTGAGGGTGATTGAGCCCCTGGAGTCGCTGATGGAGTCGCAGGTGGCTCGAAAGTATCAGCTGCTGATCCGCATAAGAGCCAATCATGCCGGGATTTGCAGTCTGGTCATGCCTCAGTTGGCGCACCTGGGTGAGGTCTTGAGAAGCCAGGAGCAGCAGGAAAGCCTTCAAAAGGCCTACGGCCAGGTTAACGATCTCCGCCTATGAGCGGCTTGACGCCGCTGGTTGACACGCTGCTGGCCACGCGGCTGGCACAGCGCGTCGATCTGGTGCCGCTCAAGCCTGAGCTTGAAATCGCCGGCCCCGGGGCGGTGACGCAGGTGGAGAAAGTCACAAACGACATCCGCCTGCCTTCGCGCGCAGCCTTGCAGCAGCAGCTGGGGGTCGGGCTGTTAAAGAGCGACCAGCGCGGCCACCTTAATGCACCGGCACGTCCGGGGGAAACGGTTAGCCTGAGCCTTGCGGCGCGGGCGGTGAGTGCGATTCTGGATATTCAGGCTGGCGCTACCGCCAAAATCATCGGGACCGAACCGCTGTTACCGCGTTCGCAGCCACCGCTGCCTCATCTGCTCTCGGCGACGCTGGCACGCACTGTGGCCAACTCGGGCCTGTTTTACGAATCGCACCTGGCGCAATACGCTGCCGGTACGCGCACGCTGGCAGAACTGGCGCAAGAGCCGCAAGCCCGGCTTGACACCACGATAAAAGCTGCTGTTGAGGCGTTGAGCGCAGATGCGGCAGGGCAGGACTCAGGTGTGAGCACTCCGAATAATGGCCGATCTGTGGAAGTGGGGCGTCTGCCAGTGGCGGTCGCTGCCGCCCCTGTGCCGGTAGAAACGGGCGAGGGCATGGGAGTCAACAGCGTGAATACAGGAGTTCCTCGCGCGCTGAATCCATTGCCTGCGGGCCCTGCCGTCAGTGCGGAGCCAACTCATTTGGCTGCAAGCGGTAATGAGAGCAGGCTTCGCGAGTACGGGAACGGCTCCATTCAGGACGCAGGGGAGCCAGACGGGGCCGGGAAAAATCATGGCGCAAGCACCCCGGATGCGTCGCGCAGCAACGCCCCTGGTCTTGCGGGCATTCATCCGGAGGCCGTTGCGCTGGTGCGCCAGCAGCTGGAACTGCTGGCGGTGCCGGTGTTCCGCTGGGCCGGCGAGGCCTGGCCAGGCACGCCCATGGATTGGGAAATACATGAGGAGCGCGATGAGCGCGAGGCCGCTGCCGATATGCAAGCGCTTCCGCGTACCTGGAGCACGCGGCTGGCCTTGACGCTGCCAACGCTCCGGGACGTTGAAGTGCGTATCAGCCTTGCGGGCAACAAGTTGCAAGTTCATCTGGCCGCGCGCGAGAACGCCACGCTGGCTTTGTTCAATGAAGGGCGCCATGAATTGCCGAAGCGCCTGGGCGACATGGGTCTGCAGCTGGCGGGCTTGCAGATTGCCACGCTGCCGGAAAATCCTGCGGTGCAGGGTAGCTCGAAAGACGGCGATGGCGAATAGCGTGGTGGATGAAGCACTGAGAGCGCAGGGACTGCCCGACCGGCCAAGCGCCATCGCGCTTTCCTATGCGAACAAGGACAGGGCCCCCATCGTGGTGGCCAAAGGATACGGGGCCGTGGCCGATTCGATTGTTCAGCGTGCCCGTGAAAGTGGTTTGTATGTGCATGCCTCGCCCGATTTGGTGAAGTTGCTCATGCATGTCGACCTGGATGCGCAAATTCCCCCGCAGTTGTACGTGGCGGTAGCCGAAGTCCTCGCGTGGCTGTATCGGCTGGATCCCGCTGAACCGGGGCCTGATTCCATTTATACCTCAAGGCGATAGCTTCTTGCCCCGCCTTGCCGGCTTACAGCACTGCCTGTGGGGGAGGCTACTCTCCCATCAAATCAGAAATGAAATGACGAGCCTGTTTTTAAAGTGAAAAATTTTGTCGTCATCCATGAAATTCATCGAAGTTGATAAAAATGATGCTTTTTTGAAACAAAATTAATTCAAATGTTTTAAATTTGTAAAAAATACATAGAATACGATTCAAGTAGGTAGAGAAAACCTCGGTTATTCGGGAATTGACGCATTGCTAGTTCCCTGATCTGTGTTAGTGGAATTTATATGATTTTTCTGATGCCCCAGAAATGGGGGAGCTTTCAGGAGGATCAGGAGCTCAAATTGGCTGAAACTGCTACGACCAACGAGATTGGTGATTTGAATTTGACATATTTGCTGCTGGCGCAGCGGCTGGTGCGGGAAGACATCGCAACGGCAATGTTCCGGATGGGGCTGAGCCGGGAACTGGCCGATTTGCTCGGAAGTCTGTCGCTCTCGCAAATTGTGAAGCTGGCAGGCTCAAGTCTGCTTTTGTGCCGCTTCAGGTTTGATGACCATCCGGTTTTGTCCGCGCTGCTAAGCGACGGAAAAACACTGGCATTGCAGCAGGCGCATACGGCCATTCTTCTTTCCGGACAGCAAATTGAGGCGGTTCACTGATGTTTTTCATTGATGCTGTTGGTGATGTTTCCTGTTTTTCCTGCAGTTCGGTGCATCATGGCTGTTAAGAGCGTTATCAGTGAAGCACGCGAAATTCACCTCGCGATTGACTTGATCAAACTCGGTGCTCGTCTTCAGTTTTTGGAAGCCGAAACCAGTCTAAGCCGGGATCGCCTGATCAAGCTCTACAAGGAAATCAAGGGAGTTTCGCCGCCCAAGGGATTGCTGCCCTTCTCTACAGACTGGTTCATGACCTGGCTGTCCAACATTCATTCGTCGATGTTTTACAACATCTACCGGTTTATGGTGACCCATGGGGGTTGTACGCGAATTACTGCTGTCATTAAAAGCTATCGGCTTTACCTGGAGCAGGTAGAGCAGCAAGGCAGCGAGCCGGTTCTTGATTTCACGCGGGCCTGGACGCTGGTGCGGTTTTTTGACAGCGACATGTTGCAACTGAGTACCTGCACCCGTTGTACTGGTCTGTTCGTGGCGCATGCGCACGATCCACAGAACCACTACGTGTGCGTGCTCTGCAGGCCGCCATCGAGAGCTGGCAAGACACGCAAGACTCTGGACGCCGTGGCTGAAGCCCCCAGTCTTCCCAAGAAAGAGCTTAATCGCACGCCTTCACCGTCACAGTGGCTCGCAGACGTGATGAATGGAGCGCGTAGCTGACAAGCCGATGGGCTGCGGGAAATGGGTCCTCAAGCGTAATAAAGGGAGAGTGTAGTGCTGGTAATTGTTGGCTATCTGGTTGTGTTGGCATCCGTATTTGGCGGGTATGGGCTGATGGGCGGGCATTTCGGTGTGCTGTTTCAGCCCCTTGAGTTGCTGATTATTGGTGGCGCTGCGCTGGGCGCATTTGTGGCTGGTAACGATGGCAAGACAATTCGCGCCACGGTGAAGGTGTTGCCAAAATTGCTGCGCAGCTCGAAAAAACACGATAAAGCGCTCTACATGGAGCTGCTTGCCTTGCTCTACGTCTTACTCGCGAAAGGGCGCAAGGACGGCATGATGGCACTGGAGGCGGACATCGACGATCCGCAGGGAAGTCCCATCTTTTCGCCGTATTCGCAAATCTTGAGGGACGTCCGTGTGATGGAGTTTTTGACCGACTACCTTCGCCTGATCATCAGCGGTAACACCGATCCCTTCGAGATCGAGCAGCTGATGGAGCATGAACTTGAAACCTACAAGCATGAGGCCGAGGTGCCGGCCCACAGTCTGGCACGAGTCGGTGATGCGCTTCCGGCCCTTGGTATTGTGGCGGCCGTGTTGGGCGTGGTGCATGCCTTGGCATCCGCTGATCTGCCTCCTGCGGTGATGGGTGAGCTGATTGCCCACGCGATGGTGGGTACTTTCCTTGGCATCTTGCTGGCCTATGGTTTTGTCTCTCCGCTGGCATCGCTCATCGAACACAAGGTTGCCGAATCCTTGAAGGTTTACCAATGCATCAAGGTGACCTTGATGGCCAGCCTTAACGGCTATGCGCCGCAGTTGGCGGTCGAGTTTGGGCGCAAGATTTTATATTCGACGGAACGCCCCTCGTTTGTCGAGCTGGACGGCCATGTCCGTGACGTCAAGAGCCGCTAAAGCGCCTAACACAGTACTTTTATGAGTGAAGCGCCACACCGGATCATCATCAAACGCCCTGTCACGGCGGCTGCCCATCACGGTGGCGGATGGAAAATTGCTTACGCCGACTTCATGACGGCCATGATGGCTTTTTTCCTGGTCATGTGGCTTTTGGCGATATCAACACCTAAACAACTTGCAGGTATTGCCGAACAATTCAAAATGCCCCTCAAGGTGGCGCTCAGCGGGGGCGAAAAAAGCAGCCTTAGTACCAGCGTGATTCCTGGCGGCGGCTCAGATCCCCTCGATCAGAAGAAGGGTGAAGTCAAGCAAACGGAAAGCGATGCCGATGACCTCAACCGCCTGGACGAATTAAAGCAGCGGCTGGACGAGATGATTGAAGCCAATCCGGTGCTCAAGCTGTTCCGGCCCCAACTGCTGATCGACATTACCCCCGAAGGTTTACGGATTCAGATTGTTGACAGCAGCAACCGACCCATGTTCGACCGTTCCAGTGCCATTGTGGTGTCTTACATGCGCACCATCCTGCGCGAGATTGGTCCGGTGCTCAACGCGCAACCCAACAAGATCACCTTGTCCGGGCACACCGATGCAACACAGTACACGCAGGGCGACAAGTCATACAGCAATTGGGAATTGTCATCTGATCGGGCCAACGCGTCGCGCCGTGAGCTTATCGCCGGCGGCATGCAGGAGATGAAAGTCCTGCGCGTCATGGGCGTTGCTTCGAGCATGCATTTGAACCAGGACGATCCCTTCGCGCCGGTCAATCGCCGCATCAGCATCGTTGTTCTCAATCACCGGGCGCAGGCGGAAATAGAAAGAGCAAATGCGGCAAATGCAGCAAGTGCAGCCAATGCCAGCGTCAAGCCGGCCGCTGCAGCGTCGGCTGCAGGGGCCCAGTCCGCCGCGGCGAATTTGTCGGCCGCTCGCACTGGGCGCCGGAGTTGATGCGACGGCACACCGTTTTTGCGGCCGACCCTGCAACGCTGCTTGCAGTGACCAGCCTCGTGATGACTCGGGTGCCAGGGCATGAGGGCACAAGGGCTTGATGTGAGAACCTCAATTTCACAGCGACTTCGCGGCGCCTTGTCGCCAGCGGACAAGAAGGCGATGTAACACAGACTGCAGACGGCCGAAAGCTGCGTGAGATATGTAGCAGGCAGATCTATAACGAGAGACGCACACCAAATGGACATTACCCAGTTTTACCAGACCTTTTTTGAAGAAGCCGATGAGTTGCTGGCCGAGATGGAGCAGCTTCTTCTGGGTCTCGATCTGCAGGCACCCGACAGCGAAGACATGAACGCGATATTTCGCGCCGCGCACTCAATCAAGGGTGGTGCGGCCACGTTCGGTTTTCTCGCGCTGACCGAAACCACGCACTTGCTTGAAAATCTGTTCGATCGGACACGCCACGGCGAACTGAAATTAAACACAAAGATGATGGATGCCTTTTTGGAGACTAAAGACGTGCTACAAAAACAAATGAGCGCCTATCGGGATGGCGGTGAGCCAGAGCCGGAAATGGTCGCCCAAATTTGCGCCGTGTTGCGGCAGCTGGCGCTGGAGGGCAATGGCGGTGCAGCCGCCGCGACCGTAGCCCCGGTTTCGGCGAAAACGTCGGCCGCCGCTGCGGCGCCGGCGCACCTTCCCGCATCGGAGCCTGCCGCCGGAACGGCAGCCGTTCCGACGCCTGAAAGTACGCTTTGCCAAAGTTTCGGAAAACGATCAGAAGTTGCTGAGCGAAGAATTGGCAAATCTGGGCACTGTGCTGGCCCAGGAGCAGGACGCTTACAGCCTGACCGTCTGGCTGGAAACGGCATGTGATGCCGATGACATTGTTGCGGTGAGTTGCTTCATTGTGGACGCCGACCAGATTGAAATCACCACCGAGTCAGCCTCCGCGCAGCTTGCCGAGTCGCAAGAGGTAATTCCGTCTCCGGCTCCCGCTGTTCCGCCTGTCGCGGCTATGGACGCGCCTGCGCCGCAAGTCGCCCCCGCACCGGTAGCGGCCAACGCAGCGCCGGCAGCAGCAGCTGCGCACGGCAAGGAATCAACTTCCATCAGGGTGGATGTTGAAAAGGTTGACCAGATCATCAATCTGGTTGGCGAGCTGGTGATTACCCAGTCAATGCTGACGCAAACCGCATCGACGCTGGACCCGGTGTTGCATGAGCGCTTGCTGAGCGGCATGGGTCACCTGGAGCGCAACGCCCGCGATTTGCAGGAATCGGTCATGTCGATCCGCATGATGCCGATGGACTATGTGTTCAGCCGTTTTCCGCGCCTGATACGCGACCTGTCGGCCAAGCTGGGCAAACAGGTGCAGCTGGTCACGGTTGGCAAAGAAACCGAGCTGGATAAAAGCCTGATCGAACGCATCATCGACCCGATCACTCACCTGGTACGCAACAGCCTTGACCATGGCATTGAGGGGCCGGAACAACGCGCATTCGCCGGCAAGGACCCGGTAGGGCAGTCTGACGCTTTCAGCCCAGCATCAGGGCGGCAGCATCGTGATCGAGGTCAAGGACGATGGCGGTGGTCTGGTGCGGGAGAGAATTCTGGCCAAAGCCAGGCAGCAGGGAATTGCGATCAGTGAAACGGTGACTGACGATGAGGTTTGGCAATTGATTATTGCTCCGGGTTTTTCCACGGCCGAGGTCGTGACCGATATCTCGGGCCGCGGGGTCGGCATGGATGTGGTCAAGCGCAATATTCAGGAAATGGGCGGCCATGTTGAAATCGCTTCCGCGCAGGGCAAGGGCACGACGATCAGGATCGTGCTGCCTCTGACGCTGGCCATTCTCAACGGCATGTCGGTCAAGGTTGGTGGCGAGGTTTACATCTTGCCCCTGAATTACGTCATCGAGTCCTTGCAACCGAACGCCAAAGATCTTCATGACATCACCGCCGATGAGCAGGTTTTGCACGTTCGGGGTGAATACCTGGCTTTGGTCGAGCTGCACAAAATGTTTGACGTTGCCGACGCGCTGAAAAAGCCGACGCAGGGTATTGCCGTGATTGTGCAAGCCGAAGGCACACGCTTTGCACTGTTGGTCGATCAACTGGTCGGCCAGCATCAGGTGGTCGTGAAAAATCTAGAAACCAACTACCGCAAGGTACCGGGGATCTCGGCCGCAACGATTCTGGGCGATGGAAATGTGGCACTGATTATTGACGTGGCTGCGGTTCAGCGAACAAGTCGTGAGAAAGTCGCTCAGCTAAGACAAGGCTGAACCACTCCGTCCCCCTGCGCCCCTAGTCAGGGGAGCCATCCATTAAAGATGCGGCACCGGCAATGGGTTTGGTGCCTGACACCGGCTACCCGATTAGGTAGGGCACGCTGGAGGGATGCGTACGGGCGATGAAGAGCGATCGGCAAGCTGATGTCGGGCCGCGAGCGGTGGCCGGTTGCCGAGGCGGCTCAATATAAAAACAAGAAAACAAGGAGAAAAAATCATGAACAATCTAAAAATATCCACCCGCCTGATGATCCTGATCGGCGTCCTGTCGATGCTGCTGATGGCCATTGGCGGTGTGGGCCTGTTTGGCATCAGCCAATCCAACGAGGCGCTGAAGTCGGTATACGAAGACCGTACGGTGCCCATGGGCCAATTAGCCGATATACAGGAAAATCTGCTGCGCAACCGGCTGGTGATTGCCAACTCGCTGGCCAATCCAACCCCCGAAGAAATTACCAAGAACACCGCCGAGGTCGACGCCAACATCGCAAACATCAACAAGGTCTGGACTGCCTACATGGTCACCACGCTGACCATCGAGGAAGCGAAGATCGCCAAGAAATTTGAAGAGGGTCGCGTCAAATTCGTGCAAGAAGGGCTGCGCCCGGCCGTAGTCGCCCTGCGCGCCAACGATTTGGACGGAGCCAAGCGTCTCATAATTGAAAAAATTCGTCCGCTGTGGGCCCCGGTACGAGACGGCATGGCCGCCCTGATGCAACTGCAAATTGACCAAGCCAAGAAAGAATACGAAGCCGCAGTGGCCCGCTACGCCACGATCCGCATGGTGTCGATTGCTGCCATCGTGGCCGGCGCGCTGTTTGCCTTCCTCTTCGGCATGACCCTGGTGCGTGGCATCTCGCGTTCGCTGGCCCAGGCCGTGGACGCGTCCAACGCCGTTGCCCAGGGTGACCTGACTCACACCATCCATGTCAACGGGAAGGACGAAGTGGCGCAGTTGCTGACCGCTCTGTCTGCCATGCAGTCCAGCCTGGTCGGTATCGTCGGCCAGGTCCGCCAGGGCACAGACACCATAGCCACCGCCTCCAGCCAGATTGCCGCCGGCAACCAGGACCTGTCCTCCCGCACCGAAGAGCAGGCCAGCTCCCTGGAAGAAACCGCTGCCTCCATGGAAGAGCTCACCTCCACGGTGAAACAGAACGCCGACAACGCGCGCCAGGCCAACCAGCTGGCCGTATCCGCCTCCGGCGTAGCGGTCAAGGGCGGCACCGTCGTCTCCCAGGTGGTGGACACCATGGGCGCCATCAATGCCTCATCGCGCAAGATCGTCGACATCATCGGCGTCATCGACGGCATCGCCTTTCAGACCAACATCCTGGCCTTGAACGCCGCGGTGGAAGCGGCCCGTGCCGGAGAGCAGGGACGCGGCTTTGCCGTCGTGGCTGCAGAAGTGAGAAACCTCGCCCAGCGCTCGGCGGCAGCGGCCAAAGAGATCAAGGTACTGATCGACGACTCGGTGAGCAAAGTCGAAGAAGGCGGCAAACAGGTGGCCGAAGCCGGCAAGACCATGGACGAGATCGTGGACAGCGTCAAACGCGTGACCGACATCATGGCCGAGATCACCGCAGCCAGCCAGGAGCAGACCTCGGGGATCGAGCAGATCAACCAGGCCATCACCCAGATGGACCAGGTGACCCAGCAAAACGCGGCGCTGGTTGAAGAAGCCGCCGCCGCGGCGCAGTCGCTGCAGGAGCAGGCCGGCGGCCTGTCGCAGGTCGTCAGCGTGTTCAGGCTGGACCACGAACAAGCGAGCCAGGTCAGTTACGGGGCCGCGCCCCGGCGTTCGACAAGCACTCCTCGGCGCCCTGCGCCGATGCAGCCACCCCGGGCCAAACACGCCATTGCCGCGCCGCAACGCCAGGAACCGGCGGGAGCAGGCGTGCCGGCCGCTGGCGGGGACTGGGAATCGTTTTAAGTACCACCCAATAGCGGTCTGGCCGGGTTTCCCCCTAGCTTTTTCTCCTGTGGTTATTTCGTATCTTGCCGATATATAGATATAGACGGCTCATTGCTTTTCCGGCCCATAGTGGGCTGGTGCCGGGCATGTAAGCAGCATCGTTTCAAGGATTTCTCGTGCACGCAACAACTAGCAACCCCACCCCAGCCGCTGCAGCGGTGATGCCCCCCGGCGCCTCCATCGCCAAGGCGCTGGAGTTTTTGTCCTTCACGCTGGGCCAGGAAGAATACGGCATTGATATCCAGAAGGTGCAGGAGCTGCGCGGCTATGACGCGGTGACCCGCATCGCCAACGCCCCTGAGCACATCAAGGGCGTGGTCAATCTGCGCGGCATCATCGTTCCCATCATTGACATGCGCATCAAGTTCAATTTGGGAACGCCCAGCTACGACCAGTTCACGGTCGTGATCATTCTGAACATTGCCAGCCGCGTCATGGGCATGGTGGTGGACAGCGTCTCGGATGTGATCACCTTGAGCCCCGAGCAGATCAAGCCTGCGCCGGCGATGGGCTCGGTGCTGGACACCGACTACCTGATCGGTCTGGGCACGCTGGATGAACGCATGCTGATTTTGGTGGATATCGACAAGCTCATGTCCAGCGACGAGATGGGCCTGCTTGAGCAAGCGGCCAGTACTGTATAAAAAAATTAGTCCCAATTATTTGAAAACGCATATGTCTACGCTACAAAAAAACCGCTCCATGAGCATCGCGAAAAAGCTGGGACTGTTCACCGCCAGCGCCGTCCTCGGCATCATCGCATTGACTGCTTTATTTCTGGTTTCGGAACGAAAACTGATACTGGAAGAGCGACAAAATAACGTGCGGCAGGTTGTGGAAGCTACCCACGGCCTGCTGACTTACTACCACGACCTCGCGAGCAAAGGCACGTTGACCGAGCCACAGGCGCAACAGCAGGCGCTGGAAACGATCAAGGGCTTGCGTTACAGCGGCACTGAATATTTCTGGATCAACGATTTGCATCCGCGCATGTTGATGCATCCAATCAGCAAAGCACTAATGGAAAGCAAGGACTTGTCGGATCTCAAGGATCCGACCGGAAAACCTTTTTTTGCAGAAATGGTAGCCACCGTAAAAGCAAGCGGTGCGGGATTCGTTTCATATATGTGGGTCAAACCTGGCAGCGATCAACCGGTGCCAAAGGTGTCGTACGTCAAGGGGTTTGCGCCCTGGGGCTGGATCATCGGCTCCGGTGTCTATGTGGATACGGTTGAAGCCACGATTCTGGAACGCCTGATGTATTTTTCTATTGGCGCACTAATACTGGCAGCCATCCTGCTTGCAATCGGCATGGTGATATCGCGCGGTTTGCTCAGGCAACTCGGCGGCGAGCCGGACTACGCAAGCGGTATTGCCAGCAGCATCGCTGCCGGTGACCTGACGGTTGATGTCAAGACGCGTCCAGGCGATAGCCTCAGCCTGCTGTTCGCCATGAAGAGCATGCGCGACAGCCTGGCCAAAGTGGTCGGCCAGGTCCGCCAGGGCACCGACACCATAGCCACCGCCTCAGGCCAGATCGCCGCCGGCAACCACGGACCTGTCCTCCCGCACCGAAGAGCAGGCCAGCTCCCTGGAAGAAACCGCTGCCTCCATGGAAGAGCTCACCTCCACGGTGAAACAGAACGCCGACAACGCGCGCCAGGCCAACCAGCTGGCCGTATCCGCCTCCGGCGTAGCGGTCAAGGGCGGCACCGTCGTCTCCCAGGTCGTGGACACCATGGGCGCCATCAACGCCTCATCGCGCAAGATCGTCGACATCATCGGCGTCATCGACGGCATCGCCTTCCAGACCAACATCCTGGCCTTGAACGCCGCGGTGGAAGCGGCCCGTGCCGGAGAGCAGGGACGCGGCTTTGCCGTCGTGGCTGCAGAAGTGAGAAACCTCGCCCAGCGCTCGGCGGCAGCGGCCAAAGAGATCAAGGTACTGATCGACGACTCGGTGAGCAAAGTCGAAGAAGGCGGCAAACAGGTGGCCGAAGCCGGCAAGACCATGGACGAGATCGTGGACAGCGTCAAACGCGTGACCGACATCATGGCCGAGATCACCGCAGCCAGCCAGGAGCAGACCTCGGGAATAGAGCAGATCAACCAGGCCATCACCCAGATGGACCAGGTGACCCAGCAAAACGCGGCGCTGGTTGAAGAAGCAGCGGCCGCGGCGCAGTCGCTGCAGGAGCAGGCCGGCGGCCTGTCCCAGGTGGTCAGCGTGTTCAGGCTGGACCACGAACAAGCGAGCCAGGTCAGTTACGGAGCCGCGCCCCGGCGTACGACAAGCACTCCTCGGCGCCCTGCGCCGATGCAGCCACCCCGGGCCAAACACGCCATCGCCGCGCCGCAACGACAGCGCGCCACCGCCGCTTCTGCGACTGCAGCGCCCTCAGGAGCTGGCGATTGGGAAGAGTTTTAAGGGCCTGTTGAACAAGCGCTGTGCTTGATGTCAGGCCTGCGGACGTTGCCAATTTGCATGCGCCTGATAAATGAGTGCGGCGCAATTGACCGCAGCAGAATCCTCCTGCGTGCAATGCCGCAGACTTTAGTCGGGTAGCACGGCAGTGACTTCAATTTCAAGCTGCGCGCGCTCCTCCACCAACGCAGCAACCTGCACGCAGGTCATGGCCGGGAAGTTCTTTCCCATGACCTCACGGTAAACGACGCCCAGCTCCTTGAGCCTGGCGACATATTCCTCTCGATCCACCACATACCAGGTCATTCGGACCATGTGCTCAGGCCCCGCCCCGCCAGCCTTGAGGACGGCGACGATGTTCTGCAGGGTCTGCCGGGTCTGGGCGACAAAATCATCGGTTTCAAACTGCTGCTCGGCATTCCAGCCGATCTGGCCGCCCACGAAGAGCATTGCACCGCGCGCGAGGATGCCGTTGGCATAACCTCTGGGTTCTGCCCAGTCAGGGGGCTGGATTTTTTTGATCATGATTTTTCTGCTGTTGTCTGGAGGTAGGGCTGCAGGGCGCTGCGCAGGTCGTCGGGGATGCGTTGCGCTTTGCCGTGGGGAACTTCTGCATAGACCACCACGCTGTCGGCTCTCAACTTGATTGCGGACGTTTCACCTGGCACTCGCGGGCTGTCGTGAATTTCGTAGTGCATGCCAAGACTTGCACCGCCAAGCCGCGTCAGCTCAAGCGTTATCGTGAGTTCCTCGCCATGGCGGCACATGCCGAGAAACTCGGTTTTCATATCCACAATCGGCACGCCCATACCGGCGGCAATCAGGGCATGTTCCGGGAATCCTATGTGGGCCAGGAAATCTTCCTGCACCTCATGCAGCAGGTAAAAAAACTGCGGATAAAAAACAATACCCGCCGGATCGCAGTGATGAAATCGGACCAATTTTCGCGTTGTGAATTTCATGTCTGACGCAGCTTGAAGCGCTGCAGCTTGCCGGTTTCGGTGCGCGGCAGTTTGGCCATGAACTCGATCTGCCGCGGATATTTGAAGGGCGCGAGCGTGGCCTTGACATGGTCTTGCAGCGTCTTGACCATGGCGTTGTCGTCGCTGCAGCCGGGCTTGAGCACCACACATGCCTTGACGATCATGCCGCGGTCTTCGTTGGGTATGCCCACCACGCCGCATTCGGCCACGGCCGGGTGTTTGAGCAAGGCATCTTCCACTTCCGGACCGGCCACGTTGTAGCCCGAGGTGATGATCATGTCGTCGTCGCGCGCCTGGTAGAAGAAATAGCCCTCGTCATCCTGCATGAAGGCATCGCCCGGGTAGTTCCAGCCGTCCTTGACGTAATTGCTCTGGCGTGCATCGTCCAGGTAGCGGCAGCCGGTCGGGCCGATCACCGCCAGCCTGCCAATGCTTGCGCGCGGCACTTCCACGCCCTGGTCATCGACCACCCTGGCGATGTAGCCGGTGACGACTTTGCCAATGGCACCGCGACGCACGTCATCAGGCGCCGACGAGATGAAAATATGAAACATCTCGGTGGCGCCAATGCCGTCAATGATTTCAATGCCGGTCGCGTCTTTCCAGAACTGCTTGTCGCATCCGGAAGGCTTTCGCCGGCGCTCACGCACAGCCGCAAGTTGGGCATGCCGTGCTGCTTCGCAAAGCTGGCCATCTGGCGATAAAACGTGGGCGCGGTGTAGCAGATCGTCGCGCCCACCTGCCTGACGAGCTTGACCATCGCCTCGGGCGTGTAGGGGATGGACGGGTAATAGACCGAAGCGCCGGCCCACATCGGGAATATCAGCAGGCCGCCCAGGCCAAAGGTGAAGGCCAGCGGTGGAGATCCCATCACGATATCTTCCGGCTGGGCCTTCAGGATATGGCGCGGCCAGGCCTCGCAGGCGGCGAGCACGTCACGGTGCGTGTGGACCGCCGCCTTGGGCTTGCCGGTGGTGCCCGAGGTGAAGGCCAAGATGGCGATGTCGTCAGCTGAAGTCGGGCAGGGCGTAAAGCTGCCGTCCTTTCGCGCCGACAACATTTCCAGCGAACCCGGCTCGTTCATCAGGTTGAAGGGAACGATGGTTTGCAGCACACCACCTTGCGCTTTGGCAATCTGCAATTCTTCCAGCAGGCTGGCATCGCACAGCGCCAGCGCCGGCTGGGATTTTTCAATAATCTCGCACAGCTCCTTGGCGCGCAGCAGCGGCATGGTGGCCACTGCCACCAGACCGGCTTGTACCACGCCCAGCCAGGCCAGCGCCATGCCAATGGAGTTGCCCCCGCGCAGCAGCACGCGGTTGCCCGGCACCAGATGAAAATCTTCCGTCAGCACCTGGGCAATCTGCTTGACGCGTGCCAGTGCGTCGGCATAGCTCAGCGTGATCTTGTCCGAGCGCAGCATGGGCCTGTTGGCGTGGCCATTTTGTAGGGCCCTGGTGAATAGAACATCCACCAGGTTGGCCTGAGCGGGGATGTTCAGGTCGGGCAGCAGCGAGTACTCGAAATGGGGCCACTGCCCGGACGGTGGTAGTCGTTCATGCACGAAGCGGTCGGCTTGCGCGGAAGGCATGGCTGGAGCGGAAGCGGAGGAAGAAGTCATGATTGCAGTACCGCCTTGCCAATAATGAGTTGCTGGACTTCGGTCGCGCCTTCATAAATGCGCAGCGAACGGATGTCGCGGTACAGGCTTTCCACCTTGGTGCCGACCTTCACGCCCAGGCCACCGTGCATCTGCAGCGCCATGTCGATGACGCGCTGGGCGTTTTCGGTCGCCAGCATCTTGGCCATCGCAGCTTCTGCGGTCACCCGCACGCTGTTGCCCAAACGCTCACCTTCATCGCGCAGCCAGGCGGCGCGGTAGGTCAGCAGCGCTGCCGCATCGACCAGCGTCGCCATTTCGCCGAGCCTGGCCTGCGTGAGCTGGAAATCGGCCAGTGTCTGGCCGAACATCTTGCGTGATTTGGCATGCCTCACCGCTTCGGCGAGTGCGCGGCGTGCCATGCCCAGCGCCGCACCCGCAACCGAGGCGCGGAAGATATCCAGTGTCTGCATGGCCAGCTTGAAGCCGCCGTGCAGCGCGCCCAGCCGGGCGTTCTCTGCCACTTGGCAGTTTGTGAATTTCAGCGTGGCCAAGGGGTGCGGGGACATCACGGCGATGTGCTCGCTGGTGTCCAGGCCCTTTGTCGCGGCGTCCACGATGAAGGCGGTGATGCCTCGCGCCCCTGCAGTGGGATTGGTTTTTACAAAGGTGACGTAAAAGTCGGCGATGTCGCCATTGCTGATCCAGGTCTTGCTGCCCTTGATTGCCCAGCCGTCTCCGGTTTGAACCGCGCTGGTCGTCATCGCGCCGGCATCGGAGCCCGCGTCGGCTTCGCTCAGCGCGAACGCCGCGATTTTTTCGCCGCGTGCCACCTGCGGCAGGTAAGCCGCTTGCTGGGCGGGCGTGCCGGCCAGCGTGATGGCGCCGCTGCCCAGGCCCTGCATGGCAAAGGCAAAATCAGCCAGCGGGGAGTGAAAGGCCAGCGTCTCGCGCAGTATCACCAGCGCCCGGGAGTCGAGCCTGGCCAGCGTGCCGCCCAAGGCACCCTCCGGGCCGGCCGGCACGCAGTAACGCAGCCAGCCCTTGTCGCCCAGCAGCTTGACCCATTCCTTGCAGGCCTTGCGGTCATCGTTTTCCTCAATGTGCTGGTCGGGAATCCAGTCGGCCAGCCGCTGTCCGAGTTCGCGGTGTACGGCGTCAAAAAAAGGCAGGGCCAGATGGGCGGTCGATGGTTTCATGCGTCAAGCTTTCCGTGCGTGATGGCGGCGCTCAATCGCCCCGGAATACCGGCTTTTGCCTGGCCGCAAAGGCCTCGTAAGCGCGGCTGAAGTCCTGCGTCTGCATGCAGATGGCCTGCGCCTGCGCTTCGGCTTCTATCGCCTGGTCCAGTGTCATGGCCCACTCCTGGTGCAGCATGGTTTTGGTCATGGCGTGCGCAAAGGTCGGGCCGCTGGCGAGTTCATGCGCCAGCTTGTGCGCCGCGCCCAGAAGTGCTTCGGGCTCATGCAAGGCGTTGAAAAAGCCCCAATGCAGGCCTTCCTCGGCGTTCATGGCGCGTCCGGTGAAAAGCAGTTCCGAGGCACGGCCCTGTCCAATCAGGCGCGGCAGCAGCGCGCACGCCCCCATGTCGGCACCCGCCAGGCCCACGCGGGTAAAGAGGAAGGCCGTTTTGGCCTGCGCCGTGCCCAGGCGCAGGTCGGCGGCCAGCGCCATCATGGCGCCCGCGCCGGCGCAAATGCCGTCAATGGCCGCCACGATGGGCTGCGGGCACAGGCGCATTGCCTTGATCAGGTCGCCCGTCATGCGGGTGAATTCGAGCAGTTCGGGCATGCTCATTTTTGTCAGGGGACCGATGATTTCATGCACATCGCCGCCCGAGCAGAAGTTGCCGCCAGCGCCCGTCAACACGATGACTTTCACATCTGTGGCATGGTTCAGCGCGCGAAACAGGTTTCGCAGCTCCGCGTAAGACTCGAAGGTCAGCGGGTTTTTGCGCTCGGGGCGATTCAGCGTCAGTGGTCGCCACGCCATCGTCGAACGCATACGCAAAGTGCTTTGCCTGGTAGCTGGCCAGCGCATCAAACTGCGCGTGCATCGGGTTGGTCGGGCCTATGTAGTGCTTCATGAGAGCTCCAGTTTGCTGTCGCTGTAATGCTGTTTGACCTTGCCCAGCAGCTTGTGCAGGGATTCGACTTCGCGGGCTGACAGGCCATCAAAGGCTGACACGATCCAGGCTTCGTGCTGGCGCGCCATCTCGTCAAAGAGCGTACGGCCGTGCGGTGTCAGGCGCACGCGGTAGGCGCGGCGGTCGCCGGCACGCCAGGGCGCGCTCGACCAGGCCTTCGGCGACCAGCTGGTCGGTGATGCCGGTGACGTTGCCGCCCGTGACCATCATGCGGCGCGACAGCTCGTTCATCTTCAGGCCTTCCGGGTTGCGCTCCAGCTGGGCCATCAGGTCAAAGCGGGGCAAGCGTGGTGTCAAACTGCTCGCGCAGCTGGCTACGCACCTGCTTTTCGACCAGCTGGGTGCAGCGTCAGCATGCGCAGCCAGAGCCGCAGGGCCTCCGGGTGTTCGCTGTGGCCGCGTGCTTCCAGGTCCATTTTTCTATCCTTTACCTTCTTGCATTAATTGCTACTTATTTGATAGCGACTTGCGCCCGCTCTTCGGGATAACGAGCTATTTTTGCTTTGAAATCTCACGGTAAAGCTGGTCGCGGCCGCTCAGATAGGGCTGGGGCCAGTTCACATGCCGGCTTTGCAGCTTGGCCGCCTCGTGCAGCGTCCAGGCCGGGTCGGCCAGATGCGGGCGCGCAAGCGCGCACAGGTCGGCGCGGCCGGCGGCAATGATGCTGTTGACGTGGTCGGCTTCTGAAATGGCGCCGACCGCGATGGTCTGGATGCCCACCTCGTTGCGGATGCGGTCGGCAAACGGCGTCTGGTACATGCGGCCATAGACCGGTCTGGCGGCGCGCGTGGTCTGGCCAGACGAGACATCGATGAAGTCGCAGCCTGCGGCCTTGAAAAGCCGCGCGATTGCCACCGCGTCATCGGCCGTGTTGCCGCCCGGCGCCCAGTCATGGGCCGAAATCCGCACGCTCATCGGCAGGTGGGCCGGCCAGACCTCGCGCATGGCGGTGAACACTTCCAGCGGGTAGCGGCAGCGGTTTTCCAGGCTGCCGCCATACTCGTCGCTGCGCTGGTTGGTCAGCGGCGTGATGAAGCTTGATAGCAGATAGCCATGCGCGCAGTGCAGCTCCAGCCAGTCAAATCCGGCGTCGATCGCCGCGGCGGGTGGAATGCACAAACTGCGGCCTGGATGTTGTCCATGTCACTGCGCGTCATGGCCTGCGGCAACTGGTTGCGTCGGTCCGTAAGCCAGCGCACTGGCAGCCAGCAGCGGCCAGTTGCCCTCGGGCAGCGGCTCGTCCGGCGCTTCCCAGCCGAGCTGGGTCGAGCCTTTGGGGCCGCTGTGGCCCAGTTGCATGCCGATCTTGGCGCCTGCCGCCCGAGGCGTGCACGAAATCCGACAATGCGCTTGAAGGCCAGCATCTGCGCGTCGTTCCACAGGCCAGTGCAGCCCGGGGTGATGCGGCCTTCGGGGCAAGGCGAGGTCATTTCCACAAACACCAGTGCCGCGCCGCCCAGCGCACGCGCGCCCAGGTGCACCAGGTGAAAGTCCTGCGGCACACCATCCACCGCGCTGTACATGGCCATGGGCGACACGACAATGCGGTTTTTTAGTTGCAGCTCGCGCACCCTCAGCGGCAGCAGCATGCGGCGGCCCGGCGCTGGCTTGCCGCGCGCTGCTTGGCCAGCCACTGCTCATAGCCCTGCAGCCAGGCGGCGTCGCGCAGGCGCAGGTTTTCGTGGCTGATGCGCTGCGAGCGCGTCATCATCGAATAGAAGAACTGCTCGGCTTCCAGGCCACTGTAGCGCGTCCACATTTTCAAACCATTCGGTCGAGTTGCGCGCCGCGTTCTGGATTTTCAGCACCTCGACCGAGCGCACCGCTTCGTAGGCCTGCAGCGCCTCGTCGGCGTCAGGGTGCCGCGGCAAAACAGCGCGCCAGCTCAATCGCGTCTTCGAGCGCCAGCTTGGTGCCGCTGCCGATCGAAAAATGCGCGGTGTGCGCCGCATCGCCCATCAGCACAATCGGCACGCGCCTGCCGGCAATGGTTTCATGGTGCACCCAGCGCTTGCAGACCACGCGCGGGAAGCGGATCCAGATCGCCGAGCCGCGCACATGCGTGGCGTTGTTCATCAGCGCATTGCCGTCCAGGTAGTTGGCAAACAGCCGCTCGCAAAAGGCGATGCCGTCCTCCTGGCTCATCTGGTCCAGGCCGTGGGCCTTCCAGACCGCCTCGGGCGTTTCGACGATGAAGGTCGAGGTGCTGTCGTCAAACTTGTAGGCATGAGCGGCGAACCAGCCGTGCTCGGTCTGCTCGAAGGCAAAGGTGAAGGCGTCAAAAGTCTTGCGCGTGCCCAGCCAGACAAAGCGGCATTCGCGCAGGTCGACATCGGGCTGGTAGGCGCTCGGCGTAGCGGGTGCGGATGCGGCTGTTCAGCCCGTCGCTGGCAATCACCAGGTCGGCCTGGTACTGCGCGGCGATGGCCTGGTCGTCCTGCACATCGGTTTCAAACACCAACTCGACGCCGAGTTCGATGCAGCGGTCCTGCAGGATATTGAGCAGGCGCTTGCGGCCGATGCCGCAAAAACCATGGCCGCCCGAGCGTACGCTGCGGCCCTTGAAAAACATCTCGACGTCATCCCAGTGGTTGAAGGCGTCGCCAATCAGCTGCGGCGCTGACCGGATCGGCCAGCTGCAGGTTGCCCAGCGTCTGGTCAGACAGCACCACGCCCCAGCCAAAGGTGTCAAAAGGGCGGTTGCGCTCCACCACGGTGACCTGATGCGCCGGGTTTTGCAGCTTCATCAGCAGCGCGAAATACAAACCGGCGGGTCCGCCGCCCAGGCAAAGGATGTGCATGAAGTGCGTGCTTCGTGGATTAATCTTGCCTTAATTGTTTAGGTTTAAAGTATGTTCGTCAAGCGGATTATTGCCGGCATCCAGAAAAGTTCATGAACAGGCAGGCCGCACAAGGGCGCTCGGCCATGCCAGGCCGGGTTTTTCAGGGTGCCTGAAACCCATCAGCCCGATAGGTGAGCACCAGCGTATCCCGCAGGCCGCCAAGCGGGTCCTCGCCGTCGGCCGGGAAGATGGGGGTGGTTTCGTGAATCACCCGTTCGTCGTCCAGCAGCAGCGCCGTCAGGGGCTCCTGCATCACAAAGCGCACGCCGTTGGGCCCGTGGGCATCAAACACACGGGTTTCGCCGCCCTTGACGCCGCGCCGCGCCACCATCAGCACCACCACAAAATCCACACCGTCGCGGTGCGCGCCTTCCGGCGTGGGCCGGCCTACGCCGCCGGTGGTGTCGATGCGGAACTGGTGCGCTTCGATGTACCAGCGTGGCACCGGCTTGACCTGGGCAAACAGGTGTCCTAGGCTCGTCAGCAATTCGGTCCAGGCGGGCGCGGCGGACACAGCCGGCTCGACCGGTTCAAACCAGCGCTCAAAGCCGCCATGCAGGGCGTTGTAGTCGGTCGGTTGCCAGTGCGCGCGGTGCGGCACCTGGGTGAGGGGACCGTTCGGCACTTCCTGGATATAGCAGGCATGGCGGCGGCGGCGGTAATGTCCGCCATCCCTGAGGTGGGCGTCAGGCGGCAGCCGGTCCCAGGAGCCGGTCAGTTCGCTCCACCCTTGTGTCCATTGGGGCGTGGGGAGTTGCAGGCTGGACGTGAAATCGGCAGGCAAGAGCAGGCTCAGTCCGTCCTGGCGAAGGGCCTGCGCGGCAGGTTTTTGAACAGTGGCAATATTGAACATGCCATCTATTTTGCTTGACGACCGGCCCGCCGCGCAGGGATTCCCCAGAAGTCCCGCCGCGGCGCCATCAAGAGGTGATTGCGACCTACATACACGCAGCTAAAAGCTGCTCATAATAAGTCGGCTGTTTTAACAAGAGGAGCATTCAATGCTGTACCGATTCAAATCAAAAAATATGGGCGACGTGATCATGCTGGAGCCCAACGGGCGTCAGGTGCTGGAAATTATCGGCAAGGATGCCGGCAGCGCAGGGCATCATCCTGCCCGAGCAGATGCCGGCAGCCATCAAGGCGCTGGAGGCGGCGATTGCGCTGGAGGAATCCGGTGACAAAGAGCCTGTTGAGGGGGCTCCGGCTGAAGGCCTTGGCCTGCACCAGCGCGCCCTGCCCTTTATCGAGATGCTGCGGATGAATCACAAAGTCGGCCAGGAAGTGGTCTGGGGTGTCTAGAAGAGACGCCCGCATCTGATTGAAAAGCCCCGTCTCCGGGGCTTTTTTTCGGGCGGAAGCAAGCCCTGGTCAGTCGACCTTGGCGCCCGACGCCTTCACCACCTGCGCCCACTTGATGTGCTCGGCATTGATAAAGGCGGTGAACTGCTGCGGCGTGTTGCCGCCAGGAATGGCGCCCTGCGCCAGCAATTTTTCCTTCATGACGGGGGTGTTCAGCGACTTGACAACCTCTTGCTGAATGCGGTTGACGATGTCGGGAGGCGTGCCTGCAGGCGCCAGCAGGCCAAACCAGGAACTGGCGTCGAAGCCCTTGAGCGCCGGGCCGCCGGCCTGCTCCACCGTCGGCACGTCAGGCAATGCGGCTGAGCGCTGCGAACTGGTCACGGCCAGCGCCTTGAGCTTGCCGGATTTGATCAGCTGCATGGAGGAGGGCAGGTTGTCGAACATCACATCCATGTCGCCGCCCACCAGGGCCATCAGGGCCGGGCCCGAACCACTGTAAGGAAAATGGATCATGTAGGTGCCGCTCATGGTTTTGAACAGCTCCCCTGCCAGATGGATAGAGGTTCCGTTGCCGCTGGAAGCCATGTTGAATTTGCCGGGGTTGGCCTTGGCGACGCGAATGAAGTCAGCCACATTGTTGATGCCTGCAGCCCGCGCTTTTTCGGTGTTGACGACCATGACATTGGGCACGCCAGCCACCAGCGTAATGGGCGCGAAGTCTTTTTGCGGATCGTAGGTCAGCTTGCTGAAGAGCGATTTGTTGATGCCGTGGGTGCCGACGGTCCCCATCAGCAGGGTGTAGCCATCAGGCGCTGACTTGGCCACCAGGTCCGCGCCAATGTTGCCGCCTGCCCCGGCGCGGTTTTCAATCACAAAGGGTTGGCCGAAGGCCTTGGACAACTCGGGGGCCATGGCGCGGGCAAGAATGTCGGTGGTGCCCCCTGGCGCAAAAGGCACCACGATTTTCACTGGCTTGGTCGGCCAAGCTGCTTTGGGCTGCTGCCGGGTTTGCTATGAAAATAATAGCTGATAGCGCTGAGTATATAAGGGCTGAGCGGCGATTTTGTTTGGAATGTTGTTTCAAGAAGCTCTCCGATGGATGGTGGGGGCTGGGACAAAGCCACGATAGCGCTCCCTTGACGGCACTTCAACAGGGTAAAACCTGAATCCGGGCATGAAAAAAGCCGCCGGGCGATGGCCGGGCGGCTTTGAAAAAATGCGAAATGGGTCAGTCGGCAAACTTGCCGGCGGCTTCAATCACGGGCTTGAGCTTGGCGATTTCGGCCGCCACGAATGCTTTGTGGGCAACGGGGTCAACACGCTTGTCGTTCACCACCACGGCGCCCAGGCCTTCTTGCTTGCGGATGAAGTCGGGGTCTTTCAGCGCCAGCTTGAGCGCCGCGTTGATCTGGGCCAGAGCCGCCGGTGGCGTTCCCTTGGGCGCGTACAGGCCGTGCCAGATGGTCAGGTCAAAGCCCTTCAGGCCCATTTCCTGCAGCGTCGGGTAGTCCTTGAGCAGCTTGTTATTGGACAGCGGCTTGGCGGTCGTCACGGCAAAGGCCTTGACCCGGCCGGCTTCGATCTGGCCGGTGGTGTTGGTGGTCTGGTCGCACATCATGTCGACCTGGCCGCCGACCAGCGCATTCATGGCGGGTGCCGTGCCGCCAAACGGAATGGTGGTCATGGCATCCTTGGCGTTGATCGCCGCTTGCCACATCAGGCCGCACAAATGCGAGGCGGAACCCAGTCCGGCATGGGCGATGTTGAGCTTGCCGGCGTTGGCGCGAATGTAGTTCTCGAAATCGCGGTAGTTGTTGGCGGGCAACTGGGGCTTGCCAATAATGGTCATGGGCACCTCGTTGATCATGCCCAGGTAGTCGAAGTCTTCCAGCGGCTTGTACTGCAGCTTGCGGTACAGGCCGGGTGCCGCGGCCATGCCGATGTGGTGCAGCAGCAGGGTGTGGCCGTCGGGCGTGGCCTTGGCGACCTTGTTGGCGCCTATGGTGCCGCCGGCGCCGTTGACGTTTTCGACGACGAAATTGGCGCCGTTGCCCATGGATTTGCGCATGGCTTCGGCCAGGTCGCGCGCCACACGGTCGGTCGGTCCGCCGGCCGCAAAAGGCACCACAAACGTGATGGGCTTGCTGCCAGGGAAGGTTTGGGCATGGGCCGCAAAAAGGGCCGTTGCTGCGGCAGCTAGGACTAACAGGCGTTTCATGAGCGTTTCCTTGTATTGAAGCCGCAAAGTTTACGGGCAGCGCCCTGCGCCTGCATCGCGGGAACTACTTAGGGGCAATCCCGTCCACGGGGCCTTATTGGTAGCTGCGCGCGTCCTCTATCACCTTGCCGTCATTGGGCAGGCTGCCTGGCGGCAGAATCTGCACGCTGCCGCGCAGCTTGGTGACGTCCCGTATGGCCTCGCTGATGCGCTGCTCCAGCCTCTCTGTAGTTGACGCAGCCTCGACCTGCAGCGTCATGCTGTCGTTGGCCATCTCGCCGCTGACGATCAGGCGCGCCTTGCTCACTTCGGGAAAACGTCTGACGATGTTGGCCACCTGGCCCGGGTGCACAAACATGCCGCGCACCTTGACGGTCTGGTCGGCTCTGCCCATCCAGCCCTTGATGCGGGTATTGGTACGCCCGGTGGGGCAGTTGCCCGGCAGCACCGCCGACAGGTCGCCGGTGCCGAAACGGATCAGCGGGTAGTCGGGGTTCAAGGTGGTCACCACCAGTTCGCCGACTTCGCCCTCGGCCACCGGGTCGCCGGTGCCGGGCCTGACGATTTCGACGATCACGCCTTCGTCGAGCACCAGGCCTTCGCGCGCTTCGGTCTCATAGGCAATCAAACCCAGATCGGCCGTGGCATAGCACTGGTAGCCGGCAATGCCGCGCTCGGCCAGCCAGTCGCGCAGGCTGGGCGGAAAGGCTTCGCCGCGACACCAGCGCCCGCGTGACGCTGGGCAGCGACAGCTTCATATCGGCGGCTTTTTCCACGATGAGTTTCAAAAAACTCGGCGTGCCGATATAGCCTGCCGGCTTCAGTTCAGCCATGGCCTGCACCTGCTGCTCGGTCTGGCCGGTGCCGCCCGGAAACACCGTGCAGCCCAGCGCATGGGCGCCGGTTTCCATCATGGAGCCGGCCGGCACGAAGTGGTAGCTGAAGCTGTTGTGGACCAGCTCGCCGGGCCGAAAGCCGGCGGCATGCAGCGCCCGCGCCATGCGCCAGTAGTCCTTGCGCGTGCCTTCGGGTTCGTAAATTGTGCCTGGGCTGGCAAACACATGGGGCATCTGCGGCGCCGTAGCGCAGTGCGCTGAAACCGCCAAAAGCGTCGCCGCCGCCCTGGCGTTCGGCCTGCTGGCGTTCCAGCAATTCATGCTTGCGGGTGACCGGCAGGCGCGCCAGCGCGGCGCGGGAGTTGATGGCCTGGCCGTCAATTCCCTGGAGCAGGGTCGCCAAAGGCGGGCGCATGCGTCTGGGCGTGGCTGATCTGCAGCGGCAGGGCGGCCATCAGGGCGGCTTCGCGCTCGGCCTGCGGGCGGGTTTCAAGGGCGTCAAAAAAAGGGGTCATTGCGGTGTCCTAAGGCTAAGGCGGGATTCAGCGTGCTCAAGCCAGCCAGCGCTTGCGCCGCTTGTAGCTTTTCACGTCCTTGAAGCTCTTGCGTTCGCCGCCGCCCACGCCTAGGTAAAACTCTTTCACGTCCTCGTTGTTGGCCAGGTCGGAAGCCACGCCGTCCATCACCACGCGGCCGCTCTCCATGATGTAGCCATAGTCGGCGTATTTCAGGGCCATATTGGTGTTTTGCTCGGCCAGCAGGAAGGTGACTTTTTCCTTCTGGTGTTCAGGTCTTTGACGATGTTGAACACCTCTTCAACGATTTGCGGCGCCAGGCCCATGGAGGGCTCGTCGAGCAGCACCATGCTGGGGTTGGTCATGAGGGCACGGCCAATGGCGCACATCTGCTGCTCGCCGCCCGAGGTGTAGGCGGCCTGCGAGCTGCGGCGCGTCTTCAGGCGCGGGAAGTAGTTGTAGACCTTTTCCAGGTTGGCGGCGATCTCGGCCTTGCTGTTGCGCGTGTAGGCGCCGGTCATGCAGGTTTTCTTCGATGGTCAGGTGGGCAAAGCAGTGCCGCCCTTCCATCACCTGCACCACGCCGCGCTGCACCAGGTCGGCCGGCGAGAGGTTTTCGATGCGCTCGCCGCGCAGCTCGATAGAGCCCTTGGTGACCTCGCCGCGCTCGCCCTTGAGCAGGTTGGAGACGGCGCGCAGCGTGGTGGTCTTGCCCGCGCCGTTGCCGCCCAGGATGGCGACGATGCGGCCCTCGGGCACTTGCAGCGAGACACCCTTGAGCACCAGGATCACGTGGTTGTAGATGACCTCGATGCCGTTGACGTTGAGAGCGTGTTGGCGGCGTTCTAGGCTGGCGGTGGCGTCCATGGACCGTTCCGGGAGCAAAAAGTCGGAGGCAGCGCTCCACCCTTGCAGAGGGGTGGAGCGCACTGAAGTTCATCAGTTGCAGCTGCGCGGCTTGATGTTCTTTTCTTTGGCGTACTTGGCGGCAGTACTCCTTGACCAGCGGACCGATGTTGGTCTTGTCGGCCTGGTACCAGTCGGAAGCGATGTCCCACTTCCGCCGTCCCACTGCGCGATGCGCGCCCAGTCGGTGCCCATGTGGTTGCTGCACGAGGTCTTGACGGGACGCATGATCTCTCCGAAACCCAGCGCCTTCAGAGCGTTCCGCCGACAGGTCCAGGTTTTCAAAACCCCAGCGCACCTGCTCGGGCGTCAGCGCCTTGCCCTTGCCGTACTTGTCCTGCGCTGCACGGATCGCTTCGACCTGCAGCATCGAAATCATCATGCCGCGGGTGTGCGCGAGCGTGCCCACGCTCGCTGCCGGCCCCGTACCCTGGCCCTTGTCGTAGACCAGCTTTTTCAGCGCGTCGTGCACGCTGTCCTTGGCGGCGCTGTTGTGGATGGTGACCGCGTTGTAGCCCTTGGCGCCCGCGCCCAGGTCTTTCACGTCGTGGTCAGAGCCGGCCCACCAGATGGCGTACATTTTTCGCGCGGGTAGCCGCTGGCCTGGGCCTCGCGGATGCCGGCGGGCGTCATGACGCCGGCCGGACCAGAACAGCACGTAGTCGGGCTTCTGCTGGCGGATCTGCAGCCAGGTCGACTTTCTGCTCAACACCTGGAGGCGTGACGGGGAACAGCGCAGCTCGAAGCCTTCGGCCGCGGCGCGCTTCTTGCAGCAGCGGGATGGGTTCCTTGCCATAGGGCGAGTCGTGGTAGACCAGGGCGATCTTCTTGCCCTTGAGGCTGCCCTTTTCCTTCTTCGCGATGTCTTGCAGCATCACATCGGCGGCGGTCCAGTAGGTGCCCAGCAGCGGGAAGTTCCACTCGAACACCGAGCCATCGACGGACTGCGAGAGGCCGTAGCCCATGGTCTCTACGGAGACCTTGTCGACGAAGGCCTTGTCGGTCACCGCGAAGGTGATGCCAGTGGACTGCGGATCGAAGCCCGATGCGCCCGTGCCCTTGGTCTTGAGGCGCTCGTAGCATTCCACGCCCTTGGCCGCGTCGTAGGCCGTTTCGCACTCCTCGTAGGTCAGTTTCACGCCATTGACGCCGCCATCGCGCGCGTTGACCAGCTTCAGGTAGTCCTGCTTGCCGTCGGCCCATGGAATGCCCAGCGGCGCGAACTGGCCGGTGCGGTAAGACCAGCAGCGGAATGAACTGCTCCGCCGCCTGGGCTTGCGCCAGCGTGGACGTGACCAGACGCGACGTCCGGTGGCCGCGCCACGGCTGCGGCGATGGCGATTTTTCTAAGTTTCATGCTTGTCTCCTTTGTGGTGATGGTGGGTCTGCGGGTGAAAAACGAGCGCGCTGGGCGCTCAGTGCGGGAAGGGCCACAGCCGCAGCTTTTGCTGCGCCGTGGACCACAGTCGGCCAGCCCGTGCGGCTCGACGATCAGGAAAAAAACGATCAGCGCGCCGAAGATCATGTGCTCCAGGTGCGATGCCGTGCCGGTGGAAATCAGCGGAACATGCCTAGCCAGTGCGGCACATAGTTCAGGAACAGCGGCAGCAGCACGATGAAGGCGGCGCCGAAGAAGCTGCCCGGCGATGGAGCCCAGGCCGCCAATGATGATCATGAACAGCAGTTGCAGCGACTTGTCGATGCCGAAAGGCGGCCGGCTCCCACGAGCCCAGGTGCACAAAGCCCCACAGCGCGCCGGCCAGGCCGACGATGAAACTGCTGACGGCAAAAGCGGTGAGCTTGGCATTCACGGGACGTATGCCGATCACGCTGGCGGCGACGTCCATGTCGCGCATGGCCATCCATTCGCGGCCAATGGCACCGCGCACCAGGTTCTTGGCGAGCAGACCGAACACCACCACAAAGCTCAGGCACAGCAAATACTTCTGCGCCGGCGTGTTGAACTCGAAGCCCGCGATCTTCAGGGCGCCCACACCGACCGAGCCTGATGACGAGTCATTGGTGACCCATTTCATGCGTTGGTGAACCAGTCCATGAAGAACTGCGCCGCCAGCGTTGCCACGGCCAGATACAGGCCCCGGATGCGCAGGCTGGGAATGCCAAACAGCACGCCCGCCACCGTGGCGCACAGGCCGCCGCCAGATCAGAGCCAGCAGCAGCGGCATGCCTTCGATGCGCACCAAGAAGTTGTAGGCCGCGTACGCCCCGACGGCCATGAAGGCGCCGGTGCCGAGCGAAATCTGGCCGCAGTAGCCCACCAGGATGTTGAGCCCGATGCGCGGCCAGCGAGATGATCAGGAAGGGAATGATGACGGCGCGGAAGGCATAGTCGCTGGTCAGCATGGGCACCACGATGAAGGCGATCGCGGCCAGCGCCAGCATGGCCCAGCGGTCTTGCGCGATAGGGAAGAGCGCGGTCGGCCCGGTAGCTGCTTTTGAACTGGCCATTTTCTCGGTAAAACATGAATGCTTACAGTTGACCGAGCTTTGCTGCGCATCTTGATCCGTCCCGCAAAATCAGACTCTGTCAATGATCTTGTCGCCGAACAGGCCTTGTGGCCGGACCAGCAAGACAGCGAGGGCCAGCACATAGGCGAACCAGTTCTCGATGCCTCCGCCCACAAAGGGGCCGAGGTAAATCTCGGACAGCTTTTCCCCGACGCCGATGACAGGCCGCCCAGGATGGCGCCAGGCACCGAGGTGAGTCCGCCCAGGATCACCACCGGAAAGGCCTTGAGCGCCACCAGCGAGAGGAAAACTGCACGCCCAGCTTGGAGCCCCAGATCATTCCCGCCACCAGCGCCACAATGCCGCCTACGGACCAGACGACGACCCAGATGCGGGCCAGCGGAATGCCTATGGACTGGGCCGCCTGGTGGTCGTCCGCCACCGCGCGCAGCGCCCGGCCGGTGCGGGTCTTCTGGAAGAAAAGCGTCAGCAGCGTCACCAGCACGGCGGCAGATGGCTGCGGCAATCAGGTCTTCCTTGTTCAGCAGCAGGCCGCCCGCAAAGACGTTCTCCAGCACGATCATCGGGTCCTTGGGCATGCCGATGTCGATCTTGTAGGTGGCGCTGCCAAACAGCAGCTGGCCCGCGCCGTCGAGAAAGTAGCCTATGCCCAGGGTCGCCATCAGCAGCGTGATGCCCTCCTGGTTGACCAGCCCGCGCAGGGCCAGCCGCTCGATCAGCCAGGCCACGATGACCATGGACAGCATGGCCGCGATGAAGGCCAGCAGATTCGCCAGCAGCAGGCTGTCAAAGCCCAGCCACAGCGGAATCCATTCCGCGAAGCGCGCCATGGCCAGGGCCGCGAACAGCACCATGGCGCCCTGCGCGAAGTTGAAGACGCCCGAGGCCTTGTAGATCAGCACAAAGCCCAGCGCGACCAGCGAATACAGCATGCCCGCCATCAGGCCGCCGAAAAGAGTTTCAAGAAAAAAGCCCATAGAACTCCAATCAGACGGCCGCAGCCCTTCGCCGGGTGACGGCGTCCCCTGCAGGAGGGGCTACGCAAGCGATCCAACGGGTGTTGTCCTCAGTGCGACGTGCCCAGATAGGCCGTTATGACGTCTTCGTTGTTGCGTACTTCTTCGGGCGCGCCATCGCCGATCTTCTTGCCGTAGTCCAGCACCACGACGCGATCGGAGATGTCCATCACCACGCCCATGTCGTGCTCGATCAGCACAATGGTGGTGCCGAACTCATCGTTCACGTCGAGGATGAAGCGGCACATGTCCTGCTTTTCTTCCACGTTCATGCCGGCCATGGGCTCGTCGAGAAGCAGCACCTGCGGCTCCATGGCCAGGGCGCGGCCCAGGTCGACGCGCTTTTGCAGGCCGTAGGGCAGCTGGCCCACCGGCATCTTGCGATAGGCCTGGATTTCCAGGAAGTCGATGATGTGCTCGACAAACTCGCGGTGGCGAATTTCCTCGCGTTCGGCCGGGCCTAGGCGCAGCGCCTGCAGCAGCAGGTTGCTTTTGATCTTGAGGTTGCGCCCGGTCATGATGTTGTCGATCACGCTCATGCCCTTGAACAGCGCCAGATTCTGGAAGGTGCGGGCCACGCCCATCTCGGCCACCTGGCGCGAGTTCATGTGGGAAAAGGTCTTGCCGCGAAAGGTGATGGAGCCTTGCTGCGGCGTGTACACGCCGTTGATGCAATTGAGCATGGAGCTTTTGCCGGCGCCGTTGGGGCCTATGATGGCGCGAATTTCATGCTCCTTCACATTGAAGGAGATGTCTGTCAGCGCCTTCACGCCACCAAAGCGCAGGCTGATGTTATGGACGTCAAGGATGACCTCACCAATTTTCTTAGCCATCATGCCGCCGCTTTCACTGGGTCAAACGTTTGGGTATCGCCAATTTTCAGTGTGGCGCTGACGCTGCCGCTGCGGCCGTCTTCAAACTTCACCACGGTTTCAATGAACTGCTCGGTTTTTCCGCCATACAGGGCGTCAATCAGGGGCTGGTACTTCTCGGCGATGAAGCCGCGCCTCACCTTGTTGGTCCGGGTCAGCTCGCCATCATCGGCGTCAAGTTCCTTGTGCAGCACCAGGAAGCGGCTGACCTGCGAGCCGGCCAGCAAGGCGTCCACGCTCAAGTCGGCATTGACCTTTTCCACGCACTCCTTGATGAGCTGGTAGACCTCGGGCTTTTGCGCCAGGTCGGTGTAGCCGGCATACGGCAGGTTGCGCCGTTCGGCCCAGTTGCCCACCGCGTCAAAATCAATGTTGATGAAGACGCAGACCTTCTCGCGCCCGTCGCCGTAGGCCACGACTTCCTTGATGTGCGGAAAGAACTTCAGCTTGTTCTCCACGTACTTGGGCGCGAACATGGCGCCGTCATGCGCGCCGCCCTTGATGCGGCCCACGTCCTTCACGCGGTCAATGATCTTGAGGTGGCCGTGGCTGTCTATGAAGCCCGCGTCGCTGGTGTGGTACCAGCCGTCGGCGGTCAGGACCTCCGCCGTCGCGGCCGGATTCTTGTAGTATTCCTTGAGCAGGCCGGCCGACTTGACGAGGATTTCGCCGTTGTCGGCCACCTTGATTTCCACGCCGCGAATCGGAACGCCCACGGTGTCGGCACGCGCCTCGTTGTCCGGCTGCAGGCAGACGAATACGGCGGTTTCGGTCGAGCCGTAAAGCTGCTTGAGATTGATGCCGATCGAGCGGTAAAAGGAAAACAGGTCGGGACCAATCGCCTCGCCGGCGGTATAGGCCACGCGCACCCGGCTGAAGCCGAGGTTGTTACGCAGCGGGCCATACACCAGCACGTTGCCAAGCGCGTATTTGATGCGGTCGAACGCACTGACCGATTCGCCGTTCATGAGCGCCGGGCCGACGCGCTTGGCGACATTCATGCAGGCTTCGAACATCTTTCGCTTGAGCGTGCCAGCGTCTTCCATGCGGATCATCACGCTGGTCAGCAGGCCTTCAAAAATCCTCGGCGGCGCAAAATAATAGGTCGGACCGACTTCCTTCAGGTCAATCGTCACGGTGCTGGCCGACTCGGGGCAGTTCACCACATAGCCGCAGGCCAGCCATTGGGCGTAGCTGAAGATGTTCTGGCCTATCCAGGCAGGCGGCAGGTAGGCCAGCACTTCTTCGGTGCTGGTCAGCTTGTCAAACTCGGCCCCGGCCGTGGCGCGGTCGAGCAGGGTGCTGTGCGTGTGGACCACGCCCTTGGGGTTGCCCGTGGTGCCCGAAGTGAAAAACATGGCGGCCACGTCGTGGGGCTGGATCTTGGCGACTTCGGCGGCAAACCACTGCGGGTTCTGCTGCACAAAGGCTTTGCCGGACTCGATCAGCGCATCGAGCGAATCCAGGCCCGGCTCGCTGTATTTGCGCAGGCCGCGCGGGTCGTCGTAATAGATGTTCGAGATCTGCGGGCAGCGGTCGCGGATTTCGACCAGCTTGTCCACCTGCTCCTGGTCTTCAACCATGGCAAAGCGCACTTCGGCATTGTTCAGCGGAAAAACGCATTCGGCGCCGACCGCATCCTGGTACAGCGGCACGGGAATCGCACCGAGCGACTGCGCCGCCAGCATGGTCGCATACAGGCGCGGACGGTTGGCGCCAATCACCACCATGTGCTCGCCGCGCCGCAATCCGGCCTGGTGCAATCCGGCGGCTAGCTGTTCGACGAGGCTGGCCAGGGCAGACCAGCTGTGGGCTTGCCAGATGCCATATTCTTTCTCGCGCATGGCCGGAGCCGCAGGGCGCTCGGCAGCATGTTTGAGCAGCAGTTGGGGGAACGTGGTCTGCATCCGGTCCTTGTCTCCAGGTTTTGCAGGCTTTTTTCGGGAAAAGCTGCTGATAGGTGATGAATGTTAGGGCTGCATTTGACGTCGCGTTGTCATTGCGAAGACAATTTAGGGGTAAGTCCTACTGGGGTGTGCCCGGGGTTGCCCTGTTTATCGGATAAAGCGGCTGCGCGTCGGATTGCGGCCGCTGCGTCGCAGTGCCGCAGTGCTTCGGCGAAAACCCGGGCGTTGATGCAGTCCTTGAGTGCCGGGGGCGACGGCGCCAGCGTTACACCGGCCGCCTTCCATGCCTGCTGGAACTCGCGCACCGGTGGCACGGTGGTGACGATGGCCGATCGTATGTTTTAGAGTGACAATAAAATGATCATCTAACGACAATTCAAGGGGATCGCTCTCCTTGAACTGGCTCTGCCATCTTTTTTATGACCCATGTCAACTGACCTGACCCTTCACCAGCGCCGCAGGCCACCCACGCCTCACGAGCTGCTGGGCATACCGTGGCTGCCCCTGCTGCGCCCGGATGAGCATGCGCGTGCAGTGGCGAGTTTGCTGGTGGGCGATGCGCAGGCGGGCGACTATGTGTGCCGCGTCGGCAAGCCGGTGACCTACTGGTTCGGCGTGGTCGAAGGGCTGCTCAAGATGAGTGCCGACAACGCGCAGGGCATGACCATGACCTTCACCGGCGTCCCCCCGGGCGGATGGTTTGGCGAGGGCACGGTGCTCAAGCGCGAGCCCTACCGCTACAACATTCAGGCGCTGCGAAAAAGTGTGGTCGCCGGTTTGCCGATCGACAGCTTTCACTGGCTGCTCGACCACTCGATTGGCTTTAACCGTTTTGTGATGAATCAGCTTAACGAACGGCTGGCCCAGTTCATTTCGGCGCGCGAAATTGACCGCATGAACAATCCGGACCTGCGTGTGGCGCGCAGTCTGGCGGCGCTTTTCAATCCGGTGCTGTATCCGGGCGTGGGTGAAGTCCTGCGCATCACGCAGCAGGAGTTGGCTTATCTGGTCGGCCTGTCGCGCCAGCGGGTCAACGAGGCGTTGCGGGCACTGGAGGCGCAAGGCACAATTCGCGTGGAATACGGCGGCCTGCGCGTGCTGGATATCGCGGCATTGCGTTCCAGTGTGGTTCATGATAAAAAAGCAGAGCTGGCCCATGTTCAACGGGCATAGTCAGCTATAAAATAAATAGCAATGCAAGAAAACTCCAAACCCAAGACCGGGGCTCAGCCCGCCAGCGCGGCGGTCCGCATCCCCAAACCTGCTCCAGGCACGCCAGTGCTCACGGTGCGCCTGAACAAACGCATGGCGGAACTCGGAATGTGCTCGCGCCGCGAGGCCGACGACTGGATTGCCCGCGGCTGGGTGCGCGTCAACGGCTTGCCTGCCGTGATGGGCCAGCCGGTGGCTGCCAATGCGCGCATTGAAGTGGCGCGCGAAGCCGAGCAGCAGCAGCGCCTGCAGGTCACCATTCTGATCAACAAGCCGGTCGGCTATGTCAGCGGCCAGGCCGAAGACGGCCACGAGCCCGCCGTGGTGTTGGTGCAGCCGGAAAACCGCTGGCGCGAATGCAACAGCCGCATGCGCTGGGGCCATGAACAGCTGCGCGGCTTGGCGCCGGCCGGCCGGCTCGACATCGACTCGATTGGTCTGCTGGTGCTGACGCAGGACGGCCGCGTGGCGCGCCAGCTTATCGGCGAGGACTCCGAGATTGAAAAAGAATACCTGGTGCGCGTGAGCTACGGCGCTGAAACGGTGAATGTGCAGGCCGTGTTTCCCCGCGAGAAGCTTGAGCTGTTGCGCCACGGGCTGAGCCTTGACGGTGAGCCCCTGAAGCCGGCGCAGGTCGACTGGCAAAACCCCGAGCAGCTGCGTTTTGTGCTCAAGGAGGGGAAAAAACGCCAGATTCGCCGCATGTGCGAGCAGGTCGGTCTTTTTGTGACCGGGTTGAAGCGCGTGCGCATAGGCCGCGTCAACCTGGGCCATCTGCCGATAGGCCAGTGGCGCTACCTGGCGCCGCACGAGCAATTCTGACGGGTTTTACCAATAAAAAAATGGCTTTAGCCCATAACCAGTGGGCACAATAAGCTATTGAATTTGTAGCGTATTCGGGCGCTGGCGGGTTCTGGCATATTCCGGTCAATATCCGCACAATGGGCGCATGAGTGCATCCACGCCGGCCGGCAAGGCCAAACCTAAACCCCGCATCCCCAAGCTGCCGAGCTACCTGCATGTCTCCGACATTCAGGGGTTGGCGCAACTCGCCACGCAGGCCGCGCTGGGCATCACCGGGCTTGCCGAAAATGTGCAGGGCAATGCGTACAAGGCGGTTGCCTCCTTCTTTGGCCCGCTGGGTTCCAGATTCATAGACGACGCACCCGGCCGCAGCGGCGTCCGCTCTGACGGGATCACCGGGCTGGTTTATGGCGGCGTCAAGGGCGTCACGCGGCTGGCCGGCGGAACGGTCAACGCCGTGCTTTCGGGGGTGTTGCCAATGGTCGGCCAGCAGACTTCTTCGCGCAGGCGCGAAGCCATGCTGGCGGTGCTCAATGGGGTGCTCGGCGACCGCTTGCTGGAAACAGCCAATCCGCTGGCTATCCGCATGAGTTTTCGCCACGAAGGCCAGGCCCTGCCGCTGGAAAAAGCAGCGCTGGCGCAGCGCCTGCCCGGCGCTACCGGCAAGGTGCTGGTGCTGATTCATGGCCTGTGCATGAACGACCTGCAATGGCGCGGCCATGGCGCCTCGGGCGCGCTGCACCCCGCCCATGACCACGGCCTGCAGCTGGCCAATGAACTGGGCTACACCCCGGTTTACCTGCACTACAACAGCGGCTTGCACACCTCCGTCAATGGCCGGCAGCTGGCCGTGCTGCTGGAGCAACTGCTGCAGGCATGGCCGCAAGCCGTGCAAGAACTGACGCTGCTGACGCACAGCATGGGTGGCCTGCTGGCACGCAGTGCCTGTCAGCAGGCGGCTCAGGCAGGCCATGCCTGGCCCGCGCAGCTAAAACGGCTGGTGTTCATGGGCACGCCACACCACGGCGCGCCGCTGGAGCGGGTCGGAAACTGGGTCAACACGCTACTGGACAAGCAGACCGTCACCCGGCCCTTCGCCAAAATTGGCCAGATACGCAGTGCCGGCATCACCGATCTGCGCTATGGCAATGTGCTGGAGGCCGACTGGCAACACGCCGACCGTTTCGAAAGCGCGCCCGATGCGCGGCAGGTGCTGCCGCTGCCCGCCGGTGTGAGCTGTTACGCCGTGGCAGCCACCACCGTGACGCACGGTGTCGGGCCGCTGGCGTCGGTCAGGCATGCCTTGAGTCACAAAATGGTCGGCGATGGCCTTGTGCCTCTGGAGAGCGCGCTCGGCCTGCATGAGGACCCCCGCCGCACACTGGCGTTTGCGCCGGAAAACCAGTGGATTGCCCATGGCATGAACCACCTGGAGCTCCTGAAGCGGCCCGAGGTCAGCCTGCAGCTGGTGGCGTGGTTGCGGGGTGCGACCTGACCTCAATGCATTACCATCCTGCTTGACTGCTGCTGAAAACATAGCATGCGGTGCCCGTGCAGATTGCGCACCTGGAATTCTCGCCTTAAACGGAGCGCTTTGACGCCGGCAAGGAGCCGCTGGCGCGCAAAGGGCTTGAAAATAGGACGCTGCGGGCGCATCTGTGCGCTGTATTTTTTCTCTTATCTACCTCCATGCAAAAACAAACCCATTCCTTTCAGGCCGAAGTCGCCCAGCTGCTCAAGCTGGTTACCCATTCGCTCTACTCCAACCCCGAAATCTTCCTGCGCGAGCTGATTTCAAACGCATCGGACGCCTGCGACAAGCTGCGCTTTGAGGCGCTCAACGACGCCGGCCTGTACGAAAACGATGCCGAGCTCAAGGTGCGCGTGAGTTTTGACCAAGCCGCCAAAACACTGACCATCAGTGATAACGGCATTGGCATGTCGCAGCAGGAGGCGATTGACCACCTCGGCACGATTGCCAAGAGCGGCACGCGCGATTTCATGGCCAAGCTCTCGGGTGACCAGAAAAACGACGCGCAGCTGATTGGCCAGTTCGGCGTGGGCTTTTATTCCGGCTTCATCGTCGCTGACAAGATCACGGTCGAAAGCCGCCGCGCCGGCCTGGCGGCTGCCCACGGCGTGCGCTGGGTGAGCGACGGCACGGGCGAGTTCGAGGTCGGCGACATCGAGCGTGCCGAGCGCGGCACCAGCGTCATCCTGCACCTGAAAGACGACGCCACCGAGTACCTGAACGCCTGGAAACTCAAGGGCATCATCAACAAGTATTCCGACCATATCTCGCTGCCCATCCTGATGCCCAAGGAAGAGTGGAAAGAGGGTGAAAACGACCAGCCCGGCGCGATGGTTGCCACCGGCGAATGGGAAACCGTGAATCAGGCGGCTGCGCTTTGGACGCGCGCCAAGAAAGACATCACGCAGGAACACTACGACGAGTTCTACAAGCAGATCAGCTACGACCAGCAAGCCCCGCTGGCCACCACGCACAACCGCGTGGAAGGGGCTACCGAGTACACCCAGCTGCTGTTCATCCCGGCCAAGGCGCCTATGGACATGTTTCAGCGCGACAAGGCCGCGGGCGTCAAGCTCTATGTCAAGCGCGTCTTCATCATGGACGACGCCCAGGCGCTGCTGCCAAGCTATCTGCGCTTTGTCAAGGGTGTGGTCGACTCGTCCGACTTGCCGCTCAATGTGTCGCGCGAGCTGCTGCAGGAAAGCCGCGCCGTCAAGGCGATCCGCGAGGGCAATACCCGCCGCGTGCTGTCCATGATTGAAGACTTGGCCGCCAACGAGCCGGAAAAGTTCACCACCTTTTATGCCGAGTTCGGTGCCGTGTTGAAGGAAGGCCTGGGCGAGGATTTCGCCAACCGCGAGCGCCTGGCCAAGCTGCTGCGCTTTGCCAGCTCGACGACGGACACGACCAGCGTCAGCTTTGCCGACTACAAGGCACGCATGAAGGATGGCCAGGACGCGATTTACTACATCACAGCCGACACGCTGGCCGCAGCCAAAAGCAGCCCTCAACTCGAGATCTTCCGCAAGAAGGGCATCGAAGTGCTGCTGATGGCCGACCGGGTCGATGAGTGGGCGCTGAACTACCTGCACGACTTTGACGGCACGCCGCTGCAGTCCGTCGCCAAGGGTGCGGTGGACCTGGGCAAGCTGCAGGACGAGGACGAGAAAAAGGCCGCCGAAGAGGCGCAGACCCAGTTCAAGCCTATCCTGGACAAGCTGAAAGAAGCGCTCAAAGACAAGGCCTCCGACGTTCGCGCGACGACGCGTCTGGTCGATTCACCGGCCTGCCTGGTCGTGCAGGACGGCGACATGTCAACGCAGTTGGCCCGCATGCTCAAGCAGGCCGGTCAGCCCGTGCCCGAAGTCAAGCCCATTCTGGAAGTGAACGCCCTGCACCCGCTGGTGAAAAAGCTGGAAGCCAGCGCCGAATCGGCGAGTTTTGACGACCTGGCCCATATCCTGTTTGATCAGGCCCTGCTGGCCGAAGGTGGTTTGCCGGAAGATCCGGCGGCCTACGTCAAACGTGTGAATGCCTTGCTGGTGTAAAGCCGCGTTGCCGACCTGAACCGGTCGGCGCTTGAAAGTCCCGCCGGGTTTTGCCTGCGGGACTTTTCCTTTTGTGGGTGAAGCGACGGCGCGCTACATTCGGGGGAGGGAGAGGCACGACATGAAAAACATCAAGCTGAGTTATTTGATTCTGATCTTCGGGCTAACCGGTCTCTGGCTCGCTGCCGATACCGTGCTGTCGGCGCCCTACGAGTTCTTTGCCTTGCGCACGTCGCTCATCAACTACACGGGCATCCTCGGCATAGCGGTGATGAGTGTCGGCATGATGCTGGCGCTGCGGCCGGTGCGGATCGAGCCCTTTCTGGGCGGGCTGGACAAGTCCTATCGTCTGCACAAGTGGCTGGGCATCACCGGGCTGGTGTTTTCCATCATTCACTGGCTATGGGCCAATGCCCCGAAATGGATGATCGGCTGGGGCTGGATGGCGCGGCCTGTGCGGCATCCTGCGGCCGAGCAGCCCGTGGCACTCTTCCGGTATTTTCAGAGCCAGCGCGGCTTGGCCGAATCCATTGGCGAATGGGCGTTTTACGCCGCCGTCGTCCTGATTGTTCTGGCCCTGCTGAAGAAATTCCCTTACCGCTACTTTTTCAAGACGCACCGCCTGCTTGCCATCGTTTATCTGTTCCTGGTTTTTCATTCCGTGGTGCTGATGAAGTTCAGCTACTGGGGGCAAGCCCTTGGTCCCCTGATGGGGGTCTTGATGGCTTGCGGTACCGTGGCCGCATTCGTCTCGCTTTTTCGCAAAGTGGGCGCGCGCCGTCAGGCGGTGGGCATGGTCGATGAGCTGGTGCACCACGCCGACAATCGGGTGCTCAAGGTCGCGCTCAAGCTCAAGGACCGCTGGCCGGGTCATGAAGCGGGGCAATTTGCCTTCGTGACCTTTGATCCGAAGGAGGGCGCTCATCCCTTCACGATTTCATCGGCCTGGCATGGTGATGGATGCATGTTTTTTCTCATCAAGGGGATTGGCGATTACACCGGCCTGCTCCCCGAGACCCTGAAAGTGGGCGATCTCGTCAAGGTGGAGGGGCCTTACGGGCGCTTCGGCTTTCGCAGCAGCAAGCCGCGCCAGATCTGGGTGGCCGGCGGCATCGGCATCACGCCCTTCATTGCCCGCATGCATGTCCTGGCTAGCCAGCCGGACGGAAAAATCATTGATTTGTTCTACAGCACCAGCGCCCCCGATGACGCCTTCATTGCCAAAGTGCGCCAGCGTGCCCAAGAGGCCAAGGTCAATCTGCATGTTCTGGTGGCCACCACGGACGGCCGGCTGACCGCGGAGCGGATTTGCCAATCAGTGCCCGAGTGGAAAGACGCCGATCTCTGGTTTTGCGGCCCTGCGGGCTTTGGCCAGGCCTTGCGGCAGGACTTGACCGCGCGGGGACTGCCTTCCGACGACTTCCACCAGGAATTGTTCGATATGCGCTGAGAGATGGAGAGAGGGCAACCCGTCAATGCCCATTTCGCGCCATCGCCAGGCATTGATAATGGAATGATGCAAACAAAGAGTGCGCTTTCATGGTTCATCCGTGCTGCGGCCATCGCGCTATGGCTGTGCTGCGGCACTTCAATGGCGGCCGAAGGGCAACTCTGGTTCGACGGGGAGAGGCCGACCCCCCAGGCCCGTCAAGCGATTGAGCTGCTCACCGCCGCCGCAACCCACGGCCTGGAGCCGCAGGACTACAACGCCAGCGCTCTAGGGCAAGCCATTACGAAGGCCCAGGGCTCACCGCCGAACGCCCCCGAGATTGCGCGCCTTGAGCAGGCGCTGACCACGGCCATGGAGCGCTACTTGTCAGACCTGCACCAGGGCCGTGTCGATCCGCAAAAGATTCATCACAACTTCAATCCGCGACACCGTGAAGCCTTCGACGCTGCGGCTTATCTGCAGGCGGCGCTGGCGGCCCGGCGCCTTCCAGAGGCTGCCGCCGAAGCTTCGCCGCGCTTGCCGCTCTATGCGCATCTGCGCGAGGCGCTGGCACGCTACCGCGAGCGCGTCGACCACCCGGGCTGGCGGGAGCCCCTGCCGCCCTTGCCCGGCGATCCGCGCGGCAAGGCGGGTAAGCTGGAGCCGGGTCAGGACTATGCGGGGCTGGCGATGCTGGCGGAGCGACTGGCCGCACTGGGTGACCTTGCGCCTGACCTGGCTCTGCCGCCGCACTATGAGGGTCCGCTGGTGGAGGCCGTCAAGGCCTTCCAATTGCGGCATGGCCTGGCCGCCGACGGTGTGATCGGCAAAGCCACGCTGGCGCAGCTGCAAGTGACACCCGCTGCCCGCGTGCGGCAGATCGAACTGGCGCTTGAGCGCCTGCGCTGGACCCCGCTGATGCAGGGGCCGCGCATGATTGTCATCAATATCCCGGAATTCGTGCTGCGCGCCTACGAAGTGCAGGGCGGCCGCATCCATGTGCAGCAGGAGATGAGGGTCGTCGTCGGCAAGGCGCTGGACACGCGTACCCCCTTGTTCGATGAAGACATGCGCTTCATCGAATTCAGCCCCTACTGGAACGTCCCGCCTTCCATCGCCCGCAGCGAAACCGTGCCGCGGCTGCGGCGTGACCCGGGCTATCTCGCGCGGGAGGAAATGGAGTTCGTGTCGTCTGATGGCCGCGTGGACCGGACGCTTTCGGCGGCGCGGCTGAGCGCCGTGCTGGCCGGCCAGGCGCGCATTCGCCAGCGGCCGGGGCCCAAAAATGCGCTCGGCGACATCAAGTTCGTGTTTCCCAACCGCGACAACATCTATCTGCACCACACACCGGCTACCCAGCTGTTCGAGCGCGACCGGCGCGACTTCAGCCATGGCTGCATCCGTGTCGAGCAGCCGGTCGAGCTGGCTAAATTCGTGCTCAAGGGCATGCCGGAATGGACCGAGGGCCGCATCCGCCAGGCCATGAGCCGGGGTGAATCGGCCACGCTGCGGCTGACCGAGCCGGTGCCCGTGCTGATTGCTTACGGAACTACGCTGGTGAAAGAGGGTCAGACTTACTTTTTTGAAGATATCTACGGTCTCGATCGCCTGCTGGACGCCGCCTTGCGGCAGCACTCACGCGCTCCAAATCCTGCCAATGGAGATAAACCATGACTGAACCCCTCATTCCGGCCCGCCGCCACTTTCTGCGCCATACGGCCCGATTCGCGGCGGCCGCCGCCCTGCCGGCAATGGCAGCCCCTGCCGCCTACGCCTCGGTGCCGGATGCGCGGGGGCTGGCGATGGTCAATACGCACACCCACGAAAAAATCGATCTGGTGTATGCCAGCGGCGAACGCTATGTCCCCGAAGCGCTGGGCTGGCTCAACCGTTTCCTGCGCGACCACTATACGGGCGACATCGGGGTGATCGACCCCCAGGTGTTCGATCTGCTTCACCGCGTGCAGCAGGCGCTTGGCAGCAAGGGCTCTTTTGAGGTGATCTCGGGTTACCGTTGCCCCGCCACCAACAGCAACCTGCGCCAGACACGCAGCGGTGGCGTGGCCAAGAACAGCCTGCACATGGAAGGCCGCGCCATCGACGTACGCCTGCCGGGCGTACCGCTGGCCGACCTGCACGAGGCGGCGCTGTCGCTGCGCGCGGGCGGCGTGGGTTTTTATCCCCGCGAGCAGTTCGTGCACCTTGATACCGGCCGCGTGCGCAACTGGTGACCTAGTCTGGCCAGTCTGAGTGCGGCTTCAACGCTAGTGTGGCTTCAGGGCTGCCTGCCGCCCAGACAGCCAAATGGGTTGATTGGCTCGCACTTCCCGCACTGCTTTCCCTGTGCCAGGCAGGGGGCGTCCTCAGCGCGAGCGGGTATCCGGCAGGCTGATCACCGGTGTCTTCTGTGCCGCATACGCCAGGCCCGCCGTGAGGAGTGCCATGACGGCGCAAAAACTGACGATGGCGGTCGTCAGGCCGACGTGATTGGCCAGCCAGCCCACGCCCAGAATCGGCACGATGGTGCCCAGGTAACCCACGATCATGTAGGAGGACAGCAGGCCTGCGCGCTGCTCATGGGTGGCAACCTTGTTCACGATGGACATGCCTGCCATGCTCATCACGCCGTGGCCAAAGCCAGTGACCAAAACGCTCAGCACAAACAGCGTCACCGCACCGGTATAGCTGGTCAGTATCAGCAGCAGGTTGCAGGCCGACAAACCCAGCAGGCCCATCATTGCGCTGGTTTTGGTGCTGAAGCGGCGTGCCAGCAACTGGAAGGCCGTTGATAGAAACAGGATCACCCCGATCGAGAACCCGCTGATGGCCGGGCCATGCCAGGGCACGATATGTTGCATGAACGTGGGCGCCAGCGCGGCATACAAGCTGAAGACGCCAAACGCGCTAAAGGCCCCCATGCAGCCGATCCAGAATGGCCGGCGCAGCGCCCGGGGCGGAAATGTGATGCGCGGCAGCCAGCTGATGCCCGCGGGGGTGCCCACCATGGCCTCGGTGGGCCGGACAGCGCGTGGCGGGACCTTGATCTGAAATAGCGCGTAAATGGCCAGCAGGCCCATGAGCAGGGTCGGCAGGTAGGCGCTGAGCAGAGGAAGCGGCGCAAATTGCGCTATCAGGCCGCCCACCACAGGCCCCAGGCCAAAGCCCAGGGACATCACGCAGGTCGTGACCAGGGAGGCCCGCCGGGGATCTGCGCCGCGACTCAACTGCGTCAGCCCTATCATGGCCGACGTGGTGATCAGGCCTGAGGCTATCCCAATGGCGATGCGGCTCACCATAAACGAAGCCACATTCCAGGCCAGCGCGGAGAGCAGGACGCCCCCGGTCACGAGGATCAGCCCGCTGCGCAGGACGGGCAGGAAGCCAAAACGGTCGGTCAGCCGTCCCAAAAACAGCAGGCTGGCCAAAACGCCCAGCATGTAGGCTACAAAAATGACCGTGATGTCGCTGGGCTGCAGCTGCCAGAGCGCCTGGTACAGCGGGTAGAGCGGGCTGGCCAGGGCCGTGCCCATGACGCCGACACACATTGCATAACAAACCCAGGCAAAGGGTGGCCAATGACGCTGCATAAGAGGATGGCGGCCCGGCCCGGCCCGGCTACAGCACGAGTGCAAAGCAGGGCCGGGGGAGGTGCTTTTGAGGAGTTAAAAGTGGCGCAAGTCTTTGCAAGTATTGCGCTTGTTGCTATTAATTAAGTAGCGTTTGACGGGCTAGCAAAGTAGCGGCGCGGCCTGCATGGCCTCGGTCTGCTCCACCAGCATGTCGACCTGGCCTTTCCAGTAGTCGCTGGAGCCGAACCACGGGAAGTTGATCGGGAAAATCGGATCGTGCCAGCGCTGGGCCAGCCAGGCGCTGTAGTGCACCAGGCGCAGCGTGCGCAGCGGCTCGATCAGCACCAGCTCACGCCGATCGAACTCGCCAAATTCGTCGTAGCCGTCCACCAGCGCGCCGAGTTGGCGTAGCTGCTGGGGGCGGTCGCCTGACAGCAGCATCCACAAATCCTGCACGGCGGGGCCTGTGCGGGCGTCGTCCAGGTCGACAAAATGCGGGCCGGCCAGCGGCAGGCCTTCGGGCGTCCACAAGATGTTTCCGGGATGGCAGTCGCCATGCAGGCGCAGCTGCCTGACATGGCTGACGCTGTCAAACACGCCTTTGGCGACCGTCATGGCTTCTTCAAAAGCCTGGCGCCAGCGCGATTCCATGTCCAGCGGCAAATAGCCACCGGCCAGCAAAGCGTCGCGCGAGTCGTAGCCGAAGGTCTGCAGGTTGAGCGCGGGGCGGTGGATGAAAGGCCTGGCGGCGCCCACGGTGTGGATGCGCGCCAGAAAGCGGCCAATCCATTCCAGCACGTCCAGGTCTTCAAGCTCGGGCCGGCGGCCGCCGCGGCTGGGCGAAACGCTGAAGCTGAAGCCCTTGAAGTGGTTCAGGGTGGAGCCGTTCAACTCCAGCGCGCCAACCACCGGGATTTCGGCTGCCATGAGCTCGGCGGCAAAGGTGTGTTCTTCAAGAATCTGCGCATCGCTCCAGCGGTCTGGGCGGTAAAACTTGGCAACCACGATGTCGCCGGCCAGATCCGCGCTGCCGACGGGGCTTTCCAGATGGACCTGATAAACCCTGTTTTCATAGCTGGACAGCGCCATCAGCCGGCCGTCGCCCAGCAAACCGACGCTGGCCAGCGCGTCCAGCACCACGTCGGGGGTCAGGGCTTCGTAGGCATGGATGGCATCGCGCGTCGCTACGGCCTTGTTGTATTCAGTCATGCCCCATTGTCGTTCTGTACAGGGGTGGACTTCAACAGGGCGGCCAAAAAACGCTTTTGCGCAGCATGCGATGGCTGATTACTTCAGTGAGAGCGTCACCTCAATATTGCCGCGCGTGGCGTTGGAGTAGGGGCAGACCTGGTGGGCGGCATTCACCAGCTCCTGCGCGGCGGCGCGGTCCATGCCGGGCAGCGACACTTCCAGGCGCACGGCAATGCCGTAGCCATTTGGAATCTTGCCCAGATCGACGCTGGCGTCAATGCTGGTGCCTTCGGGCACGCTGATTTTCTTCGTGCCGGCTACGGCCTTGAGGGCGCCGATGAAGCAGGCCGAGTAGCCGGCGGCAAACAGCTGCTCCGGGTTGGTGCCGGTGCCGGAGGTGCCGGGCGAGCTCAAGGTGACGTTCAGGCGGCCGTCATCGGTTTTGGCGTGGCCATCACGTCCGCCGGTGGTGTGGGCATGGGCGGTGTAAAGCACTTTTTCGAGTTTCGTGGTCATGGTTCTTTCCTGGAAAAATGCCTCGGGATTGAGGCGGCTGCAAAGTTGGAAAATTGGGTAGCAAGTCTTACGTGACCAGGCGCTGGCGCAAGGCCTGGACTTGCCGGGTCAGCGCTGTCACCTCAGGGATGGCGCATTGTGTGGCTCTGAGGATGCAGCCCGGAATTTTTGCCGCCAGGGCCTTGAGCTGGCGGCCCGCAGCCGTCAGCGTGATGTGGACGCGGCGCTCGTCTTCCAGGGCGCGCAGGCGAGACACCAGTCCTGACGACTCCATGCGTTTGAGCAGCGGCGTCAGCGTGCCGGAGTCCAGGAAAAGGCGCTCGCCAAGCTCGGACACCGTCAAGCCATCCTGCTCCCACAGCACCAGCATGACCAGGTACTGCGGGTAGGTGAGGCCTATTTTTTCGAGCAGCGGCTTGTACAGCTTGGTCATGGCCAGCGAGGTGGAATACAGCGCAAAACAGAGCTGGTGGTCCAGCTGCAGCATGGCGTCGGTGGGCTCTGGCGTTTCGGTTGCGTTTGGCATGGATGAATTGTAGCGTGCAATTAAATTGTGTGCAATACAATTTTCGGGGAGCTGATCGTGTGAGGCCTTTGTGCATCAACAGCACGGCGCAAGCGGCTGCGGCACTAAACTGCGAGGTCATGCAAAAAACCAGTCAACCCTCCACCGGCAAGTCTTTCCGCAAGGCTTCGGCCGCACCTCAGGCCGGCAAGACCGAACAGCTCATCGAAGAGATCAGGCCCGGCCAGTCAATCGAGCTGCTCAAGGAGCTGCACATCCTTACGCGCGAGGGCAAGCTCAACCAGGACACCCGGCGCAAGCTCAAGCAGGTCTATCACCTGTATCAGTTCATCGAGCCGCTGCTGGAAGAGGTTTCCGCCAGCGACCAGCGGCTTCACGCTGGCCGACCACGGCGCCGGCAAGTCCTACCTGGGCTTCATCCTGTACGACCTGTTTTTCAAGTGGCGCACCACGGGGAGAAAAAACGGGCACATCTACGGCATTGAGACCCGCGCCGAGCTGGTCGAAAAATCGCGCGCGCTGGCCGCGCGGCTGGGCTTTGCGCGCATGTCCTTCCTGAACCTGTCGGTGCAGGAGGCCACGACCTCGGCCGGATCTGCCGTCGCACAGTGGACATCGTGACCGCCCTGCATGCCTGCGACACCGCCACCGATGATGCGATTGCCTTTGGCCTGGCCAAGCACGCGCGTCACATGGTGCTGGTGCCGTGCTGCCAGGCCGAGGTGGCCAGCGTGCTGAAAAAAACCAGAGCGCTGAACCTGGCGCAAAACCCCGCTGGCCGAGCTCTGGCGCCACCCGCTGCATACCCGCGAATTCGGCAGCCAGATCACCAACGTGCTGCGCTGCCTGCAGCTGGAGGCCCATGGCTACCAGGTCACGGTGACCGAGCTGGTCGGCTGGGAGCACTCGATGAAAAATGAACTCATTCTGGCCAGCCGCCCGGCCACGCCCAATGTGGCCAAAACCCGTAGCGCGCAAACGCGCTTGCAGCAGGTGCTGCAGGAGCTGGGCCTGGGCGAATTGACCGCGCGGTTTGCGGTGATGGCGGAATAGCCTTAAACAGGGAAACTGCGGTTGGCATCCAGGCCGCGCAAGGCCTGCGCAGGGTGAGCAGGGCTGTCATTTGCTATACAAATTATAGCTAATAGTGCCCGCAGCTCATCGGCTTGAATGGGTTTTTATCCGTAAAATGCCAAGCTTGCCTGGATTTTTTATTTATTCGCTTAAGGTTTTTTTAGGGTTGGCGTAAGCAATTCTTAGCAAGGCCGAAGCGCCCTTATTCCTAGACTTTCTTTCTGGTTTTCTGCCGTTTCTGGTGCATGGTGCGCCAGGCCAGTCAACCTGCAAACAGGCTTTGCCTGAGAAAGAAGATCCCGTGAACATCAACTCCCAGGAAATGAAACAGGTCGCGGCCGTCCAGGCTGCGCCGCGTCTGGACCTTTACGCAGGCATTCACAAGGCGCTGCGCGCGCTGATGGCGGACACGCTGCTGGCCGTGGGCCGCATGGATGCCGACGACGGGCTGGAAATGGCCCAGACCAGCCAGCGTGTGCTGGAACTGCTGGATTTTTGTGTCTCGCACCTGCGCCACGAGAACCAGTTCATCCATACCGCCCTGGAGGCGCGGGCGCCCGGTGCCAGCGATGTGATTGCCCACGAGCATGAAGAGCATGAGCAGCATATTGCTGGCCTGAGTGCCCTGGTTGGGGACTTGCTCAAGTCGCCGCCCGTGGAGCGGGCCGGCGCTGCCCTGGCGCTTTACCGCCAGCTGTCTCTTTTCATTGCGGGCAATTTCCAGCACATGCATGTGGAAGAAACGGCGCACAACGCCGTGCTGTGGTCGCGCTACACCGACGCCGAGCTGGCGGCTATTCACAACGACTTGGTGGCGTCGATTCCGCCCGATGAAATGATGACCATCTTGCGCTGGCTGGTGCCCTTCATGAACCCGGCCGAGCGCGCCGCCATGATGGCGGACATGCAGGCTCACGCGCGGGCACCCGCTTTTGCTGCGGCCCTGGACACCGTGCGCCCATACCTGACGCAAGCCGAATGGGGCAAGCTCACGTGCAGCCTGGGACTGGCCTGATCCATCGCCTGAGACAAACCGCGCGGTGGCGGCTCAGGCCGCCACCTCCTGCAATCGCAACGGGCGTTTCACAAGCAGCCGGAAGCGGCCGCGCCCGGTTTTTTCGATCTGAAGATGCGGGCTGTGTTCGGCTAGGCGGCGCTGCAGCAGCAACAGCCGGGCCTCCAGGTTGTCGGTCACATCGGGCAGGTGAATGGCTGGGTCCAGCCGCAGTTCGCGGTTGGAGAATTCCGTGCGCCCCTGCCGGACATACTCGTTCACCAGCTTCCAGAAAATCGCCCCGGCCACGCCCTTGATGAGGTAGTCGTCGTTGATGAATACGCTGTCGTTGACCATGAAGCGGCGCAGTTGCAGCGCCGTGCCTTTTTCGGCTTGCGCGCAGGCTTGGGCTGGCAGGCTTTCAGGCAACTCCACGGGGTCTGGGCCGGCCTGCATCAGCTCAATCGCAGCGCCCAGATGGCCGGCCAGCGCCACCAGCAGGTCTTCATCCTCGAAGCCAAACTGAAGCTCTCTGGGGCTTTCGGCAAACAGCACGCCCAGCAGCCGGCCGGTCGACAGGATGGGCACCGCCAGCTGGCTGTGCGGTTCGGCCAGGCCGGGGTAGGGAATGTCGGTGTCCAGTCTCAGGCCGGGGGTGTCGGCGCGCAGGCTGCTGCGAATGGCGTGGTTGTAGAGGTAGGCGGTGGTCATGTGCACGATGCGCACCGGCGTGCATTCGCGCGCGGCCACGCCAATCACCCCGTCGCCCATTGCGATTTCGGAGCCCACGCCCGAGGTGGCATAGCCGCAGCTGGCCACGGTGTACAGCCGCTGGGTCGCAGTGTCGAGCATCAGCACCATGGCGTGGCGGATGTCCAGAAAGTCGGTCAGGGTCGCCAGCGCCGCATTGAGCAGCTCGTCCAGCCCGCAGCAGCGGGACAGGCGCTCACTGCCGCGGCGCAGCGCCGTGAGCAGGCCTGCGCGCGGGGGCGCAGCGGGCAGTGCCTCGCCGACGACGGGTTCAATCGCCTGCACCTCGTAAATATCGGAGCCGAGCAGCTTGAACACACTGGCCATGCCGCTGTGCGACGCGATGCCGGCCAGTTGCGCCTTCATGCCCTCGAACACCGGGCCTTCGGTTTCGGTGCGCAGGTAGCGCAGGTGCAGGCGAAAAAAGGCCGCAGTGACCGGGTGCAGCACCAGCACGGTGGCGTGGGGATTGGCCAGGATGTTTTGCCGCGTCTTGTTGAAGAACTGAAAGGACAGGGCGACTTGCTGCTCGGCCACATAAAACACCTGCGAGATATAGGCCACATTGGGTGTGCCGTCCGTCGAGCAGGTCGCCATCATGGCCGGAATGGCGCCTTCCAGGCAGGGTCGGATGTCCGCCAGAGACGGGGTGCTCGGGCTGCTCATGGGTCGCTCCGGGGCGACTTGAGTAGCGCCGCCCCGGCCTTGGGTCCGGGTGTCTGGTCAAAGGCCTGCGAAGGCTCGAAACTGATGGCGACCAGGTCCTCCAGCCGGCTGGCCAGCATGGCCCGCGTGAAGATGGGGTCGAAGCCGACGCGCCCGATTTCCTGCTCCATTGATGCCAGATAGCGCGTCAGCGCAGCCTGGTCGGAGGCTTCGGCGCTGCGGATGCGCGCGCTGCTGGCCTTGAGTTGCACCGTGCGGTGGCTGGAGGGTTCCGAAAACACCACGGCAACGCGGCCGGTGCTGGCAATGTCCTGAAGCAACTGGCGCGACTGCGGCCGCGACACATACACCGTGATGGTGTCGCCGCCTGCCGCAATGGCGCTGCCCACGGCGCGCATGAGGCTGGGCCTCATGTCCAGGCCGCAGGCGCTCACGATGGCCGATACGCCCTTGTCCATCATGGCGACCAGATCGGGCGGCAGGGGCGTTTTCATGGCTCAAAGCTTACACAAAGCCGGGCCCTGCTGCAGGGCTTTTTTAGTTCCGAAAGCGCTTGCGGGTCAGGGCCAGCGCGAGCCAGAAAGCCCCCACGGCATAGATCACCAGCACCGCCAGATGCTGCAGGGCCTGCGCCGGCCACTGGCCCAGAAACAGCGGCCGGATCAGCTCCACGGCGGCGGTCAGCGGCAGCCAGTCGGACATGACCCGCATCACGCCCGGGAGCTGGTCGCGCGGGAAAAAAACGCCGCTTAGAAACATGGTGGGCGTGAGGAAGAGGGAAAAATAGTAGGTGAAAAAGTCGTAGCCCTTGGCCAGCGCGTTGAAGATCAGCGCAATGCTGGAAAACACGATGCCCACCAGCCCAAGCAGCGGCAAGGCCAGCAGCAGCATGGGGCTGTGGCTGATGCCCAGCGCCAGCATCACGCCCAGAATCACGGCGCTGGTAAACAGCGACTTGAAGGCCGCCCAGAGCATTTCCGCAAAGACGATGTCGTCCAGCCGGACCGGTGCGTTCATGATGCCGTCCCAGGTGCGCTGCACATTCATGCGTGAAAAAGCCGAGTAGAGCGCCTCAAACGAAGCGGCATTCATGGCGCTCATGCAGATCGATCCGCTGGCCAGGAAAAGGATGTAGGGCACGGCGTTGCCGTGCAGCTGCACCTGTCCGACCAGCGCGCCCAGCCCATAGCCAAAGGCCACCAGCGTGATCAGCGGCTCGGCGATGTTGCCTACCAGGCTGGGCACGGCCAGCTTGCGCCAGACCAGCAGGTTACGCCGGAACACGGGCAGCCAGCGCCAGCTGATTTGCGGTGGCCTGAACAAGGCAGGCTGGGATGTTTGTTCTTCGGTCCTCATGCGGCCTCCCTGATCTGGCGCCCGGTCAGCTTGAGGAAAAGGTCTTCCAGGTTGGCGGGGCGGTGCAGCGTGCGCAGCTGCGGATAGTCGGCCAGGGCGGCCAGCAGCCGTTTGGCGTCGCTGGTGTAGAAAAACAGGGTTTCGCCGCTGACCTCGACCCGCGCGGCCAGCGCCTTGAGCGGTGAATCCATCAGCGCCAGCGCACCGGCGCCATAGACTTCGACCACGTCAGGCTCCAGGTTTTGGGCAATCAGGTCGCGCGGTGCGCCTTCGGTCATTTTCTTGCCATGGTCCAGCACCAGCAGGCGGTCGCACAGGCGTTCTGCTTCGTCCATGAAGTGCGTGGTGAGCAAAATTGACTTGCCCTGCTGCACCAGCTGTTGTAGCCGCTCCCACATCAGATGCCGCGCCTGCGGGTCCAGGCCGGTGGTGGGTTCGTCCAGCAGCAGCAGTTGCGGGTCGTTGACCAGCGCGCGCGCCAGGCTGAGCCGCCGCTTCATGCCGCCCGACAGTTCGCTGAGCTTGGCGTCGGCCTTGTGCGTGAGCGCGGCAAACTCCAGCAGCTTGGGAATGCGCTGCTTGATGACCGCATCTTTCAGGCCGAAATAGCGGCCAAACACCAGCAGGTTTTCGGCGCAGGAAAAATCCGGATCCAGGCTGTCGAACTGGCTGACGACGCCCAGCCTTTCCTTGATGGCCAGCGCGTCCTGCGGCATGTTCAGGCTGGGGGCGTTCCCGCTGTCGGGGAAATAGCGGATTTGGCCGCTGTCCGGGCTGGTCAAGCCCAGGCACATGCGGATGGTGGTGGTTTTTCCTGCGCCGTTGGGTCCAATCACGCCCAGGCATTCGCCCGGTGCAATGGAGAAAGACAGCTGATTCACCACGGCGGTGTTGCCGTAGTGCTTGCTCAGATTAATCACTTGAAATAGGGGCTGGCTCATGTGGCTATTGTGCCCATCAGTCCGCCAGGGCGGCAACCTGGCTCGAGCGGGGGATTCATCCCTTTTCCAGTTCGGGGTGAGTGCTATTGCGCGGCAGGGGCCTATCGCTTTGAAGTGGAAATGGCCTCAGGTGTCCTCGCCATAGTCATGGTCGGGATGGTTGACATTGCCCAGTTTCCAGTAGCCCCGACCGACGATCTGGCTGCGGTCTACGCCCAGTTCGTCCGTCAGCAGCTGGCGAATTCGGCGCATGGCGCCCGCTTCGCAGGCCAGGTAGATGCGGGCTTGGGCAGCGGGAGGGCCGGCCAGGCGCAGGGCCGCTTCCAGCGCGCGGCCGGCGTGGCTGTTGTCCGGTCCGCGAACCGCCCAGTGAACGTCAAGCTGCGCGGGGCTTGTCAGGGCGCGTTCCTCGGCGGCCTGCGCCACTTCCATCAGCACGCGGGCATGGGCCGTGGGCGGCAGGCCGGCCAGAATGGTTTCAAAGGCCGGCAGCGCGCTGTCATCGCCAATCAGCAGATGCTCGGGCGCTTGCAGGGGCAGCTTGTAGCCGGGGCCCGGTCCCATCAGAAACAGCACCTGGCCGACTTTGGCCTGGGCCGCCCAGGTCGATGCCGGGCCTTCGCCGTGCAGCACGAAATCCACATCGACTTCCTGCGCGTCGGCTCTCACGACCAGCGGCGTGTAGGTGCGCATCGTAGTGGCTCGGGGGCCGTCGGGCAGCGGCCGGGTCGGCTCGGTCTGTCCCGGCTCGGGAAAGATGAGCTTCATGTAACTGGCCGGGTCGTTGACCTCGAAACCCTGCAGCTCCGCGCCTTTCAGCGTGATGCGGCGCATGGCCGGGCTCAGGATTTGCACGCGGCTGACTTCCACCCGGCGCGGCGGCCGGCGCTTGCGCGGGGCAGTTTCCGGAGCGGAGGCGGTGGCGGAGTTGGGGTCTGACATGAGGGAGCTTTCTATCAGGCCCGGGCGGCCCGCTTGATGACGTTGGAAGTAAAAATGATTGTCAACTAAAAGGCCGCAAGGTGTAGGTTCAGGGTCAAGCGCACCGGTGCCGCAAGCTTGAAGTAAAGTAGCTGAAAGCCCGTGGTCTGCGCAACTTGCCCAGCCCCATGAGCGCATTCCTCAATCCATTTTTATCCTCCACACCTTATGACCACCTTCGGAACACCTTTGTCCCCCCACGCCACCAAAGTCATGCTGCTCGGTTCGGGCGAGCTGGGCAAGGAAGTGCTGATTGCGCTGCAGCGTCTGGGTGTGGAAACCATTGCCGTTGACCGCTACGACCATGCGCCGGGCCAGCAGGTGGCGCACCATGCGCGCACCATCACCATGAGCGATCCGGCGCAACTCAAGGCCTTGATTGAAAAGGAAAAGCCTGACCTGGTCGTGCCTGAAATTGAAGCGATTGCCACGTCCATGCTGGAAGAGCTGGTGGCTGCTGGCACGGTGCGTGTGATTCCGACGGCGCGCGCCGCGCGACTGACCATGGACCGCGAAGGCATACGCCGTCTGGCCGCCGAAACCCTGGGCCTGCCGACCAGCCCGTATGTGTTCTGCGATTCGCTTGCAGAGCTGCAGGCCGCCATTGATTCGAAAATCGGCTACCCCTGCATCATCAAGCCGGTCATGAGCTCGTCGGGCAAGGGCCAGAGCAAGATTGCCGGGCCAGCCGATGTGAAAGCCGCCTGGGACTATGCGATGGCGGGCGGGCGCGTGAGTCATGGGCGGGTGATCGTGGAGGGCTTTATTGATTTTGACTACGAGATCACGCTGCTGACGGTGCGGGCCTTGGGCGCAGGGGGGGGCATCGAAACCCATTTTTGCGAGCCGATTGGCCATGTCCAGGTCGGTGGGGACTATGTGGAGAGCTGGCAGCCTCATCCGATGCAGTCGGTGGCGCTGAAAAAGAGCCGTGAGATCGCCGGGGCCGTGACCGAAAATCTGGGTGGGCAGGGCGTGTTTGGCGTGGAGCTGTTTGTCAAGGGCGATGACGTCTGGTTCAGTGAAGTGAGCCCGCGCCCGCACGACACCGGCATGGTGACGATGTGCACGCAGTGGCAAAACGAGTTTGAACTCCATGCGCGCGCCATTTTGGGCCTGCCGGTCAATACCGCGCTCAAGAGCCCGGGCGCCAGTGCCGTGATTTATGGCGGCGTGGACGCGGCAGGCATCGTGTTTGACGGCGTGGCCGATGCGCTGCGCGTGCCCAACACCGACATTCGCCTGTTCGGCAAACCCGAGAGTTTTGTCAAGCGCCGCATGGGCGTTGCGCTGGCCTTTGACGCCGACGTGGAGGTGGCACGGACGCGGGCCAAACTGGCGGCATCAAAGGTCAAGCCCCGTGTGGCTGGATAGACCCCCTGCATGAATTTTCCTGAACTGCCTGCGTTGATTTCCTGGGCGGAAGATTCGTCGCTGCGCATTTTCCTGGTTGCCGCTCTCGCCGTCGTGCTGGCCCTGCTGGTGCATCGTGCGGGTTCGGTCCTGGTGCTGCGGCTGACGCGGTCCATGCCGGTGGCGGCCATGGCGGCGCAGCAGGCCAAGGCGCCCGCCCGGCTGCTGCTGCCAATCATTGCGCTGCAAGCCGTCTGGCAGGGTGCGCCTGATGATTTTCCGCTGATTGGCGCTGTGCGCCATGGCAACAGCCTGCTGCTGTTGCTGGCACTGACCTGGCTGGCGCTCCGCGCTGCACGCGGGGTGGCGCAGGGAGTCATCAGCTTGCACCCGGTCAATGTCGCAGACAACCTCAATGCGCGCCGCATCCACACGCAGACCCGCATGCTGGCCCGAGTGGCCATGTTCACCGTGCTGCTGGCCGGGCTGGCCTTGATGCTGATGACTTTTCCGGGTGCGCGCCAGTTCGGGGCCAGCCTGCTGGCTTCGGCCGGCGTGGTCGGCCTGGTGGCGGGTATTGCCGCGCGCCCGGTTTTCAGCAACCTGATCGCCGGGCTGCAGATCGCGCTGGCGCAGCCGATCCGCATCGATGACGTTTTGATCGTCAACGGCGAATGGGGCCGGGTGGAGGAAATCACCGGAACCTATGTGGTGCTCAAGATCTGGGACGAACGCCGCCTGATTGTTCCCCTGCAATGGTTCATTGAAAATCCGTTCCAGAACTGGACGCGCAGCAGCGCCCAGATCACCGGCACCGTTTTCGTATGGGTCGATTACCGCATGCCGCTGGAGCCGCTGCGCGACGCAGCCCGGCATGCCTGCGAAGCAGCGCCTGAGTGGGACAAGCGGCTGTGTCTGCTGCAGGTGGTGGAGGCGGGTGAGAGCAGCATGCAGCTGCGTGTGCTGGTGAGTTCCGCCAATTCCGGCCTGAACTGGGACCTGCGTTGCAAGGTGCGCGAGGCGCTGGTGGATTTCATGCAGCGCGAGTACCCGCAGCACCTGCCCATGATGCGGGCCGAACTGGCGGAGCCAACGCCAGCAAAGCTTCCCGAAAAACCGCCGCTGCCATGAGGCGGCGGGGCTGAAGGCCAACGTGGGCTGTGCTGAGTACGCTTCCCTGGGCGGCGGGTATTCCGCGCAATTAAAATTGCAGACAGCACCAATCCATGCGGCTTACCGGTTTTGCAACGCCAAGTTTAAAGTCGTAAACAAGTTCGATTTATACGACCTCCCTTCTCGGTCAACCTTGGGGTGAATACCCGCATCGGACTGACTGCGGCTGTAGGGGTTTCAGAACTGGTCGCTCCAATGCAGTCACCGAACTCTACAAGTCGAAGGTCGGCTATGTGGCGATGATTTTAACGATTGCGGCACCCGCACCCGGCCAGAACCGGATAGTCAGGGCTCCAACACAAACCGGCCGGAGGCCTATCGATTGGCAAAACAATGCCATACAGAATTGCAACGGATTTTGGCTAGAAGCCTGTTTAGAAGGAATGCAGTTTTGACCCTCTCTGACTTTGACGAACGCCGCGAACTTGAAGCGGCTTGCCATTGTGGTGCCGTACGCTTTCGTCTGGTTCTGACCGATGGACTGCGTAGCGTACGCCGGTGCAACTGCTCGTACTGCAGCATGCGCGGCGCCGTAGCGGTCTCAGCCAACCTGGACGATATACATGTCGTGCAGGGCGCGGACAAGCTGACGCTCTACCAGTTCAATACCGGACAGGCGAAGCATTACTTTTGCTCGCTGTGCGGCATCTATACCTTTCATTCCCGGCGCTCCGTCCCAAGCCAATACGGTGTGAACGTGGCGTGCATTGCTGGCCTGAGCCCGTTTGACTTTGATGAAGTGCATGTGTTGGAGGGCCGAAGCCATCCCAAAGACCGGAGCGACGGCGAGCCGATGACGGCTGGCTGGCTCAGTTACCGCGCCAACACTGGCCATGAGCGTTGATGTAAGGTCGTACGGCGGCACCCGGCCAGTTGCGGTAATTGAACATAGTCCGCTTTTGGAAAGCGAACTGAGTTCCCAATGGGCAATTCAAACCAGGTGCGCATTGTTGCGGGCTTACCGGAGAGATTGAATTCTGGCTACGCGGACGCCCGAACAAAGTCGATGAAGGCGCGCAACGGCGCAGGCGGCAGCCGCCGGCCGGGGTAATACAGAAAAGGGCCGGAGAAACGTGGCCACCACGACTCCAGCACAGGCTCCAGAGCCCCACTGTCAAGGTGCGGGCGCAGCCACTCCTCAAACAGGTAAACCAGACCGGTGCCTGCCACCGCGCAATCAACCACCAGATCAGCGGCGGAGCCAATCTGCACAATGAGTGGGCCCGATGGCGTGATGCGCACCACCTCCCCATCGCGCTCAAACTCCCACGCGGGCATCGCGCCACTGGTGAAACGGCCGCGCAGGCAGGCATGACCGAGCAAATCGCTGGGGTGCTGGGGCCGGCCACGGCTATCCAGGTAGGCCGGCGATGCGGCGGTTGCAAAACGCTGGATGCGCGGGCCTATGGGCACGGCAATCATGTCTTTCTCCAGCCGCTCCTCGTAGCGGATACCCGCATCGCACCCGGTCGCGAGCACGTCCACAAAACTGTCGTCGGCAAACACCTCCAGCTGAATATCCGGATACGCGGCGAGAAAGGCTGGCACGATGGCCGGCAAGACCAGCCGCGCCGCGCTGACCGCCACATTGAGCCGCAACGTGCCCGCGGGCCGGTCACGAAAACCATTCACCACATCGAGCGCCGCCTGCACCTCGGTCAATGCCGGTGCAAGCTGCTCTATTAGGCGTTGCCCTGCTTCGGTCGGCACCACACTGCGCGTGGTGCGGTGGAGCAGCCTGACACCCAACTGCGCTTCCAGCCGCCGCACCGCGTCACTCAGCCCAGAGGCACTGGTGCCACTGGCCCGCGCACCCACGCGAAAGCCGCCGGCACGCGCCACTGCGAGCAATGCATTCAAATCGCCAAGGTCAGTTTCCATTGTTCGCCATTTCGTACAACCCGTGCAGATTGTGATGGATTGTCGAACAGAGGGTGGCCGCCTACCATTTGCCGGCACCCATCTACAAGGAACAATGACCATGCCAACCCACTCTTCCCCAGCCACTTACACGCTGGGCCACCGCTCTGTGAACCGCCTCGGCTATGGCGCCATGCAGCTCGCAGGACCCGGCGTATTCGGCCCCCCAAAAGACAGGGATGCTGCCCTGGCCGTGCTGCGCGAGGCTGTTGCCAGCGGTGTGAATCACATTGACACCTCCGACTTCTACGGCCCGCACATCACCAACCAGATCATCCGCGAGGCGCTGCACCCATACGCTGACAACCTGTCCATCGTCACCAAAGTCAGCGCCCGGCGCGGCGCGGATGGGTCGTGGATAGCAGCCATGTCACTCGAGGAGCTGACGCAAGCGGTCCATGACAACCTGCGCAATCTGGGCCTGGAGGCGCTGGACGTGGTCAACCTGCGCAGCATGTTCGATGTGCATGGCCCCGCCGAAGGTTCGCTGGCAGAGCCGCTGACCGTCCTGGCGGAGCTGCAGCAGAAGGGCCTGGTGCGGCACATCGGCCTCAGCAATGTCACGTCCACCCAGGTAGCAGAGGGGCGCAAGATTTGCGACATCGTATGCGTGCAGAACTACTACAACCTTGCCCATCGGGACGACGATGCACTGATTGACGAATTGGCGCGCCAGGGCATCGCCTACGTGCCGTTCTTTCCGCTGGGTGGCTTCACGCCGCTGCAGTCGTCCGGTCTGTCGGCCGTCGCCCAACAGCTAGGGGCCACGCCCATGCAGGTGGCTTTGGCCTGGCTGTTGCAGCGCTCCCCCAACATACTGTTGATTCCCGGCACATCGTCTGTGGCCCACCTACGAGAGAACCTGGCTGCAGGTCAATTGACACTCACTGCTGACACGTTGACACAGTTGGAAAAGATTACTGAGTGATCTCTCCCGCTACACGACAGGTGGGCGAGTGGAAGATTTGACGATGTCGAGTTGGAATGCGCTCAACTGGGGCCGACTGCGGCCTTCGCTGCTTTGCTGTCCATCGTACCGGCCTAGTCAACAAACTTGAATGCCTGCTATCGGGCTACGAGCCTATAGTCGCCGAAGACCGCTTTGGGTCGGGACCTGCCCGTCATGTTGGAAACCTGAAAGTTGGCAACGGGTCTTAAAGAGTCATTAGCCTGGGCGTTGGGCAGTTTTTCGGTTGACCGACTGGTCAAGACTGAGCCTGTGTGAAAACGTCAACATTCTGCCCCCCGAATCCTCAAGCGTTGATAATTAAATCAACGCATTGATGGAGGCCAGCAGATGACGCGATACATCCATGGCAGTGACCGTAGCCAGGTCACATTACTGCCCGAGTGTCTGGATGACTACATCGACGAAGATAACCCAGTACGTGTGGTTGACGTCTTTGTTGACGAACTCGATTTGACGGAACTTGGGTTTGAGCGCGTTGCCCCCGCGATCACAGGACGCCCCGGTTACCACCCCGCGGTACTTCTCAAGCTCTACATCTACGGCTACCTCAATCGCATTCAGTCCAGCAGACGACTGGAGCGCGAATCCCAGCGCAACGTTGAACTCATGTGGCTTACCGGACGTTTGGCGCACGACTTCAAAACCATTGCCGATTTCCGTCACGACAACGGCGTTGGCATCCGCAATGTGTGCCGCCGCTTTGTGGCGATGTGCCGCCAACTCAAACTATTCTCACAGGTCATCGTGGCCATTGATGGCAGCAAGTTCAAGGCAGTCAACAACCGGGACAAGAATTACACCCAGCACAAGCTGGAGCAGCGCATGAAGCAAATCGATGAAAGCATCGAACGCTACATGTCGGCTCTGGAAACTGCAGACAGAACGCAACCTGTGGAAGCAGAAGCAAAAACGCAACGCCTCAAAGAGAAGATCACAGCCCTGCGCCAACGCATGCAGGACTTGCGCGATATAGAGGTGCGACTGAAAGAACAACCGGACGGACAAATATCCCTCACCGATGCGGATGCAAGGTCTATGGTTTCCAGCCGGATTGGTACTGGCTTGGTGGGCTACAACATCCAAGCTGCGGTGGACGCAGAACACCATCTGGTGGTGGCGCATGACGTGGTGACCACGGGGAGCGACAGAGGGCAACTCTCAAGCATGGCCTTCAAAGCGCGCGAAGCAACAGGTGAGAAGTCATTACAAGTCCTGGCCGATCGAGGCTACTACACTGGAGAGGAAATACGGGCTTGTGAACAAGCGGGCATTCACACCTTCGTGCCCAAACCCATGACCTCCAACAGCAAAGCGCAAGGACGCTACAGCAAACTCGATTTCACTTACATTGCCCAGGACAACGAATACCTGTGCCCCGCCGGACAGCGCCTCCCCTACCGCTGTAGCTCGGTAGAAAACAAAATGAAGATCAACACCTACTGGTGCTCCCACTGCAAGAGTTGCCCGCAAAAGCCTAAGTGCACGACCGGCAACGAGCGCCGCGTCAGGCGTTGGGAGCATGAGGAGGTTTTGGACACCATGCAGGCGCGCTTGGACAAAGACCCTGGCGCAATGCGGCTGCGTGGCAGCACGGTGGAGCACGTCTTTGGCACCATCAAGTTTTGGATGGGCTCGGCGCACTTGTTGATGAAAGGTCTGGCGAATGTTCGCACTGAAATTAGCCTGCATTGCTTGGCCTACAACATGCGCCGGGTCATGAGCATCCTGGGGATTAAAGAGTTGATCAACGCGATGCGATTGATGGGGGCTTGAGCCCTCTTTTTGCATCAAAACAGCCCATTACCAGACCTTCAAAGAGGCCTTCGGGCATCGTAGATTCGAACCAGGGCCACACAAATTTTGAAAACTGGGAAAAAGCCGTTTCCGGCAGGGGTGAAATTGAGGCGGGAAGTTTTTTTGCGTTTTCACACATCCTCGACTGACACCTGACTGTCGAATATCGAAACTGCCCGCTTCAGACCGGTCACTCAAAGCTTCAGGCTATGGTCAGCAATGCGGACGCGATTTCCATGGCCTCCGCACCTGCCATCGACCATGAGCGTTCATGCAAGGGATTCCCTAAATCCGGTGCAATTGAACCATTTTGGGCTGCTGCCAAAAACAAAGGGCGCCTAAGCGCCCTTTGGATTGCGACATACGCCGTTCAGCGTTACTTGGCGCGGTAATTTCCCGTTTTCCACTGACGTCAGAAGTAAAGGGTTTATGCAGCCTTGGCCAGGGGCTGCTTTGGGGGCAATCCACCCAGGGCCATGTGTGGGCGGTCGTGATTGTAGGACCAGGTCTATTGCGTCGCATGCTCCTGAACCTCATCAATGCTTGACCAGTGATAGTGGGCAAGCCATCCATAGTGAGCTATCCCCTCCTCTCCATGGCATCTGCCGAGGCCGCAATATACGGGTCAGCATTCACGTCGCCTTCAGCGTAATCACTAATTGATGAAGCCAGAAGTGTCGACCGACTTTACAGATGCAATAAACAAATTTTGAAACTCCAAATGAAATCAATGGGTTGCAGTGATGGCATTGAAAATGCTTATTCGTCGATGGCAGGTTCTTTCTCTTAACAGTTGCATTGGTCTGCGCTACCACGTATCGGTTGATATTGAATCCGCTGGCGTCACGGTTATCGCCCTCAATGCCGAATTCAAGATGGAAAAAATCATGACTGCAAAGAAGTGCTTTCTACAAGCGTCTAAAACGGTTGCGTTGCTAGCTTCCATATTCGCTCTGTCCGGCAATGCTTCGGCTACCTTAATCAACTTTGACAACGTGGCCAATGGCACCGTGATCAACTCAATCTATTCGGCGCTCGGCGTGACGTTCGTAAACCCGTTGGGGATCTCGGCCGACAATCCTGATTCGCCTAACATCTATGCACGCGCATCCTCGACCAACGCGAGTCCGGCGAATGTAGTGTCCGTATTTGGGACTGGTGTACCGGCTTTCGATTCTCGTTGGGGTGCTGTGGAAGCGGTGTTTTCTCAGGGGCAAAGGAATGTGAGCATCGATGCAGCAATCCTGAGATTGCCTGAAGGATTAGGGACTCCACTAAACAGCCCGAGGCTAGAGATCTATGGTCTCGCCAATAACCTCATCACTACTATTGGCTGGGATTTCTCGGTGATTCCTCAACCGGGGGCAGGAGGAATCACAGCTTTCGAGACGCTCAGTTACACGTCAAGCTCGGATAACATCGGCAAGGTCCGCTTCTTCTCAAGCCAACCCGGAGGATCTCCGTCGAACTTTGGGATCTTCGATAATCTCGCGTTCAGCCGAGACGGCGTGGGGGGCACAGTTCCAGAGCCAGGCACGCTGGTTTTGGTCACGTTGGGTATCCTGAGTCTGGGGGGAAGCCGCCTTTGGAGGCGCGGGCTTCGCTGACCTCGTGCCGTCCTTGCCGCTGAACTTCAACGTTGAGGCTGTATTTTTAGTCTCTATATGTTTTTGAAGGTCAACTTTGGAGCTTTTAGTCTGAATTGAAGTACGACCCGCCTTGGGCATGTTGCTCACGTTCACGAGTGGTGGCTGACTGACAGAGAATTGAGGCTGCCGGAAAGCAGCCACCGGCGAATACCTGGTAACGCTGCACACCGGAAGTTGGTTCTAGACTGAGAGCTGCCGGTCGGGGCTGGCCCCCCACAAACCATACAGATTACTCGCTAAGAACCGGACAATTCGTTTACTCCCGACAGCCCCCTTGCAGGTCAAATCACTAACGAATACTATTTGCTAGGCAGATGTCGCTGCCTTGCGGGGTCGACTGCTTCATCCGTGATGAACCTATCTGAATCAGTGAGGTATCTATGATGAAAAACTGGATTTCTTCGCGGCGGATGCACATTCTGCTGGCCATCAGCCTGATCGTCTTGGAGCGCGCCGGCGCCCGGATATTCGGATGGGATTTGTTGCCGGGACTCGGCTCGGACGCCGGATTGTTCCTGCTCTGGGGCATTGGCCACTGCGACACCATGGATGGGCCAGTGGTGATGCTGGCAAAAAAGGCGCTTGAGGAAAAGAACGTGAACTTGGTTCTTCCATGGGTGCGCCCGGAAGATGAGCATGAAGTCCGGCATGTATTCGAGCACGCGCTGGCTGTACGCAATCTCGGCCCACAGGCGCTCGCTCTGGCCGACAGGCACTTCCTTGAGACGCTCGTACGCATTCACCGCGCCGGAGAAGGTGCGCCGTTTACAGGAATCAAACCGGCCGGTCTTGACCTCGGACCGGCGGTTCCGAGTGCGGATCGTGCGCTCAAATCTGGCTCAGTTGACGCACTGGTCAAACTGCTGACAGATGCAGTAAGCGAAGGTGTGAGATCGCGTTTCCTCGCAGCGACACAAAGTCAGAATTTCGCCCCGAACGACGTGATCGCTGGTCGCAAGTACGTTGAAGCCTATGTGCCGTACGTCCATTTCGTCGAAAGGATTTGGGAAACGGCGACAGGCGCGGTCAGTCACAGCCAGTGCGGCGGGCATAAGCCGCCATCGGGTCAAAGCGAACCCGCTTCACATCATCATTGAACTTTTGGGCTCAGCCAGTATTGCCGCCATGATCCTTGAGAAGATCACACGCTTTGGCAAACTGGTCTTCGCTATCAAGAGCCATCCACGGGTCAAAACACAACGACCGCTTACAGCCTCGCTGCATTGCTGCCGGTCGCTGACCAGGTTTAAGCGTGTGTATACGACTTTACAAATCCCGGTCATATATTCACCGCACCGCACGGATGCTGGCGCCGTGCTTGCGACTTTAATTGCGCGGAACACCAGGCTGTCGGCATCGAAGGTCAAGCCGCGTATGGCTGGGTGCCGATTTTTCCTGGTTTTGATAAATAGGCGCTTCGGCCAATTATTTACGGGCGTACGTCGCTATTGAAGTGATAGCAATATGCGGACTAAACCACCCCATCTCCGCGCCAGTCGTGGGCTGCGCGCCCTTGCAGCATGGCCTGGGTGTGTTGCGCAATCATCAATTCCTCATTCGTCGGAATGACCCAGGCCGCCACGCGGCTACCCACCGTGCTGATGCGCCGGGGACCGGACTCATGGGCCCGGTTTGCGTCCTCGTCAAGCTCAATGCCGAGCCAGGCCGCATCCTGACAGACGCGGCGTCGGATCGTGGCGCCATTCTCGCCAATGCCGGCGGTAAAGACCAGCGCATCGAGCCCGCCCAGCGAAGCGGCCAGGCTACCGAGTTGTTGCGCGATGCGGTACACATACAAGTCGATGGCCTCCTGTGCCGCCCGCGTGCCGCTCGCCTCCACGGTGCGCATGTCGCCAGAGACGCCCGAGACGCCGAGCAAGCCTGATTGCTCATACAGCAGCTTTTCAACCGCCTGCCTGCTCATGCCCAACCCGCTCATCAGGTAGAGCACGATGCCGGGGTCCAGGCTGCCGCAGCGCGTGCCCATCATCAGGCCGTCCAGCGTGCTAAAGCCCATGGTCGAGGCCACGCTCTTGCGGTTTCGCATGGCGCACATGCTCGCGCCGTTGCCCAGATGGGCCACTACGACCTTGCCATGGGCGACCGCACCGAGTGGGCCGGGCAGGATGCTGGCGATGTACTCATACGACAGGCCATGAAAGCCGTAGCGCTTCACGCCCGTCTGGGTGATGTGGCGCGGCAGAGCGCAGGCCTGAGCCACCCAGGCCTGCGTGGTGTGAAACTCGGTGTCGAAGCAGGCGACTTGCGGCAGTTCGGGCAGCAGGCTCGCAATGGCGCGAATGGCTGACAGATTGTGCGGCTGGTGCAGCGGGGCCAGCGGGCTTAATTGTTCGAGTTGGTCCAGAATGCCGGGCGTGACAAAGGCAGGCCGGGCGAACTGCTCGCCGCCATGCACCACGCGGTGTCCGACCGCCAGCAGGGTGCGGCCCGCTGCATGCTGCGCCAGCCAGTCGAATAATTGCCTGAAGGCCTCTTCAGGGCCCTGCACCGGATCGGTGGAGACGGCAATGCGACGGTCTTCCAGCGGAGTGCCGTCCTGCCCCCAAACGAGCATGCGAGGCGCGCTGCCAATGCCTTCAATCTTGCCGTGCGCGATACGCCTCAGGGCCGCATCGGCATCGACATCGTAGGCCGCGAACTTGACGCTGGACGAGCCCGAGTTGATGACCAGTAGCGCTTCACTCATGCCAGTTCCTTGCGCTGGGCGGGGGTATCGATGTTCACGGAACGCTCCTTGAGGTGAGTGACGGTGCCAGTCCAGTCAGGCCATCTGCCCGATGGTTTTGCGAAAACGTGCCAGCGACAGGGCGAAGAGAACCGAGCCGATCACCAGCAGAGCGGCGAAAGACTGCCACACGACATCTATCCCCGCGCCACGGTAGAGGATGGCCTGGCTCAGTTCGGTGAAATGGGTGGTTGGCGCGAGTGACATGACCTGCTGCACCCAGACCGGCATGCTCTCACGCGGGGTCATGCCGCCAGAGAGCATTTGCAGCGGCATCATGGTCAGCATCATCAGCAGGCCGAACTGCGGCATGCTGCGTGCCAGCGTGGCCATGAAGATGCCCATGGATGTGGTGGCAAACAGGTGCAGGCTGGCACCGGTCAAAAATAGCCCGATGGAGCCTTCAATGGGCACCCGCAGCACGCCCTGTATCACCAGGGTGAGCGACACCACGGCGGCCAGCAACACCACCAGGGCCATGGACCAGACCTTGGCCAGCATGATTTCGGTTGGCGTCACCGGCATGACCAGCAAATGCTCGATGGTCCCGTGCTCGCGCTCGCGGATCAGCGCCGCCCCGGTCAGGATGATGGACAGCATGGTGATGTTGTTGACCACCTCCATCAGGGAGCCGAACCACGCGGGCTGCAGCGCCGGATTGAAGCGCATGCGCGTGGCCAGTTCCACCGGCATGGTTGCGGTGCCCCGGTAGCGCTGGACAAACTCGTTGACCTCGCCCATCACGATCTGCTGGATGGCGCCGTTGCCCGCAAAGGCCTGGCTCATGCGCGTGGCGTCGATGTTGAGCTGCAGCTGTGGCGATTTTCCTGACAGCACGTCGCTCTGGAAGTTGGGCGGAATGACCAGCACAAAGGTGAATTGACCCGAGTCCAGTCCGGGGTCCACCTCGGCATTGCTGATGCGCGCGGGCGTGACGAAATTGGGCGGGTAAAACGCGGATGCGATTCGTGCCGACAAGGCGGAGTCATCCTCGTCCACAAAGGCAAGAGGGGCCTGGTGCAGTGTCTCGGGCATGGCCGTGCCCGCCACGTAGATTCCCAGCGTGAAGGTGTAAACGATGAGCACCAGCATCATCGGGTCGCGCCACAGGCTCCACAATTCCTTGATGCCCAGGCGGTAGATGTTCGCGAGATGGCGGCGCCAGGACGTGCCGGGCCGCCCCGGGCGGACGGTAGCCCCCTCGGGTGGCAGCGACCGCAGTGAGCGAGGGGGGCGCTTCATCTCAGGTCTCCTGCTTCTTGAGCAGCAAGATCGATGCGCCGAGGATCACGGGCACGGCCACCAGCAAGGGCCAGAAGGCACCCTTCAGGTCGCCAAAAGCCAGCGCCTTGCTGAACACTCCCCGGCTGATGTTGAACATGTAGGTGGCGGGGTAGATCTGGCCGATCAGGCGGCCGCTGCCTTCGAGCGAGGACACCGGGTTGATCAGGCCTGCAAACTGCACCGCCGGCAGCATCGTGCCGAGCATGGCGAAGAACATGGCGGCGATCTGGCTGCGCGTGACGGTGGAGGCCAGCAGCCCCATGCCGGTGGAGCAAAGGCTGAACAGCAATGCTGCCAGCGCCAGCGTCCAGAAGCTGCCGGTGATGGGAACGCCAAAGACTGTCACGGCCGCCAGGCACATGAGTACGAAGTTGAGCATGGCTAGCGCCACATAAGGCAGCTGTTTACCCAGCAGGAACTCGGTCCGCGTCGTGGGCGTGACGTACAGGTTGATGATGGAGCCCAGCTCTTTTTCGCGCACCACCGCCAGCGCGGTCAGCATGGCCGGCAGCATGAGCAGCAGCATCGGAATCACCGCCGGCACCATGGCGGGCAGGCTTTTCACATCGGGGTTGTAGCGAAAGCGCGTTTCCACGCTGCTCGTGCTGGCCAGCTGCATGCCGGTGCTCTCACGCAGCTGCGCCGCAAACCACTGCTGGTGCATGCCCTGCACATAGCCGTTCACGGTCTCTGCGCGCTGGGGCATGGCGCCATCGATCCAGGCGCCGATCTGCACAGGTTGGCCGCGCGTCACATCGCGCGCGAAGCCTGCTGGAATCTCCAGGGCCAGCGACAACTCGCCATTGCGCATGCGCCGGTCGAGTTCTGCGTAATCGGCGATGGGCGGGCGCTCTTTGAAGTAGCGCGAGCCCGCCAGGTTGAGGGTGTAGTTCTGGCTCAACGCGGTCTGGTCACGGTCCAGCACGGCGTAGCGCAGGTTCTCCACGTCCATGTTGATGCCGTAGCCGATCACGAACATCAGCAGCAAGGAGCCGAGCAGGGCCAGCGCGCCGCGCACAGGGTCGCGCTGGAGCTCAAGCGTCTCGCGCCACAGGTAGCTATAGATACGGGCCAGGCTGCGCTGCAAACGCTGGGCCAGGCCCAGGGGCCGGGGCGCTTCCAAAGCCGGTGCCGGCCCGGTCGCTGCAGTGGGCGTTGCCGGTTCCTGCGCTTCTCCCCCGCTGGCCTCCATCAGGTAGCCGATGAAGGCCTCCTCCAGCGTGGCTGCCTTGCGCTTGGCCACCAGGGCGGCGGGTGTGTCGCTGTCCAGCACCCGGCCAGCGTGCATGAGCGAGATGCGGTCGCAACGCTCGGCCTCGTTCATGAAGTGGGTGGAGATGAAGATAGTGACCTTGTCGCGCCGCGCCAGCTCGATCATCAGGCGCCAGAAGCTGTCCCGCGCAATCGGGTCCACGCCGGAGGTCGGCTCGTCCAGGATGAGCAATTCGGGCTTGTGCACCATGGCCACGGCCAGCGACAGGCGCTGGCGCAGGCCCAGCGGCAGTTTCTCGGGCAGCATGCCCAGCTCCTCCTTCAGGCCAAAGCGCTCCACCATTTCGGCCGCGCGGGCTTCGACTTCGGCCTCGGGCACATGAAACAGCCGGGCATGCAGCACCAGGTTTTGCTGCACCGTGAGCTCACCATAGAGCGAGAAGGACTGGGACATGTAGCCCACGCGGCGGCGCGTGCTCATGTCCCTGGGGTCCACCACCATGCCGAACAGCCGGGCCTCGCCTTCGGAGGCTGGCAGCAGCCCGGTCAGCATCTTCATGGTGGTGGACTTGCCGCAGCCATTCGAGCCCAGGAAACCAAAAATCTCACCGCGTCGGATCCGGAAGCTCACGTGGTCCACCGCCAAAAAGTCGCCAAAACGCATGGTCAGCCCCTGGGCTTCAATGGCGATGTCGTCTTGACCGCCCGTGTCCAGCGGCGCAATCTCCACGGCGTGGTGACCTCTGCGTTTTTCTTCAGGGAGCAGGGCAATGAACGCGGCCTCCAGGGAGACACTGCCGGTGTGCGCCAGCAGTTCGCCCGGCGTGCCGGTGGCCAGGACGCGTCCGTCGTCCATGGCCACCAGCCAGTCAAAACGCTGTGCCTCGTCCATATAGGCCGTTGCGACGATCACGCTCATGCCCGGCCGCTGGCGGCGAATGCCGGCAATCAGGTTCCAGAACTGGGCGCGCGCCAGCGGGTCCACACCGGTGGTCGGCTCGTCCAGGATCAGCAGGTCCGGGTCGTGGATCAGTGCGCAGCACAGGCCGAGCTTTTGTTTCATGCCGCCCGATAGCTTGCCCACTGGTCGACTCAGGAAGGGGAACAGTCCGGTGCTGCGCGTGAGCAGGTCGATGCGGCGGCGGCGCTCTGCCGTGTCGTGGCCGAACAGGCGGGCGAAGAACTGCAGGTTCTCTTCGATCGACAGCGTGGGGTAAAGATTTTTTCCCAGGCCCTGCGGCATGTAGGCAATGCGCGGGCAGACCGCCTGCCGGTGGCGGGCAAGGGCCATGTCGCCGCCCAGCACCTCAACCCGGCCCTGCTGCAGCGCGCGCGCGCCGGAGACCAGCGCCAGCAGGCTGGATTTACCCACGCCGTCCGGTCCGATCAGCCCGACCATGCGGCCGGCGGGCAGCTCCAGCGTGACGCCATCAAGCGCCGTGGTCTTCCCATAGCGCAGCCCCACGTCGTGCAGGCGCACGACCGTAGGCGCGGCGCTGGCCTCGGTCACGGCGCGACTTTCAGCGCCAGTGCGGCAGGCCAGTCGGCCTTCGCGTCAACCTTCACCCAGGCCACGCCGGGCAAGCCTGTCTTGACCTGGTTCAGGTGCTTTTGCAGCAGCTCCCGGTCGATTTTTGCCTTGACGCGGAACATCAGTTTTTGCCGCTCGCTGGCGGTTTCCACCGTCTTGGGCGTGAACTGCGCGGTGCTGGCGACAAACGAGACCTTGGCCGGAATGACGAACTGCGGCGCCGCGTCGAGCACGATGCGCACCTCGCTGCCCAGCGCCACCTTGCCCGCCACGGTCTCGGGCAGGAAGAAGGTCATGTACACATCGGACAGGTCCACCAGGTTCAGCAGCTTGCCGCCGCCGCCTACCACCTCGCCGGGCTGGGCAATGCGGTATTGCACGCGGCCACTGCGCGGCGCTGTGAGCGCGCTGTCGTTGATGTCGGCCTGGATGCGGGCCACCGTGGCCTCTGCGGCGGTCACAGAGGCGCGTGCACCCGTCACCTGCGTGCGCGCGGCGGTGATTGCGGCCTGCGCCGCGTTGACTTGGGCCTTGGCCGCCACCAGCGCGGCCTGCACGCTGCGCTCGCGGGCGCGGTCGTCGTCCAGTTCCTGTTCGGACGAAGCGCCTTCGCGGGCCAGCGTCTGTGAGCGCGCCAGCCGCCTCAGGGCGGCGTCGAGCTCGCTCTGGCGCTGCGCCACCAGGGCCAGGGCGGCCTGCTTGTCGCTCTCGCGCACGGCCACCTGGGCTTCCGCACTGGCAATGGCGGCTGCGGCCTGCTGCTGGCGGGCCTTGGCTTCGTCGCGCGATGCTTCGAGCGTGTCGATCTGCATGTGGGCCAGCGGCTGGCCGGCGGTGACGAAGTCGCCTTCCTTGACCAGGATGTCCTGCACGCGCCCGCCGAGCCTGGCAGCCACATCGATCTCGGTGGCTTCGATGCGGCCATTGCCGCTGGCCAGGCCGTCGTTGGCCTCTTGGTCGCGCAGCTGCGTCCAGAAGTAAGCGCCGCCGGCCAGTACAGCGGCAACGAGGGCGAGGGGGATCAAGCGTTTTTTGAAGGAGGTGTTCATGGGGCGTCAGTCGGGCTCAGGGAGCCGGGTGGGCGGGTGGGCGGGTGGGCGGGTGCGGCAGGCGGGGCGTCGGCGGGCCCTGTAAGCGAACCGCCGCCCAGGGCCGCATACAGGCCGACCTTGCTGGACAGCAGGGCGCGGCGCAGCTGCACCACTTGCTGCTCTGCGACCAGCAGGTCGCGTTGGGCGTCCAGCACTTCCAGGAAGGCAGCCGCGCCGTTGTCATAGCGCAACTGGGACAGCCGCGCACGCTCGGCCTGCGTTGCCAGACCGTCTTGTCCCAGGGAAAGCTGGCGGTCCAGCCACTGTCGCGCTGCGAGTGCGTCCGCCACATCGCGGAAGGCGCCCTGCACGGTTTTTTCGTAGTTTGCCACTGCGATGTTGCTGCGCGCCTCGGCCAGGCTGAGGTTGTTGTCGAGCCGCCCGCCGTCAAAAAGGGGCAGCGAGATGAGGGGCGAGAGCGCCCATTTCTGGCTGCCGCTGTCAAACAGGCCACCCAGCTCGGTACTGGCGGTTCCCAGCAAGCCGGTCAGTGCGATGCGCGGGAAAAACGCCGCGCGCGCGGCGCCAATCTGTGCCTGTGCGGCCTTCAGTTGATGCTCGGCGGCCACAATGTCGGGCCGCTGGGTCAGCAGGTCAGACGGAAGGCCGGCCCTCAGCTCCGGCATCTGCAGTGCATCCAGCCGGCTGGCAGCGGGCGTCAGATCCACCGGGGTGCCGACCAGCAGCGCCAGTGCATGGGCCTGCTGCGCGCGCGCCTGCTCCAGCTGTGCGCTCAGGGCCTGGGCCTGGGTCAGCAGCGTCTGCATCTGGGTCAGGCTCAGGCGCGAAGCAGAGCCGACCTCTACGCGGCGGGTGAAGATGCGCAGGCTTTCCTGGCGGCTGGCGGTGGTCTGGCGCGCCAGCACCAGGCGCTCGTCGAGTTCGCGCAGCGCCAGGTCGCCGTTGGCCACCTGGGCGATCAGGCCCACGGTCACCGCGCGTCGCGCCGCATCGGTGGCCAGGTAGCTCTCCAGCGCTGCATCGCGCAGGCTGCGCACGCGGCCCCAGAAGTCGATCTCCCAGCTGGCCAGGCCCAAGGCAACCTGGTATTGGCTGCCCAGCTGGGGTTGGCCGGTGATGCTCAGGTCGGCGGGGGTGCGCGACCGGTCCATGCCCGCCTGCGCACCTATGGCGGGAAACTGCTCGGCGCGCTGAATGCCGTAGGCGGCGCGGGCTTCGTCCACGCGCAGCGCCGTGGCGCGCAGGTCTCGGTTGTTCTCCAACGCCTGCGCAATCAGCGCCTGCAGGCGCGGGTCGGTGAAGTAGTCGCGCCAGCCCGTGGCGGCAGCGTTCGGCCCCGTTTGCGAAGCGTCGGCTGCATAGCGCGGCGCCACCGCAAGCGCGGGGGCTTCATAGGGCGGAGCCATCGAAGCGCAGCCGCCCAGCAGCAGGGCGGCTGCGGCCAGAATGGGCCAGCGCGGGTGGGCTGCGTTCATGTCAGCTCCCTGAGCTGATGGTTGATCAACAGCAGCGCGATGGCGCAGGAGGCGATGCGCGAATGGGCCGAATCGGCGCGGCTGGTCAGCACAATCGGCACGCGCGCGCCCATGACGATGCCGGCCGCCTGCGCGCCGCCCAGGTATTCGAGCTGCTTGGCCAGCATGTTGCCCGACTCCAGATCGGGCACCACCAGAATGTCGGCGTCGCCAGCCACCTCGGACTGGATGCCCTTGGTCTTGGCCGCAGCCAGAGAAACCGCGTTGTCAAAGGCCAGCGGTCCATCGACCAGACCGCCGGTGATCTGGCCCCTGTCGGCCATTTTGGACAGCGCAGCGGCATCCATGGAAGAGCGCAGCTTGGGCGTGACGGTTTCCACGGCCGACAGGATGGCTACCTTGGGCCGGTCAATGCCTAGCGCGTGCGCCAGGTCAATCGCGTTTTGCACGATGTCCACCTTGGCGTCAAAGTCGGGGTCGACGTTAATGGCGGCGTCGGTAATCAGGAGCGGTTTGGGGTAGAGCGGCACGTCGAGAACAAAAACATGGCTGATGCGGCGCTCGGTGCGCAGACCGCATTGGGTGTTGACCACCGCGCCCAGCAGCTCGTCGCTGTGCAGGCTGCCTTTCATGAGCGCATCGACTTCACCGGCACGCGCCATCTCGATCGCCTTGGCTGCCGCTGCGTGGCTGTGCGGAACATCCACGATGCACAAGCCGGTGAGGTCGAGCTGGCACTCGCGGGCCAGGCTGCGGATACGGGCTTCGGGCCCGATCAGGGTGGCCTCGATCAGGCCCAGCCGCGCCGCGTCAAGCGCGCCTTCCAGGGCTTCGCGGCTGCACGGGTGCACCACGCCCATCTTGACGCGCGGCAGGCGTTTTGCCGCCTTAAGCAACTGGTCGTAGCGCAGGTTTTTGTCGGCCATTAACGGCTCGGGCAGATCGGTGCGCAGGATGCGCAGCTTGTCTGCCGGTGCGGTCACTTCGGCTTGGCCTTCAATGACCACATCGCCATCCTGATCCACGCAGCGCGTGTCCAGCAGCACCTGGCGGGTGGCAGCGTCGAGCGATGTCACCGAGACCGTCACGGTCAGCGTGTCGCCGATATGCACGGGCTTGAGGAATTTGAGGGTCTGGCCGAGGTAAATCGTACCCGGGCCGGGGAACTGGGTACCGAGCACGGTGGAAATGAGGGAGCCGCCCAGCATTCCGTGGGCGATGATTTCGTGAAAGCCGCTGGATTTTGCGTACAGCGCATCGACATGCGCCGGGTTGACGTCACCCGAGACGGCCGCGAAAAGCTGGATGTCGCGCTGCGTCACCTGGCGAACGAGGCTGGCCCCGTCTCCCACGCGGATTTCGGCGAACGGATGGTTCTCAAGGAAATCGGCTGACGTGCCTGTTTGAATTTTTAGCGTGTCCATGTAGGGTTCGTTTTGCCCCTGCGGGCTTATGGCGGTGGCGGGGATGGCGGCAGCAGTCAGGGGCATGGCGCTCCTCACGGAGCCAGCACATAGCGGCCGGGCGCGTCTTCGAGCGCCGGATAGCCCCGCGCCTGGTTGCCCATGGGGGGCGGGGCGACACGCCCGCCGGAATGCTGCTTCAGCCAGGCTTCAAAGGCGGGCCACCAGGATCCTTCATGCGACGGGGCCATGGCTAGCCAGGTGTCGGGGTCCATATAGTGGTCGTCGGCCCCATTGGTGGCCAACTGGTAGCTTCGCTTGACGCCCGGACCGGGCGGGTTGACGACGCCCACGTTATGGCCTCCGCTGGTGAGGCAGAAGGTCACCTCGGTTTGGGTCAGCAGGTTGATTTTGTACACCGAATGCCAGGGCGAGACGGTGTCGCGCTGGGTGCCCAGCGCGAAAATAGGAACGCGAATGTCCGACAGCGCGACGGGCTTGCCATCGACCGGGTAGCGCCCCTCGGCCAGGTCATTGTTGAGGTAGAGTTTGCGCAGGTATTCGCTGTGCTGGCGGTAGGGCATGCGCGTGGCGTCGGCATTCCAGGCCGCCAGGTCGTTGACCGGCTGGCTGTGACCCATCAGGTAGTTGTGTTCCATGCGCGACCACACGAGGTCGCTCGAATTGAGCAGTGCGAAGGCGCCAGCCATCTGCTTGCCGTCGAGGTAGCCCTTGGCCTCCATCATGTCGTCGAGAAAGGCAAGCTGGCTCTCATCAATGAAAAGCCCCAGCTCGCCCGGCTCCTTGAAGTCGAGCTCGGAGGCCAGCAGCGTCAATGATTTCAAGCGGTTGTCATGGCTGCGTGCCATGAATGCTGCTGCAATGCTTAGCAGGGTGCCGCCCAGGCAATAACCGAGTGCCTGAATCTGCTGATCCGGCACGATGCTTGTCACTGCGTCGATGGCCGCCATGACGCCGGCCTTCAGGTAGTCGTCCATGCCGAGATTGCGGTCATCCGAATCGGGGTTTTTCCACGAAACGGTAAAGACGGTATGGCCTTTTTCGACCAGGTACTTGATCAGCGAGTTGTTTGGCGAGAGGTCCAGGATGTAGTACTTCATGATCCACGACGGGATCATGAGCACTGGTTCCGCGAATACGGTTTTGGTCTGCGGGCTGTACTGGATCAGCTCGATCAGGTGGTTGCGGAACACCACTTTGCCGGGTGTGAGGGCCACCTCTTTGCCGGGGCGGAATTTTTCCGTTCCGGGCATTGGCTTGCCGGTCGCTATCCGCAGCGCATCCCGCCACTGGTTTTGCGCGCCTTTCAGCAGGTTGATGCCGCCGCTTTTGACCGTCTCGGCCAGCACTTCCGGATTCGTCAGGATAAAGTTCGAAGGCGAAAACATGTCAAGCACCTGGCGCGCCGCAAAGGTCACCACCTGTTCATGATGCGCCGTGACGCCTTGCACGCCGGTGGTGGCGTTGTACCACCACTGCTGGTTGAGCAGGAAAGACTGGTAGATCAGGTTGAAGGGCCACTGCTGCCACTCGGGTGCGTCAAAGCGGCGGTCCTGCGGCAGTGGCTCAATGCATGGCTCGCAATGATCAATCACGCCTTTCATGGCGTGCCATCCGAGGCGCAGCGACTTGCGCGCCGCCTTGGCCACCAGCTCCTGTTGCTTGCCGGGTGATATCGCCAGATGAACGAGCCAGTCCGTGTAAGCGCTTCCCAAGGATGCGGGCGAAAGCCCCTGCGTGAGGCGTGCCAGCTGACTGTGTAAGGCCTGGTCCAGGTCGCGGGAGGGATTCGATTCGGGTTTTTGACCGTTATTCATTGAGTTTCTCGCGAGGGGTAGTTTGAAGTCGCAGTCTGGTCGATTCAAGCTGGGTTAAATTGTCTGCGGCGATGGCGCAAGCCCTTCCCGCCTGAGTTCCGGGAACGACAAAACGTGGATGCAGCCCCATGGTCCGTCCAGCTGGAATTTTCCAGCCCGACTTCCTGCGCAAGGCTGATGTTCGGTAAGTAAGGCAAGAGCCTGTTTGGAGTATGAATACGAAGGGTTCAACATTGGCCAAACAGGACCTCTTGGAAACGGGAATCATGAAAAATCATCGCATTTTTTATTATGCACACCCTAAGCGCCATGCAGCATATTCTGTGCCACCAAATGGGCAAGGCTTTGAGCGAAATCAAGAAGCTCTTTTTTAGACTGCCAAGTCACAATTTCGTCATGCTCGCCCAGCCTTCGCATCGGGCATTTGCAGAACAGTCTTTACTGACTCAATACTCGCCAGGTTCTTCGGGTATGCACCTCACGACCCGTTTCATGCCGGGAAAAGCGCCAGGTGCCGACCCTCTGGTGGCCGGCGATTAATTGGGGCGAGGCGCTGACGCGGGGCCAGGTATTCGTGTTGGTATTCGAAATACCCGGCAGCATGGCTTGCAATGCCGAGGCAAGCCCGGCTGTTAAGCCGAGAGGATTTTCCAATGACGACAAATGATGGCGAGCGAGCCATCGGGCAGTGGCAGCGGAAGGCCAATGCCATCTCCTTGGCCCGCCTGCTTAAGATGTCTGCAGGAGGGTAATCCAACACGAAAGCGAGAAAAGCGATGCAACAGCACCCCAGCGAAGTCCTCGTAGCGGGCGGTGCTATTGCTGGAATAGCCCGGGCGCTGAACTTGTTGGGCAGCGTGAGATCGGTGGATTGGCGCGTGAGAGTTGCGGCGGCATGTTATTTTCAACTCGCCGGTGCTGCGCCGCCAGGGCCAGCGCGATTCAATGGGAGTGCGCGACTGACGCAGTTTTGCCGAATTCGGGTCGGACGACGATTGGACTAAAGCCTGGGCCCAGGCTGTTTGACGGAAAACCCATTTCACTGGAGAAAACTCAATGGTAAAAACAGGTGCCTGGCTCGCGACTTACGCGCTGGAGCAGATAGGTGCGCGCTTCACCTTTGGCATTCCGGGTGTGCACACGACCGAGTTGTACGACGAACTCAACAACTCCAGGCAAATAACTCCCGTGCTGGTCACGCATGAGGGCGGAGGCGCTTTCATGGCCGATGCGGTGAGCCGTTTGTCGGACTCCATCGGTGTGTTGACGGTGGTGCCCGCGGCGGGCTTGACCCATGCCTGCAGCGGTATAGGCGAGGCATTTCTGGACGGGGTTCCCATGCTCGTTATTTGCGGTGGGCCTCGTACCGATTCGGAGTACCGTTTTCAGCTGCACCAGATGGACACCCACAAGTTCATGAGCGGGCTGACCAAGACCACATTCACGGTTGCCAGCCACGAACAAGTGGTGCCGACGCTGTTTGAAGCCTACGCCATTGCGACAGGTGGAGAACCCGGCCCTGTTTTCATCGAATTGCCGGTGAATATATTGTTGTATTCCGGCGAGGTTGGCGACCTTCCTCGCTATGCCCCACCGCAAGCTGAGCCGGTCGGATTTGAGTCTGAAATTCTCCGCGCCGCCGAGTTGTTGTGTAATGCCAGGCATCCCTGCCTGTTTGTTGGCTGGGGCACGCGCGATGCACCCGAGCAGGTCAAAGCCGTGGCTGAATGGCTGGAGGCGCCGGTAGCCACAACGCTTCAGGGGCTGTCGGCATTCCCGGGCAATCATCCCCTGCATGCCGGCTTTGGTTTTGGCGCATCGGCAGTGCCGGCGGCACGCAATGCCTTCAAGGACTGCGATTGTCTGCTGGCCATAGGCACGCGGTTTTCGGAAATTGCCACCGGCAGCTACGGCGTCAATGTGCCGGAAAACCTGATTCATATCGACATCAACCCCGAAACCATAGGCGCCAATTACCCGGCCAAAGTCGGTATTCCCGGCGATGCCGCGCAGGTCCTGGACAGGCTTCTCAAGGCCCTGGAGGCCTCGGGCCCAAAACGCGCTGTTCAGCCCGCGTTGCGAGCAAAAATTCAAGGCGACAAGCAAGCCTATCGGCAGAGCTGGTACAAGAATGACGCTACCGGCCTCGTCAACCCGGCGCGCTTTTTTGATCAGTTGCGCCAGCAAACGCCGGACAACGGGATTGTGGTGATTGACGACGGAAATCACACCTTCCTGACCGCCGAGTTGATGCCCATTCATGCGCCAAAAAGTGTGATTCTGCCGACCGATTTCAACTGCATGGGCTACGCCGTTCCAGCGGCCATCGGCGCCAAGCTGGCCCATCCCGGCCGGCTTGTGCAAACCATAGTCGGCGACGGTGCTTTTCTGATGACGTGCATGGAGATACTGACCGCCACCACGAGGCAGTTGGGCGTCATCTATTACGTGTTCCACGACGGGGAGCTGTCGCAAATTGCGCAAGCACAGCAGATTCCCTACAACCGAAAACCCTGCACGCAGCTGGGAGCCGTCAACTTCGAAGGCGTGGCCCTGGCCACCGGCGCTGCATACCTGCGCATGCCGGACAACGACGCCATAGGCGATGCAGTGCGGCAGGCGATTGAAATTTCGCAAACGGGACGCCCGGTGATAGTCGATGTGAATATTGACTATTCAAAACGGACAGCGTTCACCGAAGGCGCGGTCAAGACGAATTTCGGGCGATTTCCATTGAAGGAGAAAGTGCGCACCCTGGCGCGGGCAATGACCCGGCGCATCACGGGTTAGCGGTGCAGGGGGAACATCTCACCCTGCTGTGCCCTTTCATGCAAAGAGCTGGAACTTTTTTTGCGCCCGTTCGTTAAGCCAAGTTCCAACCATGCGAAATTTAAGCCACCTCGACGAAAACGAATGCATCACGCGCGCGCAGCGGGGTGACGTTGCAGCGTTTTCGGAGTTGGTGGCACGCTATCAGGATCGTATCTACCGCTTTCTTGTGCGGCTTACCCGCTCGCAGGACGACGCACTGGATTTGGCGCAGGAAACGTTTTTGCATGCTTATCGGGGGCTGCCGCGTTGGCGTCCGGACGCGCTTTTCAAGACCTGGCTGTTTCGCATCGCACGCAATCTCGCCTTCGATCTGTTGCGACGCCACAAACGCGTCGAATTTGTGGCGCTGGAAGAAGATGCCGATATTGCCGACCCTGCGCCTGGGCCCGATGCTGCCCTCGAAACCGCGCAACGCCTGCGCATGCTGGAAGCCGCATTGTTGCACTTGCCGGTCGAACATCGCGAGATTCTGTTGCTGCGGGAAATCGAGGAAATGTCTTACGAGGAGATTGCTGTCGTGCTTGATTTGAATCCCGGAACTGTCAAGTCGCGTATTGCGCGGGCGCGCGCCACGCTGCTCGGCAAAACAAAGTGCTGACTGGAGGAATTGCCATGACTTGCCCCCAACATGATGACCTTTCCGCCTACGCGGATGACATGCTCAAGCCCCGTGAGAAAAAACGGTTTGCCGCGCATTTGGTGGGCTGCCCGGTCTGCCAGCTGCGGCTCGATGAGTTAAGCGCGTTGCGGCAAGGCCTGCGCGCGCTGCCATCACCGGCACTGGGATTTGATCTTGGAGCCCGCCTCGAAGACCGCCTGCGCGCCGGGTCGGTGCGAAGACGCCCGCAGCCATTCTGGCCGAACTGGGTGCCCGCCGGCCTGGCGGTGGCGGCGATGGCTTCTGGCGTCTGGCTTGGCGGCTTGCTGATCGGCGGCGGCGTCAGCGCGCCGCGCGCAACAATGGTGCGCGTGTTCGATCCGGTGCCGCCCGGTGGACTGTGCGCCGCGGCTGAACTCTGCCGCTTATCGAAAGGAATGCAATGAACCGCACCGCTTGGAAATGGCTGCTGGCCGTGTCGCTGTCACTGAATCTCGGCATCATCGCTACGGTTCTCTTCAACCAGTTGCGGCCGCTTCCGCAAGCGAACACCACGCAAGCGCCGCATGTGAATTTGCCGGATTACCTTCAACTGAGCAATGAGCAGCGTCAGCGCTGGCAGCAACTCGAACCCGTTTTTCTGCAGGATATTGCCACCAACTGGCGTGAGATTCGCAAGCATCGTGAAACGCTGGTAAGGCACATTTTTGCAGCCACGCCGCAGCGCGCCGCGATCGATGCCGAGCAAGCCAGGATCGCCGCCCTGCAAGATGCGCAGCAACAGCGCGTGATCAGTCAACTGCTGGCCGAACGCGATTTGCTGAATGAAAGCCAGCGCGCCAGGCTGATGGCCTTGCTGCTCAGCCGTTACGCGCAGGAAGCAACGGAGGAGGAGCTGCTGCATCGCGATTGATGCTGGCCTGCGGTGGTTTCCCGATGGCTTGGTAAAAAAACGGAACATCTTCGGTCCTTGCTCGTTTAAGCAAGAAGCCAGGCAAATGCGTGGCTGAGTTTTTTTACTGAACCGGAGAAGACCATGAATTTTTTCACACCTCTACTGATTGCTGCAACGCTGGCAACCCCTTTGGCAACGCTGGCCGCCGATCAACATGGACACGATAGCGCGGCGCCTCAAAAGATCGAACTCAATGCGGGTAAGAAATGGGCGACCGATGCCCCTTTACGCCAGGCAATGACCGCTATCAGGTCATCCGTCGCTGCCACCTTGCCCGCAGCGCACGCTGGCAAGGCCGCCCAGGCAGACTACGATGCGCTGGGCAGGGAGGTCACTGCGCAGGTCGCCTATATCGTGCAAAACTGCAAGCTTGACCCCAAGGCGGATGCGCAACTTCATGCCGTCATCGGCGATATCATGAACGGCGCGGAAGCCGCAGAGGGCAAACAGCCGGACAAGAGCAGAGCGTCAGGCGTGGTCAAAATCGCGCAAGGCCTGAATACCTATGGCAAGTATTTCGACCATGCCGGCTGGCAGGCGATCAAGTTGCCGCAATAAGAACCAGACGCATCGCAAGGGGGATCCGCACGGAGCTGCCGACGGCAATAGTGCGCCGACGTAATTGGCGACAAATTGCGCCAGCTGGGTCGGGTGATTAGATTCATTCCCGCCCTGGTGCGCTTGCGGTGCGGCGCTCAGCTGCTGCCCGCTGTCGGCCCTCCGTCCTGAGCGGCAAAGCCGGGCCTTCAGCCTTTCTGGCGAAGCGCCAGGTTCAGCTGATCCACCAGTTCAGCCCAGTCGGCATCTTCGAGCTTTTCTTCTTTCAGAAATTCCGCCTGAGCCGGCGTCCAGAACTTGGCGTCCGGAAGATCAATGTCTGAAGCCAGTGGCGCGTGCGTCGCGATGAACTGGCCGATGGACTGCGCGTCAGCAGGCAGGCCCAGTTGTGCAAATAGCTCGCTGAAACGATGGATGGAATTGTCCATGATCAGCCCTAAATGGTTTCCAGTGCCAGCGCGATGCCCTGACCACCGCCAATGCACAGCGTGACGATGCCGCGCTTCAGGCCGTCGCGTTTCATCGAATGCATCAAGCGCGTAGCCAGCACTGCACCGCTGGCGCCGATGGGGTGGCCGTGTGCGATAGCGCCGCCTTCCACGTTCACCATGTCTTCGGCAAAACCGAGCTCACGCAGGCAGGCTAAGGTGATGGCGGCAAAGGCCTCGTTGATCTCTATGCGCTGCACGTCTCCCGCACGCCAGCCGGCACGCGCCAGCGCCTGGCGCACGGCTGGCACCGGTCCAAGACCGAACAGGCCCGGCTCAACCGCGCCAATGCCGTAGCTCACCAGCCTTGCCATCGGCTGCAGGCTGTTCTTTTCTGCCCAGGCGCGTTCGGCGACGATCATCGCAGCCGCGCCCGTGTTCAGTCCCGGCGCATTGCCGGCGGTGATCGTGCCGTCCTTGCGAAAGGCTGGTTTTAGCTTGGCCAGCGACTCGGCGGTGGTTTCAGGGCGGTTGTGCTCGTCCTTGTTGAAGAGGGTCTGCCCCTTGCGGCTGGGCACTTCAATGGCGGTGATTTCAGCTTCAAACTTTCCAGCGGCCTGCGCCGCAGAAAAGCGTTGCTGCGAGCGCAGCGCCCAGCGATCCTGGTCGTCACGGCTGATGCTGTTGCGCGTCACCAGGTCTTCGGTATGCCAGCCGGAGTGTTTGCCGCTGAAGGCGTCGTTCAGGCCGTCATAGAGCATGCTGTCGAACATCGTCACGTCGCCCATGCGCGCCCCCCAGCGACCCTGCTGCAGCAGGTAGGGCGCCCGGTCCATGTTTTCCATGCCGCCGCCTATGGCGCATTCGATCATGCCGGACCAGATTTCCAGCGCGGCGCTGACGATTCCCTGCGCACCCGAGCCGCAAACGCGGTTAACGGTGAGCGCAGGTACATCCACTGGCAGGCCCGCGCCAATGCCGGCCTGGCGCGCCGGGTTCATCTTTACGCCGGCCTGGATGACGTTGCCCATTACCAGGGTTTGCACCTTGCCGGCGGCGAGGCCCGACCGTTTGAGGGTGTCGCGGATTACCGCCGCGCCCAGGTCAGGTGCTGGAATGTCCTTCAGGCTGCCGCCATAGGTGCCGATGGCAGTGCGGACGGGGTAGCACAGCACAGTTTCGATCTTGCTCATGGTCTTTTTCCCTTCAAATGATGGTCGCGGCCGATGCTGGCCTCGATCTGTCGAGCCAGCACATCCATCCCGCGCTGCCGCGGCCAGTTGCTTTTACGGAAACTTACTTTGATGCCGGACAGGCCGGCTGCCATTGAGCTAAATCAATCGTTGGGTCGATGGGCGGGTCGAAAATCGAGGCTTGGGTAGGGGCTTTGAGCGCAAACTTGTCGCCATCCCTGGGCCTGAATTCAGGCAGTGTGCGGGCTGGCATTGTTGCGGGTGCATGGTCTGGACAAGGTCAGCATGCATGCATGCATCCAGCCCGTCAGCTGCAGCCAGCCCCTGTGCGCAGGGCGCACAGCTGGGCATAGGCAGGCGACTCCACCTGCAAGGTGACATGCCGGATCTCGAAGTGCTCATGCAGCTCGTGTTCGGCCTCATGCAGCACCGCGTCGATGTCCGCAGCAGGATCGGTCATCACCACGTGAGCGGTCAGCGCAATTTTCGAGGTGCCCATGGCCCAGACATGCAGGTCGTGCACCTCGCCTACCCCCGGCAGACCTAGTAGCAGCTTGCTCACCGCATTCAGATCAATGGCTTCGGGAACGCCGTCAAACAGCATGTGAATCGACTGCCTGAACAGGCTCCAGGTACCCACCACGATCACCACCGCAATCGCCAGGCTCATCACCGGATCAATCCACGCCCAGCCCTGCCACAGGTAGAGTGCGCCGCCTATCACCACGCCCAGCGACACCAGTGCGTCGCCCGCCATGTGCAGGAAGGCGCCGCGGATGTTCAGGTCGCCTTTGCGCCCACGCATGAACAGCAGGGCGGTGGCGGTGTTGATCACGATGCCGACGCCGGCCACGGCGATGATGGTCCAGCCTTCAGTGGCCTCGGGTGACCCCAGGCGGCCGACTGCTTCCCAGGCTAGCGAGCCCATGGCCACCAGGAGCAGCAGTGCGTTAAAGAACGCGGCCAGAATGGATGCCCGCTGCCAGCCATAGGTGTGGCGGGCATTGGGCCGAAGTTTGCCAGCCAGCGCCCCGCCCCAGGCCAGAACCAGTCCGGCCACGTCGCTCAGGTTGTGGCTGGCATCGGCCAGCAGGGCCAACGAATTGACCTTCCAGCCATACCAGGCCTCAATGACGACAAACGCAACGTTCAGCGCAATGCCAATGGAAAATGCGCGGTTGAAATCGGCGGGGGCGTGGCTGTGCCCATGCTCATGCGCGTGTCCTGCGCTCATGGTGCTTCTGCCGTGTCATTGGCTGACTTGCGGCGCAGCACGCCGCTCAAGTCGGTGCCGGGCGCAACGGTATTGAAGACGGTGCCATACTTCTTCACGTTCTCATGCAGAAGATTCAGGCGCTGCTCCGACTCATCGGTGTCCACCACAATCTCATAGCGAATCGATTCCATCCTGGGCGGCACATCCTGGCGCACGCCATGCACGCGGACATCGACGCTGCGCAGATCAAACTTGAGGATGGGCGTAACGCGTTCAATGCCCTTGATCATGCAGGCCGACAGCGCGGCCAGCAGCAACTCGGCCGGGTTGAATGCGTCACGCCGGCCGGCCAGATCTGTGTCGAGCGTTATCCGGGCATCCTTGCAATGCGCTTCGCTGCCGTGGGCATCGGCGCGGCGGGCGCTGACCGTGAATGTCATCTTCAGTTTTTCTGTCATGAACGCTTTCTTCTGTAAGTCTGTGTGGAGGCTCAGGTGCTGCGGCTACCCGGGCGCAGCAGCCGGCCAGCCAGTCGCTCCAACTCCAGCCATAGCGCACACAGCGCCAGCAGACCGGCTCCCGCCATCAGTCCCGCAGCGCCGGGCAGCGCCAGACCCATGACTTGCCGCAGCCAGGGCACGCTGAACACGGTTATCAGCATCAGACTCACTGCGGCAGCCATGCGCCACAGCCAGGGATTGGGATCGGCCACACCCATGAGTGCCGGCCGCGTCAGGTCGCGATTGGCCAGAATCAGGAGCATGACGCTGAGCACCAGCGTGCCAAATACCACACTGCGGCCCTCTGCCGGACTCCAGTCCTGACCGACCAGCCAGGCCTGCCCGGCCAGCAGTACCGCTGCAACGCCCAGGCCTTGCAGCACCGAGTTGCCCAGCAGTGCAGCGGCAAAGGGCGAATCCGTCACGGGACGCGGTGGCCGCTCCATCAGGTCGCTATCTGCCGGGTCGGCTTCAAGAACGATGGAGCAGGCCGGGTCAATCAGCAGTTCCAGCAGCACGATGTGCACCGGCAGCAGCAGCACCGGCCATTGCAGCAGCGTGGGCACCAGGGCCAGCGCGATGACCGGCACATGCACGGCAAAGACGAAGCGCGTGGCCTTGCCGATATTGTCCGTCAATGCGTCGGCCCTGGCGGACGGCCGCCACGATGCGGGCAAAGCTGTCGTCCAGCAGCACCAGCGCGGCGGCCTCGCGGGCCACATCGGTGCCGCGCTCGCCCATCGCAATGCCGACGTCGGCGGCTTTCAGCGCGGGCGCGTCGTTGACGCCGTCGCCGGTCATCGCCACCACCTCGCCGCCGGCCCGCAGCAGCTGCACCAGCCGCAGCTTGTGCTGCCGGCTGCAGGCGCGCGCACAGGTCCACATGTCGCAGCCGCGCGCGCAGCGCGGCATCGTCCAGCGCGGTCGATTTCGGCGCCGGTGATGACCTCGGGACGCTCCGAAAGCCCGACCTGGCGGGCGATGGCGCGGGCTGTGGCCGGGTGGTCGCCGGTCATCATGATCACCCGCACGCCGGCGCGCCGGCATTCGCGCTAGCGCCGCCGGCACCTCGGGCCGTGGCGGGTCGGCCAGCGCCGACGAGGCCGAGAAATTCAAAGTCGAAGTCATGCTGGCTTTGCGGCCAGGGCGGCTCGACGTCTGGCGCAGCGGCGCGCACCGGTCCAGCGTCCGCGCGCCACGCCCAGCACGCGCAGGCCGCGCTCGGCCATGGCCTCGACCTGGCGGCTGGATGGCGTCGCGCCGCGCGGCGGCAGGTGGCACAGGTCGGCCACCGCCTCGGGCGCGCCCTTGGTGGCCAGCAGGTGTTGCGTCGGGTCGCTACTGGCAAACACCCGCGTCATCGCCAGGATCTCGCCCGACAGCGCGTATTCAAATTCCGGCTCGCGGCCGTCATGCACATGCTCGGTGCCGGCCAGCCAGTGATGGCCGAAGTGCTGGATCGCCTTTTCCATCGGGTCGAACGGATCGCCCGGCGTCGCCAGCATGGCGAACTCGGTCAGCCGGTGGAAGTCCTCCGGCAGTTCGGTCGCACCCTCCGGCGTGAAGCGGTCGTCGTCGGTGGCCAGTTCGGCCACGGCCATGCGGTTCAGGGTCAGCGTGCCGGTCTTGTCCACCGCCAGCACGGTGATGGCGCCCAGCGCTTCGACCGCGGACACGCGTCGCGTCAGCACCTTTTGCTGCGCGATACGCCAGGCACCCAGCGCCAGAAACACCGTCAGGATGACCGGAATTTCCTCGGGCAGGATGGCCATCGCCAGCGCGATGCCAGCCAGCAGGCTCTCCAGCAGCGGCCGGCCGTCCCACCACCAGCCCAGAAAGACCTGGGCGCTGGCCAGCAGAAGCGCCGCCACGCCGAGTCGGCGCACCAGCTGGCGTGAGGCCTGCTGCAGCGCCGACGGCGGCTCGGTGGTCGCCGCCAGGTCCGCACCGATGCGCGCCCACGGCGGTGGCGCCGGCGGTGGCATGAACCTCGGCCAGGCCGACGCCCCGGGTGACCACGGTGCTGGCGAACAGGGCGCCCGCGCGTCGCTCGCGGCCCTGGCGTGGCGCGCTGGTCACGGGCACCGACTCGCCGGTGAGCAGCGATTCGTCCACTTCCAGCTGTCCTTCAAGCAGCCGCGCATCGGCGGCAATGCGGTCGCCTTCGTGCAGCACCAGCAGCATCGCCGCGCACCACGTCGCGCCCGGCGATGCGCAGCTCCTGCCCGTCCCGGATCACCAGCGCGCGCGGCGCCGACAGGTCGCGCAGCGACTCCAGCGCGCGCTGCGTCTTGCGCTCCTGTGCCAGCGTGATGCCGATGACGACGAACACAAAGCCCAGCAGGAAGAGCGCCTCGGCGCGGTCGCCCAGCGCAAGGTAGATGCCGCCGGCGGCCAGCAGCATCAGGAACATCGGTTCGGTGACAACGTCCCGCACGATCGCCGCCGTTGATTTCGGTGCGCTGCCGGGGAGCAGGTTCGGCCCTTCTTCGGCCAGCCGGCGCGTCGCCTCGGCGGCGGTCAGTCCTTGCAGGGCAGGCAGCGGTGCCAGGGCTCCCAGGGTCTGCGCGTCGCCGCCAAACACGAAAGCGCGCACCTGCGTCCACTGCTCTTCGTTCGGTGCCGCTGCGGCATCGATTGCCAGCGCCGCGTGGAGGTCCAGCCGGCCCTTTGAATCGAATACCACCCAAGTGCAGGTTTCGTTGACGACGTTCTGCGGTTGACTACCGACGACGCGCAGGTACCAGTCAACCAGGATGAAGCGGCGGCCAGCGAACTCGGGCGCGGTGGTCGCGTGGCGGGCGAGCGCGACGTAGCGGCCATGCGCCAGAGGCTCTACGCTGCCGCCTTCGCCGAGCAGGAACAGGCGGGTTTCATGGTTCACGGCAGCTTCGGAGTACCCCGGTCCACCTTTGGAAGTTGTTGGCATCATGCCGGTCCTACATAGACGGGGGCGAAGCCACCGCCGGGTGTGCGGAAGTTGGTCGTCTGGCCCTGGTACAGGCGGGCAGCCAGCCACTGCACCTCGCCCGCATACACATAATTGCGCAGGTCGAATTTCAACACCTGGGCGGGCGACTGGTCTGACGTGATGCGTTCGCCGGGCATCACCAGCGCCTGCGCGACATAATCGCCCGCCAGAATCTCCTGCCAGACGCGCTGGGTGAGTTTGTCGCCCCGGTAGGCGGCGCGGCTGCCGAAGCCCGCGGTTGGCTTGAAGAAGAGGCGGCGCCGCTCGCGCCACAGCCGCTCGGCCTGCGCCGGGTCCACCAACTCGGTGTGGGGAATGCCCGCCAGCAGCACATCCTGCGTGGCCTGGGGCACACCCAGCGCCTGCAACTGGCAGGCATCGCTGAGCAGGGCCAGGTTGCGCTTGTCGGCATACAGCGCATGGGCCTGTGGATGCGGCGTGAGGACCATGGCGTGCTGCAGGTAGGCCTGCTTCAGCGTGGCGCTGGCAGGGGTAGCCAGCGAAAAATCCGTCAGCCGGTTGTACACCAGGTCAATCGCCAGCTCACCGTGCCAGAGCTGGCCGTCCCGCAGGCTGAGCCGGGACGGGTCGGCAATCACCGCCTTGAGCCCGTGCCGCTCGAACAACTGCTGAAAGAGCAGGAACTCGGGATACAGGTACTGCTGCTCGGGCTGCTCGTCCACGATGGCGATGCTGCGCAGCGGCCTGTCATGGCCGGCCAGCGCCCATTCCTTCCGGAACATGGCCATGATGCTGTCCTCCAGCGCATCGGCCTTGGCCGGTTTGGGCAGCCATTGGTCCATTGCCGGGCAGCAGGCCCGCTGCGCCCGGGCCAGTACCGCATTGAGCATGGCGCCGCCCGCATTGGTGTTGATTTCAAGCAGGCCGAAACCGCCTTCGGTCACGTGAAAGTCGTAGCCGAAGAAAACGCCTCTGGGTCCGCCCGGGTCCTGCCGCGCAATGTCCGGCGACCGGGCCAGCACTGTCTCCCGGTAAGCCGGCAGCGCAACGACCGATTCGATGGCCCGCACCAGTTCGGCCATGCGGGCCTTATGGGCGGGCGAGACAAACACCGGCCGCGCCGCGAACAGGTAGGGGCAGCGCTGCTGCACCAGGTCAAACAGGCCAGCCTGGCCGATTTCGGATTCCATCGCCTGGCGCAGGGCGCCGGTGTCCAGGCTGATGCAGAAGCATTCGCTGTTCAGTGCCTCGACCGGCAGGCCGGAGCGGGCGGCCATGGCCGGTAGCGGCGGATGCATGGAGCCGCTCGTCGCGGGGTTTGTCGAATCGGTGTCTGTCATGCGGGTGGGGCGCTTGCGGTCTGCGCAGCGCTCATCGGGTTAATCGGGTTCAGTCGGGGGTGCCGCATGCCGGTGCAAGTCTGCAAAGCCATTTCGTGATGCTCCTGTGAAAGAAGAGATCAAAAGACCGGTGTCCCCTCCCGGGCGAAGGGGCAAGCCCAGGCACGGGGAATGTCAGTTCGTCAGTTTGCCCGATGACGCAGATCGGCATCATGACGCATGTCACGAGGCGTGCGATGGAGTGCATGCAATGCGGTTTCCCGGCTGTCGATCAGGGGAAACAGCTGGGCATCCGGCAACTGGTAATGCCACCATTCACGCGGATGATGCACAAAGCCGGCCTCCAGCATGACGGTGAGCAGCCTCATGCGGTTGACCTGAATGTCCGCGGTATGAGCGGCATGAAAATGATGCGATGCGGCGGTCATGGTGTCGATGGGTGTACCCATGTCCAGCACCTGCCCGTCCGGGCCGATCAGCGTCAGGTCAAGGGCTACGCCGCGCGTGTGGTTGGACCCCTTGGCCGGGTCGGCGATGTAGTCCGGATTGGGCGCGACGGCCCACAGGGCTTGCTGGGCCTCCTGTGGCCGGAATGCATCGAGCAGCTTGATCCGACAGCCAAACCCCCTGGCCGCAACGATGGCCTTGCGAAGGCAGGCTTCGGCCAGCGGGTGCAAGAAACACAGGGGGTGGTCGTAGATGACCTGACCCGTGAAGTTGTCCTTGCCGGCATAAATCAGATCAATGATGACGTCATGGCTTTGCTCGGAGATGTGTACGAGTGGCATCTGTGTGTCCATAAGTCCTGAAGGTGATCCTTTCTCATATTTGACCACGGGGCATGGCGGCCGAAACTTGCAATACATCCCCTTGCGGCCTTGCTCATGTGGGAACGAAGGCTCAGCAGATCAGGTCAACCCCTTTCCAGGCACCGGATTGCACCAGATGCCTGATGGTCTCCTTCAGTTCAGCCCGAACTGCGGACGCTGCCGGCGACAGCCGCTCGGGCATCACCGAGTAAAGGTAGTTTTGCCGTTTCATACTGGCATCGGAAAAGGCCAGGGTACGCCAATCCTTGCGCATCTCGCCTTCGAGAAGGGCTGCTGACATCGGCTTGATGGTGGCGCCCATGCCTTCCCGCACACATGCCATCAGCAGTGACAGCGAGTCGATTTCGGCCACGACATGTGTGGCCAGGTTGCGCTGTTCAAACTCTACGGTGATGCGGCGGCGCAGGCCGTGTATGCCTGTCGGCAGGATCAGCGGCAGACGGGCGGTTTCGGCTAGGCTGAGCTTGCTGCGCCGCGCAGCAACCAGTTCACTGTGCGTAGGCAGCATGACAAACAACTCCTCCGCGACCAGTGGCTCGGACGGAAGGTCGGGGATGGCGTCGCGACTAAAAAGGATGGACAAATCGAGTTGGCCGAGCTGCATCATCTGCGCCAGATGGCCGCTCATGCCTTCCACGACGTTGAGCACAATGCCGGGGTATTTTTCGCGAATCCTGCGCACGAAGGGAATGCCGACGGCGCAGACCGTGGTCGCGGCCAATCCCACGGACACCATCCCCTGCACAGTGCCCGGCTCCTGCCGCGCGATGGACAGGGCCTGGTCCAGCTCGCGCAGCATGAAGCGGGCATGGTGATGCAGCGCGGTGCCGTTTTCGGTTGGCGTCACGCCCTTGGAGGTTCGTATCAACAGCGGCTTGCCCACTTCGGCCTCCAGTTTGGCCAGCTGCTGGCTCAAGGCGGGCTGGGCAATAAAAAGCTGCCGGGACGCTTTGGAAAGGCTGCCGCTTTCAACAATCTGGACAAAGTATCTGAGTTGCTTGAGATCCAATTTTCTGCTCCGCAGGGGGAATGATCGAAAGTGTATAAGAAATTCTTATGCCCTATCTCGGAAAACGGTATTTCCCCTTTTACGTCGCACTTCCTATCATTCAACTCGCTTTCGATCCAAAACTAAGTGGAGACGACAAATGAGTAATGAAACACATGACAGCAAAGACAGCGTGGCGGCTTTGCCCGCATCCGGCAGGCGTCACATCCTGCAGGCCGGCATTGCGACGGCCGGCGCGGCAATTCTCGGATTCCCGGCTCTCGTTTACAGCCAGTCCGAAAAAATCAAAATCGGCCACCTCACGCCGCTGACCGGTTTTCTCGGCTCGCTTGGCGAATACGCCGTCATGGGCATGAAGATGGCGGCCGAAGAGGTCAACGCCGCGGGCGGCGTGATGGGGCGACAGCTCGACGTGCTGTCGGAAGACTCGGTCAACCCCTCCCTGGCCTCAAGCAAGGCACAGCGCATGATCGAGCGCGACGGCGTCGCAGTGTTGATGGGCGAGATCAACTCGGCCTCGGCGCTGACGATCTCGCAGGTGGCGGCGCGCAACAGGAAGCTCTTCATGAGCATAGGCGCGCGCTCCGACGCGCTGCGCGGCAAGGACTGCAACCGCTACACCTTCCACGTCGACATCCCGGTCACGGTGATGGTCAACGCCGTCGGCCAGGCGCTGGTGCGTGACAACATGGTCAAGGGCAAGAAGATCTACAGCCTGACGGCCGACTACCTGTTCGGCCACGACCTGTCGAGCAAGGCCAAGAAATTCTTCGCTGAAAACGGCGGCAACCAGATCGGCGACGAGCTGGTGGCCACTGACGTGGCGGACTTCAGTCCCTACCTGCTCAAGATCCGCCAGGCGCGGCCCGATCTGGTCGCCACCAACCTGGCGGGCAACCAGGTTACCAACTTCGTCAAGCAGTACGCCGAGTTCGGCCTGCCTTACCCGGTGGTCGGCTTCAACCTCAATACTGCCGATGCCTGGGCCGCCGGTGAAGGCAACCTGAGCGGCATCTGGCCGACGGTGTGGCATCACGATCTGCAGACCCCGGGTTCGAAGGCTTTCGTTGCCAACTTCACCAAGAAGTACGGCAAGATTCCCGAGAACCATGCGTGGATCGAATACGTGTCGCTCAAGATGATGGCCCAGGCCATGAACGCCACCAAGTCCACCGACACCGAGAAGCTGATTGCCTACTTCGAGTCGGAGGCCCAGTTCGACATCCTGAAGGCGCGCAAGGCCTACTTCCGCTCCTGGGACCACCAGCTGATGCAGGAAGCCTATCCATTCACGGTCAAGGCCAAAGGCGAGGCCAAGGACAAGGACAAGCAGGACTTCCTGAAGTTCGGCGACGCGGTGCCCGGACCGAACCAGCCGCTGGAACTGCTCGCTCCCACCAAGGCAGAGAACACCTGCAAGATGTAAGTCCTTGCAGGCGGCCGCCGCGCTCTGGTGCGCGCTTCCGCCTGTCGGCGCATCCGCGTTGGCCGCTACAGCGGTGTGGTTGCGATTTTTTCTTCCCGTCTGGATTGCCATGGATATCGTGTTTTTGCTGGAGCAGGTCGTTAACGGCCTCGTGCTTGGCGGTTATTACCTGTTGCTGGCCCTCGGGCTGTCGCTGATTTTCAGCGTCGGGGGCGTCGTCAATCTGGCGCACGGCGCTTTCTATGCGCTGGGTGCCTATGTCTCGCTGGAGGTCACCAAGCATGTGGGTTTTGGTGCCAGCATCCTGATTTCACCGCTGGTCGTCGGCATGCTGGGCATCCTGTTCGAACGCTATCTGCTGCGCCGTTTCTACTCGGCCGACCCTATCCTCAGCCTGCTCGTGACATTTGGCCTGGCGATGGTGGCCGAGCAGTTCATCCGCATGGTGTGGGGCGCCGCGCCGCTGGCTTCCACCATGCCTGACGTGTTCAAGGGGCAGCTGCTCCTTGGCGACTTCATGTTCTCGAAGTACCGCCTGCTGATCCTGCTAGTGGTGCTGGTCGTGATGAGCGGGATCTGGTTGTTGCTGAACAAGACCTCGTTCGGCCGGGTAGTACGTGCCGGTGTGCAAAGGCCCGACATGGTGGCCGTCCTGGGGATCCGGTTGCAGCCCTACATGACGGCCGTTGTCGTGCTCGGCGTTGCAACTGCGGCGCTCGGCGGCGTGCTGTTCGGGCCGATCGCCGTGGTGCATCCGGCGATGGGCGCCGAAATCATGACCGTGGCCTTCGTGGTGGTGGTGATCGGCGGCCTGGGCAGCTTCTGGGGGGTGGTGCTGGCGGCCATGCTGGTGGGGGTGGTGCGCGGCATCACCATCCACTTCATGCCGGCCGCCGGCGAGGCCTCGATGTATGTGCTGATGTTTCTCGTTCTGATGTTCCGTCCGCGGGGCTTGCTGGGTGAACGTATCGAGCGGTTTGAATGATGAGTGACTTTGTGAATAAAAAATACCAACCCCTTTGGGCCGGCGCCATTGGCCTGATTCTTCTGCCCCTGGTGCTGCAGGCTGTCGGCTTGACGCTGGACACGGCGACCATGGCGGTGATCCTGGCGATTGCCGCCATGGGCCTAAACCTTCTTGTCGGGACCACCGGACTGGTCTCGTTCGGCCACAGTGCGTGGTTCGGTATCGGCGCCTATGCGGCCGCCCTGGCTCAGTTGCACTGGTTCAAGGGGCAGATCGTCCTACCCCTGCTGTTTTCCATCGCGTTCACGGCAGCACTCGCTTTGGTGGTCGGCTTCCTGATCCTGCGCCGGCGCGGGGTCTACTTCTCGCTGTTGACACTGGCGCTGTCAGCACTGACCTTCGCGATTGCGTTTCGCTGGACCAGCCTGACGGGGGGCGAGGGCGGACTGGGTGGCATTGAGCGGGGCGGGCTCGGCGTATTGAACCTCGACAACCACGTCGTTTTCTATGCCGTTGTGGCTCTGATCGGCATGGCCGTGCTGTATGGGCTGCTGCGCGTGGTTCGATCGCCTTTCGGCCATGTGCTGGCAGCCATCCGCGAGAACGAGCAGCGCGCCACATTCCAGGGCTACAACATCGACAGGTACAAGCTCCTGGTCTTTGTGCTGTCGGCCAGCATCACCGCTCTGGCCGGGGCGCTGCTGGTGTTCCATCACCGGCTGGCGGCGGCGGAATCTGCCACCGTGGCATTCTCCGGCGAGTTGCTCGCGATCGTCGTCATCGGCGGCATGCGCAGTTTTCTGGGCCGGTGCTGGGCGCGCTGTTTTATCTGCTGTTTCGCGAGCTGTTCTCTATCTATACCGACAACTGGCTGCTCTGGTTCGGCCTGATCTTCGTCGGCTTCATCCTGTTCTCACCCAACGGGCCTGGCCGGCATCTGGGCCCAGCTGCGCCGGCGCTGGCGGCCGGCCCCGGAAGTCGGAGCGGCCATGAGCAATCGGAAGATTTACGAGGGCCTGCCCCTGCCAGCGTTTCTGCGGCCCGTCGCCCAAGCAGGGGGCGGTGCTGGAAGTGCATGCCATTGAGAAACGTTTCGGCGGCATCCAGGCTGTATGCAGTGTGAACCTGCAGGTTCAGGCGGGTCAGATCCATGCGCTGATCGGCCCCAACGGTGCCGGCAAGACGACCACTTTCAACCTGATCTCCGGCATGTTCATGGCGGACAGGGGCACGGTTCGCCTCAACGGCCAGGAAATCCAGCATCTGCCGCCGGACCGCATCTGCCAGCAAGGCCTGGCGCGCTCGTTCCAGATCACCAACCTGTTCAAGGGCCTGTCGATTTATGAAAACCTGCGGCTGTCGCTGCAGGCGCGGCATGCTGCGCGCTTCAACGCCTGGCGCGATATCGACAGCTACCCGGAAATCCACACCGAAACGGCTGAACTGATGAAGTTCCTCGGTCTCGAGGGCATCGAGGACACCGAAGGCGGAGAGCTCTCGTATGGCGGGCAAAGGCTGGTGGACCTGGGCATTGCCCTGGGCTCCAAGCCGCAGGTCCTGCTGATGGACGAACCGCTGGCCGGGCTGGCCGCCGCCGAGCGCGAACGCGTTTCCAACCTGGTAAAGACGGTGGCGAGCAACATACCGGTGCTGATCGTCGAGCACGACATCGACCGTGTTCTCGCGTTCTCGCAGCAGGTGACCGTGATGAACCAGGGCGAGGTTCTCATGACGGGCACGCCAGACGAAGTCCGGATGGACCAGCGGGTGCAGGAGATCTATACCGGCACAGGCACGCCGCCAGTGACGGGCCGGGTGGCGGGGGATGCTCGTGATCGGCCGCTGCTGCTGCGTTTTGAAGGTGTCAACGCTTTTTATGGCAAGAGCCATATCCTCAATGACGCGACGCTGGAGGTGCGCGAAGGGGAAATCGTGGCACTGCTGGGGCGCAACGGCGCGGGAAAATCCACGCTGCTCAAGGCCCTGACCGGACTGGTGAAGCCAGCCTCTGGCAAGGTGGCGTACGCGGGCCGCGATATTGCGGGCATGTCGGCTCCCGACATTGCGCGTCTGGGCATTGGTTACGTGCCACAGGGGCGCGGGCTGTTCGCCGGCATGACGGTGGCTGAAAACCTGTCGCTGGGCCGCCTGGCCCGGTCTACCGACGGAAGCAACGGCATCGTCTGGACCGAAGAGCAGATCCTGCATTACTTTCCCCGGCTCAAGGAGCGCATGAATGTAGCCGCCGATTACCTGTCGGGCGGTGAACAGCAAATGGTGGCCGTGGCGCGCGCACTCTCTGGCAACGTCAGATTGCTGCTGCTGGACGAGCCGTTTGAAGGGCTGGCACCGACGGTGGTGCAGGAACTCTTCACAGTATTCGATCAACTGCGCCAGCATGTCTCCATACTGATCGTTGAGCACAACCTGGACCTCGTGCTGGCACTTGCCGATCGGGTGTTTGCGCTGGAGCGGGGGGCTGTCTTCCATGAAGGACCGGCAGAGCCGCTGCTGACGGATCTGAACTATCGCAAGCAAATCCTCTGGCTCTGAGAGTGCCGGGAATCAGTCGACATCCAAACGTTTTGCATATCTCATCACAGGAAGCACCATGAGTCAGAAACAAGTACCCAAAGGCAAGGCGCTCATCGAAAAAATGGCCAACCTGCCCTGGAAGGAATATCCCGGCCATTTTGGCGGCGCACTGTCCAAGGCGCTGGCGGCGACTGAAAACACCGGCAGCAGCCGCATTGATTTTCGTATTTCTCACTATGCGCCGGCTGCCTATGTGGCCGAGCATGTGCACCAGGTGCAGGAGCAGGTCTACTATGTGCTCGAAGGCCAGGGCGTTCTGACCCTGGATGACGACAGGCACCTGATGCACCCGCATGACTATGTCTACGTGCCACCCGGCATCCGGCACAGCTTCACCAATACCGGCGTGTCGGGCCTGGTGTTTCTGGTGATCACCACGCCGGCCAATGATGAAGGGGAGATGCTTTGATGGACCAACAGACTTGTTCTTTCGTGGTCGATGCGACGCAACATGCCACCTATCGCTTGCTCGTCGATGGCGAATGGGTGGAAGGCGACGGTCCGAGACTGTCCGTGCACGACAAATACCGGCTGCAACCTTTTGCCAGCATTACCGTCGCCGATGCGGCGCAGGTGAAGCGGGCAGTTGACTGTGCCCAAGCCGCCTTTCTGCGCGGTGTGCCCGTTGCATTTGAGCGTGGAGCTGTACTGGAGCGTGCCGCCGTTCTGATGGATGCGCGTCTCGATGATTTCGTGCGAACCATGCAGTTGGAGGCCGGCTTCACTGCATCGGACGCCACGGGCGAAGTGCGCCGCTGTATCCAGACGCTCAAGCTGTCGGCAGAAGAGGCCCGCCGCCTCGCTGGCGACGTGATCCCTCTGGCTGGTGCGCCCAACCAGGCGGGCCGCCTCGCGTTTACGTTGCGCGTGCCGCTCGGCGTGGTCGCAGCGATCACGCCGTTCAACTCTCCGCTCAATACCGTCACGCACAAGGTCGCGCCGGCTTTTGCCGCCGGCAATGCCGTGATTCTCAAGCCCTCCACGCACACCCCGCTGACTGCATGCAAGCTCGCGGAGGTGCTGATCGAAGCCGGCATGCCGCGCGGTTTCCTGTCTGTGCTGCATGGCAGTGCCGATGTGGTGAAGTGGCTACAGGACGACGTGCGCGTGCGTTTCTTCGCGTTCACCGGCAGTACCGAAGTGGGCCGCAAGATCCAGCAGTCGGCCGGCTTGCGCCGCACGCAGATGGAACTGGGCTCTATCGCCTGCACCATTTTGTGTGACGATGCTTCCCTTGATGCCGCCCTTCCAAAAATCGTCAACGCAGGCTACCGCAAGGCCGGACAGGTCTGCACCTCGGTGCAGCTCCTGCTGGTGCATGAGTCGCTGCTCAATGAGGTGGAGACCCGCCTGGCCGCCCTGGTCAAGGCCCTGCCCTTTGGTGATCCGCACGACCCGGCCACGGTGGTTGGTCCCGTGATCAGCGAGGAATCGGCCATTCGCATCACCACCTGGGTCCAGGATGCGGTGGCTGCTGGTGCGATATGCCTGGCAGGTGGGCCGCGCCAGGGCGCGGTCGTGCCGCCGACCTTGCTGACGTCGATCAGCGATTCGATGAAGGTCGGCTGCAGCGAGATATTTGGTCCGGTGATCTGCATCGCCTCTTTCAGTACGCTGGACCAGGCCATTGAACGTGTCAACGCCACACCCTTCGGGCTGGCCAGCGGGATCTTCACCAACCGGCTGGGCGACGCCTTTTCCGCCGCGCAGCGCCTGGAAGTGGGCGGTGTGCACATCAACGAAACATCGAGCTCGCGTGTGGATCTGATGCCCTACGGTGGCTCCAAGGACAGCGGCTTCGGTCGTGAAGGGCCGCACTATGCGGTTCACGAAATGACTGAAGAACGCATCGTGACCTTCACGACCTCTTAAAAGAAAACGGAAACAGGAATATGGCAAAAATGAAGGGTGGCGAACTGATCGCCGAATACCTGGTCCAGGAAAAAATGCCCTATGTGTTCGGCATTTGCGGCCACGGCAACGTGGGCATCCTGGATGCCTTGTACGATGTACGTGACAAGATTCAGCTGATCTCCCCGCGCCACGAGCAATGCGCGGGCCACATGGCCGATGCCTACTTCCGCGTCAAGCACAAGCCGGTCGCCACGCTCACCTCCACCGGCCCCGGTTCGGCCAACATGGTGATGTCGTTGGCGACGGCGCTGGCGGACTCTTCGGCCTTCATGGCCATCACATCGAACGTTCCGACCTCGCAGCACAACCGGGGTCCTTTTCAGGAGCTCTACACGCACAACCAGGCGGATTTTTCGCAGGTGCTGCGCCCGGTGGTCAAGCGGGCCTTCCAGCCCACGCGTGTGGACATGCTGCCGCTGGCCTTGCGCCAGGCGATGGACACCATGGTCACGGGCCGGCCCGGTCCGGTGAACCTGGATATTCCCTATAACGTGTATCAGGAGGAGGCGGACGTGGAGCTGCCGCCGGCCTCGGCCCTTCACTGCGCCCATCGCCCGGGCGCCAGCGAAGCCGATGTGGCTGCCACGCTGGACCTGCTGGCGACCGCGCACAAGCCGGTGTTGTTCATCGGTCACGGCGCCACGCTGTCGGAGGCTGGCGCAGAAATCACCGAATTCGCGCAGCGCCTGGGTATTCCCGTGATCACGTCGCCGAACGGTATGGGCTGCATTGCCGGCGACCACCCGCTGGCGCTGGGCTTTATCGGCCGCAACGGTGCCTACCCGGCCAACGAGGCCGGCCGCCGTTCCGACCTGGTGATCACCCTGGGAACCCGTTTTGACGACCGCAGTTCCTCGAGCTGGCAAGAGGGCTACTCGTGGAACTTTCCCAAGACCAAGCTGGTGCATGTCGACATTGACCCGCAGGAGCTGGGCCGCAACTATGTGCCCACGCTGGGCATCATCGCCGACGTCCAGGTTTTTGTGCGCCAGCTGCTCAAGGCGCTGGAGACGCGCGCCGAGATCAAAGCGACCACCTATGCGCCGTGGCTGGGTCAGGTCCAGGGCTGGCAGGCCGAGTGGGAGGCTTTTGTGCGCCCGCACTTTGGCGACTCGACGAGTCCGCTGCGTCCCGAGTTCGTGGTGGGCACACTGCAGAAGGTGCTGCCCGAGGATGTAATTCTCTGCCTCGATTCAGGCGTACACCACAACTGGTTCATGCAGTTCTGGAAGGCGCGCCGGCCGCAGAGCATGCTCAATAGCTGGGGTTACTCCAGCATGGGTTTTGGCGTTTGCGGTGTGCTGGGCGCGCAGCTGGCAGCACCGGATCGCCCCTGTGTCGCCGTGGTCGGTGATGGCGGTTTTACCATGGCGCCCTATGTGCTGTGCACCGCCGTTGAATACAACCTGCCGGTGGTCTGGATCGTCTGGAATAACTTTGCCTGGGGCGCGATTCGCGATCTGCAGTACGGCCTGTTCAATGGCCGCGAGATCGGCACCGCTTTCTACAAGGGTCAGACAGGCGAGCGCTACAACCCCGATTTTGCCGCTTGGGCGCGGGCCTGCGGCGCCGATGGAACAACCGTCACGCGGCCGCAGGACCTTGGCGCCGCAGTCGAACAGGCGCTGAAAAACAGGCGGCCATGCCTGATCGATGTGCATGTCGATGCCGACGTACGCCCGCCGTCGACCGGCACCTGGCAACTGCCCCCAATTCCGTACAAGGAACCGATTTTCGGCAAGCCCTGGGTGGCTTGACGTTTAGTTTTCATTCATTACCTTCAAGGATTTCACATGAGCAACAAACTCGCACTGGTATTTGGCGGCTCGCGCGGCATCGGCGCGGCCAGCGTGCAAAAACTGGCGGAAAGCGGCTATGACGTCGCCTACACCTATGTTTCCAGTGCCCCCAGCCTGCCGGAAAAGATCGGCAACGCACGCACCAAGGGCTATGCCGTCGACATCTGCGAGCCGGCCCAGGTGGCGCAGGTCTTTGCCGACGTGGCGCGCGACTTCGGCAGTGCTCCGCATTGCGTGGTGGCCAATGCCGGCATCAACGTGCCGCCCGGCCCGATGGCGCAGTTCAATCCGGACGATTTCCGCAAGCTGGTGGAGGTCAACATCGTTGGCGCCTTCAACGTCCTGAGCGAAGCGGCCAAGCAGGTGGTGGACGGCGGCAACATCATCGCGCTGACCACCTCCATGGTGCGCATCGGCGTTCCCGGCGGCGGCCCCTACACCGCGACCAAGGCCGCCGTGGAAAGCCTGGTGCGCTCCATGGCCAAGGAGCTGGCGCCGCGCAAGGTGCGCGTCAACGCCGTGGCGCCGGGCCCGGTCGATACCGACCTGTTCCGCGCTGGAAAGACGGATGAAGCCAAGGCGCGCGCGGCGGCCATGAGCCCGTTCAACCGCATCGGCACGCCGGATGAGGTGGCCGAGGTGGTGAGCTTCCTCGCGTCCGACAAGGCCTCGTGGGTGCATGGCCAGATCATCCAGCCCAACGGCGGCATGGTCTAAGCTGGCCATGCGTCTGGCCGTCTTCACCAAGAACCTGACCAACCCGGCCTACGCCGCGGCCCGGCTCGGTGCCGAGCGTGCCGCGGCCCAGTTGGGGGCAGAAGTGCTGCACTTCGTGCCCCGGAAAGGCGACGACCCCGAGGAGCAAAGTGCCTTGATCGACCAGGCGCTGGCGCTGAACCCCCGGCCCGATGCCTTCGTGCTCTCGCCGGTCCATGCCTGCAAGGTCGATCCCGCGATCCGCCGCATTGCCGCGGCCGGCATCCCGATGATCGGCTTTGTCAATCCGATCAATGCCGCACCCAGCGTGGCCTATGTCAGCTCCGACGATTGCCAGTTGGCCTTCGGCATTGCGCAGTACCTGTTTTCCCATCTCAAGGGCCAGGGGCGGGTGCTCGTCGTCACCGGGCCGGAGGAATCCTTCACCAGTATGGAGCGTCTGCGCGGTTTTCGCGAGGCAGCGCGCCAGCATCCCGGCATCACCATCGCCGGTGTGATCGCGGGCGACTATGTGCTTGAGATTGCACGGGACCGCACGGCGCAGTGGCTGCTCGGCAACGCGGTGCTCGATGCCTGCCTGGTGGCCAACGACATCATGGCCATGGGCGTGCTTGATGCGCTGGATGCCGCCGGCCGCGCGGCGGCGGTGGTCGGGGTCAATGCCATTCCGCAAGCGATCCAGGCCATCGCCGATGGCCGCATGCTGGCTACCGCCGATTTCAATGCCATGCAGATGGCTTACCTCGCGGCCGAGTGCGCGGTGCGCCAGCTGCGCGGCGAGGCCGTCCCGGCATCGATCGAATTGCCGGTGCAGATCGTGGACCGCAGCAATTACCACCAGTGGGACCAGCCTTATGCACAGCGCCCCGTGATGACAATTGAACAACTAAGGAAATAGACGTGCAACATACCTTGCGAAAAACGCTGGGCCGCGGCCTGTTGACTGGTCTGCTGGGCCTGTGCAGCGTCGCCATGGCGCAGGACTACCCGAACAAACCGGTCCGACTGGTGGTGCCGTTCGCACCGGCCGGCGCCACCGACATCCTTGGCCGCATCATTTCCGACCGCCTGTCGACGGTCTACGGCCAGAGCTTCGTGGTCGATAACAAGCCAGGCGCCAGTGGGCACCTTGGCGCCCAGATGGTGGCCAAGGCGCCTGGTGACGGCTACACGCTCTTGGTGGGCACCATCGGCATCCATGCGGCCTATGCCAGTTACCGCAAGCTCAACTACTCGCCCGCCAAGGAGCTGCAGCCGGTCATGATCATCGGCGAGGCGCCCAACCTGGTGCTGGTCCCTGTCAACTCGCCCTACAAGACCTTTGCCGATTTCCTGGCCGACGCCAAAGCTAATCCGGGCAAGATCAATTACGCCTCGGCCGGTCTGGGCTCCTCGGTGCACATGGTCACCGCCCTGTTCGAGTTGGCCAGTGGCACCAAACTCAACCATGTGCCTTACAAGGGCAGCGGCCCGGCCCTGATCGACCTGATCGGCGGGCAAGTGCAGGTGATGTTCGACAACATGTCCTCCGGCATGCCGCATGTGCAGAGCGGCAAGCTGCGCGCGTTGGCCGTCACCGGTCCGAAGCGCGACCCGCGCTTCCCCGATGTACCGACCATCGCCGAAGCCGGCGTGCCTGGCTACAGTGGCACCTCGTGGTTCACGCTGGCCGCACCAAGCGGCACGCCGGCGGCGCTGGTAGCAAAGCTCAACAAGGATGTGCAGCGCGTGCTGGCGTCACCCGAGGTGGTTGCGCGCTACGACAAGCTGGGTATCAACTACACGCCGAATACGCCAGCGGAGGCGGCGGCCTTCTTCAGGTCGGAAACTGCCAAGTGGAGCCGCGTGATCGAAGCGGCCAAGTTGCAGCTGGACTGATCCAAACCCCAGGACACAAACATGTTCAAGAGATTTTCACGGCCTTTGCTGGCCCTGATCCTGTGCGCTGCATCGTCCCTGGCGCCGGCGCAGGACGTCTTCCCCTCCAAACCCATCAAGCTGGTCGTGCCCTATGCGGCTGGCGGCCCGGCCGACATGTTGGCCCGGATGGTGGCAGATAAATTGGGCCCGCGTCTGGGTCAGCCCGTGGTGATCGAGAACAAGCCTGGCGTTGGCGGTCACGCCGGGGCTGAACTGGTGGCCAAGGCGCCGGCCGACGGCTACACGCTGGTGCTGGCCACGATCGCGCAGAACGGTGCGGTCAAGCTCTACAAGAACCTGCGTTACGACCCGACCAACGACCTGCAGCCGGTCGTCCTGATCGCCGAGAGCCCCAGCGTACTGCTAGTCAAGCAGGACTTGCCCGCTAAATCAGTGTCTGAGCTGCTGGCGCTGGCGCGCAGTCAGCCCGGCAAACTGACCTATGGCTCTGCCGGCAACGGCTCGGCCATGCACATGGCGGCCGAGCTGTTCCGTTATATGAGCAAAATCGACTATGTGCATGTGCCCTACCGTGGTGGCGCGCCGGCCATGATCGACCTGCTGGGCGGCCAGATCGACATGATGTTCGACAGCGTGGGCACGGCGCACCAGCACATCAAGAGCGGCAAGGTGCGGGCATTGGCGGTGACGAGCATCACGCGCAACCCCAGCTTGCCCGATGTGCCAACAGTGGCCGAAGCGGGCGTGCCCGGCTACTCGTCCGTACCCTGGTATACGATTTCGACGGCCAGGGGCGTGCCGGCGGCCATCGTCAACAAGCTGAATGTGGAAATCAATGCCGTGTTGAAGGCTCCCGATCTTGTGCAGCGCTGGGCTGACTTGGGCGTGCTGCCCCTGGGCGGATCGGTGGCCGATGCCGTCCGGCGCAACAAGGCCGAGAATGAAAAGTGGAGTGCCGTGATCGACGCAGCCAACATCAGACTCGATTGAGAAGGCGGAGCACGATGCAGCACAAGGAAGCTTTGTTCGACGTGGTGGTGGTTGGGGGCGGCGGTGCCGGCCTGGCAGCCGCCATTGAGGCACGCGCTAGCGGCCGCAGCGTTGTGCTGCTCGAAAAAAATCCGCAGCTCGGCGGTTCGACCGCCTGGTCGATCGGCTCGGTCACAGCCACACAAACGCCGCACCAGAAAAGGCGCGGCATTGTGGACTGTCCTGCAGATCATTGGGCTGACATGCCCGGCTTTGCCGGTGATCTGGCTTCGCGCGATAACGACGAGCTGCGCAAGATCCTGTGCGACGAGATGCCGGATACCTTCGGCTGGCTGCTCGACTCCGGCGTGCGTTTTATGGGCCCCATGCCGGAGGCGCCGCACCGCCAGCCGCGCATGCACAACGTGCTGCCCAACTCGCGTTCCTTCATTTACCACCTCGGGCGCCGTGCGCGCCGCGCCGGGGTTGACATTCGCACCGGTGCGCGCGTCACCGCTATCGTGCAGCAGGATGGCCGCGTGATCGGCATCGACACCGAGGACGAGCGCGGGCCGATGCGTTTCATCGCGCGCGGTGGCGTCGTGCTGGCCGCCGGTGACTTCACCAACAGCCCGGAACACAAGGCGCGCTTCATGGGACCGCAGGAGGCCAAGGTCGAGGGCGTCAACGTCACAGCCACCGGCGATGGCCAGCGCATGGCCGAGGTGCTGGGTGCACGCATCATCAACGGCGATCTCGCCCTTGGCCCCGAAATCCGCTTCATCGCTCCCGCCACTGAGACGCTGATGCGACGCCTGCCGCCGTGGCGCTGGCTGGCGGTCTTCATGGAGTGGTCGCTCGACCACCTGCCGGCGGCCCTGCTGCGGCCTTTCATGATGAAGTTCCTCACCACCGCGCTGGCGCCGTCGCCTATGCTGTTCGATGCCGGCGCCCTGTTGGTGAACCGGCGCGGCGAGCGCTTCGGCAACGAGCTGGATCGCCCTGCCTGGCGCCTGCCGGATCAGCCCGACAAGGTTGGCTACATCGTGATCGATCAGGCTTTGGCCAAACGTTTCTCTGTCTGGCCCGACTTCGTATCCACTGCGCCCGGCATTGCCTATGCCTACATCCCCGACTACCGCAGAAACCGCCCGGACGTCTATACCGAAGCGCCGACGCTGCAGGCGCTGGCCGCCAGACTGGGTATGAAGCCCGCCACACTGGCGCAGAGCGTGTCATCGGCCAGTGTGCGCCCGCTCGGTAGTGGGCCCTACGTGGCATTGGGGCCGGTGCGCTCAGTCTTCGTGCACAGCGAGGGCGGTCTGGTGGTGGATACGCAGCACCGCGTGCTGGGCTCCGATGATCAGCCCCTGTCCGGCCTGTACGCTGCCGGTTCCACCGGCCAGGGCGGCTTGCTGCTGAAGGGCCATGGTCACCACCTGGCCTGGGCCTTTGTTTCGGGACGGCGGGCCGGCCGCCTAGCGGCACAGGCGGCCATCGTGAAAGCATCTGACCACTGACGCCGCGAGATGTACCGGCTCATCACGATGCCGATAGCGAATGGCCAGCATCCACTACCAAGCCAAGCCACAACTGTTGCTCCAGCCGAGTCGATTTCAACTGGGAAGTGAGCAACCTGTTTGCCGCATTAAAAATGCTGTGACTCAACAAATATGGTTGTTGGCTGCTATGTTAATGGTAGTAAACAGTATTCGCCCTGAGCCGATGCCTACTCGTGCCTCAGCGCCTCAATCGGGGCCATGCGCGCGCGCCCGATGAATGGCAAAGTTTTCCCCAAGGCTCCGCATCGGATGCCCACGCCGAGGCCTATTGGAATAAGCTTCGGGCTGTACGGTTTATATCTCCGTACGGGCCTGCGTTAGGCCAGGCCTTTTGTTCGACCTCAACAGTCTCAACGGAGGAACCCACGATGCGCATAGCCAAGCAAGACATACCCGTCAGAATCAACGTACCAGGTGCCGTAGCCCGGCAAAAAACGGATTTCGGCGACGCGAACGGGTACGGCATGATCAGCGGCGAGTACTTTTCTCTCGGCGCCGGTACGGACATCTCGCCGCTTCTTCACGGGCTAGAAGGCAACCTTTGCCAATCTCCGCACTGGGGCTACGTGCTGGAGGGTGAAATTACCGTTACCTATGCAGACGGCACAGATGAAGTGGTCAATGGCGGTGACCTGTTCTACTGGCCACCCGGACACACGGTCAAAGTCGGCCAGAATGCGGAGGTCGTCCTGTTCAGTCCGCAGCACGAGCACAGCAAGGTCATTGATCACATGCTCCAGAAGATGAGCGCCTGACATAGACCGCGGCTCGGCCGAGGCGGCGCGGCATTCGCCCTACATTCCGGGGTGACGGCCTGCTCCGTCAATCACTCATGTCGCAACGCCTCGATCGGGTCCATGCGCGCCGCGCGCCGGGCCGGAAAATAGCCAAACAGCACCCCAATCCCGGCGGAAAAAACAAAGGAGAGCAGGTTTACGCCCGGGTTGAACACATAGGGCACCTGCATGACCTTGGCCAGACCGACGGATGCGCCGGTGGCCAGCACAATGCCGATGAGGCCGCCCATGGCCGCCAGCACCACGGCCTCGATCAGGAACTGCAGCAGCACCTCGCGCTCCAGCGCGCCAATCGCCAGCCGCAGGCCGATCTCGCGGGTGCGCTCGGTCACGCTGACCAGCATGATGTTCATGATGCCGATGCCGCCCACCAGCAGGCTTACGGCGGCCACCGCACCCAGCAGCATGGTCATCACCTTGGTGGTGCCCGACAGGGTGTCGGCCAGTTGCTTGGTGTCCAGCACATTGAAGTTGTCTTCGTCGGTGTTGGACAGCTTGCGGCGCTCGCGCAGCAGCTGGGTCAGGCTGGCCTTCACGCGTTCGGCGTCGCTGCCTTCCTTCATCGATACCAGCAGGGTGTTGACGCGGGTAGTTCCGGTGATGCGGCGCTGCAGCGTCTTGATGGGGACCAGCACCACGTCGTCCTGGTCGTTACCGAATGCACCCTGGCCCTTGGAGGCCAACAGGCCCACGACCTCGCAGGAAATCTGCTTGACGCGCAGCTGTTCGCCCACGGCGGGGAGGCTGCCAAAGAGCTCGCGCCGCACGGTTTCGCCAATCAGGCAGACGGCCGCGCCGGCGCGCAGTTCATCGCTCGAAAACACTCGGCCGTCGGCCAGCTTCCAGTTGCCGGTATCCAGCCAGGCATTGGTGCTGCCGATGACGCTGCTAGTCCAGTTGCGGCCGTTGGCGACCAGGGTTGAGCTGGTCCGCGCCTCGGGCGCCACGGCGACGATGCCGCCAATCTGCGTGGCGATGGCCTCGCCATCCAGCTCGCTGAAGGAGGGGGCGGTGGCGCCGCCGGTGCCCGGGCCCATGCGCTGGCCGGGGCGTATCTGCAGCAGGTTGGTGCCCAGGCCGGAAATCTGGTTTTGCACCGCCAGCGTCGCGCCGTTGCCCAGCGTGACCATGGTGATGACGGCGCTCACGCCAATCACGATGCCCAGGATGGTCAAAAACGAGCGCATCAGGTTGCGCCGGATCGAGCGCAGCGCCAGCAGCAGGGTGTTGAGCAGCATCAGCGGGCCTCCGTCACGGGCGCGGGGCAGGCGCGGCGCTTGCTGGCGCCTGCAGGCCGGCCGGGTGCTCGTTGCGGATGTCGCTGGCCACCACGCCATCGACAAAGCGCACGATGCGCCTGGCGTAGGCCGCCATGTCCGCCTCGTGCGTGACCATCAGCACGGTGATGCCCTGGTCCACGTTGAGCCGCCACAGCAGGTCCATGATCTCGCGGCTGCGCTGGGTGTCCAGGTTGCCGGTGGGTTCATCGGCCAGCAGCACGGCGGGCTGGGTGACGATGGCGCGGGCAATCGCCACGCGTTGCTGCTGCCCGCCCGAGAGTTCGGCGGGCGTGTGGTGTTCCCATCCTGCCAGCCCGACGGAGCCCAGGGCCTTGGCCGCCGCCGCATGGCGTGCTGTCGCCGATTCGCCCCGGTAGAGCAGGGGCAACTCCACATTTTCCTGGGCCGAGGTGCGCGCCAGCAGGTTGAAACCCTGGAACACGAAGCCGAAAAATCGCCGCCGCAGCAGCGCGCGCTGGTCGCGCGTGAGCGACTCCACATGCACGCCCTGAAAAAGGTATTCGCCTGCCGTCGGCCTGTCCAGGCAGCCCATGGTGTTCATGGCGGTGGACTTGCCCGACCCGCTGGGGCCCATGATGGCCACAAAATCGCCGGCCTCAATGTCCAGATCCACGCCCTTGAGGGCCTGCAGCATCGTCGCGCCTTCGCCATACACCTTGGTGATGCCGCGCAAACGGATCAGTGGCAGGCCACTGGCGACGGCGTCGCTCATGGCGCGGCTCCGGCCGCCTGCTGATCGGTGATGATGGCCATGCCTTCCTGCAGGCTGTCGCCGGTGACTTCGGTCATGCGGCCGTCGCTGATGCCGGTTTTCACGGAAACGGCCACAGCCTGGCCCTCTTTCAGAACCCAGATCTGCTTGGTGCCGGCTGCTGCGCTGGTGTCGGCCGACTTGCGTGCACCCGTGCGCGGCATGCGCGGCATGAGCTTGGACACGAAGCTGCCGCTGGAGCCCGCCGCCGCAGGGGCAGCGGCGGCCTGCGTGGGCGTGAAGCGCAGTGCGGTGTTGGGTACCAGCAGCACGCCGATGCGCTCGGTGGCGACGATGGTGGCCGCTGCCGTCATGCCGGGGCGAAGGCTCAAATCAGTGTTGTTCACCTCCAGGTAGGTCACGTAAGTCACTACGTTGTCGGTCTTGGTGGAGCCGAAGGCCACGCGGGTGATGGTGGCAGGGTAGCGGCGCGACGGATAGGCGCTGACGGTGAAGCTGGCCTTCTGGCCGACTTTGACCGAGCCCACATCGGCTTCGTCCACATTCACTTCCAGGCGCAGTTGGGCCAGGTCCTCGGCCACGGTAAACAGCGTCACGGCCTGCAGCGAAGCGGCCACGGCGTTGCCCGGTTCCACGGTACGCGTGAGCACCACGCCGTCAATCGGCGAGCGGATCGAGGCTTTGGCCAGGTTGGTCTCGTCGGTGGATGCGGCGGCGCGCGCTTCGGCCACATTGGCGCGGGCGCTGGCCTCGGCGGCCACGGCGCGGTCCACGCTGGCGCGTGCGCTGTCGAGTTCTGTCGCCGATGGCACCTTGCCGCCTGACAGGCGGGCCACTTCCTCAAAACGCGCCAGACTGGCCCGAGCCTCCTTGACGGTGGCCGTGCTCTGGGCCTGCTGGGCCTGCATGGCCGCCAGCGAGGCGCGCGAGCGCAGCACCTGGTCGGACAGCTTGGCCGTGTCCAGCTCGACCAGCACCTGGCCTTTTTTTATGCGGTCGTTCACATCCACCAGCACTCGCTTGACCGTGCCCGAGAGTTCGCTGCCGATATTGACCGCGCGCGTGGGTTGCAGCGTGCCGTTGGCCAGCACATTGAGCGTGAGGTTGCCCTTGTGGACGGTTTCGGTCACATAGCGCGGCGCGGCGCTGGTTTTCTTCTGTGCCAGCCAGTAAGCCAGGCCGACGGCGAGAACGATCACTGCGGCGGCGGTGATCCAGAGCGTGGGGCGCTGCCACCAGCGGCGGGCGTGGTCCTCGTTCAGGAGGGTTTTCAGATCGGCGGCAGACGGCTTGGGGGCGGGTGTGTTCATGGGGCGGCGATTCGGGGGTGGGAGGCAGGTTTTTCGGGCCGTGTTGGTCAGCGCATGGCGGGGCCAATGTCGGGCGTCCAGCCGCCGCCCAGGGCCTTATAGAGGCGCACGTGGTCGGCGCTCAGGCTGGCGCGGGTGGCCTCCACGCTGTCTTGCGTCGAGAGCAGGGTGCGCTGGGTGTCCAGCACGGTGCGAAAGTCAATCAGCCCGCTGGTGTAGCGCTGGCGGGCCAGCAGGTCGGCATTGCCCGCGGCGTCGGCGGCGGTTTGCAGCCGGGCCAGCCGTTCGCGGTTGCCCTGCAGCGAGGCCAGCGCGTCTTCCACGTCTTTGAGCGCGGTCAGCACCGTCGCCTGATAACTCACGCGCGTCTGTTCCAGCGCGGCTTCTTGCGCGCGCACCTGGGCCCGTGCCGCGCCACCATCAAACAGGGGCACCGAAACGCTGGCCAGCAGTGCATTGGCCACCGAGGCGCCGCTGGTCAGCGTGCCCAGCGTCAGGGCGCGCAGCCCAAGCGAGCCGCTGATCTGAAATCCCGGATAGCGAGCAGCGTCCGCCTGCGCGACGCGGGCCAGGGCGGCGCTGATGCGGTGCTCGGAGGCGCGCACATCGGGGCGCTGACGCAGGGTTTCGGCGGGAATGGCCAGCGCCAGATCGCCTGGGGCCTGCGGCACCGGGGCGGTCGTGGCAAGTTGGCCTCGCAGCGCGCCGGGTGCCTGGCCGGTCAGCACGGCCAGGCTGCTGGCGGCCTGCGCCACACTGGTTTCCAGCGACGGGATCTGGGCGCTGGTCTGCTCACTGGCGGCAATGCCTTGCTCCACGTCGAGCGAAGACGCCAGGCCCGCCTGGGCGCGCCAGCGTGTGATCTGCAGCGTTTCAGCCTGTAAGGCCAAGTTGTTGCGGGCAATCGCCAGCTGCGCCTGCAGCCCGCGCAGCTGGATATAGGTCACCGCCACCTCAGCGGCCAGGGACACCTGGACGTTGGACAGAGTTGCCTCAGCGGCGCGCGCGTCGGCTTCAGCGGCATTCAGGGAACTGCGGTTGCCGCCGAACACATCGGGCTCCCAGCTGGCATCAAAACCGGCCTGGAAACTGTTGCTGGCCTGGTTGCCGCCAGACTTGCTGCGTTGCGCGGAGCCCGATGCATTGACAGTTGGCCCCAGGCCGGCCGACTTCACATCGCGCAGTGCGCGCGCTTGCTGCAATGCGGCCTGCGCGGTGCGAACGTCGGTGTTGGCTTGCAGGGCCTGGGTGACAAGAGCTGTGAGCTGGGGGTCCTCGAAGCGCTGCCACCACTGGGCCAGCGAGGCGGCTGCCGATCGCGCAGGGTAAGGCGCTGCCGATGTGGACCACGCGGCCGGAACCGGCGTTTCAGGCAATACGGTATTCGGCGGGGTCAGCGTGGCGCAGCCCGACAGCAAGACCACAAGCGCCCAAGCCACCGGCAGGGCAGGTGGTGCATGGTGCCGGCTGGAAAAACCTAGTGCGGAATGGCGGGGTTTTTTGGATGACACATAAGGTCGCATTGCATGAATCGCTTTCGGACTCATTGTGATGTAACTGTTTGTCGGGCGTGTTGAGCTAGGTTAAGTCTTGTAAAGCTGCTTTCTCACGCCTTGCCTGCCAATTCCATGCCAATTTCCTGCCGGCTTAATCCGGGCCGGTCCCGCTGTTGTTGGCCGGTTTACTGGAAGGCCACTTCAGAAAAGCTGCGCAGCTTGCGGCTGTGCAACTGGCTGATGCCTTCGGCGCGCAGCAGTTCAATGGCGCGAATGCCTATGCGCAGGTGCTGGTCGACCCGCTCGCGGTAAAAATAGTTGGCCATGCCTGGCAGCTTGATTTCGCCATGCAGGGGTTTGTCGCTCACGCACAGCAGGGTGCCGTAGGGCACGCGAAAGCGAAAACCGTTGGCGGCAATCGTCGCGCTTTCCATGTCCAGGGCAATGGCCCGGCTCTGGCTGAAGCGACGCTGTACCTGGTTGCTGGGCAGCAGTTCCCAGTTGCGGTTGTCGGTAGAGGCCACGGTGCCGGTGCGCATGATGCGCTTGAGCTCCAGCCCCTCGGCGTGCGTCACGTCCTGCACGGCCTGCTCCAGTGCCTGCTGGATTTCAGCCAGCGCCGGAACGGGAACCCACAGCGGCAACTCTTCGTCGAGCACATGGTCTTCGCGCACATAGCCGTGGGCCAGCACATAGTCGCCCAGCTGCTGGCTGTTGCGCAGGCCGGCGCAATGGCCGAGCATGATCCAGGCGTGTGGCCGCAGCACGGCGACGTGGTCGGTGATGTTTTTTGCATTGGCCGGCCCTACGCCGATGTTGACCATGGTGATGCCGGTGCGGTCCGCGCGCAGCAAGTGGTAAGCCGGCATTTGCGGCAGGCGCGGAGGCACCAGACCCAGTTCATCGCCCGCCAGGATGGGCAAACCCGCCCGCCGGGTGACTACATTGCCCGGCTCTACAAACGCGATGTATTCGCTGGCAGGGTTTTCCATCTCCTCGTGACCCAGTCGGACGAATTCGTCGATGTAGAACTGGTAGTTGGTGAACAGCACAAAGTTCTGGAACCAGTCAGGCGATGTACCGGTGTAGTGGCGCAGGCGCTGCAGCGAGTAGTCCACCCGCGCGGCGGTAAACAGCGACAGCGGTTGCGGTTCGCCGGGGCGTGGTTCAAAGGTGCCGTTGGCGATGCCGTCGTCCATGGCGGCCAGGTCGGGCAAGTCAAACACATCGCGCATCAACAGGCGGCGCTCCGCGGTCATCGTGCCTTCAATGTGATCGTTTTCGGCAAACGAGAAATGAATCGGAATCGGCTGGGTGCTGGTGCCCACTTCCAGCTCCACATCATGGTTTTTTATAAGCAGCCGGAATTGCTCCAGGTAATAAGGGCCATACAGGTCGGGCCGCGTGAGCGTGGTTTCAAAGCGTCCCGGTCCGGCCACAAAGCCGTAGCTGAGTTGCGAAATGTCGGGCGTCTCCAGAATGGCACGCGCGACCGTGTTGGTGTGGATGCGCACAAACGGGTAGCAGGCGCGCACATGGCCGGGAAGGGTCTCGCCCGCCACATAGCGCTGCATGGCACCCCGCAGGTGGGCTATCTGCTGGTCGTAAATGGCCTGGACCTGGGTCAGCGCGGCCGCCGGGTCGTTGTAGCGCATGGGCGCGATGAAGGGGGGCAGATAAGGCATCGCTGGCTCACTTTGTCGTGTTGTTCTGGCTGGCTGGATATTCTGCACGGCAGGGTTCATGCTACCGCAGGGCTCAGGTTTTGACGGGTTCCCGCATCGTCACAAATTCTTCGGCGACGGTGGGGTGGATGCCAATGGTGCTGTCGAAGATGGCTTTGGTGGCCCCGGCCTTCATGGCCACTGCAAAGCCCTGCACGATTTCGCCGGCGTCCGGCCCCACCATGTGCAGACCGACCACGCGGTCGGTCGCGTCTTCGACCACCAGCTTCATCAGCGTGCGTTCGGTGCTGCCGCTCAGCGTGTGCTTGAGCGCCTTGAAATCGCTGCGGTAGATGCTGATTTTGCCGAATTTCTCGCTCGCCTCGGCCTGCGAATAGCCGACCGTTCCGATGTTTGGATGGGTGAACACCGCTGTGGGAATGAACTCGTAGCTCATGCTGCGAGGCTTCTTGCCAGCGGCCGGGCCAAAAAGCTGATCAACCACCACCATCGCCTCGCCCAGCGCCACCGGGGTGAGCTGCACCCGCGCCGTGACGTCGCCAAGCGCATAGATCGACGGCACCGAAGTCTGATAGCGCTCATTCACCTGAATCGCCCCGACCTTGTCCTGCGTGACGCCAGCCGCTTCCAGCCCCAGGCCATCGGTCAGCGGGACCCGGCCGGTGGCATACAGCACCGCATCGACGCTCAGGATGCTGCCGTCGTGCAGCCGCACCTGCAGGCAGTCGCCCGCGGGCTCTATGGCGACCACGTCGGTATTGAGGTGCAATGTCACGCCAGTCTTGACCATTTCGCTGGAAATGAAGGACCGCACCTCATCATCAAACCCCCGCAGCACCTGGGCACCGCGGTAAAGCTGCGTGACCTGGGCACCGAGTCCGTTAAATATCGAGGCAAACTCGCAGGCGATATAGCCGCCGCCCACCACCAGAAGGCGCTGCGGGAAGGGCGACAGGTCAAAAATCTCGTTGGAGGTGATGACATGCTCGCGCCCGGGGAGGTCGGGAACGCTCGGCTTGCCGCCGGTGGCAAGCAGGATGTTTTTTGCGCTGTAGCGCTTACCGCCGACATCGACCGTGTGCGCATCAACCAGCGCGGCCCAGCCTTCAATGATGTGGACGCCGGAGCTTTGAAGCAGTTGCACATAAATGCCGTTGAGCCGTGAAATCTCGCGGGCACGGTTGGATTTGAGCGCTTCCCAGTCCAGCGTGGGCGCCTCGCCGACCCAGCCAAAGCCGTGGGATTCTTCAAAGCTTTCGGCAAAGTGCGCGGCATAGCTGTAGAGCTTTTTCGGGATACAGCCCAGGTTGACGCAGGTGCCGCCCATTTCGGCCACTTCGGCCAGCGCCACGCGGGTGCCGCGCTGCGCGGCCATGCGGGCAGCGCGCACGCCGCCACTGCCGCCGCCGATCACGAAAAGGTCAAAGTCAAAGGTTTGCATATATTTATTCCTGTCAGGGCTCCGAATGCGGGTGTTTGCATTCCAGATTACCACCGAGTCCGGGCTGCGACGCCAGGCGCCGCTCATTGAACGCCGGCCCCATGGGGGCATGCGTAAAGGCCTTGCAGCCCCAAAAAACGGGCGCGCACCGATAATCGGGGCATGACCTCTCCTTCTTCAGCCTCTCCCGCTTCTTCCGTTTCTTCCGCGTCTCCCTCCGATTTCGCCAGTTTGTCCCTGCCCGCCCACGTGCTGGCCAATCTACAGCAGCTCGGTTACCTGAGCATGACCCCTATTCAGGCGGCCGCCCTGCCGGTCGCCCTGCTCGGCAAAGACCTGATTGCCCAGGCCAAAACCGGCAGCGGCAAGACCGCCGCCTTTGCGCTGGCGCTGCTGGCCAACCTCAATGCGCGCCGTTTTGCGATTCAGGCCATGGTGCTGTGCCCGACCCGCGAGCTGGCCGACCAGGTCACGACCGAAATCCGCCGCCTGGCTCGCGCCGAGGAAAACATCAAGGTCGTCACCCTGTGCGGCGGCGTCGCCCTGCGCGGCCAGATTGCCAGCCTGGAGCACGGCGCGCACATCGTGGTGGGCACACCGGGCCGCATCATGGACCACCTGGAACGCGGCAACCTCAATCTGGAAGCCATGAACACGCTGGTGCTTGATGAAGCCGACCGCATGCTCGACATGGGCTTTTTTGACGATATTGCCACTGTGGCCAAACAGTGCCCGAAAGAGCGCCAGACCCTGCTGTTTTCGGCCACCTACCCGGAAGGCATCGCCAAGATCAGCCAGCAGTTCATGAAGAACCCGCAGACCATCACGGTGCAGGCGCAGCATGAGAAAAGCAAGATCCGCCAGCGCTGGTACCAGGTGGACGACACCGACCATGACGAGGCGCGCCTCAATGCGGTGGCGCAGGTGCTCAACCACTACCGCCCGGTCAGCACGCTGGCGTTTTGCAATACCAAGTCGCAATGCCGGGCGCTGGTGCAGCTGTTGAAAAGCCAGGGCTTCAGCGCGCTGGCCTTGTATGGCGAGCTGGAGCAGCGCGAGCGCGACCAGGTGCTGGTGCAGTTTTCCAACCGCAGCTGCTCGGTGCTGGTGGCGACCGATGTGGCGGCGCGGGGGCTGGATATTTCGCAGCTGGAAATGGTCATCAACGTTGATGTGACGCCCGATGCTGAAATCCACATTCACCGCATCGGCCGCACCGGCCGCGCCGATGAGGAAGGCTGGGCCATCAGCCTGGCCAGCATGGACGAGATGGGCTCGGTCGGCAAGATCGAGCAGCTGCAAAAGGCCGAGTCCGAGTGGCACAAGCTGGAAGAGCTGACGCCTGCCAGCAAGGAGCCGCTACGCCCGCCGATGGCGACCTTGCAGATCGTCGGCGGCCGCAAGGAAAAGATTCGCGCTGGCGACGTGCTGGGTGCGCTGACCGGCGAGGCCGGCTTCACCCGCGAGCAGGTCGGCAAGATCAGCGTGAACGAGTTCTCCACCTACGTGGCGGTGGACCGCGCCATTGCGGCCGATGCGCTGCACAAGCTGGCGATGGGGCGGGTCAAGGGCAAAAGCGTGAGGGTGCGACTGCTGGAGGACTAAAGTTCCTGCAGCCCAAACAGTTCGGGCGCGGGGTGCTATTAAATAAGTAGCGTTTCAGGCTTGTGGCCGAGCCGCCTTGGCCGAAGCCTGACGGCGGCGCTCAAGGTAAGCCTGCAGTTCGCCCATGATGCCCTTGCGGAAGGCAAGCACGCACACCACAAAGATCACGCCGATGATGACCGTGACCCAGGAGCCGACTTTGTCGGCCAGCAGGTTCTGCAGCGCGATCACGATGCCCGAACCCAGCACGGGGCCAAAGAAGGTACCGACGCCGCCCAGCAGCGTCATCAGGATCACTTCGCCCGACATGGACCAGTGCACGTCCGACAGCGTGGCAAAACCCATGACCACCGTCTTGAGCGAACCAGCTAGGCCGGCCAGCGCTGCTGACAGCACAAAGGCCAGCAGCTTGTAGCGGTCAACCTGATAGCCCAGCGAGATGGCGCGGGCTTCGTTCTCGCGGATCATCTTGAGCATCTGGCCAAAGGGTGAATGCACGACGCGCGAGATGAACAAAAAGCACAGCACAAACAGGGCCACCACAAAGTAGTACATGGCCGTGTCGGACTCAAGCGAGAGCATGCCGAAAAGCCGGCCGCGTGGTACGCCCTGCAAGCCGTCCTCGCCACCCGTAAACGGCGCCTGAAGGCAGACGAAAAATACCATCTGCGCGATCGCCAGCGTGATCATGGCGAAGTAAATGCCCTGGCGCCGGATGGCAACCAGACCCACGACCACGCCAATCAGCCCGGCTCCCACGGTGCCCGCAAGAATGCCGAGTTCGGGCGTCCAGCTCTGCGATTTGATGAACCAGCCAGTGATGTAGGCGGCCGAGCCAAAAAATGCGGCATGGCCAAAGGACAGCAAACCGGTAAAGCCCAGCAGCAGATTGAAGGCGCAGGCAAACAGGGCGAAGCACAGCAGCTTCATGACAAACACGGGGTAGAGGCCGAGCACCGGGGCTGCAAGCACCAGCGCCAGCAGAACAAGGTAAGTGATGCGGGTCAGTTTGGCAGCTTTGGTCATGGGGGATGGGTTCACAGCGTTGTTCATGGTTCAGGACTCCTTGCCAAACAGGCCGGCCGGGCGAACCATCAATACAAGAACCATGATTACAAACACCACAATGTTGGAAGCTTCAGGATAAAAAACACGGGTCAGGCCTTCAACCAGGCCCAGGCCCAGACCGCTGACGACGGAGCCCAGAATGGAGCCCATGCCGCCAATCACCACCACGGCAAAAACCACGATGATGAGGTTGGAGCCCATCAGCGGGTTGACCTGAATGATGGGTGCGGCCAGCACGCCGGCCAGTGCCGCCAGTGCGGCGCCAGCGCCATAGGTGCACATCACCATGACGGGCACATTCACGCCAAAGGCCTGTACCAGTGGCGCGTTCTCCGTGCCGGCGCGCAAATAGGCGCCCAGCCGGGTGCGCTCAATGAGGAACCAGGTGCCCAGGCAAATCACCAGCGACACCAGCACGACCCAGGCGCGGTAGTTGGGCAGCACCATGAAGCCCAGGTTGGTCGCGCCTGACAGCAGTTCGGGTACGTTGTAATTCTGGCCGGACACGCCATAGAGCTCGCGAAAAACGCCTTCGGCAATGAGCGCCAGGCCAAAAGTCAGCAGCAATCCGTACAGCGGATCAAGCTTGTACAGGTGTTTGAGGAACAGGCGCTCAATCACCACGCCGAGCGCACCCACGATGAGCGGGGCCAGGAACAGCGCATACCAGTAATTGATGGCGAATTTGTCGAGCATGATCCAGGCGGCGAACGCGCCCAGCATGTAGAGCGCCCCGTGCGCAAAGTTCACAATGCCCAGCAGGCCAAAAATGACCGCCAGCCCCAGGCTGAGCAGGGCATAAAACGCGCCATTGACCAAGCCGAGCAGCAGCTGGCCCATAAAAGCTTGAAGGGGAATGCCGAAAATTTCCATGGAAGCCTGTCAGGTCACGCCTTGAGAGTACAAAAAGAAAACAACTGAAAATCGGGAAGTGGCCGCTCACCGTTGCGAGCGGCCACGAGTTGGCTCAAATTATTTTTTGAGCAGCGAGCACTTGGACTCGGCCACCGTGGTGAAAGCCTGGTCGCCAGGAATCTTGGCGATGGTTTTGTAGTAGTCCCACGGCGTGCTGGACTCTTTCGGGCCCTTCACCTGGTAGAGGTACATGTCGTGGATCATGCGGCCGTCGGCGCGGATCTGGCCCTTGTTGTAGAAGTCGTCAACCTTCATGGACTTGAGCGTGCTCATGACCTTGTCGCCGTCCGTCGTCCCTGCGGTCTGAACCGCCTTCAGGTAGGTCATCGCCGCCGAGTAGTCGGCAGCCTGCAGGCTGGACGGCATGCGCTTGTACTTGGCAAAGAAGCGGTTGGCGAATTTGCGCGAGGCGTCATCCTGGTTCCAGTACCAGCTGTCGGCCAGTTGCAGGCCCTCGGTGTTGGCCAGGCCCAGGCTGTGCACGTCATTGATGAACACCAGCAGGCCGGCAACCTTCATGGTCTTGGTGATGCCGAATTCCTTGGCTGCCTTCATGGCGTTGGTGAAATCGCCGCCGGCATTGGCCAGCGCCAGAATTTGTGCTTTGGATGACTGCGCCTGCAGCAGGAAGGACGAGAAGTCAGACGCATTGAGCGGGTGGCGTACGGTGCCTGCCACGGTGCCGCCATTGGCTTTCACCACGGTGGCCGCGTCGTTTTCAAGTGAGTGGCCGAAAGCATAGTCGGCGGTCAGGAAGTACCAGCTCTTATTGCCGGCCTTGACCAGCGCCGTGCCGGCCACCTTGGCCAGCGCGACGGTGTCATAGGCGTAGTGAACGGTGTAAGGCGTGCAGTCTTCATTCGTCAGACGTGCCGAGCCGGCGCCGATGGAGAGGAAGGGGCGTTTTTTCTCGGCGGCCACTTTGGCCATGGCCAGCGACGTGCCGGAGTTGGTGCCGCCCATCAGCATGGACAGGCCGTCTTTGTCTATCCATTCACGTGCTTTGGAGCTGGCGATATCGGGTTTGTTCTGGTGGTCGGCCGACACCACTTCAATCGGGCGGTTCAACACCTTGCCGCCGAAATCCTGCGCGGCCCACTTGACCATTTCAGCGCCTGCCGGGCCGTCAATGTCGGCGTAAAGGCTGGACATGTCGGTGATCAAGCCAATTTTTACCGGGCCGGTGCCCTGTGCGAATGCGGCGCCGCCAAAGCCGATGGCCACTGCGAAAGCAAGTGCTTTGAGTTTCATGGTGTCTCCTGTTTACGTGGTTGAAGCTATTAAAAAAGAAGGGTGTCAGCAGCCAGGGGCTAGACGCCCAGGTATTCCTGCAGCATGCCCATGTTCTGGGACAGTTCGGCCTGGGCAAATTGCTTGACGATCTGGCCGTGCTCCATGACATAGAAACGGTCGGCCAGCGGCGCTGCAAAACGAAAGTTCTGCTCGACCAGAACGATGGTGTAACCCTTGGCTTTCAGCGCCAGGATCATCGCGGCCAGCTTTTGCACGATCACCGGCGCTAGGCCTTCGGAGATTTCATCGAGCAGCAGCAGCCGCGCGCCGGTGCGCAAAATGCGCGCCACGGCCAGCATCTGCTGCTCGCCGCCCGACAGGCGTGTGCCGGGGCTGTTGGCACGTTCCTTCAGGTTGGGAAACATGGCGTAGATTTCCGCCACGCTCATGCCGCCAGGGGCAATCGTGGGCGGCAGCATCAGGTTTTCTTCGGCCGACAGGCTGGCGAAAATGCCGCGCTCCTCGGGGCAGTAGCCGACGCCAAGCCGCGCCACCTTGTGCGGCGCCAGCTTGATGGCTTCTTCTCCCTTGATCTTGATGGAGCCCTTGCGCGTGCCTGTCAGGCCAACGATGGCTCGCATGGTGGTGGTACGGCCGGCGCCATTGCGGCCCAGCAGAGTCACCACTTCACCTTCGTTCACGGTGAGGTTCACGCCATGCAGGATGTGCGACTCGCCATACCAGGCGTGCAGGTCTTCGATGCGGAGCAACTCTTTAGTCATCAATGTGCTCCCTGCAAAGCGGTATCCGCCGTGCCCATATAGGCTTCGATGACAAGCGGGTTTTTCGACACTTCGGCATAAGGCCCGTCGGCAATGATGGCGCCGCGCTGCAGCACCGTGATGCGGTCGGCAATCGACGACACCACGTTCATGTTGTGCTCGACCATCAGGATGGTGCGGCCGAGGGAGACTTTCTTGATCAGCTGTGTCACGCGGTCGACGTCTTCGTGGCCCATGCCCTGGGTGGGCTCGTCCAGCAGCATCAGCTCAGGCTCCAGCGCCAGCGTGGTGGCCAGTTCCAGGGCGCGCTTGCGGCCGTAGGGCAGGTTCACGGTCAGTTCATCGGCAAAGTCGCCCAGGTCCACTTCGGCCAGCAGCGCGCGCGCGCGGTCATGCAGGTGAAACAGCGTGTCTTCGGCCTTCCAGAAATGAAACGATGTGCCCAGGTTGCGCTGCAAGGCGGCGCGTACGTTCTCAAGCACGGTCATGTGCGGAAAAACGGCCGAAATCTGGAACGAGCGCACGATGCCGCGGCGCGCCGTTTGAGCCGGCTTTTCCAGGGTGATGTCGTGGCCGTTGAAGGTAATGCTGCCGCGTGTGGGCGTCAGGAACTTGGTCAGCAGGTTGAAAAAGGTGGTTTTGCCGGCGCCGTTAGGTCCAATCAGCGCGTGAATATGCCCGCGCTGGACTTTCAGGTCCACGTTGTTGACAGCAACGAATCCCTTGAATTCCTTGGTCAAGCCTCGCGTTTCAAGAATGAACTCCACTGGCAAATTGCTCTCCGGCTGGTTGGTTTTAAATTCACTGGCCGACGGGGCAACTGATGCGGTCGCTGAGCACGGCCAAGGTGAAACACAGGTGGCAATCCTATCTATCAGATGGGTGTGGCGGTACCGGGTTAGACCCTTAGGTAGTTTTGCGTTATGGGCAACCCTGAGAGCTGACAGGGACGGGGCAGGAAGACGCGAAGCGGCCTTGGCCCGCCTGTGCAGCGGACTGCCGCGCAGTCCGGGAGGGGGCTGCGTTGCCGCTTTGCAGTAAAGAGGTGATGCTTTAAATGTAAACGGGCGCTGGCGTCCGTTCTTCTTGTGTAATGTGCTATTTAAATGATAGCATTTGGAGAGGTGACAAGCCTGCGGCTGTCAGGTCACGGTTCCCGGTTGCGATTGGCCTCGCCCTCAGGCCGGGGGGCGCGCTCATTGGCCGCGTCTGCCGGCCGCGTTTTCTGGCGTTCCTGGGCCTGGGCTTTGCGCTGATCCTGCTGCTGCTGCCTTTGTTGCTCATTGGCCTGGCGCTGCTGGTCTTGCTGGGCGGCGCGTTGCTGTTGCGCCTGTTGGCGGACCTGCTCTGCTTGCTGCCGTTGCTGGTCGCGCTGCAACTGCTGTTGTTGTTGTTGTTGTTGTGTCTGTTGCCGTGCCTGCTCCTGCTGCCTTTGTTGCTCACTGGCCCGGCGTTGCTGGTCTTGCTGGGCAGCGCGCTGTTGTTGCGCCTGTTGGCGGACTTGCTCTGCTTGCTGCTGTTGCTGGTCGTGCTGCAACTGCTGCTGTTGCGCACGCTGGGCCTGCTCCACTGAGCGGCGCTCTGCTGCAGCACCGGCGTCCGGGGCGGCCACTGGCGGGGCGTTGCGATTTTTCAGGGCCTGCTCCCGCAGGGCGCGCTGCCCCAGCGACTCCTCATTCTGCCGGCGCTGCGCCTCCTGCTGACGTGTCAGCTCAGCTTGCTGGCGCGCCTGCTCAAGCTGCAGTTGCTGCTGCTCACGCCTTGCCCTTTGCTCGGCGTCGCTGGCGCTGCGGTCTTGCGTGGGGACGGGAGTGGCACGTGGGACAAGGGGTTCGGCGCGACCCGGCTTTGTGGCAGGCGGCTGCGTGGTCAGGGCTGAAGGCGCTGCGGGCAGGGGCATTGCAGGCACGGCCTGAACCCGGGAATTGCGGTCGTTGCTGTCAGGCCTTGCGGCGCGTGGTTCGTTGCCGCGCTCATCGCGGCTGCGGACCACCGGTTGCGCCGTCACTTTGGCCGGAGGCAATGCGGCCGCTGGCGCCAGCCTGGGCCGCTCGCGCAGCTCGAGGCGTTGCGGCATCGCGCTGCGGTCGCCAATCAGCGGGGCACGGCCCAGATCGGCGGCGCTCAAGGGGCGTATGCTGCCCGGCGTCAGCCGCCCGCGGACGAAATCGTCACGGCTGACCGCGGTGACGGCGGCGGGTTGGCGCTGGTAGCGGTAGTTGTTGCTCACATTCACCGAGTTGTTCACCACGATGTTGTTGTTCACCTGGGTGATGTAGCGCGGGCTTGCCCGGTAGGCCGGCCGGAAGGCTTCTCCCGGCGCCAGCGGGAACCAGCCCACGCCGGGCCGTGGCGTGCCGCCGGAGCCGATGGCAATATTCCAGTTCACGCCGCCGCTGCTGCCGCCCACAAAGGCGACCAGCGCAGGGGCATACACCGGCCGCTGCGGCAACTGCCCAGGCACCCAGGCCCAGCGCGGACCAATCTGCGCCCAGCGGCCATAGTGAAACGGTGCGAATCCCCAGGGGGCATCGTCCACCCAGGTCCAGCCCCAGGGCGAAATCCAGCTCCAGTGACCGGCGCGGTAGGGGGCCCAGTTCACGGGCAGTGCGCGGGGCAGCCAGACGGCACCATAGCTCGGGTCCTGCAGCCAGTCGCCATAGCTGTCGAGCTGCTGATAACCAATGGTTTCGCGCGGGACATAGCGCGCGGAGACCGACTGGTCTTCGAGCCGGTCGCGGTTTGCGGCCCAAGCGTCAAAACTATCCTGCACGGCGGGTCCAGGCGCTGCAGGGTTCAGTTGGGTGCCGCTGAAATTGCCTTGCTGCTGGCTGCCCAGGTTCAGCGCAGTGCCGTTGTCTCCGTAAATGACGCCGCCGCCCGACTGCGCCACCACCCGTGTCGTGTTCCTTGCGGGATTGACGTCCAGGCGGTAGTTGCCCGGTTGCGAAATCACGAAGGCCAGATTGGGCGTATCAATTTCCAGGCGCTGGCCCTCAAACAGCGTGCGTACATGCAGCTGGACCGTGCCCTGCGCCAGCCGCAGCTGGGTGACGCTGTCGTCCAGGGCCAGAAAATCCAGGCTGGTCTGCTCGCTCATGCGCACCGCGGTCGAGCCCACGTGCAGTTCCGAGCGGGCGCGTGGGCCTGTCCACAAGCGGTCGCCACTGGTCAGTGGGCGGTTCAGCACGGCGGGGGTCCAGGCATTGCCACCGGTGTCTGCCGGCGCAAAGCTCACCGCGCCTTCCGTCAGGTTGAGCCGGGCGACGCGGCCGGGCGGGTCAATGAATGCGCCTTGCTGGGCGAAGCCCTGGGCCCAGGCAGCACTTTGCAGCATGGCCAGCAACACAATGAGGAGCGGGGAGGTCGCTCTCGTCAGCGAACGTGGTGAAAACCAGGAAAGACGGCTTGGCTGCGAATGAGGGCCTGCTGAATCTGCGGGGAGTGGGTTCATGTTCTGCTCCTGTCGTGGCTGGTATAGAGGGTCCGGGATTTCGGGATCTGGCTATAAGCCTTGCCTTGATACTAAGACCCTAGTCAAAACAACGCACGAGAAGTTGGATGGACTGCTAAGGGCCGGTAAAGAGTGCAGCATTCAGCCGCGCCCTGCAACTAGATGTAATGCGCCGCGCGGGCTGCGCCGGTGCTCCGCTGCACTGATTGCTGATAAAAAATGTGGCTTGTCCTTGCTGCACGGGCGAAAACAGCTATAAAAACAGGAGTGCTTTGAGGGCTCTGCCGATCAACCACCTTGGGTATGAGACGATTGCGCCCATGCGAAATTTCTGGCCCTCCAGTGGCTTTACCTCCCTGCAGTGCAACGAGCGCGGCTGGCTGCTCCCCACCGACGACTATTTGCGGCTTTTTCTGGCCAGGCCCGAGCTGGTACCGGTACCCGAATCGTGCCAGTCCGAGTTGCTCCTGCATGCCGCGCTGCTCGATGCCCCTGCAAAGTCCGTCATGCCTGCCATGTTGCAGGCTGTGCAGGATGCCGATGCGCGTGAAAGCTACACGCTGTTTTTGCGCTTTCGCGATGGCCTGCTTGCCGCCGGCACGCTGGAGGCCTACTACCTGAGCCTGTTCCCGCCGGACGGGGGCTGCAGCATCACTATTCCGCCGCTTTTTGTCGATCTGCTGGCGCAGGCCATCACGCACAAGCTGCTCGAAGACTCTACCGATGCCTACGAGATTCGCGCCGGTGAAATGCTGTTTCGCCCCCAGCGCATCAGTACGCAGGAGGGCCAGATGCTGAGCGGCGACCGTGAAGTGATTGACATGCTCAATGAAACCGGCGGCCTGGGCGACTTCGGGCGTTTTCTTGCCGAAGCCAAGGCGCCGCTGCCTGCCCTGAATCTGCAGGTGCTCAGCGATGACAATGCGCCCGACTACTGGCGGCAGCCAGACCGGCATACTTTTCTGCTCGATCTCACGCATGAAGTCAGCAATGACCTGAGCCACGGCCTGCTGTTCACCATGACCCGCGCCCGCTCGGGGCTCAAGGCCCTGGCGAGCGTGCTGCAAAAGTGGGTGCGCCATTTCCTCGGTGTCAGCGTCACCATCAGGCCGCTGCAAAAAATCGATGACGCCGTCTGGCGCTGGCATGTGGGGCTGGATGTAGAGGCGACGGCGCTGCTCAATGACCTGTACGAGGGCAGGGAGGTGGAGGCTGAGCGTCTGAAGCGGCTGGTCAGCCTGTTTCGCCTGGATTTTTCCGACCCTCGGGAGATGCGCGCCGATGTGGCGGGCAAGCCGGTTTATCTGGGGCTCATGATGAATGCGCAAGGCGTGGTCCGGCTGAAACCGCAGAATCTGCTGGTTAATTTGCCGCTTGCACCGTCCATGTAGCCATGACTTGCGGGCGGACCGGACGGCCATCGCCGAACAAGAGGGTCGCCGGCGCAGACCAAGGGGTATCCGCAGGAGGCCGGGGCAAGCTGCCCCCTAAAATGCACGGTCATCGCTTGCCCGCAGCAATACGCGTTCGACCCGCATGTCAAGCCTGCAGACCCCTTAAGGAGACCCTCATGTTTCGAAAGCTTTTTTCATTCCTGTGCCTGGCATGCGTGCTGACGGCCACGCAGGCTCAGCCCTATCCGGCCAAGCCCATCCGCATGATCGTGCCTTTCCCGCCGGGTGGCGGCACCGACATCCTGTCGCGTCTGGTGGCCAACAAGCTCACCGAGGTGAGCAAATGGACCGTGATTCCCGACAACCGGGGCGGCGCCGGCGGCACCATCGGCATTGCCGAGGCCGCCCGCGCTGCACCCACGGGCTACGACATGGTGATGGGCCAAAAAGACAATATGGTGGTTGCGCCCTGGCTGTATAAAAACCTGAGCTACGACCCGACCAAAGACCTGGTGGCGGTGGCCCATGTGGCCTACACGCCGGTGGTTATCGTGACCAGCAGCAATTCGCGCTTCAAGACCCTGGCCGATGTCGTCACCGCCTCCCGCGCAGCGCCTGATTCGATCACCTATGGCTCGCCCGGCAATGGCACGACCATCCATCTGGCGGGCGAGATTTTCAAATCCGCCGCCAATATCAAGATGCGCCATGTGCCTTACAAGGGCTCCAATCCGGCCCTGATGGACGTGCTGGCGGGCAATGTGGACCTGATGGTGTCTTCCCTGCCCTCGGCCATGAGCCAAATCAAGTCCGGCAAGCTGCGTCCGCTGGCAGTCACGTCGGCTCGCCGTAGCACCTCGCTGCCTGATGTGCCCACTGTGGCTGAACTCGGCTACAAGGACTTTGATGTGAGCACCTGGTATGGCCTGTTCATGCCGGCCGGCACGCCCAAGGAGATCGTGGCCACCGTCAATGCCGAGGTCAACAAGCTGCTGGCAACGCCCGACATGAAAGCGGCCATCCATGCGCAAGGCGCCGAGACGCAAATCATGACGGCGGACCAGTTTTCAAGCTTGCTCAAGACCGACTACGAGAAGTGGCGCGGCATTGTGAAAACCTCTGGCGCCAGCATCGAGTAAGTCGTGCGGCGGCGGCCCCAAGTCCTGAAAGAAGGGCTTTCTGGGACCGCCAGCGCCATTCCGCCAAGCTCGTGGCCTCAGAGCAGGCGCGCTGTGGCTTAAAATCACCTGTTCAGCCATTTTTCAACCGGAGTCTTCCATGTCCAAAAAAATCAGAGTCGAAGCCGACATCTGCGCCCCCAAGCCCGTGTCCCCTAAGGGCTACACGATCACGACTGGCCACGGCCAGAAAATCAGCCTTGAGCGCGGCTCCCACACCCGCAGCAAGAAGAACCCAGGCAAGCGCCCCCACAAAGGCGGCTAAGCCGAAAAGGCTGGAGCCTTCTGCGCTCCACCAAAAAGAAACCCGAACAGCCGAGGCGCAATCCGCTTCAGAGGTTCGGGTTTCTTTTTTGGCCCGGAATTCAGGGTCCTGTCTGCCGCTTACATATTCCGTCGGTACTGCCCGCCCACTTCAAACAGGGCATTGGTGATCTGCCCAAGCGAGCAGACGCGCACCGCATCCATCAGCACCTCAAATACATTGCGGTTGTCAATCACAGCCTGCTGCAGGCGCTTGAGCTGCGCCGGCGCGTCGCTGGCGTGGCGGCGGTGGAAGTCTTCCAGCCGGCTCAGCTGGCTCTGCTTTTCTTCGTCGGTCGAGCGTGCCAGCTCCAGCTTGTCCTGCACCTGGTCGCCATGCGGGTTGCGGAAGGTGTTGACGCCGATGATGGGCAACTCGCCGGTGTGCTTGAGCATTTCGTAATGCATGGATTCATCCTGAATCCGGCCGCGCTGGTAGCCTGTCTCCATCGCGCCCAGCACGCCGCCCCGGTCGGCGATGGCGGCAAACTCCGTCAGCACGGCCTCCTCGACCAGTTCGGTCAGCTCCTCGATGATGAAAGCGCCTTGCGAAGGGTTCTCGTTTTTTGCCAGTCCCCACTCGCGGTTGATGATGAGCTGGATCGCCATGGCGCGGCGCACCGAGTCTTCCGTCGGCGTGGTGATGGCTTCGTCGAACGCGTTGGTGTGCAGGCTGTTGCAGTTGTCGTAAATCGCGATCAGGGCCTGCAGCGTGGTGCGGATGTCGTTGAACTGGATTTCCTGCGCGTGCAGGCTGCGGCCCGAGGTCTGGATGTGGTATTTGAGCTTCTGGCTGCGCTCGTTGGCGCCGTACTTTTCCTTCATCGCAACCGCCCAGATGCGGCGCGCCACGCGGCCCATCACGGTGTATTCGGGGTCCATGCCGTTGCTGAAGAAGAAACTCAGGTTGGGCGCGAAGTCGTCGATGTGCATGCCGCGCGCCAGATAGGCTTCGACAAAGGTAAAGCCGTTGGACAGGGTAAATGCAAGCTGCGAAATCGGATTGGCGCCGGCCTCGGCGATGTGATAGCCGCTGATGGACACGCTGTAGAAGTTGCGCACGTTGTGGTGCACAAAGTATTCGGCAATGTCGCCCATCACCTTCAGGCTGAATTCGGTCGAGAAGATGCAGGTGTTCTGGCCCTGGTCTTCCTTCAGGATGTCGGCCTGCACCGTGCCGCGCACATTGGTCAGCACCCATTCGCGGATTTTCTGGGTTTCCGTGTCGGTCGGCTCACGTCCGTTCTCAGCTTTGAATTTTTCCAGGTTCTGGTCAATGGCGGTGTTCATGAACATCGCCAGGATGCTGGGCGCCGGGCCGTTGATGGTCATCGACACGCTGGTCGTGGGACTGCACAGGTCAAAGCCGCCGTACAGCACCTTCATGTCGTCCAGCGTGGCGATCGAGACCCCCGAGTTGCCGACCTTGCCGTAAATATCGGGCCGCACATGCGGGTCGTTGCCGTACAGCGTCACGGAGTCAAAGGCGGTGGAAAGGCGCTTGGCGGCCATGCCTTCGCTCAGCAGCTTGAAGCGGGTGTTGGTGCGGAAAGGGTCGCCTTCGCCGGCAAACATACGGGTCGGGTCTTCGCCCTCGCGCTTGAAGGCGAAGGTGCCTGCGGTGTAGGGGTAGCTGCCGGGCACGTTGTCCAGAATCAGCCACTTCAAAATTTCGCCGTGGTCTTCGTACTTGGGCAGGCAGACTTTGCGAATGGTGGTACCGGAAAGCGATTTCGTGGTCAGCTGGGTCCGGATTTCCTTGTCGCGGATTTTGACGATGTACTCGTCGCCGGCGTAGGCTTTCTGCATTTCGGGCCACTGGGCCAGTAATTTCCTCGCCGCCGGGTCCTGCACCTGCTCGCGCGCCACCGCCAGGTCAATCGCGGCTTCAGCGGCCCTGGCCTTGTCCGGCTTGCTCACGGTGAGCATGACGGCGGCAGCCCGCAACTGCTGGATTTCACGGGCCAGCGTGGCCTGTTCATGCCCGCGTTTTTTGTAGCCGCGCACCGTGTCGGCTATCTCGGCCAGATAGCGCGTTCTCGCGGCTGGCACGACGGGCGTCTGGTTCGTGCTGTGGCGCACGGCCACCAGCGGCAAGGCACCATCCTCCAGATGCAGGCCCAGGGCGGCGAGGCGGGGCTTGAGCGCCTGGTACAGCGCCGTCACGCCGTCGTCATTAAAGCGCGCGGCCATGGTGCCAAACACCGGCATATGGTCGGCAGGCGTGGTCCAGGCTTCCTTGTTGCGCTGCACCTGCTTGGCGACATCGCGCAAGGCGTCGAGCGAGCCCTTGCGGTCAAACTTGTTGATGGCAACGAATTCGGCAAAGTCCAGCATGTCGATCTTTTCCAGCTGGCTGGCGGCGCCGAATTCGGGCGTCATCACATACATCGGCACATCGACATGCGGCACGATGGCGGCGTCGCCCTGGCCAATGCCGGAGGTTTCCACGATGATCAGATCAAACCCGGCGGCCTTGCAGGCGGCAATCACATCGGGCAGTGCCTTGCTGATTTCCGAACCAAAGTCGCGGGTGGCGAGCGAGCGCATGAAGACGCGTGGCCCCTGGCTCCACGGGTTGATGGCGTTCATGCGGATGCGGTCGCCGAGCAAGGCGCCACCGCTTTTCCGGCGCGACGGGTCGATGCTGATGAGCGCCACACGCAACTGGTCGCCCTGGTCCAGCCGCAGGCGGCGGATCAGCTCGTCGGTGAGGGATGATTTGCCCGCGCCGCCAGTGCCGGTGATGCCCAGCACCGGGATATTCTTGGTAGCCGCCTCGCTACGCACAGCCTGCACCAGCGCCTCATCGGCCCTGCCGTCTTCGAGCGCGGTGATGAGTTGCGCCAGGGCCCGCCAGTTCATCTCGCTGTGGCCTTCGATTGCATGGATATCTTTGGGCGCAAAGCCGGCCAGGTCTTTGTCGCAGCGCATCACCATCTCGCCAATCATTCCGGCCAGGCCCATTTTCTGGCCGTCTTCGGGGCTGAAAATGCGTGATACGCCGTAGGCCTGCAACTCCCGAATTTCTGGGGGGACGATGACGCCGCCGCCGCCGCCAAACACCTGGATATGTTCGCCGCCGCGGCTTTTCAGCAAGTCCACCATGTATTTGAAGTACTCCACATGCCCGCCCTGGTAGGAGCTGATGGCAATGCCTTGCGCGTCTTCCTGCAAGGCGGCCGTCACGACTTCATCGACGCTGCGGTTGTGGCCCAGGTGAATCACCTCGGCACCCATGCCCTGCAAAATGCGCCGCATGATGTTGATGGCGGCATCGTGACCGTCAAACAGGCTGGCCGCGGTGATGAATCGCACCTTCTGGGCGGGGCGGTAGCTGGCGAGTGCTTTGTAGTCTGCGGACAGGTCGGTCATGGATTTCCTCGTCGGGGGCAATGGGCACCGTGGAGATGCCAAATCAGAATGATATTACGTTTACGTAAACGTCAACCAAAGGGTTTGTGTGCAATTTTTACGTTGTCGCAAAAAAAAATCGATAGCAAAAGTTTCAAATCAGGGTTTACCCGATGTTTTTGATGCGGATTCAGGGCAAGGGGGTGGTGTGAAATATTTTTTGCCGCTCGCTAAAAAAACTTCATTGTCTTTTCGTCGTTAATTCCCTTCCCTTAGCGGAAAACACTAAGAGAACTTGCGCTCAAGTCGAGTAGATTAGACCTTCGCACGTGGACCTCAAGCGCAGAGGCGCAATCTCGCGTTGACCAATGTGTAAGCTGAGTTTATTTATCACTATGGAGACAGCATGAAAATTCGTTTTGCCAAATTGGCCGTTGCGACAGCAGTTTTGAGCGTTGCTGGTCTGGCCTGCGCGGCCGACCCGATCAAGATCGGTGTTTCGGGCCCCTTCACCGGCGGCTCGTCGTCGATGGGCGTGAGCATGCGCGACGGCGTGCAGGCTCGCTGTCGAGGAGATCAACAAGGCCGGCGGCGTGCTGGGCCGCAAGATCAAGCTGGTCGAGCGTGACGACGAGGCCAAGAACGAGCGCGGCGTGCAGATCGCCCAGGAGCTGATCAACAAGGAAAAGGTCATCGCCACGGTCGGCTACATCAACACCGGCGTGGCGCTGGCCTCGCAGCGCTTCTACCAGGAAGCCAAGATTCCGGTGATGAACAACGTGGCCACCGGCACGCATCATCACCCACGCAGTTCGCCGACCAGCCCGAGAACTACATCTTCCGCAACTCCGCGCACGACAGCATCCAGGCGCCGATGATCGTGGAAGAGGCCATCACCCGCCGCGGCTTCAAGAAGGTCGCGATCCTGGCGGACTCCACCAACTACGGCCAGCTCGGCCGCGACGACCTGGAGAAGGCGCTGACTGCCAAGGGCATCAAGCCGGTTGCCGTCGAGAAGTTCAACATCAAGGACGTCGACATGACGGCCGCAGCTGCTCAAGGCCAAGGAAGCCGGCGCCGAGGCCGTGCTGACCTACGGCATCGGCCCGGAGCTGGCGCAGATCGCCAACGGCATGACCAAGCTGGGCTGGAAGGTGCCGATGATCGGCAGCTGGACCCTGTCGATGGCCAACTTCATCGACAACGCCGGCCCCGGCGGCGAAGGCGCGCGCATGCCGCAGACCTTCATCCAGGAGGCCGACCACGCCCAAGCGCAAGGCCTTCATCGATCGCCTACCTGAAGACCTTCAACCCAAGAACGACCGCATCGATTCGCCGGTGTCGGCCGCGCAGGGCTACGACTCGATCTACCTGCTGGCCGCCGCCATCAAGCAGGCCAGCAGCACCGACGGCCCGAAGATCCGGGCAGCGCTGGAAGACCTGAAGACACCGGTCGAAGGCGTGGTGACCACCTACAACAAGCCTTTCACGCAAGGACGACCACGAGGCGATCACCGCCAACATTCCGGTGATTGGCGAAGTCAAGGGCGGCGCGTGGTCTACGCCTACGCGGACGACATGAAGAAAGGCCTGGCGAAGTGCGCATCAAGGACGCCAACGCCAAGGCGGCGCTCCGGCTGCCAAGAAGTAATCCGGCAGCTTGCAAGGACTGGCACCGCGCCGGCTGATGCGGCTTGCGCGGTGCCTCTTTTATGTCGACGCCATCGGTAACTTGACAGTCTTGTCCATTGAGTGGAATTGCCATGGAAATCCTGCTGCAACTCGTCTACAGCGGCATCGCGCTGGGCATGATCTATGCGCGTCATCGCCTTCGGCTACCAGCTGACCTTCGCGACCTCGGACACGCTGAACTTCGGCCAGGGTGAGGCGCTGATGCTGGGCGCGCTGGTCGGCCTGACACTGGTCGAATCATGCGGCGTCGAATTACTGGCTGATGATTCCGCTGGTGATGCCTGTTGGCGCTGCTGCAGGGCGCCGTGGTGGAGCGCATCGGCGTGCGCCCGGCCATCAAGATCAAGAGCGAGTTCGGCTGGATCATGTCGACCATCGCGCTGGGCATCATCTTCAAGAACGTGGCCGAAAACATCTGGGGCCGCGACGACCTGAAGTTTCCGTCGCCGCTGCCCGAGGCCCCGCTCAAAGTTTCTGGGCGCCAACGTGCTGCCGATGGAAATTGTGGTGGTGGTCGGCGCGGTGCTGATGATGCTGGCGGTCGAGTTTTTCAACCGCAAGATCCATCTACGGCAAGGCCGTGGTGGCGACCTTCAATGACCGCGATGCGGCCAAGCTGATGGGCATCAACACCGGCGCTGGTGATCACCTTCTCCTATGCGCTGTCGTCGGTGACTGCGGCTTTCGCCGGCGTGCTGGTTGCGCCGCTGACGCTGACCGGCGCCACCATGGGCGCGGTGCTCGGGCCTCAAGGCCTTTGCCGTCGCCATCATCGGCGGCCTGACCAGCGGCATGGGCATCATCGTGGGCGGCATGATTCTGGGCATCGCCGAAACCACCACCGGCTTCTACATCTCCACCGGCTACAAGGACGTGCCGGGGCTGGTGCTGCTGCTGCTGGTGCTGGCGTTCAAGCCCGCCGGCCTGTTCGGCAAGACCGCGATCAAGAAGGTCTGACGAGCATGAACCGCAAGACTCTCATTCCGCCGATCGTCTGGCGTGCTGGCCGCGCTGGCCGCTGTTCCCGCTGCTGATCACGCAACCCCTACTACATCCACCTGGTCGAGACGATCATGATCTACGCGATCCTGCTGTTCGGCCTGGACATCGTGGTCGGCTACACCGGCCAGGTGTCGCTCGGCCATGCCGGCCTGTTCGGCGTCGGCTCTTACACCGCCGGCGTGCTGTTCATGAAGCTGGGCGCGCCGCTGTGGGTCGATCGTCCCGGCCAGCCATTGGCGTGACGGCGGCTTTCGGCGCCGCTGCTGGCGCTGCCGGCGCTGCGCGTGACCGGGCCCTATCTGGCCATGGTGACGCTGGCCTTCGGCACCATCATCCAGATCCTGATCAACGAGATGACCTTCCTCACCGAAGGCCCGCTGGGCATCAAGATGCCCAAGCCGATCGATCTGTCGGCCACAAGCTCGACGAGCACGAGTCTTTTACTGGCTGGTGTGTCGTGCTGATGGTGCTGTCGCTGGTGGTGGTGGACCGCATCCTGCGCTCGCAGCTGGGCCGCGCCTTCGAGGCGCTGCGCGGCAGCCCGGTGGCGTCCGACTGCATGGGCGTTTCGGTCTACCGCTACAAGGTTTATGCCTTCGTGATCAGCGCCGGCTTTGCCGGGCTGGCCGGCTGCCTGTACGCCTATTCGGAGCAGTACATCTCGCCCAACACCTACAACTTCGAGCTGACCGTGCTGTTCCTGCTGGCCGTCATCATGGGCGGGCGCAAGACCCGCTCCGGCGCCTTGCTGGGCGCGGCCATCATCGTGATGTTGCCCAAGCTGCTGGACGATCTGGAGCTGTTCCGCATCGTCGCGACGGTGCTGGCGACGCTGATTACCGTGGGCGGCTGTGGTGGGTATGCTTGACGAAAATCGACCACGCCCAGGGCTGCGGCGATTCCGGTGGTCGGCACGCATCGCGCTGGCCGGGTTTTGCCTTCTGGCTGGAGACCATCACCGACTGGCGCCTGACCATTTTCGGCTTGATGATTCTGTTCGTGGTGTATTACCTGCAGGACGGCATCGTGGGCTTTGTGCGTGACGCTGTTCGCACGTCCGCAAGCCCGCGCCTGACGGCGTCAGCGGCGCAGGCGGCTGGCGATGGCAAGGACGCCATCGCCGTCGCCGCCAGTGCCGGGCTGCCGAGCGCCGGCGGCGACCTGCTGATCGCACAAGGCGTGCTGATGCAGTTTGGCGGCCTCAAGGCGATCAACCAGGTCGACCTGCGCATCAAGCGCGGCACGATCCACGGACTGATCGGCCCGAACGGCTCGGGCAAGAGCACGATGATGAACGTGCTGACCGGCATCTACGTGCCGACCGCCGGCAGCATCGACTTTGCGGGGCGCTCGGTGGTCGGCCGCACGTCGTCCGACATCGCGCTGTCAGGCATCGCCCGCACCTTCCAGAACGTGCAGCTGTTCGGCGAGATGACCGCGCTGCAAAACGTGCAGGTGGGTCTGCACCACACCTTCGACAGCAACATCGCTCGATGTGGCGCTGCACACACCGCGCTACAAGCGCGAGGAGACGGCCGCGACCGAGCGCGGCTGTGGGCCTGCTGCAGCTTTGTCGGCCTGGCTGATCTGGCCAACGAAGAGGCGCGCAACCTGCCCTACGGCAAGCAGCGCCTGCTGGAGATCGCCCGCGCGCTGGCGCTGGATCCGCAGCTGCTGCTGCTCGACGAGCCCGCTGCCGGCCTGACCGCGCCCGACATCAAGGAGCTGGTGGCCATCATCCGCAAGATCCGCGACCACGGCATCACGGTGATCCTGATCGAGCACCACATGGACGTGGTGATGAGCATGTGCGACACCGTGTCGGTGCTCGACTTCGGCCAGAAAATCGCCGAAGGCAAGCCGGCAGACGTGCAGGCTGATGCAAAGGTGATCGAGGCCTACCTCGGCGGCACGGCCGCACTAAGGACAGGAACAATTCATCATGCTGAGTATCAAAAATCTCGACGCCGGCTACGGCAAGGTGCAGGTGCTGCACGGCATTTCGATCGAGGTGCCCAAAGGAAAAGTCGTCACGCTGATCGGCTCCAACGGCGCCGGCAAGACCACCACCATGCGCGCCATCTCCGGCATGATCAAGCCGACGGCCGGCGAGATCACGCTTGCACGGCAAGCGCATCGACGGCCTGGAGTCGCTACACACATCGCCAAGCAGGGCCTGGCCCACTCGCCCGAAGGCCGCCGCGTGTTCGCCACCATGACGGTGACCGACAACCTGATCGCTGGGCGCCTTTCCGCGCCTGACCGGCAGCCGCGCCCAAGGGCGACGTGCAGGGCGACCTGGAGCGGGCGCTGGAGCTGTTTCCGCGCCTGAAGGAGCGCCGCAACCAACTGGCCGGCACGCTGTCGGGCGGCGAGCAGCAGATGCTGGCCATGGCGCGCGCGGTGATGCTGAACCCGGAGGTGGTGCTGCTCGACGAGCCCTCCATGGGCCTGGCGCCGATTCTGGTCGAAGAGGTCTTCCGCATCATCGCGCGCCTGAAGATCGCGCGGCGTGACCATGCTGCTGGTCGAGCAGTTCGCCGCCGCGGCGCTGAAGGTCGCCGACTACGGCTACGTGCTGGAAAACGGCCGCATCTCGGTGCATGGCGAGGCGGCCAGCCTGCGCGACGACCCGGCGGTGAAAGCGGCCTATCTGGGTGGCGGGCACTGAGGCTTTCCTGCTGCAGAGCCGCAGCCTCCTTCAGCTGATCTTGAGGCCCTTGAGCGCCGGGTCTTTGGCTGGGTAGCGCAAGTCGAGTTCGTGCAGTTTCTGGTGCAGCAGCGTGGCAACCATCAGGTTGCGATGGGTTTTTGAGTTGGCCGGCACCACGGTCCAGGGCGCCCAGGGTGTGCTGGTGGCATTGAGCAGGTCTTCATAGGCCTGCTGGTACTGCTTCCATTGTTTGCGCGCGTCCAGGTCGCCCAGGCTGAACTTCCAGTATTTTGTCGGGTCGTCAAGGCGGTCCTGCAGACGCGCGCCTTGCTCATCCTGGCTGATGTGCAGCATGAACTTCAGAATCACCGTGCCGGTTTCGCTGAGCAGGCGTTCAAAGTCATTGATGTGCTGGTAGCGCTGCGCCGTTTGCGCCGGCGTGATCCAGCCATTGACCGGCGGCACCAGCACATCTTCGTAGTGGCTGCGGTTGAAAATCATGATCTCACCCGAGCCGGGAACCACCTGGTGAATGCGCCATAGGAAGTCGTGTGCCCGCTCGTCTTCTATCGGTGCTTTCCAGCCCACGGTACGCACGCCCAGAGGGCTCATGCGGTTGAACACGCTGCGTAGCGTACCGTCCTTGCCCGAGGTGTCGGTGCCCTGCAAAATCACGAGCAGCTTGTAGCGCTTGTCCGCGTAGAACAGGTTTTGCAGTGCGTCAAGCTCCATGGCCAGTGTTTCTACCAGGGTCTTGTCCTGCTCCTTGTCGCCGGTCGAGAAAGGCCTGGCTGCAGGATCGAAATCAGCCAGCTTGCAGCCTTTGCTCTTTTTGCCGTTCTCGCCGGGGCTGGCGCTGGTTTGGGGCGGCTGCCACTGGGCGACAGTTTTTGCCAGCGCCTTGAGTTCGGCTTTGGTGGCGGGCGCGTCTGACGATGAGGTGGGGGATTCAACAGGTGTTGAGGACATTCAGGTCTCCGGGAGTTATTCGGCGGTGCCCCTGATTTTGCATGTCGGCCGCCGGATAGGGCTGAGTCAGGGCTTGAATTTTTAGGTCATGTCTGCCAGGGGCATGAAGGAATACACTCATTTTTTGGTGCCTGCGTCCCATGCCATGAATCGGGATCAGGGCCTTACCCCCATCGAAACATGACAGGTGCAGACATGAAAACCGTTTCCCCGCTTCAGATACTGGCCGCGTCAGGCTATGCCGGCGACATTCCCCCTGCGCTTGCCTGGCAATGGATGCAGTCGGGCGAAGCAGCCTTGGTGGATGTGCGCACCGACGCCGAGCGTGCATGGGTGGGCTATGTGCCAGGCGCCCTGGCGCTGGCCTGGAAGCAATGGCCGGGCATGACGATGAACGCCGGCTTTGATGACGGCTTGAAAGCGGCCGTGCCCGCCGGCAAGAAAGTGGTTCTGCTGTGCCGCAGTGGCGTGCGTTCTGTCGCTGCGGCCAAACGGGCTTGCGAGCTGGGCTTCGAGGCCTACAACATCCTGGAGGGCTTTGAAGGCGATGTGGACGAGCACGGCCAGCGCGGCCACCGGGGAGGCTGGCGTTTGCAGGGCTTGCCCTGGCAACAGAAATAAGACTGGGAGCACATAGCGCAGCGAGTATTTTTGGGAGTTGATCGTGGTCAGAGCCTGTTATTTTTAACAGGGATAAGAGTGTGAGAGTTTGTGAGAAAGTTTTCAATAAGGCTGTTTTAACCAAGGAACAGCTTTATGCAAGTACTCGAACGTCTCCCCGCACTCGCTCCAAAAAATGACCGTAATCCACCGCTGCTGCCCCGCCTGCGTGAAAGGTTTGAGCAGCAATTCATGCCGCACTGGGAAACTCAGTGGGGTGGAAAATGCATTTTGCATGGTCGCAATCCAGGGTCGGACTCGATCCGGCTTGACGGCAATGATTACCTGGGCATCTCGGGAAATCCGGATATTGTTCGGGCCCAGATTAGCAGCTTGCAGCACAACAATGACGGGGTCATCCAGTCGGGCGCTTTTCTGTTGAACGCGCACCCTTCCCGCGTCTTGGAGGAGGCCCTCGCCGCGTGGGTGGGCAAGGAAGATGGTTTTGTCTGCCAGTCTGGCTACTCCGCGAATGTGGGACTGTTGCAGGCCATTGCCGATGAGAAAACGCCTGTTTACCTTGATACCCTGGCCCACACGTCATTGTGGGAAGGCGTGCGCGCGGCGCGCGCGCCAGCCTATCCGTTTCGTCACAACGACCCGGCTCATCTGTCGCGCATGATCGCCCGCAACGGGCCGGGCATCGTGGTCGTTGATTCCGTCTACAGCACCACGGGTGCCTTGTGCCCCCTGGCGGAGATGGTCGAAGTGGCTGAGCAGAATGGCTGCACCATTCTGGTCGACGAGTCGCATTCGCTGGGCACCCACGGACCGGAGGGCGCGGGGCTATGCGCCGAGCTTGGCTTGACCGATCGGGTGCACTTTATTACAGCCAGTCTGGCGAAGGCCTTTGCCGGCCGTGCCGGCTTTTTTACGGTTCCGGCTGAACTGCGCTACTACGTGCTGCATCACAGCTATCCCAATATTTTCAGTTCTTGCCTGCTGCCGCATGAAATTGCAGGGCTGGCGGCAACGCTGGAGGTGGTTCGCTGTAGCGACGATGCGCGGGTGCGACTGCATGCAAACACCCGGCGGCTGCGCGCGAGTTTGTCGGATATGGGCTACCCCATTCATCAGGGGAGTCAGCAGATCATTGCGCTGGAGGCTGGCACCGAACCTGCCACCATGGTGCTGCGCGACAAGCTGGAAGAGCACCAGTTGTTCGGCGCCGTGTTCTGTGCGCCGGCCACCAGCCGCAACCGGGCCATGGTGCGGCTAACGCTCAATGCCGGCTTGACCGAATCCGAAATGGAGCGCGTGGAGCAGACGGCGCGCGAGATCGCACCTGTCGTCAAGCCCTGGGACTGGCCGATTGCACGGCGCGCCCGCGCAGGACAATCCGCCGACTAGTCGTGCAGCCGTCGGTCTCCGTGGCTGGCCAAAAAACCATCGTGGCTGCTCGCGAAGCCCGGACTGAGGGAGTCGTCGATCTTGAAAATGGCGGCGTAAAGACAGGCGCTATCGCCCACCATGGCAAAGGCCTGGCGCGGCGCGGGTTGATGACTGGTGCCCAGCGCCAGTTGCAGTTCCAGGTCAATGAGCTTCTTGCCAGTCCGGATGTCCTGGACTGTTGGGGCATCCCAGCCCTGGGACAAGGCCATTTCAGCAAGCTCCTGCAGGTTTTCGGCGGGCTCCAGTTGCAGCCAGCTCACACTGCCCTGGCTGTCCATGGCGACCACGCCAAAGGGCGCGCCGATGACGAAGTGTTCAATCCAGCCTTGCCTGTGCATGAGGGTTTCCAGTTCCCGGGCAATGAGCGTGTCGCACAGCAGCGCATGCTGCTCGTGCGACAGGGTGGAGCGCCAGATCGATTGAAGGGGCTCGTCAGGATGATGACGCAGGCTGAGGATGGCCTCGGTCAGGCGCTGGCGGATATCGCGGGACTGCTTGGGGATGAACTGATTGATCAAGCCGCGGTTGAAGGCCGATACGGCGAGTTGCTCGTCGGCACGGCCGGTGAGCAAAATGCGCGAACCCGGCCAGTGCGTCAACTCGCCCAAAACCTGCAGCCCGCTCATGGCGGGCATGGCGTAGTCCACCACACAGACTTGGGTGAGTGCAAATCGCGTTGTGCCATCAGCACGCCAGTACTGGAGAATCTCGGGAATCAATGAGCCCCCCTCACGTCCCCGGTTGACGATTTCCTGCTGGGCCCAGGCGTCTGCCTCCCGGCGTGGTATCTCTTCCTGCAACAGGTCGATGCAGGCCACGGGTCGCAAGAACAGGCGCACGTACCAGTCAGGCGGCATGACTTCGCCCAGCATTTCGACGTAGTCCCGGTCATCGTCGAGAAAAAACACGCCCCCTGGGCGGCGATAGAGTGGAAAAGACATCATTGGCAGTGTTATCAAGTTTGTCGAAAATAAGCTATCGGTGGCGCTCAGGAGTCCGCGATGGGCAGCATGACCGTAAAAACGGCCCCCACGGCATATTCTGATTTCACCTGGATGCGGCCGCCTGCGCTTTGCACTACTTGCTGGCAAAAAGCCAGACCCAGCCCATGCCCAGTGCTGCGGTTACTGGAGAAAAAGGGTTTGAAGATGTGTGGCAACAGCGCTGGCCTGATTCCCATACCGTCGTCGGCCACAACGATTCGGCCTTGCTTTTGCCCTGCATTGACTTCGATTCGCAGCGCACCAAGGTGGTAGAGGGAGTCTGCGGCCATCAGGGAGTGCAGTGCATTCTTGATCAGATTGCTTAGAACCTGGGAAAACTGGGAAGAGGATGCGCAAAAGACGAAATCATCATGAATGACCACCTTGACACACTCCCGCTGGCGGCTTGAGGCGTAGGGGTAGGCGGCTACGACCTCCTTCACCAGGGCGCCGGCGTTGACCCGTTCGGTGAAATGCGGCAGTTGTAGCAGCTTTGCATTGGCGATTTGCGTGTCAATCAGGTGGTTCATGTTGCGCACCAGGGTGTGCAGGCGTTGCCCCAGCTGGTCCAGTTTTACGGCGCGGGGGTGAGCTGGTTGGCGCTGGACCTCCAGATGAATCGCGTCACCAATCAGCGCGGCCGTAGACAGTGGCGTACGCAATTCATGCGCCATGATGCCCATGGTCGCCAGCGTATAGGCCAGCTGCTCACGCCGCAGGTTGGCTGACGACACGCCAAGCAGCAACGCGGAGCACCAGCTGAAGGCCATGATCACGCCATCGATGGTGTACGCCGGGCCCGCCATGAGCGGGCTGCCCGGATTGACGCCGCGAAACACCGCCCAGGCCGTCAGCGCTCCGCTGACGCTTCCGACGGTGGCAATACGCCAGTCGGTCAGCTGGTAGTAAATCAGAACGATGACGCACAGGCTGGGGAGCCAGATGGGGCCCCCGGCATTGCTCAGGTACATCCAGCTGAAGAACAGCGGAAGTTCTACCCACATAATGACGCTTACCAGGATGCGTGTCCGCCCGTTCGACAGATTCCGATTCACTGGTTTGACGAGCAGGAACAGGCCCAGAACGCTCATCAAGGCTCGCAACCAGATATTTTCATAGGGCTGCTTCAGCCAACTCGACCAGATCCAGTAGAACAGCGGATTCCCGCCAAACAATGCCAAGCCCAGCAAGCGCAGTCGCCAAGGGGATGGATGCAAGATGGGCTCCATTGGCGCGGGTGTCCAACGTTCTGGAGCATGCAATGAAAGCCATGATGTGATTCGGTTTTTTATCATGGGACCTTTTAGCCAAACCTTGCGCATCGACAAATCACTTGTTTGACATTTTGTTTTATTGTCCCTGTTCTGTTTGGCCCCTCAAATGCACCTACCTGCTAACTTTGACAATATTTGCCTGGATGGCATCATGAGCGACTGGCTGTGCGCCCTCCGTGAGTTTGCAGTGGAGGCCCTGGTTGTCCTGGGTCCCGATCCATTTGCCGGCCCGGAGACGCGATTGGTACTGGCCTTGCATCCCCCGCGTCTGCTGGAAGCAGCGTTGGCGCTGGCTGCGAGTCAGGACTTCGGTGCGCCCTGGCGGGACTCCGATGCACCCCTCGTAGCTTGGCAGGATATTTCGAAGTCGGCTTTTGAAAATTTAGGTCGTTGGCGCAGGCTCTGGCTGGCCCACGGCTACCAGAGCGTCGTGCGGATCGCGTTTCCGCTGACGGTTGGGCGCGCTTTTGAATGCTATCTGTTCAGCGCACGCCAGTGGCATGATCGCAGTGAGCCGGCGCAACTCGCCTGGTCGGCCCTCAATATCTGGCCTTTGCTGAGGCGGGCGCTGGCCGAAGCCCGCAACCCCTTGAGCCCGCGCGAACTTGAATGCCTGGACCTGGCGTTCCAGGGCATGACAGCTCGAAAAACCGGTGAGGTTCTGCTTTGCAGCGAGCGCACTGTCAACTTTCATCTGGCCAATGCCATGAGCAAGCTCAAGGTCGACAACAAGCTGGCGGCTGTTCAGCGTGCTTGCTTGTTTGGCTTGATTTAAGCCTTTGCCGCAACAGCTATGCAGAAAATCTGTTCATAATCCGCCAAATGACTTTTCTAGCGCTTGACGTGGGTAACACCCGCCTGAAATGGGCACAGTATGACGCGCCGGTGGTGGGGGCCAAGCTGTTGGCCCACGGTGCGGTGTTTCTGGAAAACATTGACAGGCTCGGCGAGGATGAATGGAAGTCGCTGCCTGCGCCTTCGGCGATTCTCGGCTGCATAGTGGCCGGCGACGCCATCAAGCGGCGGGTTGCCGAGCAGATGGAACTCTGGGATGCGGTCCCGCGCTGGGTCGTTTCGAGCCCGCAAGAGGCCGGCCTCACCAACGGTTATGACCATCCGGCGAGGCTGGGCTCCGACCGATGGGTCGCCATGATTGGCGCGCATCACCGGCTGCTGGCGCGCGGCCTCAGGAAACCCTGTGTGGTGGTCATGGTGGGCACGGCCGTGACGGTTGAAGCCATTGATGCCTCCGGGAAATTTCTGGGAGGCATTATTTTGCCGGGGCACGGCATCATGCTGCGCGCGCTTGAATCCGGCACAGCCGGCCTGCATGTGCCGACCGGCGACGTGCGGGACTTCCCCACCAACACGAGCGACGCGCTGACCAGCGGCGGCACCTTTGCCATTGCCGGCGCCGTGCAGCGCATGGTGGAGAACCTCACGCGCCACTGCGGCGAAGTACCCGAGTGCATCATGACTGGCGGTGCAGGATGGAAGATGGTGCCGAGCATGTCGGTCAAGGTTGAACTGGTGGATAACCTGATTTTCGACGGCCTCTTGGAAATCGCGTCACGGCGATTTGCCAGCTGACGGGTGTGATGTTTCGTTGCTATTAATAAAATAGCATGATGCGCTCGCGGTAAAAGGGTTGGCGCCCTTAAAGGCTATGTGTTTTCATCCCAGGGAAGCATCAGCGTCACGATGGACAGCTTGGCAAACTCGGGTAAGAACTCGTCAATGATGTGTTGAGGGTGCGGGCAGATGGCGCTATCGGTGATGACGCCAAACTGAACGCCGCCACCGTAGCTGAGAATCGACACGCCCAGGCCCACATCGCCCGACTGTGGTACCCAGAACATGCTTTGCGCCAGCGTGGAGCCGCAGAATTTGATTTTCTCGCGCGGACCCGGGACATTGGTCATGACGGCCGTGGTTTTTTTCGAGAAGATGTTGAGCAGCATGTCCTGCGCAGGCTTGATGAGCAGTCCGGCCACGGCCAGCAGGCTGAAGGCCAGCAGCGGCTGGTAGCTGCCTTTCAGGGCCGTCATGCGGCGGCGCACCTCGTAGACGCGTTCAACCGGGTTGTCTATGCCTATCGGCAACACCAACGGCGCCAGGCCAAAGTGATTGCCGAGCTGCTGGGTCTGCTCCGCGTTGCGCAGGTTTACCGGCACCATGGCGCGGATTTCCTGTCCGGCCACTTCATCGCCCTGCGCCTTCAAATACTCGCCTAGCGCACCGGCCACACAGCTGAGCAGCACATCGTTGATGGAGCAATCAAGCGCTTTGCTGACGGCCTTTACCTCATCCAGGGGAATCGGCTGGGACCAGGCCACTTTTTTGACGCCCCTGGGTTTGCCCTTTAGCCGGGTTTTCGAGTCGTCCGGCATCAGGGCCAGAGCGGCGCAATCCGATACCACCTGCATCATGACTTTGGCCAGGTCCAGCGAGCCTTTCACGCCCTCTTCCAGGCCCTGTTCCAGGTTTTTCGCGGGATGGCCCAACTTTTCCAGGGAGCGCGCCGCACCTTCGCCCATGGCGTCCAGCGCCTTGACGGCGAGGTGGGTGAAGGGCTTGATCAGGGTGTCGACGATCCACTCTTGCTCGCCCTGCTCGGGTTCCTTCTTGCTCGGCTCGGGAGGCGGGGCCCCGCCATCGGCCATGGCCATGATCACCGAGATCAGGGCGACGCCATCGGCAATACAGTGGTGGATGCGCAAAATCATGGCGCTTCCCTTGAGGCCATCCGCGCCGGTGTAGTCCTCGATCAGGTGAAATTGCCATAGCGGGTGTCTGCGGTCCAGCGGCTGGGTGGCCAGTTCGGCCACGCGGTCCTGCAGGGCCTGCTCTTCATGGCCCTTGGCTGATTTGGGCAAGGTTTCAAGGACCACATGCCTGGCCATGTCAAAGTTATGGTCCCCCACCCAGGTGGCGCCGGTCGCGTCCTCCATCGCGCGCTGGCGGAAGCGCTCGTATTTGAGCAGGCTGTTTTCAATCCGCTCACACACCGCCGCATGCCGGACGCCCGGCGTTAGCTGCCACACGCCCACTATCTGCATCAGGTTGGCGTCGTTGTCCATGCGCAGCCAGGCGGTGTCCACCTTGCTCATGCGCTCGCTGGACAGATTCAGCGTGCCCGGAATTGGCCGCCCAGGTTTTTTCTGGGCATCTCTTGCCACTTTCTCTGTCGCTTTTTGGGTGACTTTTTTTCGAGTGGACTGGGGCGTAAGGCGTGTGACCATCAAGCATTTCCTGTGCAAAACCACCCCCGATTGGAGCGAGCTGTCTATTTTGCTAGGAACTTGTCGCTAAGATCACCGGCAGTTACCCCAAGCACTCTCTTTGGGGTGGCAATTTCCAATAAAAAGGAGCATTTCTCATGTCAGACCTGAAAGCCGCCTTCGACAAAGCCATGCTTGAGTCGAAAAACCTCAGCGAGCGTCCCGACAACGGGACGCTGCTGAAACTTTACGCCCTTTACAAGCAAGGCAGCGTGGGCGACAACACCGAGAAAAAACCCGGATTCAGCGACATCGTTGCGCGCGCCAAGTGGGATGCCTGGAGCAAGCTCAAGGGCACGTCACAGGAGGATGCCATGCAGCAGTACGTCGACCTGATTGGGTCGCTGGCCTGATCTGCCTTCAACCGGAAAAAAGCACCTGTAGCGGTACGCTACAGGTGCTTTTTTCTTTCCGGCTGACGGGGCGTGCCGGTCCGGCCGGGTGCTCAGTCGGCCTTGATGTTGGCCAGCTTCACGATCCGGTCCCACATCTTGCGCTCGTTGGCGCCCAGCCTGGCCAGTTCCGGGCCATTCATGACCACGGCCTTGGCGCCCTGGTCCTCGGCGCGCCTCTTGAAACCGTCGGACTCCACGACCTGCTTGATGGCCAGCGACAGGCGACCTTGCAGGTCGTTTGACAGGCTGTTTGGCCCGTATACCGCGAACCAGGAGGATGCCACCAGCGGCACACCGGTTTCCGTGGCGGTGGGCACGTTGGGCAGGGCGGGCAGTCGCGTCCGGCCGGTCACCATCAGCGCCTTGAGTTTGCCGGCGCGGATGTGCGGCAGCAGCGGTGGCGGCGTGGTGATCGTGAAGTCCACCGTGCCGGCCAGCAGGTCGTTCAGCGCCGGGCCTGTGCCGCGGTAGGGGATGTGCACCATGAAGGTCTTGGTCAGGTCTTTCAGCAGTTCGGTGGTGACATGCTGCAGCGAGCCGTTGCCGCTGGACGCATAGTTGACCTTGCCGGGGTTGGCTTTCACGTATTTGATGAAATCCGCAAAATTGTCGGCGGGAAAATTGGCGCGCACCACCAGCAGTTGCGGCGCGTCGATCAGGTGGCCCAGGGGCTTCAGGCTGGTGGCCGGATCGAAGCCCGCCACCGGCTGGATCAGCGGCGTGATGCACTGGTAGCCCGAGTACTGAACCAGCAGGCTGGTGCCATCGGCCGGGCCGCGCGCCACCAGCTGGCCGGCGATATTGCCATTGCCGCCGCCGCGGTTGTCCACGACCACCGACGTCTGCAGAATCCGGCCCAGCGGCTCGGCCAGCATGCGTGCTGCGATGTCGGTGGTGCCTCCGGCGGCTGTCGGCACGACCAGGGTCACGGGCTTGCCGGCGAGCTGCGCGCGCACAGGGTTAAGCCAGGCGGCCGCGCTGAGCGTGGCCACAGTGCTTACGAGGGTTCTGCGGGAAATAAGGGTCATTGTTGTCTCCTGTTAACTGTTAATCGTTGATGCTGGGAATGCGTTCGGGCGGCTTGGCTGGCGGTGCCCGGTATCAGGCGAACGCCTCGCGCAGTTCGGCAACGTAAGCCGGCGGTGCGTGCAGCTCCGTGATACGGCCGGCCTTGGCAACCTGGCCGGGTACTTCATGGCCGACGATGCCTGGCAGTTGCCTGGCCACCGCCAGCAGCTTTGAAATATCCATGCCGGTGTCGTAGCCCATGGCGTCCAGCATGTGAATGGCGTCCTCGCTGGCGATGTTGCCGCTGGCACCGGGCGCGTAGGGGCAGCCGCCCAGGCCGCCCAGCGAACCATCGAAGCGCTCTATACCGCCCTGCACCGCAGCCAGCACATTGGCCAGGCCCATGCCCCGCGTGTTGTGAAAGTGCAGCGTCAGCTGCAGCTTGCCAAAACGCTGTTGCAGCGCCTCGACCATGCGGCTGACCTGGGCGGGGTGTGCCATGCCGGTGGTGTCGCAAATCGTCAGGCCTCTTACCCGTCCTTCGCCCAACTCCGCAAAGCGGGCGGCCCAGCGCAGCACCTCATCTTGCGGCACTTCGCCTTCCATGGGGCAGCCGAAACAGCATGACAGCGAGACATTGATCGGCGTGCGGCCAGCCACGTGGCGAATCACGCCCTCCAGGGCGGCAAAGCTTTTTTCGCGCGGCATGCGCAGGTTGGCGAGGTTGTGCGTCTCGGAAACCGACATGACCAGGTTGAGTTCGTCGGCACGCGATTCGAGCGCGCGCTCGGCGCCGCGCAGGTTGGGCACCAGCACCGTGTACTCGACGCCGGCTACGCGGCGAATGCGTCCCATCACTTCCTCTGCATCGCGCAGCATGGGAATCGCCTTCGGTGAGGTGAACGACGTCACCTCGATCTTGGCGTAGCCGCAATCGCTGAGCGCATCAACCAGCGCCACCTTGCTGTCGGTGGGAATGAAGCCGGCTTCGATCTGAAAGCCGTCGCGGGTCGCGACTTCATTGAAATAAATACGTTTCATGCGCAGTCTCCTGTGGGGCTTCCTGCCACGATGCCCTGATCCTTGAGTGTCCTTATCTGCTCAGGCGTGAGGCCCATGCCATGCAGCACGGCGTCGGTGTCCTGGCCTATCTGCGGGGCGTTTCGGTGGTGGCTGCCCGGTGTGCGCGAAAGCTTGGGAACAATGCCGGGAACGGCAAGCAGGCTGCCGTCGTCCATCTGCAGCTGCTCGAACATGCCGCGCGCCCGGTAGTGCGGGTCGGCCGCGATGTCGGCCACGGTGTAGATCCTGCCTGCAGGAACGCCAGCCTTGTCGAGCGCTGCCAGCACCTCGTCCACGGTATGCAGGGCCGTCCACTGGCCAATGGCGGCGTCAATCTCGTCCACGCGCGCCACGCGGCCCGCGTTGCCCGCCAGCGCCGGATCGTTGCCGAGGTCGCTGCGGCCTATGGTGGCCATCAGGCGCTTGAATATGCTGTCGCCATTGCCGGCGACCAGCGCATAGCCCCTGTCATTGCAAAGGTAGGCATTGCTGGGCGCGATGCCGGGCAGGGCACTGCCGGCCGGGCCGCGGACTGCACCGAAGGCGCTGTATTCGGGCAGCAGGCTCTCCATGCAGTTGAAGACCGCTTCGTACAGCGCCACGTCGATCACCTGGCCCTGGCCGGAGCGCTGGCGCTCCTGCAGCGCCAGCAAAATGCCTATCACGCCATGCAGTGCTGCGAGCGTGTCGCCAATGCTCACGCCGACGCGCACCGGCACCCGGCCGGGTTCGGCCGTCAGGTGGCGCAGGCCGCTCATGGCCTCGGCGACCACGCCAAAGCCCGGCTTGTCACGGTAGGGGCCGGTCTGCCCATAGCCGCTGATGCGCAGCATGATCAGGCGCGGGTTCAGCTTGAGCAGTTCGTCTGGCCCCAGGCCCCAGCCCTCCATGGCGCCGGGGCGGAAGTTCTCGATCAGCACGTCTGATTCGGCGGCGAGCTGGCGCACGATGGCCTGGGCCTGGGGGTGCCGCAAATCCAGGGCGACCGAGCGTTTGTTGCGCGACTGGACCTGCCACCAGACCGAGGTGCCGTCCTTGAGCATGCGCCACTTGCGCAGCGGGTCGCCGGCGCCGGGGGATTCGATCTTGATGATGTCGGCGCCGAAGTCCGCCAGGGTCTTGGCGGCGAAGGGGCCGGCAATCAGCTGGCCGAGCTCCAGGACTTTCAGGCCTGCCAGCGGTCCCTGGGTGGCGCTCGCAGCGGCTTGGGTGTTTTCAGTGATGGCCATGGCGGGCAGTGTGCCGCCGCAGGTGCCTCCCGTCCATTACTGCTTTGAGGTCCTGGCTTTCGCATTTTGCGAAGGCTGGACCAAAAAGTCGATCAGCGCGCCAACAGCGGCATCGCTCTGGCCTGCCGGGCTTGCCAGGAGCAGGCGGCGCCTGGCCCAGGGATCGGCCAGCGGCCGCCAGCCCAGTTTCATCGCGCGCATGATGGGCAAGGCCGCCGTTTTCGGCAAGACCGCAATCCCCAGCCCGGAGGCCACCATGTGGCAGACCGCGTCAAAGCTGCGCACCTGCATGCGCAGTTTCAGTGGCCGGCCCGCTGCCATTGCGGTCTGCTGCTGCTGCAGCAGCATGGCAGCCCCGTCGGTCAGGCTGATCAGGTCTTCATCCAGTGTGTCGGTGAACGCCAGCGGCGTTTTGCTGCCGGCCAGTCGGTGTTGGGCCGGCAGCACCAGCACCAGCTCGTCGTGGCGAAAGACATGGGTGGCCAGCCCCGCCGTGTCCGGCCCTTCCACAAAAATTCCCAGATCGGCACGGCCTTCACGCAGGGCAAGTACGACCGCCCCGGAGACTTGTTCCTCCAGATCGACATGCACCTGCGGCTGCAATTGCCCATAGCCGGCCAGCAAGGGCGGCAAAAACTGGTTGATTGCGGCGGTGCTCGCGCACAGCCGGATGTGGCGCGCAATGCCGCGCCGCAGGTCGGTGAGTTCGGTGCCGAGCTGCTCCATGGTTTGCAGCAGTGTCAACCCGTGCCTGACGAAGACGCGTCCGGCCGCGGTGGGCAGCAAGCCGCGCGGATGGCGCTCAAACAGCGCGTCGCCTAGCGCGCTTTCAAGCTCCCGGATGCGCCGGCTTGCCGCGGCCAGCGCCAGGTGGGCAGTGCGCGCGGCTGCCGTCAGGCTGCCCGTCTGGGCGCAGGCCACCGCCAGGCGTATGGATACCAGGTCAAACCGCGCCAGATTCATGAAGTCCTCACACGGGCGGCACGCATCGACGCCATGTTTACGCCTTCTTTTTTGTTGCGGCTTTTTTCGTCACAGGATCATCCGCAATCAGCGCATCCAGGTTCCGGACGATCTCTTCTTCAATCCTGTCCTTGAAGGCGCCCAGCAGAAAGCCGAGCCTGGCATTGAGTTCGAAGCGGTCTTTCGTAACGGTCAGGGTGCCATGCGCGCCCGTCCGGTTGAAGCTGAGCAAGTCGCTGGTCTTGCCTTCCTCGTAGGTGCAGGTCATGTGGAATTCTTCCTCAACCTGCTCGGCCCATTTGAAGGCGACCTTGCGCGCCTCATGCAGGCCCATAAGGTGCTCGCGTTCGATGTGAATGTCAGCCATTGGCCTCTCCTTATTGTTTGTCGCTGTACTGCAGGTTCAAGGCCTTGTGCCGCTCGTCTTTGGACAAGCTGGCCAAGCCTTTCACAGCATCATAAAACCTGCTCCAGTCCCGGCCTTCGCACTCGAACAGGGCCTCAAAGCCGGGCACCAGTTCGTCATAGGCCGCCTGCGCGCCAAACGCGGCGTTGTTGGCCTGCGCCACCCAGGCGTCGTAGCCGGGATAGCCGCCCCACGAAGCCCTGAGTTGGGTGTAGTTGTCGCGAAAGCGCTGCATTGCTATTGTTTTAAGAGCTGCCTGCGCCCGTGTTTCGTGCGCTAGATCCTTGTTTTGTTCATAAATTGCAGCCAGCTCGCGGCGTGTGGCCAGCGCCAGTGCGCGGAACTGCTGGCGCCGCCCGTCATACACGGCGTAGGCCTTGCGGGCTTCATCGCTCGCCGCCTTGTCCAGCCAGCGGCGCACGCCCAGGCGCTCGACGGCGGTGGCAAACGACTCGTTGAACAGGGTGTCGCCCGGGGCGTAGCTCACCTGATGCGCCAGTTCGTGAAACATCAGGCGCGCCAGCTCGCCGTCGGGGTAGGCAATAAAGGTGTTCAGCAGCGGGTCGCCACCCGCCCAGTTCATCAATCCCAGCGTGGAGTAGGCTGGCACGCCGTACACGCTGACTTCAAGCCCCTGGCCCTTGAGCTGCCCGGCCTCGGTGCGCGCCGCCGATTCGCTGAAGTAGCCGCGGTAGCCGACGCAGCCGGCCACCGGAAAACACCAGGTTTTCAGCGTCAGCGAAAACTCGGGCGCCGCCGCCACGTTCCAGATCGCAGCTTTGCGGTGCAAATCGGCGTAGCGGTGGTAGCTGGGGTTGTCGGGCAGCTTCAAGTCGGTGACGGCAAAGCTGCGGATTCGCTGCGCCAGGGCCAGCCGGCTTTTCAGCTGGGCCGGTGTTTGCGCGTCGGCAAGCCAGTCATCGACCGGACGGGCAGCGTTGAGCATCTGCAGGTGGCCACTGACCGACTGCCAGTAGTAGTCCAGACTGGCGCAGCCTGCAAGGCTCATCGCTGCCACGCCAGCGGCCAGCGTCGCGCTCAATCGTGTCAGCCTCATGCGCAAGCCGTCCGGCTCACACCGTCTGGGGTGCGGGCTGCACTTCAACCAGACAGTCATAAAACACCGGACCGCGGCCCAGGTCGGTCAGGTGCTGACTGGTGAGCTGGTTCACGTTGGTGCCGCCAAGCCCCAGCTTGCGCCACCAGATGCCCAGGCCATTGACCACGCCGGGGCGGGCGCGTGTCGACACCAGAGCCTTCACGCGGTACTCGCCACGCAGATTGAACACCCTGACGATGCAGCCGCTGGTGATGCCGCGCACAGCGGCATCCTGCGCATGGATTTCGAGCAGCGGCTCGCCCTCGATGTCGCGCAGGCTTTTCACGTTGACAAAGCTGGAGTTGAGGAAGTTGCGGGCCGGCGGCGAGATCATGGCCAGTGGAAACTGTGGGGACGAGCCCGGCGTTTCGTAATTGGGCAGGTGGTCGGGCAGACCGTCCAGGCCTTGTGCCGCCAGACGCTCGCTGAAAAATTCGCAGCGGCCCGAGGGTGTGGGAAAGCCCCCTTGGGCGAACGGTGCATCCGGCAGTTTCAAAGTGGCAAAGCCCTTGTCCAGCAGTTCCTGGAAACTGACCTTGTCGCCATACGCCGTACGGCAGAGGGACTTGTCGTCATCCGAAAAGCAGGGTTCGGTGAAGCCCATCCGGGTGGCCAGCTCGCGGAAAATCTGCGTGTTGGGCTTGGCTTGGCCCAGCGGGGCGATGGCCGGGCGGTTCAGTAGGGCGTCGGTATGGCCGTAGGCGCTGTGCACGTCCCAGTGCTCCAACTGCGTGGTGGCCGGCAGCAGATAGTCGGCGTAATCGGCCGTGTCGGTCTGGAAATGTTCCAGCACCACTGTAAACAGGTCTTCGCGCGCAAAGCCCTGCACCACCTTGCCGGATTCTGGTGCTACGGCCACCGGGTTGCTGTTGTAAACGATGAGCGCTTCAATTTTTGGGCCGAATTCGGGCGAGCTTTCACGCAGCAAGTCGTTGCCTATGGTGACCATGTTGATCGTGCGCGGCATGCGATCGGCCAGCAATTCGGGCTGCTGCAAAGCGGCCCTGTCGACCGGGAACAGGTCGGAGGTGCTGAGCAGAATGCCACCGGCGCGCTGCCGCCACGCACCAATCAGCGCAGGCAGGCAGGCCACGGCGCGGGTGGCATTGCCGCCCCCGCGCACGCGCTGCATGCCGTAGTTCAGGCGGATGGCGGCGGGCTGCTGGTTAATGAAGCACTGGCCATAGTCGCGTGCCAGTGCCGTAATCTGTTCGACAGGCACACCGCACACGCTGGCTGCGCGCTCGGGGCTCCACTGCAGCGCCCGTTCGCGCAAGGCTTCCCAGCCCAGCGTATGGCGGGCGATGTAGTCATGGTCCAGCCAGTCATGGACGATCAGCTCGTGCATCAGCGCCAGCGCCAGCGCGGCATCGGTGCCCGGCAGCAGCGCAATGTGCGCATGACATTTTTCGGCGGTTTCGCTCCTGCGTGGATCAATGCAGATCAGTCTGGCGCCGTCACGTTTGGCTTGGCTAGCATAGCGCCAGAAGTGCAGGTTGCTGCCTATCGAATTGCTGCCCCAGATGAGGATGAGTTTGGCCTCGGCAAAAAACTCCACCCGCATGCCGACCTTGCCGCCCAGTGTCTGCGTCAGGCCCTCCGCGCCTGCGGTGGCGCAAATGGTGCGGTCCAGCAAGGAGGCGCCGAGGCGATTAAAAAAGCGCCCGGCCATGCTTTCGCTTTGCACCTGCCCCATGGTGCCGGCGTAGCTGTAGGGAACGATGGCTTCAGGGTCGCGCGCCGCAATGAGTTTGATGCGAGCGGCAATGTCGCTCAGCGCCGCGTCCCAGCTCACGGGTTCAAACTGGCCGCTGCCCTTGGGCCCGACGCGCCTGAGCGGCTGCAGCAGGCGCTCGGGGTGGTAGGTGCGCTCCGTGTAGCGTGAAACCTTGTTGCACAGCACGCCGCCCGTCTGCGGGTGATCGGGATTGCCCTGCACCCGGGTCGCCACGCCGGCCTCCACCGTGGTCAGCAGGGAACAGGTGTCGGGGCAGTCATGGGGGCAGGCGCCGCGCACCTGCACAGGGGGCAGGGCGGATCTCGGGGCAGGTGCGGCAGGAGATGGGCTCAGGGTGTTGCTCATGAGCCAACTCTATCGTGAATAGAAATATCGGCAGGGCAGGGGCCTGCAAAACCCGCAGCAGCAAGTGATGTTTTGCGGATAAGGGGCCCGTCTCAGCAGCCTTGCGCCCACGATGTGTTGTTAAAACAAGTCTGAAGTGGGCGCGCAACGCAGCATATAGGGGGGCTGAAAGGCCGCAGCGGCGCTTGTGCTGTTACGCTGACGGATTGGGATCATCTATTTTTTGCAAAAACAGACCTATGAAACTTAACCGCCGAAAATTCTCCGTCACCACCGGTGCCGCCATTCTGGCCGGTTTCAATGTGGCCCACGCCCAGCCAGAGGGCAAGATCATCCTGGGCCAGTCGGCTGCCTTTACCGGCCCTGCCGCACAGCTCGGTATCCAGTTTTATCAGGGCGCAAAAGTCTATTTTGATCATGTCAACGCCCAGGGCGGGGTAGGCCGGCAGCAGATAGAGATCCGCAAGCTCGATGATGGCTACGAGCCGGCTCGCTGCGTCGAAAATACCAAAAAACTGATTGCAGACGACGTGTTTGCGCTGTTTGGCTACATCGGCACGCCCACCAGCATTGCGGCGCTGCCGCTGGCGACCCGGGAAAAAATTCCTTTCATCGCCCCTTTCACCGGTGCCATGGCGCTGCGCGACCCTTTCAATAAATACGCCTTTCATATCCGGGCCTCGTACAACGACGAAACGGCGCTTATCGTCAAACAGCTGACCAACCTGGGGCTGAAAAAAATCGCGGTCTTCTATCAGAACGATGCCTACGGCAAGGCCGGACTCGATGGCGTGAACCTGGCCCTGAACGGCCTGGGCCTGAAAACAGTGGCCCAGGCCACGGTGGAGCGCAATTCCGTGGATGTGGCGCAGGCCGTCAAGACCCTGGTCGCGGCTGGCCCAGACGCCGTTGTGCAAATTGGTGCCTACAAAGCCTGTGCCGCTTTCATTCGCGAAGCGCGCAAGACCGGTTATGGCGGGACCTTTTACAACGTGTCGTTTGTCGGTACGCAGGCGCTGGCCGACGAACTCGGCAAAGACGGCGCGGGTGTGGTGGTGTCGCAAGTCATGCCTTCGCCTTACAACGCGGCCCGTCCGATTGCACGCGAATTTGCGGACGCGGTAAAGGCCGCCGGCAAGGATGCCCAGGCCAACTTCTCAAGCATGGAGGGTTATGTGGCGGCCAGGCTTTTTGTGGAAGGACTCAAGCGGGCAGGGGCCAAGCCGAGCCGCGAATCGCTGATTGCCGGGCTGGAAAGCCTGGGCAGCCAGTCGCTGGGGGGCTTTGCCGTGTCATTCTCGCCAAGCGACCATGTCGCCTCCAGTTTCGTGGAGCTGTCCATGCTGACTGGCGATGGACGGGTACGCACCTGACGCGCCAGCCGCGATCCTGCGGACCGCCCTGCAAAAAGCGCCTGACTTGCTCAGGCGCTTTTTATGGCCCCTGGCGTCAGCTAACGGTTTGAGTCGCGACAAGCCCGCGCATGAAGGCTTCGCATCGCGCCAGCTGCTCCAGGCTCACAAATTCATCGGGCTGGTGCGCCTGGTTGATGCTGCCGGGGCCGCACACCACCGTGGGAATACCCGCGCTTTTGAACAAGCCGGCTTCAGTGCCAAAAGCGACCAGCGTGGTACGGTCTGCGCCCGCCAGGCGCTGCGCCAGCCGGGTCACGGCGTCACCGGGCGAACCCAGGAAGGCCGGCACTTCGCATATTGTTTCAAAGCTGAAGCCGGCCTCTGGTGATATCTTTTTCATAGCGTGTTGCGCCCGTTCTGCATAGGCTATGACCTCTTTTTGCATTGAAAGTGCGTCGGCGGTCGGCAGGTTGCGGAATTCGTAGCGGAATTGGGCGTCGCGCGGCACCACGTTGTCGGCAATGCCGCCGTGGAACTGGCCCACGCTGGCGGTGCTGAAAGGCACGTCAAAGCCTTCGTAGCGCGGCTCGCTGGCTTCAAAGCCTTCGGCCATGTCGCGCAGCTTGCAAATCACCCGCGCCGCCATCTCGATGGCATTGACCGATTGCGGCGTGAGCGAGGAGTGCGCCTCCTTGCCGCGCACGCAGCACTTGTAGCGGTACACGCCCTTGTGGGCCGTGGCCGGCACCATGCCGGTAGGCTCACCCACGATGCAGGCCAGCGGCTTGACGCCGGCATCCTTCATGTCGGCAATCAGTTCCTTCACGCCCAGGCAGCCGACTTCTTCGTCATAGCTGAGCGCGAGATGCACAGCAAACGGTGCGCTGCTGTTCAAAAAGTCCCCGGCATGGGCCAGCGCCATGCCGATGAAGCCTTTCATGTCGCAGCTGCCGCGGCCGTAGAGCTTGCCATCCCTCACGGTGGCTGACAGCGGGTCCAGCGTCCAGTCCTGCCCGTCCCAGGGCACGGTGTCCGTATGGCCTGAAAGGATGATGCCGGCCGGTTTGCCTTTGCCCAGGGTGGCAAACAGGTTGGCCTTGGTCTTGTCGGCGTTGCTGGTAATGCGGCTGGCCACACCCAGTTTTTGCAGTTCATCACGCACGAAATGAATCAACGCCAGGTTGGAGTTGTGGCTGACGGTGTTCATCTGCACCAGTGTCTGGATCAATTGCAGTGCGCGCGGGGAGGGAGTGTTTGCTGGCGTCATGACGCTTATTTTGGGCCCATTTGGCCGCACCCGTGGCGCCCGTCGTCAGTTATGCTTGAACGTCGCTTCCATGCAGCAGGCTTGCTGTCCTTTATCCATGTCTTCCCTTTCCTCATCCCCGCTTGCGCTGATCCGCCTCATGCGGCCGCACCAGTGGGTCAAAAATGCGTTTGTGTTTGCCGGCCTGGTGTTCAGCCAGAGCTGGCAGGACAGCGCCCTGGACCTGCGCGTCCTTCAGGCCTTTGCCGCGTTTTGCTGCGCTTCCAGCCTCGTCTACATCATCAATGACTGGCATGACAGCGCCAGCGATGCCCTGCACCCGTCCAAACGCCACAGGCCGCTGGCCAGCGGGGTCGTATCGGTGCCGGCCGCCCTGATGCTGGCGGGTCTGCTGTCGGCGGGCAGCGTGCTGCTGGCCGCGGGCAACAGCACCTTGCTGGTCTTGCTGGGGCTGTATGTGGCGCTCAATCTGGCGTATTCCTGGCGGCTCAAGCGGGTGCCGGTGGTGGATGTGTCCATCATTGCCGCCGGCTTCATGTTCAGGCTGCTGGCGGGAACGGTGGCGGTCGGGATTCCGCCTTCGCGCTGGTTGCTCCTCACCGGGATTTTCCTGACGCTTTTTCTCGGCTTTTGCAAGCGCAAGGCCGAGAGTTTTCAGGATGGGGCAAGCCAGCGCGCCGTGCTGGAGCACTATCCGCCTGCGCTGATTGACACCTTCATCGCCGTGACCATGACCGCCACGCTGACCACCTACAGCCTGTTTGCCACCAGCCCTGAGGCGCAGTTGCAGCATGGCGAGCGCCTGCTGTACACCGTGCCCGTCGTTATTTTTGGCCTGCTGCGCTACACCTACCAGGTGCATCGCGGCCGGGGCGAAGACGTGGCGCGCGACCTGCTGCGGGACCCGTGGCTGGTGGCAGCGGGCCTGCTGTGGCTGCTCATCTTTTTGAGCCGCCGGTTCTGATGCGAAACCCCGGGCCGCAGGGGCAAGGCCCTTCATCCGTCAAACTGCCGGTCAAGCAGCTGCTGCTGGTGCTGGGCGTGGTCGCCACGGCCTACGCTGGCGCGCTGCTGGTCTGGGGCGACAGCCCGCGCACCTCGCTGGCGCGCTTGTGGTCGTGGACCGGCCTGCAGGCGGCCGCCCTGTGCCTGCTCAGTTACGGGCTGCGCGGGCTGCGCTGGCGGCTCTGGATGGCGCACTACGGCCGCCATTTCGGCCCGCTGCAAGGGCTGCGCCTGTATCTGGCAGGTTACGCGTTCACGCCCACACCCGGCAACGTCGGCGAGGCAGTTCGTGGCCTGATGCTGGCGCGCAACCCCCTGGGCGCCCGACAAAGCCTGGCGATTTTTGGCGCCGAGCGGCTGGCCGATCTGCTGTGTCTGCTGCTGCTGTGCCTGCCCGCTGTTGGGTGGGCTTTGGCGCACGGGATGGTGCGAATGGCGCCGGCCTGGCTCCCCGGGCTGCTGGTGGCCGGGTTGCTGGCGGCGGCGCTGGGGCTGGGCCTGCTGATCAGATTCCGGCGCGCCTTGCTCCAGCGGTTTAGCTGGCTGCAGGAGGCATGGCGGTGCCTGGCCGTGCGTCCGCTGCTCTGGTTTTTACTGACACTGGCCGCTTGGGCCGCGCAGGGCCTGGCCGTCTGGCTGATTTGCCGCGACGTCGGTGTTTCGCTGGGGCTGTTGACGGCAAGCGGCTTTTACGCGGTGGCCATGGTGGCCGGCGCGCTGTCGGCCTTGCCCGCAGGACTGGGGGGCACCGAGGCCGTGCTGACCGGTTTGCTGGTGGCGCATGGCGCTGCGCCAGGTGAGGCCTTGAGCATCACCGTGCTGGTGCGGCTGCTGACCTTATGGCTGGCCGTGGCCATTGGCGTGATGGCCTTGCTTTATAGTGCGGCCATTCGTAAAGAAATCAGTTTCCGCTAGCCGCTGCCTGCGGCTCCCGCTTCGCCGTGCTCTTCACGGCGCCCGCATTTTTCGACCGTTTGCCCATGTCCCAGAATCCCATGCCCCTTCGTCCCCCGCAAGATGTTCCCGCCACCCTGAGCCGCTGGCTGCTTGGCGTCGGCCTGGCTTCGCTGCTGCTGCGCTTGTGGATCGCCGTGACATTTCCGATCTCCGGCGACGAGGCCCTCTTTTATTGGTGGGGTGTCTATCTCGACTGGGGCTACTCTGACCATCCGCCCATGGTGGGCTGGGTGATTGCATTGATGCGGGCCACGCTGGGCGACAGCGTCTGGTCGATTCGCCTGCCGGCCGTGCTGCTGCCGCTGGGCCTGGGTGCTGCGCTCTGGTGGGCGCTCAAGCCCGTGGACCGGGTGCGCGCGGCCTGGGCCGTGCTGTTTTTCTGGCTGGCGCCGCTGAACTGGCTCTACGCCATCATCACCACCGATACGCCGCTGATTTTCTGGTCGGCGCTGTCAGTCGCTGCCTTGATGCGCGCCGATCGCCGGGCGCAGTTTGACCGGACGGCCTACGGCCTGTATGCGCTGTCGGGGCTGTTTCTGGGGTGTGCGTTTCTCTCCAAGTATTTCTCGGTGGTGCTCGGCCTTACCTACCTCGTGTACTTCCTGCTTTACCGCCGCGAGCGGCTGGCGGGCCTGGCCCTGCTGGTGGTCTGCGCCTTGCCCGGCCCGGCCATCAACATTGCCTACAACATGTCGCATGGCTGGTCGAACATCATGTTCAATGTATACAACCGCAATGAGGCGGAGTCGTTCGAGTGGCGCAAGCCGCTGCTCTATATCGGCATGATGGCCTACCTCATCACGCCCGCAGCGGTATGGCTTGCGGTGAAATATCGCAAGACCCTGGCGGCAACCGCCCAATCCCAGCGCCTGCTGGCCTGTCTGGTGGTGGTGCCGCTGTTGTTTTTCGCATTGCTATCGGCCAGGAAGGTGATTGGCTTGCACTGGGTGTTGTCGTTTTATCCCTTCGGCTTTGCCTTTCTGTCCTTTGCCCTGCCGGCCGACAAGCTCAAGACCTGCGCCAAAGGGCTGGCCCTGTTTGCCGGCCTGCATGTGCTGGTGGTGGCGGGGCTGTACATGACCACGCTGGATACCTGGCGCAGCGCCAAGATCTATCCACAGATCGTGCGCAGCATCAAGACGGCCGACATCCTGAAGCAGGTGAGCAGCCCGGATGCGGTGCTGATGGCCGACTCCTACACCGCTGCATCGATTTACGGCTTTGAGCGGCGCCAGTACATGCCGGTGTTCGGCGTCGGCAAGTTCCACGCCCGGCAGGATGACATGCTGGTGGATTTTTCGCTCTACCAGGGCAAAACCATCCGGGTGATCACGCCGGACACGCCGCAACTGGAGGAGTTCACACCGTATTTCGAGAAGGTGGCGGTGCGCCGCTTCATGCAGGACGGCGTGCCGTTTTACGCCGTGGAAGGCACGGGCTTCAATTACCCGGCCTACCGCGAGGGCGTGCTGGGTGTCGCATTCCGCCGCTTCTACAACATTCCTGCCTGGCTGCCCATGACGGGCTGCCCGTTCTGTGAACGCTACTGCGGGCAGGTAAGGTGTCCGAGGTAGTCACGCCGGTCGCCATAGCGGCCTTCGACTTCGACGGCACGCTGACCCGCGGCGACACCTTCCGGCCATTTCTGGCGCGCGGCCTGGGCTGGCCGCGTTTCCTGCTGGCCCTGCTGCAGTGCTCGCCCTGGCTGACGGGCTACGCACTGCGCCTGGTCCGTAATGACGTGGCCAAGGCGCGGCTGATGCGGGCAACGCTCAGCGGCCGGCCCATTTCCGAGATGGACGACTGGACCACGCGCTGGCTGGAGCATGATTTTCCCGGCGAACTGCAGGGCTGGTCGATGGCGCGGCTGGCCTGGCACCAACAGGCCGGGCATTGCTGTGTGCTGGTGAGCGCATCGCCCGACATCTATCTGCGGCGCGTCGCCCGCCAGTTGGGTTTCGACGGTCTGATTTGCACCGAGATGGAAGTGCAGGGCGCACGCCTGACCGGCAGGATGCGCACGCCCAACTGCTATGGCGAGCAAAAGGTGCGGCGTCTTCAGGCCTGGATTTCCACGCGCTTTGGCCGTGAAGCCGCCGATGCCATGACAATCTACGCCTATGGCGACACATCTGGCGACAAGCCCATGCTGCGACTGGCGCAGCACGCCTGGTACCGCGGCAAGCCGTGGAAGGGGTGAGCGCGTATCCCCGGCTGCAGAGGAGGCTGGCGACCTGCAACTGCATGGCGGTCGATTCGGTCTCCGGTCCAATAAATACGGGTGCCGATAGCTATAAAAATAATAGCATTATTAGTGGTGGACGCAGGAAGCCCCTGTAGCTTGCCGCCCGCGGGCCTGGCGCTTTTCAGGCACCGAAAAGCTCAGTCCTGTAACTCGACCCTGGCCATGTCCACGTCCAGCCGCTCCATCGCGTCCATGGGCTCGCACGCCGCGGCCTGCTCGTAAAGCCGGGTGGCTTCCTTCATTCTCTTGTCGCCTTCAAGCATGACCATGCCGTTGGCGTACTCGGTCATGGCCACCGCCGAGCCGGGGTTCAGTTTGAGTGCTTCTTTGAAGTGGGACAGGCCGGTGTCTTTTTTTGCGCCATAGGTCATGCCGCCAATCAGCGAACCCACCTTGTCAATTACCTCGGCATGGAAAGTCCCCAGCGCAATATGCGCATCGGCGTGTCTGGGCGCCAGTTGGAGGGTCTGCTCCAGTGCCGTCTTGACTTTGCTTCCCAAGCCCTGCGCCAGCGCCTTGGCCACGCTGATGCCCTGGCTGTAACGTCCGAGGGCGTAAGCCTGCCAGTACCAGGCATTGGCGTTTTTGGGGTCTACGGCCTGCTGCGCCTCGGCACGCGCGGCGGCCTCCATGAACAGCTCGAGCTTGGTTTTCTCCCTGCTCTCCAGGTAGTTGGCATAAATGCAGCTGGCCTTGTTGGACACCGTGATGCCATCGCCCCCGGCTTTCAGGCCGGCTTCGGCGGCCTGCTGGAATTCTCCGTTGTGGAATAGCACCCAGGCCTGCAGCACGGCCGCGTCTTTGGGTAGCGGCTCGCAGTCGCCCTGGTGCAGGCGTGCCCAGTGTTTTTTCAGGCTGGCAGCGTCAAATGCATAGTCGCCAGCATGGGGAAAAGCAGTCCATTTAGCCATGATTTGTCTCCTTGCTTGTTTTTTTGATGTTGTGCGTGATGGGTTCAGTCGAGTTTATTCGCTGGGCTGTTGTAGGCGGCCACCAGGGCCTGCAAATGGGTTCGCTGGCTCTGCTCGAGATAGGGGAGGAGCAGGTTCAGGACGTGGTGCGCACCCCGCAACAGCGCCGCCTGCGCGTTGGCGGGCTCCAGCGCATTGCGCGGGTCGCGCACATACTCAAAACTTAACCAGTAGGTCAGCACCACCACCATGCTGGTGGCCGTGGCTTCGACTTCGCGCGAGTCAATTGTCATGGCGCCGGCGCGGCTCATGCCGTCGAGCAGGGCCTTGACGGCGCGGGTCTTGTTTTTTAGCACCCACTGGAAGTGGGTTTCCAGCCGGCGGTTTTTGCTCAGCAGGTCGTTGAGGTCGCGGTACAAGAAACGGTATTGCCAGATCAGTTCAAACAGTGTGTGCATGAAAAACCAGGCGTCCTCGACGTTGCGCACGCCATCGCTGGCGTTGAGAAGCTCGTTCAGGGTTTTTTCGTAGCGATCAAACAGTGAGTTGATCAGCTCGTCTTTGGCGGGGTAGTGGTAGTAAAGATTGCCGGGGCTGATGCCGAGCTCAGCAGAGATCAATGTGGTGGAGACATTGGGCTCGCCAAAGCGGTTGAACAGCTCCAGCGTGACCTCCAGAATCCGCTCCGCAGTGCGGCGCGGCGCTTTTTTCACCATAACTGTTGTCTCCCTGGATTTTTCCCTACTCTAACCCAGCGCTTCCTGACGCGGAACTAGGGAATCTCATGGTTCGGTATGAAGGCCTGCCGGATTGACGGAGACTGGCACAAAAAAAGGGACTGACCGTCCCTTCTCTGAATCTCGAAGCGAGTAGCAAGTGCTCACATGAGCATCAGGCGGTTTTACGCGCCACCGACCGTTTGGCTGCTGCCGCGGGCTTGTCCGCCGGGCTGGCTACGGTGCCTGCTGAAGGGTTCGTTGCATGAATGACGGCTTTTTTGGCAGCGCGTTTGACAGCGGGCCGGGCGACTTTCTTCGCCGCAGGTTTTGCGGCCGACCTGGCAGGCGCTTTGGCTGCAGACCGGGTTGCGGCTTTGGGGGCGGTAGCCTTGGCATTCATTTTCGGGGCGTGCTTTTCGAGCTGGCCGACGCGGGTTGTCAGGTCGTTCACTTCTTTGGCTGATGGCACGCCGAGCTTGCTCAGGGCCTTGGCCACGCGCTCTTCAAAAATGTTTTCCAGTTTGTCCCACCGATTGCCCGCCCTGGACTGGATGTCGCTGGCCATGTTGCTCATCTTGCTGGTGGCTTCAGAGATTTTCTCTTCGGCAACCGCCTGTGTCTTACGCTGAATCGACATGCCTTCCTTGACCAGTGTTTCAAACACTTTGCCGCCTTCTTCCTGCGCCTTGGAAAAAGCGCCCAAACCCGCCAGCCAGATTTGCTGGGCTGATTCCTTGACGGCATTTGACAATTGCGGACCGGATTTTCTATCGGCGCTCATTTTTTGCAGCTTCTTGACCATGGCGGACTCCAGACGGGCTAGGGTTATGGAAAATTGCGCAAGCACCATGCCGCGCAGGTTCAAAATGTAAGCGCTTCGCACGCAGGCGTCTAGGTGCCAGCTTCTAGCGCGCTAGGGATGGCACTCTATGGCAAGACCCTGAGGTGGGCGCCGGGCGCGGGTTTTCGCTAAAGGGTGATTACGCTGGGTTAAGCAAGAATGGCTGTTTTGGTCGGCAGTAAAGGGGAGAGAAATCAATGCACTATTTCGTCACGGGAGCCACCGGTTTCATTGGCAAACGCCTGGTTAAAAAGTTGCTGGAACGAAAAGGCGCAACGGTTCATTTTCTGATTCGCAAGGAAAGCGCCGGCAAGGTCGCGGCCTTGCGCGAATACTGGGGCGTAAGCGCGGCAAGGACCGTTCCCGTGCATGGCGACTTGACTCAAAAGAAGCTGGGTGTCAGCAGCGAAGACATCAAGAAACTCAAAGGTGAGGTTGCCCATTTCTATCACCTGGCTGCGGTCTATGACCTGAATGCCGACGAAGAAAGCCAGATGTCCGCCAATATTGACGGCACCCGCAGCGCGGTGGAGTTTGCCAAGGCGATCGATGCGGGCCATTTTCATCATGTCAGCTCTATTGCCGCCGCGGGCCTCTACGAAGGCGTGTTCCGCGAAGACATGTTTGACGAAGCTGAAAACTACGACCATCCCTACTTCAGGACCAAGCACGAGGGCGAAAAAATCGTGCGCAAGGAATGCAAGGTTCCGTGGACGGTGTTTCGTCCCGCCATGGTGGTGGGCCACAGCGTCACCGGAGAAATGGACAAGATTGACGGGCCTTACTACTTCTTCAAGCTGATCCAGCGCCTGCGCCAGATGTTGCCGTCATGGATGCCCATGGTCGGACTGGAAGGCGGGCGCATCAACATCGTGCCGGTTGACTTCGTGGTGGATGCGCTGGTGCACATCAGTCATCAAGACCCTGCGAGCGGCAAGTGTTATCACCTGGTCGATCCGGTTGGTTACCGCGTCGGGGATGTGCTGGACATCCTCAGCAAGGCCGCCCACGGGCCCAGGATGAACCTTTTTGTGAATGCTGCCCTGTTCGGCTTCATTCCCAAGGCCGTCAAGAAAGGGCTGATGGCGCTGAGCCCCGTGCGGCGCCTGCACAAGGCGATCATGACGGACCTGGGGCTGCCAGAGGAAATGCTCACCTTTGTGAACTATCCCACCCGCTTTGACTGCCGCGAAACGCTGCTTGCGCTCAAGGGCAGTAGCATTACCTGCCCCAATCTGCATGATTACGCGTGGCGGCTCTGGGATTATTGGGAGCGTCATCTCGATCCCGACCTGCATATTGATCGCTCGCTGCGCGGCACCGTGGGGGGTAAGGTGGTGTTGATTACCGGCGGCTCGTCCGGCATTGGGCTTGCGACGGCGCACAAGTTTGCCGAGGCGGGCGCCATTACCCTCATTTGCGGCCGCGACCAGGGCAAGCTCGATGAAGCCTGCAAGGAGGCCAGGGCGAGAGGCTACGACTTCATCGCTTATTCCGCCGACATTGCCGATGCGGCCGATTGCGATCGTTTCATCAAGGAGTTAATAGCCAGGCACGGCGGTGTCGATTTTCTGATCAACAACGCCGGGCGCTCGATTCGCCGCGCGATTGAGGCCAGCTACGACCGCTTTCATGATTACGAGCGCACCATGCAACTCAATTACTTTGGCTGCCTGCGCGTGACGGTTGGGCTGTTGCCCGGCATGAGCGCCAGTCACAAAGGCCATGTCGTTAATATCAGCTCGATTGGTGTGCTGACCAATGCGCCGCGCTTTTCGGCCTACGTGGCCAGCAAGGCTGCACTTGAGGCCTGGACCCGTTGCGCCGCTAGCGAGTTTGCCGATGTGGGCATCAGCTTTACCACCATCAACATGCCGCTGGTGCGCACGCCCATGATTGCGCCTACTGAACTGTACAAGAACGTGCCTACCCTCTCACCCGAAGAGGCCGCCGACTTGATTGCGCAAGCCTGCATTTTCAAGCCGGTGCGGATTGCCACGCGTTTGGGCATTACCGGGCAGGTCTTGCATGCGCTGCTGCCGCGCGTTGCGCAGATTGCCATGAACACCAGCTTTCGCATGTTTCCGGAGTCTCCGGCGGCCAAAGGGGATAAAGGCGAGAAAGCAAAATTATCACCTGAAGCCCTTGCCATGCAGCAGATGATGCGCGGTATTCATTTTTGAATGGGCAAGGGCGACATCTGCATGTCAGGGCATCCGGTCTTCAGCTTTGAATCAGAAAATCCTGTTTATTGCGACCTGCGGCCAATTGAGCGCTCAGCCATGCAGGCGACTTTCCGCGACCCGTCCAGGTTTTTCCGCTGGCGGGATCCTGGTATTTTGGCGCGACCACATTGCGTTTATCGCCTGAAGCCTTTTTGCCAGCGGCTTTACCTGAAAACCCCAAATCTGAAGCGGTCAGGTCATGGGTTTTTATTAACTCTTTGGCTTTGGCTATGGCTTGCGTGCGCTCACCCTTGCGCTCTGCCTCGAGTTGCTTGCGCAACTCGTTGACCGTGGCCTCGGCTTCGGTGATTTTTTGTTGTAGTGCGCTTAAGTTAGACATGAGTTGGATTGTCCTTATTAAATTTGGCGGATATTAAATTGTAATGGCAAGACTGGTGCAGATCAAAAATCAATACATGTGAATAAACCTCATTGCGCATGTTTTTATTTTGTGTTTATTATTAAGGCTGAACCTGCTTATTTCCGAGAATTTGTTTTATAAATTGAATTTTGAAAGGTAACTTTCATTCGTTTTGTTATCCATAGCGTTTGCCGGAATTCATCTAGATTGATGGAAGTGAGATACACGGCAGCCAAGGCCAGATATTTTTGTTTTTCGCGTATCCGCATGGATGATCAATGACACCTCGCACCTGCTCGGACCGGTCTGTAACGTTTGTGTTACCGGGTGTGAGGGGATAGGCCGGACGAGCGCACGTAGAATCGTGGCTCTTAGAAATACGAAGTCAGGCGCAAGAAATGAATGAAGAAATGCAAACCGGGCTCTCCGCCGATGGAGATGAATTCGGTTTTCTGGACCTGCTGGTCACTTTGGCAGAAAATCTAAAGCTGCTCGTCATAGGGTCGTTGTTGGTGGGCTTGTGCGCGCTGGCTATCAGTTTTGCGCTGCCCCCAACCTATCAAAGCGTGGCTGTGCTTCAGGCCGAGCAAGCCACGGCCAGCTTGATGGTCACTGCAGCGGTGCTGGACCCGGTCATCGTCAGCTTGGGGCGGGCCAAGGACGATACGGCTGAAGACGCACGCCGCAAGCTGCGGGATCAGATCAAAACCGCTGTCGGGCGCAGTGACAAGCTGCTGACGCTGACTGTCTCTGATCGTACGGCGCAGCAGGCGCAGGCCGTCGCCAATGCCGTGCTCCTGCAAACCTATCAGGAAAGCCGACCCAAAGGCAGTGTACGCAAGCGGCTCGAAGTGCAATTGGCCGAAGCGCAGGCGCGGCTCAAAAACGCCCAGGATGCCGCCGCCGGCCTGCTAAAACGTCTGGAGTCATCCGGCTCGGGCGCTACCGGTGGCGCCGAACTGGCGCGCGGCTATGCGGAGTTGCTGACTGCCACTGGCGCGGCCCAAGGCCAGATAACCGCACTGGAAACCCAATTGGAAGGTGTGAGCGACGCCATACTGGTTCAGTCACCCACCTTGCCCCTGAAGGCCAGTCAGCCCAAAAAAGGCTTGATCGCAATTGGCGCCACCTTGGCTGCGGGGCTGGCGCTGCTGCTGTTTGTCTTCATGCGGCAAGCATTGCGCAGCAATGCCGAAAATGCCGAGTCAGCAGAGAAGTTGGCGCGCATTCGCCGCTCGCTGGGCCTGAAGTAAAGTCTTTTTACAGCGCCCCGGCACCACAGAGACGGCCCAAACGTAAAAGTTACCAAATGGCATAATGCCGATCGATGGATGGCCCCATGACCATTCTCGTAACCGGAACTGCCGGCTTCAGAGGCGCCAACTTCGTGCTCGACTGCCTGGCGCAGTCTCAGGAATCCGTTGTCAACCTGGACAATCCGACCTACGCAGGCAATATGGAAACTCTGGCTTCTTTGCAGGGCGACATCAGCGACTCCAATTTAATTAAGTATGGTATTGTTGTTGCGGATATTTAAAATTATCATTGTTACTGCAGCCCAACTTTATGAGTTCCTGTGGGCAGGCTATCCGCATGCAAGCCCAATGGCATACGGATGCCAAGGGAGGGCAAATCCACTGGGGTAAGTCTCTTGCAGGTGCGGAGGTATTTATATGAATATGTACAGTCCCGCCCTATGATTTATCCAATTATTCTCTGTGGCGGCAGTGGAACTCGTCTTTGGCCCTTATCGCGCAAAGCCTTTCCCAAGCAATTCATCCCGTTGCTGGGCGAGAAGTCGCTGCTGCAACTCACGCTGGAGCGTGTTGCGCCATTAACAGATGGCCATATAGCTGGCATTGCTTGTGTTGCTGCCGAGGAGCATCGGTTTTTGCTGGCCGATGTTGCTGCACGTGCAGGTCTGGCAGTGCGCCAGATTCTTGAGCCTCAACCCAAAAATACGGCGGCGGCCATGGCTCTGGCTGCATTGGCTATGCCTGCTGATGCGATGCTGCTGTTTTGTCCGGCTGATCACCACATACCCCATACACAAGTCTTCGTGGACATGGTGCGTGCCGCTGCGCCAGCGGCCAAGACTGGCAGGCTGGTGACCTTTGGCGTCATGCCCAGCTACCCAAGTACGGCCTACGGCTACATCCAAAAGGGTTTGCAGGCCAGTGATGGCGGCTTCGAGGTGGTTCGTTTTGTCGAAAAGCCGGCGGCAGACAACGCTGTAGAGTTTCTTGCCAGTGGCCAGTATCTATGGAATGCGGGTATCTTCCTGACCTGTGCACAAACCTTGCTTGAGGCATTGCAGGCGCATGCTCCCGACATTCTTGATGTGTGCCGTAATGCCATGCTGCAGCCGCAGCAAGACGGTCTTTTTACCCGGCCGGATGCGCAGGTATTTGCAGCTTGTCGCAGTCAGTCGATTGACTATGCCGTCATGGAGCGCGCTGCCAATGTGAGCGTGTTTCCCTTCAGCGGGCTTTGGAGTGACGTCGGTAGCTGGAGCGCCGTGGCCGACCTTGCCAAACAAGATGAGGCCGGCAACCGTGCTGGTGGTGAAAAGCAGGATGCCCATCATCTGCATGCCTGCAACACCTACATCCACGCCGACGGCAGGCGGCCCGTGGTGGCTTTGGGAACGCAGGACTTGTTGATCATCGATACGCCTGATGCCCTGTTGGTGGCCCACGTCAGCCACGCCGAAGCTGTCAAGGAGGTGGTGGCCCATCTGGAGACTCTGGATGCTCCTCAGGCCGTTCAGCATCGTCGTGTGGCGAGACCCTGGGGCTGGTACGACAGTGTGGATGTCGGAGAACGCTACCAGGTCAAACGCATTACGGTGCGCCCCGGCGCCAAGCTCAGCCTGCAAATGCATCACCACCGTGCCGAGCACTGGATTGTGGTCAAAGGCACCGCTCTCGTTACCCGGGGAGAGGAAAAAATCCTGGTTACCGAAAACCAGAGCACTTACATTCCCCTTGGCGTCAAGCACCGCCTTGAAAATCCCGGAAAAACCGAACTTGAACTTATTGAAGTGCAGTCGGGTGGGTACCTAGGCGAAGACGACATCGTGCGGTTTGAGGATACATACGGCCGTGTAGCTGCTGAGTCTTGAAGCTTATGCGGAACTGCTGAGTTCACGTTGTTCCGCGAAAGGCCAGATCAGTGCACTGGAGAAGTCATGCTTGTCCAGTCGCCCACCTTGACCCTGAAGGCACGCCAGTCCAATAAAAGGCTCGATCGCCATTGGCGCGACTGCGGATGTTTTTTCATGTAGCAAGCGCCATGGATCGCTCGGGTAAAATCAAATGCTTAAGTGAAGTGGGCACGTGTTCCTCAGTCGCTGGGACTGAAATAAAGTCGTCAAGCCACGGCGCGGTGACCTCCACGCAAGGTTTCATAGTCGGTTGCACCCACCTCACAGCATTGAAGCGGCTTAATGCCGAAAAATTGTTCACCATATGACCATTCTCGTCACCGGAGCCGCTGGCTTCATAGGCGCCAACTTTGTTCTGGACTGGCTGGCGCAGTCACAGGAACCCGTCCTCAACCTGGACAAGTTGACCTATGCCGGCAATCTGGAAACCCTGGCCCCTTTGCAGGGCGACGCGCGTCATACCTTCGTGCAGGGCGATATTGGCAATGGTGCGCTGGTGGCCAACCTGTTGGCAAAGCACCAGCCTAGAGCCGTCATCAACTTCGCCGCCGAAAGCCATGTGGATCGCTCCATCCACAGCCCCGAAGACTTCATCCAGACCAACGTCGTCGGCACCTTTCGCCTGCTGGAGGCCGTGCGCGCCCACTGGGCCGGCCTGCAAGGCGAGGCCAAGACCGCCTTTCGCCTGCTGCATGTTTCCACCGACGAGGTCTATGGCTCGCTAGGCGCCACTGATGCCGCCTTTACCGAGCAGCACCGCTACGAGCCCAACAGCCCTTATTCGGCCAGCAAGGCCGCCAGCGACCACCTGGTGCGCGCCTACCACCACACCTACGGCTTGCCGGTGCTCACCACCAATTGCTCGAACAACTACGGCCCCTACCATTTTCCTGAAAAGCTCATCCCTCTGATGATCGTTAACGCACTGGCGGACAAGGCTCTGCCGGTTTACGGCGACGGTATGCAGATCCGCGACTGGCTGTATGTGAAGGACCACTGCAGCGCCATCCGCCGGGTACTGGACGCAGGAAAAATGGGCGAGGTCTACAACATCGGCGGCTGGAACGAAAAAACCAACATCGAGATCGTCAACACCATCTGCGCCTTGCTCGATGAACTGCGCCCCAAGGCCGACGGCGGCAGCTACAGCACGCAAATCAGCTACGTCAAAGACCGCCCCGGCCACGACAGGCGCTACGCTATCGATGCCCGCAAGATCGAGCGCGAACTGGCTTGGCGCCCAGCCGAGACCTTTGAGACAGGTATCCGCAAAACCGTGCAGTGGTACCTGGCCAACCCCGAGTGGGTCGCCCATGTGCAAAGCGGCGCTTACCGCGACTGGGTGCAGACCCAGTACGCTGTAACGGCTGAGGCATGAGAATCCTGCTTCTGGGAAAACATGGCCAGGTCGGCTGGGAGCTGCAGCGCAGCCTGGCCCCATTGGGAGAAGTGATCGCGCTGGATCGCCACAGTGTGGATTTATGTGGCGACCTGACCAACCTGCCAAGCTTGGCCGCGACTGTGCAAACGGTGCGCCCCGACATCATCGTCAATGCCGCCGCCTACACGGCAGTGGACAAGGCCGAAAGCGAGCCTGAGTTGGCTCGCATGATCAATGCCCTGGCCCCAGGCGTACTGGCGCAAGAGGCCCACAAGCTCGGCGCCTGGCTGGTGCACTACTCCACCGACTACGTGTTTGACGGCAGCGGCAGCCAGCCGTGGGTCGAAGCCGACACACCAGCCCCGCTCAGCGTCTATGGTCAGACCAAGCTCGAAGGCGAACAGCTGATAGCGGCCCACTGCAAAAACCACCTCATTTTCCGCACCAGCTGGGTCTACGCCGCACGCGGCGGAAACTTTGCCAAAACCATGCTGCGCCTGGCGCAGGAGCGCGAACGCCTGACGGTGATTGATGACCAGTGGGGCGCCCCCACCGGCGCCGATCTAATCGCTGATGTCACGGCCCACGCCATTCGCCACGTACTGCAGCGTCCGCAAGATGCCGGCCTGTACCATTTGGCTGCCAGTGGCGAAACCACCTGGAATGGCTATGCAAAACATGTTATAGCCCAAGCAGGACAGGTGCAATCAGCTATCAAAATGATAGCAAAAAAAGTCTCTCCCGTGCCCACCAATGATTTCCCCACGCCAGCGAAGCGCCCCCACAACTCGCGCCTGAGCACCGCCAAGCTGCAGGCAACCTTCGGCTTGAGTCTGCCCGCATGGCAGCAAGGCGTGGACCGCATGCTGGCTGAAATCCTTTAAAAATTAGAGATTGATCAAGTTCATGACCCAACGCAAAGGCATCATCCTCGCCGGCGGCTCCGGCACCCGTTTGCACCCGGCCACCCTGGCCATCAGCAAGCAGCTGCTGCCGGTGTACGACAAGCCCATGATCTACTACCCGCTCAGCACCCTGATGCTGGCCGGCATACGCGACGTGCTGATCATCAGCACCCCGCAGGACACCCCCCGCTTTGAGCAACTGCTGGGCGACGGCAGCCAGTGGGGCATGAACCTGCAATACGCCGTGCAAGCCAGCCCCGATGGTCTGGCGCAAGCCTTCATCATTGGCGACAAGTTCGTGGGCAACGCCCCCAGCGCCCTGGTGCTGGGCGACAACATGTTTTACGGCCATGACTTTGCGCACCTGCTGGCAAGCGCTGACAGCCAGGCCAGCGGCGCCACGGTATTTGCTTACCACGTGCATGACCCCGAACGCTATGGCGTGGTGGTTTTCGACAAGGCCGGCAAGGCCAGCAGCATCGAAGAAAAGCCCCTCAAGCCCCAAAGCAACTACGCCGTGACGGGCCTGTACTTCTACGACAACCAGGTCGTGGACATTGCCAAGGCCGTCAAGCCCAGCCCGCGCGGCGAGCTGGAAATCACCGCCGTCAACCAAGCGTATCTGGACAAGGATCAGCTCAACGTGCAGATCATGCAGCGCGGCTACGCCTGGCTGGACACCGGCACGCATGACAGCCTGCTGGAAGCCGGCCAGTTCATCGCCACGCTGGAGCACCGCCAGGGCCTGAAGATTGCCTGCCCCGAGGAAATCGCCTGGCGCAACGGCTTCATCACCAGTGAACAGCTTGAAAAGCTGGCCCAGCCCCTGGCCAAGAACGGCTACGGCCAATACCTGAAGCGCCTGCTGAGCGAAGAGGTGCCCTGATGAAAGTCACTCCCACCGCCATCCCCGAAGTCGCTGATCATCGAACCCAAGGTGTTCGGCGACGCGCGCGGCTTCTTCTATGAAAGCTTTAACCAGAAAGCCTTTAACGAAGCCACCGGATTGGACCTTAACTTTGTGCAAGACAACCACAGCCGCAGCGTCAAGGGTGTGCTGCGTGGCCTGCATTACCAGATACAGCAGCCCCAGGGCAAGCTGGTGCGCGTGGTGCGAGGGGCGGTGTTTGATGTGGCGGTCGACATCCGCAAAAGCTCGCCCACGTTTGGCAAGTGGGAGGGCGTTGAACTTACCGAGGAAAATCACAAGCAGCGCTGGGTACCTGCAGGCTTTGCGCATGGCTTTCTGGTGACAAGCGATGCGGCGGACTTTTTGTATAAAACCACTGACTATTACGCGCCGGAACATGAGCGCGGCATTCAGTGGAATGATCCTGATCTGGCCATTGACTGGCCGCCTGACATACTGCCGCTACTTTCCGCCAAAGATAGCAATGCCCCGTTGCTGCGTTTTTGCGAGCTACCGGATTGAGCTCATCCTATAGCTTACGCCGCCGCCAACACAGCGCTTGCAAGAGGATTGGATGGTAACCAGAGCGTGTTAATATCCGCGTTCATCTTTTGAACACCCCGGAATTTCCGTCACCCCTAAACGCTGCTATCATTACCGCCCGGTAGGTGCCTAGCAGTTTTAGAACCGAGTCAAAGCGCTTGCCAAGCACACCTCTTCAAGAAGAGAACCATCTGAAGGTGCTACGCCTTTTGGATGCAAGCCCCCGCATGAACCAGCGCGATCTGGCGGACGCGTTAGGGGTGAGCCTGGGTAAAACCAACTATTGCCTCAAGGCCTTGCTCGACAAAGGTTTTATCAGGATGCAGAGCTTTCGCAAGAGCCAGAACAAGCTGGCTTATGCTTACCTGCTCACGCCCGTCGGTATTGCCGAAAGAGCCGGCCTCACGGTTCGCTTTCTGGAGCGCAAGGTGGCCGAATATGAAAGCCTGACGCTTGAGATCGAAGCCCTGAAGTCTGAAATGAACCAAGCCGAAAGCAAATCAGCCTCAATTCATGACTAACGCAAAAATCACCCCGGTTATTCGGTGCGGCGGCTTGGGCGCAAGGCTGTGGCCGCTCTCGCGCAAGAGTTTCCCCAAGCAGTTTGTTCCGTTGATTGACAAAAAAAACCTGCTGCGGCTGACGCTGGAGCGTGTGGCGCAAATCAATGGCAGCGGCGCAAGCTCTGAAGTGATTTGCGTCGCTGCCGAAGACCACCGCATTCTGGTGGCCGAAGCCATGCAGGCGGCCAAAGTCAAAGGTCAAATTGCCCTGGAGCCGGTTGCACGCAATACCGCGCCCGCCATAGCGCTGGCTGCGCTGCAGGCCGCACCGCAAGACCTGCTGTTGTTTTGCCCCTCGGATCACCACATTCCCGATGCGCTGGCTTTTGCAGCCATGGTGCAGCAGGGTAGTCTTGCGGCCCACCAGGGCGCCATCGTGACTTTTGGCGTGGTACCAAGTTTTCCCAGCACGGCCTATGGTTATATTGAACAGGGTGCAGTCAGCGATGATGGCAGCATTGGCGTGGCTCGTTTCATTGAAAAGCCCAATGCCGATAAGGCGCAAGCGTTGATATTGCAAGGTAACGCACTCTGGAACGCAGGCATTTTTCTGGCACAGGCCAGCACCTTGCTTGAAGCACTGCAGCAGCATGCAGCTGACATTTTGCAAAGCTGCAACCAGGCCATGGAAGGTGTCAGCCACGACCAGTCTTTTGTTCGCCCCGAGGCTGCGGCCTTCGTCGCCTGTCGCGCCGAGAGCATTGACTATGCCGTGCTTGAGCGCTACGCTAATGTGGCGGTCGTGCCATTCTCGGGCGCGTGGAGTGACGTCGGCAGCTGGAACGCCGTGGCCGAGCTGACTCCGCCAGACGCCGAGGGCAATCGCATCAACGGCCAGGGCTTGGCCGTGCAGGCCGCCAGCACATATATTCATGCACCGCATCGCCGCGTGGTGGCCCTTGGCATGCAAGACTTGCTGATCATCGACACGCCCGATGCGCTGCTGGTGGCCGGCCGCAGTCATGCCGAGCAGGTCAAGCAAGTGGTGGCCCAGCTTGAATCCCGGCAAACCCCGCAGGCCGCACATCACTGCAAAGTCGCCCGTCCATGGGGTTGGTACGACAGCGTGGACGCAGGTGACCGCTACCAGTTCAAGCGCATCACCGTGCGTCCCGGCGCTCGGCTCAGCCTGCAAATGCACCACCACCGTGCCGAACACTGGGTCGTGGTCAAAGGCACGGCGCTCGTCACGCGGGGTGACGAAGAAATTTTACTCACTGAAAACCAGAGCACCTATATTCCCCTGGGTGTCAAGCACCGCCTTGAAAACCCCGGCAAGACCGAGCTTGAGCTCATAGAGGTGCAGTCGGGCGGCTACTTGGGCGAAGACGACATCGTGCGCTTCGAGGACACCTACGGCCATGCACCCATTTCCGTCACCCCCGCTCCCCCCGTTACTACTGTCATCGCGGCCACCTCCGCCACTTTGTCATCCCGGGCCTGACCCGGGATCCATGCCCCCAATCCAACACCATGCAGGTAGTAACGCCCACCGCCATCCCCGACGTCCTCGTCGTCGAACCCGAGGTGTTCGGCGACGCGCGCGGATTCTTCTATGAAAGCTTCAATCAGAGAGCCTTTAATGAAGCCACTGGCCTGGACCTGAATTTTGTGAAAAACAACGCGCGGCTGCCTGCTTCTTGCCGACGGCATTGTCGAGGCAATGCGTGGTATATAGCGCAAAATAATAATGATAAGAACTGGCGTTAGCCCTTATAGAACGGGCGGAAGAAGCTATTAGAAAAATAGCGCTCAGCTTGCTGAAATCACCAATTGAATTGCACGGATACTCAATGAATCAACCATTTATTAACGCGCTGGCCGATGTTCAGTCCACCGCCATCGGCGCGAGAACACGGGTTTGGCAGTTTGTTGTCGTGTTGCCAGGCGCACAGATAGGTCAGGATTGCAATATCTGCTCGCACTGCCTGATCGAGAACGGTGTGGTGGTGGGTGATCGCGTCACAGTTAAAAGCGGCGTTCAGCTGTGGGACGGCTTGCGTGTGGCAAACGATGTATTTATCGGTCCTAATGTGTCGTTTACCAACGACAGGTTTCCGCGCAGCCAGAAAAGGCCCGATAAATTTCTTGTTACCGCTATTCGCGATGGCGCTTCCATTGGCGCGGGTGCTGTGATCCTGCCTGGTGTGGTCATCGGTAGCAACGCCATGGTGGCTGCGGGCGCTGTTGTCACCCGGTCGGTGCCGCCCAACGCGGTTGTGGTGGGCAACCCGGCCAAGATTGTGGGTTACGTGGACGCCGTGCGCAGCAATGTTTCAGTCATGGCACCGGCAAAGCCTGAAGTGGGCGCAACTACAACGTGCGTAGCGGGAGTCAACCTTCATCAAATGCCCCGCGTTGCCGATATTCGCGGCAGCCTGACAGTGGGCGAGTTCGATCGCAGCATTCCGTTTGCCGCTAAACGCTATTTCATGGTGTTTGGCGTGTCGAGCATGGAAACGCGGGGGGAGCATGCGCACCGCGAATGTCATCAGTTCCTGATTTGTGTGCGCGGCAGTTGCGCAGTAGTGGCCGATGACGGCGTTAATCGCCAAGAATTTCTATTGGACCAACCGGATATAGGTATCCACCTACCACCCATGGTGTGGGGTATTCAGTACAAGTATTCGGCCGATGCGGTGCTGCTGGTATTCGCATCGCACTACTACGACAGTGCGGACTACATCCGCGACTATTCAGAATTCCGCAAACTTGCAGGAGCCTCAGCATGATTCCGTTTCTCGACCTGAAAGCCCCTTACCTGGAGCTGAAACAGGAACTGGATGAAGCCATTGCCCGCGTCATCAGCTCCGGCTGGTTCATTGGCGGCGGCGAGGTAGATCAGTTTGAGGCCGAATACGCAACCTACTGCGGTTCTACGCATGCGGTAGGCGTAGCCAATGGTTTGGATGCGCTGCACTTGACCTTGCGTGCCATGGAGGTGGGGCCAGGCGACGAAGTCATCGTACCCAGCAACACCTATATCGCCACGTGGCTGGCCGTCAGTCAATGCGGTGCCACGCCCGTGCCGGTCGAGCCCGATGGGCGAACTTTCAATATTGACCCAGCGTTGATTGAAGCGGTTATCACCCCGCGTACCAAAGTCATCCTGCCTGTGCACTTGTACGGCCAGTCAGCCGACATGGATCCGATTCTGGCTATCGCACGCAAGCATGGTCTGCGCGTACTTGAAGACGGAGCGCAGGCGCATGGGGCACGTTATAAAGGCCGGCGCTTGGGAGCGCATGGCGACGCTGTAGCTTGGAGCTTTTACCCTGGCAAAAATCTCGGAGCCATGGGCGACGGCGGCGCAGTGACAACCAATGATCCCCAGATTGCCGACCGCCTTCGCGTGCTGCGAAACTACGGCTCGCGTGTGAAGTACGTCAACGAAGTGCAGGGCTACAACAGCCGGCTCGATCCGCTGCAGGCTGCTATCTTGCACGTCAAGCTGGCGCACTTGGACGACTGGAACGCCCGACGTAGCATCATTGCCAAGACTTATCAACGGGAGTTGACCGGCTGCAGCCTTACGCTGCCGTTTGTGCCCGACAGCGTCGAACCCGCTTGGCATTTGTATGCGGTACAACATCCTCAGCGCGATGCCTTGCAACAAGCGCTAACCGATGCAGGCGTCGCCACGCTGATTCATTACCCCATTCCGCCCCACCTGCAGCAAGCCTATGCTCAGTCAGGCTGGTCGCAAGGTGCTTTTCCGCTGGCTGAACGCATGGCCGAGCAAGTACTGAGCTTGCCTATGGGGCCTGCAATGGCGGAGGCAGATGTCAACGCTGTAGTGCAAGGTGTGAAGTATGCTGCTGCAGCAATTTGTCGGTAATGAGCTTAGTTAAAACTAGCCTGCTCAATGGTATTGCCGTTGCCATCAAGATGGGCAGTGCATTGGTTTTGAATAAAATACTGGCCGTTTATGTGGGCCCCGCCGGTTACGCCATCATTGGTCAGTTTCAAAATGCCGTTGCTATCTTGGTTAATATTGCCGGTGGGCTGCTGGCAACTGGTGTCACCAAATGCACGGCTCAGAATTTTGACGACGAAGCCAAACAGCATAAGGTTTGGCAGACGGCTATTCGGTTCTCGATGGCTGCATCGGTGCTTGCCGGTTTTGTTCTGCTGATTGTGGGGAGGCGTTTGTCTGAATGGTTGCTGCATCGTGCAGATATGTCCAGCATATTTGTTTGGCTGGCATTGGCACTGCCTGCTATGGCTGCAAACAATTTACTGTTGGCCATCGTGAATGGAAAAAAAGAAGTAAGTATTTATATTTTTGCGAACATCACGGGTAGCTTTATCAGTATGCTTGTAATCGGATTGCTAGCTTATTACTTTGGGCTTTTCGGCGCATTGCTTGCTTTCACAATCAGCCCAGCCATAGTGTTGTTATCCACCGCTGCCTTGGTTGCACGGCGTGCATGGTTTAAATCAAGTTATTTGTGGGGTAGTGTTGATGAGTCTTCGGCACGTGAGTTATCCGGTTTTGCAATTATGGGAATTATTTCGACCTTGGTCGTTCCGACCAGTTACATGCTGATTCGTGATCATCTTGTGACACGTCTTGGTTTTTCGGCGGCTGGCTTTTGGCAGGCTTCGTGGAAGATCAGCGAAATTTATTTGATGCTGGTTACCACAACCTTATCAGTTTATTACCTGCCTAGACTTGCTGAAATAAGAACTGCATCCGAATTAAAGGCGGAGATTGCTAAGGTGTATTGTTTTGCTATGCCTGTTGTGGTGATTGGTGCGCTAGTAATATATTTGCTACGAGATTCTATTGTTATTATATTGTTTACTAAAGATTTTTACCCTATGCGGGAATTGTTTGCATGGCAACTGACAGGAGACGTGATAAAAATCGGATCATGGGTGCTTGGCTACATACTAATCGGGCGGGCCATGGTTAAGTTTTTCGTTGTCACGGAAATCTTTTTTTCCCTATTGTTTTTATTATTAAGCTGGTTGTTTATTGAGTTTTATGGTCTCGGCGGTGTTGCTGTGGCATATGCAGTTAATTATTTGCTTCACTGGGTTGCAATGGCTTACCTGGCACTACGAGAAATAAGAAAAATGAATAACCATGCATTCATTTAAGCCAAGTTTTTCATTTCGGTTAGCCCGAAAGATTCGACGTTTGCCGATAGAGTTTTTTCAAACTCTTAGAATCTTTGGTTACAAGCTACTTTCGGATGCACGGAATGTGTCGAGTTTGGCGCACTCAAATCAACCTGTATTAATGACGGGTCTTGGAAAGATTGATCTTCGAAAATGCAGCCTGGGCGTTTGGCCATCTCCATATTTTTTAAATGGGTACATGCATATCGAAGCCCGCAATCCAGGATCTGAAATTTTTATTGGTAACGGAGTATTTATAAATAATAACGCAGTGATAATAGCTGACCGATCCAGAATAAGTATTGGTGAAAACACATTGATAGGTACAGAGTTCACGGTTTACGATTCTGACTTTCATGAACTTCATCCTGAAGGACGAATGAATGGGCTGTACGAAACGGCTTCTGTGGAAATTGGAGATAATGTGTTTATTGGGTCGCGGGTGACTGTTCTTAAAGGCGTGGCTATTGGTGATAATTCTGTGATAGCTGCAGGTAGTTTGGTTTCTAAAAGCATTCCTAGTTATGTTATCGCCGGTGGTGTTCCTGCAAGAATAATAAAAAGTATTAAAAATGAAATATCTTGACGGTCTTGTGATAATTAGGAATGAGAGGCGAGTTTCATCGGTCCAACGTTTTTTTATCCGGATTTTTAACTCGCCACAATGATTTTTACATGTCTCCACAATATTTTAGCCGTGTTGAGTTTTGGATTGTCGTGCGGCATGTACAGAGCAGTAGGACGGTGAAGTAACTGCCGCTCCCTCGTGATAATAGGGAAAATACTCAATTTATTCTCACTTGGTAGGATTGGCATCATATGCATGTGTGATGATTTGTCGTCTTTATATGGTGTGCGTCTCGGTACTTTCGAACCTGCTGCAGGTGAGTTAATAGGAGTCTTGCTCTGTACAGGATTGCCCTGTCCTTTGGAAGCGTCTGGCGAAGCAAAAACTTGATGTTTCTCAAGGGAGGTAACATGAAAGATATCGACAAAGGGCTGGCGGCTATTGTCGCCGTCGATGCCCATCCTGATATACCTGTCGGTGTTGTAATTGAAACGAGTGGCCGCGTATATTGCACCTTGGACTTAGCAATCAACCGTCCGGTTATGAGGCAGCTTGTCTGGGTTGAGAGATTTTTGGTGCCTCGTCGAGCAGGAGTGGACGGAGCGAGCTCTCCCGGTGCGAGATTGAGGCGCTTGCTCCAGGCGCGCGCAATTACGATCATTGAGATAAATCGACCAGACCACACCCGAAACCGCAGTCATGGCAAGAAGGCTCCTACCGATGCAGAGAGCGCCCCTGCGCGGTGTTGGCCGGAAAAGCCAAAGGACTTCCGAAGGCCCAAACATTGCTTAGATGTTCCCAAATTCGGTTTCATTTCTCTTTTTCAGGGGCAATCGCGGTTGCCGCATCGTGCGCCACATCTGACGGCTTGGTAGTCGTGTCGCGTTTGTGGCCTGTAAAATGCTTACCAAACCTCTCTCTCGTCAACTTATAGTTTAGTTGTGGAACGACTGATAACTTATGCGTGAAAATCGAACAATCTGCCACGCGGCGACCATCGCTTAGAGCTGAAGTCGATGTGCATGCGTTGAACAATAAAATATTGATCATGCCTGGAGCATGCTTCAGTGCCTCAACTTTTTTGCTCAGCAGCAGCGTGCCTGGCCGGTTTCGAATCTGGATTTTTCGTTGCTTGCATAATAGATCACTCAAGCGATAAGTATTGAGATTGTTAATCTTCCATTGGTGCTCAATGGGTTATTTTTTTGTAAATATATGTCAAAGCCCGCGTTAGCTACTTTTTTGATGGTTACCTATAATCAGGAAAACTATGTTGAGGATGCCGTAAATAGTGCATTGAGTCAGACTTTCTCTAATCTAGAAATAATAATTTCAGATGATTGTTCTACAGATCAAACGTTTCATATCATCAAGAGAATTGTTGATAAATACAAAGGAATGCACAAAGTCATTCTAATTAGAAATAATGAAAATTTAGGACTATGTTCGCACGTAAATAAAGTGGTGAAGATGGCTTCTGGATATTTTATTGTAATGTCTGCCGGAGATGATATATCCGATCCCCGAAGGAGTGAATTTCTTTTAAGTGCTTTGCTCAAATCACAAGGGAAAATGAAAGGTATATTTTCTAATGCAGTAAGAATCGATAAACATGGTGGTCAGGATGGCCTTCAGTTTCTTACAACGCCAATTTTTAACAGAAATATTGGTGAGTTCAAAATAAAACAGAGGTGCTGGGTTCTGGGTGCTACGTTTGCATTCGATAAAGAGATTTTTACCAAATATGGAGAGCTTCCGAAAGGTTTTCAAGAGGATGGTATTTTGGCTTTTAGGGCTATTCTAGAGGGTGAAATTGGGTATGTGGCTGAACCACTTGTGAAATACAGACATCATGGGTCCAATATTTCCGATCCTAATAATGCATATAAAAGACTAATTTTTCAGAAATCAAGGTTTATTTTGAATAAAAGCTGGTTGTCTGATGCCTTAAAATATCATGAGAACGATAAGGAATTGATATTGCGCATAAAATTTTTATTGCTGCAATCTACTTTGTTGAAATTTTTCTTGATGTTACCCTTTGTGGGTTTGTTTTGTAATTCAATCATAGTGTTTGCCCGGAAGTTTTTAAAAAATAACTCGTAAGAGTTGAGCCTAGCTGGTTGAATTTATAAGACAAGGACTCAGAGTGATTTTTTTTCAAAAAGCTGTTTTGGGGTGGTATGCATTTCTGCTGCTACTTTCAATCGTTGCTTCAATAACCGTCGCTTTTGTTGATTTTCTACCGGGGCTTTTTTTGACGGCAATTGTTTATTTGTTTTTTATCGTCGGATTTGCCGGTGGCCAGCCCTCGATCAATGGGATCAAAAAAGAGATTAAATTTAATTTAATTAAATTCCCGCCTAAGGTTGTAATAGTTTTGGCAATTTGCCTTGTTGCATATACTATAAAATATTATACTGGTGGTGATATTGGTAGTGTAATCAGAGGTCTTGCTGCCAAAGAGTCGTTATATAATAATTATCAAGCTTATTTTCAAGAAGAGAATTTAGGTGTTTTTAGTTTTCAAAAAATACCTGCAATTTTATCGAACGCATTGATTAAATTTTTTGTTTTGTATGTATATATTCGGACTATATCGGTTTCTGGGTACATTAATTGGAGGGGTGTAGCTTATGTGTTTTCTGTATCGATAATTTATCTAACTTTTTCGATTGCGAGGGGCACGAGCTTTGAGTTATTCGAGTTGTTGGTTTTGTGTGTTTTTTCGTTAATGATGCGATCGCATATACATGGTGTAAAGATAAGTCGAAGGACTCTGGTGTTTGTGACCCTATTTGCTTTTTTTGCGGTCGCTTTGTATTCCTATAATATTTCGGCTAGATATGGCTTTGAAGAGGTGGCCATTTGCTCTGCCGACCAATATTGTTTGGATAGGGGGTCGGTGCTATATTCTTTGTTTCCATTTGCTGGCGACTTGAGCTTTAAGCTTTCCGGATATTTTTTATTTGGACTTTTTTATTTGTCACAATTAATTAATGTATTGTGGGATTCCTCGGTGCAAGTTATAGTTTCATCATTTTTCCCTGGGATGATAAGTTTCATTGGTGTCGATTCGGTTGGTTTGATTTGCAGGAGGACAATAGATTGCGGCGCGATGTGGATTCCTGATCTGGCCGTCATCGTTGTAAATTTTGGATTTTTGGGTGCAATTGCTTTAATTTTTTTATTGGGGTTTGTTTCTAGAAATGTGCTTGGTTGTATTAAAAAATATGGCTCATTTAGCTCGATTATAATTCTTTATTTCGTATTCCTATTTATGTTATCTCTTCCGGTGGGGAATTTTATTTCCGTCTCAAGCTCTAATGTATTAAACTTGTCTTTTGCTATAGTTTTATTTCTGTATAAGAGATTTAAATTTAGCTGAAATGAATATGGCTGATTGTAAAAAAGTATTAATTGTAAGTCATAATGCATTATCGCTCCACTCGAACAATGGAAAAACTTTAAGTTCATTATTTCAAGACTGGCCGGTTAATAATTTGGCGCAACTCTATTTTTTGGAAGAAATGCCGGAGTCCTTGGGGTTCAATAAATTCTTCAGGGTTACTGATTTTGATGTACTTAAGGCAATAGTCTTTTTCTGGCGAAGAAATATTTGCGGTGTTGTTTTGGGGTCGGGCCTTCCGGTGGAGGGGGGGCATTCTCATCGCATGGGGGTAAAGCTAAAGTCAAAAATAATAAAATTAATAAATAAATTTAATTCATTAAAATTAATTTTTCGGAATTCTATTTTCGGTACAAATTTTTGGGAGTCGAAAAAATTACTTGACTGGGTGGTTTCTTTTTGTCCGGATGTAATTTTTTTTGTTGGGGGCGATTCTTTATTTTCTTTTAGAATTGCTTTGCGCTTATCGAGTTTATTTGAAATACCTCTCTATATATACATAACGGATGACTATATTTCCAGTTCGAAAGGCGCAGGTTTTTTTAAAAAAATTCTTCAAAAACAGTTGCTGGATGTTTATCGAAGTAGTTTTTTGATTGCTCGGGAGGTTTTTGTTATCGGTGACGATATGGCTTGTGAATTTGAGAAGTTGTTTAATAGAAAATTTATTCCAGTAATGAATTCTGTTGATATTCGTCAGCAAGCAATTGTCCGTATCCGTGACTTCATGGGTGGAAGTGAGCCTGTTGATGTTGTATATGCTGGCGGACTACATTTGGGTAGAGATAATGCATTATGTGATTTTGGGCGTATTTTAAAACAGCTTTCTATGCAATTGGGTTTGCCAATTAAGTTGAGTGTCTATTCTATGGCGATACCCGAGAATATAATAATACAGAGATTTAAGAAGGAAGAGGTGTTTTTTTGCGGTAGTCTCAGTGGGGAGCGTCTGAGTGAGCGGCTTTCAGTTGCGGATTTTTTATTGCATGTGGAGAGTTTTGATTTTAACTATAGAAATAAAACAAGACTTTCCATCTCAACTAAGATACCTGAGTACTTGGCTACTGGTGTATGTTTGATTGCTTACGGTCCGGCTGAAGTGGCTTCTATTCGGCTTGTTGGTAAAAATAAAATAGGACTCTCCATAACAGATGATGATGACGAGGTTGATAAAATAATGAAGTTAAATGATATTTTTTTGAATCCTATAAAGCGTCGTGATTTTGCTTTTGAAGGTTTGAAATTTGCGCATATAAAATTTAATGGGGAAAAAACTAGATCGCTGTTGTTGCGTACTTTAAATTGAATAGGGTACTTTATGTTCTTAGGTGGAAAATTATTAATAACTGGTGGTACTGGTTCCTTTGGTAATGCAGTGCTGCGCCGGTTTCTCCATTCCGATTTGAAGGAAATTAGAATCTTCAGCCGCGATGAAAAAAAGCAGGATGACATGCGTAAGCGCTATGCCAGTTCCAAGCTCAAGTTCTACATCGGTGATGTGCGCGACAGGCGCAGTGTGGAGCAGGCCATGCGTGGCGTTGACTTTGTGTTTCATGCGGCAGCGCTCAAGCAAGTGCCCTCGTGTGAGTTTCATCCCATGCAGGCGGTGCACACCAATGTGCTGGGCACGGAAAATGTTTTGGAGGCGGCCATTGCCGCTGGCGTAAAGCGCGTGGTGTGCCTGAGTACCGACAAGGCGGTGTATCCCATCAACGCCATGGGCATCAGCAAAGCTATGATGGAAAAAGTCATGGTGGCTGCTAGCCGTAACCTGGAAGGCACCAATACCGTGATTTGCGGCACGCGCTATGGTAATGTGATGGCGTCGCGTGGTTCGGTGATTCCGCTGTTCGTGGAGCAGGTGCGTGCTGGCAAGGAAATTACCGTGACAGACCCGGCCATGACGCGCTTCATGATGACGCTGGATGACGCCGTCGAACTCGTGCTGTATGCGTTTGAGCACGGCAACAATGGCGATATTTTTGTGCAAAAGGCGCCTGCCGCCACGGTACAAGTGCTCACTCAAGCTCTTTTGGAGTTGATGGGCAAGCCTGAACACCCGGTGCGCGATATTGGCACGCGCCATGGCGAGAAGCTTTATGAGGCATTGTTGGGTCGTGAAGAAATGGCCTGCGCCGAGGAGATGGGTGACTATTTCCGCGTGCCGCCCGATGGCCGCGACCTGAACTACGCTAAGTTTGTGGAGCAGGGCGAGCAACGCATTACCTGCAGCACGCACGGCGAAGATTACAACTCGCACAACACCACGCGCCTTGATGTGGCGGGCATGAAGGCACTGCTGCTCAAGCTGGACTTCATGCAGCGCATCGCGCGCGGCGAACACGCCGTGGCCGAGGACTGACGCCGTGAAAGTGTTGATTACCGGTGCCAACGGTTTTGTGGGAAAAAACCTGCAGTTGCACCTGGCCGAGCGCAAGGATGTGCAGGTGGTTTGCTATACCCGCAGCCATAGCGTTGCGCAACTGCCTGAGTTGCTGCAGGGGGTGGACTTTGTGTTTCACTTGGCGGGGGTCAATCGCCCGCAAGAGCCGCAGGAGTTTGCCACCGGCAATGTTGATTTGACGAAGGCGCTGTGCAAAGCCGTTTGCGCCGTGGCGGAGGCCTCTGGCAAAAAGGTGCCCATCATCTACACCTCTTCTACCCAGGCGGGGCGCGACAACTCCTACGGCCTGAGCAAGCGGGGAGCGGAAGAGGCTTTGCTGGCCGCTGAGCGCAGCCACCAGATTCCAGTGCACATTTTCCGGTTGCCCAATGTATTCGGCAAATGGTGCAAACCCAACTACAACTCGGCGGTGGCCACGTTTTGCCACAACATCGTGCGCGACCTGCCGATTCAGGTCAATGACCCGGCTGCAACCGTCACGCTGGTGTATGTGGACGATGTGATTGAACGCTTTGTGCAGCTGATGGATGGTGCCGATGCCGCCGTGGGGCCAGATGGCTTTGCGATGGTGGCGCCACAATACTCCGCCGCCGTGGGCGAGCTGGCCCGCCAGATTCAGGCTTTCAAGGAAAGCCGCAGTACATTGATGACCGAGCGCGTAGGCGCCGGGCTGGTGCGGGCGCTTTATGCCACCTATGTGAGCTACCTGCCGGTGGAGTCGTTTACCTACGCCGTGCCGCAATACACCGACCCGCGTGGTGTGTTCGCAGAAATGGTCAAGACGCCCGACTGCGGTCAGTTCTCCTTCTTTACGGCACACCCCGGGATTACGCGGGGCGGGCACTACCACCACAGCAAGACCGAGAAGTTTCTGGTCATCAAGGGACAGGCGCGTTTCAAATTCAGGCACATGCAAACCGGTCAAACCCATGAACTGGTCACCTCGGGTGAAAAATCAGAAATCGTGGAAACCGTGCCCGGCTGGACGCATGACATCACCAATACTGGTGCTGACGAGATGATCGTCATGCTCTGGGCCAACGAGGTGTTTGACCGCGCTCGGCCCGACACCTTTGCTTGCGCACTATAAATCGTGTTGTTTGAAGTGCGATAGAATCTATCATTTGCAGGTGAATCACATGCCACACATCAGCGCTAACGATCTCAAGACCAAAGGCATTTCGGCCATTGAGGCGATGCTGGCCGATTACGACGAGGCCATTGTGTCGGTGCGGGGGAAAGACCGCTACGTCGTGATGGATTTGGCGCACTACCAGCACTTGCGCGAATGTGAGTTAGAGGCGGCCGTGGCCCAGGCGCGCGCCGATGTGGCGGCAGGGCGCATTGTGAAAGAGTCGCCCGAGGCGCATTTGGCCCGGCTGGACGCGATGGAATGAGCTTTTCGCTGATTTACACCGATGCCTATAACCACCGCGCTGCACGGTGGCTTAAAAAACATCCTGATTTGCGCCAGCAATATCTACAAACCCTGCAGTTGCTGGAGCTAAACCCGTTTCATCCTTCGTTGCGTCTGCACGCGCTAAGTGGCCGCTTGGCCGGGGTTCATTCGGTGTCTATCAATCTTTCTTACCGCATCACCCTGGACTTGTTGATTGAGGGCAAAGAGATTGTTTTGCTCAATCTGGGTGACCATGATGCAGTCTATTGAATCAGTCTAAGTATGATGAAAAAACTTAAAGTCATGACCGTGGTCGGCACCCGGCCCGAGATTATTCGCCTGTCGCGAGTGCTGGCCCGGCTGGACGAGCATTGCGACCATGTACTGGTGCATACCGGGCAAAACTACGACTACGAACTCAACCAGGTCTTTTTTGATGACCTGGGTGTGCGCAAGCCTGACCACTTCCTGAACAGCGCGGCCAATGCCACCGGCGCAGCGCACACCATTGGTAACCTCATCATTGCGGTGGACCAGGTGCTGGCCGAAGTGCAGCCCGAGGCCATGCTGGTGCTGGGCGACACGAACAGTTGCCTGTCGGTCATCCCGGCCAAGCGGCGCAAGATACCCATCTTTCACATGGAGGCGGGCAACCGCTGTTTTGACCACCGCGTGCCCGAGGAAACCAATCGCCGCATCGTGGACCACACAGCCGACGTGAACCTGACTTACAGCAGTATTGCGCGCGACTATTTGTTGCGCGAGGGTTTGCCGCCTGATCTGGTCATCAAGACGGGTAGCCCGATGTTTGAGGTGCTGACGCACTACCGCCCGAATATCGAGGCGTCTGACGTGTTGCAACGTCTGGACTTGTACGCTGGCCAGTACTTTGTGGTCAGCGCCCACAGGGAAGAAAACATCGAGTCACCCCAAGCTTTCACCAAACTGGTGGCGGTGCTGAACGCCGTGGCTGAAGACCACGGCTTGCCGGTGATTGTGTCCACCCACCCTCGCACGCAAAAACGCATTGACGCGACGGGCGCGCGCTTTCACCCGCAGGTGCGGCTGCTCAAGCCGCTGGGCTTTCATGACTATGTGAAGCTGCAGCTTTCGGCCAAAGCCGTGCTTTCCGACAGTGGCACCATCAACGAAGAGTCGTCGATCCTGAACTTCCCGGCGCTCAACCTGCGCGAAGCGCACGAGCGGCCCGAGGGAATGGAAGAAGCCGCAGTGATGATGGTGGGGTTGGAGGTAAACCGCGTACGCCAAGGCTTGGCCATTCTGGCCACGCAGCCGCGCGGCGACGAGCGCACCGACCCGCACGGCATCCGCCAGGTGTGCGACTACAGCATGCCCAATGTGTCTGACAAGGTGCTGCGCATCATTCACAGCTACACCGACTACGTGAACCGCGTAGTCTGGAAAAAATACTGAGCGATAAATTCATGCGATTGCTTGTCGTTTCTCAGTATTTTTGGCCTGAGAATTTCAGGGTCAACGATTTGGTTGCCGAGCTGGTTCGGCGCGGTCACCAAGTGACCGTGCTGACCGGGCTACCCAACTATCCTGACGGCAAGATTTTTCAGCAGTTTCGTGCCGACCCTGCCCTTTATTCACATTACGAGGGCGCTGAAGTTGTTCGTGTACCGCTGATGCCAAGGGGACAAGGTGGCCTGCGCTTGATGTTGAATTACCTGACCTTTGCGGTTAGTGCGTCGGTCGTAGGCCTGTGGAAACTGCGCGGACGGCAGTTTGATGCGATTTTTTCCTATGAACCTTCACCCATTACGGTTGGCATCCCTGCTGCTGTGATGCGTGCCGTCAAACGAGCACCCCTGGCATTCTGGGTGCTCGACCTGTGGCCTGAGACCTTGCACGCCATCGGGGTTGTGCGCTCGTATGCGCTTTTACAGACGGTTGGCAAACTGGTTTCCTTTATCTACAAGCGCTGTGATTTGATTCTGGCGCAGTCAAAAAGCTTCATACCGCAGATTCAGAAGTACGCGGGTGACAGCCGCCGCGTGGTGTATTTTCCCAGTTGGGCCGAATCGGTTTTTGACATGCAGCATGTGGTTCCAGCAGAAGAGGTGCCATTGAATCCGGCGGGCTTCAATGTGATGTTTGCCGGGAACATTGGCGATGCTCAGGATTTCCCGGCGATTCTGGCGGCGGCGGAAATTTTGAAGACGCATGCACACATTCGATGGCTAATCGTTGGCGATGGGCGTATGGCGCGCTGGGTTGCCGATGAAATCGAGCGTCGTCATCTGCAGGGTTGCGTTCTGATGCTGGGGCGGCATCCCGTGGAGAGGATGCCATCGTTCTTTAAGCATGCGAATGCCCTGTTGGTCAGTTTGAAGGACGAACCCATTTTTTCAATGACGATTCCGGGCAAGCTTCAGTCGTATCTGGCCGCTGGCATACCGATTGTGGCCATGTTGAACGGCGAGGGTGCTGATGTCGTGAAAAGTTCCTGCGCCGGTCTGACCTGCGCCGCCGGCGATCATGCCGGGCTTGCAGCCGCTGTGCTAAACCTCTCTGAAATGAGCGTTCAAGAGCGGGAAATTATGGGTAAAAACGGATTGAATCTGAGTATCCGGGAATTTGATCGTGACACATTGATCGACCGGCTTGAGAAATGGATGGGGCAGTTGAAAATTGATCCTATTTCGCATTCGATGTTCCGGGGTAAGCAATGATTCTGGTGACAGGGGCAACGGGTTTCGTGGGTACGGCGCTGGTCGCTAGACTGGCCCGTGAAGGCATTGAAGCCCGCGCATGCATACGTCGTGATGACGCATCCATGCCAACTGGCATTCACACTGTGCATGTCGGCGATTTGACCGGTGACGCTGATTGGAGTCAAGCACTGGCAGGCATCGGAGTTGTCGTTCACGCAGCGGCACGTGTGCACGTGATGGATGACACGGCGGCTGATCCCTTGGTCGAATTTCGTCGCATTAACGTCTATGGCACGCTGAATCTCGCCCGACAGGCTGCAGTAGCCGGCGTGCGGCGATTTGTCTTCATCAGTTCCATCAAAGTCAATGGGGAGGCCACGAAGCTGGGGTTTCCTTTTTCTGCTGACGACATTCCCGCTCCACTTGATCCTTACGGCGTTTCCAAAATGGAGGCAGAGCAAGGATTACGCGAAATTGCTGCAGAAACGGGCATGGCGGTTGTGATCATTCGTCCCCCTTTGGTGTATGGAGCGGGGGTGAAGGCTAATTTTCAGGCCATGATGCGCTGGTTGGTACGTGGCGTTCCTTTGCCATTGGGCGCCATTAATAACCGCCGTAGCCTGGTAGCGTTGGACAATTTGATTGATTTGATCGTGACTTGTGTTGACCATCCGGCCGCCGCAAACCAGACGTTTTTGGTTTCGGATGGAGAGGACTTGTCCACAACGCAATTGCTGCAGCGCATGGCGCAGGCTTTGGGCAAGCCGGCTCGCTTGGTTCCTATTCCGCCCACACTGCTCAAGCTGGGGGCTGCGCTTTCGGGAAAAACTGCCGTTGCGCAACGCTTGTGCGGGTCTTTGCAGGTTGACATATCGAAGACGCAGCAGTTGCTGGGGTGGGTTCCGCCCTTGTCTGTCGATGAGGGGCTAAAAAGAGCGGCGGAGGGATATTTGCGTGAAGCGTCTGTTTGATTTGGTGCTCGCCTTATGCGCGGCGGTGGTTTTGGTTCTTCCTGTCGCGGTGGTCGCCATGGCCGTGCGTCTGACCTCTGCAGGGCCTGCCCTCTATTGGTCTGACCGGGTAGGCCGGGATAACAAGATTTTCAAAATGCCGAAGTTCCGCAGCATGCGCGTTGGCACACCGGCTGTGGCCACGCACCTGCTGGCGGACCCCAAGGCGCACCTCACGCCAATTGGCAGCTTTTTACGCAAGAGTAGTCTGGATGAGTTGCCCCAGCTATGGAGCATCCTGGTCGGCGACATGAGCTTTGTGGGCCCACGTCCGGCGCTGTTTAATCAGCATGACTTGATTGCCCTGCGCACGCAGCAGGGTGTGCATGCGCTGGTGCCGGGTCTGACAGGCTGGGCACAGGTCAATGGGCGCGATGAACTGCCGATCCCTGACAAGGTGAAGCTGGATGTGGAATACCTGCAGCGGCAATCGCTCTGGTTTGATATTCGAATTCTCTGGATGACCTTTGTGAAGGTACTGCGCAGGGATGGGGTTTCCCACTGATGAAACGGTTGATGATTGTTGGCGCTGGTGGTCACGGTCGCTCGGTTGCTGAAGCCGTGCTGGCCGCTGGAAAGTACAAATTGGCTGGCTTTGTGGATGATGCCGCCTCAAGCCTGCAGCATGTCTGGGATTTGCCGGTATTTGGCGCTACTGCTGATCTGGCCAGCTACCGTGAGTATGCAGATGCGGCCATCGTTGCCCTCGGCAACAACTGCTTGCGCGAGGACCTGCACCAGAGGCTTTATGCTGCAGGCTTTGAACTGGCGACTGTTGTTCACCCCACGGCGATTGTTTCGCCTCGGGCCGTCGTTGGCGCGGGGAGCGCCATCATGGCAGGCGCCATCGTGGGCACCGAAGCTCAACTGGGCGCAGGCGTCATCGTCAATTGCGGCGCGGTGGTTGACCACCACTGCCGGGTTGAAGACTTCGGCCATTTGGGCGTCAATGCCAGCATGGCCGGGGGCACGGTCTTGGGTCGTGGGGCCTGGATGCAGGCGGCATCTGTCTTGGGTTATGGCGTGAAGGTTGAGGCCGGGGCGGTATTGGTGTCAGGTACGGCGTTAAACGGACAATAAGAAATTTAAAAGAATCACGAATGCCATTGAATAAATCTATAGTGACGCCCTTGCTGGCGCTGCCGCGCCCTCTCAAGCGCCTGGTGGTCCTTGCGCTCGATCTCGTGCTGGCACTGGTTTCGGTATGGGCGGCTTTTTATCTGCGCATTGACCAGACGGGTCTGCCGCAGCTGCAGCAGAAGTATGTCTACCTGCTGGCGCCGTTGCTGGCGTTTCCCATCTTCATTCGCTTTGGGCTATACCGCGCCATTTTTCGTTATACCGGCCTGGCGGCCCTGGCCAGCACGGCTAAGGCGGTGGGGGTGTACACGCTGCTGTTCTTCTTCGCCTTGTTGTGGTTCAAATGGGAGGGGGTGCCGCGCAGCGTTGGCCTGATTCAACCCTTGCTGTTTTTGCTGCTGGTGGGGACAAGTCGGGCCTTGGCCCGTTTCTGGCTGGCGGGCTGGTCGGGCAAGGCGCGCCACTCCGCGGGCCGACTGTTGATTTATGGCGCTGGTGAGGCGGGAGTGCAAACCGCCGCCGCCTTGGCAGTAGGCCGTCAGTTTGTGTTGTTGGGCTTCATTGATGACGATAAAACCAAGGCGGGGAGAAGCATCAACGGCGTGGGCATCATGGCGCCTGGTGAAGTGGCAGAGGCGGTGGAGCGCATGGGCGTGACCGACATTCTCCTCGCCATGCCCGCGCTGGACCGGGCGCGCCGCAATGAAATAATTACCAGCTTGCGGGAGTTCCCTGTTCACGTGCGCACCCTGCCCGGCATGGGTGATCTTGCGTCGGGGAGGGTGACGATTCAGGACTTTCAGGAACTGGATGTTGAAGACCTGCTGGGGCGCCCGCCTGTGCCGCCAGATTCGAGCTTGCTGGAGCGCAATCTGGCGGGCAAGACGGTGCTGATCACCGGGGCGGGCGGCAGTATCGGCAGCGAACTGTGCCGTCAGATCATTCTTGAAAAGCCTCGCCAGCTCGTGCTGGTCGAGCACAATGAGTTTGGCCTGTACACCATCCATCGCGAGCTGGAAGGGCTGTGCGCCGAGCATGCGCTGCCGGTGGCGGTGATTCCCCTGCTTGCAAGCGTGGGCAATTTCGGACGCCTGAGGGAAATCTGTCAACTTTACCGGCCAGCCACCGTTTACCATGCCGCGGCTTACAAACATGTGCCGCTGGTTGAGAGCAACCCTTCCGAAGGCGTGTTGAACAATGTCTTTGGTACCCTGAACATGGCCCGCGCGGCTATGGAAAGTGGTGCTGCGCACTTTGTGCTTGTCTCCACCGACAAGGCGGTTCGCCCCACCAATGTGATGGGTGCCACCAAGCGCATGGCCGAGCTGGTGTTGCAGGCGCTGGCGGCCAGCCCGTCGGTGCGCTTTTTATTGCCCGATGGCACGCAAAGCCATGAAGTCGCCAACAATACCGTGCTGGCGATGGTGCGCTTTGGCAATGTGTTGGGTAGCAGTGGCAGCGTGGTGCCGCTGTTTCGCAAGCAGCTGCTTGCGGGCGGCCCATTGACCGTCACGCATGAGGAAGTCACGCGCTATTTCATGACCATTCCCGAGGCGGCGCAGCTGGTGCTGCAGGCCGGTGCCATGGCGCATGGCGGCGACGTGTTTGTCCTGGATATGGGCAGCCCCGTGAAGATAGTTGACCTGGCCCGGCGCATGGCCCAGCTCTCTGGCCTCACCTTGCGTGACGACCGCAATCCTGAGGGCGATATCGAAATCACAATTACCGGCCTGAGGCCCGGGGAGAAACTTTACGAGGAGCTGCTAATTGGCGACAACCCCGAGCGCACCGCGCATGAGCGGATCATGAAGGCGCACGAGGATTTTGTGGCCTGGCCTGAACTCGCACCTATATTGGTGGAGATGCGACAGGCCGCAACCCAGAACGATGAGGCATTGATGAAGGCTATCCTGACGCAACTGGTGCACGGTTATGGCCCGCAGTCTGCCGGCTCTCCCGCGATAGCGGCGCAGGTTTAGCGTATACCGTTCGGTTAAGCAGTTCGCCCTGAGTCTGGCGAATGGTTGTCATTCGAGCGCGAGACCGCTACCGCTTAGTCACGCGGAGGATTCTCCTTGAATGATTTTGGCGCCCGCGCCAATGCGGCACAATTTGCAGATTCTTATTTCCTGATTGCCAAGCACCATGACCCACTCCTCTCCCTCCGACCCAGACCTCTCCCACATCGGCCCACGCGACAAGGCCGAAATCCTGGCTCAGGCGCTTCCCTATATCCGCAAGTTCCATGGCAAGACTCTGGTCATCAAGTACGGCGGCAACGCCATGACGGACCCGGCGCTGCAGGCCGACTTTGCCGAAGACGTGGTGCTGCTCAAGCTGGTCGGCATGAATCCGGTGGTGGTGCATGGTGGCGGCCCGCAGATTGAAACGGCGCTCAACCGCCTGGGCAAAAAGGGACACTTCATTCAGGGCATGCGCGTGACGGATGAAGAAACCATGGAAGTGGTGGAGTGGGTGCTGGCCGGCCAGGTACAGCAGGACATCGTGGGCCTGATCAACCAGGCCGGCGGCAAGGCGGTCGGCCTGACGGGGCGTGACGGCGGCATGATCCGCGCGCAAAAGCTCAAGATGATTGACAAGGATGATTCAGGCAAAGAGCACGACATCGGCTTTGTCGGCGACATCGTCAGCATCGACCCCAGCGTGGTGAAGGCGCTGCAGGACGATGCCTTTATTCCTGTCATCAGCCCGATTGGCTTTGGTGAAGACAACGAAAGCTACAACATCAATGCCGACGTGGTGGCGGGCAAGCTGGCCATCGTGCTCAAGGCCGAAAAGCTAATGCTGTTGACCAATACGCCCGGCGTGCTGAATAAGGCGGGTGAGCTGCTGACCGACCTGACGGCGCGCGAGATTGATGAGCTGTTTGCCGACGGCACAATTTCGGGCGGCATGCTGCCCAAAATCGAAGGTGCATTGGACGCCGCCAGAAGCGGCGTGAACGCCGTCCACATCATCGACGGCCGGGTGCCGCACGCGATGCTGCTGGAAATTTTGACCGACAAGGCCTACGGCACCATGATCCGCTCGCATTGAGCCGGATCGCCTCCACCTGGCGCTTGCGCGAGGGTCGGGATTCAGGCTAAACAGGTGCGAGGCCCCATGTTTTTTGGCGTAGCGCGCTATTGAAAACATGGCGATTCAGTTAGAAAAGCCTATTCCATAGGACATGGCCTGTTGCGAACATTCCCTGCTCGCAGCCGGGACGCTTTGCCTCGCATCATCGGCGAAAACCCCCACAAGACGGATCCTGAGTCAACAGCGGCCTGTGCGAGAATCATTTGCAACCATTCTCGGTTTTTTGAAACATTTCTCTCTTTATCTATCCCCCTTATGTCCGACCACGTGTCTGAATCCGAACTGAGCCCGCCGACTGCACTTGCGGTGGCCGAGCCCGCAGCGCGCAAGCGCCCCAAGCCGGGTGAGCGCCGGGTCCAGATTCTGCAGGCGCTGGCGGCCATGCTGGAGCAGCCGGGTGTAGAGCGCATCACGACGTCGGCGCTGGCGGCCAAGCTGGAGGTGAGTGAAGCAGCGCTATATCGCCATTTCGCCAGCAAGGCGCAGATGTTCGAAGGGCTGATCGATTTCATCGAGCAGAGCGTTTTCACGCTGATCAATCAGCTCGCCGAGCGCGAGCCTGACCCGAAGGCACGCAGCCGCAAGCTGATCGCCATGGTCCTGCAATTCGGCGAAAAAAACCCCGGAATGACGCGCGTCATGGCCGGCGATGCGCTGGTGTTTGAAAATGAGCGGCTGCAGGAGCGCATGAATCAGTTCTTTGACAAGCTCGAATCCAGCTTGAAGCAAAACCTGCGCGATGCCGCAGCGGCCGCCGGCCTTGCCACGCCCATGGCGGATGCGCAGGTCCGCGCTTCGGTCATCACGGCCTTCATGGTTGGCCGTTTGCAGCGCTTTGCCCGCTCGGGTTTCCGGCGGCTGCCGTCCGAGCATCTGGACGCGAGCCTGGCGGCTATTCTGGTTTAAATCGGCCCGCGCCAGGACGGATGATGCTATAAATAGCGTAGCTGCTTGATCCCGTATTTATGGGGTTGCATGTCTTTTTCTTTAAAAGGTGAAATGCCATGAAACTTGTTCGCTACGGCAAACCGGGAAAAGAAAAGCCAGGCCTGATTGACGCTGACGGCAAGCTGCGCGATTTGAGCGCGCATATCCTGGACATGGGTCCCGACCAGCTCAGCGATGCGGCGCTGGCCAGGCTGCGCAAACTCAAGACCGATAAGTTGCCGCTGGTCAAAGGCTCGCCGCGTATGGGATGCCCGCTTACCGGCACGCGCAAGTTCATCGCCATTGGGCTGAATTACGCCGATCACGCAGCCGAGTCCGGCCTGCCCATTCCTGCGGAGCCCGTGGTGTTCATGAAGGCCACAAGCTGCATCCAGGGTCCGAACGATCCGGTCATGCTGCCCAAAGGCTCGGTCAAGACCGACTGGGAGGTCGAGCTTGGCGTGGTCATTGGTACGCGGGCACGCTATGTGTCGCAGAAAGAGGCGCTGAATCATGTTGCCGGTTACTGCACCATCAACGATGTCAGTGAGCGCGAGTTCCAGATCGAGCGCGGCGGCACCTGGGACAAGGGCAAGGGCTGCGATACCTTTGGCCCGATCGGCCCCTGGCTGGTGACGCGCGATGAGGTGCCGAATCCGCAGCGGCTGGAGATGTGGCTGGATGTCAATGGCCTGCGCATGCAGACCGGCTCTACTCGGACCATGATCTTCAGCGTGGCCAAAATCATCAGCTATGTCAGCCAGTTCATGACGCTGGAGCCCGGCGATGTCATCACCACCGGCACGCCGCCCGGTGTGGGTATGGGCATGAAGCCGCCGGTGTTCCTGAAAAAAGGCGACCAAATGGCGCTGGGCATTCACGGTCTGGGTGAGCAGCGGCAACTCGTGGTGCCCTTCAAACTGTAAAAAGCGGCCAAGCATCCACATTGGGACCGGGTTTACCCTTGGTTTGCCTAGGCCTTGCTCTCTATTAATGGGTGTCCGGGAGCGAAATCAGGAGCCGCCGCTTATTAAATTGGTGCAAAATAGAACGGTCGTTCTTTTTATTTTGCCCCAACATCCATGTCCGCCTCTGCACTCCCCGTTAAAACCACTCGCGCGTCGTCCGCGAGTGCGGCGACGCCCAAAGGCCAGCACAAGGGTCAGCAGACCAAGGCGGCCATTGTGGATGCCGCCTTGGGCTTGGCCACGCAAATTGGCCTTGAAGGCCTGAGCATAGGCGCGCTGGCCGAGGTCATGCGCATGAGCAAGTCGGGCGTGTTTGCCCACTTCGGCTCGCGCGAAGAGCTTCAGATCTCGGTGATCCGCGAATACCACGCCAGGTTCGAGGAAGAGGTGTTCTTTCCGGCGCTCAAGCAAGCGCGCGGCCTGCCTCGCCTGCAAGCGCTGTTCCATAACTGGATGAACCGCACCTCCGTCGAAATCGACTCGGGCTGTCTGTATATCAGCGGCGCGGTTGAATTCGACGACCGGCCCGGGCCGGTGCGTGATGCGCTGGCCGAATCGTTTCGAACCTGGCTGGCCGCCATGTACCGCGCGGTCGTGCAGGCCAAAGAGGCGGGTCATCTGCAGTCCGATGCTGACGAGCAGCAGGTAGCCTTCGAGATCCATGGCCTCATCCTGGCGCTGCATTACGAAGCCCGATTTTTGAAGACCCCCGGCTCCACAGTCCGGGCTGAAACAGGTTTTTCCAACATCCTGGCGCGCTATGGCAATGCGGCCCCGCCTCTCGGTTTTTCCGCCAGATCTCCCTGCAGTTCACCGCCGCCGAGCAAAGTCTCGGCGAAGTCATCCCCTTCCAAACCGTCTCAAAGCTAAAGGACCTCCATGCCACAGTACACCCCCCCCTGCGCGACATGCAATTCGTCATGCACGAAGTGCTCAAGGTCACTGACGAGTTGAAGGGCCTGCCACGGCATGCCGACATCGACCCTGAAACCATCAATGCGGTGCTGGAAGAGGGCGGAAAGTTTGCGTCGCAAGTTGCTTTTCCCCTCAACATCAGTGGTGACGAAGAAGGTTGCACGCTTGACAAGACCACCCATGAAGTGACGCCGCCCAAAGGCTTCAAGGAAGCCTACGCGCAATATGTCGAAGGCGGCTGGGCTGCGCTGAGCTGCGACCCCGAATACGGCGGCCAGGGCTTGCCTTTCGTGGTCAACCAGTGTTTTTACGAGATGATGAACTCGGCCAACCAGGCCTGGACCATGTACCCCGGCCTGTCGCATGGCGCCTATGAGGCGCTGCACGCGCACGGCACCGAAGATCAGAAAAAAATCTACCTGCCCAAGCTCACCAGCGGCGAGTGGACAGGCACCATGTGCCTGACCGAGCCGCATTGCGGGCACCGACCTGGGCCTGCTACGGACCAAGGCCGAACCGCAGGCTGACGGCACATACAAGCTGACCGGCAACAAGATTTTCATCAGTGCCGGCGAGCACGACATGACCAGCAACATCGTGCACCTGGTGCTGGCCCGTTTGCCCGATGCACCGCAGGGCAGCAAAGGCATCAGCCTGTTTGCCGTGCCGAAATTCAACGTCAACAAAGATGGTTCGGTGGGTTCACGCAATGGCATCCACTGCGGCGGCCTGGAGCACAAGATGGGCATCCACGGAAACTCCACATGCCAGATGGTGCTTGAAGAAGCCGTCGGCACCATCGTGGGCGCGCCCAACAAGGGTCTGGCCGCGATGTTCGTGATGATGAATGCCGCCCGTCTGGGCGTGGGCAACCAGTCGCTGGGCCTGACCGAGGTGGCTTACCAGAATGCGCTGGCCTATGCCAAGGACCGCATCCAGATGCGCTCGCTTACTGGCGTCAAGGCCAAGGACAAGCCGGCCGACCCGATCATCGTGCATCCGGACGTGCGCAAGATGCTATTGACCGCCAAGGCTTACGCGGAAGGCGGCCGTGCTTTGGCCATCTACTGCACACTGTTGCTGGACAAGGAGCTTTACCATCCTGACGAAAAGGTGCGCAAGGATTCGGGTGAAATCGTCGCGCTGCTGACGCCCATCGTGAAGGCTTTCCTGACCGACAACGGCCACATTTCGACCAACGCCTGCATGCAGGTCTTTGGCGGCCATGGCTTCATCAAGGAATGGGGCATGGAGCAGTTTGTGCGCGACAACCGCATCAACATGATTTATGAAGGCACCAACACCATCCAGTCACTTGACCTGCTGGGCCGCAAGGTGCTGGGCAACAACGGCGCCACGCTGAAGAAATTCGGCAAGATCATTGGCGCGCTGATTGCCGAAGAAGGCGTGAACGAGAAGATGGCCGAGTTCATCAACCCGCTGGCCTACCTGGCTGACCAGATGACCAAGTTCACGACCGAACTGGGCTTCAAGGGCTTCCAGAACCCGGACGAAGTGGGCGCGGCTGCGGTGGATTACCTGCGCGTCGCGGGTCACCTGGTGTTTGGCTACTTCTGGGCCCGCATGGCGCAAACCGCGCTGCGTGAAATCGCCGCTGGCAACACCGACCCGTTTTACCTGGCCAAGGTGCAGACGGCACGCTTTTACTTTGCCAAGCTGTTCCCTGAAACCGCGATGCTCATGCGCACGGCACGCAGCGGCAGCAAGGCGCTGATGGACACGGACGCCGCACTGGCCTGAGTTTCTGGCAGGCGTGGGTCGGATTTGCGCAGCGTAAGCCGACCCACGATCTGATTTGTTAACTTTTTCTTGGTGGAGCCCTTATGAAACGTGCACTGATAGCTATGTTTTTAGGAGCGATGGCCTTTTCTGCGCTGGCGCAGACCACGCCGGCGGGCCTGTGGCGCAGTTTTGACGACAAAACCGGCGAGGCCAAAGCAGAGGTGCGAATCACCGAAGCGGCGGGTGTGATGAGCGGAAAAATTGAAAAGCGCCTGCTCATAACCGCCAAGTCCGAGGATGTCTGCACCCACTGCAGCGACGAGCGCAAGGACAAGCCCATCGTCGGCCTCGAAATCATTCGTGGCGCGAAAAAGGCCGCAGAGCGCGAGGTCTGGGAAGGCGGCAAGATTCTGGATCCGGAAAACGGCCGCAGCTACACCTTGAGAATGACGCCCATAGAAGACGGCAAAAAGCTTGAAGTCAGAGGCTCTTTCGGGCCTTTCGGCCGGACCCAGACCTGGGTCCGCCTTCAGTAATCCAGACCCATCAACCGAGTCAATCGAAGAAAGAAATCCATGTCACGTTTCCAGGTTAAAAAAGTCGCCGTGCTGGGCGCGGGCGTGATGGGCGCGCAGATCGCCGCCCATCTGGTCAATCTCAAGGTGCCGGTGGTGCTCTTCGATTTGCCAGCCAAAGAGGGGCCGAAAAACGGCATTGTCAGCCGGGCGATTGAGGCGCTCAAGAAGCTCAAGCCGGCCCCGCTGGGCGTGGCTGAAGACGCCGTGCTGATCCAGCAGGCCAACTACGAAGAACACATGGACGTGCTCAAAGAGTGCGACCTCATCATCGAGGCCATTGCCGAGCGCATGGACTGGAAGACAGACCTGTACCACAAGATTGCGCCCTTCATTGCTGATGGCGCCATTGTGGCCAGCAACACTTCGGGCCTGTCGATCACCATGCTGAGCGAAGCGCTGCCCGAGTCCATCAAGCCGCGCTTTTGCGGCATCCATTTCTTCAACCCGCCGCGCTACATGGCCCTGGTGGAACTGATTAACACGCCGACCACCGAACCCAAGGTACTGGACGACCTCGAAGCTTTTGTTACCACCGCGCTGGGCAAGGGCGTGGTGCGTGCGCATGACACGCCCAATTTCATCGCCAACCGCGTCGGCATTGCCGGCATGCTGGCGACCATGAAGGAAGCCGAAGCCTTTGGCCTGAGCTACGACGTGGTCGATGACCTGACCGGCAAGAAGCTGGGCCGTGCCAGCTCGGGCACCTTCCGCACTGCCGACGTGGTGGGCCTGGACACGATGGCGCACGTCATCAGGACGCTGCAGGAAAACCTCGGCCCCGTGGGTAGCGGAAAAGTGGAAGATCCGTTCTCTGAAAGCTATGGCACGCCGCCCGTGCTTGCCCGGCTGCTCGAAGCCAAGAGCCTGGGCCAGAAAACCGGCGCCGGCTTCTACAAGAAAGTCGGCCGCGACATTTTGCGGCTGAACCCGGAGAGCATGGAATACGTGCCCGGTGGCGGCAAGGCCGACGAAGTGGTTGGCCGCATGCTGAAAAAGCCCGCTGGCGAGCGGCTGAAGCTGCTGCGCGACGCTGAAGGCGCCGAGCAGCGTTTCCTGTGGGCCATTTTGCGCGACCAGTTCCACTATGCCGCCGTGCATCTGGAGAGCATTGCCGAAACAGCCCGCGACATCGACTTTGCCATGCGCTGGGGTTTTGGCTTCAAGCAGGGCCCGTTCGAGTTGTGGCAGGAAGCCGGCTGGCTGCAGGTCGCCACCTGGATCAAGGAAGACATTGATGCAGGCAAGGCGCTGAGCACCGCGCCGCTGCCAGACTGGGTTTTCAACGGTCCAGTGGCTGTAGCCGGTGGTGTGCACACGCCGGAAGGCTCCTGGAGCGCCTCGGTCAAAAAATTCATTCCGCGCCGCGACCTGCCCGTGTATGCGCGCCAGCATTTCCCTGAGAACGTGCTGGGCTCCAACGCGCCTGCCTTCCAGACAGCCGGCACGACGCTGCACGAGGATGATGCAATTCGCCTGTGGACGCTGGACGGCGCCCATTGGGAAAAGGGCGATGTGGTGATCGCCAGCATCAAGACCAAGATGCATGCCATCAGCCCCGATGTGGTGGAAGGTCTGGTCATGGGTGTTGACCTGGCGGAGCAGAGCTACAAGGGCATGGTGATCTGGTCGAACGATGAGATGTTCTCGGCAGGTGCCGATCTGCAGGCCATGCTGCCGGCCTTCATGATGGCCGGTGTCTCGGCCGTCGAAGGCGCCGAGGCCGAAATGCAGGCCATGATGCTCAAGCTGCGCTATGCGACGGTTCCTGTGGTGTCTGCCGTTCGCGGTCTGGCGCTGGGCGGTGGCTGCGAAATGGCGGTGCATTCGGCCAAACGCGTGGCCACGCTGGAGAGCTACATCGGCCTGGTGGAAGTCGGCGTGGGCCTGGTGCCAGGCGCTGGCGGCCTGACCTACATCGCACGGCGTGCCGCCGAAAACGCTGCCACCTCGACCAATAAAGACCTCCTGCCTTTCCTGACCGAGGGCTTTACCGCAGCGGCCATGGCCAAAGTTGGCACCAGCGCCCTGGAAAGCCGCAAGCTGGGCTACCTGCTGGACAGCGACGTGATCGTTCCCAACAAGGACGAGCTGCTGTTCGTGGCCATCAACGAGGCGCGTGCGCTATTCGATTCGGGCTACCGCGCGCCCCTCAAGCGCCTGTTCCCGGTGGCGGGCCGCAACGGCCTGGCCACCATCAAGGGCCAGCTGGTCAACATGCGCGACGGCGGCTTCATCAGCGCCCACGACTATCACATTGCCAGCCTGATCGCCGGCGTGGTCTGCGGCGGCGATGTGGATGCCGGCACGCTGGTGACGGAGGAGTATGTGATGACGCTGGAGCGCAAGGCCTTCTGCTCGCTGCTGGAGCATCCCAAGACGCAGGAACGCATCATGGGCATGATGAGTACCGGCAAACCCGTGAGGAACTGATGAACACCCCCGTCGGACGCTCACTGCGTGTAGCACCTTCCCCCCTTGCAGGGGGCAACACCAGCAGCCCGGCTAAGCCGGTTCTGCGGTGTTCGCTGGTAGGGGAAAGGTGATGACTGATTTGACGACCACATCTCCCAACCGGCTGGAGCGCCAGCTGGAGCGGCTCTCCGAGGTGCCGGCGTTTGCTCGCCCGTGGTTTCGCAGCGTGGTGATGCGACGCGCCGTGCCTTTTACCGGCACGGCAGGGCTGGACTTCTTGCAGATGAGCACGGAGCGCGTGGAAATCGGCATCAAGAACGAGAAGAAAGTGCAGAACCACATTGGCGGTGTGCACGCCTCGGCCATGAACCTGCTGGCCGAAACCGCCACCGGCATGGTCGTGGGCATGAATGTGCGCGACGACTGCATTCCGCTGGCCAAGGAGCTGAAGATGGCGTTCAGAAAACGCGCCACCGGTTCCATGCGTGCGGTGGCCACCCTCACGGCAGAGCAGCGGGCTTTGATGCGGGCCAGCGACAAGGGTGAAGTCAAGGTTGCGGTCACGGTGACCGACGAGGCGGGCATCGAGCCTGTCGAATGTGAATTTACATGGGCCTGGATTCCGTCCGGCCCCCGAAAAAATTAAAGAATCAAAGGAAACCATCATGGCCAAACAAGTCCAGGAAGCCTACATCGTTGCCGCCACGCGCACGCCCATCGGGCGCTCGCACCGGGGCTTTTTCCGCAATACGCGGCCCGACGACCTGCTGGTCAACGTCCTGCGCTCCGCGCTGGCCCAGGTGCCGACGCTGGACCCCAAGGCGATTGAAGACATCATCTGCGGCTGCGCCATTCCCGAGGGCCCGCAAGGCCTGAACATCGCCCGCATCGGTGCTGTGCTGGCCGGCTTGCCCACCAGCGTCGGCGGCATCACCGTGAACCGCTTTTGCGCCTCGGGCCTGTCAGCCGTGCAGATGGCTGCCGACCGCATCCGCGTCGGCGAGGCCGATGTGATGATTGCAGCCGGCACCGAAAGCATGAGCATGGTGCCGATGACCGGCAACTCCCCTTCGTTCTCGCCCGCCATGTTTGGCAACGACGAGAACATCGGCATTGCCTACGGCATGGGACTGACGGCCGAGAAGGTCGCGCAGCAGTGGAAAGTCTCGCGCGAGGCGCAAGACCAGTTTGCGCTGGAGTCGCATCAAAAGGCCCTCAAGGCGCAGCAGGCGGGCGAGTTCACCAATGAAATGACCCCGGTGGAAGTAACGGACCGCACGGCCAATCTGGAAACCGGTGAAGTCATCGCCAGGAGTCGCATCGTGAGCCTGGACGAAGGCGCGCGCCCCGACACCACGCTCGAAGGCCTGGCCAAGCTCAAGACGCCGTTTGCGGCGCGCGGCACGGTCACGGCCGGCAACAGCTCGCAGACCTCGGATGGCGCAGGCGCCCTGATTCTGGCGAGCGAAAAAGCGGTGAGGGAATTCGGCCTCAAGCCGCTGGCGCGCTTTGTGAGTTTTGCCGCCAAGGGCGTGCCGCCGGCCATCATGGGCATTGGCCCGATCGAAGCCATTCCTGCCGCGTTGCGCTATGCGGGCCTGAGCCAGAACGACATCGACTGGTATGAGCTGAACGAAGCCTTTGCCGCGCAGTCCCTGGCGGTCATCAACACGCTGGGGCTGGATCCGGCCAAGGTCAACCCCATGGGCGGCGCGATTGCGCTGGGCCATCCGCTGGGCGCCACGGGCGCGATTCGTGCGGCTACCGTGATTCATGCGCTGCAGCGCCATCAGCTGAAATATGGCATGGTGACGATGTGCGTGGGTATGGGGCAGGGCGCCGCAGGCATCTTCGAGAGGGTTTAACTGGCTGCCGAGCGGGCGCATTGCGGCGTTGCAGTCCGAGGAAAATACTCATGCCCCTGAAGGTCGCTCCGGTTTTCTTCGAGCCCCTGCGCCCCGCAATGCATCCGCTCCCCACGCCCTTGAGTTTCGGGTTTTGAATTCGGGAAGGGTGCGTCGCAGAGACGACTGGTTGATTCAATTTTTGCCTTCACACTTAGTCCATGAAACTTCATCCTTTTGACGAAGCTCTCCAGCTGGAACCGGCAGGCGGTAAACAGCGAGATACCTGGCTAGGCGCCAGCAGCGCTGCATACTGGAATATGGTCGGCCCTTTTGGCGGCACCACGGCAGCTACGGCTGTGCGGGCGATCATGCAGCACCCGGACCTGCTGGGCGAGCCGGTGGCGCTGACCGCGAATTACGCCACTGCGATGGCGGATGGGCCTTTCACGGTCACCGCGAAGCCCGTGAGAACCAATCGCTCCACCCAGCACTGGACGGTGTCCTTGTCGCAAACCGACGCATCGGGCACCGAAGGCGTGGTCATGACCGCGACCGCCGTCACCGCTGCGCGCCGCGAAACCTGGGGCGTGACTGAAACACCCATGCCATCCGTCAGCTTCTCCGACGCATCGCCGCGCCTGATTTTTGCCACCTCCGAATGGACTCGGCGCTACGACATGCGCGCCGTTCGCGGCATGATTCCCCAGGTCTGGGATGGCCGGGAGGACGACAGCCTGACCCAGCTCTGGGTGCGCGACGATCCGCCGCGTCCGCTGGACTTTGCCTCGCTGGCCGCCATGGCCGATGTTTTTTACCCCCGTGTATGGTTGCGCCGTGCCACGCGCGTGCCTGCCGGGACGGTTTCCATTACGACTTACTTTCATGCCGACAGCCAGCAACTGACGCAGAGCAGCGACGGCTACCTGCTGGCTCAGGCAAGGGCTCAGGCTTTTCGCAACGGCTTCTTTGACCAGACTGCGCAGCTGTGGAACGAAGCTGGCACACTGCTGGCCACCAGCAGCCAGATTGTTTACTACAAGGAGTAATCCTTTTACGCAGTTTTAGGAGCTTTCGGAGCTTCTACACTGGCCTGCACCTTGTTTTCCAAATACCGGAATTTCTTCATGAGCACCTCCACCATTCCAGAAATCCTGACCCACGTTGACGCTGGCGTGATGACCATTACGCTGAATCGCCTGGACCGGAAAAATTCCATTACGGCCATCATGTATGACGCCATGGCAGACGCGCTTGAGTCAGCCAATCACGACGGGGCCGTACGCGCAGTCGTGATTCAGGGCCATGAAACGATTTTTTCAGCGGGCAACGACATCGGCGACTTCCTGAACAAGCCGCCCTCGACGCCTGACTCTCCCGTTTTCCGTTTTCTGCGCGGCATCAGCAGCTTTCCCAAGCCCATCGTGGCGGCGGTATGCGGCCCGGCAGTCGGCATCGGCACCACCCTGCTGCTGCATTGCGACCTGGTGTACGCGGGCGACAACGCGGCGTTCTCAATGCCTTTTGTCAACCTGGGCCTTTGCCCTGAAGCGGCATCGAGCTTTCTGATGGCGCAGCTGGTGGGTTACCCGCGCGCGGCGGAAGCCTTGCTGCTGGGCGAGCCCTTCATGGCCGAAACGGCGCTGGAGATGGGCCTCATCAACCGTATCGTTCCGCCTGCCGAAGTCAATGCGCTGGCCCAGAGGCAGGCGCTCAAGCTGGCCGCCAAACCGCTGAGTTCGCTGATTGAAACCAAGCGGCTCATGAAAAAGGGCAATGCCGGCATCGTGGCCGAGCGCATGGCCGAAGAGGGCGCCAGCTTTGGCCGCATGCTGCAGGAGCCTGCCGCGCGTGAGGCCTTCACGGCCTTCATGGAAAAGCGGCGCCCCGATTTCTCAAAGGTCTGAGGACTATTGCGGGACTAGGCGCTGACCCGCGACGTTTGTCAATAAAAGGTGAAAAGTGCTGTTTGGGGGGTGCGGCGTAAAACTTAGACTGGTTTATGCCGTAAGTCCAAGGCTCTCCCGGTATTCCAGGGGACTGAGTGAGCCAAGAGAGATCTTGATGCGCTTTTCGTTATACCAGCGGATGTAGGAGTCAACGATCTGGATGAATTGGTCGATCGTTATGTCCTGCCAGTTCCGAGGATAGAACAACTCTGTTTTTAATCGCCCGAAGAAACCCTCGCAGGCCGCGTTATCAGGGGAGCATCCTTTGCGCGACATTGATCGAATCAGCTTGGCGTTGTCCATCCTTGAGCGCCACCCAGGCCAGCGATAGTGGGCACCACGATCTGAATGAACGACAGGCCTTTTTTCGCTGCTGGCAACCGCCTCAATTGCAGCATCCAACATCGTGTTCACCAAGTCGGAGTCTGGACGTGTGCCGATAGTCCAGCTGACCACCAGGCCATCGAAGCAGTCGACCATGGGCGAGAGATACACCTTGCCAGCAGGGATCTGGAACTCCGTGATGTCGGTAAGCCATTTCTCGTTTGGAGACCCGGCGTGGAAGTCCCGGTTGATGATGTTCTCTGGCGCAGGGCTGATTTCGCCAAGATAGGATCCGTACCGACGCCTTCTATTGGCGGCAACGACCAAGCATTCCTGCTTCATCAAGCGTTGCACGACTTTCTCAGAGATGTGTAGCTGGCGCCGGCCAAGTGCTGCACGCATTCGCCTGTAACCGTAGCAACGGTGATTGCTCTGGAAGACATCGGTGATGGCAACACGTGCGTCCGCGTATTTGTCAGGACTCCTTAGCCGGGCGCAGTGATAGAAGTAAGAGCTACGGGCAAGGTCAAGTTCGGCAAAGAGCTCTGAGAGCGCATAGGTATGCTTCAGGGCGTCAACCAGCAGTGTCTTCTCTCGATTACTCAGGAGCTGCGGGGCGACGCCCAGGCCTTTTTTTAACAGTTCATTGGCCTTCTTCAATAGGTCATGTTCGAGCTGCAAACGCCGGATGTCGCGCTGAAGCAAATCGACTTGCTGCTGCAGTTCTGTGAGTTCTTTCGGCCTGGGAGCTGGCGCAGAATCGTTATGTCGCTTCATGGATGCGGGAGCCTCTCGGCCGAGTAGTTGATTCTTCCAGTTGTACAACGTCGGCCTGCACACTGCTAACTTCTGAGCGATTTCTTGTGCACTTGCTTTCCTGGTGCACAGTTCAATCACTGCCGCATTCTTGAGCTCCAGGGGGTGCTGGACGTTCGGAGCTCTCCCCACAATACGTTGACGTACTTCCGGGTGCAGTTCATCAATCCAGGCCGTGAGTGTTTCCCGGCATGGGTATCCCAGTGCCTTCATGGTTGAAGCAATGCAACGATCGTGGTCAAGGTAATGCTGAACCGCAACCTTCCGCTGTTCATCGGAGTATTTGAACATTGAGCGGACATAGCCCACTTGCAAGTCGCGACCCTGCTCGTATTCCCGATACCAACCAATAAGGGAGTTCTTTGTCGGGTAGCCCAACCGTCGAATGGTCGCTGCAAGACGCTTTCCGAGCTTGATGTAGAGCTTGACGGCTCGAATTCGATCTTCGTATGAATACATGAACTACCTCCAAGTAGTCCAAGTTTTCGTCCGCACCCCCTTGCGAAAGCACTGTGGGTGCAGGTAGCTCCTGAAATAATAGCTGAGCCCCTCTGACCTTTATGTGAGTTGAAGCCTGCGGTTCCAGCCGGCGAGCCGCCGGCAGACAAAAAAAGTGGTGTGCCACACCCAAGCGCGGCACACCACCCGTTTTTTTGCCTGGTCTGCGCTTAGTGCACGACCATCAGCGTGAACGGCAAGACATAGGCCTGCATCGTGACAAACAGGCCGACCAGGCAGGCCAGCGCCACGGAGTGGAAGAACACGTAGCGCAGGATGTCGCCTTCATGGTTGAACCAGCGCGTGGCGGTGGAGGCGACGACGATGGACTGCGCGTCGATCATCTTGCCCATCACGCCGCCCGAGCTGTTGGCCGCGCCCATCAGGTTGGGCGACAGGCCCAGCTGCTCGGCGGCCACCTTCTGCATGCCGCCGAACAGCACGTTGGACGCGGTGTCGGAGCCCGGTCATGGCCACGCCCAGCCAGCCCATCAGCGTGCCGAAGAAGGGGTAGAACACGCCGGTGTTGGCAAACGCCAGGCCCAGCGTGGTGTCGGTGCCCGAGTAGCGCGTCAGGGTGCCCAGCGCCAGCATCAGCACGATGGTCAGCAGCGAATAGCGCACCAGCCAGAGCGTACGGAAAAAGGTCCTGACGATCTCGACCGGCTGGTATTTCATCACCAGCGCGCCGACGATCGCCGACAGCAGGATGCCCGTGCCCGTGGCCGAAAGAATGTTGAGCACGTAAACCGCGCCTTCCTTGGTCGGGGCTGCGCACCACTGGCGGCATCTTCTCCACCAGGTTGTGCAGCCCGCCCATCGGGAACGACGGCGCATACAGCCGTATCGAGCCAGGTCTTGACTGCGGGCATGCCCCAGACAAAGACGAACACCGACAGGATCACCCAGGGCGTCCAGGCGCGGATCAGTGCGGCGCGGTCGTGCGACCACCACGGGCGCTGGCGGCTTGGCTTCGTGCGGCGCTGCTCGTCGTGGCCCTTGAGCGACGGCGAGGTCCAGATCTTCTTGGGCTGCCACACGCGCAGGAACAGCACCAGGCAGACCATGGAAACGATCGCGGCAATGATGTCCACCAGCTCAGGACCGATGAAGTTGCTGACCAGGTACTGCGGAATGGCGAAGCGACAGGCCCGTCACCAGGATGGCCGGCCAGATTTCCATCATGGCCTTGCGTCCGGCAAATGCCCAGATCAGCCAGAACGGCACCAGCAGCGAGAAGAAGGGCAGCTGCCGGCCGATCATGGCGGTCACTTCCATCAGGTCGTAGCCGTGCACCTTGGCCAGCGTGATAACCGGCGTGCCCAGCGCGCCGAAGGCCACCGGGGCCGTGTTGGCGATCAGCGACAGGCCCGAGGCTGCCAGCGGCGAGAAGCCGAGGCCGATCAGGATGCCGGCGGTCACCGCCACCGGGGTGCCGAAGCCCGCCGCGCCCTCGAAGAAGGCGCCGAAGCAGAACGCGATCAGCAGCAGCTGCAGGCGCCGGTCCTCGGTGATGCCCGAGAGCGAATCCTGCAGGATCTTGAAGCTGCCGTTCTGCTCGGCCAGCTGCTGCAGGAAGATGATGTTCAGCACAATCCAGCCGATGGGCAGCAGGCCGGTAAAGCCGCCGTACACGGCCGCCCGGCTGGCCATGTCCGCCGGCATGCCGTAGGCGAATATAGCCACCAGCAGTGCTGCGATCAGCCCCAGGCCCGCTGCAATGTGCGCCTTGATGTGAAGAAAGCCCAGGCACACCAGCATCACGACCACCGGGACGGCGGCCAGCAAGGTGGAGATGAACATATTGCCAAAGGGGTTGTATACCTGTTGCCAGATCATTATTTGTATCCAGGGTGGTTGATTGTCTGCATGTTTGATTTCTCTGGTTTGCGCTTGCCTGCGCCTCCCGACTGGCCGTTACACACCCGGTCGTCGCCGAACTATAGGCAATAAAGCGCCGTGTGGGTTGAATGTTCTTGGGTAACGACTGGAAAAAATTTTGTGTGTCCCCGTCGCAGCCTGGTTTGCCAGGCGACGAAGACGGGAGGTGCCGATTAAAGCTGGAAGGCCAGCCAGCGGATCAAACCCTCGGCAACTTCACGCATCACGCTTGGGGCCTGCGCGCGGTAAAGCTTTGCTGCTCCGCGCTGGCGCTCAATCCAGTCCGCGAAGCGATGCACGTCAGCGGGTTCGAAAAAGGCAATCATCAGCTCATAGTTCAGGAACAGGCTGCGTTCGTCGAGATTGGCCGATCCTGCCAGCGCCAGCTCCTTGTCGATGACGACGGCCTTGGCGTGGATCATTCCATCGACCAGCCACACCCGGGCGCCGGCGGCCGACATTTCGCGCAGCGCGGCAGGGCGCGCCATATCGGCCAGCCGATGGTTGGAGCGCCGGGGCAGCACCAAATCGACGGCGATCCCGCGCCTTGCGGCCAGCGTCAGCGCCATCAGCAGCGTTGGGTCCGGCAAAAAATAAGGTGTTACGGCCAGGATGCGGGTCTGCGCTGTGAAGCAGCTGGAGATTAGCAGCGAGTACACAGTATCGTCGGCCTGATCCGGGCCGCTGGCGATCAGTTGCGCGCCCATCTCTTCAGAAGCCGGTGGCGCAAACTCTGCGGGCGGCATAGCGGGTCGGGCGGCTTGCGTGGCGAAGGCCCAATCCTGCGCGAAGCGCTGCTGGGCTTGGCGGACAAGGTCGCCGCTAAAGTCAAAACTCAAATCGATCCACGGCGTTTGATGGGACCGTGACGCATCGCCGACAAAGTACTCCGCCGCCAGATTTCGCCCGCCCATCCACAGGCGCTGTCCGTCGGCAATGACCATTTTCCGGTGATTGCGCAGATTGGTCCGGCCGGGCAGGGCAGAGCGAAAGGGCGAAACGAACAGGGCCACTTCTGCGCCCGCAGCGGACAGTGGTTTCAGATCGGGATGTCCGCCCAGGTACACGCCGATGCCGTCAATCAGCAGGCGCACCCGCACACCTTCCCGGGCGCGTTGTATCAGCAAGGCCATGACCTCATGGCCCAGCGCGTCCCGCCCCAGAAGAAAGGTGCACAGGTCCAGCGTAGAGCTCGCGCCCCGTATCACGGTGCGCAGTGCCTGCAGCGCATCGTGTCCATCCTGATGGATGGCGAGCTGTTGGTAGGACGAGGCGCGCGGCAGACCCATGGCCGCGGCGAGATGCTGAAAGCGTGGCGCCGGGGCATTGGACTGACGGCCGCTGAAGGGCAATGCCGGCGTGGCCCGCGCCGACTGATCGCGAAGTACTTTACGACTGCCGAACAGCAGGTAAAGCGGCAGGGCCAGGTAGGGCATCAGTGCGAGCGATACCACCCAGGCGATAGCGGCTGAAGGGTGGCGGCGTTGCCGCCGGGCGTGCGAACCGATGACGTAAACGCCCAAGCCGAACATCGCCACCAGGCCATGCAGCGTGAGCCCGCGACTGCCCAGAATTTCAGGGAGCATGGTGCGACCCGAGTCCTGCAGGCTTATTCGACCCGCACGAAGTCGATAAAACCGCGCTCCACGTTCGTCCCCTGCAGCCTGACGCGGACGTTTTCACCGACCTCCAGCCCCTCCTCGCCCGCGATCAGCTTGCCTTCCGCAGGCGGCGAGAAGATGCGAACCCACACACCGCTTGGGGTGCTGCCGGTCACGAGACCCTCGAAGTGCTGGCCGATGCGCGACTCCAGCACCAGCGCCGCTTCGGACTTGCGCATCTGCCGTTCAACTTTCTGGGCGGCGTCCTCCTGCCGGGTGCAGTGCAGTGCCAGCTCCGCCAGCTCGGCGTTCGAATACGGCGCGGGCTTGCCTGCCAGCGCGGCCTTCAGCAGCCGCGAGGTGATCAGGTCGGGAAATCGCCGGTTCGGGGCGGTGGAGTGGGTGTAGTCGCGCACCGACAGGCCAAAGTGACCGATGGCTTCAGCGCCGGGCGCCTCCACCACATACTCGCCCGAACCCATGAGTTTGACGATGACGAGCGACAGGTCGGGAAAGCGCAGCGGGTCTGCCTTGTGGCGCTTGGCGAGAAAGGCCGCCAGTGCCTGCGAGTCGGGCTCGGCGGGCAGCGCTTCGCCATACTCCTTGGCCACCTCCACGATACGCAGCCAGCGCTCGGGTGAGCGGACCACGCGCCGCAGTGATGCACCGCCGTGCGCTGCCAGAAATCGCGCGGTGCAGCCGTTGGTGGCAATCATCACTTCCTCGATCAGCTGGCGCGCCCGGTTGTGCGCCTGCTGCTGGAGGCCGACGACCTTTTCCCCCTCAAACACGGCGCGCGGCTGCAGGGTTTCGAACTCCAGCGAGCCCTGTTCATGCCGTCGCCCGCGCAGCTGCTGGGCCAGAGCGTCCTGGGTGCGAAGCTGCGCCTCCATGCCGGGCACGGCCGATGCCGCGGCGGGCAGCGTGCCTTCGCCTTCGATCCAGGCGGCGACGGCGTCATAGGCCAGCTTGGCCTTGTTGCGTACCATGGCCCGGTAGACGTTGGAGTTCGCCAGCGCGCCCTCGGCGTTGAAAACCATCTCGGTCACCAGCGCCAGCCTGTCCTCGCCAGCGTTGAGCGAAGTCAGGTCCGTGGACAGACGCTCCGGCAGCATGGGGAAGATGCGCGCCGAGGTATAGACCGATGTGGTGTTCATGTAGGCGTGGTCGTCAATGGGCGTTGCCTTCCTGACCAGTGCATCGACATCGGCAATCGCCACCATCAGCTGGACGGTGCCATCAGCCAGCACTTCGCACACTGTCAGTTGGTCCAGGTCCAGTGAATCATCATTGTCGATGGAGCACCAGAGCAGGCCGGTGAGGTCCTTGATATCCGGGCCGGACTCGCTGCCAGCGCCCTTGATCGATGCCAGTTGCTGGTGGACGCGGGGCGAAAATTCGGGCTCTAAACCGCGCTCGCTCATGACACTGGTGGCGATGCGGACGAGGTCGGAGCGATGGTGGGCATGGTTGGCATACATCCAGTTACTATAGCGCCCTCCAGATGGCTAGCTCCCCTTGTCGCAGCGCCGGCCGCGGCGTGGTCTATGCGCTAAAACTGGTCCGGCAAATCGGCATCCGTAGCCGTTTTTTTCTGTTCAAAGAATGGATCGGGACGGTTCTTTTGGCTCACCTGCCATAGCGCCTGATCAGGAGGCTTGGTGCTGCTGTAGGTGGCGGTGCTCATGGTCACCTGCTCGGGCAATATTTGCAGCCACTCAAACAGGGTCAGCAGCACTGCCACGATGGCCAGAAAGACCACGACGCTCAATGCCACGGTGTGGCTGCTGAGGCTTGATACCAAGCGGGAGCGTTCAAACCAGTCATGCGTCCGTAAATGAGGATGATGTGCGTTGGCCATGATTTTTCCTTTCATGAAAAATCAGGATTCAAGCCCCACTGGACTGCATGAGCATCAAAAAGAGAGGCCAGGATCCAGAAGAAAAAGCGTAGTCCGGCTGCGTTAGAAATCACACTGCGGATTGTTGATTTTTGATACGGTCTGAAACCGGTTCAGGCCCTGCCAGAGTCCCTTGCCTGTGGGTTCGTCCGGGTGCGGTCAGGGATTGATGCCGATGTACGGTCTTCTGCGGTCGAATTTTTGGCGAAAAAGAGGGTGCCGACACCGGAGCATGCGGATGAGTACTCTTTATTTGATAGCTGCCGGCGATTGATCCATAAGTGCTAGAGGCTGATTTTGTATCTTGAAAATGATTTTTCCATGCCGTAAGCGGCATGCTGGTATGCCGGCACCTTTTGCCACGCGACCAGTTACCTCGATTAACCGATGTTTCTGGAATGTGCCTACGGATGGCAAGGCTGCTCAAGGAGGTAAGCTGCAACCCTATTTTTGCAAAGCAATTGCTTGTTATAAATAGGCGATTTTGTTATGGTTGGTCCCCATGGAAATCTTCCCAAAGCGCAAACCCGCTGCCTTTGCCACGCCTGCAAGCGGATTGCCCGTCGCTGAAAAACGGCCGCGCGGCCGGCCCCGCAAATCCGCTGATGAGCGCGATGATGGCAACCGGCGTGTCGAGTTGCTCAATGCCGCCGCCCAGCTGTTTCGCACAAAGGGTTTTGACGCCACCAGTACGCGCGATATTGCCGCTGCCGTCGGGATGCACAGCGGTTCGCCTTTTTATCACTTCAAAAGCAAAAACGCCTTGCTGTATGCAGTGATGGAGGAAGGAATGCGCTCGGCCCTTGCACGGCAGCGCGCGGCGCTGCAGGCCGCTGCAAGCCCTGCGGCCGACGCTCCGGCGCTGCTACGCGTGCTGGTGCGCAGCCACTTTGAAGTGCTGCTCGGGCCGGGCAGTGATTTCATTCCGGTGATGCTTTATGAATCGCGCTCGCTCACGCCGGAGCAGCGCGCATTGCTGGCCCAGCTGCAAAGCGATTACGAGGCGGTCTGGGAGCCGGTGCTGCAGGCCCTGAGCGCCGCTGGCCTGCTGCATGGTCCCGTGAGGCTGGCACGCCTGCTGATCCTGGGGGCGCTCAACTGGTCCGTGAAATGGTTTGATGCCCGCAAGGACGCTGACCTCGACGACTTGACCAACGCGGCCATGGCGCTTTTTTTACAGGCGCCGTCGCCCTGAGGTCTTAACCCCCGCTGCTTCACAATCAAACCCATGATAAAAAATCTGAGCCACTCTGCATCCCCAGTACCCGCACCAGAATTCGAGGAAGAGTTCGTCACAGGCCTGAAAACCATCTTCGAAGAAAAAATTGTCTTCAATCAATTGCTCGGTCTGAAGATCACCTCGCTCAGGGCCGAGCGGGTCACGGCGCGCATCGACATGCGGCACGAGCTCATAGGCCATCCCGCCTATAACCGGCTCCATGGCGGCGTCATCAGTGCCGGGCTGGACGCCATGGGCGGACTGGCGGTGATGGCGGCCATTGGCGCGCGTCACATGAATGAAACCCCCGAGCAGCGGCTGAGCCGCTTTTACAAGCTGGGCACGATTGACCTGCGGGTGGACTATTTGCGACCGGGGATCGGCGAGCACTTCGAGCTGCGTGCTGAAGTATTGCGGCTCGGCTCCCGCGTGGCGAGCACGCGCATGGAGTTCCTGGGGGCGGACGGCAAGCTCTTTTCGACGGCTGCTGCGGCTTACATCGTTTCCTGATTTTCAGGGCTGCACGCCCGGCGCGGCAGCGCAGCCGGTGCACTCGTTCACGGCTATCACGCGCGCCTGGTGAATCCGCTCGCCAATCTGCTTCCCGCTCTGTCCGGCAGCCTGCGCATCTTCCGCCACCAGGTGGGTCGCTACGGACTGGGCGGCGGCCAGGGCCTGCAGCAGCCGTGGGCGCTGGGGGTAGGGCGAGTCTTCAAACCCGAGCCGGCCCCGCGCATCGCATTCGCAGGCCAGCAAAATGTCGGCAAAGCGCTGCGGCTTGCGAAACGCATCGCAGCGCTCCAGCAGGCGCACCACGGCGGCTGCGCCGAGGTCGCTGCTGCGGTGAATGTTGCCGTGCTCACGCGCCACCACGTCGGCGATTTCGCGGCACTCAATGGGTACGCGAAAGCGCTCGCACACATCCTTGAGCAGGCGCGCACTGCGCTCCTCGTGGCCGATGTGGCGGGGCAGCATGTCGGCAGGGGTCGTGCCTTTGCCCAGGTCGTGACACAGGCAGGCAAAGCGAACGGGCAGAGGCGCCTGCAGTTGCGCCGCCATGGCCAGCACCATCATCAGGTGGACGCCGGTGTCCACCTCGGGGTGGTATTCGCTGCGCTGGGGCACGCCCCAGAGCCTGGCGACTTCAGGCAGCAGCTTTTGCAGGGCACCGCATTCGCGCAGCACTTGCAGCATGCGCGAGGGCTGCTCTTCCATCAGGCCGCGCGCCAGTTCCTGCCAGACGCGCTCGGCCACCAGCGCATCGACTTCGCCATGCGCCACCATGTCCCGCATCATCGCCAGCGTTTCGGGTGCGACCGAAAAATCAGCAAACCGCGCCGCAAACCGGGCCAGTCGCAGGATGCGAACCGGGTCTTCGCGAAACGCATCCGTGACATGGCGCAGGACCTTGTGCCGCAAGTCCTGCCGGCCGCCGTAAGGATCAATCAAGGCCTCAAAATCGGGCTCAAATGTGTCTTTGGCGCTTTCAGGATGAGCGGGGGCTGCTATTGAATTAATAGTAAGGTCGCGCCGCGCCAGATCCTGTTCCAGTGTGACGTCGGGCGTCGCAAACACCTCAAAGCCGCGATAGCCGCGTGCGGTGTTTCGTTCGGTGCGCGCCAGCGCATACTCTTCGCGGGTATGCGGATGCAGAAATACCGGAAAGTCCCTGCCCACCGGCAGGAAGCCCTGGTCCATCATTTCCTTGGGCGTCGCGCCCACCACCACCCAGTCATGGTCCTGCACGGGCAGGCCCAGCAACTTGTCACGCACCGCACCACCGACCATGTAAATTTCCATGGTGGCAGTTTAGCGGCTCAAGGCAGCGCCGATGCAGCGTCGTCCGGGGCGAAAATCAGGAAAACACGGGGCGGAAAAAGCTGCGCTCGTAGCTGATGATGCAACGGGTGTCTTCCGCGTATTTGAAGGCGGCCTGGCAGTCCGGGTCTTCGAAGGACCGCTGACGATAGCCTTCATAGGTCGCGAGGCTGTCAAAGGTAAACAGCGCCAGCGCGATGTTGTTGGCCCCTTCGCTGGGCAGGAAATAGCCGTGGTGCCTGCCGCCGAATTTTTCGACAAGTGGAATCCACATTTTTCCGTAGTGCTCAAATTCCTTGAGTTTGCTGGCATCGAGCACGTAGCGAAGGTAAATGGTGACCATGAGGCGGCTTGCTTTCTGCGGGTTAGCGTTTGATTCGGTAAGGCTCTTCAAACTCGCGGAAATCGTTTTCCGCCAGCGCGCCATCTATCCAGGCCTTGACCCCGGGCAGGGCGCTCAGGCGCTCCATGTAGGCGCTGATGTCGGATGGCACCGGCAGGGCATAGCTTTTCAGCCGCATGCACACAGGCGCATAAAAGGCGTCGGCAATGCTGACCTCGCCAAACAGCATTGGCCCCTTGTGTTCTGCCAGCAATTCGCGCCACATGGCAATCAGGCGCGCTACATCAGCGCGCACGGCGGGCCTGTCGCGCCAGATCAGCTGGCCCGTTTCATGCAGGTCGGCTTCAATGTTCATGGGGCAGGCTGCGCGCAATGCGCCAAAGCCGCTGTGCATTTCTGCGCAGACACTGCGCGCCCGGGCTCTGGCCTGAACGCTTTGCGGCCAGAGGTTTATTTCAGGGAAACGCTCGGCTGCATACTCTGCAATCGCCAGCGTGTCCCACACCAGCAGGCCGTCGTCGTCCAGCACCGGCACCTTGCCTGCAGGGTTGACGCGGCTGACTTTCTTCCTGAACTCCGAGGCGACATCGAAAGAGTCAAATCGGATGCTGACTTCTTCGAAAGGAATGCCCGCCTGCTTGAGCAGCACCCACGGCCGCATGGACCAGGATGAGTAGTTTTTATTGCCGATATATAAGATAAGAGCCAATTTATGTCACTCCAAAAAGAGTAGCTTACTGTACTGATTGCTGATAAGGTTGTGAAATTACAACCCATGCCACACAACCTTTTTATCCCCAAAGCTTCTACGTTAGACGTAGAGGGCTATGGCGCAGTGGGTCATGTTCCCTGCATTTACGGGCCCGGCTGGTTTCTTCAGCATGAAGCATCGGAATACCTGAGAGACAGGGCCATGCTGGCGTACCGTCCAGGAGTCTCCTCATTGACTTTCTCCGCGTACGGAAGGTATCCAACCACCAAAAGTCTTGAAACATTTGGTCGAGCCCTCGTGGATTTTTTTGACTGGTGTGAAGTCCGGGCCGTTGATTGGCGGGAAGTTGACTACACCCATCACCTCGTAAATCGATATCAATCAGAAATGTTGAAGGGGGCTTGGTCCGCATCCGGAAGGCCGCTTGCGCCACGAACAATTAACGCAAGAGTTCAGGAGAGCTGTAACTACCTGACATGGTGCGCCCAGAAGGGTTACCGCCGTCCCTTTTCGTTTTTGACCGCTGTTCGCCAAATAACCGTGAACTCCGCGAGTAGAACGCATGGCCAAACTCTCCATATTCAATCCCGAATAGGCCGAGTCCGGCCCGCACCCACCAACCTTAAGTTGCCGACTGATTGCCAAGTGGTGGATTGGCTCAAAGGCATCGAAATTGAGTGCGGACATACCAAGGCATTAATGTGTGAACTCATTGTCAAAACGGGTGTCCGCCGTGAGGAGGCTTGTCAGTGGCGCGTCGATACGCTTCCTTTGAGTCGCGCCAACTGGGATGTTGTGGGTAATTCTGTCACGGTCTCTGTGAAATATGGTGCCAAGGGACAGAAATACCCGGACGCTTACGGCAATTTGTACGGGCCCGAACGACACATCAGAATTTCGCTGGAGCTAGCTGAACGTATTGCGCACTATCGTGACGAGATTAGGTTTAAGTCTCGCGCCCTGTTTGCTCGTGCTGCATCCAATGCGAGTGAAAGGCTTGTTCGCTCAAGGAAGGCCGAACAGCGCCTGTTTCTTTCAGAGGCTACAGGAAAGCCCATCTCAGCCCAGGTCCTTTATATAGCATGGGTGGACTCATCAAGGCTTCCCTACCGCGGATGGTCTCCGCACTTGGGTCGTCATTATTGGGCGTGCAAGACCATGCTGGAGGCCATCGCCCAACGCGTTGAGAATGCGGGAAATACCCCGAACCGGCTGGAGCCTACCTGGATCACAGGCATCGCCACTGACGCGCTCATGCTACTGGTGCGGCCTCAGCTGGGGCACGTGAGCCAGGAGACGTCCAATATTTACTTGGTATGGTTAGCCAACGCATATATCAAGGCGCAAATTGATGATGACTACGCCATGATGTTGGATGATTTTCCAGGACCAGGCCGCGAGTCGCGGGACGCATAGTGGTCGAACCGTCACGAAAGTCCCGCAAAGGACTGCATGCTCCCGATCTGGCTTTGGTTTCAAATACGTCCGCAGCATCACGAGATCCGCTTGTTTTTATGGGTAGCCACCTCACTCGCCCCGGATTCTGTGATTTGCGAGAGTTTGCTACGGGCGTCGAAGGATATCCGCTAGATGAGCCTTCGGCCTTGTGCAGGAAGTCGAACCATCCACAATGGGGCGGAGATTACTCAGGCAGGCCGCAGCTGATCCTGGAAATGGCGCCCTATATTCAAGCGCGCTATGAAAGCAAAACGGCCGTAGTAATCAGCAATGTGATAAGCGCGTTAAGATTTTTTTGGCGCTTTCTGGACCGGCTTGATGCTTCTTATCCACTGTCGCCAGTCTTGAGCGTTGCAGGCTTGAGCCCGGCCCATGCTGCGGCTCTCGTTCGGATGGGTTGGTCTGACCTGCGATCAAGAGTGGTTTTCAGGCTTCTGAACTGGACGCGTGCGGGAACGGGTTTGCCGCCGCTCCATATGAAATTCCCGGACCGTGTGGGAAAGCTTCAAAAAACCGTACCTCACGAACACATCAAAGCGATAAATACGATCCTTAAGCATCGCGTGTACAGGATCCTCGATTCTTGGGCCAGCAACCCCGCGGAGACCCCCTCCCTGCGGCAAATCCAGCAAGTCGCATACCTCTTCCTGCTCAGGAGTGGATGGAATGCATCCACCTTGGTTTCCATGGATCGTGAAGATTGCTTCCGGGCGCATCCCAGTATTGAAGGTCGGCATATTGTGTATGCACTCAAAACCCGTGCGGGCAAGCGGGAGCAAAACACACAGGGGCTGGACAAGACCCAGATATCGCCTGGCAGCCTGTTCCAATCGGTGATTGCCCAGACACGGGGCCTGCGCGAGATCGTCAGAAGGGAGCTGGCGCTAGCCCAAGAGGCCCTTGCGCGGTCCCCACATGATGTGAAGATCCTCGCGGAAGCCGGAAGGCTGCGGGAGGCACTGCGCAGTCCATGGCTTTACAAGCCCACCAAGTTTGGCCCGAAGTCAACGATGCGGACTGTCAGGGCTCTTGACGCTGGAAGTATGGACCAACGGGTCTATACCCCTGAAGGGATGGTGACGCCGCTGTTTGAGATCATCCAGCTGGCCAATAAAAATCGGTCAGAGGGCAAACGCATTTCCGAGCAGCTGACGCTCTCCGACATGCGCGATGTATTCATCGCATATGCTTATGAAAACAGTGGTCATAACTGGTTCATTGCCCAGATTGCCGCAGGCCACGCGAGTCCGAACTCTACAGTGACTTATCTGCGTAGCCGGGCGTTTAAAAACTACGGCGAGCAACAAGTTCGTCGGCTTACAGACTCCATTTGGACAGAAATCGGAGAGCGCCGAACGCTGGATCTGCCGATTTTGTACCGGCTCGTCAATGTCGGTGAAGTCAAGCCCGAAGAACGAGAGCGCTGGGATATCCACAAAAGGACCATCGTTGGCACCGGATGCGCCGAGCCTACCAAGCCGCCGCCTTTCCTTGCTCCTGACCATATAGATGGGCAGGTCTGCCGCGTCCAGCGCTGCGTGTTGTGCCCTCATGCCCGCATTTTTTCCGACTCCCTGGATCCGCTGGCCCGGCGGTATGCCGAACTTCAGCATTTAAAGACATTTTTGCCGTTGATGACCTGGACGCAATCCTTGTTCGCTGACGAATTCGAGACGCTGAAAATCATTCTGGGTAACTTTGCTCCAGAGCAACTGGCAGCGCGCCAGACGTTCTGGTTGAAAGAGATTTCCGAGAAGCGGCATTTTCCGCTGGATATGACGGGATCCTATGTCAGTTAGAAAAGTGAATTCCCGGTCCTTAAGTGGATCGCATTGGCAACATTCAACGGCCAATATGGCCACTCGGGCGGGTATGCGTTTGAAGGCGCTTCAAATGATCGATTTGCAGCAGCTTCAATACAGTTCTAAGGAGACGCTCCTGGCTTGGCAAACTGATGTCGGACTGGGGTCGCAATGGGGCTGCATCGAATTTCCCCCTTCATGGATGACGCCGGCCAATCAAGCTTTTTCGTCACGTAGCCAAGATGCCGTCAGGCGGTTTGAAGGATCCACGACGAGCAAAGAAGAATTTGAACTGGCGCTGTTGACCTATACCAGATATGCCTTATTGATTTTTTTGGTCCCTTGCGGTGGAAATGCCCAAATGAGCTGTCTGCTAACGCCCGGCTCCATGATGGTCAACCTGCGTCATTTTTGCACCTTGCTGTGCTTTTGTCTGTGCAAGCCTGGGTTAGGTAGGGTGGGTCTATTGCAACGCCTGGAAGCCGCTGAGGTTCCGCAAGGCCGCTACACCTTCATTGAACTCAAGCGCATCACATTTCTCTCGCAGCAAGGCTACTGGACGGATGTGCCCAGATTCGAACCGAAGCGTGGAACGCCTGTCGCCCATTCACCAAAGATGTGGACACACCGAGATCAATGCGAACCTTACTTGCCCTTTCCCGATGCCTTTGTGCGGGAAGCTGGTTGGCGAGTGCTCTGGATCGTTCGCGAACTTGGCCCACCTTTGCTTGCACTGACAAGGCAACTTGCCGATATCTACCGCCGGTTCCCCCTGAGACAAGGCCGACTTGATACCTCGGTCATGGCAACCCGCATGAGACATTTTATACCGATAGCATTGGCTTTTGATTGGAAGGGCAACTCCGGCCCCATCCATGGATTTCCGTTTGAGCACGAATTGCGCTCGAAAGGGGGGGGCGGCGATTTCCAGTGGCCACCGCGACGACCGGGAGAAATGATGGCTTTACTGCATTTGCTGCAGGTTGCGCATTTTTTCATATTTGCCCTGTCTATTGGCGGGCGCTTGGGGGAAGTGTTGTCGTTGCAGCCCGATTGCTTGGTCGAAGGCACTCAACCCGGGGAAGCTACAGTGCAGGGCCGAACCTACAAGCTGGTCTTTGAAAACGAGGGGGAGATGCGGGACTGGCCGCTGCCCGCAGTCGGTGTGGAGGTCATCCGTCAGCAGATAGTGTTGGGCGAGTTACTGAACACCCTGCAGTCTGATAAATCGATGGTCAGCAAGCGGAGCAGCGGCTACAAATGCATATGGGTGAGCTCCAACCCCAAAAGCGCCGTACCCAGTTTTTCATGTCAGTTGCAGATGCTTGTCAGGACCCTGCGCCTTCGCCCCTGGCTTGGCGACGGTTCTCCCCATTCTCATCGTTTTCGCAAAACCATTGCCAGACTGATCGCGTTGACGATCGATGGAGGGGCGCCAAAAATCCTGATGGATCTGTTTGGGCATAAGGCCATCGAGATGAGCCTGCACTACATGTTGGCGGACAGAAAACTACAGACCGAACTGGTTGAGGTGATACGTGCCCAGAAAATCATGCTTGCCGAGGGCATGTTGCAGACGTCAGGACATGGCGGACCTGCGGCACCGCGCATTGCTCAGGCCCTGGAGGCCGAAAAAATGCGGATCAAGGCGCTGGGTAAGGTGTTCACCGCAGGCGACCTCACGGAGTTCGCAACGCTGCTGACAGATGGCGGCAAAGCCTGGATGCTGGTTCGACCAGGCGTGGTTTGTACCAAGTCGCAGGGGGAAGTTGGACCCTGTAATAAACGCCGCGGTACGCCCGAGCCCTCATCGTGTCAGTCGTATTGCGGCCATCGGCTAGAGGACGCGTTTCTGCGCAATGATGTCGACCTGGTGTTGGCCCGGGCGGTGGACCAGATGGAGTGCGCTGAGAAAAGTGGCCACGAATTTGAACTTGAGTTATGGCGCGGGCAGGTTCTCGCTCACCTGCCGCGATTTGATGATTTGAAATCCAAGTGGGAGATGCGGCCGTCAGTCAGCCGACTGCTTGAGCAAAATGGCAAGGGCGTGCTCCGTGGGTAAAAAAGGCCAAGTGACTGCACCCCATGCCTTGCTTCAGAGCGCAAAGGATCGTACCGGAGCCATTTCCGTCCGTGTTAGGGATGCCTTGAAAAGCATGGAGACGGATATCGAGCGTCATCAGGGTCTTTATCCCTACAACGCCGGTCGCCTTACACAGTCCGAAGTTTGCCGCCGGGCCGGCATCAGCAAACAAACTTTGCAAAATCAGACGCACAGGAACACAACGCGCCTTTTGATTGATGAATGGCTGGACACAGTCAGGCGCAGGACAATTACGGGCAGTCACGTGGTTCGACGTGCCGTGACTGATCGTGTCGAAGCGTGGAAAAAGCTGCATTCGGACATTGCGCATGCCTACCTGATCGATAGTATGCACTTGATCAACGCTCGCCGTCGGATTAACGAGCTTGAAATCCTGAATCGGCACCTCCAGGCGCAACTCGACAAGACCAGTGTCAAACGCATCGCGATCTTGCCCAACAAGAAAAATAGCACAGAACCGAGATAGATTCCCCCGGTCCAAGCTTTTGTATGTAGGAAATGGAGAAGGTTGTTGCAGATGGCACACTAGAAAAATATTGGCTTAGAGGCCGGGTAGGTATCGTATGCTTGCGCCACTAGCCTCGCCTCCCGGACCCGCCCGGTGTAGGCCGCTAACCGACCAACATAGTTGTCGTCAAGGTGCGGCCCGATCCATGACCACGATCTGCTATGGTGCCGACATGGTTTGTCGGGCAGGGCCGTGTGGCGCTTACGGCCATGTTGGCAGACAGCACCAGACTGACTCCGGCTGTGGATCAATCAAAATGCGCACTCTAAACAGGTCACTCAGTGCCGCGGTTTTTGCCATGGATAGTAGCTATGATTTTGATAGCGGAAGAATTCGCCAATGAGTAAGGTCGGACATTGCGTCATCGATCCTGCAAAAGGCAGAAATTCTCGGAAGGATACTGGAACAAGGTTTTTACTTTATCCTTTTATTCTTCCATTGGAATCGACGCCGCCTCCGGGTAGAGATTCGGAAATAGCTGGTTCAGGGCGTCGCGCGGGAAGCTAATGCCGACATCACCCTTGGGCCCGTCACTGACCAGCAAGCCGTCCTTGAGGAGCCGTGACAGCACCTTCAGACCGATACTCACTTCCAATCCTGTCATCTGTACGAATTCACTGCGCGAGATTGGTCCCTCTGTGAGCACATGGTGCAGCGGCAAGACCGCTTCCTGGCAGCAGCGTGGATGCTCGGTCCCCTCGCTTCGCACGAGAATGAGGTCGGCGATGCGCTGCTTGAGCTGGGAAAGGTCAAGCATCTTCGCCATGAACGTGACTTGGTCCTCGCAAAGCTCGATGAAGAAGTGGCACCACGCCCGGAGCATTCGCTCGCTCAGATTGCCGCGTCCATCCAGGTCACCGTGGCGTGCCATATCGGCGTTGGCCAGCGCCACGTAGTACTTATCCCGGTGATGGGCCAGGCCCCGGTTGACGGACCACAGCCCGGCACTCAAGGGCAGCAGAGCGCCATGCGTCTGTAGCCGACAGGCCCGGCCGTTCCCATCCAGAAATGGGTGGATCCACAACATCCGGTGGTGCTCCGCCGCGATGGCATACAGGACCGAGTCTGAATTCCAAGTGCGGCTGTATACGGCATCGGCTCGTTGGAGGAATCCGGGCAGCGACTGCCAGGCAGGCGGTTGATGTCGTCCAACCGTCACGTCTTCCTGACGCAAAAGGCCGGGCTCTATCACTTTTCCTTCCGGCGTGCGACGATCTTCAAGGGCCAGCCGCCCATAGAGGCCGGCATGCGCGCGCAGCAGAAAGACGCTGCTCAAGGGGTGGACTCCCCCCTCTGCCAGCGACTCAAGCTCCTTCTCGGCTTCCATATGGGCAAGCGCAATTCGCTGACGCCGTGCAACGTCCGGCTTGTTCGAGAAATCGTTTTTCAGCGCCCGGCCAATGTCTTGAGGATGAGCGCTCTCGCCTTCGAGGTGGTTCGAGTAGTACGAATTCATCGAACGGACCACCTCGCGCAGGCGCTCTCGCGTATTGGGGTGAGTTGCCCTCTGGAGCCGGAACGACATTTCGGCCACCCCGCGCGTACGCAGCACGAACTCATTGAGCTCCGCTTGGGGAAGCAATGGATCGAACTGGTGAGGCTGGTCGTAGACCCTAAGGGGAGTAGATGGTGCTGACATGAATGTCGGTTTTGTTAGGCATGCGGGTCACATTCAGACTCCTGCAACCCGCATCATTCTCAAAGCTGATTCCCATTGTTAAAGCTGCACGTAAAGACCTCGATACCGAACTTAGCGCAGACGACATCGACGCCTTGGTAAATCTCTATCTTGACCATGCGCGATATGAAGAAGAGGTGTTCCTCCCTTTAGCAAAGTCTATTTTGGGGCGCAACGGCGATCACATGGCTGCATTGGGAATGTCACTTCACATGCGACACGCGACAAGTGTTGCCCGAAGACATTACGGTGCAATTTAGCAGGCGAGGGCGGCAAACCATATCGTAGCCGTCGTTAGTAAACTGGTCATAGATATGATATTAAGCATGAGTGTTGTTGAAGTACGTTCTCTCAGCCTTTCGACGGTGGTGCAATCTTCTTAGAGTTTAGGTACAACTCGATTTCTTACATCGTTAATATTGAATTCGACACCTGCTTTTAATGAATCAAGCTAATTTTTCTCGCCAGAGGACCGCAGAGATATTTTTGTGGGTCGTACCTTTTATATGGTCGTCTAACTACATCATTGCAAGGGTAGCTGGCGGCGTCATACCACCCAACTCGCTTGCATTTGGACGGTGGATGACTGCACTTCTGTTAATGCTGCCGTTTGTCTGGAAAGATAGGAAAACGTTGGTAGAAGCTGCCAAGAACGAATGGCATCAATGGGTTTTTCTCGGCGCTCTAGGTATATGGATCTGCGGTGCATTCGTCTATATTGGTGGGAAAACTACTACAGCTGGGAACATTTCGTTGATCTATGCTGTTGCTCCAGTGGGAATCGCCGTGACCAGTAGTTTCGTCTTGAACGTGAAACTATCAAGCCGCCAGCGTCTGGGGTTGCTGAGCGCTCTGTTCGGGGTGCTATTCATCATTACAAAAGGCGATTTACTTTCTTTGCTTAAAGTCAGGTTTGTAGCTGGCGACCTTTGGATCATGGTGGCCACGGGCTCTTGGGTCGCCTATTCAATACTGCAACAAAGGTGGACCAGCCAGTTACGGCCTCTGCAAAGGCTTTTTTGCGTAACTGCAGCAGGACTCATGATCCTATTTCCATTCACTATTGCAGAGATTTGCACACTGTCTTTGTCCTGGATTTCCCCCTCAACGATTTCGCTCGTGTTGGCAGCTGGCATATTTCCAGGGTTGCTTTCCTATTTGGCTTACTCGTTTATGGTTGGGCAGTTGGGCGCCAGCCGAGCAGGTCTGGTCTTGTACTTGGGACCGGTCTATGCTGCATTTGTGGCATGGTGGCTTCTTGGCGAGGTTCCGCAGTGGTTCCATTTTGTCGGCGCGTCACTCGTGCTCCCGAGTATCTACTTGGCGAGTTTAGAATCAAACGGATCTTCGGTTTAGTGGCGCTTGCGATGAAGGCTACGGGATTTAATCAGCATACTTTACCGGCAGCTGTCGAGTGCGCGCGCGCGGCATTTTCATTATCTGCATCAACCTACGGGTGTGGACGCTGACCTGCCGTGTGTTCAAACGCGAGCGCAAACGTTCCTTACAAATGGCTGGTTTTGGGTAAGAACATTAATGAGGGGAGTTGGTCGGATGCGGGTGTAGTGGCCGTTGAATTCAGTGCCACATTGCTGACCTTGAGACGTGAGAGTTGAATTGCCGCTATGGGGCAAACAGTTTGGATGGTCCAATGACGGCAGTTAGTCGGGCCTGTGTGAAAACGCCGGCCGTAACGGCCTTTCCGAGCTTTTATCAAAAATCGACCTCATAGAACGGCCCATACTCGACGGTCGTGTGTCCGGGAATGGTTGCGGAACCCTTGGTTTTTCGTAAGCGCTCAATTAACCTTTCAATTGCCCAAAAATTTCTGATACTGGAACCATGTTTGTCATCCAGTTGACTGTGCCGCCCGTTGTTGTGCGAACAACGAGATCAGGACGAGTGAGCATCAGGTGCAGGGAGACTTTGCGGCGAGCGGTGATATACAGAGCGAACAGACATGGATAGACGACGAACTGTTGGGCTGCAAGTTCAAGGATGCCATCGAGAAACTCCAATGGTATGCCATGCGGTGGAAGATCGAGACCTTCCACAAGATTCTGAAGTACGGCTGCGTATTCCGGTCTAGTTGACCATCTGATAAGATTTGTTGTATATTTACTTGGCTCGTATCTTGTTGATTAATATGAGTGTTTAATAAGTAAACATATTTTCGAATTTCAGCAAGGCGGTAATTGCGCCATGCATTCTTCAAATTAAGAACTTATTCGTAAATAATTTTCACGTCCAGTTTGATTTTCCTGAACGCCATGATGGATGCCGCCATGTGGTTTAGCGCCAGGAAGCTGCGGTCAAGTTTCTCGTACCGCACCAGCAGCTTTCGGAATCGGCTGAACATATAGTCCAACGGGCGGCTATATGACGATAATTTCGTCAAAGGTATCATTTACCATCGACCGGTTGACTACAAAACCAATATCGGACACTCACAACAGCTCATCGCAATGGAATGGTGACTGCCCCAGCACAAGCCCACATCAAGCACAGTCGGAGTGCCAAGGCGAACTCAAGCTGCACAGCCACAGGAGTCTCCAAAGGCCACTAGAAGGGCTAGCTGTTCTACGAATACGCAGCCTAGGCGACGCTCCCTTTAGTGCTTCGCACAAGGGCCTTGAAGTCGGTCTCAAGAATGATGCGAATCGGATTGCCTTCTACCACCAGTTGTTCAGCTTTCCGATGCTTTGTACTCTTTTTGTGTCCGGCCAGCTTTGACACATCTTGGTCACCGATCACGAGAATTGTGGTCTTCTTGGTCACGTTTTGACCAACTTCACATCCGATGCTAGCTGCCAAGTCTGCTGCCTCGGCTCGTGGCAATTCAAGCGCACCAGTGAACACAATGACTTCCCCAAACAGGTCACCTTCGGGATTTCCGTCCCGATGAATAGCAGCCCCTGAGGACGCCCTCTCTGGATTGATGGGTAGAGTGACCCGCCGGGTCCAATCGTCAAGGTTCTTCTGCGACTCCTGAAACGCAGCGAGTAAGACGTAGCCAGCAGCCTTGGCGTCCTCAAGCGCATCATGGTGTTTGAATTCGTAGCCGATTCTTTTGCAGACGTTCGATAAGCCGTATCCTGACCATGCGAGTTCTTGCCACGTTCGCCTGACCACTCGGGCCGAATCGAGCCACGTGGTCGCGACGGGTTCCAGCTTGTACTTGGCGAAGGCACGAGCGATGGCGATTCGGTCAAAGTGGGTGTGGCAAACGGTCACGGTATTCGCCATCAAGCCTCGAAGCTTATCGGCGACCTCTCGCAGTGTTTGCTTACCCTGCACCATGTGAGGCTCTATGCCGTGAATGGAAACATTTACATTGTCAAAATAATCTTCGGGGTCAACAAGGGCAGACCACTCGTCAATGAGGAAGCCCCCGGAAAAGACGGCAATGCCAATCTGGCAAATTGAACCCATGTCAGGGTTAGCGGTCTCTACATCGATTGCAACAAAATTCATACTCGTGTGTCGCCGGTCTAGACTTCAGTGAACTTGGTCAAGTCAGTCGTGAAAACAACAGTCATCTTGGTGGCCGTGCAGGTCAGTTCAGGTTCATCTTCGATGTCAATGCTCAGGTCTTCACCTCGCAGGCCCTGCCACATTGCTAGATAGTTGAATGCCCCGTACTTCAGCTTCTTCTGAATTTCCTTCTCGACGCCACCCCTCCAAGGGAGAACGACAAGCTCACCGTTGAGTGCTCGTGAGGCCAGCGCCGGTTCTTCTATGCTTTTCTCACGGCCTCGTTCCCAACTGGTTATCAATCCTTGGGTGATATCCCCCCATCGTTCTTCCCAGTCTGGGTCCAGCCGCAACGGCTCAACAATCGAACGATGTATCTTCATCAACCGTGTCCACCCTGATGTTTTGGTCATCTGAATGTACCCGACCAATAGACGCGACCCCAGAAAAGCCGCCATGGGCACATTGCCGAACGCCACGAATGGCTCCTGACCGGCCCCACAAATCATGCAATTGGGCTGACAGAAAGCTGGCACTGGCCACTGACTCTTTACGCTGCATAACGGAAGTCCGCTTCAGACTGGTTCCTGATATAGAGTTTGCCAAACTACCTTCTCCAGAGCCGACATTGACATCAACAGCCCGAACGTGGGCAATATGGTGGCCGGTGAAGACTGTTTGCGTCTATTCGGGCTGGCCAGACGGCAAGGCAACATCTACAGAGATATGAGCGACTATGGGCGAATCCAGTCTTCGAGCACGCCGGGACTGAAGTAGTACTTCTCCTTGATCCGTTCATGCTCCTTGAGAATATCGTCTCGACACTCTTTTAGTCGATAGACAGTGTCATCGGATTTCCAGCGACCGTTGCCGAACCAGCGGATTAGCACATCGCAGGTTTCAAGCAGGCGCAGTGGGGTTTTGTCCAGCAACAGCAAGATTGTGCGGGTCGTAAGGGCTATCAGTTCGGTGGGAGCTGACTTTTTGAATGCTATTTCGATAGTCTCTATCATCGTGAAAAGAAGCTTGTCGATCTGCACCATCTTCTCCACATCGGCTAGATACGGAGGGGCAAACCACCTCGGAATTTCATTCAAGTCATCAACTATTTCAGGAATGCATTCATTAATCTGACCACTCCACTCAGCCGGAATTTTTTCTGTATCGAACCTGCGAAACAGAGTCCCCCACGTATCGCGCATGGGCTCCGAGTTGGCGTGGACAGTCAAGGCAAGCAAAATCCTAAAAACTCTGTCAAGGAGAGTCGCATCGAGCTTCGCAATCAGAGCGGGCAGGACTTCTTCCTTGCCAAAGCTGAAGAGTTCGGACCAAGCTATGTCGAATGTGGGTTGAAGCCCGTCCAGCGCGACTTGCTTTATCACATCAGCCCAAACGGGGCTTCTGGAGTGGTGGGTTCCAATCCACCAAAGCGGCTGCGGCTCCCCTGCGTGCACTCGTACTGCAGCACTCAAAATTGCTTGTGGCAGGTGCGCCATGATCGAATCAGCCGAACTGAAATCCACATCATCTCCAACCACTCCCTGTGCCACCGCTAACGGAACGGTCCTCCTGGTGATTGACACGGCGCGCAGCCAAGCCACGTCAGTGCGCTCGCTGCGAATCAAATTGAGTACCGCTTCACGTTCATCGTCTCGGAGAGACGGCCAACCAGTGACAAGATCGGCCACTACGCGCAAAGCCCCCGCAGTCCCATGGATGCCGAGCAACTTCTTCACGCGACCTGCCCGCAATTGCGGATCGTTTGAAGTCGCATCAAGTAGCAGGGTTGTGAAGCCAGCCTGAAAATCTGAGAGCACATCTCCTTGACTGGCTCTCTCCAAAGCCCAGTCAATCACCGAATCGACGATATCGAGCGCAGCGCCAACGTGGACGTGTTTGATTGCAGTGTCAACGACGTGATACAGCCTTGCATCGTTAAAAGTGGTCGCACCAGGTAGTGATCTCATAACACCAGGAAACGCCGCAATGAAAAGATCCCAGGGGGTATGGTCTAAGGGCCCTGTATATTCCACGCGGCCAAATACTGTCAGCTCCGACAGCACCGCCGCCGCACCTGCAGGAGTCGCGCAGATTGCCGCATGCTTCGCTGCGAGAAGGTCACGTCGGATCTGATTGAGTTCTTTCCAGCCAAGCAGGCTCCCTTGCAACGCCTGCTTGGCGACACTCGGGTGGTTATCAGCAAAAATGAGCTCCAGAATCTCAGTGTCATCTTCCCGCCCGACTGATAGCCATGCTTTGCACGCCGCTGCTCGCAAGACCGCTTCATCACAGCCGAGCAGGAATTTCATGTCGTCCTGCTGCATCAAGCTCGGGTTTCCTTCGAAATATTGAATCAGCTGCGATAGCGCCTGGGGCGGGGGCCGAATGCGACCTCCGCTGCGCACCGCTGCCAAGGTGTCCACGATCTCGGCTTTGTCGCGCCCGCGATACATCTCCCATAGGTCACTGGATTCCGTGACTCCATCAAACGCGAGGCACTCACCATCAACCCATATCACAGAACTGACCACGGCGTCGACCCGTGACACCCACGAGGGCAACTCGTTCTGTACCTTCTTGGGCAGACCGCTGAACCTCCGAATCAAAAATGCTAGGCAAAGGTCACGCGTTGCGATGAATCGGCAGCGTTTGATCGCATCCGATGCTGCCGAGATGATGCTCTCTTGCTCCAGGCGACCTTGCAACTGCCGATAAAGCGCGTCTAGATTTCGCGCAGCTGCTTTTGACGCCTGTGGGCGTCCACAAAACAGAGCGCGGCGAAGCGCATTGATCAAGCGGGCGGCTGAAGCTGCAGTAGTTGGCCGCACGGCCTGCATACCCGCGGCACGATAGAAAGGGTGCGAAAAGGACACCCCGTCCAGCGCGACAGCGACAATTCGATGCGCCTCCAAGAACTCAAGACAGCGTTCATCTCTGTCGGTCAGGCTGGGAGCTGATTCATAGTTCAGGGCCGACGCAAGACTAGCAGCAGCTTCCCGGCGGGTCATAATCGAAATCCTGCTCGACTGTTCTGCTGGTAGCCTTGAGCCACCGCTGCCAAGAATGAATGCAGCTGATTCAGTGTCAAGAGGTTCTGAGGCGGAGGTCCCGACGACCAGAGCCAGCAGGATATTCTCGTAGCCGTCATCACGCAGTCTTCGCGCAAGTGCCTCGGCATCTTCTCGGGCTAGACTCTCACAATCAAACAGCGTTGGCTTAGCTGGCAGGCGATGATGTTGCGCCGCCAAATGAGTCAGACACCCAGGTTCAAGAGTAAGTCTGCCGCTACGCAACGGCTCCGCGACTAAGTCCAGGATGGTTGATGGCACGGCCATCACTTCGCCTTGGCGCCGCCACACGGCTTCCAAGAATTCGGGCTTGAACTCGCTTAGATCAATCCAGTTTTTTCCGGCGATTGAAAGTCCAACGACTGTCGTTGTCCCAGTAACCTCGAGAAGGGTTTCTTGGCCTTGGGCAACGATCAGCGCTTGGTTCGGCCGCAGCCGCCGAATCAGTTTTTCAATCAGTGTGAGAGTGGCACCGGAAGCTGACGTATCGAAATTGAGCGGATCGTCTAGCAGCACAAGCCGAGGTCCTTCCCCCGGCTCTTGTAAAAACCGTTCGGCAGCCTGCGCGTCGAATACTTGCCGGACCTCATAGCCCAACTGCACAAATTCCGCTGCCACATAGCGCGCTGCGTCAGATTTTCCAACACGAGTGCGTCCCGACATCAATAGTGCACGCGATTGCGATAACTCATTAATCCACGCAGCCTCCAGCCCTCGTGGCACATAGTCAGCTGGGCGAATATCACCTCGCCGATTCACTGCCAGAATCGTGCGTACCTGCGGAAATGCATTGGTAGCGTGAACCTTGGCGTCTGTAATGTGATCTTTGATCTGATTCAGAGCGTCACGGCGGCGGTCGAGGGGAATGCCGTGCATTGCAGCCTGACAGGCTGCAATCACTTCGCCTTCACGGCGCAATTCGACTACGATGACTCTTGTCAGCGCCGCCTGTAATTTCGCTGAGTCAGTTGAATCGATGAAAATTCGCGCTTGAGCCTTGCGGGCCGTGTGCAACTTCCCCCCAGTCTTGCCGTCTGGGTCGGCCGCCAGGTACGCATTCCTCAACTGCTCAACGACGGAAGCGTTGATCCGGCTCTCGGAATGTGCTTCACCTGCCCACTCCGGATCGGCGACGTATACCGAAGCAGCATCCATACACCTGCCAGAAAAGACTAACAGGGCGTATCGGCTCGGATCATCGTAAACACGTTCAAGTAGCGAAGATTGACTGGCCCGCGGAGGATAGTGAATGAGGCATTGAGCAACTGCGCCGAGGTCAACATCTCCATGAGAGCCCTTAACTTGAACCTCAAAATGACTGACTATGCTCGCCTTGGTAAGGCGCAGCAAACCGTCCTCTCCGCCAGGGCTTTCGGGGAATAACTCCACGGCTGGCTCCGCTATAAATCGGAACATGAGGTCAATGCAGACCAGATCCTGGAACGTGAATTTCGCAGGTGATGTTATGGCTATGTTCATGAGAAAATTTAAGGCATACCAAGGCCAATAGCTTACTTATGTGATCTGAGCCCCAAGTCGATGCGCCCCGAACGTCGGATCCCTACTGTATGACAGACCTCGCCTCGAAACCGACGAACTTCCGCAATGAGTCGTCAAAATCCGGCCATGAACGATCATTAGCCTGAGATCAATTGGGTTCCCTGTAAGCCGACACCGATGATCGACAGCAAACGCTGCAAAGCGGAAGTCTCTTTCATACTGAAACCGGATACCCGTGCGAACCAAGGCCTAGCTGAGGAATGCCGCCAACGAGCACATTTTCACGCTGGAGCGCTCACCCCAACGGGTTCGGAGTGTATGCGTCCGGCGAACACAGCTTGACTGTTGAACGACTACAGGGTTAGCGGCGTCCAGCGATGGGGTAGCAGCTCTTCAATCAGATTATTTTTGTGCGTTGGCAATCGTGTCAGAACGTCTTTCAAATAGGTGTACGGGTCATGGCCATTGAGCTTGGCGCTTTGGATCAGACTCATCACGGCCGCCGCCCGCTGGCCCGCGCGCAGTGAGCCCGCGAACAACCAGTTGCTCCGACCAATGGCAATCGACCGGATCTGGTTCTCAATCCAGTTGTTGTCGATGGGCAGGCGCCCGTCTTGCACAAACCTGGTCAGTGCAACCCAGCGTTTCAAGCTGTAGTCCAGCGCTTTGGCGGTGGCCGTCCCATCGGTAATACGTTGACGCTGCAACAGCATCCACTGGTGCAAGGCATCAACCAGCAGCTTTGATTTGTCTTTGCGGATGCGGCCTCGTTCATCGGCGCTGAGATGTTTGACTTCCCGCTCCACCTCATACAGCTGCCCGATGTAGATCAACGCCTGTTGGGCAATCTCGCTCTTGTTGCTGACAGAGAGGTCAAAGAACTTACGCCGGGCGTGCGCCATGCAGCCCACCTCGGTGATGGCCGCGCCGAAGCTGGCTTTGTAGCCACTGAAGTCGTCACAAACCAGACCACCGCTCCAGTCTCCCAGGAATGTTCTTGCATGCTCACCGGCGCGGGATTCGCAGAAGTCGTAGATTACGGCCTTTAAATCTTCAAAGGCCCCCGGAGCATAGGCCCAGAGGTAGGCCCGGTGGGTCTTCTTGTTGCCCGGCTTGAGCATGGCCACCGGGGTCTCATCTGCATGCAGCACGGCAGAGCGGAACATGGCCGTCTTCAGCGCATCGACCAGCGGCTGCAACTGCACGCCACACACGCCCACCCACTGCGCCAGGGTGGAGCGGGCGATGGCGTAGCCGGAACGCCCAAAGATGGTCTCCTGGCGGTACAGCGGCAAATGGTCAGAGTACTTGGCCACCAGCACCTGTGCCAGCAAACCCGATGTGGGCAGGCCCTTGTCGATGATCTGGGCGGGTACCGGCGCTTGCCTCAAGGTCTGGCACTCGGAACATACCCACTTGCCACGGACATGGCGTTGCACCGTGAGCACGCCCGGTGTGTAGTCCAGCTTCTCGCTGACGTCTTCGCCGATGCGCTTCAACTGGCAGCCGCAACTGCAGGTGGTGCTGTCGGGTTCGTGGTGCAACTCAACGCGGGGCAGCTCTGGTGGCAAGGCTGCGCGCTTGGGGCTCTGGCGGGGTTCTTTGGCTGCGTTGGCCGGTGGCGCCAGGTCCTGAAGCTCTTGCTCAATCGCGGCGATGTCGGCGTCGATGGTTTCATCCAGCAAACTGGCTTGGCCAGCGTCGAGCTGTTCGCGGCTGCGGCCAAACTTCCAGCGCTTGAGCACTGCCATCTCATGCGTGAGCTGGTCGATCTTGGCCTGGCGGTACAGGATCTCGCGGTCTTTGCTGGAGATGGTTTGGTCCAGGCTGGCGATTTGCTGGTCGAGTGCATTGATATGCAGATTGCGCGCACCGATCTCCTGATCGTTGCGAGCAACTTGTGCGATCAAATCAGTGACGAGTTCGCGCAGTTGATCTGCGTTCAAGCCGGACAGTGATTCGGGGGCGACAACCATGAACGCAAAGTGTGCCCGTGCCTCCGAAAATTGCCTATTGGCGCATCCCCCAATAGACGCAAACACACACCGCAATCCAGAATCACACCACGCTGATAATGCCGCCCTCGCCGATGCGCGACCAGGGTAAGCCCAGTACCAAGGCATCCAATTGGGCGCGGCTCAGACTCACACGATTGACGCCACCGGGCGCACTTGCCGAACTTGTCTGGGGCCAAACGAAGTGGCCCCGGTGCAGCCGTCTGGCTGCCAGCCAAATGCCAATCCCGTCATGCACCAGCACCTTCATGCGGTTGGCGCGCCGGTTGGCAAAGAGGTAGGCTGTATGCGGGTGCGCGGCACCGAATACACCCACCACACGGGCTAGCGCCGTGTCCGTGCCAGCGCGCATGTCCAGGGGCACGGTGGACAGCCATACCGCGTCGATGCGAATCACTGCAAGCACTCGCGCAGCCACTGGGCGCAGGCGGCGCCGCCGGCAAGTGGCCAGTGCACGACGATGGTGGCGTTGGCGCGTTTGACCTCAACGCGGATGTCAGCAGTGGGCTGCACGGTTGCCGGCTCTGTAGCCGAATTCAAGGTGACAGGCACAAAGGTCTGTGGCCGATTGACCAGTGTGCCCTGGCTGTGTTCTCGCAACCAGCGGTGCACGATGTTGGCATTGATGCCGTGCTGCATTGCCACCCCGGCAATGGACGCGCCGGGCTGGGCGCAGGCTCCGACAACTTGCAGTTTGAGTTCGGGACTGTAGAACCGTCGCTTGGGAACTTGGGGGGTGCGAGTCTCGCTCGCAATGGTGTGCATGATGTTCATCGCGCACACTATCTCTGAATGTCAGCAAGCCTTCAATGTGTGTTCGCCGGACGCATACTTCGGAGTGTCTTCCAGGATCCCAGAGTCAAACTTGCCGAAGGTTAAGACTTCTTGGGGTCGGATCCATAGTTTTATTCGGCTGGATGCAGACCAGGCAGAAACTCAATTCCCGTTCGCCTGACCAACTCGCTGTAGCTGATTGGCCTTGAGGCCCGGGTACCGTGTCAGCGACTGGCCGGACGTCTACTGATTTGACTGGCGAACTCAGAATGCGACGGTTCAGCCACTCTGCGCAGGCATCAAGTGAGACAATCGGTCGGGCATGTGCACAAGGCCATCCTCGCCACGCGGAGCAAGCTCGTGTACTTGATACGGGATACCGGAACTCCGGCATTTGCGGCTCAAGAACTCCGCCTCCGAGCTGTCGTGAGTCGACAGGATGATTTGATAGCCAAGACCGTTCACCAGCTGGCGGAGCAGATCCATAAAGGCACTCGCGTGGATGACATCGTTGTGCTGCAGGGGGTCGTCCAATAAAAGCCCTTTCCAACGCGACCACCCAAACGTAGTGCTTGCTGCAAGCAGTGCGGCAACACTCAGCGCGGAAAGTTGCCCTTCACTGAAGTAATGGTTCGGGTTCATTTGCATTTGCGTTGTCGACCCGTCAGCCGCACGCTTGACAATGCCAGGCCGGAGTTCTGAGCGTGTCGCCGAGTGCTCGGCGTGATAGCTGATGGATTCATCGGACCACGTCATCAACGTGCGAGCAAAGCGCTTGATGGTGTTGTTCAGAGGTACAAGAACTTCATCGGCATACGTCCCGGCGCGCTGCTGCATGCCGCTGCCCACAATCTCGACTCTCCCCCTCGCATTCTGAGCAATGTTGATGTCGTCCCGCGCCTCCATCGCTCGCTTCGCTAGAAGGTCGCCCACTTGCCGTTCAGACTCCACGCACTCCGCGTTTAGCTTGCTCGCGATCTCATCTTCAAGCTTGCGAAGCCGCTCGTCTCCAAGCCATTTGCGGTATCCGGTGACCAAGAGCTGGAGCGCCCCTTCGATTGACCCTATGCGGGTGGAATGCTCAACCAAGCGTGCCCGATTCTCAACAAGGAATGATCCGCTCGGCTCTCTCGACTGACCTGCCTGTACCCAAAGTCGAATATGTTCCAGCCGAGCTTTCGAACACCACTCCTGCCTTGAGGTGAGGGAGGCAAGTGCTTCTGCCTCGCGTGCCTCTACTTCCTGTAGGGAATTGCGAGTTGCACGCGCAGCTACGACATTTTCCTGCGCCATTTTTACTTGCTCGCTTGTCTCTTTGGAGTGCTTCTCTGCGGCCGCGCGTTCGTTCTCAAGGTCAACTAGGACTCCCTGCTCTGGCGTCCAAAGGTCAGGAGACTGGAGCAAATTTGATCGAGCCATATGAATCGCCGCGAAAGCATCAGACAGCACCTGCTGCAGTGACGAGTGCTTTGCAGCTTCCGCCTTCAGTTCAGCTTCAGTAGCTTCGATCTGAACCTTGAGGTCGTCGGGTGCGGCTCCTTCGGTGAGCCTCCCGTCGAGCGTACTAAGCTCCTGTTCAAGCCTAGCAACGCCGGTCTCGTCGTATGTGGAATCAGCAACACCACCTTCCTCCACCAGCTGTTGGCGCAATTCGCCGCCTCGCGCACGATGCGCTGCAAGGATTGCTTCTAGCTGCTGAATTTCGGCTAGATTAGCGTCCTCTTGAGTAAGCTGCTGCTGCAAGCCTTCGGCCTTGAGCCGGGCTTCCGCAAGCGCCGTGGCCAACTGAGTGGCTGGTGTTGCGCTCGATACTGCTTGAGCCCGGGCGAGCTCAGCCAATCGACCAGGAAGAAACGGGGTGGTGCAAACCGGGCAGGAGGTGTCGTCGTGTCCAAGCCGGTGCGCGATCGCGGACACTGCCTCTGTGATCGCCTGCACACGATCATCGTGCCGCCGAAGTTCCGACATATAAGCCGAGATTTGTTCGCGGACAGTTGCCGCATCGACCTCCAATTCAGCGTGCTTCGTGCGAGGGTCGTTAGCCGTTCTCACTCCCAGTAACTTAGTGACTCGATCAATCTCTGCCTTCAGTCTGGCGAGCTCGTCGGAGATTTTAGCTAATTTTCGTACCTGCACAAGACGGTCAGCGAGTGCGCGACGTTCGGCGCGTTGAGCAATGGCCGCGGCTAGTTGGCCCCGAAGCTGAGAGACCTGGACTTCCATCGCTGCTGAAGCTACTGCCGTCGAACTTAGATTGGTTTCCGCTGATCTCTGTCGGGCCTGCGCGTCGGCCAACTGCTTAGAAGCGGCGAAAACTCGATCGATGGCGACCAAGCGATTTATCGCCTGACCGCCCTTCGCCTCGCTGGTCGCTAGCAAGTACGTTTCCTCGCTTAGTTTGGCATGGGCGACCTTCAGGTTGTCTAGCGCCCCTGCATGTCTCTGCTTGGTCGACTCGAGTTGGCTGGCAACCGCCATGGCATCGGAATTGCCGGCATCAAATGCTGCAACCAACTGAGCAAGCGAGTCGACCTGCCTCTGGTCCTTCTCAATTTGATCGTTGACAGCGCGCAGGATGGTCGCAAGCCGGTCAAGAATGGACTCGGGTTGCTCCTGTACTTGGACCGGCGACCACATGAAGGCTGGAGATATTGAGAGGATCTGTTCCGCCAGAAGTCCTGCTGATGAGCGAAGCTCCAACGGTTGAACGGCGTTCTCAGACGAGGCGAGCTGCTTGGCACGGTCCCTTTCCCCGAGGAGGGCGTTCCAGGTCACCAACGCTTCCGAAGCGACCTCAAGCCGTTTCGTCCGTTCCTCAATCGCACGTGTGAAGGCGCGCCGGACACCCTGACCGCTCATGCGCTCGCGCAACGCGTTTATCCGGTCAACACCGGCTGGTCCTTTGAGCGCTTCCCACTGCTCGTTCGGTTTCTTGAGGGAGAATCGCTGTGTCGAGGTCTGTCCAAACAAGTGGGTAAGCGAAAGATAGCCATGCAGATCGGCTATCTCAGCCCAATCGCGCTGCTTGAGCAGCCTTGCGATCCCGGCTTCATCCGTCTGGAAGCCGGCGCCGCGGTCTATGGGTAGACCTTCAGAGAACTGAAGGCTCACTCGATGACTATCTGTCGGAGCCCCAATTCTTGTGAGCGGGTCTTGCGCCTTGCGACGGCCGTCGACGTGAATGTCGCTGAATCGACCGACCTGTCCCGTCAGGGCCCACTCGACTCCGTCAAAAAAACTGGTCTTTCCGAAGCCATTTCCCCCAGTGATGAGCGTTACGCTTGGTTCCGTAGGAAACTCGTAGGCATAGCTGTCGCCATAAACGCGAAAGTTTGAGAACTCAACGCTGCGAAGGTATATGCCGCTCATACGACGTCCCCTTCCTCAAGCGCAATCAGTTGCTCGACGAGTCCGCTGAAGTCGAGCTCCTGATTTTGAAGAGCTTCTTCCCATCCGTTCGGAAGAGAGAAGTTCGCCATGGTATCCAGCGACTCCGTTCTTTGCTCGGACGGCCAGGGGCGAGCAACGAATGTCCGCTCCAGAAAATCACGAGCCTCATCTACGGAGGGTTGGGTACCGAAGAGCCAGACCTGCTTGCGACATACCCGGTCATCCGCCTCGATCTCCGCCGCAAACTGGCGCCAGGTTCCGTCCATAAGAGCTCCGGGCGGCCCCACCAAGAACAGGTGCAGGTTCGGAGCCTCCGAGCCAAGCCAAGACCGAGCAATCGTCGCCTGGTTCCGATATCGTCGTAGCTGCGAACCGACGATTGGAGCGCTTGGCGGACCGCCGAGAACGCCAATGAGAACAGGAAATCCATCAAGCGACGTCGCATAGACGTGCTCCGGAAGATCGCTTTCCCGCCGCCTCAGAGAGTCTCCCGAAATCGCATCGCTTAGGACTTCTGAGTTAAATCTAGTTCCTCGCAGGGACGGAGACACGTCGGCCACTGTTGCGCCGATGGCTCTAGCCGCATCAAGCAGCATGGCTGCCAAATCAGACCCATCTCCAATTATCATCTTATGCCTCTTCTAGGAATTGTTGCGACGCAATGGCGCGGCGTTCGAAGATCGCATGGAAGAACCGCTGCATCGCAGTGGCTCCTGACTGAAGTGCAACCAGGAAGTCGTCGTCAGCACCGATGACAATGGGCTTGTCCGCAAGAGATGCTAGGCCAACCCTTGCTGGATCCGTCGAGCTCTGATCAAGCCGGAGGTCACCCTCCAGCAGCTGCACTGCCTCCTGCAGCTGAGAAAGCAGGACAACGTCGGTGGTCCATGATTGCCATGCAGCGGTACGACCTCGAAGCTCGCGCTGGTTGATCCAGCCGACGCCGCAAGTGTGCCCGGTCACTACTTCAAAAGCCATGTTTCCCGGATGATGGCCGGCCGGCTCCATCGCCCGGCCAGAGCACGCCGAAAAAGCTAGCCCAAAAAGCGTTGGCTTCGTCAAATACGGTCGCATGACCTTCGGACCGAGTCGAACCAAAGCCCCGTCGCCCGCGTCGACTTGGTCGTCTACGCTTGCAAGCAGCCGAAGGAAGCGCCGTGTCATGGTCGGATCCGCGGTCAAGGGAGCATGCCACAGGACCCACACTTCCCAGAGCGTTTGTCGCAAGGTGGCTTCTATTGGCCAGCCGGTAGCTATCTCGGCAGGTCCGAGGATTCCAAAAATGGAGTCGTGCAGTCGCTGCAGAAGATGGGCATCGAGCCGCTCATGGACCGTTGCGACGACCTCTTCTATCGGCAGCTCTAGAAGTACGGGAAGCATCGCGGGAGGCGACTGCCAGTCTTTGATATGGCAATGGCAGTTGAGGTCGGGGCCTGGGAGGAACCGGTCGGCGCACAGGGCGACCATGCCGGCCTGCCACGAGGCAGAATCGCGGGCATACAGCACGAAGTCTTGCGCGTGTGCGCCAAGACGCGCAATTGCTGGCAAGAGCCTGGAGGCGTTCGCCGCATTGATATCGCAGTAGACCGCAATCGAGGTCCCCCCCGCCCAAAGTTGGACGATATCGTCCGGGCCAACGTCGCCAGCCCAAACAATGCGGCCAGCAACTGACAGTGAGATTGAAACGGAGAGAGTTGGCTGAGCGTTAGCAGCCGGAAGAGCAGCGGCGACCACTGCTGCCGCGGGCTGTGCGGCGACTTTGAAGAGCTCAAACCTGGCGCGCGCGGTCGCGGTCAAGATCGGGGACTCGGGACGGCTTGGGACAGCAGCCGCACCCGGAAACCCCGCCAGCAGGCCTGTGAAGGGGGATAGGTTGGAAGCAGCGTCGGGGCCGAGGCGCAGGAACCTGCGGTATGGAAGGAAGGGCACCTCGCCTATCAGGGTGACGTCACCCATCGATGGGGCTGGGCCGGCAAAGTTGACACCAACTTTTAGAGTGATTGCGTTGATGTCGATCTCCCTGTACGCCTCGATAACAAGGAACGTGGCAACGCGATTGTGAAGAGCAGTTGCCCTGCGGAGCAGCCTTGGTTCATTTGTGTGGAGCCATATCCGGACGTTTGGACGTAGACGGTCGCTGATCTCCGCCCACGTTGCGGACGGCACGCAATGCCGCACTCTCATTTGATACTCGTGTAGCAGATCCAAATCTGCGCCATCGGCCCAGGCTTCTTGTTCAATAGTTTCGAGTACCGCGCGGGCGGCACCGAGGTCCAAGCCAGCTAGCAGCTCGCAGATTTGGTTGTGGTCAAGCGCGTTGAAGGCAGCCATTTGAAAGTCGACCAGGCCACCATCTCCGTTTCCAGAAATGAAAATAATGGGATTCGCAATGGGCGAAAGGATCGGGCCTGCCAATCCAGATGGCGTCCAATATGGCGGCGTGTCGCCGTCCAGGCATCGTTCAAGGCCAAATCCGATTGCGAGAATCACCGCGTCGTAGATGCGGTTTATTGCTGCGCCGTCTCCAGCCACCACTCGAATGAGGCCGAGGGAATTGGGCAGAAGTTTTACGACTGGCTGCCCCAGATGCGACTTCAAGACTGAGCTGTGGATCGTGCGTTCAAACTCGTCACGCAGAGCGTCCGCTACGTCGCCAGCTGGCCCGGCTTGCCAGTTCATGATGGGTAGGCCAGCGTCGACCTCGTCAGAACCTACGGCAGGCCAGTCGTAGAAGTGTGGGTGGAGATATCGCCTACTGCCGTGTTGAAGTTCCAGCACTCTCGTTCTACTCTCGAATAGATCTAGCAGCGCCAACCCGGGGACTGCCTTTGCAAGAGCGACAGCTGCTGTCATGCCAGCCACACCGCCCCCCACGATCGCGATCTTGCCTTTGGGGCGAACCAAGCCTTCCGACAGAATTGCATCGACGAGATTGAGCGCGCGGACTTGCTGCGAATAGACGGTCACCCTCTTTTCGAAGCTGCCAAGGATGAACACGCTTCGTGTGCTTGGAACAAGCGCTGCACTTACGATCTCGTGTGGCGTCATAGGCTGTCACCTGTGCAATGCATCGTTTGGATTAGATCTCCAATCTGTATGAGTTCGGCCGGTTCAAAGCCTGAGGATTTAGGCATGTGTCGATAGTTCACTCAGGAAAAAAGTCTCGTATGTCAGCAAATCCTCGCAAACGAGAACTCATCACTATGTCGTCATAGGCTTGCCGTGCCCCTCCCATCTGGACAAGGCTCATCTCGCCTTTGCATGAGCGCTCAGGGTGACACCAATATGCACTGGTGTCGAATGAGTAGTGAGCGCGGCAAGCGTACGGACGTGTTTCGTAGACAGAACACACATCATCCACAAGAAAAGGACATGGAACCCCCGAAAACTCTCCTTCTGAATGACGAACTGGGCGTTTGACCACAGCCATAGGTTTTCGGGTTACCGTTGAGAGGCGTTCAGCCTCAATGATTGAAATGCTGACATTCATCTTGCAGCAGTCTGAGCAGCCCTTACCGCAAGCAATGTAGGGTTGCACTGCTTGACTGACTTCTGCCATCAAGGAGTATATTTTTCCAAGCTTGGACTTGGCAGATGAATTATCGCGCCGGAGCTGCCCCACAATCACGTCATCTCGGGTATCCAGGGTCTTCGGCATAGCTGATAAGAACTCGGTTAACCTTAATCGTGAACGTGCCTTTGCTTCTACAAAGTCTGGCGAATTTTCGGGAACGGAGAGGTTTTTCATGGCTTAACGATCGAGGATGCGACTCAGCGGCCCATTGATGTTTGCGAAAGCTCCAATGACTCCGTCCATCACAAAGTCAATTGCGCGCCCGTATCCTTGTTGGAGGCTCGCAGTGTCAAAGCCAAGGTCCTGAAGGCGCGGCAGAGCATTTGCGAAGGTGTCGTGGGCGTCGGCAATACGTAGGTCGTTAGCCACGAACAAAGAGGCCAATTTTTCGTTACTCACTTTCCAGCCCTCCGGTTCATTTGCATTGATGAATGCATTCATATCCTCATCATGAGCATCCAGCCGCTCCGCGATGTTGAGAAGGGCCTGGAGCAGTTTCATGGTTCCCCGGTCACCGACCTCTCTCTTAGGGCAACCTGCGGCCTCGAGAATGCGTTTCAGGAATCCGTTCGGGACTTTCTGCCAGATTTCATGAAGACTCTTACACCGAGCGAGGAAGTCCTGCTCTGACATAGACAAGGGTGCTACCTGAGCCAGACGGCTCAATTGTGGATAGTGAAGCCACCCGTTTGCCTTGATGTCGCCGGCAGAAAAACCGACAAGATCCTCGGAAGACTTGTTCTGTCCAAACATAGCTCCGAGTTGGGAGAGGTTTTCGCCCAACGTCAGAAGCTCATCTAGGAGCCGTTTTGTCTTTGATGCGATGTTTTCTTCGTTTGGATCAAACTGAGCTGCTACGGCAGGATCTAGTGCAAACGACTGTGCATGGAGTATTTCTTGCTCGGGCTTGGGTTTATAAAGCTCTCGAAGTGAAACGCGAATTAGATTTCGCCCAACGCGCCTACAGTCCGTGAAGCTCCATTGACCACGATATGACGGGCTGCAATGCCACTGTCCATGGGAAAACATGGGTGTTGTGTCATAGAAACCACTCTTCTCGTAGCGCTCAAGGAATCGGTCGTCCAGATGAAGGATCTGGACGGACCCAATCGAGTCCGCGCTTGCGTGAGTTACCAAGCCTTGAACACCGGGCCAGGCGATGTTGTTAGCCGATCGCTCGGGACAGAGCTCACATGAAACGGCGTCAACGGAAGCCCAGACCTGCAGGAGAAGGCCTCCATCATTCTCTCGGATATCAATCTCATACCAGCCTGGGTCTGGCTTGATGTCAACATGCTGTGTGCCTTTCATGAGTTGTCGAAGTCCAGGATCATCAGGCAGTTGTGCCTGATAAAAAAAAGTTCTAACACCTCTTGCGCCGCGCAACCACAAATATTTTCGCAAGTGGGCGTTAGACATCCGCCACGTGACGTTGCGAGAAGAGTCGAAGTGATACTCGCGCGACACCTCGCCTTCGGCTATTGCGAACTCTGGAATTCCTAGATCATCGTAAACAAGGCATTGCTTTTCATTGCCAAGGCACCTGGGCGTGAGACCGAGGGCCATCCACACCTTCTCGGCGAGGTTGTAGGTGTAATGAGAACCATCACCCCACGAGGCAACGATGTAGTCATAGCCGGACATGCTGGGGGAGAAATCTTCGGATGAACCTTTGTCGCCTAGCACGGGCTCTGAGAACGACACAACCCCGTCCCCGGCTTCATCAAATATCGGCACTGGACTATTAATCGATTCGGGCACGACGGCAAGGAGCATGTGAACAAACTCGGCGTTAGGCCCGTGGTGGTCGAACACAAGGTCGCTGGTGACTTCAACTTGCTCCAAGGGATCAAGCCCTACTGGACTGAGTAGGGCGCGAAGACGCACCGACAGCGCAGTTCCTTGGATTGGAAAAGAGGCAAGATAGTCTATGCTGGGCATAAGGTGTCTCGGCTGATAAGGCGTGGTTGCAGACGTTTCAACAGAGAGTCCGGCGTCCGCAATGAGTGCCGTTACGGACCGTCGGACTTTTCTCCTCACCGCTTTAAGTTCCCACATATGTGTGGAGCAGCCGAAGAGGTATGAAGATTTGACGGTGAATCCTACTTCTTATCGCGCCAATCTTTATTGTAAAGAAGATCGTTCTGACTCAACTTTAAGACAGTGAATTTCTTAAGGAGCTCTTCCGCTTGAGATCCGAATTTTTTTGCCTCGTCAAAAGACAAGAAAATCTGCTTTGATTTGATAGCAGCCAAAATTCTGAGGATTCTCTTTATGGCGGCAACCTCTATGTTCTTGTAGATAACAGAATCGTGTATAACAAACGGCAATCTGGTTAGAGAGAGCATGGCCATATCAAATCCGATCAAACCAGCATATGACTTCCCAGTCCCCGTATCCTCAGGGGAGGTAAAGCTATAGGAATTAGCACTTTTTACTCGTAATTCCGAACTATTTCTGCTGGGGCCGTAGACAACCTTGTTGAACGCCTTCAACTTCAAATTGATTTTCGCCTCAATCTCAAGGAAGATCTTTGTATAAATTGAATCCAATCGTTGGCCAGATATCTTTATCACCTCTTCTAGCTGCACCTTTTGCTTAAAATATCTGTTTTCTTCAGTCGCTTTATCCGTAATTTCTTTCAAGTCAAATACTCGCTTGAATAAATCATCAGGCATACCCTTTGATTTCAACGTTGTTTGAATTTGTTGCTCTAACGATATAATCTCGCTCGTAAGAATGGATTCTTCCAATTGAATTGCAGCAAGCTCATTTTTGAGTTCCTTCTTGACGATACTTCCAATTTTTTGATGGAACGCATCTACTTGCTCAAGTCTCTCCACGTCAACAGTTGGAAAGAATTCAGCCACCAGAGCTATGTTGGCGGCAAGCCGCGGTGTTATGCCAGAAACCTCTCGCTGCAATCTTTTTACTTTGCTCTGAAGTTCACTTCTTAAGTTTGCAAGCTCGTTCTTCCGCTGCTGCATACGCTGCAAGCTTTCGTCAAACAAAGCCTCGTAAGCATTAAGTGCTCCACTGAATCCGTGCTTGAGTTGTTCAATCTGCACAGTATTTTCAGTAATAGTCTTAGTGTTCACTTCGTACTGAGTCTTGTTTATATTTGGAATAATTTTCGCGTTCATTGAACCAGTTATTAGCTTTTTTCGATCTTTCTGCTCGTCAATCACCTTCTTCTCTGCAGCGATATCTGCACTCCGGCTAAAGAGGTCTATTAAACGGCTAATTGCTGATCCTGAAGGTTCTTTGAGCGCCGAAATAAAAGGCTGATCCGGCTCCAGACCTCCTTTCCTCCAAATGCGAGCAAAGGGACCAACAATTGAACGAAACGAACCTTCTAGACTTTCTAGTCCATAAAGCTCCTTCAACCTCCTGCGGTAATACTCCACGGGCAACTCGTTCAGCTTGGTATATTCCTTATCACAGACATACACCACATCTGAAGCATCAGTTGAACGAGAGAAGAAATACGGCTGCCCCGCAAATACAAATGAAAAATTATAGCGATGGTGGCCAAGCGCTCTTATGGCTCCAGCCTCATCTTTAAGGAAGCTGTCACCTCCTTGTGCGAAGTCTATAACCATCAATGCCGTAGACTTACCAATAGAATTCTTGGCATCATCATCGCCCAATATGATGTTGAGACCTTGATGAAAGGAAATTCTTGCGTTATTGAACAAAGGGCACTGGATCTCTTTAAGCATACTCAATCAACCCCGAATCATCTTTAATATTTACCAACCCCATAACGTACAAGACATCAATCGCATGGAGAAATTCGCTGGCATCGAAGAAGGAATCTTTAGTTCTATGATATACATCAAGAACACTTTCATTTTCTTTTTTATTAGCGAGAATAAATCTCATCTTGAAGATAGTGGATTCCTCAAGCCTTGTAAACTTACTCGGAACCAACATCAAATACCTCGCAATTCTGAACAAAAAATGAAGTCAATACCTTTGCAGCTAAGATTGGCTTATTAGTTTTTGCACTGATCCACTGCGCAACATAATTGAATACCAGATCCTTATTATCTGGATTCTGCTTGTTTACAGCAAGATAATACGAGTTAATTTGATTCTGAAGAATTCTGACCGAGACTTGGTCTTGCTGCTCCAGCTTCCGAATATGATCCCGTATCCGAACATAGAAACTAATAGCATTAACTTTTATTTCTCGCTTCTGAAGTGGACTCATCCCTGTTTTGAGCTTTATATCCACCGTTGAAATATCAAATTTCGCGGGCGATAGCGGAATGTCATCAAAATCAGACGTAGCGATTGCATCCAATATTTCATAGACTTCCTCTTGAATGGTATGCTGCGACGCAGTGAGTTTTGCTTGCACCGCACTTAAATATCCTTCCTTAATTTTTCTTATTTTTACAAGTTCATCAAACTTAAAATCTTTATCGTATTTGGTATGACAGGTTGGGCACAGAGCAACGACGTTCGCAAGAGCATTGATATCAGGAGGAACGGGATATCCGATAAGCGCGTTAACTTGTGCGGGCGTAGGGTTCAAAGGATAGATATGGGCTACCTCATAGCCCTTGCTAGGTTTCTTTGAATCTTTCTTTTGAAAAATAATTGGCAGCGTACATAAAGGACAAAATCCTTCAGTTTCCGCATAGAGAATACTGTGCTCATCGTCACTATATTTTTTCCTCTTCTCTGTCATCTATATGTCCTTGCATCTATACGCCAATCCTCCCCAAATACTACATGTAAAAAATGTTGTTTAAATGTGACAAATATGTTTCATCACCCCTGAAAGTTCATCGGAAACCGCATGAAAATGTGGTTTGAGGTACAGCTCAATGTTCAGAGCTTCCAAAGATTGATTCAGTGAGCGCCCGGTCCTTATGGACATGATTTCGTCGCACTCAGCGAAAACTAAGGGAACATTCGAGAAAACCGAGCAATCTGCGCATGTTGGCAGATGCGCGGCCATGCGCATCTGCTGGCAACGGAGAACTTTGGAGCCCTGTCAGATTTCCGCCATTGAGTAATGGTGTTGTCGCCGACCGAAAATTGACATCTGGGGGTGCGGCGTAAATCTTGGACTGGTTTATGCCGTAAGTCCGAGACTCGCCCGGTATTCGATGGGACTGAGTGAGCCAAGGGATAGCGGCAACGACCAGGCGTTCCTGCTTCATGAGGCGTTGTACGACTTTCTCGGAGATGTGAAGCTGGCGCCGGCCAAGTGCTGCACGCATTCGCCTGTAACCGTAGCAACGGTGATTGCTCTGGAAGACATCGGTGATGGCAACACGTGCGTCAGCGTATTTGTCAGGACTCTTTAGCCGGGCGCAGTGATAGAAGTATGAGCTACGGGCCAGGTCAAGTTCGGCAAAGAGCTCAGAGAGCGTATAGGTGTGCTTCAGGGCGTCAACTAGCAGTGTCTTCTCCTGGTTGCTCAGGAGTGGCAGGTCGACGCCCAGGCCTTTTTTTAACAGTTCGTTCGCCCTCTTCAAGAGATCGTGTTCCAACTGCAATTTCCGGATGCCGCGTTGCAGCGCTTCGACTTGCTGCTCCAGGTCCAATCGCTGAGGATCGGGCGGTGAATCGTTGTGGAGTTTCATGGATGCGGGCACCTCAGGACCGAGTAGTTGATTTTTCCATTTGTACAACGTCGGCCTGCTCACGGCTAGCTGTTGAGCAATGGCTTGCGCACTTGTCTGCCGGGTGCAAAGCGCAATGACTGCCGCTTGCTTGAGCTCTTGAGGGCGCTGTATGCCGCGAGCTTTGCCAACAACGTTCTTTCTCCTTTCGGGGTGCAGCTCATTGACCCAGGCTGCTAGCGTATCGCGGCACGGATACCCCAGTGCCTTTCGGGTTCCAGCAAGGCAACGATCATGGTTTAGGTAATGCTCAACGGCCACTTTCTTCTGTTGGTCTGAATACTTCGACCTTGAAAGTGCATAGCCCAGCGGCAAATCGCGACCCTGTTCGTAGTCTCGATGCCAGCTCTTGAGCGCATTCTTGGTTGGGTAACCCAAACGACAACAGGAATCCCCATGATGATGAACACGACGATTGAACAACTGCGCGACCTGCGCCTGCCCGGCATGGCCACAGGGCTGCAGGAACAACTCAGCCAGGCCGGCATGACCGCACTGAGCTTTGAGGAGCGCCTGAGCCTGCTGGTGGACCGTGAAGTGCACTGGCGCAATGACAAGCGCCAAGCCCGCTTGCTCAAGGATGCCAAACTGAAGTACAGCCAAGCCAGCATTGAAGACCTGAACACCAGCGCCGGGCGCGGCCTGGAGCGCAAGGCTGTGATGAGCCTGGCGCTGGGCGACTGGATTGCGAGCGGCCACAGCGTGCTGATCACCGGCGCCACCGGGGTGGGCAAGTCCTGGCTGGCCTGCGCGCTGGCCCAATACGCCTGCCGCCGGGGGCACTCCGCGTTCTACCAACGGGTGCCCCGCCTGGGTGAAGAACTGCGAATTCGTCACGGCAACGGCACGTTCGGCAAATGGCTGCTGCAACTGGCCAAGACGGACGTTCTGCTGCTGGACGACTGGGGCATGGCGGGCATCGACAGCCAGACCCGTGCAGACCTGTTGGAAATCATTGACGACCGGGCTGCCAACAAGGCCACCATCATCACCAGCCAATTACCCATCGACCACTGGCATGCCTGGATCGGCGACGCCACCATCGCCGACGCCATGCTGGACCGCTTGATGCAGCGCCATCACCGTTTCACCCTGACGGGCGACTCTCTGCGCTGAGCAGCCCAAATCAGGCAAACCACGAAGCCAAAAACGGACCCATCGTGAACGACCGCCTACAATTTGCATGCGCAATCTCGCACGCTGCGGCACCGTTCACGATCGACCGGAATCAGCGTTCACGATCTCCGGAATACGCAGCTGGCGCTGACGCTTGCTGAGCGAGAGGAAATCTCTCGCGCTCTGGAGATCGGTCACTCGACCCGTGCGATCGCGGCGCGAATCGGACGAGCCCCCTCTACGGTTAGCCGCGATATCGAGCGCAATGGCGGGCGAACCAGGCCGACAGCGGAGCTTGGGATTGGGCACATCGTCCCAAGCCCTGCAAACTGGCTGAAAATCTTGCCTTGGCGCGCGTCGTGACCGACAAGCTGCGCACGCTGTGGTCGCCGGAGCAAATCGCTGGGTGGCTCAAGCATACTTATCCGTGCGACGAGACCTTTCACGTGTCACACGAGATTACCCAGATAGCCCTATATCGGCAGTCTATCTGGGACACGCTTTGCAACCACCAAAGTAATGCAAGACACGTTGTCAGGCCTGAGTTGTGTTGGTCGTGAAGCGTGTCTGCATAGGTTAATCGGTAAAGTTAAATTTCATCGATTCAATTTGAAGCTCATCGGCAGATAAGCCAAAAAATGATGCCGAATACCTCTCACCCGAAGTGGTTTCAAAGACATCCATGGGGATGTATTCTGAATTTGGATCCCTGCCAACCCAGACCACGCCAAGCCGGTCCATTTTCCAGCCTTCGGTTCCATTCACATGCCCCGGAGTGAGTATGTGCACGGACTTCAAAAGAATGCCATCTTCAGGCCCAATGTTGATCAACTGCTCAACGCTCCTGAAGTCGGTGACCAACACGGTGCGTCCGTACCCAAAGCCATCTTCCTCGCTTGTATCGAGTTGTTCAAAATACACCAAGAACCACGTCTGCTGCAAAGCCAGTTCTGCAGCGGTCCAGCCGGTATCTCCAGGCGCGCACAAAAAGGCGGACATCGGAGATCGAAATGCGTCACGAGTAAGGAACATAGAAAATTAAAATGAACACTATAGATTGTAGCCCTAAAGGTGTCATTGCTAATTAATCGGAGTGCATGTCCAATGCCGCTGCACCACACAATAACTTCGCCAGAGCGCTCAAATCGATTCGGAAATCAAAGGGTTTGAGTCAGGAGGCGTTCAGCCTTTCGTCCAGCCGAACCTATGTCAGCACTCTGGAAAGAAGCCTTAAATCACCAACATTAAGCAAGGTGGATGATTTGGCGGAAGTGCTGGGCGTGCATCCTCTGACGCTGCTTGCCATGTCTTATCTTCGTACAACGGACTCTACGGACGTAGAGCGTGTCCTGGATCTCGTTTCTAACGAAATCTCAGAGCTTAAATAGTTCAGCTCTGGCGAGAATATTGGCCCATTGAGGACGAGGCAGCAGCCCCTGAAGATGCTGTATAGACTTGGAGGGAGCATCTACCCCCATCTGCCATGAATTCCACCAGCCCAACCAGAGCGACCAGCACCGTTCAGACATCATTTATGGACTTTGATGGCGTACTGCATCCTGAGTTCTGCCATGAGTCCAAGCACTTCATGCACAGAGATGCCTTCGAAGCTGTCATGCGCGTATTGTCAAATGTCGACTTAGTGATCTCCAGCACCTGGCGCCACCACCGCTCACTGGATGAGCTAAAGGCGCTCTTCTCGTTAGATATTGCCGAGCGCGTGATTGGCGCTACGCCCCTTTATGCGCGGCTTGAGGGGATTCCAGGGACGCTGGAAGGCTACGAACGAGAGGCCGAATGCCAAGCTTGGTTGCGTGCCAACGGACGTATTGCTCAGCGGTGGTTGGCTCTGGATGACCGTTCATGGAACTTCAGGCCCTTCAATCGTAATGTCTTTTTGGTCGATGGGAACCTCGGGTTGGATGCCGGCGCGGCCAAGGCCCTTCTCGTACGCATGACATCCAACTGATTAATGCAGCGACCGGTCACGGCTGATGACGGCTACCGAGAGCTTTCATGAGGCGCACGCCATCTGGAAGGCTTTGCTGGATATCAAATTTGAGGTTGCCGACCATCCTGTCTCACCGCGCATAGCCTGGAAGCAGGCTTGCCTCCATCTGAAACCATTGCTGCCCGCCGAACACCAAGAGGTGTTCACTGCACGCTCCCGCGTCAAATGGGACACGATGTTGATCGCCTACGTTGAGTTGCTTGGACGGAGCAACGGGGAAAACATCGATTTGATGAATATGGCGACCGCCGTACGAATCTTGTTTCGCCATACCACCCAGCCGCCGAGCTGGCAGCCCGAGAACATCATGGACATCGTCCCCCTAGAAGCGCTCGGCAGCAGCAGGGCTGTGTATGACGACGAGTGTGCAGTTGAGCGGGACACCTTCGAGCCAGCCTTGGTCCAGCAAATCGCTGGTGAAACCGCATGCTCGAGTGCAGTGCGTTCAGAGTCAGTAAATTGCGCGTTCATCGTCAGCACTGCAACCGATTCCCTACTGTTTGGGTCATTCAGAAATGGAGTAGTCATCAATACGTGGCATTGAGACCGGTCGAATTCGAATCCAAGTGTTCAGTCAGTAGCGTGAATTTAAATTTAACTTAAACTTAAACTTAAACTTACAGTGGAGGTGTAAGTTCACTTATTTTCACTCTGAAAACAATGTCAGCTTACAAAGGCATTGACGAATATGTCGAGAGCTTGAGCATGAGGTCTCCAGTCTGCTGGGTTGAAAGGTCCAAGTGGGGGAATCGCCATGCTCAGCTGCCAATGCAGTGGCAAGCGTGGACTTGGCTGTTCTAGAAGCGGCCGGCCGTTTTGCGCTTGGCCATCAGTCCGCTGCGAAGGCCGCGTGCACCCAGATAGGTCGGTGCAATGGCTTCCAGCGCGGCCGGCGTGATGCCCAGTGCCTGCAGGCCGGGCAGCTTGCCGCTGGCCACGTTGTCGGTTTTCATGGCGTCCAGGTTATCCCGGCTGAGCATGGGGTCGCCGGGCGCCAGCTCCATGAACCAGGCCTGCAGCCGCGCCAGCGCATCGGGAAGGGCTATCACCGGTCTGCCCTTGCCATGATTGATGCCGGCATGGCTGCCGGCCAGCTGCACCAGCTGCTTGAGCGTAAACACCTCGGGTCCGCAGACTTCATAAACCTGGCCGACGGTAGCGCTGTCCTGCAGGCAGTGCACCACCGCGCTGGCCACGTCGCCCACCCACACGGGCTGGAAACGCGCCTGGCTGCCCGCCAGCGGAATCACCGGGAACACCTGCTGCAGCCGTGCAAAGGTGTTGAGGAACTTGTCGGCAGCGCCAAACATGACGCTGGGGCGCAGCACCGTCACGTCCAGGCCCGAGCCCAGCAAGGCCGCTTCTCCGCGCGCCTTGCTGCGCTGGTATCTGGACGCAGAGTCCGTCGATGCGCCCAGCGCGCTGATGTGGACGAGGCGCCGCACACCGCCGGCCTTGCAGGCCCGCACCAGGGTCAGCGGCCACTGCACATGGACTTTTTGAAACGCCTCTTCCGAGCCGTGCAGAATGGCAATCAGGTTGACCACTGCGTCGTGCCCGGCCACCAGGGCGGCCAGCGCGGCGCTGTCATGCAGGTCGATTTCGGCCACATCCACCAATGGCAGCAGTTGCAGGTGCCGCGCATGGTCGCTTCGGCGTGTGGCCACAGTGACGCGGCATGACAACTGGTTCAGTTTTTCGCAGACCTGGGAGCCTACAAAACCGGTGCCACCGAAGATCAGAACTTTATTCATAGCGTCTAATTTAGCGCGTTTGGCAAAAATTTCAGGGAAAACTTTATTTTTGAAAGATTTCCGGCTGCGGTCCTTATTTTGTGGGTTGATTGTGCTATCAAGTTGATAGCTGTAAATAGGGTGCAGATGCCGGGAAATACCTCTGCACAATTCGCCATTGACCTACATGTCAGGGACAACCTCGTCCGCATAATGAGCGGATGAACATTTTTGAAGCATTGCGCATCAGCCACGTCACCCAGCGCGCGCTGGCCGATAACCTGATCCGGACCGAGGGCGACAGTCCCGAAAGGGCTTCGCTGTTCACGGAGCTCAAGCTCGAACTCGCAGCGCACGCCGCCGCCGAAGAGCGCTTTTTTTATGTGCCGCTGATTGCGCATGACATGACGCAGGAGCCATCGCGCCACGGTATCGCCGAGCATCACCAGATGGACAAGCTGGTGGAGCAGCTGGCGAGCACCGAATTGAGCTCACCGGGCTGGCTGGTCGCCGCCAAAGAGCTGCACCACAAGATTTATCACCATCTTGAAGACGAGGAGCAGGGCGTATTCCAGCTGGCGGGCAAGGTGCTGAGCGAGGCCGAAAAGCTGTCCCTGGCCAGGGATTACGAAGGCGAGTTCGTCTCGCAGCGCATCAAGGCTTGAGCCGGGCGCCGGCCCGCGTACGGTAATAGATGGCAATCAGGGTTTCCTGATCTGGCGCGGTCTGCCCGCGTCGTCAATTGCCACATAGGTCAGGCTGGCCTCCGTGACCTTGATGTAGCGGCCCTGCGCCTGCATGTGCTCGGCAAACACTTCAATCTGCACCGTGATGGATGTGTTGCCGATGCGGGTCACGGACGCGAAAAACGACAGGAGGTCGCCTACCCTGACGGGGTGCTTGAAGATGAACTGGTTGACCGCCACGGTGGCCATGCGGCCATCCACATAGCGCGCCGGCAACACCGCGCCTGCTAGGTCTACTTGCGCCATCACCCAGCCGCCAAAGATGTCGCCGTTGGCATTGCAGTCGGCCGGCATCGGAATCACCTTGAGGACCAGCTCCTTGTCTGTGGGCAGGTGGACGTGGAGGGATTGCCGGTCGGCGTGAGCGCTTGCAGCAGCGGTATTGCCCGGGGTGGCGCTTGATTCGAAAGACATAGGCACAATCTCTGAGGTTTAAAAACAACTCCAACGATTGTGACGTATGCGCTCCCGAGCCTCCACCGCCGATTCTTATCCTGTGCCTTCCATGACAGCGGGTGGCCATGCAGTGCCAGCGCCGCCGCGTTCCGACTGGGCCACGCTTAAAAGGCTGTTCCCCTATTTGTGGGAATACAAATGGCGCGCGCTGGCGGCCCTGGCCTTCATGCTGGGCGCCAAGCTGGCCAATGTCGGCGTACCGCTGCTGCTGAAAAATCTGGTCGACACCATGAGTTTCAAGCCCGGCGATGTGCAGGCCGTGCTGGTGGTCCCGGTCGCGCTGCTGCTGGCCTACGGCATGCTGCGCCTGTCGACCACGCTGTTTACCGAGCTGCGCGAGCTGGTGTTTGCCAAGGCCACCGAAGGCGCGGCCCGGCGCATTTCGCTGGAGGTGTTTCGCCATCTGCATGCGCTCAGCCTGCGCTTTCACCTGGAGCGGCAGACCGGCGGCATGACGCGCGACATCGAGCGCGGCACGCGCGGCGTGCATTCGCTGATCTCGTATTCGCTCTACAGCATCATCCCGACGCTGATCGAAGTGACTCTGGTGCTCAGCCTGCTGGCCATCAAGTTCGACGTCTGGTTTGCCGGCATCACCATCATTGCGCTGATGTTCTACATCTTCTTCACCGTGACGGTGACCGAGTGGCGCACGCAGTTCCGCAAGACCATGAACGAGCTGGACTCGTCAGCCCACAGCCGTGCCATTGACTCGCTGCTGAACTACGAAACCGTCAAGTATTTCAATAACGAGGAATTTGAGGCCACCCGTTACGACGAAAACCTCAAGCGCTACCGCCAGGCCGCCATCAAGAGCCAGAAAACCCTCAGCCTGCTCAACGCCGGGCAGCAGCTCATCATTGCGCTCGGCCTGGTGGCCATGCTGTGGCGCGCCACGCAGGGCGTGGTCGATGGCCGCATGACGCTGGGCGACCTGGTGATGGTCAACGCCTTCATGATCCAGCTCTACATTCCGCTGGGTTTTCTGGGCGTGATCTACCGCGAAATCAAGCAGAGCCTGACCGACCTGGAAAAGATGTTCACGCTGATGGAGCGGGAGCGCGAAATCGCTGACGAGCCCGGTGCGCCGCCGCTGCGCATTGAGGCTTCGCCGGCCGTGCGTTTTGAAAACGTCAGCTTCGCTTATGACCCGGCGCGGCCGATTCTTCACAACGTCAGCTTTGAAATCCCGCCGGGCAAGACGGTGGCGGTCGTGGGTTCCTCCGGAGCGGGCAAGTCCACGCTGGCCCGCCTGTTGTACCGTTTTTACGATGTGCAGCAAGGCCGCATCACCATTGCCGGTCAGGACATCAAAAAGGTCACCCAGGCCAGCGTGCGCCAGGCCATCGGCATCGTGCCGCAGGACACCGTGCTCTTCAATGACACGGTCGAATACAACATTGCCTACGGCAAGCCGGGCGCGACGCATGAAGAGGTGGAAGAGGCCGCTAGAGCCGCGCGCATCCACGACTTCATTGTTTCCACGCCCTTGGGCTACCAGACCATGGTTGGCGAGCGTGGCCTGAAACTCTCGGGGGGTGAAAAGCAGCGCGTGGCGATCGCCCGCACCCTTCTGAAAAATCCGCCCGTGGTGATATTTGACGAAGCCACCTCGGCCCTGGACTCGGCCAACGAGCGCGCCATCCAGACCGAACTGCGCACCGCCGCCCAGAACAAGACCACGCTGGTGATTGCGCACCGCCTTTCCACGGTGGTCGATGCACACGAGATTCTGGTGATGGATGCCGGGCGCATCGTGGAACGCGGCAACCACGCCGCCCTGCTGGCCGCCCAGGGCCGTTATGCCGACATGTGGGCCATGCAGCAGCAGGCAAGCGAACGAATTTTGGACGAAATCGGGGTGTAGTGCTTGTAGTGTGTGTGCAAGCTGCTACTGAGTTCATAGCAAATGCCTGGGTTGCCGGCGGGTCAAGAGGGATTCCTGGCAGAGCCAGGTGCCCTGTGATCAGAAAAAGTTCCCCTACAACTATTAAGAATAATTACTTGACTTGGTTCAGGAGAGCGGGTTGTCCAAACTCCATTAATTGGGCTTTGGATTTGTCGAAATAAGATTTCCAGAAACTGGCCAAGGCCTGCATGGTCTTTGGATCGCGGTACGCCGCCTTGTTTTTCTTTGCATCATCGCTGAGCAAACCCGCGCCTATCACGTAGATACGGGCATCACCAAAATTGCCGATCAATTGGCTGTCGCTGGCGAGTTTCATTTCCCGTTCAGGGTCAATTCGACGCACCGATTGGCTGGCGTAAAAACTAGAAATCGATGAGTTCTCCAGCATGTCGGACACCAGCAGCACGACTTTCTCTGCGGCCTGGGATTGCCTGACTTTTCCGGAGATGTCTTTCAGACTGGCGAGTACGTCTGATTTTGCTATTTCACCGCTGGTGCCTTCGAATGCAGTGCGTAGCGCGCTACCCATCACTTGCCCGGCCAGTGCGGACTGCCGAGTCATGCATTGATCAAGTTTTGATAGCCGGGGTTTGGAAACATCGTTGCGCTGTTCTGCAGGCAAGGGGTGATCCAGTTGCCCCGAGGTCAGAAGCTGGGTGTATTTCCCCTGGGTAAAGGCAGAAAATACCACCACAGAAAAGCCGTTTCCTGTTGTGAGGAAGGGCCGGATTTGGTTGGCAACGGATTGCTTGAGTTGGTCATCGAGCAGCGTAGTTTGATCGACGATGACAAAAATCTCTTTTTCCAGCGGAACCGCCGGGGCACTCAGTTTGCTGTCGTAACAACTGGCAATGGCGTCGGTCGCCGCCATGCTGGACGTGCACAATGCCATGGCAGACAGCAAGAGGGGTGCGAGTAAATGCGTTTTCATCGGGTTCAGTTCAGCAAGTCATCGAGTTCGGCATCGCGTTGATTAGCCTGTCGGGCTGCCGCTGCTTCTTTTTGTGTCTTGAGCGCCTGCTTGACTTGCTCATTCAAGGCATCGGGCAGGCTTTGGATGTAAGTTTTTTTAGCTTCTTTGTCATCGCCCATGGCCTGCAGCTTTAGCATCGCCGCGTTCAGCGTTTCCAGAGGCGTGGTCACGACGGGTGCGACAACGTTTGAGGGGGCAGCAGCGGTTGCAGTCGGTGCTTTGTCCATAGCACCACGTTGCGCGGCATGGTGGAGTTCTTTGGCTCGGTCAGCCGTTTCACGTATCCGCTCTGCGTCCATGAAGTCGTAAAACGCTTTTGTGGTGTGCAACCCATCTATGCCTGATCCGCCGTTGCGTTCCATTAGCTTTTGCTGCAGATGTTCAAGCTTGGACTGGGCCGTATCGGCAATGTCTTTGTAGTGCTCTCGTACGTCGGCATAGCTTGAATAACGGCCAGCGCCGATGGCACGATATGCAGCAGGGCTGTCTTTGCCGACAAAGCCCCAGCGAAAGCCAAAAAATACGCCCAGAATTTGCAGAAAAATAAAGATGAACGCGAGCACGATGAAGGTGCCCCAGCCACCATGCCGGTCAATATTGACATCGTCTGCCATCGCTTTTTCGTCGGCACGGCGGTTCTCCGCCGCATCCTCTGCGGGCAGTTTAAAACCTTGGCTGGAAGGCTTGGTCGACATGTTCAATCCATCGTTAGACAGCTCGACGCCACTGCCGGTTTGCCCCACCACTTGCTGGTGGAGTTGTTTCTCTAGCACCTGACCGCGCACATAAGTGGCGCCGACGGCGACGATCAGGACAAAAATCGCAGTACCAATGCTTGCGTAATAGCTTGGCTGGGTGCCGACGCGGTTCATCAGTTGCACATAACCGGGCTGGTCGTCATCGATGGATTGTTGGCGAGCCAGCGGAACGGTGCCCGTGGTGGTTTTCCCTTTGCGGCCGGTCTCGATCCACTCCTGGCGTGCGTGTTTGATTTTTCCTGATTTACAAAGTTCGTGGCCGGCAAAGTGGGTGAATGCAACCAGAATGACTGAAATCAAAAAAGCAATGCCATAGGCGCCCATTTGCTGCATGTTCTCACTGGCGCCCGGCAAGGTATAGCCTGCCAGAACGTAGGAGAAGCCCATGGCCTCTACGAAAACTAGAGCGACGGTTAAAACCCAGATGAGGCTGGGAGTGTCTTTGCTGCCGTTGTCACCCGCCTTGGTGAGATAAGTCACCTTTTCATTGAAGTCGTGCTCATCCTGTATATGGATGAATTTTTTGTAATCACGGCATAGCGTTTTTTCGGCCTTGAACCAGGATGGATCGGCGCTGTCCCGGTTGGTGTCGCGCGACAGTCCGCTAATTTTTCCAACCAGTGGGAAGCTGTACCAAGTGTTATGCCACCACCATTTGACTTGGGTCCACATCAGCGATATCACGACCAGTGCCAACATGACGCTGACAATGCTCCAGGCCAGGGCCGGCGAGGCTGCAAAAAATTCTTTCATCATTCCATCCTTGAGATTTATTGAAGTTGTGGCTTGAAGTCGGCGACAAAATCGGCGGCCCCTGAGGTGTAGATCAGCTTGCCGGCCTTGGCGGTCGTGGAGCCATCCGTGGCAAACAACACGTCCATGCACTTGAGGCCCGCGTCGCCGCGTGGGAACATGCGGTAGAGCACACCCTGGCCTACCAGGTAACTGTTGACCCGGGGTTCTTCATTAACTTCCGGTTTTTTGGATGCGCCTGCTTGGTATTGCGCATATATCTTCAGCTCCGGCAAATTGGCGGGTGTTCCGCCATCGCGCAAAACAGCCAGATGGTTGATGACCACCAAATTCCCGTTGACATCGCCAGCCCAGGTTTTACCAAAGAGTTGTGGCATGTGCTCGTTGGTCTTGTACGTGGAGCCGTCATGCAGAGACTTCACTAAACCAGCCGCACGCGGCCTGTCGCGTGTGCAGTCTGACATGACCACCGCGTCATCGGCATAAGCCTTGGAGATCAGGCTGAAACCGGATTTTTCCGGAATTACCGAGCCGACCTTCAGGGTGGCTTGCTGCGGACTATAAGGTGCGCCGCCAAAGTTGAAGATTGGAGCTTTTGCCACTACCGCCGAAGCGCGAGCAGGTGCGATAGGGTGTGTCTTGGACTTTTGAGTAGATGCCGAATTTGGGACGGTCGGGGCTATTTTCGTTACTTTGGCATCAGATTTTGTTTTGCTTGTACTGACGCCCGTTGTCGCCGCAACTTCAGCTGGACGATAGAACTGGTAGTTTGGTTTGCGTGCTTCGAGGTATTTTTTGAAACTGGCTTCGTCAGCTACTTCGACAATTTCTACCCGGCGATTTTCTGCCCGACCCGCGTCCATCCGGTTGTCTGCAATGGGCAGCATTTCGCCTGCGCCCTGAAAGTAAAGGGCTTCTTCGCGAATGCCTTGCTGTTTGAGATAGCCTGCAACGGCTTTGGCTCGTCGTTCTGAAAGTGATGCATTGAGCTCGCTTGAGCCAGTGTCATCCGTGTGGCCAATCAAAAAGAGACGGCGTTGCGTGAGTTGCTTGCCAAGGTCATCACGGCGTTTGGGGTCTGTTTGTCCGGCCAGCAATTTTTCTGCGCTGTATTGAGCCGCAATAGCCGAGAAATATTCTCGCGCCCTGGGTGTCAGGCGATCAGAGCCGCTTTCAAAGTGGCTGGCTACACCGCCCTTGTCCCGCACCGTTACGGTACTCCCAATGATGGTGTTTTGCGTACCGCCAATCTTGACGACTTCACCGTTGGCGCTGACCGCTGAGAAAGTCATGTCAAGGTCATATTGCTTGGCCACTTTGGACAGCTCGCAACGCTTGCGATCGAGGTCTGACCCAATCAATCCTCCAACCAGGCTTCCAACGACGGCGCCGGTGGCCAATGCGCCCGCTTTACCGTCGCCCAAGGCGTTGCCAATAATCAGGCCTAGCAGGGCGCCTCCCGCAATGCCGATGTTTCGTGCATTGTTGGAGCAGGGGTCATCACTGGCAAAGGTCTCTTTCAGTTGGCTGCCCAGGTCGCCATTGGGTTTGCCCGGAGCAGTTGCACAGCCGGCAGCAAAAATCGCGCTTGCCACTACTGTGACGGTGCGTATTTTTCTTAATTTCATGCCGAAACCTTTTGCGAACTTTCATTGATAAGGGGTGCCGTCAGCTCTGCAAAGCTGCGCCATGTGGAACTCCCCACTTCCGCGATCTGCAAATCATTCGGAAGATGGCCGGCCTGGACTTGATCTATCAGTGCTTGCAGCTTGAGCGGCCCGGCAGGAACACCGCCAGGGATTTGATAGAAAAAATCTGGAGAATTTTGGGGCTTCTCTTTGATGCTTTCGACCGCGATTTTGCTGGCCTGAGTGGCCTTGTTGATCAGCATCTTGGACGCGCCCACGACATGGCCACCTGCATTGGACAGCAATTGCTGCAGCCGCTCTCCATCATCCGTTGTGAAGTTTTTGAGGTTCCCGGGCTCTGCCACCCCGGACACGTCAAACTCCAGATAAGGCGCGGTAGAAAAGCCCAGCATCCCGGCCACAAACACGGTGGGAATGGACAGCCGCACAGTGTTGTATTCGCGCACGGCGAGGTTGTAGCTTTGGCGTTGGCCTTGAATGTCGGCTTCACAGGCTTGAATGCTGTCTACCAGCCGATGGTATTGCTCGCTGGCTTTGAGGTTGGGGAACCGGTCTGCCACACTTTGCAGCGATGTCAAGATTGCCCCTGATTGTTGATAGGCTGAACTCAGTCCGGCGGTCGAATTGTCCTGTGAGATTTTCAGGTGAGTGAATTGTTCGCTTTCCTGGAAATTTTTGACCACGTCAATCAGCTGGTTGAGGAGGGAAAGCTTTTTACTGACCGCCACCTGGATGTTGGACGAACGCTCGCGTATGGCTTGCGCATGGCTTTGAAGTTTGTTGTAGGACCTGAAGGCGATAACGCCCAAAATAACAGCGAGCCAAACCAGCAGCCAAAAAAGGCTGGTCAAAAAATTCCACATGATGATTCCTTGGATTCGAAGTTGCCGGAAGGTCTGATTACAGTCACTTGGCATTTATTGCCGCAAGCGCTTTTTTGTTCTTGTATTCGGAGGGGCGCACTGTATTTTTTGTGCGTTGTTCGGAGCATGATTGATCGTGAATTTATGGTTTTTGCCTAATATTCATCTGTGTAAGGTGCTATTGAATTTCTAGCTTTTTTCGGGTCAGAGGGAATGCAGAAATACAGCAGCGCTAGTGCTGCAAAAGGACGAGATGGCATCAAAACCAAACAATCCTAAAAATGAGCAATCGGGGCATATCGCCGTGGCTTTTAAAAGTGGTGGTTGCACCGTCTTCTGGCCCCTTTATGGAATATCGGCAGAATTGAGGATTTCTTAAGGGTGAGTTCGAGCGATATACCGTGCGTATAACGCCATGCTGGGAGTGTCAACGCCTGAAGTCCGGGCTCATTTGGCCGTGAAGTGCATCATGCGCAGGGCACGGAGGCCCTGCGGGACGCCGAACCAGCCGCAGCCCTACTCGCGGGTTCGCTGAAAAGAGCTGAATTACTCCGCCAGATTACTGCCAACGCTCAACGCAATGACGCTGCGGGTGAGGCTCTGGTGGCGCGCACTCACTTGCCGACAGGGTCCTTCGTACTCCGGTTTTCGCGTGAACAGTCCGCAGGTTCGGGCACCCGCCAAACCCCCATAATCCCCCCATGGAAACCAAATGGCTGGAAGATTTCGTCTCGCTGGCTGAAACCCGAAGTTTCAGCTGCTCTGCCCAGCTGAGGCATGTCACGCAACCGGCGTTTTCGCGGCGCATACAGGCGCTGGAAGCCTGGGCGGGCACCGATCTGGTGGACCGGAGCTCCTACCCCACGCGTCTGACGCCGGCCGGTGAAACGCTGTACAGCCAGTCGCTCGAAATGCTGCAAGGCCTGCAGTCCACCCGGGCCATGCTGCGCGGCCATACTTCGGCGGGCCAGGATTTCATCGAGTTCGCGGTGCCGCACACGCTGGCGTTTACATTTTTTCCGGCCTGGGTCAGCAGTCTGCGCGAGAAGTTCGGCCCCATCAAAAGCCGCCTGATTGCACTCAATGTCCATGATGCGGTGCTGCGCCTGGTCGAAGGCAGCTGCGACCTCCTGATTTCCTACCATCATGACTCACAGCCTTTTCAGCTCGACCCGGGCCGTTATGAAATGGTGTCGCTGGGCCAGGAAGTGCTGGCGCCTTTTTGCCGGGCCAATGCCGCCGGCGAGGCCGCTGCGCATTGAGGCTTCGCCGGCGGTGCGTTTTGAAAACGTCAGCTTCGCCTATGACCCGGCGCGGCCGATTCTTCACAACGTCAGCTTTGAAATCCCGCCGGGCAAGACGGTGGCGGTCGTGGGTTCCTCCGGAGCGGGCAAGTCCACGCTGGCCCGCCTGTTGTACCGTTTTTACGATGTGCAGCAAGGCCGCATCACCATTGCCGGTCAGGACATCAAAAAGGTCACCCAGGCCAGCGTGCGCCAGGCCATCGGCATCGTGCCGCAGGACACCGTGCTCTTCAATGACACGGTCGAATACAACATTGCCTACGGCAAGCCGGGCGCGACGCATGAAGAGGTGGAAGAGGCCGCTAGAGCCGCGCGCATCCACGACTTCATTGTTTCCACGCCCTTGGGCTACCAGACCATGGTTGGCGAGCGTGGCCTGAAACTCTCGGGGGGTGAAAAGCAGCGCGTGGCGATCGCCCGCACCCTTCTGAAAAATCCGCCCGTGGTGATATTTGACGAAGCCACCTCGGCCCTGGACTCGGCCAACGAGCGCGCCATCCAGACCGAACTGCGCACCGCCGCCCAGAACAAGACCACGCTGGTGATTGCGCACCGCCTTTCCACGGTGGTCGATGCACACGAGATTCTGGTGATGGATGCCGGGCGCATCGTGGAACGCGGCAACCACGCCGCCCTGCTGGCCGCCCAGGGCCGTTATGTCGACATGTGGGCCATGCAGCAGCAGGCAAGCGAACGGATTCTGGATGAAATCGGGGTGTAGTGCTTGTAGTGTGTGCGCGAGGTGCTATCAATATCGGAGCGTTTGGGGTGGGCTCATGTCAAGGCGGCGCTCGCCTCGGTCATGCTCCGCTGCCACCTTCCACGCCTGGCAGCCACCGCGTTGAACTTGCGGCATCAGGCACATGCTGCGCAGGCGAAATGGCCCACGCTGCCCAACCATGGCATTGAAACTTCGTCTGCCTGGGCAGGCACTTTGGATGACCCGTCGATGGAGGGGGCGGACCACACATGCGCACATGTGTGAGAAATATGGTTGGCTGGCATGAAAAAAATTCATTATCTTTGACCGTCTATTCCCGAGCGTTCAAGGGAAACCCTAGCACAGCAGACGGTCAAGCCTGATAGATTGATGAAAAGCTCATAGGCCGCCATAGCCAAAGCGGTGTTGTCGCAAGCCTTCAACAGGGAGATAAAGCCAGCGGTTTCAAATCCGAAGTGCGGCAGTCGTGACTAATGAATCGAGGATCATGGTTGCTGAGGGCTTTACCCGCATAACCGTTCCCGATCCTCGCATCGAATACCCGGACGACGTCCCCGAACGCGGGAGCGGCGTTAGCGTTGCAGTCTGGATATTAATAAGTAATCAGGAGACAAAAATGCGTAAAAGTAATTCATTTACATTGGGTGTTTTGGCGTTCGCCACGCTACTTGGTTTCTCTCTCACTGCGGCTTCGCAGGACCAGACCATTGAAAAGCTCAAGGATATGCGGGTCTCTGGCGCTGACCCCAATATTCCCCTGATTCCGCAGACCGGCAAGAACGCTGATGCCATCAGGGAGAACCTGAAGCTCATCAAGATGCCGCCTGGCTTCAAGATTGATTTGTATGCGATCGTCCCCGATGCGCGGCACATGGCTGTTGCACCGTCAACCAACATGTTGTTTGTCGGTACGCGCAAGAGCTCAGTATGGGCCGTGACCAATCGAAACAGCGGTGACGCTGCCACCGAGGTCAAGCAATTCGCGCCCTCGCTGAAATTTAACCAGCCCAATGGCGTGTGCTGGACCAAGGACGGGTTTCTTATCGTCGTTGAACACAATCGGATCATCAACTTCCCGGCTGCTGAATTTTTCTATGAAGGCGCGGATGTCGCCATGTCGGAAGTTGTTCCTCAGGGCAAGCTGATTCCGGTTGAAGACGAGTCCTACAACCACGGCGCCCGTGTCTGCCGGGTTGGCAAGGACAACATGCTTTATGTGGCGATGGGTCAACGATTCAATGTTCCGCCGCGCGACAAGCTGAAGGCGTTTGCCGAGGCCGGCATAGGCGGCATCGTGCGCATGAATCCGTTTGACGGCAGCAAGCGCGAGGTCTATGCAACCGGCATCCGCAACTCGGTCGGTATTGAATTTAACCCCAAGAACAACGACCTGTGGTTTACCGACAACCAGACCGACGGCATGGGGGACGATATTCCTGCGGGTGAACTTAATCGTGCGACCAAAAAAGGACAGTTTTTTGGTTACCCATGGATTCAGGGCAAGACGCGCATCACCGAGTTCGGCTACGACAAGGATCCACTGCCGGCCAATGTGACCAATCCTGAGGTCTATATGGATGCGCATGCAGCCGACCTCGGCCTCACCTTCTACACGGGCAGCAAATTCCCGGCCAAGTATCGCGGCGGCATTTTCTCTGCGCAGCATGGCTCCTGGAACCGCACCACGCCAATAGGCGCGCGCGTCATGTTCACGTCTCTCAAGGCTGACGGTTCGGCCGACAAGACCGAGGTATTTGCGCAAGGCTGGCTTGACCAGAAAACCCGCCAGTACCGCGGTCGTCCCGTAGACGTTGCCAATTTGCCGGACGGCTCCATCCTGGTGTCTGACGACTTTGCCGGCGCGATCTATCGCATTACCTACGCTGGCGAATAAGCAGCTTGGCTAACAGTCGCCGTCCGGCCCACGCATGCCGCCCCGGACGGTGACTGGCTTTCGTCTGGATCGTCAATTGATTGACTCCCTTCCATTTTTAACTTCATGAACATTGCCCACAAAATCTGCAGCGAAGCTTGCCAACGTGGCCCACTGCTGGCGCTCTGTCTTCTGGCTGCGACCCTGACATTGCCGGCGCAGGCCAACGACATTGAAGCCGGCAAGGCGAAGGCCATGAGCTGCGCAGTGTGTCACGGTGCAAACGGCATCAGCCAGATGCCTGGCGCCCCGAATCTTGCCGGACAGCCCGCGATTTATGTGCTTGAGCAATTGAAGAATTTTCGCAGCGGAAAGCGCAGTAACGAGATCATGAACGTCATTGCCAAACCTCTTTCCGATTCGGAAATGGGTGATTTGGCGGCATGGTTCGAGTCCATCCAGATCGAGGTCAGGGCACGATAGCCGCCACTTTTCATGCTGCCAGTCATTCGTCAACCTCCAACTGTCGACTTCGATAAAACAGCGATTTAACCCTCTGCGTCTGAATACCAGCACGCCCATTTTTCAATGATCAAATCACGCTCACCCGGCCATAAAAAAACGGCGTTTTCATTGAATCGCACGGGGCAAGCCTGCGCCGTAATTTGTTCGGCGGCCATGGCCATGCCGACAGCGCAGGCGCAGGAAGAGGCGAGCAAGGCCTTGGAAGAAGTCGTCATCAGCGCCAGCCGCGCCGAGCAGCGCCGGTTTGATGCGCCCGGCGCCATCGACGCGGTGCAGGTCGATCCCTTTCGCACCGCGTCGCCCCTGGTCAACTTGTCCGAGCTGATGGGCGCTGTTCCCGGCCTGCAGATCCGGGAGCGCCAGAACTATGCCCAGGATCTGCAGCTGTCGGTGCGCGGCTTCGGCACGCGCTCCACATTCGGCGTGCGCGGCGTGCGCATCCTGATTGACGGCATACCGGCCACCATGCCCGACGGCCAGGGCCAGGCCGCCACCGCAAGCCTGACCTCGGCCAAGCGCATCGAGCTGCTGCGCGGCCCGCTGGCCCAGCTCTATGGCAATGCGGCCGGCGGCGTGCTCCAGGTCTTCACCCGGGATCCGCCCGTCACGCCAGACAAGCCGCAATACAGCCTCTCAGCCGGCTTGGGGTCGGACCAGCAGCGCCATATCGCCGCCGGAATTGCGGGCGGCAGCGAGACCCTGGGCGGATTGCTGGACGTCTCGCGCTACTCCACCGACGGCTTTCGCGACCACAGCGCCGCCCGGCGCGAGCAGCTCAATGCCAAGGTCGTGGCCAAGCCGTCGGCTGACACCACACTGACCGGCATCGTCAACCTGTTCGACCAGCCCCTGGCCCAGGATCCGCTGGGGCTGACGCATGCGCAGTTCACGCAGAACCCGCGCCAGGTGATCCCGGCAGCGATCGCGTTCAACACCCGCAAGACCATCGAGCAGCAACAAGTCGGCGGGCTCATCGAGCACAAGCTGTCGGCCAGTGACACCCTGAACGCCCGCGTCTATGGCGGCGCGCGCAAAGTGGACCAAAAACTCGCCTTTCAGGCCAATGGCGTGGTCAATCTTGATCGCACATACGGCGGCGTGGGCGCCAGCTGGACGCATGCCGCCCAGGTCAATCAGCTGCCGCTGCGCTGGACCGTCGGTGTCGAGGCGGACCAGCTGCGGGAGACCCGCAAGGGCTTTGACAATGTCGGCGGCAACGACGGCCCGCTGCGCCGCCATGAAGACGATACGGCGCGCAACAGCGATGTCTTCGGCCAGATCGACTGGACATTTTCACCCGACTGGCAGGCCATTGCCGGGGTGCGCGCCAGCCGGGTGCGCTTCAGTGTCGATGACCGCTTCAACCCGGCCGCCAGCAGCACCAGCGGCAGCGTGGACTACAGCAACACCAGTCCGGTCGTCGGGCTGGTCTGGCATGCCGCCGAAACGGTCAATGTCTATGCCAACCTGGGCACCGGTTTTGAGACGCCCACCCTCGCCGAAAGCGCCTACCGGCCCAACAACGCGCCCGGCCCCAACTTTGCCCTGAAGCCCTCGAAAAGCCTGCAGGGCGAAATCGGCGTGAAACTGCGCAGCGGCCGGCACAGCTTTGACGCCGCGCTGTTCGAGGCCAGGAGCACGGACGAGATCGTGTCGTCGCAGTCCAGTGGCGGCCGGGCGATATTCCAGAATGCCGACCGTACCCGCCGCCGCGGCCTTGAAGCCTCCTGGTCGTCGAACTGGCCGGGCATGGCCACGCGCATGGGCTACACGCTGCTCGATGCGCGCTTCAGCTCTCCCTATGTCGGCGCGCAGGGCACGGTAGCGGCGGGCAACCGCTTGCCGGGCGCACCCCGGCACAGCCTCTTTGCCGATGTGGAGGCTAGCGTGATGCAGGCGATGCCCGAGCTCAAGGCGGGACTGGAGATGCGCGTTGAAAGCAAGACCTATGTGAATGACCTCAACAGCGATGCGGCACCGGGCTACGCCGTGTTCAATGCGCGCCTGAGCCGGGAGTTCGTCATGAACGGCGTGAAGATGGTGCTGTATGGCCGCCTGGATAACCTGCTCGACAGGAACTACGCCGGCTCGGTGATCGTCAATGACACGAACGCTCGCTACTTCGAAGCAGCCCCGGGAAGACGTTTGTTCGTGGGGGTGCGGGGTATGTTTTGAGCGGGAGTGGTGGGGCAAAGCAGGCATTTCACGCAACGCTTGGTGCGATTTTCTTCTGCTGGCTCACGCGTGGCAGGGGCGGGATATTTTTCCGCAATCTCTGCCTGAACCCAACCCGATAATCTCGTCATGGAAACCAAATGGCTGGAAGATTTCGTCTCGCTGGCTGAAACCCGAAGTTTCAGCCGCTCGGCCCAACTGCGGCATGTCACGCAACCGGCGTTTTCGCGGCGCATACAGGCGCTGGAAGCCTGGGCGGGCACCGATCTGGTGGACCGGAGCTCCTACCCCACGCGTCTGACGCCGGCCGGTGAAACGCTGTACAGCCAGTCGCTCGAAATGCTGCAAGGCCTGCAGTCCACCCGGGCCATGCTGCGCGGCCATACCTCGGCGGGCCAGGATTTCATCGAGTTCGCGGTGCCGCACACGCTGGCGTTTACATTTTTTCCGGCTTGGGTCAGCAGCCTGCGCGAGAAGTTCGGTCCGATCAAAAGCCGCCTGATTGCACTCAATGTCCATGATGCAGTGCTGCGCCTGGTCGAAGGCAGCTGCGACCTCCTGATTTCCTACCATCATGACTCCCAGCCTTTTCAGCTCGACCCGGGCCGTTATGAAATGGTGTCGCTGGGCCAGGAAGTGCTGGCGCCTTTTTGCCGGGCCAATGTCGCTGGCGAGCCCGAGTTCAGCCTGCCGGGCCGCATCGGGCAACCGCTGCCTTACCTCGGCTACGCGCCGGGGGCCTACCTGGGGCGGATGGTCGACCTCATCCTCAAACAGTCCAGCACCGCCATTCATCTGGACCGTGTCTACGAAACCGACATGGCCGAAGGCTTGAAAGCGATGGCGCTGGAAGGCCACGGCATTGCATTTTTACCGCTCAGCGCCGTGAGGAAGGAGCTGCGGGCCAAAAAACTGGTGCGCGCAGGCAGTCTTCTGGAAATGACCATGGACGTGCGCGTTTACCGTGAGCGGCCCACGGGTAGAGATGCCGCAAAAAGCCCTGCTCAGGCCCTATGGTCGTATTTGCAGGCTCAGACGGGCGCCAGGGACAGGCCCGCCGGGCGCGCCGACACTCCGCCCGCGGTCAAATAGCGGATCAGGTCGCAGCTTCGCACCTTGGCCGTGCCGGAAGCTGGCACGAAGGCTGCTTATGAGTACCTTATAGTTCCGGGCTGTGATGCGCGCCCCCTATTGGGGAATCCCCAGGGGCCGGATACCTTGCTGGGATTTTTAAAAATCTCACATGCTTCGTTCCGGTTCCTGGTCTGCGCTTTAGCCAGGGGTGGGTAAAACCTTGGCCGGCCCTCGCATCAACTCTCTAGAATAGCGTTCATTAACCGTTTCATTTCATTACAGGAGATTCCATGAAACTCAAGCTAGCTGCTCTTTCTCTCGCTTTGCTCGCCACAAGCGGTGCATTTGCGCAAGGGGCCGATATGCTGTCCAAAGCCAAGGCTTCCGGCATTGTGACCATGGGAGTTCGCGATTCTTCAGGTGCCTTGTCTTACACGCTGGGCGACGGGAAGTACACCGGCTATCACGTGGAAATCTGCCAGCGCATTGTGGCTGACCTTGAAAAAGCCGCAGGACGCAAGCTGGAGATCAAATACCAGCCCGTGACGTCGCAAAATCGTATTCCGCTGGTGCAAAACGGCACGGTGGACATTGAGTGCGGCTCGACCACCAACAACCTGGCCCGTCAGAAAGATGTGGCCTTTTTGGACACCACTTTTGTGGAAGAAGTCCGCGTTGCCGTGAAGGCCAGCTCCGGCATCACCTCAATTGCCCAGCTGGGCGGAAAAAATGTGGCAACCACCACCGGCACGACGTCCGTGCAGACCTTGCGCAAGAACAAGCGTGCCAGCGGCGTTGACTTCAAGGAAGTCTATGGCAAGGACCACTCCGACAGCTTCCTGCTGCTCGAATCCGGTCGTGCCGACGCCTTCGTCATGGACGGCTCCATCCTGGCAGGTAATATTGCCACGGCCAAAAATCCTGCCGATTTCAAACTTGTGGGTGAGGTTCTGAGCGTGGAGCCGATCGCCATCATGGTCCGCAAGGACGATGTCTGGTTCAAGCGCATGGGTGACGACACCATCAAGAGCATGATCAAGTCCGGCGAAATGAACAAGCTGTACACCAAGTGGTTCATGCAGCCGATTCCTCCGAAGAACACGAAGGTCGGCTTGCCGCTGAGCGCCAGCATCAAGGCCGCCTGGGAAAACCCAAACGACAAGCCCCTGGAGTCCTACGTTCAGAAATAATTCTGACCCGGTAAGCTGAAGAACCCCGCCGGTGATCTTGCTCTGGCGGGGTTTCTCGTTTACTGTCACTTGAAAAACAACGCAACAACCACTGGCGGGAGCCGCGATGACTTGGGATTGGCAGGTATTTTTGAATGACGATGGGAGCGGTCGCACCTATCTGCAATGGATGTTTGATGCATGGGGCTGGACGCTGTCCGTGGCTGGCCTGTCTTGGGTCGTGGCGATGCTGGTCGGCGCACTGATGGGCACTTTCCGGACCTTGCCCAACAGTCCGCTGCTGGTGCGCCTGGGCAATGTCTGGGTCGAACTGTTTCGAAACATCCCCTTGCTGGTCCAGATATTCCTTTGGTACTTCGTCGTGCCCAAGATATTCCCGGCCATGAAAGAAGTGCCTGGTTTTGTACTGGTGGTGCTGGCGCTGGGTTTTTTTACCTCGGCGCGCATTGCCGAGCAGGTGCGCGCCGGCGTGCAGGCCTTGCCGCGCGGCCAGCGTTATGCGGGCATGGCGCTGGGTTTCACCACGTTCCAGACCTACCGTTATGTCATTCTGCCCATGGCTTTTCGCATCATCATGCCGCCCTTGACCAGCGAATCAATGAATCTGCTGAAGAATTCGTCGGTGGCCTTTGCCGTGTCGATTGCCGAGCTGACCATGTTTGCCATGCAGGCGCAGGAAGAGACTTCGCGCGGTGTTGAGGTCTATATCGCTGTGACGGCGCTTTACGCGATTTCGGCATTTGCCGTGAACCGCGCCATGGCCTTGGTCGAGAAGAAAATGCAGATTCCCGGCTACGTTGTAGCCGGTGCAAGCGGCGGAGGACACTGACATGCTGGGACTCGATCTGAGTTTTCTGAACTGGGAGATTCTCTCCAAGTTCGTCATGAACGGTTTCTTCTTCAGCGTTCAGCTGACGGTGGTGGCTACGCTGGGCGGCGTTGTGCTGGGGACGCTGCTGGCACTCATGCGCCTGTCGGGCAAGAAGGTGCTCGTGATTCCGGCGACCATCTATGTCAACGGCATGCGCTCCATTCCCCTGGTGATGGTGATCCTGTGGTTCTTTCTGCTGGTTCCGACCATTATTGGCAAGCCTATCGGAGCTGAACTCTCGGCCACCATTACCTTTGTGGCCTTTGAGGCGGCTTATTTCAGCGAGATCGTGCGGGCCGGCATCCAGTCGATTTCGCGCGGCCAAGTCAATGCCGGGCGCGCGCTGGGCATGACCTATGGGCAGAACATGCGGCTCATCATCCTGCCGCAGGCGTTTCGCAACATGGTGCCGGTTCTGCTGACGCAGACCATCATCCTGTTTCAGGATACCTCGCTGGTGTATGCCATCGGTGCCTATGACCTGCTCAAGGGATTCACCACCGCCGGCAAGATTTATGGCCGGCCCGAAGAGGCTTATTTGCTGGCCGCCGTGGTTTATTTTGTGCTGTGCTACGGACTGTCGTACATGGTCAAACGGCTGAACAGCCGGATTGCCATCATTCGCTAATGCCTGGTCAAACGCAGCAACACCCAAGAGAACACTGGAGAAGAAGATGATTGAGTTGAAGGAAGTTTCCAAATGGTACGGTGATGTGCAGGTTCTCAACAACTGCACCACCAGCATCCAGAAAGGCGAAGTCGTGGTGGTCTGCGGGCCCTCGGGATCGGGTAAGTCGACGCTGATCAAGGTCATCAATGCCCTGGAGCCTTTCCAGAAAGGCCAGATTTTTGTCGATGGCCAGGCGGTGCATGACCCCAAGACCGACCTGCCCAAGCTGCGCTCTAGAGTCGGCATGGTGTTCCAGAATTTCGAACTGTTCCCTCATTTGAGCGTGACCGAGAACCTGACGCTGGCTCAGATCAAAGTGCTGGGACGCAAGCCAGATGAAGCCAAGGCGCATGGCCTGAAATACCTGGACCGCGTGGGCCTGATGGCGCACAAGGACAAGTTTCCCGGTCAGTTGTCGGGTGGGCAGCAGCAGCGCGTTGCGATCGCCCGGGCGCTGAGCATGGACCCGATTGCCATGCTGTTTGACGAGCCCACTTCCGCGCTCGACCCTGAAATGGTCGGCGAGGTGCTTGACTGCATGATGGGTCTGGCGCTCGAAGGCATGACCATGATGGTGGTCACGCACGAAATGGGGTTTGCCAAAAAAGTGGGCAGCCGCGTGATCTTCATGGACGTGGGCGGACGCATCCTGGAAGACTGCTCGAAAGACGAGTTTTTCAGCCATCCTGAAAACCGGCAGGCGCGCACAAAAGACTTTTTGAACAAAATTCTCCAGCATTGATCGAATAGAAACTGGAATGAGCTGGCTCACCCGAGTCATGCTGATAGACGGTAGTATTGAACTTCATGCGAATCACCTTGACCTCCATCCTGTATGCCAGCGCGCACCCGTTGACGGCCCCTGCGGTCGTGGTGGTATGCTCGGGCGCAGGGTGCCCGCTGAAGTGGCCGCATCAGCCAGTGGCACATTCCTGAGCCCGGCGATCCACCCTCTCCCATTTTTGTAGCGTTTCTTTTTGGATCACCGGGCCTGGCCTTTCACGCTGGCTCTCCGGTAAGCCTTTTCCGGGTTTTTTGATTCAGGAGTTAATCCATGGCTACTTCCCCGCCCTCTGCACGTGTGCTGACCGAACTTGATCACATTCGCATCAGCAAGCTGCTCAAGCACCCTGGCATGGCCTTTGCGGCCGAGCTGGAATCAGTAATTGACAATGCTGAGCTGGTCTCTTCCCGCGACGTGCCGCCCGATCTGGTCACCATGAATTCCCGGGTGCTGATTGCCGATGAACTCATGGGCGAGGACCGCACATTGACCTTGTGCTATCCGCCGGACGCCGACCCGTATACGGGTTTTGTCTCGGTGTTGTCCCCGGTTGGCACGGCTTTGCTGGGACTGGCTGAGGGCCAGATGGCCCACTGGGCCGCGCCCAATGGTGAGCAGGCCTTCGCAAAGATTCTCAAGGTTGTTTTCCAGCCTGAAGAAAGCGGTGACTACCTGCGGTAGTCGAATGTTTTCCGGGTTCGTGACCCGTCCTGTCATAGGTTGACAGTTTGACGGTTAGTAATTTGGGGCGTGAATCCCCGTATAGACGCCCGATGAACCTCATCGGGCGTTTTGTATTTTAGGGACGTATGCGGTCTCTTCTGGTTGTAGATGTGAACTGACTGGGCAACCATTTTCCTGGCTTCTTCCAGATTTGCTGGTCTATCCAGCAAAAACTCCATCTTCAGTATCCCGTTGACCCGCTCGGCCAAGGCGTTCTGGTAGCAGTCGTAGCCATCTGTCATCGAGCAGGTGATGCCATGGCGACGATGAATCTCCTGGTAATACGCCGAGCAGTACTGAATCCCCCGATCCGAGTGGTGAACCAATGGGTGACTCGTTTGCCGGCCCTTGAGTGCCATCTGAAATGCCCGGCTGACCTGCTCGGTTTGCAGACTGTCATGCACGTGGTGCCCCACAATCTTTCTTGAGTAAACATCGGTCACCAGGCTCAGATACACATGCTTATCTGGCGTCGGCACATAGGTGATGTCAGCCACCCAGACTTGCTCCGCTGCACTGGCCCGGACCTGTTGCTCACCGTCTTTGAGCAAGTTCGGATGCCGCCAGAAATGGTGATGACTGTTCGTGGTCTTGTGATATGCCCGCTTGGGCTGCACCAGCATGCGGGCACTGCGCAAGATGTCAAACAAAGCATCCCTGCCCAGCTTGATCTTGGCATCGTGCAGAGATTGCCTGAGCAGGTAGTGCAGCTTGCGGGTACCAAGCCTGGGCTGCTCCAGGCGCTTTTGCGTCACCCACGCGATGACGCAGTTTTCGCGCCCAGTGCGCTGACGTTGGCCATGGCACTGCTTGTAATACGCTTGACGGCTTATGCCTATATAACGGCAAGCCCTTGCCACACTCAAGCCTTGGACGAGGCTGCGCGCGAGGACTTGCCTAAAGGCTTTTTTGTGACTTTGACCCCGTAGTCTTTCTTGAGCACATCGAGCATGGCTTCAAACAGCTTGGCCTTCTCGTTGGCCTCCTTGAGTTGGACCTCTAGCGCTTTGATGCGTTGTTCCGGTGTCAGGGGCGCTTGGCTGGCACTGCCCATTACAGTTCCTTTGAAATCTGATGAGCGCATTGTCTGCCAGCCTTGTTGGCCATGCTTGCGTAACCAGACCAATACCGTGGATCGACCCTGGATGCCGTAGCGCCTTTGTGCCTCTTTGTAGCTCAGATCGCCTTTTTCTACTTGGGCCACCACACCCAATTTAAAAGCCAGTGTGTAATCGCGCTGGCTTCTTTTTACTCCTGAGTCCATTTGACTTGCCCTTTTTGATTCTCAAAGGTGTCAACTTATTTCAGGACGGGTCATCGAGCGTAAAAAAGCCCCGAAATTCGGGGCTTTTTTACACCAGGGTGACCCGTCTATTTCTTGCGCGCTGCAATCGACTTTTCAGCGGCATTCACCAGATTGGCCCCAATCTGGTTTTTCCATTTTTCATACACCGGGCGCGTTGCCTTGACGAACGCTTCGCGCTCCTGCGGGCTCAGCTGGGTTACGGTCACGCCCTGGGCGGCAATTTCCTTGAGCAGCGGCTTGTCCGCTTCGGCCAGGCCCTTGCGGGCAATCGCGATTTCCTGCTTGCCTGCATCGACGGCTGCCTGCTTGACGATAGCGCGGTCCGCAGGCGTCCAGGAGGCCCAGATGTCCTTGTTCACCACGAAGATCAGCGGGTCGGCCACATAGCCCCACATCGTGACGTACTTCTGCGCCATGGTGTGCAACTTGGCTGCTGTGTAAATGGCCATCGGGTTTTCCTGACCATCGACGGCGCTGGTGGCCAGGGCCGGTTGCGCATCGGCCCAGCTCATCTGGGTCGGATTGGCGCCCAGGGCAGTGAAGGTGTCGAGGAAGAGCGGCGAGCCGACGACACGGATCTTCAGGCCCTTCAAGTCTTCGGGTTTCCTGATCGCCAGCTTGGAGTTGCTGATTTCGCGGTAGCCGTTTTCACCCCAGGCCAGTGGCATGACGCCCGCCTTGTCGATGATTTTGAAGATGTCCTTACCCACGTCACCCTGGGTCAGCGCGTCCATGGCGGCGTAGTCAGGCATCAGGAAGGGCAGGGAGAACAGGTTCAGTTCCTTCACCTGCGGCGACCAGTTGATGGTCGAGCCGACGGCCAGGTCGATGACGCCCTGGCGGATGGCGCTGAATTCCCGGGTCTGGTCGCCCTGAATCAGCGAGACGCCTGGGTAGAGCTTGATGTTGATTCGGCCCTGCGTGCGCTCGCGCACCAGATTGGCCCAGATTTCGCCGCCCTTGCCCCAGGGGTAGGCCGGGCCGAGGACCAGCGACATCTTGTATTCGGATTTGTAGGTCTGCGCGGGTGCGGCGACCGTGAAGGCCAGCGTAGCGGCGGCCAGCGCCAGGCTGAGAACGGTTTTTATTTTCATGACGAGAGTCTCCTTGGGTAAAAAATAGTTCGGGCTCAGTAGCCCAGCTTGCGCGGCAGCCACAGGGCCAGTTCCGGAATGGCAATCACCGCGACCAGCACCATGAACATGGCGGCCAGCATCCAGACCACCCAGCGCACGGTTTCTTCCATGCGCACATTGGCGATGCGGCAGGAAACCATCAGGTTGACGGCCAGCGGCGGCGTGAACTGGCCGAGCGCAACTTTCAGCGTCAGGATGACGCCAAACCAGACCAGGTCCCAGTGGTAATACTGGGCAATCGGCAGCAGAATTGGCACGAAGATCAGGAAGATCGAAACCCCGTCGAGGAACATGCCGACGATGATGAGCATCAATATCAAGAGCGACAAGATGCCGTATTCGCCCAGCCCCGAATTGACGATGGCGTGCGTCAGCGGATCAATGATGCCCAGCGTGTTCAGCGAATAGGCAAAAATGCCGGCTAGCGACACCACCAGCAAAATCACCGCCGACAGTTCGCCCGATTCGCGCAGGATGGGGAACAGGTCGCGAATGGTGATGGTGCGGTGAATCACCATGCCGACAAACAGCCCATAAAACACCGCCACCACGGCCGCCTCGGTCGGCGTGAACCAGCCTGCGCGCATGCCGCCCAGAATCAGCACCGGTGCGGCCAGGCCCCAGACCGCATCCCTAAGGCTGGCCCAGAAAGGCGGACGCGGCATGCTCGCTTCCAGCGCGCCCATCTTGTGTTTGCGCGACAGCCAGACCGCCGGCACGATGAGCGCCAGCCCGGCCAGAATGCCCGGAATCATGCCGGCGGCGAACAGCGCAGGCACCGAGGCGCCCGGCACCAGCACCGAATAGACAATGAAAGCCACCGACGGCGGAATCAGGATGTCGGTCGCCGCCGCAGCGCCCACCACGCTGGCTGAAAACGCGGCAGGATATCCGGCGCGGTTCATGGCGGCAATCATCACGCCGCCTACCGCTGCCGCACAGGCCGGGCCGGAACCCGAAATTCCGCCCAGAAACATGGCCACGGCAATCGCCACCAGCGGCAGCATGCCGGGCCCGCGTCCGACGATGGCAACGGCAAAATTGACCAGTCGCAGCGCGACGCCGGATCGGTCAAAAATCGAACCGACCAGCACGAACATCGGTATCGCCAGCAGCGGGTATTTTCCCAGACCGGCATAAAAGTTTTGCGGCACGGCAAGCAGGCCGAACCACTGCGCGTCCAGATTGGCCAGCGCAATCGCAGTGGCGCCGGCAAGACCGAGTGCCGCGCCTATGGGAACGCCCACCAGCATCATGGCGATGAATGCCACAAAGAGAAGCGTGGCGATCATGAGCGGCGTCCACGGCGGATGAAGAGACCGACCGCGCGCAGCGCGATGCCGATGGAAAGAATCGGCAGCCAGATGGAGTACCACCACTGCGGAATTCCTATGCCTGGCGAGGTTTCGTCAAAGCGGTAGTCATCCCACACCAGTCGGATGCTCAGTACGCCGATCAGCGTAAACAGCAGCGCGACCAGCACCGCACCAAAGCGCGACAGCGTCTTGCGCCTGGCCATGGAGCCGCTTTCTGAAAAGTATTCAATGCGGATATGCCGGTCGCGGGCGACGGCCGCCGAACTGCCCACCAGCGCCAGCACGATCATCAAGAACACTGAAAACTCTTCGGTCCAGGCAAAAGACTGGTTGGTGAAATAGCGGGCAATGACATTGGCAAAGGTGATCAGCGCCAATGCGCCCATGACGATGACGGTCAGCCAGTCTTCAATCTTGAGCGGCACGCGTACAGTTTCATCGACCTCGTCAAGTGGAGGCATGGCTTCAGGTGCGTGACCAGCGGTTGGCGGGAAGAGCATGAAATTGGCGCTTTGTTAGTTGGAATGGGGCGATCTTCGTGTCGCCTGAACCGGCTTCCGGCCAAACGGGCGTTGTGCGGTTTCGTGGGCGGTGTGTATCGTAACGGTTTGTTATGCGCGCGCGCATCGGGACTTTCCTTATGGGCGCCTGTGAATCTGGCACCGCGCCGGCCTGCGATTCGGGGCCTGCAGTTCTGCCGCCAATGCGACAATTCAGGCCATGACTTCAGCTACCCTCACTCCCGCCGCTCAACTCACGATCACCCGCCCGGACGACTGGCATCTGCATGTGCGTGACGGCGAAGCCTTGCGGACCGTGGTTCCGCACACGGCCGCGCAGTTTGGCCGGGCCATCATCATGCCCAACCTGCGCCCGCCCGTCACTACCGCCGCGCAGGCGCTGGATTACAAGGCGCGCATCCAGGCCGCCGTGCCAGCCGGCCTGAAGTTTGAGCCGCTGATGACGCTGTACCTCACCGACAATTTGCCGCCCGACGAGATCAAGCGGGCCAAAGACGCCGGCGTGGTGGCCGCCAAGCTCTATCCGGCGGGCGCCACCACCAACAGTGATGCGGGCGTAACCGACCTGCGCAAGACCTACAAAACGCTGGAAGCGATGCAGCGCGAGGGCCTGCTGCTGCTGGTGCATGGCGAAGTGACTTCGCCCGAGATTGATCTGTTTGACCGTGAAGCCGTGTTCATCGACACCCAGCTGATTCCGCTGCGGCGCGATTTCCCCGAACTCAAGATCGTGTTCGAGCACATCACGACCAGGGAAGCCGCGCAGTATGTGGCTGACGCCGACCGGTTTCTTGGCGCGACCCTCACGGCGCACCATCTGCTGTATAACCGCAACGCCATTTTTACCGGCGGCATTCGCCCGCACTACTACTGCCTGCCGGTACTCAAGCGCGAAACGCACCGCATCGCGCTGGTCGAAGCCGCCACGTCGGGCAATGCAAGATTCTTCCTCGGCACCGACAGCGCACCGCATCCGGCGCATCTCAAGGAGCACGCGACGGGCTGCGCGGGCTGCTACACCGCCCACGCCGCCATCGAGATGTATGCCGAGGCCTTCGATACCGCTGGCGCGCTCGACAAACTGGAAGCGTTTGCCAGCTTCAACGGGGCCGATTTCTATGGCCTGCCGCGCAACCAGGGAACCCTCACCCTGAAGAAAGAAAGCTGGACGCCGCCCGAGAGTTTTGCCTTTGGCGAGGCTGAACTCAAGCCACTGCGTTCGGGCGAGGCGCTGCCCTGGAAACTGCTTAATTCAACTTCAGAAAGCCGTTGATGGAACGCAAACCCCGAGTCGCCCTGCTGATTGATGCCGACAACTCGCCGGCCTCGAAAATCGACCTGATCCTCAACGAACTCTCGACCTTCGGCGAAACCAATATCCGCCGCGCCTACGGCAACTGGAAAAAGAGCGAGCTCAAGGGCTGGGAGGAGGCGCTGCACGAACATGCCATCCGGCCGATGCAGCAGTTTGACTACACCAAGGGCAAGAATGCCAGCGACATGGCGATGGTGATCGATGCGCTGGAGCTGCTCTACACTGACAGGCCAGACGCTTTTGGCATTGTCTCGTCCGATGCCGATTTCACGCCGCTGGTGATGCACCTGCGTGCCAAGGGCGCCGCCGTGTATGGCTTTGGCGCGCAGAAAACACCCGAGCCTTTTGTCAACGCCTGTTCGCGGTTTTTGTACCTTGACAAGCTGCGCCCAATCACGGCGAGCGATGCGCCAGCAGGCGCGCGGGAAGAGTCCGACGCCGTGGCCGCAGCGCCCTTGCGGGCCACCTCGGCGCAGCTCAAGCAGGATGCCAAGCTCGTCATGCTGCTGCGCAATGCCGTGCAGGCTGCGGCCGATGACGAGGGCTGGGCGCGTGTCGGTGCGGTCGGCACCCAGATTGCCAACCAGGCCTCGTTTGACCATCGCAACTATGGTTACGCCACCTTGACCAAGCTGCTTATGGCGACGCAGCTGTTCGACATTGTGGATGAAGGCAAATCGGCGGTGATGGTGCGCGATAAAAGACTGTCCAGACCGTCCAGGAACTGATGGCCTCCGAAGCGCTGAAGGCCATCGACTGGGAGCAGCCCTGGCTGGACCTCTGGCGCGAGCCCGGGCAGCGGGTGATGCAGGCCGTTTTGGCTGGAGCGGCCTTGCCCGAAGCTCTGAACCGCGAGCGTGCTGCTCCGGTGCGCTTTGTCCCGCAAAGCGACCTGCCGCCGGGCGAGGCCTACGAGCGCTATATTTTTAATAGTGGTCAGTGCCCGACCCGCGAAGGCTTGCATGACTTTTTCAATGGATTGTGCTGGATGCGCTTTCCTGAAACCAAGAAACGGCTGAACCAGCTGCAGGCCGCCGAAATTGCGGCTGCAGGTGTCGCGCCCCTGCGCGGCCCGGTGCGTGACGCCCTGACGGTGTTTGACGAAAATGCGGCCTTTTTGCTGGCGCCGCAGCCGCTGTGGGAGGCCCTCATCGCCAGGGACTGGCAGCAGCTTTTCATCGGCTTGCGTCCGCTGTGGGCCGACGCCCGGCTCGTGCTCTTTGGCCATGCGCTGCTTGAAAAGCTGGTTTTTCCACGAAAACCCATCACGGCGCATGTGTATCGGGCGCAGTCAGCTATTAATTCGATAGCGGATCTGGATGCCTGGGTGGCCGACGACCTGAGCGCAGCCAAACTCGCCGCCAAACCTTTTACGCCCTTGCCGGTGCTGGGGGTGCCCGGCTGGTGGCCGGAAAACGAAGACGTTTCCTTTTATGATGACTCTCTGGTGTTTCGCCCGCGCAGATAAAAAATAACCACCATGATCCTGCGCTTGAGTCGCTCGCCATTCAGCTGAACGACTTGATTTGGGCCGAAAACTCCTCATCTGCGCTGAGAAAAACTTTAACAGCGGCCTTTACCTTTCCTTAGTACGGACCTCTACGGAGAATTCATGAAACGCATCTTTTTATTTATCCTGACCAACATTGCCGTGGTGGCGGTGCTGGGCATTGTGGCCAGCCTGCTCGGCGTGAACCGCTTTCTCACCGCCAATGGCCTGAACCTCTCGGCGCTGCTCGGCTTTGCGCTCATCATGGGCTTTGGCGGCGCGATCATTTCGCTGCTGATCAGCAAACCCGTGGCCAAGTGGAGTGCCGGTGTCCGCATCATCAACGACGCGCAGAACGCCGATGAAGCCTGGATTGTCGAAACGGTGCGCAAGCTGGCCGACAAGGCGCAGATCGGCATGCCCGAAGTCGGCATTTTTGAAGGCGCGCCCAATGCATTTGCCACCGGGGCGTTCAAGAACTCGTCGCTGGTGGCGGTGTCCACCGGCCTGCTGCAGGGCATGACCAGGGAAGAGATCGAGGCTGTGATTGGCCATGAGATTGCCCACGTGGCCAATGGCGACATGGTCACCATGACGCTGATCCAGGGCGTGATGAACACCTTCGTGGTGTTCCTGTCGCGCGTGATCGGTTATGCCGTGGACAGCTTCTTGCGCAAGGGCGACAGCAACAGCTCCGGCCCCGGCATTGGCTACTACGTCAGCACCATCGTGCTCGACATCGTGCTGGGATTTGCCGCCGCCATCGTCGTGGCCTGGTTCTCGCGTCACCGCGAGTTCCGCGCCGATGCTGGTGCTGCGCAGCTGATGGGCCGCAAGCAGCCCATGATGAACGCGCTGGCCCGCCTGGGCGGCATGCAGCCCGGCGAATTGCCCAAAACGGTGGAAGCCATGGGCATCACCGGCAGCATTGGCCAGCTGTTTGCCACGCACCCGCCGATTGAAGAGCGCATCGCGGCCCTGCAGAACGCGCAGGGTTGAGCGTTCTGCCCTTCCTTAAGGCCGGCTTTTAGCCGGCCTTTTTCATGGGGCTGCGCTGGTGTCCGTTGGTGTCACCTCGGGCGGCAACTCCCGGGCTTTTGTGGAAGCCAAAGCCTGGGCAGTCTGGGCAAAGCGCGCCCGCTCCAGAGTGTGGGTCACTTCGGTCGGGTCCATGCCGTACATGTCAGCGAACTCGCCAACGGTCTTGCCGCTCGCCTCAAAAGTCCTGAGCAGCGCATCGCGTTTGGCGGCCTGTTCGCCCAGTTCGGCAAAAGCCTCGTCGAGCAGGGCGGTCGAGACTTCGTCCTGCTGGCGTACGCACAGCAGGTAGTCTTCGCGGCTCAGGCCGGACGCTTCAATCGCCTCGATCAGCTGCGCGCGCGCATACGGGCGCAGGTCCTGGTTCGAGCGCGCCTGGCGACGGCGGAACACCTCCATGATCGCGTGGTGGACATGCTCCGGGGCAACGGGCTCCACCGGTTCGCCGTTGAGGTCGTGACGCTGAAGGCCGGCTGCCACGCTTTCCAGATAGCGGGTGGAGCGGGCGTGCAGCCCGAGCGCCACTTTCAGCTCATCGCGCTTGAACAGCTCGGGGTGCAGCGCCAGCAGGTCCTGGAACACGCCCAGCTTGAGCGGCAGGAAATGCGCGCCGAACATCTTGGGGTAGAGCTCGAAAAGCTGCTGGAGAACCGGGTGAACGGTGCGCGGTGCGCGGGTCGAGTTGTTGCGGTTCGCCGGCGCGCTGGCGCGGTTGCCCTGCCTGGCCGGGCGTTGGCGGGCGGGCGCGGGGGTGGATTCGGATTCGGGTGCAGATACGGTATCAGTCATCAATCAGTTCTGTCAGGTTGAGTTTCAAACGGCGCCTTGGCGTCGCTTTAAAAAATGGTGAGCCAGGATTCGTGGCGTTTGCGGTGGTAAACCGTGAGGGCGAAGTATCCCCTATCCGTTGCGAAGCGCCGTATCAGGCCACGGTCAGCCTCTGACTTTCGGCGTCGGCCAGCACCGTGCGGGCCACGGCTTCTGCCACCTTGATGCCATCGACCCCGGCGGACAAAATGCCGCCGGCGTAACTCGCGCCTTCGCCGGCCGGGTACAGGCCGCGCACATTCACGCTGTGCAGGTCGTCTCCCCGGCTCATCCTGATCGGCGAGGAGGTGCGCGTTTCGACGCCGGTCAGCACGGCATCATGGGTATCAAAGCCCTTGATCTTGCGGCCAAAGGCCGGGAAGGCGTCGCGCATGGCCTCAATCGCGTAGCCGGGCAGGGCTGACGACAAATCGCCAATGACGACCCCCGGTTTGTAAGATGGATTGACGCTGCCCAGCGCGGTGGACGGACGCCCGGCCACAAAGTCGCCGACCAGCTGGCCGGGCGCCTGGTAGTTGCCGCCGCCCAGCACAAAAGCGTGGGATTCAAGCTTGCGCTGCAGTTCGATGCCGGCCAGGGCGTCGCCTGGATAGTCGCGCGGGTCAATGCCCACCACGATGCCGGCGTTGGCGTTGCGTTCGTTGCGCGAATACTGGCTCATGCCATTGGTTACGACGCGTCCGACTTCGGATGTGGCCGCCACCACCGTGCCGCCGGGGCACATGCAAAAGCTATAGACCGAGCGGCCATTGCTGGCATGGTGCACCAGTTTGTAATCGGCCGCGCCCAGCAGCGGATGGCCGGCATGCTTGCCCCAGCGTGCGCGGTCAATCAGGCCTTGCGGGTGTTCAACCCTAAAGCCGATGGAAAAAGGCTTGGCTTCGATGTACACGCCGCGCTCATGCAGCATGGCAAAGGTGTCGCGTGCGCTGTGGCCCAGCGCCATGACCACATGGTCGGCGCGCAATTCGTGGGTTTGGCCGGTGGCCTGGTCCAGCACAGTCAGGCCCCGGATATGTTTGCCGTCCGGGCCGCCTTCCAGCAGCACATCCGTCACGCGCTGCTCAAAGCGGATTTCGCCGCCCAGCGCGACGATCTGCGCGCGCATGTTTTCCACCACCTTGACCAGCTTGAAGGTGCCGATGTGGGGCCGGGCGACGTAGAGGATTTCCGGCGGCGCGCCGGCCTTGACGAACTCCTGCATCACCTTGCGGCCCAAGTGGCGCGGGTCCTTGATCTGGCTGTAGAGCTTGCCGTCCGAGAAGGTGCCGGCGCCGCCTTCGCCAAACTGCACATTGGACTCCGGATTGAGCACGCCCTTGCGCCACAGGCCCCAAGTGTCGCGGGTACGCTGGCGCACCGTCTTGCCGCGCTCCAGAACGATGGGCTTGAAGCCCATGTTGGCCAGCAGCAGGGCGGCAAACATGCCGCAGGGGCCAAAACCGACCACCACCGGGCGAAGCGGCAAGCCGGCCGGCGCCTGGCCGACCGGGTGGTAGCTCATGTCGGGCGTGGGCAGGATGTGCGGGTTGCCGGCGTGCTCGGCCAGCAGTGCGGCTTCAAGCCCGGCGCTGGCCAGCTCCACGTCAACGATGTAGACCTGCATCAGCTCGGCCTTGCGCGCGTCAAAGCTGCGCTTGAACACGGCAAAGCTTGCCAGGTCGGCCGGCTTGATGAGGAGCGTGTGGAGGAGGGCATCTCGCAACGCGTTTTCAGCGTGCTCGAGCGGGAGTTTGATTTCAGTCAGTCGCAGCATGGGTGTCCGGTTCGTGGCTTGTGGTTATCAAGCAGAAGGGCTCAATGATAAAACGGATTGACGGCCCGCCCCTGCCTTCCCGGTGCAGGGGTGAGCGGGAACAGGGGATCAGGCGGGGAACAGGCCTTCGACCGACAGGTAGCGCTCGCCGGTGTCGTAGTTGAAGCCCAGCACGCGGCTGCCGGCCGGCAGTTCCGGTAGTTTCTGGGCAATGGCGGCCAGCGTCGCGCCTGAGGAGATGCCCACCAGCATGCCTTCTTCGCGGGCCGAGCGGCGTGCCATCTCCCGCGCGGGTTCGGCGTCGACCAGGATCACGCCGTCGAGCAGGCTGGTGTCGAGGTTTTTCGGAATGAAGCCTGCGCCTATGCCCTGGATTGGATGGGGCGCGGGTTGACCGCCCGAGATGACGGGCGAGCCCAAGGGCTCGACGGCAAACACCTTCAGGCGCGGCCAGGCGGCCTTGAGCACCCTGGCGCAGCCCGTCAGGTGGCCGCCGGTGCCGACGCCGGTAATCAAGGCGTCGAGCCCCTCGGGGAAGTCGGCCAGGATTTCCTGCGCCGTGGTGCGGGCGTGGATATCGATGTTTGCCGGATTCTCGAACTGCTGCGGCATCCATGCGCCGGGTGTTGCCGCCACCAGTTCCTGGGCGCGGGCGATGGAGCCTTTCATGCCTTTTTCGCGCGGCGTCAGGTCAAAGCTCGCGCCATAGGCCAGCATCAGGCGGCGGCGTTCGACCGACATGCTGTCGGGCATGACCAGCACCAGCTTGTAACCCTTGACGGCCGCCACCATGGCCAGGCCGATGCCTGTGTTGCCCGAGGTCGGCTCGATGATGGTGCCGCCGGGCGGCAGGGCGCCCGATTTTTCCGCCTCTTCGACCATGGCCAGTGCAATGCGGTCCTTGATGGAGCCACCGGGGTTGGAGCGCTCGGACTTGATCCACACCTGGGCATCGGGGCCAAACAGGCGATGGATGCGGACGTGGGGCGTGTTGCCAATGGTGGCGAGGATGTTGTCGGCTTTCATGGGGGCTCCTTGTCGATGGGGGTGTTTTTGCGTATTGTGGCGCACTGCCATAATAGGGGGGTGAAGCCTGCCAGACCGCCGCTGGTGCAATTTCCGAAAGGAAGCACTGGAGGAACGTCCGGACTGCACAGGACAGCGTAGGAGGTAACACCTCTCCACCGTGAGGTGAGGATTAGAGCAACAGAGACGAGCCGGTTAAGTCCGGGTGAAACGGGCAATCTCTACGCGCAGCAACACCAAATAGGCCAGCATTGATGTGGTTCCGCAGAGCTGGCGGGTAGGTGGCACCGAGCCGGGCAGGCGACTCCCGGCCCAGATTAATGGCGGTCACACCGGATTGCCGCAAGGTGATCCGGCGCACAGAATCCGGCTTATCGGCGGGCTTCACACTTTTATTTCGGCTTGGCTGCTGCCTTCGCTCAGCGGCTGGCCAGCAGCGAACGTCCCAAGGCAAACACCGAATTCGGTGCCGTGGTCGGCACCGCTTTTTGCTTGGGTGCGCTGTACACCCCGCCCTTGGCAGGGCGGGCCTCAATTTTCACGCCCTTGGCGCGCTGCTCGCTTGCCAAGCTGCGCAAACTGATGGACTGCATGTGCTCGACCATCCTGGTGTTCAGGTTGTCCCATAGCGCTTGCGTCATCGACTCATTTGAGCCTTCTTCCTGCGGGAAGGCTTTTTCGCCCCTGCCGGGTTTGTCGAAATCGGCCTCCACGGCACCCACGATGTCGGCTACCGAAATAGCTTCGGCGGACCGGCCCAGACAGTAGCCGCCACCGGGGCCGCGGGTGCTTTCCACCAGTGAGCAATGGCGCAATTTGCTGAACAGCTGCTCAAGGTAGGAGAGCGAAATTTCATGACGCGCCGCAATGTCGGCCAGCGAAACCGGTCCGGCATTGTCGCGAAGTGCGATATCGATCATCGCGGTAACCGCAAAACGGCTCTTGGTGCTCAGGCGCATGTATGTTCTCCTTTGGCTGCCACAAGTAATTCAATTTCCATCTCAAAGCGATAGGTTGTTGCAATACATCAAATTAGAGAGGGAATGACTTGAAAAGTTCAACTATAGGTGGCTTGATACTTCGCGTAAATTCGTATTTAAAATCATTTAAGTTCGAAAAAAACGAACATTAAATTAATTCGACGGATATTTGGGAGGGCAGCTGAACCGTGAACTTCAAGCACTTGCACTATTTTTGGGTCACCGCCAAAGCCGGTGGCATCGTCCGCGCGGGCGAGCAGCTGCACACCACGCCCCAGACCCTGTCGGGGCAGATCAAGCTGCTGGAGGCATGGCTGGGGCGCCGGCTATTCCGCAAAAGCGGACGTCAGCTGGAGTTGACCGACGAGGGCCGGCTGGCGCTGGGCTATGCCGACCAGATATTCACCCTCGGGGTAGAGATGGAAAGCGCCCTGCGGCAGGCGCGCGGGGGCCAGAAAACCCTGGACTTTCGCGTCGGCGTGGTCGATTCCGTGGCCAAGTCGGTGGTGTACCGGCTGCTGGAGCCCGCCTTGTCCCTCAGCGAGCCTGTGCGCCTGATCTGCAGCGAGGGCAAGTTTCCGGATTTGCTGGCCCAGCTGGCGCTGCACCGGCTGGACCTGGTGATGGCCGATGAGCCCATGTCGGGCCGCGTCAGCATCAAGGCCTTCAACCATCCGCTGGGCAGCACGCCCATGAGTTTTTTCTGCACGCCTGCGCTCCGGACCTTGCTCAAGGGCAATTTCCCCGAGTGCCTGAATGACGCCCCGGTGCTGATCCAGGGGCCGTCTTCGTCGGTGCGCAAGCAGCTCGATAGCTGGTTCACCAAGCACCAGATTCATCCCCAGGTCATTGGTGAGTTTGACGACGGTGCGCTGATGAAAGCCTTTGGGCGCGAGGGGCGGGGTATCTTCATGTCGGCCAGCGTGCTGGAGGCTGAGACAGTCACGCAATATGGCGTGGAAGTGATTGGCCGCACCGACGAGATGGTGGAAGACTTTTTTGCGGTGTCGGTGGAGCGGCGTATCACGCATCCGTGCGTGGCGGCCATCACCCAGGCCGCGCGTGGGCAGCTTCTTCACGGCTTGAGCCGCAGAAGCAGCTGAACAGGAATCCGTCAGCCGGCAGCGACACCCTGGATTGCTCCGCTGGCGCCTCCGACCGGAACCGGCGGAGGCGATTCATGCCCGATCCGCTTTATTTTGACGCGGCGGCAGCGGGCGCTGGAGCCGCTCCTGCTGCAGGCGCCACGCCAAAATACTTTGCGTAAATCTGCTTGTAGGTGCCGTCGGCCTTGATGTCTGCCAGGCCCTTGTTGATTTTTTCCAGCAGCTCGGCGTTGCCCTTCTTGACCGCGATGCCGTACTGCTCGGAAGCAAAACTGGTGTCGCTGATGGTCTTGAATTTCGAATCGGGGTTGTTGTTGACATAGTGCACCACGACCCCGTTGTCGGCCACCACGGCATCGACGCCGCCGCCTTCGAGCTCTTTCAATGCCAGTGGTGTGGACTCAAAGCGTTTGATGTTGGCGCTGTCCTTGCCTTGCAGTTTGGCGGTGACTTCGTCGCCCGTCGTGCCGTTTTGCACGCCGACCTTGAGTTTTTTCAGGTCGGTGAATTTGGCAATCTTCGAATCCTTCTTCACGGCAATCAGCTGTTGCGCATCGAAATAGGGCGCAGAAAAGTCCAGGGTCTGCTTGCGTTCTGGCGTGATCGTGATGGCTGACACCAGTAGATCGCGATCGCCCTGCGCCACCGAGTTGAAGATGCCTTCCCAGGGCGTGTTCAGAAACTTCACTTCGATGCCGGCCTTTTGCGCCACGGCCTTGACCACCTCGATGTCAAAACCGACGATTTCGCCCTTTTCGTTTTGCGACTCGAAAGGCGCGTAAGCCGCGTCAGTGCCGACCACATACACCTTGGCGGCCGGCGCAGGTGCCGTCGCGGCGGGTGCGGGCGTGGCGGCAGTGGCCGGGGGTTCCTGTTTGCCGCAGGCCGCCAGCATGAGGCCGACCAGCAGGGTGCCGGCCGTTTGAAGAAAGTGTCGTGTCGTGAGCATTGACATGAGGCATCCCGTGAAGAGTGGAGTGGTAGCCGTTTCACGGGCCTGAACCGTCAGGCTGCGGAACGACTGATCAAAAGTATAAGCCCCGGTCGCTGCCGGTTTGTCGCGGTTTAACCCTCAGGCGACGCGCTGCAGGGCCTTGATCCGGTCCACATGCGCCTGCAGCGAGCGCAGCGCGATGGGCCAGACGCGCGGATCAACGTCGTCGTAGGCCAGCGCCACCCAGTCGTTCACTGTGCCATCGGGTCTGGCCTGCATGGCGGCCGCTACCTTCGCTTCACGCTTCAGGCGGTGCGCCCTGAGCTGGGCAATCGCCTGTGGGGCTTCCCCCAGCACATGGCCGTGCGCAGGAAGGATGAAGTCAATCTGATGCTCGTCGCAGGCGCTGCTGAGCAGGTCGAGCGAATCAAGGTAAGCCGTCATCTCGCCGTCGGGCGGGTTCACGATGGTGGTGCTGCCGTTCAGTATGTGGTCGCCCGAAAACAGCAGGCCGTCTTCAATCAGCACCAGGCACAGGTGGTTGGCGGCATGGCCAGGCGTGAAGATGGCCTTCAAGGTGTGCTGTTCCCCCTCATGGGAAAGCGTCAGCAGCTCCTGATCTGATAGTGCCCGGTCCGGTACGAACCGGGAGTCGGCACGCGCGGTAGCGGCCGAGGGCAGGCCCAGAATCGGCGGCGGTCTGACGCACAAGGCCTGTAGGGGCCGGGCAGCGGGTGAATGGTCGGGATGCGAATGCGTGCAGACGATGGCCTGGATGCGGCCGCCTGTGGCCTCGTACAGGCGCTGGACGTGGCCGGCATCGTCGGGGCCCGGATCAATCACGATGTAGCCGGTGTCCGCCGTGCCCACGATATAGCTGTTGGTGCCCGGGCCGGTCATAATGCCGGCGTTGGGCGCGGTCAGGCGCATGACGTTTTTGAGCAGCGCCACGGGCCGCTCGGTTTGCCAGTCAAGTGAATGCACTATCTGACCGTCGGGGCAGGTCAGCGCCAGCTCGCCATAGGGCGTGTCATGTTCCATGAAGCGGGCTTCCTGGCCGCCCAGCAGTCCGGCACGCGGGCAGGAACTCCACAGCGGTTCTTCGGAGGCGCAAGCGGTCAGCACTGTGTCCACACTGGCGTAATGCCGCAGTCGCTCCAGGGTGCGGATGGTGGGGAAGATGATGAAAAAGTCGCCCGACTGGTGGCGGCCTAGCGCGTCGGCCGGGCGAATCCAGACCGGCTCAAACTGCTCGGCTTCGTCGGCCACCGGGTTCTGGCCTTCGGGCATGCGGGCGACCAAAAAAGGCACGTCGAAACGGCGCGGCAGATCGCGGTCCGTCACCCAGTGGGCCAGTACAAAGACTTCCTCGCCCGCCAGCGTGAGGCCATGCTGCTGGCACTGTGCTGCAAACGGCGCCCCGCGGTCCAACGATGCGATGATTTCAGTCGTGACATGGCTGCCGTCGGCATGGCGCGCCAGAAGCACGCCGAGTTCCTCAAAGCTTTCACGGATCGCCGCGATGGCCTGCGTCAGGTGCAGGTCGCTTTGGCTGGGCCGTCGTGTGGCGTGCGCGTGGGCGGCTGCATCGCCCGCATCAATGCCGCCGCCAGGGAAGACATAAGCGCCTGGCGCAAAGCTGGCCGTCATGGAACGCCTTGTCATCAGCACTTCAATGCCTTCGGCCGTGTCGCGAAGCAGCAGCACTGTGGCTGCAGGGCGGGTTGGGGCGGGTTCGCGCTGGGGGTAGAGGAGTTGGGTGGGTCTGACCATGGGGAATTATGGCTTTTGGCGGTTTTGCCTGCAGCTGACTTGTCGACGAAGGCTTGGACGCTCCTGGGCTTTTCGTCGCTGGGCTGGCCGGTCCCGACCGGCGGACGAAACCCGATCAGCCCAAGCCAGAGAGGTTAAGTTGCTACTAATTAAATACCTGCCCGTGCCCGAATTCATTGCGCCAGAGGCCAATAAATTGATGAAACGATGCCGGGACCCATCTCAACGGCAAGTCGCAACGCGGATAATCCCCCCATGCGAATCCGATTTACAAAAATGCAGGGTGCGGGCAACGACTTTGTGATGCTCGATGAAACCCGTGGACCCCTCGGTTTGACAACCGCGCAATACCGCTTTCTGGCGGACCGCCACTTTGGCGTGGGTGCCGACCAGATACTCACGGTGCGCCCCTCGCCTGCGGAAGGCATTGACTTCGAATACGTCATCCACAACGCCGACGGCGGAGAAGTCGAGCAGTGCGGCAACGGCGCGCGCTGCTTTGTTCGCTTTGTGCGCGAGCAGGGCCTGACCACCAAGGACGCGGTGAAGGTCAAGACCCTGGGTGGCGTGATCGAGCCGCGCATGCAGGCTGACGGCCGCGTCATGGTGAATATGGGTGCGCCCGTTTTTGAGCTGGCGCGTATTCCGTTTGATGCGGCCGGGCTGACGCCGCAAGCCACCGGTTCATGGCAAAAATGGCCGTTAGCCCTTGAAGGGCGGGCGCAAGCAGCTCCTGTTTTGGTAGCTGTCCTGTCGATGGGGAACCCCCATGCCGTGCAGCTGGTGGACGATGTCGATACCGCGCCAGTGCAAGAAACCGGCCCGTTGATTGAACACCACGCCTGCTTTCCGAAGCGTGTGAACGCGGGCTTCATGCAGGTCGTCTCACGCAGCCAGATCCGCCTTCGGGTGTATGAGCGCGGTGCTGGCGAAACGCTGGCCTGCGGCACCGGCGCCTGTGCGGCGGTGGTGGCAGGCATCCGGCTGGGCCTGCTCGACACGCGGGTTGATGTGCTGACGCGCGGCGGCCAGCTCACGATTGAATGGTCGGGCGAGCTTGACGCGTCGGTGATGATGACCGGACCTGCCACCACGGTGTTCGAATCCGAGATTGAAATTCCCGACGCCGCTTGACCCGCCACTTTCCGTAAACGGGCAGGGCAGCGCCCAAAAAACTGGCGACAATGCCGACATGAACCCAACTGAACACTCCATCACCGAGGACGATATTGCCAACTTTCTGGCCAATACGCCGGATTTCTTCGAGCGCCATGCCGAACTGCTGGCCACGGTGCAGCTTTCCAGTGGCCATGGCGGACGCGCGGTCAGCCTGCAGGAGCGCCAGGCCGGCATGCTGCGCGAGAAGATCAAGGGGCTGGAAACACGGGTGGTCGACATGATCCGCCACGGCCAGGACAATGTGGTGATCGCTGGCAAGATGCAGTCCTGGACGCGCAATCTGCTGCAGACGGCGCAGGCGCGCGACTTGCCCGGCGCCATCGTGCAAGGCCTCACCGCCGAGTTGCAGATTCCGCAAGCTGCCATCAAGGTCTGGGGCGTCAACGGCATTTTCTCGGACGAGAGCTTTGCCAGTGGCGTTAGCAGCGATGTCCAGACCTTCGCGGCTTCACTGGCCACGCCTTATTGCGGTGTCAACTCCGGCTTTGAATCCGTTGGCTGGCTGCCTGAGCCTGAGCTTGCGCTGTCGGTCGCGCTGATTCCACTGCGCGCGGCGGCGGCCAGCCCGGTGACCGGTTTGCTGGTGCTGGCGTCGCCCGATCCGGAACGCTTTCAAAGCGGAATGGGCACGGATTTTCTCGAGAATCTGGGTGATCTGGCTGGCGCCGCGCTGTCGCGTCTGCGGGCCCAGACCAAGGCCTAGAGTCATCAGGAGCGCTGGCCATGCCGCAGCTATCGCCCATTGCGTCTGAAGCTGCGCCTGAATCGCATCCCCTGGTGGAGCGATACCTGGAGCATGTGCGCGTTGAAAAACGTCTGGCGCAGCGCACCGTGGAGCTGTACGCGGGGGACTTGCAGAAGCTGCAAGCCCATGCCCGCACGGCCGGGGTGGGACTGACAGAGGTGCACAACACCCATTTGCGGCGCTGGGTTGCGCAGATGCACAGTGGCGGGCGCAGCGGCCGGGGGATTGCGCTGATATTGTCGGGCTGGCGCGGCTTCTACACCTGGCTGGGCCGCGAAGGCCTGGTCACCGGCAATCCGGTGCAGGACGTGCGCGCGCCCAAAGCCGCCAAGCCCCTGCCCAAGGCCTTGAGCGTGGACGAGGCGGTTCAGCTGGCCAGCTTCCAGTCTGAAGATGCTGAGGGCGACCCGTTGCTGGAGGCCCGCGACCAGTGCATCACGGAATTGCTTTACGGCTGCGGGCTGCGCATTGGCGAACTGGTCGGTCTGGATGTGCAGGCCAGCGGCCAGGCGCGCGGCTGGGTGGATATGGACGCAGCGGAGGCCCATGTGCTTGGCAAGGGTGCCAAGAGGCGCAGCGTGCCGGTGGGGCGTGCGGCCCTGCAGTCCTTGCAAAAATGGCTCGCGTTGCGCAGCAGCTGGGCCAGGGACGGCATTTTCCGCAGCGAAGCGCTTTTCATCAACCAGCGCGGTACGCGGCTCACGCCTCAGCATATTCGCGTGCGGCTGAAACAGCGGTCACAGAAGGCCGGGCTGGCCACGCCGGTGCACCCGCACATGCTGCGTCACTCGTTTGCCAGTCACGTTCTGCAATCCAGCGGCGATTTGCGCGCGGTGCAGGAGTTGCTGGGTCACGCCAACATCACGACCACACAGGTCTACACGCGGCTGGATTTTCAGCATCTGTCCAAGGTGTATGACGCGGCCCATCCGCGGGCGATATCGCAGACGGCGGCGGCCGGTCCGGTTTCGCTGACTGCCGCCGTGGCTGGCGACATCAAGGCCAAACCTGGCGCCAAAAGCCGGCCAGAAACCTGATCCGGCGGCCGCCGGTCAGGCGGCTTTCCGTAGGCGAAAACGCCGTGAAAAGGCTGTCGCCGGCACATCTCCCAGCATGAATACCGCGCGCTTGCTGTGCGCCGGTGCGGCAGCCAGGCGTTCTTCGAGCTGGGTCAGCAGGTTTTGCACGTCTGAGCCGTGGTGCGGAACGAGCGCATAGGCGACATGCACCTGCGCCACGCACTCCACGGGCAGGTCTTTATAGGGCATGAGGCAGCGGGCCACAATGCGGGGTCCCAGCGTGGCGGCTTCTTCGGCACTGAAAGGGCCCTCCACCAACATGCCAAAGCGCCGTTCCGACAGCCGCGCCGCGCTGTCGATCTCGCGCGCCGTGGACAAAAGCCGCTCCGCCACGCGCAGGGGCAGCTCGTCGGCCGCTTTGCGTCCGAAGTCGTGCTGTATCTGTTCGGCGTTGACCAGGTCAATGAGCATCACGGCGCTCTGATGATTGAGTCGGCCGGATCGCGCAATCATGCGCAACAGCCGCTCGGCAAACACATGGCCATTGATCAGGCCGGTGCTCGGATCGATCCGGTCCAGGCCCTGAATGCGACGTATGTTTTCACGCCGGTGCTGGCTGCGCAGCATCAGCACCACCATCACGATGGGCAGGTGCAGGGCCACGCCCAGCTGCATGCCATGCTCGGTGAGAAAGCCGCTGGGCACCAGCCTGGCACTACAGGCCAGTATCCAGCCTGCGCTCGCGAGCACGGGCAGGTAGGCCAGCATCAGCCAGGGCGCAAACCGGTCGCCCCGCCGCCAGGCCCAGCCCATCAGCAGGACGGCGCTGAACTCCAGCAGCAAAACAATGGGAATCATCACCCCCATGCGCGATTCCTTTGGCACCCATCCAATCGCAAGCGCGACCACAACGCCCAGCAGCGCCTGGCCGGTTATGAGCCGGTCCAGCCGCAGCGAACGCTCGGGCAGGGCCACCGCGGCCGAGATGAACAGCAGCGTGGTGGACGCCGTCAGCAGGGGCAGGACGGACGTGGAAATATCGCTCCACCCGGGCGAGTTGGGCCACAGGTGCAGTCCGGCGATGCCCGTCACGCTGGCCTGGGTCAGGCCCATTAAAGTCACGCAAAGGGCATAAAACCCGTAAGCACTGTCACGCAGTGAGAGGGCTCCGAGGACGGAAACCAGGGCGGCCAGGCCGGTCAGCCCGAAGAAGATGCCCAGAATCAGCGAGATCCGCTGCTCCGCATAGCTCAGGCGTCCTTCGCTGATGAATTGCAGGTTTGCACTGAAGGCATGCCCGTTCTCCAGACGCAGCAGATACTTGGTCGGCACCTCGGCGGACAGTGCAATGGGCAATAAGGGGTGGCGGTGCGGCACCGGCCATTGGCTCACGGCGATCAGGTCGCCCGCTCGCTGTTCGTTCCATTGGCCTGCGCCGTCCTGCGTGTAAAGCGAGGCCCTGTCGATGTTGGGGTAGGGGACTTCAAGATACCAGCGTTCGGCGTCGGGTGCGGGCGGCACAGTCAGGCGAACCCACAGCGCGTAACCGCTTGTCACCGGGTAAATGGCTTTGGCGTCTGTAGTCTGCCAGGCAATGGCAGGGGTGTTGGCGACCTGTTCAGCGGTGAACTGGCCGCTGGTGTCTATCCAGTAATCTCCCCAGTCCTGCAGGGCGACCGGCTGGGTGCGCGTATCCAGGTCCAGCACCGTGCGGGATTGCGCATCCGGACTGACCAGCCACAGCATCAATCCGATCAGCAGGCTCATGGTCACCGTCGCGGTCAGGAACAGGCGCCTGACAAGCGGGGCGAAGATGCACCCTGATGGACCACCGGACTGCATGGGATTCATTGAGTTTGCCAAAAAGTGCTTTAAAAACATTAATTTACGATTGTCGCAAAACTTTTTCACATGTTGCCACGGCCATTTTTGCGGTGTGATTGCATGCGACGGACGGCAGAGTTTCAGGGCTAAAAGGCGACCGGGCGCTTTGTCCTGAGGCAAGCCGCGACAATAGCGGCATGAAAACAATACGACTGAAGGATGGTAAAGAGCGCTCTTTGCTGCGCCGCCATCCCTGGATTTTTGATGGTGCCATTGCCAGCGGCGGGGGTGAGGCCGGTGAAACGGTGCGGGTGGAAAGCCACGCCGGTCAATTTTTGGGCTGGGCCGCCTTCAGTCCGAGTTCCAAAATTCGGGCCCGGGTCTGGAGCTTTACCGAAACGCAGCGCATTGATGCTCCATTTTTTGTAGCGCGTATTGCCCAGGCAATAAGCGCCAGAGACAGGTTTGACATACAAAGTAACGGCAAGCGCCTGATCCACGGTGAATCGGATGGTCTGCCCGGCTTGGTCGTGGACCGTTATGCCGACACCCTGGTGGCGCAGTTTTCAAGCTGCGGCGCAGAGAAGTGGAAAGAGGTGATTGTTGAGGCGCTGCTGGCGCAGACCGGCTTGACGCGCCTGTATGAACGCTCGGACGCCAGCGTTCGCTCGCTTGAGGGCTTGCCGGAAGCCACCGGCTGGCTGGCCGGCTCGGGCGACACCGGCATTGTCATTACTGAGCACGACTGGAAGTTGAGCCTGGATGTGGCGGAAGGCCACAAAACAGGTTTTTACCTGGACCAGCGCGACAGCCGCCAGAAGTTTGCCGCCTATACGCGCCGCCTGCAGTTTCAGCAGGTGCTTAACTGCTACTGCTACACCGGCGGATTCACTGTGGCCGCGCTGGCCGGCGGCGCAGGTCACGTCACCTCGATCGATTCGTCAGCCCCGGCCATCGCCCGCGCTCAGGCCAACGTGGCCTTGAACGGTTTTGACGCGGCTCGCACCACGATGCTGGATGCCGATGTCAATGCCTCGCTGCGGCACTATTTGAAGGACGGCAGAAGCTTTGACGCCATCGTGCTCGACCCACCCAAGTTTGCACCGACGGTTGCGCACGCCGAGCGGGCCGCCCGCGCTTACAAGGACATCAACCGTTTGGCGCTCTCCATCCTTGCGCCGGGTGGGGTTCTCTTTACTTACTCATGCTCGGGCGGCATTAGCGCCGACCTGTTCCACAAAATCGTGGCGTCGGCCGGCACCGATGCTGGCGTGGACGCCTTTATTTCAGAGCGCATGGGCGGCGCGCCCGATCACCCGATGACGGTGGCCTTCCCGGAGGGCGAATACCTCAAGGGGCTGGTGTTGGTCAAAAAACCTGCGGCTTAGGTTTTTATTGATGAAATTGGCACCGAACCCATGTTCGGTGGGTGTAAGTTGCTATGAAGATAATAGCAAATTTCCATGCCGCGATCTGGCCCCGTGCCCGGGCACCGGTCCTGAAGGCTCGGCACGGGCCGCAAGTCATTGCCAAGACTCCTTTGCCTCCGGGGGGTATTGGCCAAATGCCTTCATGGGCTTGAAGCGGCCGCTAAACTCCCCAGCTTGGTTCTTTGTCCCTCGCGTATTTTTTGCGTATTTCCGTACTTTCCTGTTTGTTAGGTAGACACCATGAGCTTGATCCCCGTCACCATCCTTACCGGCTTTCTTGGCTCCGGCAAAACCACGCTGCTCAAGCGCGTGCTGACCGAAGCCCACGGCCAGAAGATCGCCGTCATCGAAAACGAGTTTGGCGAAGAAAACATCGACAACGAAATTCTCGTCAATGACACCCAGGAAAACATCATCCAGATGAACAACGGCTGCATTTGCTGCTCGATCCGCGAAGATCTGCGCGAAACGCTGCAGTTGCTGGCCGCCAAGAAGCGTAAGGGGCTGCTTGATTTTGACCGTGTGGTGATTGAGACCACCGGTCTGGCCGACCCTGGCCCGGTCGCGCAAACGTTTTTTATGGATGAGGAAATCGCCGAGCAGTATTTGCTCGACTCCATCCTGACACTGGTGGATGCCAAGCATGCGCAGACCCAGCTCGATGAGCGGCAGGAAGCGCGCCGCCAGGTCGGGTTTGCTGATCAGATCTTCATCAGCAAAACCGATCTCGTGGCAGAAGATGAAGTCAAGGCGCTCATGCACCGTTTGACGCACATGAACCCGCGCGCGCCGCAGAAAGCGGTGCACTTTGGGGAAGTGGCCATTGCGGATGTGTTTGACTTGCGCGGCTTCAACCTCAACGCCAAGCTTGACATCGATCCGGATTTTCTCAAGACCGATGAGCACGAGGCACATGGTGACGAGCATGACCATGTGCACGGTGAGCATTGCGAACATCCCTCGCATGCGCACGACCACGGGCATCACCACCACCACGATGATGACGTCAAAAGCTTTGTGTTCCGCTCTGACAAGGCTTTCAGTCCGGCCAAGCTTGAGGACTTTCTTGGTGCGGTGGTCAATATCTACGGCCCGCGCATGTTGCGCTACAAGGGCGTGCTGAACATGGAGGGGACTGATCGCAAGGTGATTTTTCAGGGCGTACACCAGCTCATGGGCAGCGATTTGGGTCCCGCATGGGCGGAAGGCGAAAAGAAAACCAGCAAGATGGTTTTCATCGGCATCGACTTGCCCAAGGATATTTTTGTCCAGGGCCTGGAACAGTGTCTGGTTTGATGTAGGCTGTTTACGTATTGTCCAAAACGGAGTAAAGGTCTATGTTTGTCTCGCTTCTCCAACGGTTTATTTTTCGGGGTGGTACGCAGCGCCAGCCGGCCGTTACAATCGCGCGCCGACCAAAATACCCGGAAATCTGAATCGGGAGACCAGCCAGGGAGCGAGCGGGTCAAGAAACGTACTGGAAGCCAGCCGCGTTAAATTGACTTCAGCGGCTGCTCCGGCGGCAGACACACCAGAAAATCTGGCAACAGGTAGGGCCGGACTGCTCAAGGGCGGTTTGGCAAAGAATCGGTTCGAGGCTCATCCCCAAGCCGCTTCCCAGAGGAGAGACATTGTGAATGCCCCAGCGAAGAAGATCATGACGCCAGCCAAGCCGGCCCCAAAGGCAGCTAAACCCGTCGCCCAAAAAACGGTCGAGGCGGCTGTCAAACCTGTCACCAAGACAGTAGTCAAGCCGACCCTGGCTGAGTCCCGGCCTTCGGTAAAACCGGCTGCGAAAGCACCGGCCAAGTCGATTGCCAAAGACAGCAAAGCCGTCAAGGTGGCCGACAGCCCGAAATCAGCATTGTCTGCGGCTACGCCAGTGCCCATCCCGAAATCCGTACCGGTACGCATGGCCTCTGCGCCCCTGAAACCCGGGCGAAGAAGTTCGGCCCGAACTGCCATCCAAACCCCCCCACCCGCACCGATGGTGCCAACCCATGCGCCTGACGCAGCAAAAGCCAGTTACTCAACAATGACCGAACGTGTGATCGCGCCGCCTATTCATGCGGCTGCCCCAAAAGACCCCAAGCTTGCCAATAACTGGAAGACCAAGTCTGCCGACCAGTTGACCGATGAAGAAGTCAAGGCCATGCCTGACTCCGAGTACATGAACGAAAAGCAGCTTGCTTTCTTTCGCCACAAGCTGTCGGTGCTCAAGCAGGAGATCCACAACAGTGCCGGTGAAACCACCGAACATCTGCGTGAAGATGCGGCTGTGGTGCCTGACCCGGCAGACCGCGCAACCATTGAAGAAGAGCATGCGCTGGAGTTGCGTACCCGCGACCGCGAGCGCAAATTGCTCAAGAAGATCGAGCAGTCGATTGCCCGCATTGATTCCGGCGACTATGGCTACTGCGACGAAACCGGCGAGGCTATCGGCGTGGGTCGTCTGATTGCACGTCCCACGGCCAATCTGTCACTTGAAGCACAGCAGCGCCGTGAACTCAAACAAAAAATGTTTGGTGATTGATAATCGATTTCTGCTTTAACGACTTTTACACCGGCCTCCTAGATGTCCAAAGACGATACCGGCTCAGGTTTGCTGTCCAAGATGGTCAAGTTCGTCCGCAATCCGGCCACGAGTTGGTCGGATCTGGATTCCGTGCACACGGACAGGGAGGACTCGGTGAGCAAACAGCTGCTCAAGGAGATGATCGAGCGCAAGCGTCGCAACGATTTTGTGCGCAGGCGTGAGTTCGACATGCTGCGCAAAATGCGCAAACATGAGGCCATGGCTGGGGAGGCCCAGGACCCAGGCGGAAGGCCTTCCTTCTTTCAGAGCAGCATGGCCTCCAGGCCTGACGACAGGGCGACAACGCTGAAGAAAATCGATGAGATCGAAGCGCAGATGTCCATGCAGTGGTGGAAGACCAAGAGTCCCACTGCCTCGGGTAGCACGGCTGATCCGTCACTGATGCAGCAGGGCAGCGATGCGGCGACGCAGGATCCACTGCTGGAAAACGCACTGCCTATGGCCTATCGGCCCACGATACCGGCGGAATTGCCATCGGCCAGGCCGGTTGCACCGGTCACGCTGGCGCAGGAGCAAATGCCGGGCAAGGCTCCTGATTCCGCGATTCAAGCTCCTGTCGTTGGCGTCTTGCCGACTATTGAGGGGTATGACAGCCATGCCTTGAGTTTTTCGTTTTCGGGGAGCACGCCCTTGGATGCGAAAGAAATGGTGGCACACGACGCAGAACTTGAGGAGGCCGCCATCCTCTTTGCCAATGGTGACGATGCCGGCGCTGAAGCTGGCTTGCTGGAAATTCTGGCGCCGGACGGCATCCGTGAAAATCATGTGGAAACTTGGTTGACCCTGTTCGATCTGTACCGCGCCACAGGCGAACAGGACAAGTTCGAAACGGCTGCGATCCAGTTCGTCCAACGCTTTGACCGATCCGCGCCGCAGTGGTTCTCCATGCCCGAGATGGTCAAAGTCATGGGTGCGCCTATAGATAAGGCGCCCAATGGACCAGCTGCTGACTGGATATGCCCTTCAGTGTTGGGAATACAGACTGTTGCGGCCCTCAAGGCCGCTGTCGCCCGGATGGCCATGCCATGGCGTCTGGACTGGCGCAATCTGAAAACCATTGAGATGGCTGCCCTTGAGCCTTTGTATAAGGTCTTCAGTGTCTGGGCGAGCCAACCCGTTCAATTGCGGTTCATGGGCGAGGCGCAACTGCAAAATGTACTGCTCAATGCGACGCCTTCTGGTGACCGGAATACCGATCAGAACGCGTGGCTATTGCGCATGGAAGCGCTGCGTGTCACACACCGTCCGGACGATTTTGAACTCGCAGCGCTCGATTTTTGTGTCACTTACGAGGTTTCTCCGCCGGCTTGGGAGAGCGCACGTTGTGAATACAAAACGCTGGATGAGCAAGGCGGTGTCCTGGATGGTCAGGCCATCGTCGGCGATGTCTACCGTGACTCCATGCCTTCGAGTTTTGCAATGGGACGGGATTCGGAGCTGGGTGCCCCTAATTCACAGTTAAGCCGTGTTCTTTCAGTCGAGTTGTCCGGGCAGGTTCAGGGCGACGCGATTGCGGTATTGGACAAGCTGGATGCCAAGCTCGAGGGAGCCGACATGATGCTGATTTCCTGTTCCAGGCTGATCCGGGTCGATTTTTCAGCTGCAGGCACGCTGCTGAACTGGGTGTCGGCCCGCGAGGCGGAAAACCGCTCGGCACAGTTCTCGGAAGTCAATCGTTTGGTTTTGTCCTTTTTCAATGTGATTGGCATCACCGAACACGCAAAAGTGCTGGTTCGCGTCGACTGAGGTCTACTTCCCGTTCCGGCCAGTCCTTGGTCGCTTGCCTCTCCGGTTCTTTCAATGCAACGCACATCGCCTTGGTGCGTGGGATCCTGCAATTTGCCAACATCCTAAGCTGACCAAAGTTGCGTCATAAGGCGATGATTCAGTGTCTGGCTTATCGCTTCTGCTATTTTTTAAATAGCTTTCCAATGCCATCATGGCTCCCTTTTGGGTAATTTCCTTGCAGTAGGCGGCGTTTTGGTGCCCGCCTTTCTACTTGCGGTCGTCGCGCGACCCCCGGCGGGCAGGGGCATTAGTGCAAGCGTTTGATGTGCGACGCGTACGCAGGCATTGGATTAAAGAGCTACTTTCATTGCCTGTTCTAAGTGTCTAATTTAGAACACCTTTTTAAAAATATGACGTGTTCAAAAGGGCTTCTAAGTCCTTGATTCCATTGAAAAAATTTGTGTCATACCTCTTGCTTGCGAAAAGTTTCCTGATAAAGTGGGAAAAAGTGCAATTTAGTGGTGAAAGGTGTTTTTCGAAGGTTTTTAACGGTGTTTCAAGGTGCGTCATCTTTAACTCTCGATGTCAAGGGTCGGCTCTCAGTGCCAACCCGGCATCGCGACGTGCTGAGCGCAACCGCTTCCAGCCAACTCACCATCACCAAACACCCGCACGGCTGCCTCATGATTTTTCCACGCAACGAGTGGGAGAAATTTCGTGAGCGCATCTGCCTCGCTGCCCATGCAGGCGCAGTGGTGGAAGCGCATTTTTCTGGGTAATGCCATGGATGTTGACATGGATGCAACGGGCCGTGTACTGGTTTCGCCTGAATTGCGCGCCGCCGCCGGCGTCAGCAAGGATGCGGTCTTGCTTGGCATGGGTAGCTTACTTCGAGCTATGGGACGCGGCGACATACGCTGCCCAGGAAGCTGAGCAGATGAAGGGTGAGATGCCTGATGTCTTTAAAGATTTTTCATTCTGAAAGACGACGGTGAGCGGCACATGGACACACCGTACCGTCTTGTTGAACGAGGCGATAGCAGCGCTTCAGATCAACCCGGACGGCCACTACATCGACGCGACTTTCGGTCGTGGCGGGCATTCTCGACTGTTGTTGTCGCAGCTTTCGGAGCGCGGACGCCTGACCGCTTTCGACAAGGACCTGGACGCCATTGCGGAGGCGCAAAAGATAGTCGACCCCCGCTTTTCAATCCGCCACGAAGGTTTCATGCATCTGGACCAGATGCCAGCGGCCAGTGCTGCGGGCATACTGATGGATCTGGGTATAAGTTCGCCCCAGATCGACAACCCGATGCGCGGTTTTTCTTTTCGGCAGGAAGGTCCTTTGGACATGCGCATGGACACCACGCGCGGTCAAAGTGTGGCCGAGTGGCTGGCCGATGCGTCCATAGAAGCCATGACGGAGGTGATTCGTGATTATGGCGAAGAACGGTTTGCTGGGCAGATTGCAAAGGCGATTGATCGTCGCAGACAGGAACGGGGTCCTATTCGAGCCACAGCCGAGCTGGCCGAAGTCGTGGCTGGCGCGGTCAAGACCCGCGAGCCGGGCAAAGACCCTGCAACGCGCACCTTTCAGGCTCTTCGGATTTTCATCAACGCCGAGCTTGAAGAACTACAGCAGGCGCTGGAAGCCTCCCTGAAAGTTCTCCAGCCGGGAGGCCGTCTGGTGGTCATCAGTTTTCATTCGCTTGAGGACCGCATCGTCAAGCAATTCATTGCGGCTCATTCGCGCGAGGTGTTTGACCGTCGTGCCCCTTTTGCTGCACCCAAGGTCATGCAACTCAAGGCCTTGGGGCGTATCAAGCCCAGCGAAGAGGAAGTGGCCGGCAATCCGCGCTCACGAAGTGCCGTGATGCGGGTGGCTGAGCGCACCGGGGAGGCTGCGTGAACACCGGTAAGGCCCGTTTTGCCGGCGCCAAGATCTCTTCCGCAGCCAGGTCGGGAGTCACCTGATGGCTCGCTTGAACTTCGTCTTTTTGTTGGCCGTGCTGGTCAGCGCGCTGTATCTGGTGCGCACCCAGTATGAGTCGCGCCGTCTTTATGTGGAGCTTGAAAAGGCCACAGCGCAGGGCCGGAAACTGGACACGGAGAACGAGCGCCTGCAGGTGGAAAAACGTGCCCAGGCTACGCCTCTCAAGGTTGAAAAGCTCGCCATGGAGCGTTTGAAGATGCGCACGACAACGCCTGGCCATTACACAGTATGTGGCCTACAAGAATGCTGCGGCAACTGGGGATGGCGGGCAGCATGAGTAGAAGCATCCTCTACACGTCCAGCCCTTTGCTCGCCAGCAAGACCCCTGTCTGGCGCAGCAAATTCATTGTTGCGGGCATCGCGCTGGCCTTTGCGGGACTGGCCGGCCGGGCTGCCTACATCCAGATTTTCGGCAACGAATTTTTTCAGCGCCAGGGTGAGGTCCGATTTACAAGGACCCTGGAATTACCTGCCAACCGTGGGCGCATTCTGGATCGCAATGGCCTGATTCTGGCTTCCAGCGTGCCGGCTCCCAGTATCTGGGCCATCCCCGAAGACGTAGAAGCGACTCCGGCGCAGCTTGCTGAACTGGCCAGATTGCTTGAATTGCCGCTTGCCGATCTGAAAAAGAAGCTGGGCGATGACAAGACCTTTGTCTGGGTCAAGCGTCAGGTTGACGCGCCCAGTGGCTGAAAAAATCCATGCGCTGGGAATCAAGGGAATTTACCAGCGCAAGGAGTACAAGCGCAAATATCCTGAAGGCGAGACCATTGCCCACGTTGTTGGTTTTACCAACGTGGAAGACAACGGCCAGGAGGGCATCGAGCTGGCCTTCAACAAAGAACTCGCCGGCAAGGCCGGTTCACGGCGCGTTATCAAGGACCGGCTTGGCCGCGTGGTCGAAGGGGTCGGGGAGCAGGTACCGCCCATCGAGGGCAAAGACATCCAGTTGAGTGTTGACAGTAAGGTGCAGTTCTTCGCCTATCAGAAGTTGCGCGACGCCGTAACCGCGCGCAAGGCCAAGGCTGGCAGCGTGGTCGTGCTTGACTCGATCACGGGCGAGGTGCTGGCCCTGGCCAATTACCCGAGCTATGTGCCTGATAAACGCCAGAATCTCACGGGCGAACAATTGCGCAACCGCGCCTTGACTGACACCTTCGAGCCCGGCTCGACGATGAAACCCATCACCGTGGCCATGGCGCTTGAGGCGGGGCGCGTGACGCCGCAAACCATCGTGGAAACCGGGCCAGGCCGTTTTAGCATAGGCGGCTTTACCATCAGCGATACCCACAACTACGGCACGCTCACGGTCGAGGGCGTCATCCAGAAGTCCAGCAACGTCGGTGCGCTAAAAATTGCACAAAGGATGAGTCCTCACGAAATGTGGGACACCTACGTCGCGCTCGGTTACGGCCAGAAGCCGCAGATCCAGTTCCCAGGCGCGGTGACCGGCCGGTTGCGGCCCTGGAAAACCTGGCGGCCCGTTGAGCAGGCAACCATGGCTTACGGCTATGGTCTCTCGGCTTCGCTGTTCCAGATGGCGCACTCCTACACCTCATTCGCACACGATGGGCAAATCATTCCCGTCACGATGCTCAAGAGCAGCGAACCTGCCGCAGGCGTCAGGGTGTTTTCGCCCGAGAATGCGCATGCTGTTCGTCGCATGCTCCAGATGGCCGCCGGACCGGGCGGCACAGGCCAGCTTGCCCAGACGATAGGCTATTCCGTCGGCGGCAAGTCGGGCACAGCGCACAAACAGGTTGGCAAAGGCTATGCCAGCAACAAATACCGCGCCTGGTTTACCGGCATGGCGCCCATTGAGACGCCGCGCATCATCGTCGCGGTGATGATCGACGAGCCGAGCGATGGCAAGTATTACGGCGGCCTCGCGGCGGCCCCGGTATTTAGCGAGGTGGTGCAGCAGACGCTGCGCATGATGGGTGTGCAGCCCGATATGAGCGTCAAGCCGCAAATTGAGACGCAGGCTGTGGAGGAGTCGTTTTGACAACCCACCTGCATACCCCTGAACAGGCCGCCCGCTGGTTGCAGGAGCGCGTTACCGGCAGCCTGTGGGCCGACAGTCGCAAGGTCGGCGATGGTGACGGGTTTGTTGCCTGGCCGGGTGCCGCAACAGATGGCCGCAAGTTTGTCCGTGACGCGCTCGCTGCGGGCGCGCACGCTTGCCTGGTTGAGCAGGACGGCGCCGAAGCTTACGGCTTCAGCGATGAACGCGTCGCTACCTATGCCGGACTCAAGGCCGCTACAGGGCCCATAGCCGCCGCTTATTTTGTCGCGCCAAGCATGCAGTTGCAGATTGCGGCAGTCACCGGCACCAACGGCAAGACCACGACAGCTTTTTGGCTGGCGCAAGCGCTGGGCAGGTTGGGGCGCAAATGTGGTGTGGTGGGAACGCTGGGTATCGGCGAGCCTGGTGCAATGGTTTCAACTGGCCTCACCACCCCTGATCCTGTGCTGCTGCAGCAACAACTCAGGCGCTTTGTGGATGAGGGCTTCACCGCCTGTGCGCTGGAAGCTTCCTCCATCGGCATCCAGGAACGGCGCCTGGACGCAACACGGATACAGGTCGCCATCTTCACCAACTTCACGCAGGACCATCTCGACTACCACGCGTCCATGCAGGACTACTGGCAAGCCAAGGAAATGTTGTTTCGCTGGCCTGGCCTGAAGTCAGCGGTCATCAATATGGACGACATCAGGGGTATTGAACTAAGCGCCGTGCTGGCAGGTACTGATACGGATGTCTGGACGTTTTCATGCACGCGTTCTGCACGGCTGCAAGCGCGCGATATTCATCACGGCGCGCATGCCTTGAGCTTTGACGTGGTGGAGGGCACTGAAAGGCACAGGATTTCAAGCTCCATGGTCGGGCAATACAACGTGTCCAATTTGCTGGGCGTCATCGCGGCTCTTCGCGCCATGGGCGTGCCACTGGCCGATGCGGTGAAGGCCTGCGTTGACCTGTCGCCTGTGCCTGGTCGTACCGAGACCATTGCCACGGAAGGCTTGCCGCTGGTCGTCATCGACTATGCACACACGCCGGACGCGCTTGAGAAGGTGCTCGTCGCGCTCCAACCGGTGGCAATGAGCCGGGGCGGGCAACTCTGGTGCGTTTTTGGCTGCGGGGGTGACCGTGACGCCACAAAACGTCCAGTCATGGCTGCAGTGGCAGAAAAAAATGCCGACCAGATTGTGGTGACCAGTGACAACCCACGCAGTGAAAAGCCGCTGGCCATTATTTGCCAGGTTTTGCTGGGATTGAGTCACCGGGATGCTGTGCATGTACAGGCCGACCGGGCAGAGGCCATTGCCCACGCCTTAAGTCTGGCGCAGCCTCAGGATGTCATCTTGCTTGCGGGCAAGGGGCATGAAAGTTATCAAGAGGTGGACGGTGTGAGGCTTCCGTTCTCCGACCGTGAACACGCGCAAGCCGCCTTGAACGCGGCACTGGCGACACGCAAGACCGGAGGCGTTGCATGATGAGCTTGCAGCAGGCTTTGGGCTGGCTGCCATCGTCCCTCCTGGTGGGTGATGGCCGTGTGAGGTTCGCGCGCGTGCATACAGACACCCGCAGCCTGCAGGCTGGCGATCTGTTCGTGGCGCTCAAGGGGGAGCACTTTGATGCCCACGAATTCCTTGCCCAGGCAAAGGCGGCGGGGGCTGTGGCCGCGATTGCAGAGCATGGGTTGCTTGAGGCGGGTCTGCCCGGCCTGGAGGTTTCCGATGCCAAGCTGGCTCTGGGCCAACTGGCTGGAGGCTGGCGTTCGCAGTTCAGCCTGCCCCTCATTGCAGTCACGGGAAGCAACGGTAAAACGACCGTCACGCAGATGATCGCCGCAGTCTTGCGGTCCTGGAAAACGGCTGACGCTTTCTCCACCGAAGGCAACCTCAACAATGACATCGGGGTGCCTCTGACACTGCTGCGCTTGCGGTCTTCGCATCAGGTGGGTGTCGTAGAGCTGGGCATGAACCATCCCGGCGAAATCGCCTACCTGGCCGCATTGACCAAACCCACGGTCGCGCTGGTCAACAATGCCCAGCGGGAGCATCTTGAATTCATGGCCACGGTAGAAGCGGTGGCCCGGGAAAATGGTTCCGTGCTGCAGTCCCTCGATGCGGGCGGCATTGCGGTTTTTCCTGCGGATGACGACTACACCGCCATCTGGCGTGATCTGGCGGGTTCGCGCAAGGTGTTGACTTTTTCGCTCGCCGGGCCGGCTGACGTGACCGCCACTGCCCGTTGGAATGGTGATTGCTGGCAGGTTGGCGCGCAAACGCCGGCTGGTCCGCTTGAATTCTCCCTGCATATTGCAGGTCGGCACAACGTCAAGAACGCCCTGGCCGCCGCGGCCTGTGCGCTCGCAGCAGGCGTTCCCTTGTCTTTCATCGCAGCAGGCCTGTCAGCGTTTGCACCGGTCAAGGGTCGGTCGCGTGCCATGCCGGTTCGGCTGCAGGACCATATCCTGACCTTGATTGATGACAGCTACAACGCCAACCCCGATTCCGTGAAGGCGGCCATCGATGTGTTGGCCGATCTGCCCGGGCCGCGTTTGCTGGTCATGGGCGACATGGGGGAGGTGGGCAGTCAGGGCCCGCAGTTCCATGATGAAGCGGGTCGGCATGCCCGTGCGCTGGGCATTGAAAAGCTTTTCACGCTGGGCGACCAGTCCCAGGCGGCTGCCGCCGCCTTTGGCGAGGGGCGGCATTTCAATGACATGGCAGAGCTTGCTGCTGCCGTCGTTGCTGAATTGCCTCACACCGGCAGCGTGCTGGTGAAGGGTTCGCGCTTCATGAAGATGGAGCGAGTCGTTCAGGCTGTGACGGCCGCTGCCGATCAGCCACAACAACACAAGGAAGAGCCTCATGCTGCTTAGCCTGGCCCAGTGGCTCCAGTCAATTTCCCCTGAATGGGGGTTTCTCAGGGTATTTCAGTATCTGACGCTGCGCGCGGTCATGGCCGCCGTCACGGCGCTGCTGATCGGCCTGATCGCCGGCCCTTTCGTGATTCGCCGGCTCATCTCGCTCAAGATTGGTCAGCCTATCCGCGAATACGCGATGCAGACGCACCTGAGCAAAAGCGGCACACCCACCATGGGCGGCGTGCTGATCCTGCTGGCCATCGGCATCTCGACGCTGCTGTGGTCCGATTTGTCCAACCGATTTGTCTGGATCGTGCTGATCGTTACTCTGGGCTTCGGCGCTATCGGCTGGGCCGATGACTGGCGAAAGGTGGTGCTGAAGGACCCCGAAGGCATGCGCTCGCGGGAAAAATACCTCTGGCAATCCCTGATCGGGCTCGTGGCCGCGCTGTATCTGGTGTTCAGCATTTCCGAGAGCTCCAATATGCGCGTACTGGAGCTCTTTGTCAGCTGGGTGCAGTCGGGCTTCGATGTGAACCTGCCGCCCAAGGCCGGCTTGCTCGTGCCATTTGTGAAAGAAGTGAGCTATCCGTTGGGTGTCTTTGGTTTCGTGATCCTGACTTACCTGGTGATTGTTGGGTCGAGCAATGCCGTCAACCTGACGGACGGGCTGGATGGACTGGCCATCATGCCGGTGGTCATGGTGGGTTCTGCTCTGGGCGTTTTTGCCTATGTCACCGGCAGCTCGGTTTACTCCAAATACCTTCTTTTCCCGCACATTCCGGGCTCTGGCGAATTGCTGATCTTTTGTTCCGCCATGGCCGGAGCCGGCCTGGCCTTCCTGTGGTTCAACACGCATCCCGCCCAGGTATTCATGGGTGATGTGGGCGCGCTGGCTTTGGGCGCTGCACTTGGCACTATTGCGGTCATCGTGCGTCAGGAAATCGTGCTGGCCATCATGGGCGGTATTTTTGTCGTCGAAGCCCTCTCCGTGATGCTGCAGGTGACCTGGTTCAAGTACACGAAAAGACGCTACGGCCAGGGACGCCGCCTCCTCAAGATGGCCCCGCTTCACCATCATTTCGAGAAAAGCGGCTGGAAGGAAACGCAGGTGGTCGTTCGCTTCTGGATCATCACCATGCTGCTCTGTCTGGTGGGTCTTTCAACGCTCAAGCTGAGATGAAAAACCTGGCGCAAAAAAACATTCTGATATTGGGGCTGGGCGCATCGGGCCTGGCCTTGGCTCGTTGGTGCGCCCGCTGTGGCGCGCAGGTCACCGTGGCAGACACACGCCCCGCCCCGCCGCAGCTTGCGCGCCTGCAGAAAGACGTGCCCACGGCAAAGTTTGTGAATGCCGAAATGGACGAAGCCTTGTTTGGTTCGGCCCCGTTTGACATGGTGCTCAAGAGTCCCGGCCTTTCTCCAGCTTCGGTGACGGGCGTGATGACCGCGGCGCAGGCGCGGGGGACAGCCTGCGGCAACGAGCTCAGCCTGTTCGCTCAGGCGCTGGCGGACCTGAAAGAAGAGCACGGCTATGCGCCTCAGGTGATTGGCATCACCGGCACTAATGGCAAGACCACCGTGACCTCGCTCACGGGGCAGCTGGTGCTGCGCGCCGGTAAATCGGTGGCGGTGGCGGGCAATATTGGCCCGACGCTGCTCGACACCCTGGCCGAAAAACTCGATGAGAAACCGGTCGAAGACGCCTTGACCGCCTTGCCCGAGGTCTGGGTGCTGGAGCTGTCGAGCTTTCAGCTGGAGGGTGTCAGGAACTTCGCGCCTGCGGTGGCGACGGTTCTCAACATCACGCAGGATCACCTGGACTGGCATGACACCTTGTCCGCCTACATCGCCGCCAAGGCCAATGTTTACGGCAGCAGTGGTCTCATGCTGCTGAACCGGGACGACCCTCTGGTAATGGCGGCCTTGCCGCCTCTGGTCAAGGGCAAGCAGCTGCGCCCCTACCTGACCTTTGGCGGCGACGAGCCCCAGCGTCCGGGTGACTACGGCATTGAAACCGTTAATGGCATGGCCTGGCTGGTGCGCGCTGCAGAGGCGGACGAAACCATCAAGCGTCGCAAGGGCGAAGAGGTGGTGTTGCACATCCAGCGCCTGATGCCGCTGGAGGCACTGCGCATCCGTGGCCGCCACAATGCAACGAATGCCCTGGCTGCCCTGGGTTTGGCAAGCGCCGTGGGCTGCAGCCTGGCGCCGATGTTGCATGGCCTGCGTGAATACCGGGGCGAGCCGCATCGGGTGGAATCGGTGACGGTCCTCAATGATGTCGAATATTTTGACGACAGCAAGGGCACCAATGTTGGCGCCACGGTCGCGGCATTGGCCGGTCTGGGTGCCGATCGCAAGCTGGTGTTGATATTGGGGGGTGAAGGCAAGGGGCAGGATTTCTCGCCGCTGGCCGAGCCGGTGTCGCGCTATGCCCGAGCCGTGGTGCTAATTGGCCGCGATGCGCCTCTTATCCGGGCCGCGCTGCAGGCCAGTCATGTTTCGCTGCTCGATGCGACGTCCATGCAAGAAGCGGTCCGCCTGGCCGCCGAGCAGTCTCACTGTGGTGATGCCGTTCTGATGTCGCCAGCCTGTGCCAGTTTTGACATGTTTGACAACTACGAGCACCGCGCGCAGGTCTTCCGTGAAGCGGTGCAGACCCTGGCCCAGGAACAGGGGGCTGTGCTTTGACCGCAGCTGCACGTCTTTCGGGCTGGTTCTCCGGCGTCGGCAAAGCGGCTTCGGAGGTTTTGCCTGTCCGCCTGGGTGGGCAAAGATTTCCTGGCAAGCTGGCAACCCCGGTGCGCATGGCGGGCCTTGACTGGGCGCTGGTCTGGGTCACCCTCGCTTTGCTTCTGTGGGGTCTGGTCATGGTGTATTCGGCATCGGTTGCGATGCCCGATAACCCCAAGTTTTCACGCTATGCGCATACCCATTTCGTGACGCGCCACTTGCTGTCGCTGGTCGTCGCTTTCATTGCTGCGACCCTGGCCTTTCAGGTGCCCATGGCGACCTGGGAAAAAGTGGCGCCCTGGCTGTTTGTGGTGTCCCTGCTGCTGCTGATATTGGTGCTGGTGCCTTTCATTGGCAAGGGCGTCAATGGGGCCCGTCGCTGGATTTCGCTGGGGCTCATGAACTTTCAGCCTTCGGAACTGGCGAAATTCGCGGTGCTTCTGTATGCGGCGGACTACATGGTTCGAAAAATGGAAGTGAAGGAGCGTTTCTTTCGCGCCGTGCTGCCTATGGCGGTGGCGATTGCCGTCGTGGGCGTGTTGCTGCTCGCGGAGCCCGACATGGGGGCCTTCATGGTGATCTCGGTGATCGCCATGGGGATACTCTTTCTGGGCGGCGTCAATGCCCGCATGTTCTTTGTCATTGCGGCCGTTGTTGTGGTCGCTTTCAGCCTGATGGTGATGCTCAGTGAATGGCGGCGCGAGCGGATTTTTGCCTATCTCGACCCCTGGAGCGACAAATACTCCATGGGCAAGGGCTACCAGCTTTCGCACTCGCTGATTGCTTTCGGGCGTGGCGAGATCTTTGGCGTGGGCCTGGGCGGCAGCATTGAAAAACTTCACTGGCTGCCCGAGGCGCATACCGACTTCCTGATGGCAGTGATTGGCGAAGAGTTTGGCCTGGTCGGTGTACTGGTCGTGATTGGCCTTTTTATGTGGATGACGCGCCGCATCATGCACATAGGCCGTCAGGCGATTGCGCTGGACCGGCTTTTTGCAGGCCTCGTGGCCCAGGGTGTCGGCATCTGGATGGGATTTCAGACCTTCATCAATATTGGCGTGAACCTCGGCGCCTTGCCCACCAAGGGGCTGACCTTGCCGTTGATGAGCTATGGGGGTTCAGCCATCCTGATGAACCTGATTGCGCTGGCGGTTGTCTTGCGCATCGATTACGAAAACCGGGTTCTCATGCGCGGAGGCCGCGTATGAGCAAGCACGACATGCGCCGCGCCGGGCCGCCCCAAGCAAGCACAACCCCCTCGGGGGGCAGCGCAGTACACAAAGTGACCAGCGTGGGGGCTCGTGTAGCACTCGTGATGGCAGGCGGCACCGGCGGCCATATTTTTCCCGGCCTGGCTGTTGCCGAAGCCTTGCGCGAGCGCGGCTGGCGTGTGCACTGGCTGGGCGGCCGGGGTGGCGCGGGTCATCCCAGCATGGAAAGCCAACTGGTGCCTCCGCGTGGCTTTCCGTTTGAGTCGATTGATTTTTCAGGTGTGCGCGGCAAAGGTCCGGCCACGCTGGTGTTGCTCCCGCTACGTCTGCTCAAGGCGTTCTGGCAGAGCGTGCAGGTCATCCGGCGCGTCAAGCCCGACGTGGTGGTGGGCCTGGGCGGCTACATCAGCTTTCCGGCCGGCATAATGAGTGTGTTGCTGGGCAAGCCGCTGGTTCTGCATGAGCAAAATTCGGTGGCGGGGATGGTGAACAAGCTACTGGCTTCGGTCGCAAACCGCGTCTTCACAGCCTTCCCGGGCGTACTCGGCAAAGCCGAGTGGGTGGGCAATCCGCTTCGTCCGGCCTTTACCCGGCAGCCTGAGCCGGCTACCCGCTTCGCCGGTCGCAGCGGGCCGCTCAAGCTGCTCGTCGTTGGGGGTAGCCTGGGCGCCAAGGCCCTGAACGAGCTGGTGCCCAGGGCTCTCGCCCTGATTCCAGCGGCCAGCCGTCCGCAGGTCACACATCAAAGTGGTGTTCGCCAGATTGATGCGCTACGCGCCAACTACAAAGCCGCCGGGGTTCAGGCAGAACTCACCCCCTTTATTGACGACACCGCCCAGGCCTTTGCCGATGCAGACCTCATCATCTGCCGCGCAGGCGCCAGCACGGTGACCGAGATTGCCGCAGTAGGTGCTGCGGCGCTTTTCGTTCCATTTCCTGCCGCAGTGGATGACCACCAGACCACAAATGCGCGCTTTCTGGTTGACCAGGGCGGCGGCTGGCTGGTGCAGCAACGCGACCTGACGGCAGGGAAATTGGCAGAAATGCTACAAAAAACAGAGCGAACTGCGCTCTTGATATCTGCGTTACAGGCCAAAACCATGCAAAAAATTGATGCAACAGCCCGAGTGGTGGCTGCTTGCGAGGAGCTTGCGTCGTGAAGCACGCTATTAAACACATTCACTTCATCGGACTGGGCGGCGCTGGCATGTCGGGCATCGCCGAAGTGCTGCACAACCTCGGCTATGTCATTTCCGGCTCGGACCTGTCGGACAGCGCGACGCTGCAGCGTCTGGCCGGTTTGGGCATCAAGACCTTTGTCGGTCACGATGCCGCCAACCTGGTCACGGTCGATGCCGTGGTGACTTCCACCGCGGTGCATGCGGACAACCCCGAGGTGCTTGCGGCCCGCGAAAAGCGCATTCCCGTGGTGCCGCGCGCGCTGATGCTGGCCGAGTTGATGCGCTTCAAGCAGGGCATTGCGATTGCCGGCACCCACGGCAAAACCACCACCACCAGTCTGGTGACCAGCGTGCTGGCCGAAGGCGGTCTGGACCCGACCTTTGTGATTGGTGGACGGCTCAACAGCGCAGGGGCCAACGCCAAGCTTGGTTCGGGCGACTACATCGTCGTCGAAGCCGACGAATCGGATGCTTCGTTTTTGAACCTGCTCCCCGTCATGGCGGTCGTCACCAATATCGACGCCGATCACATGGAAACTTATGGCCATGACTTTGGCCAGCTCAAGAAGGCCTTTGTCAACTTCCTGAACCGCATGCCCTTTTATGGCACGGCCATCCTGTGCACCGACGATCCGGCCATACGGGACATCGCGCCGGACGTTTCCCGCCCCATCACGAGCTACGGGTTTGGCGAAGAGGCCCAGGTGCGCGCCGTAAATGTGCGGCCAGTGGGCGCGCAGATGCATTTCACCGTGCAGCGGCGCAACGGGGTCACGCTGCCCGACCTGGATGTGGTGCTCAACCTAGCCGGAGAGCACAACGTGCTCAATGCCTTGTCGGCCATTGCCGTGGCGGCCGAACTCAATGTGCCCGACGCCGCAGTGCAAAAAGCGCTGGCCGGTTTCAGCGGTGTGGGCCGGCGTTTCCAGAGTTACGGCGATGTGCCTGCCAAAGACGGCGGACAGTTCACCGTGATTGAAGATTATGGCCACCACCCGGTCGAGGTGGCCGCAACGCTTTCGGCCGCGCGCGGCGCTTTTCCGGGCCGGCGGCTGGTGCTCGCCTTCCAGCCGCACCGCTACACCCGAACCCGCGACTGCTTTGAGGATTTCGTCAAAGTCATCAGCACCCATGCCGATGCGGTCTTGCTGACCGAAGTTTATGCCGCGGGCGAGGCGCCCATCGTGGCGGCGGACGGCCGCTCCCTGGCGCGTGCCCTGCGCGTGGCCGGCAAAGTGGAACCCGTCTTTGTGGACGAGGTTGAAGCCCTGCCGCAGGCGATCCTGGACAACGCACGGGGTGGTGATGTCGTCATGTGCATGGGCGCCGGATCCATTGGGCAGGTCCCCGGAAAAGTCGTTGCAATGCTGGAATCAACAAGGCGCAATGCGCCAGCAGGACATTGAGAATGAGCCAGAGCACTTCAAATTTTGGAAAAGTCGCTGTTCTTATGGGCGGCTTGTCGGCAGAGCGTGAAATTTCGCTCATGTCGGGTCAAGGCGTTCTGGAGGCGCTGCGCGCAAAAGGTGTCGATGCCCACGCCTTTGATCCCGCCGAGCGCGATCTTGGCGAGCTGAAAAAAGATGGATTTTCGCGCTGCTTTATTGCGCTGCATGGCCGTTTCGGTGAAGACGGCACCGTGCAGGGCGCACTGGAGTTGCTGGGTATTCCTTACACCGGCTCCGGCGTCATGGCGTCGAGCATGGCCATCGACAAGGTCATGACCAAACGTGTTTTGCTTTCGGAGGGCCTGCCCACGCCCCGGTATGTGCTGCTGCGCCGCGGGGCCTACGGTAGCGCGGAAGTCGCCGCCGTCCCGGATGAACTGGGCTTGCCACTGATCGTCAAGCCCGCGCGGGAGGGCTCTTCCATCGGCTTGACCAAGGTTACCGAGCGGGCCGCAATGGCCGATGCCGTTGCGCAGGCAGAAAAACTGGACGCAGACATTCTTTGCGAGCAGTTCATTAGCGGTGACGAAGTCACCTGCCCCGTGCTTGGCACGGGCGCCCAGGCGCGAGCCCTGCCTGTCATTCGCATCGTGGCCCCTGAAGGCAATTACGACTACCAGAACAAATACTTCACGGACACCACGCAATACCTGGTGCCTTGCGGGCTGCCGGAGGGGGAAGAGGCCGCCATCCAGCAACTGGTGTTGCAAGCCTTTCGGACCCTCAACTGCCGCGGCTGGGCACGCGCCGATGTGATGATTGACCGGGCCACGCGCAAGCCCTACCTGCTTGAAATCAACACGTCTCCCGGCATGACAGGGCACTCATTGGTGCCCATGTCCGCGCGGGCAGCCGGCATTTCCTATGAAGACCTTTGCATCGAGGTGCTGAAGACCGCAGCGCTCGATCATCAACAACAGAGCGGAGCCTCCATTTGAGTCGCGCCATGCCACTGCCAACTCCCTTGCCGCTCGACGTCAAGCTCATGAACACCTTTACGGTGGTTCTGGGCCTGGTGTTTGCCGTCATGGTGTTGGCGCTGGCTGCGGCGTGGCTGATGCGCCAGTCGCTGTTTAATCTGAACGCCATCCAGGTGCAGGGCGACCTGACGCACAACAACGCCGTCACCTTGCGCGCCAATGTGGCACCCAAACTGGCCGGAAATTTCCTGACGGTGGACCTGGCGCTCACGCGCGCTGCTTTCGAAGCCGTGCCCTGGGTGCGCAGGGCGGTAGTGCAGCGCGAATTTCCCAACCGTCTGAAGGTGGTGCTGCACGAACACAAGGCGGTCGCCTTGTGGGGCGTGGAGGGTGAGTCCCGGCTGATCAATACCTTCGGTGAAGTATTTGAAGCCAACCAGGGCGACGTGGAAGCCGAGGATCTGCCGCTGCTCAATGGGCCGCAAGGGCAGGCTCCGCTGGTGTTGCAGGCTTACCAGCGGTTGGCCCCGATGTTTGAGGAGATAGACGCTGTGCTGGAGCAGCTGCGGTTGACCGGGCACGGCAGCTGGCGGGCCCAGCTCGACAGCGGCGCAGTGATTGATCTGGGCCATGGTTCGCTCGATGAAATACAGGCGCGTACGCGCCGGTTTATCGCCACGGTGACCCAGGTGTCTTCAAGGTTTGGAAGAAGATCTGGAGTCTGCGGACTTGCGTTACGGCAACGGCTATGCCGTCAAGCTCAGGGGCGTCACCACGGGTGACAAAGACGACCAAAAAAAGAAAAGGTAAACATATGGCCAAAGAATATAAAGATCTGGTTGTCGGGCTGGACATTGGAACCAGCAAAGTGATGGCCGTGGTCGCCGAGGTCATGCCGGGTGGCGAACTCAAGCTCGCGGGCCTGGGCATTGCTGCCAGCAATGGCCTCAAGCGCGGAGTGGTGGTCAACATTGACGCCACCGTGCAAAGCATCCAGCAGGCCCTCAGGGAAGCCGAGCTGATGGCCGACTGCAAAATTGCCCGCGTCTTTACCGGCATCACGGGCAGTCATATTCGCGGCATCAATTCAAGCGGCATGGTGGCGGTAAAGGACAAGGAAGTCACGCAAGCCGATGTGGCCCGTGTGATTGAAACCGCCAAGGCCATCAACATCTCGACCGACCAGCGCCTGCTGCTGGTTGAGCCGCAGGAGTTCGTGATTGACGGCCAGGATGTGCGCGAGCCCATTGGCATGAGCGGCATCCGGCTGGAGGCCAAAGTGCATATCGTGACCGGCGCGCAAAGCGCGGCCGAAAACATCATCAAATGCGTGCGGCGCTGTGGGCTGGAAGTCGACCAGCTGATGCTCAACCCGCTGGCTTCCAGCCTGGCGGTACTGACGCAGGATGAGCAGGAGCTTGGCGTGGCCATGGTGGACATCGGTGCGGGTACCACCGATGTCGCGATCTTCACCGGGGGTGCGATACGGCACACCGCGGTGATTCCGATTGCGGGCGACCTCATCACCAGCGACATCGCCATGGCGCTGCGTACGCCCACCAAAGACGCCGAAGACATCAAGGTGGAGAGCGGGTACGCCAAGCAACTGCTGGCCGACCCCGAGACGCAGGTGGAAGTGCCCGGTTTGGGCGACCGAGGCCCCCGCATGCTGAGCAGGCAAGCCCTGGCCGGTGTGATAGAGCCGCGTGTCGAAGAGATTTTTTTACTGGTTCAGCAGGTGATTCGCGAATCGGGCTACGAGGAAGTCCTGTCATCGGGCATCGTGATCACCGGCGGCAGCGCGGTGATGCCGGGCATGGTCGAGCTCGGTGAGGACATTTTCCTCAAGCCTGTTCGGCGCGGCCTGCCGCGTTACTCCAGCGCGCTCTCCGACATGGTTGCCCAGGCCAGGGCAGCCACGGTCATGGGGCTGCTTGAAGAGGCCCGGCTGGCACGCATGCGGGGCTACAAGGTGGCGCAAAAGGCTGGCAGTGTGCACAACGCCTTTGGCCGTGTCAAAGACTGGTTCGTGGGGAACTTCTGATGATTAAATTTTTTAATTTCATGGGGTCCAGTTTTAAGGGCCGCCCTTCGCGCCGAACCCATTCGGGAGGAGCGGATCCACCCGAATGAGCAGTCATGTCAAGCAAAGAAAAATTTAGAAAAACTTTTGGCAAACCCAGTTTATTGATAGGAGGCTCCCAATGAGCATCGAAATGATTGAAATCCAGGAATTCAACCAAGGCACGCAGATCAAGGTGATCGGTGTCGGTGGCGGCGGCGGCAATGCCGTCGGGCACATGATTGAATGCGGCGTGCAGGGCGTTGAGTTCATTTGTGCCAACACTGACGCGCAAGCCCTCAACCGCGGCAGCGCGCACAAGACCATTCAGCTGGGCATCAGTGGCCTGGGAGCAGGCAGCAAACCCGAAAAAGGTCGTGATGCGGCCGAGCTGGCGGTGGATGACATCCGCAGTGCCATTGAGGGCGCGCACATGCTGTTCATCACCGCAGGCATGGGTGGCGGCACCGGCACCGGCGCTGCGCCTGTGATCGCACGCGTGGCCAAGGAGATGGGCATTCTGACCGTCGGTGTGGTCACCAAGCCTTTCGATTTCGAGGGCGGTCGCCGCATGACCAATGCCGATCTGGGCCTGGCCGAGCTGGAAGCCAATGTGGACTCGCTGATCGTCATCCTCAACGAAAAGCTGCTCGAAGTGCTCGGCGATGACGTGACCCAGGACGAAGCCTTTGCGCATGCCAATGACGTGCTGAAAAACGCCGTGGGCGGCATTGCCGAAATCATCAATGTTCCCGGCCACGTCAACGTCGACTTTGAAGATGTGCGTACTGTGATGGGTGAGCCCGGCAAAGCCATGATGGGAACGGCCAGGGCCAGCGGTCCCGACCGCGCGCGCATCGCCGCCGAGCAGGCCGTCGCATGTCCCTTGCTGGAAGGCATTGACCTGTCGGGCGCCAAAGGCGTGCTGGTGCTGATCACGGCCGCCAAGGGCTCGCTCAAATTGAACGAATCCAAGCTGGCGATGAACACCATCCGCGCCTACGCATCTCCCGATGCGCATGTGATTTACGGCACGGCTTACGACGATGAACTCGGCGATGACATCCGCGTTACCGTGGTTGCCACCGGCCTGAGCCGCCAGGGCGTGCGTCGCCATGCACCGCCTTTGCAAGTGCTGCGCACTGGCACCGACAACGTGCCCTTCAATGTGCCCACCCTGGGCTCGATGTCGGGTTCTGCTGCTGCGCCGCAAATGAGCATGGGTTCGGCGCAGCCGGACTACGGCAACATGTCGGTGCCTAGCGTGTGGCGCACCAACCGCACTCAGGCAGCGGCCAAGGTCGATGCGCTGGCTTCGGGTGGCATGGATGACTTCGAGATCCCTGCTTTCCTGCGCAGCCAGGCCGACTGATAGCCGGCTCCGCCGCGTTCCCTCATGCACAGCTCCCTTGGGGGCTGTGTTTTTTGCGTTCGCGCTTCAAGCTCGCAGGCTCCGGCCTTGCGGTGCTGCGCCTTGAGCGTCAAACCCCTACAGCGCCTGGTTCCCGGGGCTCAAATTAAAATGGCAGCATGCTGGCTCAAAGAACCCTCAAATCCCTGACCAAGGCCGTTGGCGTGGGGCTGCACAGCGGTCAGCGGGTGGAGTTGACCCTGCGGCCGGCACCGCCCGATACCGGCATCGTTTTCCGGCGCGTTGACTTGCCGCAGCCGGTCGATATCGCGATTTCGGCCGAAGCCGTGACCGACACCCGGATGGCATCCACGATTTCCAGTGGCAGTGCCAAGGTTCACACAGTCGAGCACCTGATGTCCGCCTGTGCGGGGCTGGGCATCGACAACCTGATCATCGACATCACGGCGGAAGAGGTGCCGATTCTGGATGGCTCGGCCTCTTCCTTTGTTTTTTTGCTGCAGTCCGCCGGCATTGAGTTGCAGGCGGCCCCCAAGCGCTTTGTCCGTGTTACCAAGCCTGTTGAGGTCCGCGAGGGCGAGGATGCGAACATGAAGTGGGCGCGCCTGAGCCCCTACGAGGGCTACAAGCTGAGCTTTGAAATTGATTTTGACCATCCCGCCGTCGATTCCACGGGTCAGCGCGTGGAGTTTGACATGGGCTCCGGCGCTTACAGCCGCGATATTGCCCGCGCCCGCACTTTCGGCTTCACCAAGGATGTGGAGATGATGCGGGCCAATGGCCTGGCACTCGGTGGCGGCCTGGACAATGCCATCGTCATGGACGACTACAAGGTCCTGAACAGTGAAGGGCTGCGTTACAACGACGAGTTTGTGAAACACAAAATCCTCGATGCAATGGGTGACCTTTACCTGTTGGGCAAGCCCATGCTGGCCGCCTACAGCGCATTCCGCTCGGGCCACGCGATGAACAACAAGCTGCTGCGCGAACTGCTCGCGCATCCGGAGGCCTACGAAGTGGTCACGTTTGAAGACGAGAAACTGGCTCCCCAGGTTTTCCAGTCTGGCGCGTGCTTGGTAAGGCGCAATCACAGTCACTAAGGAGTTCGTGCCATGGTGGTGTTTCGCGGGATTATTTTGCTGGCGCTGCTGGCTTCGCTTGGGTCCTTCGTTTTATACGCGGCAACGTCGCAGGTCAGATTTCGGCGCTACGGCCTCACCATTCTGAAGTGGACGCTGGTTGCGGCCTTTGGTTTTTTTGCCGTGTTGATTGCGGGCCGCGTAGCGTAAAGGGGAAGCCCCCTTACCCACTTACCGACTCCTGCCCGCCCTGTAATTCCCCCCCATCTTGCCGCTTGTCTCGCTGGCCAAGGCAAGTCGCGCCATGGCAGCGCCCACATGGGCATGGGTAATGGCCAGCCCCAGGGCGTCAGCCGCATCTTTTCCCGGCAGGGAGGGCAGTTTCAGCAGGCGCATGACCATTTCCTGCACCTCTGCCTTGCCGGCCTTGCCATAACCCGCAACGGCCTTTTTCATCTGCAGGGCGGTATATTCGGCCACCAGCAGGTCGCTGGAAACCAGTGCCGTGACGCATGCTCCGCGGGCCTGGCCTAGCAGCAGCGTGGCCTGCGGGTTGACGTTGACAAACACAATCTCCACCGAGGCGACCTGGGGTTGATAGCGTTGCACGACCTCTCGCACGCCATCAAACAGCACCTTCAGGCGGCCCGGCAAATCGCTGCGCTCCAGGTGCGTGGTCTTGATGGTGCCGCTGGCCACGTAGCGAAGCTGGGGACCATCCACATCCACCACGCCAAAGCCGGCTATTTGCAAGCCCGGGTCAATTCCCAATATACGCATATGCTCTAAATTTGATAGCTGCTAGTGACCGCTATTATTGGGCTAGAGGCCGAAATACCATCTAACCGAGTGAAAAAATACGGGCGCCGCAAAACACAAGGCATCGACGCGATCCAGCAGGCCGCCGGCACCGGTGACCGACCTGCCTTGAGAGCCCCAATTGGGCACCCCCCGGTCGCGCTTCAGGGCCTTCATGACCAGATGCCCCAAAGAGCCCGATACGCAGGCAATCAAGGCCATGGCCACGGCCTGGGCCGGCTTGAAGGGTGTCAGGCCTGCCAACAAGCCGCCCACCAGGCTGGCCACGATAACGGCAAGGAGCCAGCTGGTCCAGTTAAAGCTCAGGCTGATATTCGGCGCACTGGGTTTGCGCTTGAGCCGGCGGCCCAGCAGGTGCTGCACGACCATGCAGCTCTGGACCACAAACACCAGGAAGAACACGAGGAAGGCATTTTTGCCGTCGTAATCCGGAAACTTCAGCAGCAGCAGGGCGGGAACATGGCTCATGCCATAGATGCAGACCATGATGCCCCACTGCAGCTTGGCGTTGCGTTCCAGAAAGCGCTGCGGATCGTTTGCCAGCGCACTGACCACGGGAATAGCCAGAAACACATAGACCGGAATGAACACGGTAACCAGGTCGAAATACCGCATGATGACCAGCGCAAACTGCACTGGCAGCACGACAAAAAAAGCCAGCACCAGGCTGCGGTGATCGCCCTGGCGGGTGGGGGAGAGGGTGATGAATTCGCGCAGTGCCAAAAATGCCACCAGACCGAAAAGGACGGTGGCGACAGTCTCACCCAGAGCCCAGCCGATCCAGAAGACGGTCACCATTCCCCATGAGGTTTTGAGCAGGCCCCTGAATTCCGTGATTCGCAGGGTGTGCACATCATCCTCGTTTCTGTCCCTGAGCGACATCATGAAGACCGCTATGCTGACCAGCGCCAGCAAGCCAAAGACGAGGATGAACAGCAGTCCAACCTGCTCTGACGGCGAGAGGCTGCGTAAAAATGTATTCATCAGGATTCCCGCAGGTCCAGAACCGCCTGCCGTGCGCGCTTGAGAAAGCTGCTTCTATCCTCATCGCTGCCCAGGACGATGGGTGCGCCAAAGGTGACCGAGCAGAGAATCGGCACGGGCACGACTTCGCCCTTGGGCATGACGCGCTGCACGTTGTTGATCCAGGTCGGCACCAGCACCACATGGGGAAACTTCAGTGCGAGGTTGTACAGTCCCGACTTGAAGCTCTGCGGCTCTTCCTGGTTGCCTCGGGTTCCTTCCGGGAAAAGGATGATGGAGTCGCCCTGGTCCAGCGCGCGGATCAGCGGCTCCAGCGGGTCTTGGTCGCCGGTCTTCGCGCGGTCCACATAAATGGCGTTGAACACGGCGGTGGTGATCCATTTTTTGAACGCCGTCTTGGTCCAGTAGTCCCTGGCGGCAATCGGTCGCGTGATGCTGCGCAATTCCTCGGGAAGGGCGGCCCACATGAGCATCAGATCGGCATGGCTCTGATGGTTGGCGAAATAAATGCGCTGCTCGGCCTTGGGCGGGCAGCCTTGCCAGCGAGCCTGTGCGCCGGTCAGCAGGCGGATCAGTCCCAGCAGGAACAGGCTCATCACCTTGGCCAATAGCGGGGAAATTCTCTCTCTCATGGCCGGTCAGGGAAGTACCACGCCGCCCATGCGCGCCGCGATGGTGCTGGCGCGCGAGGCGAGGTAGCCCGAACCGAGCCTGGTTTCAAAATACTTGGGCCGCGGCAGCATCACCGCCAGACGGGCCGCCTCAAGGGCACTTAATCTGGAGGCGGGCTTGCGGTAGTAATGCTGGGCCGCAGCTTCCGCGCCGAAAACGCCTTCGCCCCATTCCACGCTGTTGAGGTAAATCTCAAGAATGCGCTGCTTGTTCAGCAAGGCCTCGAGCAGCAGCGTGAGGACAAGCTCCTGGCCCTTGCGCAGCAAGGTGCGCTCCCCCGAGAGAAAGAGGTTTTTGGCCAGCTGTTGCGTAATGGTGGAGCCGCCGATAATTTTTGGCGCTTTCGCGATGGCCGCTTTTGAGGGGCTGGCGGCCGGGCGACTGTTCAATTGCGCAGCGCGTTGTTCGGCTTTGGCATTTTTCTCCCAGGCCTTTTCAAGCGACTCCATGTCCACGCCGTCGTGCTCGATAAAACTGGCGTCTTCAGAGGCAATGATCGCCCGCTTGAGGTTGTCTGAAATCTGTGCGTAGGGTACCCACTGCTGGCGCCATTTCAAGGCGCCGGTGTTCTTGGCAACCAGGTAGGCCTCTGAGCGCTGGAAGGCCGTGGATTCGGGATTGAGCACGGCCATCAGGGCAATGCGGCCCACAAAATAGATTTGCAGCGCCAGACCGGCCAGCAGCACCAGAGCCAGCAGGCGCACGAGCGCCTTCATGTCAGCAGCGCCCGCATCTCCTGCAACACCTGTGCAGAAGGCGGACGAACTTTGCGCCACAGCGCAAACGCTTCCGCGGCTTGTTCCACCAGCATGCCCAAGCCGTCCCGCGGTGTCGCGCCATGTTCACGGGCCCAGTTCATGAATCCGGCAGCCGCCGGACCGTACATCATGTCGTAGGCGAGCGCGCCTGGCTTGAGAACCCGGCTGTCAACGGGCACGGCACCCCCTGTCAGGCTGCTCGCGCTGGCGTTGATGATGACGTCGAAATTGCCTTCCAGCCCTTTCATATCCTGCACCAGCAGCTCTGTTTTTTGTAGCGCCTGGCGCAGTGAAGCATGCGCTTTGTGACGCTCTACCAGTGCGTCGGCCTTGGTTTTTGTGCGATTAACCAGCACCAGCCGGCGCGGCCCTGCTGCGAGCAGAGCTCCCAATGCGCCCGCGCCCGCGCCGCCGGCGCCTATCAGCAGCACATCAAGCCCCGTGAGCGATACACCGGCGTTGTCTTGAATGTCCCTGACCAGCCCGACGCCATCGGTGTTGTCGGCGTGAACCGCACCCTCATCAAACGTGAGCGTGTTGGCGGCCTGGGCCAGTTGAGCCCTGTCGCTTTGCGTGTTTGCGGCCTGAAAGGCTTCGAACTTGAAGGGCACCGTGACGTTGCATCCCTTCGCGCCGCTGCGCATGAGTTGCGCCAGCGTGGCGGCAAAACCATCGAGCGGCGTGAGCAAGGGCTCGTAAGTCAGGGCCTGTCCTGTCAGTTCGGCAAAACGCGCATGAATGAGAGGCGATTTGCTGTGCGCTATCGGGTTGCCGAGAACGAAATACTTATCCATCGCTGCCTGCCCGCTGGTGATTGAAGTCATGGTCCATGACGAAGTTTTTGTATACCGGCAGCCTGGGTTTCAGCGGCTTGTCAGCTTTGTTTCGAGGTTGTCGTCCCGCGTGAACCTGAAGCGGGAAACCACCACAATCTGGTCTGCCCGGCGGCGCATGGCCTCATTGAATCGGCCGAAAGGGCCGGTGCCGCGCACGATGCTCTGCGCCCTGCGGTCCAGCGTCAGGTTGCCCGAGGTTTGAACCACTTCGGTGTCCAGCACGCGACCATCAAAGTTGACCGTCATGGTCATGGTGAGTTCGCCATACAGTTTCTTGCCGGCCATCTCGGGGAAATTCACGGTGCCCTTGTCTTCAATTTTGCGCCGCAACTCGTCGTAGTACACCGCATAGACTTCTTCTCGGGTGGCCGGGCTGATATAGCGTTTCTTGGGACGCGCATTTTCTTCATTGATGCGCTTTTCAATCTCGGCCAGCAGCTTGACGAGCTGTTTGCGTTTTTCTTCCCGTTCGGTTTTTGCGGGATTATTGGCGGGCAAGCTCATGTCCGGCGGCGGCATGGAGGCCAGCGTCTTCTTGATTTGTGCCAGCAACTGCATTTGCTGCTCCTGCAGCGACTCGACCTTGCGCTGCGCATCTTCGGTGGCATCGCCCAGCTCCATCAGTGCCGAGGGTGGCAGCGGCGAGGTTGCTCGGCCTTTTTCGAGTTCTCCACCGCCGGCCAGGGATGCCTGCGCAATGGCTTTGGCCTTGTCCGGCTTTTCATTGGACTTGGCATTGACCAGAATCACTTCCAGCGGAGTGTCCTGAAACACGCGGTTAAAGCGTTCCGGGTCGACAAAACGGACCGTCAGCAGCACGGCATGGAAGGCAATTGAAACGCCCAGGGCAATTTGCAGGGTGCTAGGTGACTTCACGGGGGTCTTCAGTGTTTCTGCGTGTGAGTCACGCAGCTCAAGCCGATGCTGCGCCTGCAGCGCTGGCGTCAGCGCCATCTGCGGCGGTTTCATCGATATCGACGGCAATCGAGATCGGACCGGCGGCCATGTCGGACTCGCCGTCCTCGTCGCTGCCCTCTTCGATGGGCGCGGCGGATTCATCGGCCACGGTGTCCAGGCGTTCCGTCACGGTGCCCGAAATGTCCAGCGTGATCTCGTCAATCGCCCCCAGCTTGATGCGGACCCTGGCGCCGCGCGGCAGACCTTGCGCTCCCAAAGCCGCCAGCACCAGCGGCAGCTCGTCGGCGCGCACCAGGTTGTCCTTGAAGGCCGTGGCCGTCAGTTCGGTAATGTTGTTTTGCTGCAGGTATTTGAGCGTCCAGTAGCGCTCGATGCCGGCCTGAAAACCACTGTAGGCGCTGTAGGTGCCGTCGAAGCACGAAATCACCGAGAACAGCTCTGCATCCTTCGGCTTGAAGGGCGCGGCCAGCGCGGCGGTGCGGCCATGCCGCGCGACGGCAATGATTTGCCACTGATTCACCAGGTCGGTGTAGCGGCGTAGCGGCGAGGTGCTCCAGACGTAGCTTTTCACGCCAATGCCGGCATGCGGCAGCGCCTTGGTGCCCATGCGCACCTTCACGCCGGGCGCCAGGCTTGCCTGGCTGCGGTAAATGCCGGGCACGCCATGTTCGGCCAGCCACTCGCCCCAGGTGCTGTTGGCCAGAATCATGGCTTCGGCAACGATCAAGTCGAGCGGCGATCCGCGCTGGCGCGTGCTGATGCTCACCAGTTCGTTGCCCTGCGGCTCGTTGCCCGTCGGGTTGTCGAGCTTGAAGTTGTAGTCGGGCCGATTGAAGTTTTCGGGCTTGCCGCGAACGATTTCGCGCTGGGCCTTGAGGTACTTGGCCAGACGGTGCAAAAACGTCAGCTCCACGCCCCACTGGACATCCGCGGGCGGGCTGACCAGCGCGGTTTCAAAAAACGCTTCGGTGAAGGTGTTGTCCAGCGCGTCATGGCGCAGGTTGCTGACAATGGGTACCTGCTCCAGCCGCGTCACGCTGCTGGTGATCTGGAGCGTCGTTTCATCCAGCGTCAGGTAGAGCGACAGGGCCGGGCAATTGCGACCTTCCTGCAGGGTATAGGTCTTGACGACATCTTCGGGCAGCATGGTCAGCTTGTAGCCCGGCATATAAACAGTCGACATGCGCGCGCGGCCGACTGCGTCGATGGGGCTGCCCGGCAACACCGCCAGGCCAGGCGCTGCAATGTGAATGCCCAGCGTGACGGTGCCGCTGCCCAGACCCTGCACCGACAGCGCATCGTCAATCTCCGTGGTGCTGGAGTCGTCAATCGAGAACGCCTTCACATCGGCCAGCGGCAATTCGTCCTTGACCGGCGGCGCCTGCAGGGCCGGAAAGCCGGTGCCCTTGGGGAAGTTCTCAAACAGGAAGCGCTTCCAGTGGAACTGGTAGGGCGAAGCGATGGCGCCGGCCTTTTGCAGCAATTCCAGCGGCGCTGTATGCGTGGCGCGGGACGCATCAACCACCGCCTTGTACTCGGGACTGTTTTTGTCAGGTTTGAACAGAATCTTGTAGAGCTGCTCGCGCAATAGGCGCGGGGCATTGGCCCTGGCCCAGCTCCCCGGCCCAGGCGGCGATCTGGGCGGTGAGCTGTTTTTTCTTTTCGATGGCGGCCAGCGCCTGCTGCAGGATCTCGGCTGGCGCCTTCTTGAAGCGGCCCTTGCCGGCGCGGCGGAAGTAATGCGGTGCCTCGTACAGGCGAAACAGCGCCGCCGCCTGCTGTTCCAGCGACGCGGGTTTGGACGCATCGGCGCTGAAATAGTCCCGGGCCAGATCGGCAAAGCCGAACTCTTCCTCGCTGGCAAATTCCCAGGCCAGGTCCAGATCAATCTCCTGGCTCAAATGCTGGCCGGCGGCGAGGAATTCGGCCGGGGCCGGTTTTTCAAACTTCAGCAGGGCATTGGCGGCCTTCACCTTGACGCGCTTGCCCGAGTCGAGCTCGACTTGTAGCGATGCATCGGTCTCCGACAAAATCCGGCCAGCCAGAAACTTGCCGGCTTCTTCAAACAGTACAAACAAAACGGAATCCTTTAGCCTGGGGTAATTGCCTTTAAGAGGCTTGCGGCTAGTGTAATCAGGCCGCCTCGACAGCTAGTGCCGGGGTCTGGCTTTTTCAAGCCAGGGCCAGAAAATCCAGAATGAGCGGCACATGCGTGTCGAAATCGCTCAGCGCATGGTCGCCGCCTTCCAGCAACTGTATTTGCGCGCCGGCATAGCGCGCCGTCATTTCGCGCCAGTCCAGCACTTCATCGCCTTTGGCAATGATGGCCAGGTAGTTATCCGGCGCTTTCAGCGGTCCGGGCGACAGGGCGCGCAGCTCATCGACAAAGTGCGGCGCAAAGAAAAAATGTTCTTCGGGTTTGTGCCAGGCGGTCTGCTCGCCTATGTAATTCGCCAGATCGCGCGCAGGGTTCACCGCCGGATTGAGCAGCACCGCCCTGCAGCCATAGCGCTCAGCCACCGCAGTAGCGTAAAAACCGCCCAGCGAGGAACCGATGACCGCCATGGATTCATGGGGCCAATGGGAAAGACCTCCGTCCAGCAGCGCCATGGCGTCGCGTGGCGAGGGTGGCAGTTGCGGGCACCACCAGGTCACGGCGGAGTGGCGGGAAGCGACCTGGGCAGCCATTTTTTTCGCCTTGGCAGACTGGGGCGAGGATCGAAAGCCGTGCAGATACAGGAGGTGGGTGGTGGGCATGCCGCCATGGTAAGCGCGCTGCCCACAGTTTCAGGGCCGTTGTGCGTGCGGATTTTTGTCGGGTTCATGGGCGAATGATCATTTTCCGTAACCACGATGGGTGCAGTCAGCTATTGTTTTGATAGCGAAGCGGCCGCGGCAGTGATTCCCTTAGGAAGACGGGCTACCAGTGGGCTGATTGATAATTGCGGTCATGGCCGCCGTTTTCGACAAACCCTCCCTTTATCAACGAACCCTTCCCCTGCTGCAGGGCTTTGACGGGCTGCTGGCTTTTGCCGTTTTCCTGCTGGCCTGTGCCGGGCTGCTGATCATGTACTCGTCGGGCTACGACCACGGCACGCGTTTTGCCGATCATGGCCGCAACATGCTGATTGCAGGGGCCATCATGTTTGTGGTGGCGCAGATCCCGCCGCAGCGACTGATGATATTTGCCGTGCCGCTGTATGTGGCCGGTGTGACCCTGCTGGTGGCCGTGGCTGTGTTTGGCATCACCAAGAAGGGGGCCAGGCGCTGGCTCAACGTCGGGGTGGTGATCCAGCCCAGTGAAATCCTGAAAATCGCCATGCCGCTGATGCTGGCCTGGTGGTTCCAGAAGCGCGAAGGGCAGTTGCGGCCACTGGATTTTGCGGCTGCCATTGTGCTGCTGGCCGTGCCCGTCGGGCTGATCATGAAGCAACCCGATCTCGGCACCTCCTTGCTGGTGCTGGCCGCTGGCCTGGCGGTAATTTTCTTTGCCGGCCTGAGCTGGAAGCTGATTGCGCCGCCGGTGCTGTTGGGTCTGGCAGGTGTATTTCTGATCGTGTGGTTTGAGCCGCAACTGTGCGCCGACGGCATGCGCTGGCCCATCCTGCATGACTACCAGCAGCAGCGCATCTGTACCTTGCTGGACCCGTCGCGCGACCCGCTGGGCAAGGGGTTTCACATCATTCAGGGCATGATTGCCATCGGTTCTGGAGGGGTGTTCGGCAAGGGGTTTATGGCCGGCACGCAGACGCACCTCGAATTTATTCCCGAACGCACGACCGACTTTATCTTTGCCGCTTTCTCCGAGGAGTTCGGCCTGGTTGGCAACTTGCTGCTGATTGCCGGTTTCATCTTTCTGATTTTTCGCGGGCTGGCCATTGCCATGGATGCCCCAACCTTGTTTTCGCGGCTGCTGGCGGGTGCGCTGACCATGATTTTTTTCACCTATGCTTTTGTCAACATGGGCATGGTCAGCGGCATCCTGCCGGTGGTGGGCGTTCCCTTGCCCTTCATCAGCTACGGCGGCACGGCCATGGTGACGCTGGGGTTGGCCGTTGGCATGCTGATGTCAATTTCCAAGGCCAAGCGCCTGATGCAGACCTGATGTCGGCCATGTCCACGAGCGCGCCAGGGCCCTTGGTGGTGATTGGCTGAGCGGTGGTTCGGACTCGTCCGATCGCCTGCAATTCATGCCAAAGTGTTCAATGGGTATTGCCCTGAGGCAAATCACGGAGTAAAAAGCAGATTGGCAAGTTGTTCAATCTGACATAAACCCCAAGGAGCATCGTCATGGCTGGTAAATTTGAACTGAAGAAATCCAAAAACGACAAGTATTTCTTCACCCTGCTGGCAGACACCGGGAAAATCATTTTGACCAGCGAGATGTATGAAGCCAAAGCCAGTGCGGTCGCCGGCATGGAATCGGTCAAGAAAAATGCAGCTGATGACGGACGTTACAGCCGCCTCACCGGCAAGGACGGCTCCCCGTATTTCACCCTCAAGGCCAGCAACGGCCAGGTCATCGGCCAAAGCCACATGTACCCCGGCGAAAAAGAGCGTGACAGCGATGTTGAGCTGTGCAAGACCAGTGGACCGGGCGCCACCACCAGCGACTTGTCAATCTGACCGGCTCGTAGCCGGAAAGCTCATTTGCATCGCCGCCCTGTCTTGATGTGGAAGGTGGCCTTGCCAGCCCGGGCTCCAGTCAGACTGCCTACAATGATCGGATGACCTCACTCAACTCTGCAGCCGCATCAGCTCGTCAAACCAATGTGGGAGGGCGCCCGATGGCGCGGCCCACGCAAGAGTCCACCGCCGAGCGCCTGGTCATCGCGAAAAAGCTCCTGCTGGAACCGTTTGGCCTGAACGATGCCGCGCTGAGCCGCGCCCTCGGTGAAATTACTTCTTATGGCGTGGATGACGCGGATTTGTACTTCCAGTACACCCGCAGCGAAGGCTGGAGCCTCGAGGAGGGCATCGTGAAGACGGGCTCCTTCAGTATTGATCAGGGCGTGGGTGTGCGCGCTGTCAGCGGCGAAAAAACTGCATTCGCCTATTCCGACGACATTTCTGAAGCCTCGTTGCTCGACGCCGCACGCACCGTGCGCAGCATCTCGGGTGCCGGCAAAGCCGGCCGGGTGAAAACGCCGACCCGCAAAATTGCCGGAAGCCGGTCACTGTACCGGGACCTGGACCCGATTGCCACGCTGGGCAGCACAGCCAAGGTCAAGCTGCTTGAAAAAGTCGAAAAACTCGCCAAGGCCAAAGACCCGCGCATTGTTCAGGTGATGGCCGGCCTGGCCAGCGAATACGACGTGGTGATGGTGGCGCGCGCCGATGGCACCCTGGCCGCCGATGTGCGCCCGCTGGTGCGTTTGAGCGTTACGGTGATTGCCGAGCAAAAGGGTAGGCGCGAGGTCGGTTCGGGCGGCGGCGGCGGCCGTTTTGGCCTGGCCTATTTTGACGACACCCAGATTGCGCGCTATGTGGATGATGCCGTGGCAGCGGCCCTGACCAATCTGGATGCCCGTCCAGCGCCCGCTGGCCAGATGACCGTGGTGCTCGGCTCCGGTTGGCCCGGCATTTTGTTGCACGAAGCCATTGGGCATGGCCTGGAAGGTGACTTCAACCGCAAGGGCTCCAGCGCATTTTCAGGCCGCATCGGTCAGCGCGTGGCTGCCAAGGGCGTGACGGTGCTCGATGACGGCACCATTGCTGACCGCCGGGGCTCGCTCAATGTCGACGATGAGGGCAATGTCAGCCAGCGCAATGTGCTGATTGAGGATGGCATTTTGAAGGGCTATATCCAGGACTCGCTCAATGCGCGCCTGATGAAGGTGAAACCCACCGGCAATGGTCGCCGCGAAAGCTACGCCCATGTGCCCATGCCGCGCATGACCAATACCTATATGCTGGGCGGCGACAAGGCGCCCGAGGAAATTGTTGCCAGCATCAAAAAAGGTCTCTACGCCACCAACTTTGCCGGTGGCCAGGTCGATATCACCTCCGGCAAGTTCGTCTTCTCGGCCAGCGAAGCTTTCTGGGTTGAAAACGGCAAAATCCTCTATCCCGTCAAGGGCGCAACGCTTGTGGGCAATGGCCCGGATGTGCTGACCCGCATCAGCATGATCGGCAATGACATGCGGCTCGATAGCGGCGTGGGCACCTGCGGCAAGGAAGGCCAGAGCGTGCCAGTGGGCGTGGGCCAGCCGACTTTGCGGATCGATGGATTGACGGTGGGCGGCACCGCCTGAGTTGCGGGCTGATTGGCGGAAAGTTGGCCGGTGTGCTACATTAAATCCATGAAATCGGCGAAATTTTATTTCGGTTACTTTTGGTTCTCAAGCGCCTCTGGCGGTAGAGAGATCTTCGCGTAACCTCTTGAAGTAACGCAACAAATCTCAAAAAACCGCCGGACTCCCGGCGGTTTTTTTTTGCCTGCTCTCATTTTGAAGTTGCGTACTTATTTGTGAATTTGCCTGAAATAGTCTGATATTTAAAAAAGGAAGCCTGTGATGAATGCCAAATCCAACGCCACCAGCCCCGCCCAGGACAGCTGGTATGCGAGCGTCGAAAAAACCAGCGATACCGACGACAAACGCATCAAGGACATCACCGTGCTACCCCCTCCCGAGCATTTAATCCGCTTCTTTCCGATTCATGGCACAGCTGTCGAATCGCTGATTACACAGACCCGCCACAATATTCACAACATCATCGCCGGCAAGGACGACCGCCTGCTGGTGGTCATTGGTCCGTGCTCCATTCACGATCCGGAGGCAGCGCTGGAATACGCGCGCCGCCTGGCCGAGCAGCGAAGAAAGTACGCCGGCACGCTTGAAATCGTGATGCGCGTGTATTTCGAAAAGCCGCGTACCACCGTTGGCTGGAAAGGGCTGATCAATGACCCTTATCTCGATGAGAGCTACCGCATCGACGAAGGTCTGCGCATCGCCCGTCAGCTGCTGATTGACATCAACAGGCTGGGGCTGCCGGCCGGCAGCGAGTTTCTCGATGTGATTTCTCCGCAGTACATCGGCGACCTGATTGCCTGGGGCGCGATTGGCGCACGTACCACCGAAAGCCAGATCCACCGCGAGCTGGCTTCCGGCCTGTCTGCGCCGATCGGCTTCAAAAATGGCACCGATGGCAACATCCGCATCGCCACCGACGCAATCCAGGCAGCGTCCCGCGGTCACCACTTCTTGTCGGTGCACAAAAACGGTCAGGTGGCGATCGTGCAAACCAAGGGCAACAAGGACTGCCACGTCATTTTGCGCGGCGGCAAAACGCCCAACTACGATGCGGCCAGCGTGGCTGCGGCCTGCAAGGAGCTTGAAGCCTCCAAACTGCCCGCCACCCTGATGGTCGATTGCAGCCATGCCAACAGCTCCAAGCAGCACGAAAAGCAGCTTGACGTGGCGCGCGACATCGCGGCCCAAGTCGCTGGCGGCTCGCGCAAGGTGTTTGGTCTCATGGTTGAAAGCCACCTGAACCCCGGTGCGCAAAAATTCACGCCAGGCAAAGACGACGCCAAAGCGCTCGAATACGGCAAGAGCATCACCGATGCCTGTCTGAGCTGGAACGATTCACTGAGCTTGCTGGAGTCCCTGTCGGCTGCCGTGGCGGCACGCCGGGCCAAGTAAAAAAAGCGGCGCCCGCTGCTATGCCTGGTAGTTTGCGGGTGTTCGCGGGTTTGCGTGAATGTCCATGCGCCCTGAGTCGCCGCACATGGTGCAGAATTCATAATTTTCTTCTGAGGAGCCACCATGCGCAGCGAAGTCAGTGTGACGTTTCCAGGTCATCAGCCCGTGCAAATCGATCTTCATGAAGTGCCGCCCATGCCGCACGATGTCGCAAGAGTGTGGCTCGATGACCAGTTCACCCAGATGGGCTGCGAACCGCTGCGGCCAACAGGCAAACTGCTGACGGCCGACAAGGTGGTGGTGGTGGCACAAGCCGCTGGCCCTGCGAAGTTTTCTGATGCCGGGTGGGCCCTGGAGTTTGCCCGTGCAGCCAGCTCGGCCCTAGGGAAGCCGATGGTGCATATTGATGTGGCTGCGCTGAGTATCAGTTACTAGGCTTTTTGGCCTGATATAGGGCTGTGTCCCAACAACTACGGGCATAAACAGCTACAAAATTGATGGCGTTGGTGCGCTGCAAGGCCCTTCAGGTTCCCAGCGCCTGCAGGAGTTTCGCGTGAATGCCGCCAAATCCCCCGTTGCTCATGCAGAGTAAATGATCGCCAGGCCGGGCGACGGCCCTGACCTGGGCCAGCAGTTGGTCCAGGTTGTCTGCCACCCGGGCTCGTTCGCCCATGGGGGCCAGCGCGGCCCTGGCGTCCCAGTCGAGTCCTCCGGCGTGGCAAAAGGCAAGATCGGCTTGTTCCAGACTCCAGGGCAGTTGCGCCGTCATCGTGCCCAGCTTCATGGTGTTGCTGCGCGGCTCGAAGATGGCGAGGATGCGCGCGCCGTTTTTCCCCGATGCCTTGAGCTGGCGACGCAGGCCATCGACGGTGGTGTGAATGGCCGTCGGGTGGTGGGCAAAATCGTCGTAGACCGTGATCTCTCCGCCGCTGCGCTTGACTACGCCGCGCACTTCCATGCGGCGTTTGACGTTCTGGAAGCTGGCCAGTGCCTGAGCAGCTTCCTCGGGTGCCACACCTACATGCTCGGCGGCTGCGATGGCGGCCAGGGCGTTGAGCTGGTTGTGAACGCCGCTGATGTCCCACCGCACATGGGCGACGGGGAGGCCGGCTTTTCGCACCTGGAAGTCGTTCGGTTCACCTTGGGCCGTGAAACCGCTGTGATTCAGCGGGCTATGGCCAAAGAGTAGCTGCTCACTCCAGCAGCCTTGGGCCAGCACCCGCTGCAGGCTTTCTTCTCCGGCATTCACGACGATGCGGCCCTGCGAGGGAACGGTGCGCACCAGATGGTGAAACTGTCGTTCAATGGCGGCCAGGTTGTCAAAAATGTCAGCGTGGTCAAATTCCAGGTTGTTCAGCACGGCCGTGCGCGGGCGGTAGTGGACGAACTTGCTGCGTTTGTCGAAAAACGCGGTGTCGTATTCGTCGGCTTCAATAACGAAGGTATTTCCCTGGCCCAGACGGGCCGACACGCCAAAGTTCAGCGGAATGCCGCCAATCAAAAAGCCCGGTTGCAGACCCGCCTGTTCGAGAATCCAGGTCAGCATGGCCGTCGTGGTTGTCTTGCCGTGGGTGCCGGCCACGGCCAGCACATGGCGCGGGCCGGTCACGTGGTGTGTGGGATGGTGCAGCACATGGCCCGAAAGCCACTGTGGGCCACTGGTGTAGGGAAGTCCGCTGTTCAGGATGGCTTCCATCAGCGGATATTTGGGGCTGCCATCGGCCAGACGAGCGCGCGACACCACATTGCCGATCACAAACACATCCGGCGCCAGTGCCATCTGATCAGCGCCATAGCCTTCAATCAGTTCAATGCCCAAGCCGCGCAACTGGTCGCTCATGGGCGGATAAACGCTGGTGTCGCAGCCTGTCACCTTGTGCCCCGCCTCGCGCGCGAGAGCAGCCAGGCCGCCCATGAAAGTCCCACAGATCCCCAGAATATGTATGTGCATGGCCTTTATTTTAGGGAGCCAATCCGGTCAGGTATTATTTTCAAGAGAAAATTGCCTGCAGCCCACTAAATACGGATGCAAGCAGCTCCTGAATCAATAGCAAACTCGGGTTGAGTGAACTTTGAACGCCGAGACTGGCCTAATGTGGGCACAATCGTGAGCCTCTTTGTCGGTTCCCGGTAGCCCTCTAATAATTTGCGCTTGGCCTCCCAGGCAAGCCGACCTTGAACGTGCAAACACTCAAATCTGAAATCGCCGCTACCGCCGCCGCACTTGTGGTTGAAGAAGGGCTGGAATATGGTCCGGCCAAGCGCCGTGCGCTCAAGCAGTTGGCTCTGCCCGCACGCACAGCCTTGCCCGATAACGAAGAGCTGGAAGAGGCTGTGCGCGAGTACATCGCACTCTTTTGCGCTGATACGCAGCCCGCTGAATTGAGCGCTTTGCGCGAACTGGCGCTGGTCTGGATGGAGCGCTTGGGCCAATTCCGGCCCTACCTGGCCGGCGCGGTCTGGCATGGTACGGCGACGCGGCTGTCAGATATCTATATCCAGCTGTTTTGCGACGACCCCAAGTCGGCCGAAATTGCCTTGATTGAACACAACGTGGACTACGAGCCGCGCACCGTTACCGGTTTTACCGGCGGCAGCGTGGAGGCGCTTAGCCTGAGCAGTGTTTGCAAGCCCCTGAATGAAACGGTGGGCGTGCACCTGATGGTTTACGACCATGACGACCTGCGAGGCGCTTTGCGGCCAGACGCCAAAGGCCGCACACCGCGAGGCGATCTGGCCGCTGTAAAAAAATTGTTATTGACCCCTTTGGAGCTTGAAAAGTGAATCGCAGAAATATGCTGTACAGCAGCGTCGCCGCTGTTGCGGGCCTGGCTGGCGCCGGCGCGGCGTGGTGGAAATTTCGGCCGCATGATGTGGTGGCCGTGGAGCCTGCCAAGGCGGCCGAGTCCTTCTGGAGCCTGAGCTTTGAGACGCCAGACGGAAAAATCCTGCCCATGAGCGGCTTTCGCGGCAAAGTGGTGCTGGTTAATTTTTGGGCCACCTGGTGCCCGCCTTGCGTTGAAGAACTTCCTTTATTGGATTTCTTTTTTCAGGAAAACAAGGATAAAAACATCCAGGTCGTAGGTTTGGCGGTTGACCAGCCCAGCGCTGTGCGGACCTGGCTGCAGACCCGGCCCCTTAATTTTCCGGTCGGCATGGCGGGCTTGAGTGGCACGGACCTGAGTAAGTCACTCGGCAATCAGTCGGGCAGCTTGCCATTTTCCGTGTTGTTTGGTCCTTCCGGCCAAATGCTTCATCGCAAGATTGGCAAGGTTTTGCCCGAAGAACTCGCGAGTTGGACCAAACTAAGCTGAGTTTTAAGCACGCTTTACAAGGCCAAGCCTTATTGGGTGAACCTGGTCACATGCCGGCAGGCGCATGAATTTGCGCCTCAGCTGTCATCTTTGGAGTACAGGCTCTGCCCCCGGCTTGAGCTCTCAATGAGATCGTTTGGCCGGATTCGGCATGAGGTACACTTTGCGTTTTCCGGGCTCAGCCCGCAAACAGCCCTGCACAATAATTGGCCGATAGGCGCTTTAAGGCGTAAAAGCAGAGAGTAAGTGAAGAAAGAAGGAAGATCGGTGTTTGCACTGCCTTTCCGCTTCTCTCAAGCTGCGTGCTGAAAGTCCCGCGCCAGCATCCACCTTCGTTGGAAAGAATCTATGGATTTAAGAAAACTCAAAACCCTCATCGACCTTGTTTCAGAGTCCAATGTCTCTGAGCTGGAGATTACCGAGGCTGAAGGCAAGGTACGCATTGTCAAGTCCAGCGGCGTTCCCATGATGATGATGCAGCAGCCTGCGGTCACCATGACGGCGGCAGCGGCGGCAGTCGCCCCCGCTGCCCCTGAAGTGGTCGCCGCACCCCCCACAGGTCATGCGGTCAAATCGCCTATGGTCGGCACGTTTTACCGTGCCTCCAGCCCCGGCTCCAGCCCCTTCGTTGAAGTCGGCAGCGTGGTCAAGGAAGGCGAGACCATCTGCATCATTGAAGCCATGAAGATCCTCAACGAGATCGAGGCCGACAAGGCCGGCACCATCACCAAGATTCTTTCGGAAAATGGCCAGGCCGTGGAATACGGGCAAGCTCTCTTCATCATCGAGTAAGTGGTTCTGTTCATGAGCTGCGGGACCCACCATGTTTAAAAAAATACTGATTGCCAATCGGGGCGAAATCGCTTTGCGCATCCAGCGGGCCTGCCGGGAACTCGGCATCAAGGCTGTGATGGTGTATTCCGAGGCCGACCGCGAGGCCAAATACATCAAGCTGGCCGACGAAGCGGTGTGCATCGGACCGGCATCTTCGGCACTTAGTTACCTCAATATGCCCGCCATTATTTCGGCGGCCGAGGTCACGGACGCTGAAGCGATTCATCCAGGTTACGGTTTCCTGAGCGAGAACGCCGATTTTGCCGAGCGGGTGGAAAAGAGTGGTTTCAAGTTCATTGGCCCCTCGCCAGAGTCGATCCGCCTGATGGGCGACAAGGTGTCGGCCAAGCAGACGATGCTCAAGGCGGGCGTGCCATGTGTACCAGGCTCCGAGGGTGCACTTCCCGCTGATCCGGCCTTTATCAAGCGCATCGCCAAGCAGGTCGGCTATCCCGTCATCATCAAGGCGGCAGGCGGCGGCGGCGGGCGCGGCATGCGCGTGGTGCACACCGAGGCAGCGCTGCTCAATGCGGTGCAGACCACCAAGGCCGAAGCCGGAGCAGCCTTTGGCAACCCGGAGGTCTACATGGAGAAATTCCTGCAGAATCCGCGGCACATCGAGATCCAGATTCTGGCCGATCAGTATAAAAATGCGGTCTGGCTCGGCGAGCGCGATTGCTCCATGCAGCGCCGCCACCAGAAAGTCATTGAAGAAGGACCGGCGCCGGGTATTCCGCGCAAGCTGATTGAGAGAATCGGCGAGCGCTGCGTGGCGGCCGTCAAGAAACTCGGCTACCGCGGAGCAGGCACTTTTGAGTTCCTCTACGAAAACGGCGAGTTCTACTTCATCGAGATGAACACCCGCGTGCAGGTGGAGCACCCGGTCACAGAGTGGATCACGGGCGTGGATATCGTGAGGACCCAGATCATGGTGGCTGCCGGTGAAAGGCTGCCTTTTGTCCAGCGGGATATCCAGATCAAGGGGCATTCGATTGAGTGCCGCATCAACGCGGAAGACCCATACAAGTTCACTCCATCGCCAGGACGGATCACGAACTGGCACACGCCAGGCGGTCCGGGAGTGCGGGTGGATTCCCATATTTATGCGAACTACTTCGTGCCGCCCAACTACGACTCAATGATTGGAAAGATCATTGTTCACGGTGACACGCGTGAGCAGGCGCTGGCGCGCATGAGCACTGCGCTGTCTGAAACCGTGGTCGAGGGCATCAACACCAATATTGCGCTGCATCGCGAACTCATGGTGGATGCCAAATTCATGGACGGTGGCACCAACATCCACTACCTTGAAGAGTGGTTGTCAAAGCGTGAACGCTAAGCAGGGCGGACTGTTGGTATGAGCTTGTTTGAACTGATTTTGCTGGCGCCCGTTGACCAGGTCGAGACCCTCAGTGAGGCGCTGGACGCGCTGGATGCGCTCAGCGTGTCGGTGGAAGATGCCGATGCGCAGACACCTGCCGAGCAGGCCTTGTTCGGCGAACCCGGCATGCCGCCGCCCAAAGCCGGATGGGAGCGTTCGCGCATGGTGTCGCTGTTTGCCACCGAAGCGCTGGCGCGCGATGCCGCCACCGTGCTTGCCGCGCAGGATTTTTTTGCGGGTTGCCAGATGGTCGCCGTTCAAGCCGTGCCTGAGCAGGATTGGGTGAGGCTCACGCAATCGCAGTTCACGCCCGTCGAAATTACGCCCGAATTCTGGATTGTGCCCACCTGGCATGAGCCGCCGGCGCAAGCCAGGCAAGTAATTCGCCTCGACCCGGGGCTGGCTTTTGGTACCGGAACTCACCCGACCACACGCATGTGCTTGCGCTGGATAGCCGGCCAGGGCGCTGCGGGCAAATCACTGGGCCGTGTGCTTGACTACGGCTGCGGCTCCGGCATTCTTGCCATTGGGGCGGCCAAGTTTGGCGCGGTGGACATTGATGCGGTCGATATTGACGAAGCAGCGGTTGAGTCCACACGCGCTAACGCCGAGGCCAATCATGTGCAGTTGCACACCGGCTTGCCCGACAGGGCGGTGGGCCGTTACCGGACCGTGCTAGCCAACATTTTGGCAACGCCGTTGCGCGTATTGGCGCCTCTGCTGTGTTCGCATGTCGAAAAAGGCGGTGATCTGGTACTGGCGGGAATTCTGGATCGGCAGGCCGATGAGCTCAAAGCGGCCTATTCGCCTTATTGCCAGCTTCAGGTGCATGACGAGCAAGAGGGTTGGATTTTAATGACCGCACGGCTTTGAGGACGTCTCAAAGGCAGTTTTCTCCGGGTTTCCCGGCCCTTGTTTTTCGGTAATGCCACCTACAATACAGCGCTAAATGAGCCTGATTACGCGCTGTCCCGCCTGCGGCACGATGTTTAAAGTCGTAGCCGATCAACTCAAAATCGCGCAAGGCTGGGTCCGGTGCGGGCAGTGCAGTGAGGTGTTTGACGCTTCCTCGCAGCTGCTGCCGGCAGAAGCCACCGAGCTGGGCTTTACGGCCTCTGCGACTGACGAGATGTCTGCGCTTGAGCCAACATTTCCACCGCCTCAGGGTGCGCGAGATCCGGAAATTCAACCCAATCCCATTCCTGAGTCGACGGCGGAACTTTCCACGTCCTTGGCAGACGGCGAGCATTTGTCGTCTAAACGGCCAGAGTTCGATGAGGCGGAGCAGGACGACGGTAGCGATTTCGACCCCGCGGGCTGGAAGCGAGCGCTGCAGCAACTTCAACAGCAAGAGCTTGATGCCTCCCGTCTCAACGTTCCGCCTGCCGAGGCGCCGCCGGGTCGACAGGAGCTGGCGCGCACGGCGACGGCCGACGATGATTCCGGCTTTGAGCCCTCGAATCTGCCAGAGCCGAAAGCACCGGACTCTGTAGCGGAAAATTCCGAAGAGGTGGATGTCGAAGGATTGCAGAATCTTTCCTTTGTGCGTGATGCGCGGCGCAAAGCATTCTGGAAACGACCGCCGGTTCGCGTGTCGCTGGCTGTGCTTTCTCTCCTGCTATTGTCTGCATTGGTCTTGCAGTGGGTGATGCAGCAAAAAGACAGCCTGGCGGCGCTGGAGCCACGTCTTGTTCCTGTGCTTCAGGCCCTTTGCGGTCCTCTGCGTTGTGAAGTCAAGCCGCCGCGCCATATCGAGTCGCTGGTGATTGACAGCTCCAGCTTCAATCGAATCGGCCCGGATACTTATCGCCTCAGTTTTGCACTCAAAAATACCGGCATCACGGCGCTGGAAATACCCTCTCTGGAACTGACATTGACCGACACCCAGGATCAGGCCTTAGTGCGCCGGGTGCTGGCGCCAGGGCAGTTTGGCGCAACAACTGCAACGCTGGCCTCTCATTCCGAATTGGCCGGTGCGGTAAACCTGAAAGTCTCAGCCGATGGCGGGCGGGCAGGCTTTCCAGCGCCATCTTCTGCGCCAGCCACCCCTTTGCGCGTGGCCGGCTATCGTATCCTCGCTTTTTACCCTTAACTGAATTGAGAACTGAATGTCTGCTGTAATTTGCGGCTCCCTGGCCTTTGACACCATCATGACGTTTGAGGGCCGCTTTTCCGAGCAGATTCTGCCCGACCAGCTGCACATTTTGAACGTGTCTTTTCTGGTGCCCGCATTGCGCCGCGAGTTTGGGGGCTGCGCCGGAAATATCGCTTACAGCCTCAAGCAACTTGGAGGCTCGCCCTTGCCCATGGCTACCGTTGGCAGCGACGGCGCCGATTATGTAGCGCGCATGAAAACACAAGGTATCAGCACCGAGTTTGTCCGTGAGGTTGCTGACACCTATACCGCGCAGGCCATGATCATGACCGACCGCGACAATAACCAGATCACAGCTTTTCACCCGGGCGCGATGATGCAGGCGCATGTCACCCGGATTGAAGCGCGCAGCGACATCAAGTTGGGCATGATTTCACCGGACGGGCGGGATGCCATGCTGCAGCATGCTGATCAATTCAAGGTCGCCGGCATTCCGTTCGTCTTTGACCCGGGCCAGGGACTGCCGATGTTTGATGGCCAGGAACTCGCTCATTTTGTCGAGCTCGCCAGCTGGGTGACTGTGAATGATTACGAAGCCAGAATGCTCAGCGATCGCACCGGCCTGACGTATGCCGAGATGTCCCGGCGCGTGCAGGGCCTGGTGGTGACGCTGGGGGCAGAGGGGTGCGAGGTCTGGATTGAGGGTGAGAAAACCGTGATCGCAGCAGTGAAGGCCGAGGCCGTGGTCGACCCGACGGGCTGTGGTGATGCGTTCCGTGGTGCGCTGCTATTCGGACTGGAACAGGGCTGGTCGCTGGCCCGTTGCGCCACGTTGGGAAACCGGGTCGGCGCACGCAAGATAGGCACTCGCGGGGGCCAGAATTACACCTTGAATGTTACTGAAATCAATAGCTAGCCTACGAATTACGGGTGCTTGAAGCTATTGAATTCATAGCGTTTGCCCGGTGTGCGTGGGGGCGGTGATCCGCTTTTGCCGGCCCTCTGAAATTGAAAAAGCCCGACATCTTGCGACACCGGGCTTGAGACAAAAACCCTGAGGGCTTACGGTTTGCTGGCCGTTGGAAACGGCCAGGCCGCTTGCGGGTTTATGGTCGTCTGAGCCGCAGGGGTGGTCGTTGCTGTGGGTGCTTTTGCAGCGGGCCTCTTCGCGGCTTTCTTCGCGACAGGCTTTTTTGCAGCTTTTTTGGCAACGGGTTTTTTGGCAGCAGGTTTTGCCGCGACTTTTTTCGCTACCTTTTTTGCTGCCGGCTTTTTGGCAACGGCCGTTTTAGCTGCAGCTTTTTTAGCCGCTGGCTTTTGCGTCGTTACCTTTTTTGCTGCCACCTTTTTAGGGGCCACTTTTTTGGCGACTACTTTTTTTGCTGGAGCTTTTTTAACGGCTACTTTTTTTACAGCCGGTTTTTTTGCTGCAACTTTTTGAGCTACTGCTTTTTTCGCAGGTGCTTTTTTAGCGGGTGCTTTTTTAGCCGCTACTTTTTGAGCTACTGCTTTTTTCGCAGGTGCTTTTTTAGCCACTACTTTTTTAGCGGGTGCTTTCGTCGGAGCGGCTTTTTTAGCCGCAGGTTTTTTCGCAGTTGCCATAGTTTTCTCCTCGATCACGTTGCAAAAAGCACTTCACGCCTGGATTACGCGAAGCGATTCGCAGCGCTGGGGCGGTCGGATAACCGGACCCAGCGCCGCGAACACAGGAGCAGAGCCCCGTGCGCACTCTTTGGTGCTGACACGGGACATTGCAATTCTAGAAATCATTATTGTGCTTGCCGTACGCGACGTTTTCGTCAATCAATCCCAGGAAAGAGCGCCACCAGACTGGTACTCAATCACACGGGTTTCAAAAAAGTTACGCTCTTTTTTAAGGTCAATCATTTCACTCATCCACGGGAAGGGATTCTCCTCGTTGGGGAAGAGAGTTTCAAGACCAATTTGTGTGGCACGGCGATTCGCAATGTAGCGGAGATAGCCCTTGAACATCGAAGCGTTTAGCCCCAGCACGCCGCGTGGCATGGTGTCTTCGGCATAGCGGTATTCCAGTTCGACGGCTTTCATGAACAACGCCTTGATCTCAGCCTTGAACTCTGCGGTCCAGAGGTGCGGATTTTCCAGCTTGAGCTGGTTGATCAAATCAATGCCGAAGTTGCAGTGCATGGACTCATCGCGCAGGATGTACTGGTACTGCTCGGCCGCGCCGGTCATCTTGTTCTGGCGGCCGAGGGCAAGAATTTGCGTGAAGCCTACGTAGAAGAACAAGCCTTCCATCAGGCAGGCAAACACGATCAGCGACTTGAGCAGGGTTTGGTCTGCTTCTGGCGTGCCGGTTTTGAAGCCGGGGTCGGAGATGGCTTCAATGAAAGGGATCAGGAACTGGTCCTTGTCCCGGATGGACTGAACCTCGTTGTAGGCGTTGAAGATCTCGCCCTCGTCCAGACCCAGTGACTCGGTGATGTACTGGTAGGCATGGGTGTGGATGGCTTCTTCGAAGGCCTGGCGCAGCAGGAACTGGCGGCATTCGGGCGCGGTGATGTGGCGGTAGGTTCCCAGTACGATGTTGTTGGCCGCGAGCGAATCGGCGGTCACGAAAAAGCCCAGGTTGCGCATGACCAGACGGCGCTCGTCGTCGCTCAGGCCATTCGGGTCTTTCCACAGCGCGATGTCACGCGTCATGTTGACTTCCTGCGGCATCCAGTGGTTGGCGCAGGAAGCGAGGTATTTTTCCCAGGCCCATTTGTACTTGAAGGGCACCAACTGGTTGACATCGGTCTGGCCGTTGATGATGCGTTTGTCAGAGGCCTTGACGCGTTGCGCCTTGACGGGTGCCGCGCTGGCGCCGTTATTCAGCGTTTGCGCTTGAGGCTGATCGGATGAAGGAAAAGAAAGAGGCGGGAGGTCCATCGAGCGGCTGCCGGGCAAGTCGCTGGTGAGAGATTTCTGCAACGATGGTTTGACTTCTTCGTCCCAGGTCAACATAGAGGTTTCCAATACTTTGGGATTATGAAAGCAGCGGTACGAAATGAAAAGTGTTCATTCACATCGCCGCGAATTTTGTTGCTCAATTACATCGGGTTTTGCATTGAGTCTGCAGTGAATCGTGCGAGGGCATTTGCTTGCACGATTCACTGCTGTTTATTTACTGGCAGGACTCGCAACCTGGATCGTCGATGGCGCAGAACTTGATGTCGGTTGCCGGCGATGCACTCATCTGGGCCTGCGCCGCAGCGGCCGCAGCTTCAAGCGCACTCATGCTGCCGCTTGAGGCTTCAGGGCCTGATGAAACCGAGTTCATCTTGCCCGCCTTGACGGTTGATTTTTCGGCGTGCGTGGCGCTCATGGTGCGCAGGTAGTAGGTGGTCTTCAGTCCACGCAGCCAGGCCAGCTTGTAGGTCTCGTCGAGCTTCTTGCCCGATGCGCCTGCCATGTAGATGTTGAGTGACTGCGCCTGGTCAATCCATTTCTGGCGGCGGGCAGCGGCTTCGACAATCCAGGAGGTTTCCACTTCAAACGCGGTGGCGTAAAGCGCCTTGATATCCTGCGGAATGCGGTCAATCGGACGGAGCGATCCATCAAAGTGCTTCAGATCCACCACCATCACTTCGTCCCACAGGCCCAGGCGCTTCAGGTCACGGACAAGGGCGCCATTGATGACGGTGAATTCGCCAGACAGATTGGATTTCACCGAGAGGTTGCCAAAGCAGGGCTCGATGCAGGCATCAACGCCGATGATGTTGGAGATGGTCGCTGTCGGGGCAATGGCCACGCAGTTGGAATTGCGCATGCCGTCCCGGGCGATCTTGTTGCGCAGCGCGTCCCAATCGAGCGTGGCAGAACGGTCAACCTCCACATAGCCACCGCGCTCTTGGGCCAGCATGTCCAGCGTGTCGAGCGGCAGGACTCCCTTGTCCCAGAGCGAGCCCTTGTAGCTGGCGTACTGGCCGCGTTCTTTGGCCAGCTCGGTAGAAGCCCAGTAGGCGTAGTAGCAGATCGCCTCCATGGAGGTGTCTGCAAACTCGACCGCAGCCTGCGATGCGTAAGGCACACGCAACTCATACAGGCAGTCCTGGAACCCCATGAGGCCCAGGCCGACAGGGCGGTGGCGCATGTTGGAGTCCCGCGCTTTCTGGACGGCGTAGTAGTTGATGTCAATCACGTTGTCCAGCATGCGCATGGCCGTGGTGATGGTTTTTTTCAGTTTGTCGTGGTCCAGCGCACCGTCTTTAAGGTGCTGGACCAGATTGATCGATCCGAGGTTGCAGACGGCCGTTTCGGTCTCGCTGGTGTTGAGCGTGATTTCGGTGCACAGATTGGACGAATGCACGACGCCGGCATGCTGCTGTGGCGAGCGGATATTGCAGGCATCCTTGAAGGTGATCCAGGGGTGGCCGGTCTCAAACAGCATCGACAGCATCTTGCGCCACATGTCAGTGGCTTGCAGGGTGCGGGATGGCTTGAGTTCGCCACGTGCGGCTTGCGCTTCATAGGCCGTATAAGCCTTTTCGAAGTCCTTGCCATATTTGTCGTGCAGGTCCGGCGTGTCGGAAGGCGAGAACAGCGTCCAGCTACCTTTTTCCATCACGCGGCGCATGAACAGGTCGGGAATCCAGTTGGCGGTATTCATGTCGTGCGTGCGTCGGCGATCATCGCCGGTGTTTTTGCGCAGTTCCAGGAATTCCTCGATGTCCAGATGCCAGGTTTCCAGGTAGGCGCAGACCGCGCCCTTGCGCTTGCCCCCCTGGTTGACCGCCACGGCGGTGTCGTTGACCACTTTCAGGAAAGGCACCACCCCCTGGGATTCGCCGTTGGTGCCCTTGATGTGGGCGCCCATGGCGCGTACAGGCGTCCAGTCGTTGCCCAGGCCGCCGGCAAATTTGGACAGCAGCGCGTTTTCCTTGATGGCGTCGTAAATGCCGCCCAGGTCGTCGGCAACCGTGGTGAGGTAGCAGGACGAGAGTTGTGACCGCAGGGTGCCGGCATTAAACAGCGTCGGTGTGCTCGACATGAAGTCGAACGACGAGAGGATTTCGTAAAACTCGATGGCCCGCTCTTCGCGGTTGGTCTCGTTGAGCGAGAGCCCCATGGCCACGCGCATGAAAAATGCCTGCGGCAGTTCAATGCGCTGCTTGCGCACGTGCAGGAAGTAGCGGTCAAACAGGGTTTGCAATCCGAGGTAGTCAAACTGCAGGTCTCGCTCTGGCTTGAGGGCCGCACCCAGACGGGCGAGGTCAAATTGCTGGAGTTTTTCGTCAAGCAGCTCGTTCTTCACGCCTTTGGCAATGAACTCCGGAAAGTAGCTTGCATAGCGAATCGCCATGGCTTCCTGGCTGATTTCCTCGCCCAGAACTTCCTTGCGGATGGTGTGCATCAGCAGGCGCGCGGTGGCGAAGGTGTAGTCAGGGTCTTTTTCAATCAGGGTGCGGGCGGCCAGGATGGAGGCCTTGTAAACCTCCTCGATGGGCACGCCGTCATACAGGTTGCGCATGGTCTCAAGCACAATCGGGTCGGGTTTGACATCGGCACCAAGGTTGGCGCATGAGGCCTCGATCAGCGCTTGCAGGTTGCGGATATCAAGCGCAACCTTTTTTCCGCCATCCATCACATGCAGCAAGGGTGCTGCGGGCGCCTGGGCTTGAGACTGGCTTGCGCGTTCCTGGTTGCGCTTTTCGCGGTACAGCACATAGGCGCGGGCAATCTCGTGGTGGCCGCCGCGCATCAGGCCCAGTTCAACCTGGTCCTGTACATCTTCAATATGAAAGGTGCCGCCGCTGGGGCGCGAGCGCATCAGAGCGCGAATGACGGTCTGCGTCATGGTCTCCACCGTTTCGCGCACGCTGGCAGAAGCCGCCCCCTGCGTGCCGTGCACAGCGAGAAACGCCTTCATCATGGCGACGGCAATTTTGTTGGGTTCGAACGGAACCACGGCGCCATTGCGGCGAATGATCTGGTAATTGGCGAGCGAGCTGGCCTGTGTAGTGCCGCTGTCCGCAGAATTGCCTGAGGGAACGCCGGACGGAACGGGCACGGCAAGTTGTACTGTTTGCATGATTTCCTCTTTTGTTTTGTTGGGTGACAAGTCTGATGTGTGGCTCGGGGCAGTTTTGAATCTACTGAAGGTCAGCTCTGGCAATGAACTGATTTCTTCTTCATCTGGCCCGAATTACATCAACTTGAATTAGGGCTTAGACACTATACCTAGGGTACAAAGCTAACGCAAGCCACTACGGGTAGTGTATCGCGGACTGAATTCACTTTTTTGTTCCAGTGCCTTTTTTGCCTCATTGGGGACGGTGTATGGCCGCTTTCTGGCTGACCAAAAAGGCATCAAAACCTGATTCAACAAGGCCTTGACGATAAAAACAAAGCGCTGGTGCGACCTGCCGCCCGTTTTCGGTCGAAAACGCCGGCGGAGCTTGATGGATAAAAATGATCCGGAATTTTCCGGCGACAAAAAACGCGTCTTCTTCTTGTGGCTACGGCGTCTGCATTTTTAGGTGACTACGGGAAAATACCCATCAGTTAAAGCCAGCGAAGCTTGCAGCAAGGGCCAGTCAAATCCGGGCCCGGGGTCCTGCTTGCGTCCCGGCGCTATATGCTCATGCCCCGCAATGTGGGCAATGGGGTAGGCCTGAAGAAGCGAAGCGCACAGTCCTGCCAGGGTTTCGTACTGGGGTGCTTCAAAGCGGTCGCCTTCCAGTCCCTCCAGTTCAATGCCAATGGAATCGTCATTGCAGTGGCTACGCCCCCGGTAGCGGGAGTCCCCGGCGTGCCAGGCCCGGTCGCTGCAGGCCACAAATTGCCACAAGGCACCTGAGCGGCTGATGAAAAAATGAGATGAAACCTTCAGGCCCCGAATACCCTGGAAGTAAGGGTGCGCGTCCCAGTCGAGCTGATTGGTAAAGAGGCGTTGTACGTTGCCATTGTCGAATTCCCCGGGCGGCAGGCTGATGGAGTGAATGACAACGAGGTCAATTTGCGCGCCAGCAGGGCGCGGGCCGAAGTTGGGCGAAGCCAGTGCGCGTGCATAGCGGTACCAGCCTTTGTGCCACAAGGCGGAGCTGGCTGGAGAGTCCTGGCGCTCAGGCGGGCTCATCGCTCGCATCGTCTGAGTCATCGTGGCCGGGGGTGGAGATGCCCAGGCGGGCGATGCGGTAGCGAATCTGGCGCAGGCTCAAGCCCAGCCTGGCCGCCGCCGCCGTCCGGTTAAAACCCGTTTCCTGCAGTACCTTGGTCAGGATGCTTCTCTCCTGCTGGTCCAGGAAATTTTGCAGATTCTCCGGAACTGCCACATGGTCTTCCGGCGGCGCATCGAAGTGCAGGTCGCTGTCTTCACCCAGCGCCACCGCGCGGTGCAGAATGTTTTCCAGCTCCCTGACATTGCCATTGAAGGGCAGTGAACGCAACTGCGCCATCACGGGGGCGGTCAAATCGGGCATATTGAACCCGGACTCCTGGCAGATTCTTGACAGGAGGGCCTTGCAAAGCGCAGGCAGGTCTTCGAGTCGCTCGCGCAGTGGCGGCACAACAATTTCTATCACGTTGAGCCGGTAATACAAATCCTGGCGAAAGGTACCAGCCTCAACTTCTGCGGAAAGGTCTTTGTGCGTGGCGCTGACGATGCGCACATCGACCGTGTCCTCCTGCGGCGAGCCTAGCGGGCGCACGGTGCGCTCCTGAATGGCGCGAAGCAGCTTGGATTGCATGGGCAGTGGCAAATCGCCAATCTCATCGAGAAACAGGGTTCCGCCCTGGGCGGCCTGGAAGTAGCCTTGCCGGTCTTGTGTCGAGCCGGTATAGGCTCCTTTGCGTGCACCAAAGAACTCGGCCTCCAGCAGATTTTCGGGAATTGCGCCGCAGTTGACCGCCACAAACGGATTGGCGGCGCGGTGGCTGCAATCGTGCACGGCGCGCGCTACCAGTTCCTTGCCGGTGCCCGATTCGCCCTGTATCAAAACGGGCGCCATGCTGCCGGCAACTTTGACGATGCGGGACTTTACGGCTCGCATCGGCGGCGATTCGCCGACCAGCTTTTCCAAAGCGGCAGAAGCATCGCCTGGCTTGGCGGCCACTGCAGCGGAAGTTCCGGTGCCCGGCGACGCAATGCGTCGCTCGCCCTTGACGGCGGGGGGCTCCAGGCTTTTTGTACCTTGTATGGCGGACGCCACGACGCAGCGGAACTGCTTGAGGTCAACCGGTTTGGTGAGGTAGTCAAACGCGCCCGCCTTGAGAGATTCCACCGCGTTTTCGGCGGAGCCGTGCGCCGTGATCACCACGCAGCGCTCTGGACGCTGCTGGGCAGCCAGATCGCGCAGCAGTTCAAGTCCCAGGCCATCGGGCAGGCGCATGTCAGTGATCACCGCATCGAAGTGATGCTCCCTGAGGTGTTCGCGGGCCTGCCGTAAATCCGCCGCCGCTTCCACGCGGTAGCCTTCCCTTAGCAGGGTTAGTTCATACAGGGTGCGCAAATCCGGCTCGTCATCAATGACAAGAATACGGGGGGCTTGAAGGGCGGCGGGTGCTTGCAGGCTCATGGTCTCAGACAAGGATTGAGTCGAAGGAAGACGGATCGGTACTCAAAGAGTGGGAGGCGGGCCTGAACATGACAAAAAATTCATTCCCGTCGGTGTCTCCGCGTAGCACGCGTTGGTAGCCCATGAGGGCGCCGTAGCGCTCGCACAGTTCCCGGCAAATATAAAGACCCAGCCCGCTGGAGCGGCTCTCGGAGGAGAAAAAAGGTTCGAACAGATGCGTCTGGACCGTTTTCTCGAGGGGCTGTCCGTCGCTCCATATCGCCAGCCTGGCCTGGGTCGGCCCCAGCATTTGCGTGCCTATTTCAATTGCATGGGCTGAGTCGCTGGCGTAACGCAAGGCATTGTCCAGCAGGTTGATCATCAGTCGCCTGAGGTGTTCGTCGTCAAAATAAACAGCCGCCTGGCTGGCGTTGGTCGTGACGTGGATCCGCTCTGACGCGGCATTTTGCCGGGCCCAGTCGGTGGCGATGCGGGCGGCGACCTCATCGAGCATCAGCGTCCTGGTCTGGGGTGCGGGGATTTGCTCCTGGGCGCGCGAAATATTCAGCACTTCATCGACTATTTTGGCCAGGCGCTGGGCGTTTTGCCTGACCATGGCCGTGAGTCGGCGGTGGCCGGCTTCGTGCAGGTCTTCCTCGAGCAGGGCATTGGCCTGTGAAATGGCGGCCAGCGGGTTCCTGATTTCGTGGGCCACCGCCGCTGACATGCGCCCCATGGCGGCCATTTTTTCGATCCGCACGCGAGCTTCCATTTCACGCAGGTCTTCGAGAAACATCACGCACAGGCTTTCGTGGGTGCGGTCCTGCGAAGCTGTCAGGCGCGAGCGCACATGGAGACTTCTGGCGGCCCGTCCCGGCCAGGCGAGGCTGATGTCTGCTTCTTGCGGAGACTGCGAAGCGAAGGTGAGATGCATCAACTCCGCCAGGGCTTGCCAGGCGGTTTGCGCGGTCAGCATGAAGGGGGCAATGCAGGCAGCATCCGGGGCGGCCAGCAGACGTCCGGCGGCGGGATTGGCTGAACGCACCATTCCCTTGGCATCGATCACCAGGACACCGTCAGCCAGCGTGGCAATCACCAGTTCGTTGACCTGGATCTGCATGCGGGCAGCGGCCCGACTTCTTTTGACCAGTTTCTCTTCCCGCGCCAGTCGCAGCGCCAACTGGTTGGCCAGCAGGGCCACCAAAAAGAAGCCCGATCCGCTCAGGCTTGACTGCAGGAAGCGCGCATTGAAGTCTCCGGCGCCTTGCAGGACGCTCCACCCTGCGTCGGCCAGCAGCAGCAGGGTCACACTGGCCGCGGTGCCAAGCGCCAGCAAAATCGGTCCCAGAACCGAGGCCAAGAGGACGGGCAGCGCAAACAGTGGCGTGTAGTTGATGCCACTGGACTGCAGGAAGTTGAGCAGCGAGAACGCGACGACGTCCGCGCCAATAGTGGAGACCCATTGCGCATCAAATTTGCTACGGGGTGGGCGGGGATGTGCCCACTGCCGCACGAGCACGGTGGCGCACAGATAGGCGATGCATACGGTCATGGACCAGTGATTGGCGTTGCTGCCCAGCGCCTGGATGGCAACCTGCAGAATGACCAGTACGCAGGCAATGGCGACGCGGGCCGTCATGAAGACACGCCAGAGTCGGCCGAAGGAACTCAGCTCGGGCTCAGACTCCCAGGCGCCGGAGGTTTTTTCTGCAGCTTCTCGCCAGGAATGGCCCGGATGCGGCACCTAGTCTCCAGCCTGACGGCGGTGTGCATCACTGCAGTAAATACCTTTGTTGCTGATCAATGCGTCAGACTTGGGTAAATGCACATGACAGACATCGCAGGCCACCATCTCCGTGATGCCGGTTCCCGGCTTGGGCGCGTTGCGGGGATGAGCCGCCGCCTGGTTGCTCTCGGCTTGCCGATTGTGGCGCCAGAGCAGGAAAACGACGAAGACAAGAGCCGCGATCAGCAGGTATTTCATGCCCGCCTCAGTATGACTTCAAGCACAAAGCGCGAGCCCGCATAGCTCAGCAGCAACAGGCCGGCACCCAGATAAAGCACCCGAACGGCCTTGAGGCCACGCCAGCCCAAGCGGGCACGGCCGATCAGCAGACTGGCGAAGGTCAGCCAGGCCAGCACCGAAAAAATCGCCTTGTGGTCCCATTTCCAGGCCAGGCCCTGGCCGTAAAGTGTTTCTGCGAACAGCCAGCCCACCAGCAAGGTGGCCGAAAGCAGCACAAACCCTGCTTCAACGAATCGAAATGTGAGGCGCTCAAGCGTGAGCAGGGGGAGGCCCGAATCGGTTTGTGCGGCCTGCCGCATGGAACGCTCGGCCCGAATCATCAGCCAGCCATGAACGACCGCCGCCGCAAACAGACCGTAGGAGGCGATGCCCAGGGCCCAGTGCAGCGGCAGCCATGGGGAAGCAATCACGTGGTAACTGGTGCCCGGAAAGATGAGGGGCAGGATGACCGCGGCGCTTCCCAGACCTGCCAGTGCCCAGTGGGCATGAAGCTGCGGAAACAGGCGACGTTCAATCGCATAAACAGTCAGGACCAGCCAGACCGTCATGGAAATCGCGGGGGCAAAACCAAAACGGGGCGGGCTTCCCAGCAGGCCTTCGGCCAAGGTCACGGCATGCAACAGCCAGGCGGTTAGCAGCAAGCCACGGATGGCGCTGGCGCTCAGGCGCGGAGTGGCCAGCGCAAGCACCGCATAGGCTGCGGCGGCCCCTGCCGCCGCGATAAGACCCCACCAAGCGCTGAAAGCTAAAATCATGGCTACAGTTTAGCGCTTGGCCAAGTCTCTCATGGCCTTTTTGCGCCTTCGCAGCGCCCCGTTTCAGGACCCTCATTCATGGCTTCAGCCCTTACCGACAAGTTATCCCGCCTCGTCAAGGAAATGCGCGGCCAGGCCCGCATCACCGAATCCAATGTGCAGGACATGCTGCGCGAGGTGCGCATGGCACTGCTGGAGGCCGATGTGGCCCTGCCGGTGGTGCGCGACTTCATTGCCCGCGTCAAGGAAAAAGCGCTGGGCCAGGAGGTGATGGGCTCGCTCTCGCCCGGCCAGGCGCTGGTCGGCATCGTCAACCGCGAACTGGCGGCGACCATGGGCGAAGGCGTCAGCGACATCAACCTGGCGGCACAACCGCCCGCCGTGATTTTGATGGCCGGCCTGCAGGGCGCGGGTAAAACCACCACCACAGCAAAACTGGCCAAGCACCTGATAGAAAAGCGCAAGAAAAAAGTTCTGACTGTGTCGGGCGACGTCTACAGGCCGGCCGCCATCGAACAGCTCAAGGTCGTTACCCAGCAGGCCGGTGCCGAATGGTTCCCCAGCACGCCCGACCAGAAGCCCGTGGACATTGCCCGTGCGGCCATCGATTACGCGCGCAAGCATTTTTTTGACGTGCTGCTGGTCGATACGGCCGGCCGTCTGGCCATTGACGAAGCCCTGATGAACGAGATCAAGGAACTGCATGCCGTGCTCAATCCGGTCGAAACCCTGTTCGTGGTTGATGCGATGCAGGGTCAGGATGCCGTCAACACGGCCAAGGCCTTCAAGGATGCGCTGCCGCTGACCGGCATTATCCTGACCAAGACCGATGGCGACTCGCGCGGTGGCGCGGCGCTCTCGGTGCGGCAGGTCACCGGCGCACCGATCAAGTTTGCCGGCACCAGCGAAAAGCTCGACGGTCTGGAAGTGTTTGACGCCGAGCGCCACGCCGGCCGCATCCTGGGCATGGGCGACATCGTCGCGCTGGTCGAGCAGGTGGCGGCCGGGGTCGACATGGCCGCCGCGCAAAAGCTGGCGGCCAAGATCAAGTCCGGCGACGGTTTTGACCTGAATGATTTTTTAAGCCAGCTTCAGCAGATGAAAAACATGGGTGGCCTGTCCAGCCTGCTGGACAAGCTGCCGGCGCAGATGGCGGCCAAGGCCGGCCAGATTGACATGGGCAAGGCCGAAAAAGACATCAAGCGCAAGGAAGGCATCATTCAGAGCATGACGCCGCTGGAGCGCCGCAAGCCCGAGATCATCAAGGCCACCCGCAAGCGGCGTATTGCGGCCGGCTCGGGCGTGCAGGTTCAGGAAGTCAACCGCCTGCTCAACGAGTTTGAGCAGATGCAGGGCATGATGAAAAAAATGAAGGGCAGCGGCATGATGAAAATGATGAAGCGCATGGGCGGCATGAAGGGTATGCCGAAGTTCTGAAACCCAATTTTTAGAAAAAACAGGCTCTAGCCCAATAAGTACGGGCGCAAGTAGCTATCAATAAGATAGCTGCTTGCGCCCGTAGGCATTTCAGGACTACTTGCCGTTCAGGCCGCTTTCAGGCGCGGTTTGGCCAGCTGGCTGGCATGCAGCCAGGCGCGCCGCAACACGGCGGGTGACCGGGTTTCTTCCGGAATCAGCAGGTAGTTCTGTGCGCGCATCGCCATGCCCACGCCGACCTTGCTGGTCAGCACCGTCATAGGGATCGACAGCAGCAGTGGCAGGCCCACGGGCAACAGCCAGACCAGCGCGCTGGCGTCGATCAGCGCAATGCCGGCGGCCAGCGCCACGACGACGGCGCTCATGGGCGCGAGTTGCGCCAGCGCATGGCGCCAAGGCACGGCAGCCGCTTCGCGCGGGGGTGATTTCCATTCCAGCTTCAGGCCGGTCAGCGCGATGACGACAAACAGCGAGTGCGCCAGCATGCGTATGGGTGCTTGCAGCAGTGCAATCAGGGTTTCCAGCAGCGCGCTGCGCAGCAGGCTGACGCCGCCGCCGTAGCTGTGCTGCTGGCGGTTCAGGAAAATCGCGGCCAGCCCCAGGATGCGCGGCAAAAACAGCATGGAGAGCGTCCATGCCCAGAGCGACACCAGTTCGCCAGGCAGTACGGCCCAGTCGTTCACCATCGGTGAGCCCGACAGCCACAGTGCCGTGCCCAGCGTCATGAAGCAAAGCCACAAGGGCGCTGACAGGTAGGCCATGGCGCCGGTGGCAAACATGGAGCGGTGCACAGGATGAATCCCGGGCTCGGCAATCAGGCGCGAGTTTTGCAGGTTGCCCTGGCACCAGCGGCGGTCTCGCTGCAGCTCGGCCAGCAAATCGGGCGGCTGCTGCTCGTAGCTGCCGATCAGGTCGGCCACCAGCCACACGTGGTAGCCGGCGCGGCGCATCAGCGCGGCTTCGACAAAGTCGTGCGACATGATGCTGCCGGCCATGCCGCCGGTGCCCTTGATGCGCGCCAGGGCGCAGTGCTGCATGAAAGGCTCAATGCGGATGATGGCGTTGTGGCCCCAGTAGTGCGACTCGCCCATCTGCCAGAACTGCATGCCCAGCGTGAAGAGGCGGCCGGTCACGCGGGAGCCGAATTGCTGGGCGCGCGCATGCAGCGTCACATGGCCGATGGCCTGGGTAGCTGTCTGGATGATGCCGGCCTTGGGATTGGCCTCCATCAGCTTGACCATGGAGACCAGGCAGTCGCCGCTCATCACGCTGTCAGCGTCCAGCACCACCATGTAGCGGTAGTCCTTGCCCCAACGGCGGCAGAAGTCGGCCACGTTGCCCGCCTTGCGGTCGATGCGGCGCTTGCGCAGGCGGTAGTACACCTCGATCTGGGGCTGGTCGGGATGGCTGGCCAGCTGGGCGCGCAGGTCTTCCCAGGCAGCGCGTTCGGCTTTCTGGGTCGCCGGCTTGTTGCTGTCGGACAGCACAAACACGTCAAAGGCCTGCACATGGCCGCTCATGGCGACGGATTCGCAGGTGGCGCGCAGGCCGGCAAACACGGTGCGCACATCTTCATTGCAGATCGGCATGATGATGGCGGTCCGCGTGGCCGCATCCAGCGTGTGGTGCTGGACCTTTCTGGCCGACAGGGTGTGGGCATCGCCGAAGAGCGTCACATAAAAACCCATCATCGCCGTCATGAAGCCGGTCACCACCCAAGCTGACAGCAGGGCAAACAGGGCCAGCTGGCCGTATTGCAGCAAGGCGCTGTCGTAATTGGGCTGCATGTCGGCAAACAGGGACGTCGCCAGCACGGTGCTGATGACGGTCAGCAGCAAAAACACGGTCCGGCGGCGCTTGGCTGCGTGTTGCCAGGGCTCCAGTGTTGCCGTCGATTCGGGTTGCTTGGGAAGCGCCGGGCCAGTCAGCCTGGCGACCGGCAGCAGCGCTGCCGTGCCAAGGCTGTTCCAGAAACCCCGCCAGGGACGAGGCGTCATGGAGCCGCGATGCACCGGCGGCGCGGTGACCGCATTCGGGTGACGTTCTTCACGCAGCAGGCTGCGCCGATTCAGTTTGTGATCAGGTTGGTCCATGTTTCGCTCAGAGTTTGGTTGTTGTGCTGGAGAAAAGCGCGCAGCTCAATGGCTTGTGCCGGCTCGGCCGCAGGCAGCCGCTGGACGCGCAAGGTCATGCGCCAGGAGCCAGTCGCGGGATTGCGGTAGGCCAGGCTTTCCAGCACACGTGCGTTGGGGCTGGAAGTCGTGATGGCCTGGACCTGGGCGTCTTCAGGCAAGGCATCCAGTGCGGGGCCGGCAAAGTCGATGACGTATTGAATCTGCTGGCCGAGCGCATCGGCACTGAGCTTGGAGTAGCCCGTGCCCCGGCGCGATTGCGTCACCCAGCCGTTGGGCGGCAGTTGCTGGTTTTTGCCCTGCCAGGCAATCTGGTAGGCCAAGTCGAGCGACTGGCCGGGCGCGGGCAGTTTCTCGGGCACCCAGTAGGCCGCCACGTTGTCGTGGGTTTCGTCGGGGGTTTTGAACTGCAGCAGTTCGACCCGGCCGGCGCCGAAGTCGTTCAGCGGCGTCACCCAGGCGCTAGGCCTCAATTCGTAGCGTGCTTCGGTGTCTTCGTAGCTGTTGAAAGCCCGGTCGCGCTGCATCAGGCCAAAGCCCTTCAGACTCTTCATGCTGAACGAGGTCACCAGCGGCGAGGCCGGGTTTTGCAGCGGACGCCAGAGCCATTCGCCCTCGCCGGTGGCAATCATCAGGCCGTCCGAATCATGGACTTCCGGACGAAAGTCGCCGGGCCGCGGCTGGTTCTCGCCAAAGAAAAACATGCTCGTTAGCGGCGCCAGGCCCAGTGTGGTCACGGGCTTGGCGGACGGGCGCATGAAGATGCGGGCATGGACTTCGGTGACTGTTTGTTCGCCCGGTTTGACATCAAAACGGTAGGCACCCGTCATGTGCTCCGAGTCCATCAAGGCAAAGATGGTGAGCGGTCCGGCATTTCCGGCGGGTTTGTCCAGCCAGAAGTCGGTAAAGCGCGGAAACTCTTCCTTGGTCGCGCCCACTGTGTCCACGGCCAGGCCGCGGGCGGACAGGCCGTAGCGCTGCCCTGCGCCCAGCGCCCTGAAGTAGCTGGCACCCGAAAATACGATCAACTCGTCTTTGTAGGTCGGCGAATTCAGGTTGCTGAAAGCGCGCAGTCCGCCGTGGCCTAGGTCGCCCCAGCGCTGGGGGCTGAGTTTGTTTTTCCCGAAGTTGAATTTGGCCGGGTCGTAGGGCACGCGCTTGACACCTTCGGGCGTGATTTCGTGGATGCGAACCGAATCACCTTGGGGTCCGACGTGGAAAAAATTGGCTTCGTAGGGCAGCTTGTCGCTGCGCCACAAGGCGCTGGCCGGGTTGTAGCGGATGTCGCGGTAGCCGTCATAGTCCAGTTTGGCCAGCTCGGCCGGAACGGCGTGAGAGGCTTCCTGAAAGGGGGACTGGGCGCGCTGGCGGGCAAGCGTGGCGACATCGTCAAGTTGCCAGGCGTGGGCTTGGGCTGTGGCCAGAGCCAGCGAACCGGCGCAGGCCACAGCCACGAAACGTGCCCGCGGCGCGAATCCGCTGAGGCGTTGCGAAAGACGAAAAAAGGCTTGCATGGAAACACTAGGGCAAACCCTGTGCCAGCTTGGAAAAACCCTTTTAAATCAACGTCTTGAAAGTGATGCGGATTTTTCTTAAGGAAAATCCCGCAAATAAGCGGGGGAAAAACCCAAAAAACCGGCATTTTGTCGCCAGACAGCGACAACATTCCGGTGCCAATTGGAAAACCCTTTTAAATCAATGACTTGGCTTGTCGCCTGAGAGCGACTCAAATTGAGGGCGGCGGCGTACCCTCGGCCTTGAAATGCCCGGGCGTCAGGCCATGCTTTTGCATCAGGCGGTAGAACTCGGTGCGGTTGCGGTCGGCCAGCCGGGCGGCGTCGGCCACATTCCCATCGGTCAATTTCAGCAGGCCGACCAGATAGTCGCGCTCGAAACGCTGCTTGGCTTCGGCAAACGTCAGCACCTGCACGGTGGGCGAGCGCAGGGCGCGCTGCACCAGTGTCAGCGGCACCAGCGGCGTCGTGGAGAGGGCGCAGACCTGCTCCACCACGTTGTAGAGCTGGCGCACATTGCCCGGCCAGGCCGCGGTGGTCAGGGCTTTGAGCGCTTCCGGTGCAAAGCCGCTCAGGCGCTTGTCGTATTTGGCGGCCAGCGTCACCAGGAAATGGTTGGCCAGCAAGGGGATGTCTTCACGGCGTTCAGACAGCGGCGGAAGGGTCAATGTGACGACATTCAGCCGGTAATACAGGTCGGCACGGAACTCGCCTGCGGCCATCGCGGCATCCAGGTCGCGGTGGGTGGCCGAGATGATGCGTACATTCACGGGAATCGACTGGCTTGAGCCCACGGGCCTGACCTCATGCTCCTGCAGCACGCGCAGCAGCTTGACCTGCAGTGCGGGCGGCATGTCGCCAATTTCGTCGAGCAGCAAGGTGCCGCCGTCGGCCGCCTGAAACAGACCCTTGTGACTCGTCACCGCGTCGGTAAAGGCGCCCTTGACGTGACCAAACAATTCCGATTCCAGCAAGGCCTCCGGAATCGCGCCGCAGTTCACGGCGATGAAGGGTTTGTTCGCCCGCGCGCTGGCCTGGTGAATCGCCTGGGCCAGCAACTCCTTGCCGGTGCCGCTTTCGCCGCGCAGCAACACGCTGGCGTCGGAATGCGCCACCATGCGTGCCTCGGCCAGGGCCTCGGCCATGCGGCTGGAGCGGCTGATGATTTTGGTTTGCCAGGCGTCAAGGCTGCCTCGCTGGGCCGGATTGGCCGGCGCGCTCAGGGAAAGCGCTTCTGCAATCTTGTCGAGCAGGGCCTTGCCGTCAAAGGGCTTGGTCAGGTAAGTGAACACGCCGAGTTCGGTGGCCTCCACCGCGTCGGGAATGGTGCCGTGTGCGGTCAGCAAAATCACCGGCAATGAAGGGTGCAGGGCGCGAATGTCGTTAAAGAGCGCCAGCCCGTCTTTGCCGGGCAGCCGGACGTCGCTGAGGACCAGCTGCGGCCGCTCGATGTGGAGTTGGGTCAGTGCTGCCTCGGCGGAGCTGACTGCCGTGACGCGGTAGCCGGCTGCCGTTAGCCGCATGGTCAGCAGCCGCAGCATGTCAGCGTCGTCATCAACGACCAGCAGCTGCGGTGCGGCCGGAATGCAAGCCTCGGTCATGGCGCGGCGGAGCGGGCGCGCTTGGCGGGTGCCGGCGATGCTTGCCCGCCGGGCGAGCGGCTCGTCAGGCTGCGTTCTATGGCCTTGAGCGCCTCCAGCCGTTCGTTGGTCTGGTCCAGCCGGCGCTGTATGTCGCGTACCTGCTGGTTTTGCTTTTCAAGCTGCTCTTCGAGACGGCGCTGTTCGCCATAACGTGCGGCAAGCAGGCGGGCCAGCGGATGCAGTGCCTGAGCCTCGGCGTTGCCCAGCACCCGGGCCAGCAGCTCCTGCGCGCGTATCAGCTCAGGCGGTTGATGGAGTTGGCTCAGGACCAGTGCCAGCTGAAGCTGGTCCGCAGGGGTCGATACATTGCCCAGTCGCGCCACTTCCTGGCCTAGTTCGGGTGGCGGCATGACGCGGACCCGGTCCGCGTAGGCCAGTATGCGCACCACATCGCCACTGGCTGGCGGCACGGCGGCGCGGGCCTGGGGCATGGCTTGGCTGTCATTGATGCGGGTGGCGCTTTCGGCGGCCACAGTCGTCGGCGCTGCAGCTCTGGCAACTGCCGCTTCAGCGCTTTGGGGGACGGGGCCGGTGCTGCAGGCCGCCAGCAGGGCGGTGAGCACAGAGGCTGTTGAAAGTGGCAGGCTGATGCGGCCATGGCGTGCAAAAAAGTCAGGTTTTAAAAACATGGGGAATCTCGATTCTGAAATGTGCACCAGGTTCGTCCGGCAGCAGTTCTATGCGTCCGCCGTGCGCGGCGATGTACTCATGCACGATGGACAAGCCAATGCCGCTGCCGCGCACGACGTCACTCGGCTGACGCTCGCCACGGTAAAAGGGCTCAAAAATTCGCTCGCGGTCGGGTGCCGCCACGCCAATGCCCTGGTCATGAATGTCGATGCGTATCCGGCCCGGTTGCTTGCTCAACTCCAGGCGGATCATGCCTTTAAAGGGTGAATAGCGGATGGCGTTGGACAGCAGGTTGGCCAGCACTGTGGCAATTTTCTCCGGATCCACTTCCATCTTGAGCGGCTCGCCGATGACGCTGACCGTCAGTTCCCGCGCGCGCCACTGCAGGCGCTGCGCGTCAACCTGCTCTTCCACAAGCTCCAGCAAGTCGACGGTCTTGCGGTGCAACTGGCGCGCCTCGAAGGCCGCAGTGTTGAAGCGCAGCAGGTCTTCAATCTGCGCCTGCAATACGCCGGTGTTGTGCCTGAGGATCTGGGCGATTTCGCGCTGGTCCTTGGTCAGGGGCCCGGCCACGCCGTCTTCCAGCAGCGACACACCTTCGCGCAGCGACGCCAGGGGCGTCTTGAGTTCGTGCGAGATATGCCGCAAAAATCGCGACTTGTCGGCGTCAAGCTCCACCAGCCGCAGGCGCAGCCAGTTCAGCCTTTCGCCGACCAGGGCCAGGTCTGCAGGGCCACGAATTGCAATGACCTGATCCAGCCGGTTTTCTCCCAGACCCACGATGGCATTTTCCAGGCGCCTCAAGGGCAGGGTGAACCAGATGCCGAAGGCCAGCGCCATGGCCACGGCCAGCGCGATGGCCCAGGTCACCTGCTGCGCCAGATGCTTGCGGCTGGCTTCCAGCTTGTCCTGCAGCGACTGGTTGCGCTGCTGGATGGCTTGCTGCACCTGCACTGCAATGGCTGCATTGATGCCCTCGAGCGCGCGAAACTCCTGCGTCAGCTGGCGCTCCCGCTCCAGCGCGGTATCGGCCGATCCCGTCAGCAGGTCGCTGATGGTTTCCAGGTGCGCGCGCCACGGCCGTGCTTTTGCCGCGGGAATTCGTTCTTTGGCAAGGCTGGCCAGGATGCTGGTGGCGTCGCGGGCTTCGTCCTTGAAGCGTTCCCGCAGCACCCGGTCGTCGAGTACCACGGACTGCCGCGAGCTGCGTTCCATTGAAACGCTGCGCTCCCGCAGCGACTGGGCCGCGCCGCTGAGGTCAAGGGCGCGCGCCGCGTTGTCGCGGCTTTGCAGTGTCAGGTCTTCCAGCGCAAACAGCGCCCGCAGCGAAGCCGCGCCCAGCAGAGCGGCTATCAGCAAGAAGGCAATGACCAGCAGTTGCCGGAACGAAAATCGTTGCAGCATGCGTGGGGTGGCGGGCGCGAACTGCCTCAGGCCGGCTGTGCGATGTCTTGCGTGACCACCTCGCCGCGCAGGGAGCGCTGCGGGGCTTCGGTGATCCGGACATCCACCAGCTGCCCGATCAGACGGTCCGGGCCGTTGAACACCACGGCACGATTGCATTCGGTACGGCCAAACAGGGCGTTGGCCGTCTTGCGGGCCGCGCCTTCGACCAGCACGCGCTGCACTGTGCCCAGTCGGCTGGCGCTGATGGCGCGCACGCTCTCGTCCAGCGTGGCCTGCAGATGCTGCAGGCGCTTGAGCTTGACGGCGTGCGGCGTGTCGTCTAGCAGGTTGGCCGCTGGTGTGCCGGGGCGCGGGCTGTAGATGAAGCTGAAGGAAGTGTCGTAGCCCACGTCGTCGATCAGTTTCATCAACTTGTCGAAATCGTCATCGGTCTCGCCCGGAAAGCCGACGATGAAGTCGCTGCTCATGGCCAGATCCGGGCGGATGGCGCGCAGCTTGCGAATCGTGCTCTTGTATTCCATGGCGGTGTAGCCGCGCTTCATCGCCATCAGGATGCGGTCCGAGCCATGCTGCACCGGCAAGTGCAGATGGTTGACCAGCTTGGGCAGCTTGGCGTAGGCGTCAATCAGGCGCTGCGTGAACTCATTGGGGTGGCTGGTGACGTAACGGATGCGGGCTATGCCCGGGATGTCGGACACGTATTCGAGCAGCGTGGCGAAGTCGGCAATCTCCGCCGTGCCGCCCATGGGGCCGCGGTAGGCATTGACGTTCTGCCCCAGCAGCGTGATCTCTTTCACGCCCTGGTCGGCCAGACCGGCAACCTCGACCAGCACGTCTTCAAACGGCCGCGAGACTTCTTCGCCGCGTGTGTAGGGCACGACGCAGTAGCTGCAGTACTTTGAGCAGCCTTCCATGATGCTGACAAAGGCGCTCGCGCCTTCAACGCGGGCCGGCGGCAAATGGTCGAATTTCTCGATTTCAGGGAAGCTGATGTCTACCTGCGGCTTGCCCAGCCGGGCGCGGCTGGCGAGCAACTGCGGCAGTCGGTGCAGCGTTTGCGGGCCGAATACCACGTCAACATAGGGCGCGCGCTGGATGATGGCCGCGCCTTCCTGGCTGGCAACGCAGCCGCCCACGCCGATCAGCACGCCTTTTTCCTTCAAATGCTTGACGCGACCCAGGTCGCTGAACACCTTTTCCTGGGCTTTTTCGCGCACCGAGCAGGTGTTGAAAAGGATGAGGTCCGCTTCTTCCATGTCCTGCGTCGGCTCGTAGCCCTCGGCGGCACGCAGCACGTCAGACATCTTGTCCGAGTCGTACTCGTTCATCTGGCAGCCGAAGGTTTTTATAAAGACTTTTTTGCTCATTATTTGCTATTTAAAATATAGCTAGTCGCGCCCTTGATAAAAGGGCTGTAGGCTATTTTGTACTGTAAACAGTAAAGAATTACTGTTTGTAGGATGGCAACTGCCCGTAAGGCGTGTTGCCGTCATCCACGGGGGCTGCTGTCGTGCCCGTGATGAAGTTGAATACGGTGTCCAGGGCGCCGGCCCGCTTTTCCCTGGCTTCTTCGCTGTTGAGTATCCAGACTTCATGCACCTGGCCGGTGTTGTCGCGCAGGTAGTTCACGACCAGAGGCTGGTTCACAAACGGACCTGACAGGACGAGGCGGTTGTCGACGTCGCGTATGCGCGCGCCCACCGAAAGCTGGTCAGGCTTGCCATTCATGGAAATCGCGGGAGGCTCGAGTACCACCATGTTGCCGCGAAAGGCGGCTTTGGGAAACTGCCTGACGCCAGCCTTTAATTCGCCGGTCTGCGCGTTGGCGGGAAGTGCTATCAGGCTGCTTGAGGCGGCCAGAAAGATCAGGGCGCTTATCAGATGCGGTGTGCAGCGGTTCATGGTGTATGTCCAGAGGCTGTGAAAGGAAAAATGGCCATTATCTCAGGAGCGAACTCTGCAGGGCTGCACGCAGAACGCCTTTGATGCGCATTTGCGGTGCGGGTACGGATGCAAAGCCCGGCCTTCAAGTGTACCCGCTCACCCTTAACGAATACGCGGCGGCGCCTGCATTTGCTCGGGCGTGGTGAACCAAGCGCTCGAACCACCCATGCGTGCGCGCGCCTGCGCCAGCTCGTGCTGCGCCACGCTGCGCAAATGCACCTCATCGGGTCCGTCCACGAGATGCAGCGCGCGGCCCCAGGTCCAGAACTGCGCCAGCGGCGTGTCGGGTGACAGGCCCATGGCGCCGAAGACCTGCATGGCGCGGTCCACCACGCGGGTTTGCAGCCGCGCTGCAACGACCTTGATGGCGGCCACCTGTGCGCGGGTCGCCGATGCGTCCGCCGTGTCGCTCTGGTCGAGCAGCCAGGCGGCGCGCAACACGAGCAGGCGGGTCTGGTCGATTTCGATGCGCGACTCGGCAATCCAGTCCTGTACGTTGGAATAGTCGGCGAGGTACTTGCCAAAGGCCTGGCGCTCCAGTGTGCGCTCGGTGGCCAGCGCCAGCGCCAGCTCGCACTGGCCAATGGCGCGCATGCAGTGGTGGATGCGCCCCGGGCCCAGCCGCGCCTGCGCCATGGCAAAACCGTCGCCCCAGCCGCCCAGCAGGGACTCCGCGGGAACGCGTACATCGTGCAGCAGGATTTCGCAGTGGCCCTCGGGCGCATGGTGGTGCAGCACGGCAATGTTGCGCAGCACCTGCACGCCGGGGCTGTCCAGAGGCACCAGCACCATGCTGTGCTGGTGGTGGCGCTCTGGCGCATCAGGGGAGTTGTCGGATTCATCGTTGCGGCACATCACGATGAGCAGCCTGCAGTGCGGGTGCGCCGCGCCGGTGATGAACCACTTGCGGCCGCTCACCACGAGCTGGTCGCCGTCCCGCCGCACGGTGGTCTGCAGATTGGTCGGATCGGACGAGGCGACGTCGGGCTCCGACATGGCGAAGGCCGAGCGAATCTGGCCTTCAAGCAGCGGCGTGAGCCACCGCGTGCGCTGCGGGGCGCTGGCAAACCGGTGCAGCAGCTCGATGTTGCCGGTGTCGGGTGCGCTGCAGTTGAACACTTCAGCCGCCCAGGGCAGGCGGCCCATTGTTTCGGCGAGCGGCGCATAGTCAAGATTGGACAGGCGCGTGCCGGGCTCTTCGTCCTTCAGACCGGGCAGGAACAGGTTCCACAGGCCTTCGTCGCGGGCAAGGGTCTTCAGGTCTTCGAGGAAGGGCGGTGGGTAAATTTCGTCTTGCACTGAGCGGTGCCAGGCTGCGTTGTGGGGCAGCAGGTAGCGCTGAAGAAAGGCTTCAAGGCGCTGGTTGAGCTCGTGCGCTTTGGGGGAGTGGGCAAAGTCCATTCGCCATTGTCGAAGCGGCTTGGCTTGCTGTCATAACGGAGGTGACAGGTACGTTGCTTTTGGTTTGGTTCCGTGGTCTTTTTGGACGGTGGCTGGGCTGTCCTGTGTCTGAGGATGTGAAGGTTTTTGGCGGAAAGTGCAGCTAGCGCAATATATTCGGTCGCTGGTAGCTATTTAATTAATAGCGCTCTGGTTTTCCCTTGTTGGGCTGGCCGGTCTCGCCCGGCGGGCGAGGCACTTGTTCTTTGCTTCGCCAAAGAAAAGTACCCAAAAGAAAGGCGACCCGCAGTCTGGGTCTCTGCGCTGCCCAAGGAAAGCGGGGGTCCGCGCAAACTCGCTTCGCTCAGACAGCGCGCGGCCCCCGCCTGAAGCGAGCACCGCAGGTTGCCCGTAGCGAAGCGAAGGGACGCAGACAGTAGGGTCGCCTTTTCTTTGCTTACTTTCTTTTGGCGAAGCAAAAGAGAAGTGAGTAGCCGCCGGGCTACCCCCGGCCAGCCCCATCAAGCAAAGCTAAATCGCTAAGAATTTAATAGCTGTCAGCATCGGAATTCATTGCGAAAGCAGCCATTTTTGTACTCAATTCGTAATTGCTTGGGACTTACTTATGTCATCCCGGGCCACCATGCCAAAGGGTAAACCCAGGACTGCCAGTTCACAGCCCAAGCGACTCAAACAGGCTGTCCATGCGCGCTGTCACATCGGCATCCATGGTGATGGTGCGGCCCCATTCGCGCTGGGTTTCGCCTGGCCATTTGTTGGTCGCATCCAGCCCCATCTTGCTGCCCAGGCCGCTGACGGGCGAAGCGAAGTCGAGGTAGTCGATGGGGGTGTTTTCCACCATCATCGTGTCGCGCGCCGGGTCCATGCGGGTGGTGATGGCCCAGATCACTTCGCGCCAGTCGTGCACGTTCACGTCGTCATCGACCACCACGATAAATTTCGTGTACATGAACTGGCGCAGGTGGCTCCACACGCCCATCATCACGCGGCGGGCGTGGCCGGGGTAGGCTTTCTTGATCTGCACCACGGCCATGCGGTAACTGCAGCCTTCGGGCGGCAGATAAAAATCGGTAATTTCCGGGAACTGGCGCTGCAGCAGTGGAATGAACAGCTCGTTCAGGGCCATGCCCAGCACCGCTGGTTCATCGGGCGGCTTGCCGGTGTAGGTGGAGTGGTAAATCGGATCGCGGCGCATCGTGATGCGGTCCACCGTGAACACCGGGAACTCGGCCTGCTCGTTGTAGTAGCCGGTGTGGTCGCCATACGGCCCTTCGAGCGCGTGCTGGTAACCGCTGGCGTGGCTGGCGTCGGGGTAAATGTGACCTTCAAGCACGATTTCGGCCGAGGCCGGCACGCGCAGCGGCACGCCCAGCGCCTTCACTACCTCGGTGCGGGCGCCGCGCAGCAGGCCGGCGAACTGGTATTCGGAAAGGCTGTCCGGCACCGGTGTGACGGCGCCCAGAATGGTTGCCGGATCGGCCCCCAGCGCGACGGCGACCGGGTAGGGCTCACCGGGGTGCGCGGCGCAGTGCTCGCGGAAATCCTGTGCGCCGCCCCGGTGCGCGAGCCAGCGCATGATCAGCTGGTTGCGGGACAGCTGTTGCTGGCGGTAGATGCCCAGGTTCTGCCGCGCCTTGTTCGGCCCCTGGGTGATGACCAGGCCCCAGGTGACGAGCGGCGCCACGTCGCCGGGCCAGCAGTGCTGCACGGGCAGGCGTGCGAGGTCAATATCCTTGCCCTCCCAAACCACTTCCTGGCAGGGCGCCGAGCTGCGTTCCTTGGGCGCCATGTGCCACAGTGTCTTGAGTAGGCCGCCCATGCCCAGCATGTCCTTGAAGCCCTTGGGCGCCTCAGGCTCCCTGAGTGCTGCGAGCAGTTCGCCAAACGGGCGCAGGCCCTGCAGGTCGGCCACGCCCATGGCGCGCGCTACCCGTTGCGGAGTGCCGAAGAGGTTGGCCAGCACCGGCATGCTGTGGCCGGTGGGCTGCTCGAAGAGCAGCGCCGGGCCACCGGCGCGCAGCACGCGGTCGCACAGGGCGGTCATTTCCAGGTGCGGTGAAACCGGCACGGAGATGCGGCGCAGCTCGCCGGCCTGCTCCAGCTGATGAATGAAGTCGCGCAGGTCGTGGTAGGGCATGGGTGAATTGAAAGATTGGTGAGTCGTGGCGGCAGGAAAAGTGGCTCTGGCAGATGGTTTGGGTGTGGGGGCACGGGTCTCGCCCCGGTGGCGACTTACTTTTCTTTGCTTCGCCAAAGAAACCTAAGGAAAAGAAAGGCGACCCTACTGTCTGCGTCCCCTGCGCTTCGCTACGGGGCAGCCTGCGGTGCTCGCTTCAGGCGGGGTCCGCGCAAACTCGCTTCGCTCAGACAGCGCGCGGCCCTGATCCGCCTGAAGCTGCGCTCCTCGGCGCAGACAGAAGGGCTGAGACGCAGGGGGCGGGGAGGTAGGAACATTGATCAATCAGGCAAGCGCCATGCCCTCCCAGCGTGGCGCCAGGCTGTGCGGCAAGTCGAGCAAATCGAGGGCGCGGGCCACGCTGTGGTTGACGATGTCGTTGACGGACTGCGGACGCAAATAAAACGCCGGCAGCGGCGGGCAGACGATGCCGCCCATTTCGGTCACGCTGACCATGTTGCGCAGGTGCGTCAGGTGCAGGGGCGATTCGCGCACCAGCAGCACCAGGCGCCGCCGTTCCTTGAGCATCACATCGGCTGCGCGCGTGAGCAGGTTGTCGCCCAGGCCGTGCGCCACCGCTGCAAGCGTGCGCATGGAGCATGGCGCGATGAACATGCCGCTGCATTTAAAGGAGCCGCTGGCAATGGCCGCTCCCACATTGCGGTTGTCGTGCACATGGTCTGCCATGGCCTCGACCGAGGCACGGTCCATGTCCAGCTCGTGTTGCAGGTTGCGCCAGCCGGCGTCGGATACGACAAGGTGTGACTCGATGCCCGCCATGCCCTGAAGTGCCTGCAACAGGCGCACACCATAAACGGCACCGCTGGCGCCCGAGATGGCGACGATGATGCGCTGTGGTGCGCTGGCGTTCATCCGGCAGCCGCAGTCAGTGCGCGCTCGCTGTCTTGCTCCGCAACCCCGTCCGTAGTTTTCACGGGTAGGCCGATTGATGCGGCCTGCAGGTCGGCTTTCACGCGTTCGAGCACCGAGGCGGCCTGCTCGGGGTCATAGTCTTCATGTTGGCGTTTTCTCACGCCATAGTGTTGCAACTGGTAGTGGCGGTCGGGCTCAATGCCGTGGCGTGCCAGGCTGCTCTTCACGCAGACCAGCGGACAGCCATCCAGCGCAATGATGGGGCGGCCCGAGCGCGCGGTTTTCACCAGGCTGGCTACGTCGCCACCGACGCCGGCAATGCACGACATCTCGGCCACGCCGCTGCGGTCCAGTCGCACCGCAACATGGTTGGCCAGTTGCGCTGCGCTTGAGCAGCCGGAACAGGAATAAACCAGGGGGCGGTTTATTGCGTTTGCGGTCATTATTTATCTCCCGGCAGGTGATGCTGCTTTTGCTGAACGCCAATGCTTGATACGTGCCAGCACCTGATGCGGGGCCCACTGCTGCAGGTCGAGCACTGGCAGTTCCAGGGCATCGAGCGCGTTTTTTACCACCAGTCCCAGTTCCGTATCGCCTTCTATGGACATGCGCCGGCTGAAGAACAGGGTGTCGGGGTCCTCCTGGCGTTGCGCCAGGCGCAGGAAATCATGGGCGCTGGCGCTGAGGGTCAGGTCGGTGGCTTGCTGCCTGGGGCAGGCGGAAAAGCGCTGGCCTGTCCACGAAAAATCAAAAGTCAGGCGTGCATCGCGTACATGAATGCGCAGCTTTTTACCCAGTAAAAACTGGCGCACGTCTTCGGGAAGCTGGCGCCCCAGCCCCAGGTTGAGCGCGGTCACCAGCAGCATTGAGCCCGGATAGGCGGGCAGGCTGGACAGCAGCGAGGCCACGGGTTGAGGAAGCACAAAGGATGAAGGCGCAGTCATGGCGGTCCGGTCAGGCTACGTAAAGCAGCACGGTGAAAAAATGGCAGATGCTGCCCGCGAGCACAAACAGGTGCCACAGGCCGTGGCCGTGGCGTACCTTGTGGTCGGTGGCGTAAAAAATAATGCCCAGCGTGTAGCACGCACCGCCCGCCGCCAGCCAGCCAAAGCCCGCAGGCGTGAGTGCGCGCCACAGCGGCACCACCACCGCCATGGCGAGCCAGCCCATGAGGACATAAATGACCAGCGAAAGCACACGCGCACCTTTGGCAAACCAGATTTCCTGCACTATGCCCAGCAGCGCCAGCCCCCAGATCACGCCGAATAGCGACCAGCCCAACACGCCTCGCAGGGACACCAGCGCGAAAGGCGTGTAGGTGCCTGCAATCAGGAGGTAGATGGAACAATGGTCAAACTTGCGCAGCACATTTTTGGCGCGTCCGCGCACGCTGTGGTAAAGCGTGGAAAAGACATACAGCGTTACCAGCATGGCGCCATAGACGCTGAAACTGACGATTTTCAAGGGGTCGCCCAGGCACGATGCAAGCACAATCAACAGCACCGAGCCGGCCACCGCCAGCGCTGCACCGACCAGATGACTGATGCTGTTGAAACGCTCGCCTGGGTACATGGCGTTCAGGCCTGCGTGAAGGCTGCGATCTGTTCCAGCCCGGGACGGCCGTGCCAATAACCATTGCAGCCCTGCTCGGGCATGAGCGCCTGCATGCGCGACCATGCCTCGCCAGGAGCCACCGCTTTTGTGCGCGCCGCATCGAACAGCGCAATCACTTCGGCCGTGTGCTGGGCCTGGGGGCTCAAGCGGACCACGTCAACGCCCAATGCATGCATATCGTCCAGTGCGTCCACCAGGTTGTAAACCCGCGAAGACTGTGTTTGCGTGCCATTGAGCACCAGGAATTCTTCGCTCTCACGCGTTTTGAGCAGCAAGCCATCCGGGTGTTCCAGGCAGCTGAAGCGGCAGTCGTCCTTCGGAAGATTGCGGTGCCGTGCGGTGAAGCAGCGCGCCGAGTAGGCCAGCGGCATGCGGCCATAGGCAAACACCTCGGTCTGCAGGCCGTCGGGGCGGCCATGCTGCAGTATGGCCAGGTCGTCGCGTTTCATTTCCAGCGGCATGACCCAGCGGCGCGCGCCCAGCGAGGCCATCCATTGCAGCGAAGGCAGGTTGTAGATATTGAGGTGCGGGCCGGCCACGAAAGGCAGCTTGCCCGCGAGGCGCTGGATGGCGCCCATGTCGTTGGCTTCGACCAAAAAATGACCGTTTTCGGCAATCTTGTGCATGGTGCCCACCTCGGCGCCTGATTCGAGAAGAACCTGTGTGGACAGCACCACCTCTTTCCCGGCGTCCTGCAGCTTTGCAGCGATGTCAAGCCAGTCGGCCAGGCGCAGTTCGTGGCGGCGCGAGCAGACTGTCTCGCCTAGATAGATCACATCAAGCGGCGTTGTGGCCATCGCTTCGTAGAAGCTGAGGACGGTGTCGCGGGGCCAGTAGTACTGCAGAGGACCGAGGGATATTTTCAGGGCGGAAGTAGTCATCATTTCCAGGGCCGGTGGTAAGCGCCCAGCGTGTGTTGCTGGCCCTCGGCCACTTTGTCCAGGCTGGCCATCCAGACTGGTTTGGGGGCATAGCGATGCGGGTTGGTGAGGCAGTGGTCAATGGCTTCACGCCAGACCTTCGTGACTTGGGCAACATAGGCCGGACTGCGCTGGCGGCCTTCGATCTTGATGGCGCGCACGCCCATTTTCATGAGTTGGGGTAATAGCTCCAGGGTGTTCAGACTGGTGGGTTCTTCAATGGCGTAATAGTTTTCATCATCGCCGACATCAAATCGCCCCTTGCACAGCGTGGGATAGCCGGCGTTTTCGCCATCGGCGTAGCGGTCAATCAGCACGCCGTTCAGGCGGGACTCCAGGCCCGTGGGTGTTTGCTGCCAGCGCACGGCCTTGGCCGGTGAGCAGACGCCGTGCGTGTTGGGCGACTCGCCGGTGACATAGGACGACAACGCGCAGCGCCCTTCGACCATCACGCACAGGCTGCCGAAGCCGAAGACTTCAATCTCCACCGAAGTCTTGTCGATCACCTGCTGGACTTGTGTGAGCGACAGTACGCGCGGCAGCACTGCGCGCACGATGCCGAACTGATCACGGTAGAAATTGATGGCGTCGTAATTGGTGGCCGAGCCCTGTACCGACAGATGAAGGCGCAGCTTGGGATGGTGCGAAACGGCATATTGCATGAGCCCCGGATCGGCCAGGATCACGGCATCCACGCCCAGATCGACGGCCTTGTCCAGTGCCGTTCGCCAGCGCTCGGGATTGGCCGCTTGTGGGTAGGTGTTGAGTGCCATGAACACCTTCACGCCGCGCTCGTGGGCGTAACGGATGCCTGTGGCAATGGCCGTCTCGTCAAAGTTCAAGCCGGCAAAATTTCGCGCATTGGTCGCATCACGCAAGCCCAGGTAAACACAGCTGGCACCATTGTCCACAGCGGCTTTGAGGGCGGGCAGACTGCCTGCGGGGCAGACCAGCTCGAAGGGTAAGGGCGAGAGCGCGGCGGCAGGGTCTGCTGCCTCGGCAAAACGGGGAGAGGATTCCATGCGGATAAGGTTCTGAGGCTAGCCCCGGAGCGGAGCAATGCACTGCATGGAAGAGTACGCCTGTCCATGTCGGCGCATTTTGATCTCCGTCAATGGGTTGGCAATGCGCTGCCTCTGACTTGGAAGAGCCGTTGTCAACCATGTGCACGCTCCATTCCAGCCATCGCAGGTGAACGCCGGTCAAGAGGCGCGCCTGGTGGACAAGGGCGGGCTGTGAAAGCCGCCGGTCTAGCGGTTTCTGATGGCGTTGGTGAGGGAGTCGTTGAGCGTGCTCTGCAGGTTCAGGCTCTTCATGATGCCCAGGCTGTTGGTGGTGGCCTGGATCACGGTCTGGTTGCGGATCGTCTGGTTGTTTAGCGTGTTCTGGATGTAGGTCGCAAAGGGGATCGTCGCTGCGCCCGGGTCCACGGTGTTGCCGGGGCCGTTTTGCACAACCAGGGTTTGCGAGGCGATCTTCTGGTTTAGCGCCATGGCTTGGGACGACGTGAGCTTGGTGATGTCGCCGACCTGAAACGATGTGCTGGTCATCAGCTGGCCATTGACATACACCGCGCGGCTAATGCCAAACGAGACAACAAGGCCCGAACCCAGATCGAAGCCGCCGCGTAATTGGTCCAGCGTACGGTCGCTGGCGGCAAGCCATAGGGCGTCCTCTTCCGGCTGCGGCGTCAGGTCTTGCGCCTGACTGGCGCCGGCCATCAGCAGTGCGGACAGAAGAGCAATCGGCCATTGCTTGCGAGAGACTCTGGCCTTCATGTTCATGGGGAGCGACCTGTTCATTAGAAGTCTCCCGGCCCGAGCGCGGGCATGGTGATGCCTGCAAGGCCATCCCGGTTGACTCCGGCCGTGAGCGGTGCCTGGGGCGCTGCACGCCAATCGGCTGCAAGGTTGAAGCGAGCGGCCTCCATGCGGTTGTGAATGACAAAAAGCAGGCGGCTTTGCCAACTGGCCTCGAATGCCGCGCGCGGCACGGCGCGCGTCCCGTTGGCCGGATCACCTATCAGGACACGGTCACCACGCAGTCCCTTGATCACGACAAAATGCAGGTAACCGCTCTCATTGATCAGCACGATGGCTGGCAGGCGAGCGTCAACAAGTTTTTCCAGTGGCTGCTCGAAGCCGTCAGCCTCGAAGCCTTGCGCCTGCAAAAAACGTTTCATGTCCAGCAGTGAAAATCCTTCCCGCCTGATTTTTGGCTGGTCTCCGTTGCGGTACATGTAATCGAAGACCGTGCTCTCGCTTACCGGCATGCCGTAATGGTGGGTCAGCAGCGTCGCCAGGGCAGCCGAGCCGCAACTGAAATCGAACTGCTGCAGTAGTGTGCTGCTCAAACGAGCCTGCTTGATGCTGGTGACGGGAACAGCAACGTCACCACCGCCCATGGAAGTCAGGTAGACCTGTTCTGCTCCCGCTGCCGTAGCCAGCAAAGCCATGAGCGAGATGGACAGTAACCGACACCGCATGATGCCCTCCATTCAATTTGTCTGCAGGTTAAGAATCAGGGCGTTCTGGATCAGCACGTTAGCGCCCGAGTTCTGGATGACGACCGGCAGCCCACTCATGCTGGAGAACGCGCCGGCACTAATGGTGTTGGTTCCTGTCGCCACGTTGATGGCTGTGTTGCCGCTCGTTGTTCCGGTGAGCGTCATGTCGTTGTGGACAAATTCACTTCCCCCGCGGAGCTCCTCCAGCGTCGCAGTTGAAACTGGTTTGTCGAACCCGGCGGTCTGAGCGATGGTGCTCTCGGTCGCCTGCTCGACTGGTGAAGATTGCGCGAACGCCTGCGCCGGCAGCACGATGGCTAACGCAACAGCCGTGAGCCACAGGCTATGGAGTGATTTCATTTCTTCCCCCTTCAGTATTCGATGGAGGCGAGTCGGCATCAATCTTGGCGCGAACGCCATGATCGATGCCGACTGGCAGCTTACTTGCCGACGGCCAAGTTGGCCTGTACGTTCACGCTTTGCTGAACCAGCGCGTTAATACCGCTGTTCTGGCTTGCCACCATGATGCCGGCTGCCGATTGCCCGACGCTGGTCATTGTGTTGGCCAAGCTGAAGGTGCCAGCGTTGACATTGTTGGTTCCGCCAGCGCCGCCAGATCCGCCTTGACCAACGCCACCCGTGCCGCCTTGGGCCGTGTTGGTGCCGCCATTGCCACCGCTACCGGCGCCGCCCGTACCGTTACCACCTGCACCGCCATTGCCTGCAACGTTGTTGCCGTTGCTGGCGCTGCCGTTGGTGGCACTGCCATTGGTGGCACTGCCGCCAGCGCCGCCGTTGCCCGTGCCCGCGGTGCGCGTGCCGCCGCCGCCATTGCTGTCGGACGCACCGCCAGCACCGCCGCCGCCGCCTGCACCTGAATTACCGGCAGTAGCGGTACCGCTGTTGCCTCCCTGGCCATTGCCTGAGCTGCCGCCATTGCTGGCCGCAGCACCGCCAGTTCCACCAGCGCCGCCAGCGCCGCCAGTTCCGCCGCCGGCCAAGCCTCCCGTACCGCCGCCGGCGCCGCCACTGCTGCTGCCACCAGAAGCAGTGGCAGTGCCTGCATTGCCTGAGCCGGCGCCACCACCTGCGCCTGAGCCTGCACCGCCCGCTGGGCCACTGCCGCCGCCAGCGGCGCCATTGGCTGTTGCCGTACCGCCGCTGTTGTTGCCGGTAGCGGCTCCGCCCGTGCCGTTTGCGCCATTACCCGCAGAAGCGCTACCGTTGGTGGCACTGCCGTGGTTGATGGCGCCGTTGGAAGCGGTGCCGCCTGCAGCGCCTACAGCGCCATTGCCGACACCGCCGTTGCCGCCGGTTCCAGAGCCGCTGGCCGTACCGCCGTTGCCCGTGCCGCCATAGCCGCCGTTGCCCGTGCCGCCTGCAGCCGAGCCGGTGTTGTAGGCGGTGTTGCCCAGGCCGTACACCGCATTACCCGTCACAGTACCCGTGAGGCTGCTGGTCGCCGTGGCATTGGAGGTGTTGAAGGCGTTCGTGAAAGTGCCAGTGGATCCGTTGTTGATGGCTGCCGACCTTGCAGCACTGGCAAGCGCCTGGCCGGAGTTCTTGTTGGTGCTGTTATCAGAATTGTTGTTGGTGCTCTTGTTGTTGGCCTGGTCCGAGTTGTTTGTATTGACACTCTTGTTGTTGGCCTGATCAGAGTTGTTCGTACTGGTCGTGCTCTTGTTGTTGGCTTGATCCGAGTTGTTCTGCGATGCAGTGGAATTCTCGTTAGCTTGCGGCGCATTGCCGCTTTGCGTCGAGGTGGCCGATGCAGTTTGGTTTCCGGTCACTGCGCTGGTAGTACCGTCGGTACCGTTGTTGGTCGGGTTTGCCCATGCGGAAACGAATGCAAGGGTGATGGCCGAAGCCAGAAGTGTCTTTTTCATGGAACCTCCTAAGATGATTCAAGTTGATTTAGCAAACTACCTTGGTGAATTGCGTTTCCGCAAATCAGGGGCGTTTTAGCAACTTCGGTGCCAGGCACTTTCATGAAATGGCTAAGGCCATGATCCTGTTGAAAATAGTACAAAACGCTGGTGTTCCGGACTTGGAGCGGTCGCTCCCATGCGGGGCATTTCGGAGAGGGAACGTCACATCTGCTTGACGGTCATGCGATCACCATGAACGTGTGAATGCGCGCTGCTTCCCCACTTCGACAGGGGCATTTTCAGGGACCAGAGGGCATTCGTTGATTGGAGGGCAGGGCCTCCGTCGCTGTCTCGCTCTTGTGACGCCACCGATGCTGACTACAGGTCCGGGTGGCTGTTGAGTGACACGCAAACAGTGTGCAAGGCCCGTTGATGACTGGGTTTGCCAGTTCCAGCAGGGTTTAAATCACGGTGCCTCAAGCTTGTGACAGTGTCTCGTTTTCGATGCAGGGAATTACTTTTCCTTGCAACTTGTTTCTTGCAGTGAGTCGTATGCATCGCCTACGCTAGAAATAATAAAAATTGAAGGTCCACACCGTGCGACCGTTTTGAAGGGAGGCGTCATGAACCCATGTCGTAATAAGGGGCCGTTGGCCATTTTTGCCTGTTCCGCCTTGGCCATGACGGCAACGACGTCCCATGCTCAGGGACTGCCGGTGGCGGGTGGCGATGGCGGTGCACGCATAGAGCTCATGCAGCGGCAGCTGACTGAGCAAGCACGGCAGATTGAAACACTCAAGCAGGCGGTCGCCGAGCAGGAGGCGCGTCAGCGCGAATTGCAGCGTTCACTGGGCCAGGGCGCGGTCGCTGGGCGAACTGAAGGAGGGCCAACGCCCTCAGCACAAGACGTGGCCAATTCGCCCGACAGCACGCAACGGGCCGTGCGCGTGGGCGCTGCGCCAAGTCAGGAACCGCAGCCGCCGGCGGTGGCGCCCTTGTTCGACCAGCCAGGAATTTTGACGCCCAAGGGGAAGTTCGTACTCGAACCGTCGGTGCAGTATGTCTACTCGTCGAGTAACAGGGTTGCTCTGGTGGGCTACACCATTATTCCGGCGCTGGTGATTGGCCTGATCGACGTGCGGGAGATCAAGCGCAATACCGTTACGGGCGCCTTGACGACACGCTACGGCCTGACGAATCGGCTGGAACTGGAGGCAAGGCTGCCCTACGTGTACCGGTCCGATGCAACGGTTAGCCGCCCGGTTAATGCAGGTTCGGCCGGAGAGGATGTGTTTAGCAGCAGCGGCAAGGCCTTTGGCGACTTCGAAGTCGCGGCGCGTTACCAGCTCAACGAAGGCGGCGCAAACAAACCTTATTTTCTCGGCTCTCTACGTTTCAAGTCGCGAACCGGCAAGGACCCGTTTGACGTGGTGACCGACTGCGTCACGCGCTGCATAGGTGACAGCAACATAACGGGAACCGGCCTTCCGCTTGAGTTGCCCACCGGCTCAGGTTTTTATTCCCTGCAACCGGGCCTGACATGGCTGTTCCCTTCTGATCCCGCCGTGTTCTTCGGTGGCATCAGTTACACCTACAACTTCAAGCGTAGCGACGTCAGCCGCGTGGTGCTCAATGGCGAGCGGGAGTTCATCGGTACTGTGGAGCCGGGCGGCATTATTGGTCTTAATTTCGGCATGGGGCTGGCGCTGAACGACAGATCTTCGCTCAGCGTGGGCGTCGACCTGAACTCGGTCGGACGCACGCGTCAGAACGGTGAGCCCGTGCGGGGCTCGGTGCGCACCCAGTTGGCCAGTTTGCTGCTGGGCTATTCATATCGCTACAGCGACAAGACCGCTTTCAGCGTCACGGTCGGTGCCGGGCTGACGCGCGATACGCCGGACCTGACTTTGAGTCTCAGAATTCCTATGTCGTTCTAAAGGAGCGTCATGGCTTTACGAAAAATTCTTTGCGTCAGTTTGGGCGAACCCTCTTCAGAGGTAGCCGACCATTTACGGGGTGCGGGCTGGAATGTGTTGCCGGCTGCCGACCTGGTTGCAGCCCAACGCCTCCAGGCTCATCATTCTGTGCAGGTCGGCGTGCTGCTGCTTGGAGATTTTCCGCCGGAGCAACTGGGCCCGGTAGAGGAATGTCTGCGGCTGTCACCCGGAGTGGAGTGGGTGGGGGTATTTCGCGCCGAGGCGCTTGATTCGGATGTCCTGCGCGAGTTGGTCCTGAACTACTTTTTTGACTATCACACGCAGCCGCTGAATTGGCGCGAGTTTGAGCTCACGCTGGGGCACGCTTTGCGCCGCGCCCAATTGCGCGGCCGGGACGACGAGTACCTGCAAGCCACTGGCAGCATGGGCATGGTCGGGTCCAGCTTGGCGATTACGCGCCTGCAACAGCAGATTCGCAAGGTGGCCACTACCGAGGCGCCGGTGCTTATTGGCGGAGAAAGCGGCAGTGGCAAAGAGCTGGCTGCGCGTGCCATTCATCAATGTTCCCGGCGTGCGGCCGGCCCGTTTGTCGCGGTCAATTGCGGCGCCATTGCGCCTTCGCTCATTCATTCGGAACTGTTTGGCCACGAGCGTGGCTCCTTTACCGGTGCCACGGCCGGCAAGCTTGGGCTGATTGAGTCGGCAGGCGGCGGCACTATCTTTCTTGACGAAATTGCCGACCTGCCGCTTGAGCTGCAGACCAACCTGCTGCGTTTTTTGCAGGAACGCACCATTCATCGCGTGGGTTCCACTCGGTCTCTTCAGGTGGATGCCCGCGTAGTTGCGGCCTCGCATCTGGATCTGTCGGAGGCTGTGGCTGCAGGCCGGTTCCGTGAGGATCTGTTCTACCGCCTGAATGTCCTGCCTATTGTGGTTCCTTCCCTGCGCGAGCGCATGTCTGACGTGATGGTGCTCGCACAGCACTTTTTGCAGCAATGTCTGGCCGACAAGCATCAACGGCGGGTGGAAGGCTTCAGCCGTCAGGCTATCGCTGCAATGATGTCCCACGACTGGCCTGGCAATGTGCGCGAGTTGAGCAACCGTGTCCAGCGCGCCGTGGTGATGACGGACCAGCGTCTGATCACGCCGGCCGATCTGGGGCTGGCCGAGCCGAGCGGTGCTACCGGAGTCGGGCTGGAAGCGGTTCGCACCATGGCCGAGCGCGATGCGATTACGCTGACCCTCGGTCGTGTCGACCGTAACATTACCCATGCGGCCCGTGAACTGGGCATTTCACGCATGACCTTGTATCGACTGATGGACAAGCACGGTCTTGGCGGCATGCATGCAGGTACAGCAGGCAATGCGGCTCGAAAAAACTCACTGGACGAGTTGATCTGACCAAGCCCGACCAGAAAAAAAGCCCCGCAAGTCAAGTACTTGCGGGGCTTTTTAGGGATTTGGTGGTGATAGGTGGATTTGAACCACCGACATCAGCATTATGAATGCTGCGCTCTAACCAACTGAGCTATATCACCTTGCGACCGATATTATAGCGGTTTGCGGCCGCTATTTTAGCGGTTCTTGAACGCAGGTTTGCGCTTGTTCACAAACGCGTCCATACCTTCTTTCTGGTCTTCTGTCGCAAACAGCGCATGAAACAGGCGCCGCTCAAACATCACGCCATCGCTAAGGCCGCTTTCAAAGGCGCGGTTGATGGCTTCCTTGGCGGCAAAGACGCTGGGCTGGCCGTAGCCGCAGATCATCAGGGCTGCACCCAGCGCCTCGTCCATCAGCTTGTCCAGCGGCACCACCCGGCTCACCAGGCCTGCACGTTCTGCCTCCAGCGCATCCATCATCCGGCCAGTCAGCGCCAGGTCCATGGCTTTGGCTTTGCCGACGGCGCGGGGCAGGCGCTGTGTGCCGCCGGCGCCTGGAATAATGCCCAGCTTGATTTCGGGCTGGCCAAACCTGGCGTTGTCGGCGGCGATGATGAAATCGCACATCATGGCCAACTCACAGCCGCCGCCCAGCGCGAAACCGCTGACCGCTGCAATAACCGGCTTGCGGACGTTGCGAATTTGTTCCCAGTTGCGGGTGATGTAGTCGTTGTTGTAGACGTCGGCAAAGCTGTATTGCGCCATGGCGCCAATGTCTGCGCCAGCTGCAAAGGCTTTTTCGCTTCCGGTCAGGATGATGCAGCCCACGCTGTCGTCAGCGTCAAAAGCTTTGAGCGCGGTACCGAGCTCATCCATGAGTTCGTTGTTGAGTGCGTTGAGCTGCTTGGGCCGGTTCAGGGTCACGATGCCCACCTTGCGCGAATCCGGGCCTTCAGTGCGGGTCACTATCATTTCATAGGTCATGGGTCGGTCCTTTTAGAAGGCTGAATCATGCCACGTTCCCCTCCTGTTTTCAGCCATGTGCAGTTCTCCTGCGCAGCGTGAGAAGGGCGTCTGGCACAAGGGGAAACAGGGACAAGGAAGGTGCCGCCGCAGTGCTAAATTCAAGGCAGGAGAAACCCATGACCCTCAATGAATCTGAATCGAGCGCCGAATCCACGGTGTTGTATGCCACGCAGGGCGCCGTGGCGGTGGTAACGCTCAACCGTCCCCAGGCACTGAACAGTTTTACACGCCAGATGCACCGTGATTTGTGGTCAGCGCTGGACCGGGCCGAGGCCGATCCGCTCATCCGGGCGCTGGTCATCACCGGCGCAGGCCGGGGTTTTTGCGCCGGGGCCGACCTGTCGGAATTTGATGTTGAGCCGGGCCCGGACCTTGTGGAGCGGGCCGACCCGGGTCCGCTGATTGAACAGGCCTTCAACCCGACGGCACGCCGGCTGCTGAAGCTGCGTATGCCGACCGTGGCGGCCGTCAATGGTGTGGCGGCCGGCGCGGGGGCGTCGCTGGCCATGACGTGCGATATGGCGGTGGCAGCGCCGAACGCGAGCTTCATCCAGTCCTTCAGCAAGATCGGACTGGTGCCGGATGCGGGCGGCAGCTGGCTGCTGGTGCAAAAACTGGGGCTTGCCCGTGCCATGGGGCTGGCGTTGACGGGCGAAAAACTGCCTGCCGTGCAGGCGAAGGAGTGGGGTCTGATCTGGGATGTGGCCGACGATCCGCTGGCCGCCGCCACCGCGCTGGCGCAGCGGCTGGCCGCCATGCCGACCAGGGCCATCGTGGCGACACGCCACTTGCTGCGCGAGGGTGCCACCCGAACGCTGGACCAGCAACTTGATGCCGAGCGTGACCAGCAATCAGCTTTGGGGCGAACCCATGACTACATCGAGGGCGTGATGGCTTTCCTGGAGAAACGGCCGGCGGTTTTCAAGGGCGAATAGGCCGGGCTAGGCTGTTTCCCCAGCGCATTCCATTTCTAATTCGCAGAGGGAGCAGGCGCACCGCTGCAGACCCTCATTGGCACGGCAATGCGGCGTAGCGACCTGTCCCATTGAAGTAGAAATGGAATCAGGTTTTGGGCTCCAGCCACTCGTTGACCCGCCCCGCATCCTTCACCGTCAGTCGCCAGGTGGTAAGGGCTGCTGGCAGGTTCAATTCAAGCCGCATCAGGCGTTTGTCGCGCGACACCAAGGCGATCATTTTTTTGGCCGTGCCTGCGTACAGCGTGAGGTCGTCGAGTCGGCTCATGCGCCAGCCGCCTTCAGCCTGGACGGCGCTCCTGGCCGATGCCCTGGTGACCGGCTCAAGTCCCAGCCATTCATCGCCAGCCGCAAAGCCGGCTTGTTCGGCCACGCCACCGCGCAAAACGGTTTTAATCTGCACGCCCCGGGTTTCACTGACGCGCAGGCCCAGCCGCTGCGCCAGTTGGGCGGGTTCTTCCAGCACGGCCACGCCCTGCTGCTGCAGCAATTCCTTGAGCGGAAGCTCGTCCAAACCATGCACCCAGCGCGCCAGTTCGGGCGAAAATGAGCGCTGGCCCGCCGCCTCAAGTGCCTCGGCCACATCAAGCTCGCGCATCGGGCCTGCCTTGCAGCGCAGCCAGAGGGCGCGCATGACATCGTCCAGCGTGGCGCCGCCGGCTGCGCGGCGGCCTTCGGCACGCAGCGTCAGGTCAAAACACAGCGCCACCAGCGCGCCCTTGGTGTAGTAGCTCACTGTGGCGTTGGGCGTATTTTCGTCCTGCCGGTAGTACTTCACCCAGGCGTCAAAGCTGGCCTCGGCCACGGACTGCAGCAGCCTTCCCGGCGTCTGCAGCACCTGGTTGACGGTTTTGGTCAGCAGCTTCAGGTAGGCCGCGTTGTCCACCAGGCCGGCCCGGCGCAGCAGCAGGTCGTCGTAGTAGCTGGTGAAGCCCTCAAAGAACCACAGCAGTTCGGTGTAGTTTTCACGCTCATACCGGTAGCTTTCAAACTCTGCCGGGCGCAGGCGCTTGACGTTCCAGGTGTGGAAATATTCATGGCTGATGAGGCCTTGCAGCGTCGTGTAGCCCTCGGGCGCTTTGGCTTCACCGAGCCGCGGCAAGTCCTGGCGCTTGCAAATCAGCGCGGTGGAGTTGCGATGCTCCAGCCCGCCATAGCCGTCATCCACGGCATTGAGCATGAACAGATAGTTTTTATAGGGCGGTTTTTTGTTGCCATGCCAAAAGCGGATTTCAGTCTCGCAAATCTTCTTCGTATCGGCCAGCAGCCGGTCGCCGTCGAAAGAGGCCGCGGCGCCCGTGACGACAAAACGGTGCGGCACGCCGCGCGCGGTAAAGCTGCCGCTCCAGAAGGGGCCCATTTCTACCGGGCAATCCACCAGCTCGTCATAGTCGGCCGCCACATAGCTGCCAAAGCCCTGCTTGTTGATTTTTCGGGCTGCCAGGCCGGTGGCCACCGACCATCCCGTGATTGACCTTGACGCGGGGAGCTCCAGCACATGCGGCGATGTTTCCTGGCCTTGCACCTTGAGGCACATGCTGGTGCCGTTGAAAAAGCCGCGGTTCGCATCCAGCCAGGCTGTGCGCACGGAGTTGTCGTTGGCGTAGACCTCATAGCTCAGAACCAGTGCCTTGGCCGGTGAACATGAGATTTGCCAGCTGCATTTGTCCACTTGCTCCACCGGCACCGAAACCGGCGTGCCTGCGCCCTGGCGGGCTTGCAGGCGCTGCAGGTTTTTGGAAAACTCGCGCACCAGATAGCTGCCCGGAATCCACACCGGCAAAGACACTTGCTGCAGCGCGGCAGGCTTGGCGATGGTCAGTGTGACGCGAAACAGGTGGGCGTGCAGGTCGCCAATCTCGATCCGGTAGTGAAGGGGTGCGGCAGTCGTTCGGGTAGGGGTGGGCATCTTGGGCGAAAAGTACGTCAGGTCTGCCGCGTCGGTGGGCAGCGCCTGGCCGCCCAATACCGAAACCACTTCCTGGATTTGCTATTGAAAAAGGAGCTGGTAATGTCCGCGCTGCCTGGACTAGAGACTTATTTTGATCAAGATTTTCCAGGCTGATCGCGCCCAGGCCTTACTGGGCTTTGGCCGCAGCCAGCATTTTTTCGATCTGCTCCGCGCCGATGGCACCCGGGACGCGTGAGCCATCGGCAAAAAACACGGTCGGCGTGCCAGTGACTTTGTACTTCTTGCTGAAGGCAAGGTTGCGCTCCAGCGCGGCCGTGTCACAGCTGGCCTTGGCGGCGGGCTGGTCGCGCACCATCCAGTCGAGCCAGGCCTTGCCCTTGTCCTTGGCGCACCAGATGTTCCTGGCCTTTTCGGCAGAGTCCGGGCTCAGGATGGGAATCAGAAAGGTGTGAATCGTCACGTCGTTCACTTTTTGCAGGTCGCGCTCAAAACGCTTGCAATAGCCGCAGTTGGGGTCCTCAAACACCGCCATCTTGCGCTTGCCATTGCCTTTCACCTGGGTAAAGGCATCCTTCAGCGGCAGGGCCGCAAAGTCGATGGCGCTGAGCTTTTCAACGCGTTCCTCGGTCAGGTTGCGCTTGGCCCGGGTGTCGATAAGGTGGCCTTGCAGCAGAAAGTTGCCTTCGGCATCGGTGTAAAAAATGTCGCTCTCGTTGACGCGGATTTCATACAGGCCGTTCATGGGCGTCTTGCTGACTTCGTCAATTTTTGAAAGCGCTGGCAATCTTTCGGCCAGGTTTTTGCGAATGACCGCTTCCTGCGCAAATGCGGAGTTCATTGTGCAGGCCAGCAGGCCAGCTAAGCCCACAAGCCTCAAGCCGGCGGTCAATTTACTTGGTTTCATGGTGTTCCTGCTATTCCTGATGTTTCAACAAATTTTTTGACAATTTCAAATTACAAGCCGGCCGCCTGCCGTGCCACCCAGCGCTTGAGCAGGCTGCTGCGCGCAAACCCCTTCATGCCCCAGTTGCGCAAGGCCTGCCATGGGCCTGCGGTCTGCGCAAACAGCCCATGCAGCCCATCGGTCACCGTGCCCATGGCGGCCACGTCGGCCTTGCGCGCCCGTTCATAGCGGCGCAGCAGTTTTTCATCGCCCAGAGCGCGCCAGTACTCACGTTTGGCCAGCACTTCGGCCAGACATGCCGCATCGGCCAGTCCCAGGTTCAGGCCCTGACCCGACAGCGGGTGAACGGTGTGCGCCGCATCGCCTGCCAGTGCCCAGCCCGCGCCCACCCAATGCTCGGCATTCGACAGGGCTAACGGCCAGCAGGCGCGCTCGCTGATCAGTTTCAAGGTGCCGGCCTCCTGTCCGCAGACCGCTTGCAGGGCAGCACAGAATGCTTCCGGCGGCAGTTTTTCAAGTTCGCTGGCGCGCTCCACAGAGACAGACCAGACCAGCGCCACAGAGTTCCCCGCTGCGCCCGACAAGGGCAATAGAGCCAGGATGTCACCGTTGGCAAACCACTGGCGAGCCACCCCGCCATGCGGCTGGTCCGATTCGAGCCGGGCGGCGATGGCCTTTTGCGGGTATGGCTTGACGGTCCAGCGCACGCCAAACTCATCACGGCTGCTGCTTTGCCTGCCCTCGCATATGACGGTGAGGGCGGCCTTCACAGGGGCTTGCACCAGCTCGATTTGCGGCTGGTAGCGCACCGCCTGGGTCAGTTGCTGCTCCAGTGCGGGCACATCCACGATCCAGGCCAGGGCCTCCTGCGCCACACTGTCCGCGGTGAAATCGAGCCGGCCACCGTCGTCGCCCCAGACCTGCATCTCCCGCACGGGCGTGGCAAACGGCGCTTCAGGCCAGACCCGCAATGTTTCCAGCACTTTGCGGGATGCGCTGTTCAGGGCATAGGCCCGAACATCGGAAGCCGGCGGCTCGGCCTGCGCGCGCTGGGGCCCGGTGACAAGCGCCACGCGCAATCGCTCGCGTGCCAGCAACAATGCCAGCGTGCGGCCCACCACGCCATCGCCGCGAATACACACATCAAAGGTTTTGGACATGCACCATTTTAGGAGGCAGTGCAAAATCAGAATTTTTGGGGACGAAAAGGGGCTTGATCCCGGTCGATTCTCCTTTTTTTCGTCAACTACACCGGATCAGACGTGAACGATTTATCCAACAAAACCCTGGCAGGCGCGGCTTTGGATGCGTTTGCTGAAGCATCTGCGGATTTGGCTGCGGTGATTTCGCGCCTGTATGTGTACCCGGTGAAATCCTGCGCTGGCGTTCAGGTACAAGCGGCGCTGCTGACGGAAACCGGGCTGGAGTTTGACCGGGCCTGGATGGTGGTGGACGGCAAGGGCGACTTCCTGACGCAGCGCGAACTGCCGCGCATGGCCTTGATCCAGCCGCAACTTAAAACCTACGAGATGGTGCTGCACGCGCCCGGCATGCTGGCCCTGCACATTGCGCTCGACCAGGTGGAAGCGCCGGTGCGGGTGCGGCTCTGGAGCGATGAAGTTCAGGCCTACGACATGGGTCCCATCGCCGCCCAGTGGTTCAGTGACTTTCTGGGCATCACGGCGCGTCTGGTGCGCTTTGATCCCGAGCACAAACGCGTCAGCAGTCTGCAATGGACAGGCGGTGTCGAGGCGCTGAACCAGTTCAGCGACGGTTATTCGGTGCTGGTCATCAGCGAAGCCTCGCTCGACCATTTCAATGAAAAGCTGGCCGCCAGGGGCCACGCGGCTGTCGGCATGGCGCGTTTTCGGCCCAATATCGTGCTGGGCAATTCGCCGGACGGGTCTGAACTGGCGCCACATGATGAAGACCGGCTGGCGCTATTGCAGATCGGCACACAACAGGGCGCCGTGCAGCTCAAGCCTGTCAAGCCCTGCCCGCGCTGCCCGATTCCCAATGTTGACCCGGCGACAGCCCTCAGCAGCCCGGAAGTCGGCGACATGCTTCAAAGCTACCGCCAGGATGCGCGCGTCAATGGTGCAGTGACTTTTGGCATGAATACCATTGTGCTGCAGGGGGTTGACCATCTGCTCAAGGTCGGCCAGTCTGTGGGTGCCCACTACTGTTTTGAGTGATCCGGCCCGTATCGAATACACTTCTACCCCTGTTTTTGAAGGTTTGTCATGAGTTTGAAGTGCGGCATCGTTGGCTTGCCTAACGTCGGAAAATCCACCCTGTTTAACGCGTTGACCAAAGCGGGCATCGCTGCGGAAAACTATCCTTTTTGCACCATTGAGCCCAATGTGGGCATTGTGGAAGTGCCTGACGAGCGGCTCGATGCCCTGTCCGCGATCGTCAAACCACAAAAAGTCCAGCGGGCGATTGTCGAGTTTGTGGACATTGCCGGCCTGGTCGCTGGTGCCAGCACCGGCGAGGGCCTGGGCAACAAGTTCCTGGCGCACATCCGGGAAACCGACGCCATCGTCAACGTCGTGCGCTGCTTTGAAGATGACAACGTGATTCACGTTGCCGGCAAGGTTGATCCGATTGACGACATCGAAGTGATTCAGACCGAACTCTGCCTGGCCGACCTGGCGGCGGTTGAAAAAGCCCTGCACCGCGTGACCAAGCTGGCGCGCTCGGGCGACAAGGAGTCCGCCAAGCTGGTGGCGATTCTGGAGAAATGCCAGGCCGCGCTCAATGAAGCCAAGCCGGTGCGTACGCTGGATTTCACCAAAGAGGAGCTTCCGCTGCTGCAGCAGTTTTTCCTCATCACCGCCAAGCCCGCCATGTTTGTGGCCAATGTGGCCGAAGACGGTTTTGAGAACAACCCCTTCCTGGACCGCCTGAAGGCTTTCGCCGAGTCGCAAAATGCGCCTGTGGTGGCCATCAGCGCCAAGATGGAAGCCGAAATGTCGGAAATGAGCGATGAAGACCGCCAGATGTTCCTCGAAGAGCTGGGCCAGACCGAGCCGGGCCTGAACCGCCTGATTCGGGCCGCCTACAAGCTGCTGGGCCTGCAAACCTACTTTACCGCCGGCGTGAAAGAAGTGCGTGCCTGGACCATCCATGTGGGCGACACCGGGCCGCAGGCCGCAGGCGTCATCCATACCGATTTCGAGAAGGGCTACATCCGCGCCCAGACCATCGCGTATGAAGACTTCATCGCCTTCAAGGGCGAACAGGGCGCCAAGGACGCGGGCAAGATGCGCGCTGAAGGCAAGGACTACGTCGTCAAGGATGGCGATGTGATGAACTTCCTGTTCAGCTCCTAGGTGCCGGTTTTCGGGTCCTGCCGGTCAAAAACCGGTTTGGGCTTGTTTTTATAAGCGTTTTTGGCCTCTAGCCCAATGGTTGCGGGCGCAAGCAGCTATTTATTTGATAGTGTCCGGTTTTATTTCAGCCGGACTCACCAGGACGAATGCAGCCATGACCGAACCGGTACGACTCGCCAAGCGCCTTGCCGAAATGCTGGCTTGCTCACGCCGCGAGGCCGAGCAGTACATTGAAGGCGGCTGGGTCACAGTCGATGGCGTGGTGGTGGAGGAGCCCCAGTTCCGCGTGCAGAACCAGACCATCGTGCTCTCCCCGGACGCCAGCCTGCTGGCGCTGACGCCGGTGACTCTGCTGCTGCACAAGCCCGCGGGCTATGAGGCCATGGATGCGGCCAGCGCAAGCGCTGCTGCATCGGGTAAAACCGCGGCCCAGCTGCTGACGGCCGCCAACCACTCGCCCGACGACCGCTCAGGCATCCGGCCGCTCAAAAAGCATTTTTCCGGCTCGGAACTGGTCACGCCCCTGGCCACGGCTGCCAGCGGCCTGGTCGTGTTTACCCAGGATTGGCGCGTGGCGCGCAAGTTGCGCGAAGACGCGCGCGTGCTGGAGCATGAAGTCATTGTCGAGGTCAGCGGCGAGATCAAGCCGGGTGGCCTGGAGCGGCTGAATCGCGTTGACCACGGCTTTACCTTCAAGGGCGCACTGTTGCCGCCCGCCAAGGTCAGCTGGCAAAGCGAAGCGCGGCTTCGCTTTGCGCTCAAGGGCGAAGTCCCAGGCCAGATCGCCTACATGTGCGAAAGCGTCGGGCTCAAGGTTGAGGCCATGAAGCGCCTGCGCGTCGGCCGCATGTCCTTGAGTCAGCTGCAGCCCGGGCAGTGGCGCTATTTGATGCCCTACGAGCGCTTTTAAGCGCCGATAACGCCTGGAAAGGCCCAGATCAGGCTGCCGGTCATCAGAAAATAACGCGCAAACTTGCCGATGGCCATATAGGCCAGGCAGGGCCAGAACGGAAACTTCAGCCAGCCGGCAACGGCGCAGAGCGGGTCTCCGATGCCCGGTAGCCAGGCCAGCAGGCAGGCTTTGGGACCGAGCTTTTCGAGCCAGCGCACCGCGCGGCCGTGATGCGACGAGTGCGAATACTTGTCGGCCACTTTATGCGCGGCGTAGCCCATCCACCAGTCCAGGGCGCCACCCAGGGTGTTGCCTGCTGTGGCCACCAGTACGGCGGGCCAGAACATGGCGGGGTTGATTTTGACGAGTCCGAACACCACCGGCTCGGAGCCCAGCGGCAGCAGTGTCGCGGAGATGAAAGACACCACAAACACCGTGCTCAAACCAAACTGGGGCAGGGCAAGCAGTTCTATCAGGTGTTGGATCCAAGCTTGCATAAGAGCTTGAGTATAGGCAGCGGCCTGGAGCCGGGATGGCAAGGTATTTACAAATCGGTGGGCAAATTTCAATTGCTGAAATTTTAGGCAGTTACAATCATGCCTCTCTTTTCGGCAACCCACCACGCTCCCACTTTCCATGAACATCGGCCCTTACGCTTTGGCAAACAACCTGTTTGTCGCGCCCATGGCTGGGGTGACGGACCGGCCATTCCGGCAGCTGTGCAAAAAGCTGGGGGCGGGCTATGCGGTCAGCGAGATGGTGACTTCGCGCCGGGATTTGTGGCACACGCTGAAAACCTCGCGCCGCGCTGATCATGAAGGCGAAACGGCCCCGATCGCCGTGCAGATCGCCGGCACCGACGCGCAGATGATGGCCGAAGCCGCGGCCTATAACGTCGATCGCGGCGCGCAAATCATCGACATCAACATGGGTTGCCCGGCCAAAAAGGTCTGCAATAAATGGGCCGGGTCGGCGCTGATGCAGGACGAAACGCTGGCGCTGCAGATCATCGAGGCGGTGGTTTCGGCTTGTGCGCCGCACGGGGTTCCCGTTACGCTCAAGATGCGCACCGGCTGGTGCCAGGCCGAAAAAAATGCCTTGACGATCGCGCGCGCTGCTGAAAATGCCGGCGTGCAGATGGTCGCCGTGCATGGCCGTACCCGCGAGCAGGGCTACAAAGGCCTTGCCGAATACGACACCATTGCCGCGGTGAAGGCGGCGCTGCGCATTCCCGTGGTCGCCAACGGCGACATCAGCAGCCCCGAAAAGGCCCGCGATGTACTCGCCTACACCGGCGCCGATGCGCTGATGATTGGCCGTGCCGCCCAGGGCCGGCCCTGGATTTTCCGCGAGCTGGCGCATTTCATGGCGACCGGCACGCACCTTGCTTCTCCGCTGGTGGCTGAGGTCAAGCGCCTGCTGCTTGATCACTTGCTGGACCATTACGCCCTTTATGGTGAATTTACCGGCGTGCGCACGGCGCGCAAGCATATCGGCTGGTACGTCAAAACCTTGCCGGGCAGCGAAGCGTTTCGCGCGCGGATGAACCTGCTGGAAGGCTGTGAGGCGCAGCTTCAGGCCGTGGGCCAGTTTTTTGACGGTCTGGGTGAGCGGATGGACCGTATGCCGTCGGGGGCGGAAGATGAGAGTGGGCCGCAAGGGCCGGGAACAAATAAAGATAAAAACAAGGAAGAAGCTGCAGCATGAGCAAAAATTACATAGAAGAGTGCGTGCGCAACAGTCTGGAAGGCTATTTCAAGGATCTGGACGGCACCGAGCCCGATGGCATGTACGACATGATGGTCCGCGTGGTTGAAAAACCGCTGCTGGAAGTCGTCATGCACCACGCGGAACAAAACCAGTCGCGCGCCGCCGAGTGGCTGGGGCTGAACCGCAACACCCTGCGCAAGAAGCTGGTCGAGCACAAGCTCATCAAATAAATTACTTTACTTCCCGGCTGCTTACTGGGCAGCCCTTATTACAGAAGACAAACAATGAATGCATTAATTTCCGTTTCCGACAAAACCGGCATCCTTGAATTTGCCCAGGCGCTGCATGCGCTGGGCATCAAGCTTCTTTCTACCGGCGGCACCGCCAAACTGCTGGCCGATGCCGGTCTGCCCGTGACCGAAGTGGCCGAACTTACCGGTTTTCCGGAAATGCTCGATGGCCGTGTCAAGACCCTGCACCCCAAGGTGCATGGCGGCCTTTTGGCCCGCCGCGACCTGCCCGAGCACATGGCTGCCCTGAAGACGCATGGCATTGACACCATCGACCTGCTGGTGGTCAACCTCTATCCGTTTGAAGCGACGGTGGCCAAGCCCGGCTGCACGCTGGAAGACGCTATTGAAAACATCGATATCGGTGGTCCTGCCATGGTGCGTTCGGCCGCCAAGAACTGGAAGGACGTCGGCGTGCTGACCGATGCTTCGCAATACGCAGGCGTACTGGCTGAACTCAAGGCCGACGGCAAGCTGACGGAAAAAACCAAATTCGCCCTTTCAGTGGCCGCCTTCAACCGCATCAGCCAGTACGATGGCGCCATCAGCGACTATCTCTCCAGCATCCAGCCGGACGGCAGCCACAGCCTGTTTTCGGGCCAGTCCAACGGCCGTTTCATCAAGCTGCAGGATCTGCGTTACGGTGAAAACTCGCACCAGCAGGCCGCTCTATACCGCGATTTGTACCCCGCACCAGGCTCGCTGGTCACCGCCAGACAGCTGCAGGGCAAGGAGCTTTCATACAACAACATCGCCGACGCCGATGCCGCCTGGGAATGCGTCAAGAGCTTTGATGTGCTGAAGGACGGTGCCGCCTGCGTCATCGTCAAACACGCCAATCCCTGCGGCGTGGCCGTGGGCGTGGATGCGCTGGAGGCTTACAGCAAGGCCTTCAAGACCGACCCAACCTCCGCTTTTGGCGGCATTATTGCCTTGAACTGCCCGCTGGACGAGCGGGCAGCGCTACAGATTTCGAAGCAATTTGTGGAGGTGCTGATGGCGCCCGCTTTCACGCCCGAGGCGCTGGAAGTGTTCAAGAGCAAGGTCAACGTGCGGATTCTGCAGATTGAACTGCCGCCCGGCGGCGACACTGCCTGGAAGCAGGGCCGCAACCTGATCGACATCAAGCGCGTCGGCTCGGGCCTGCTGATGCAGACCGCCGACATCCACGAACTCGCGCTGGCCGACCTCAAAGTGGTCAGCAAGCTGCAGCCTACGCCGGCTCAGCTTCAGGATTTGCTGTTTGCCTGGAAAGTCGCCAAGTACGTCAAGTCCAATGCCATCGTGTTTTGCGCCGGCGGCATGACCATGGGCGTGGGTGCCGGCCAGATGAGCCGGCTGGACTCGGCCCGCATTGCCAGCATCAAGGCCGAGCACGCGGGCCTGTCGCTCAAGGGCACGGCTGTGGCCAGCGATGCCTTCTTTCCGTTCCGCGACGGGCTTGACGTGGTGGTGGACGCAGGCGCGAGCTGCGTGATCCAGCCGGGCGGCAGCATGCGCGATCAGGAAGTGATTGATGCGGCGAATGAACGCGAGGTGGTCATGGTGCTGACCGGCGTGCGGCATTTCAGGCACTAATCTTGACGTTAGCGAGCCATTGGCTCGGAATAAAAAAAGCGGCCGATGGCCGCTTTTTTTATTAATGAATCAGGCTGTAGCCCATGCTGCAGGTGCGTACACAGCTATTTTATTTGTAGCAAATTCAGCTGCTGGAGTGATTCCAGATTGGGCTGAGTTCTCGTTTAGCGGCCCTCGAAAAACTGGGCTGCTGCCTCCACCGTGGCGGCGATGTCTTCGGCCGTGTGTGCTGAACTGACAAAACCGGCTTCATACAGTGCGGGGGCGTAGTACACGCCGCGATCCAGCATGGCGTGGTAGAAGCGGTTGAAGGCAGGGCTGTCCGTCTTCATGACCTGGGGATAGTTTTGCGGCAGCTGCCCGAGCAGGAAAAAGCCGAACATGCCGCCTTCGCTGTCGCCGCAAAAAGGCACGCCCGCCTGGGTGGCTGCCTGGGTCAATCCTGCAACCAGGCTACGCGTGCGCGCACCCAGGGCGTCGTAAAAGCCGGGTTTCTGGATTTCACGCAGCGTCGCCAGCCCGCAGGCAGTGGCCACCGGATTGCCTGACAGCGTGCCGGCCTGATAAACCGGACCCAGGGGCGCCAGCTGTTCCATCACGGCGCGCGTTCCGCCAAAGGCCGCCATCGGCATGCCGCCGCCAATCACCTTGCCCAGCGCTGTCATGTCGGGCTTGAAGCCAGGAATGCTTTGAGCGTAAACGCTTTGCGCGCCGCCCAGCGCCACCCGAAAACCGGTCATCACTTCGTCAAACACCAGCAGTGCGCCGTATTGCGTGCAGAGTTCGCGGCAGCGTTTGATGAAAGGCACACTCGCCCGCACAAAGTTCATGTTGCCGGCAATCGGCTCAATCATCAGGCAGGCAATATCCTTGCCGTGCAGGGAAAAAGCTTCTTCCAGTTGGGCGATGTGGTTGTACTCAAGCACCAGGGTGTGCTGCACGACTTCAGGCGGCACGCCCGCGCTGGTCGGGCTGCCAAAGGTGGCCAGGCCCGAGCCGGCCTTCACCAGCAGCGCGTCGGAGTGGCCGTGGTAGCAGCCTTCAAATTTGATGATTTTGCTGCGTCCGGTGGCGCCGCGCGCCAGCCGGATCACGCTCATCGTCGCTTCGGTGCCTGAACTCACCAGCCGCACCATCTCGATGGAAGGAACGAGCTTGACGATTTCCTCGGCCAGCTCCACCTCGCGCTCGGTTGGCGCGCCGTAGGAGAAACCTTCGAGTACGGCTTTCTGGACGGCTTCAATGACTGCCGGATGGCCGTGGCCCAGAATCATCGGCCCCCAGGAGCCGATGTAGTCGATATAGCGCTGGCCGTCGGCATCCCAGAAGTAGGCTCCCTGCGCACGCTGCACAAATCGCGGCGTGCCGCCTACGGCCTTGAAGGCACGGACCGGTGAGTTGACACCGCCGGGAATCAGCTTTTTTGCGCGCTCGAACAGGGCGTTACTGCGGGATGTATCCGGAATGGTGGGGGGCTTAATGTTTGGTTGTTCCATTGGGGGGCAGCTCAAAAGGAGGTTTGGAAATCAGGGCGGCGTCGTCTGTAGCGAGGCCGGAGCCAGCCGCCTCATCGTCGGATTCTTCATCTTCGGCCTGCGCCCAGAACAGGCGGTCCGGCAGGATATGGCCCATGCCGGGGCGAAAGCCTGCATCCAGGGCGTGATCCAGATAGGTCAGTGCTTCAGCGGTTGCCGCCTGCAGGTCGTGACCATTAGCCAGCAAAGCGCAGAGTGCGGCCGACAGCGTTTCGCCAGTCCCCTCAAAAACGGCCTCGAAGCGCTCGAATTTTTCGCTGTACAGCACCGCTTGCGGCGTGGCCAGCACATTGTCAATGAACTGATCAGGCAGGGGAATGCCCGTGACCAGCGTATAGGGCACGCCCAGGTCAGCAGCGGCCTTGGCAATGTCCCGCGCCGAAGGGTTGCGTTCGCCTGGCCAGTCGGGCAGCAACCAGCGCCAAAGCGTACTGTGGTTACCTATGAGCAGCGTGGCCTGCGGCAGCATCAGCTCGCGAAAAGCATCGAGGTAGTTGTCAATTTCGCTCTCATCCCACCAGGACAGGCTGGGCATGTAGGCCACCAACGGCACCTCTGCGTAATCCGATGCGATTTCGGCAATGGAGGAGATGTTCTCGGCGCTGCCGACAAAACCTACCTTGATGGCCGCGACCTGCATGTCTTCAAGCGCGGAGCGCGCCTGATCAGCCACCGCTTCTTCGTCAAATGAAAAGTGATCGAGGATTTCAGCCGTGTCGCGCACATAGGCGCCAGTCACGACAGCCAGCGGGTGGGCTCCCGCGGAGACAATGGCTGCAATGTCGGCCGTCAGCCCGGCCGCGCCGCTGGGGTCATTGGCATTGAATGTCATGACGCAGGCCGGTGAAGTATCGTCGTCCCCGGACTGGAGTTGTCGGCTATCCGGGAGGGTGGTATTGGGGTTTGCCATAGGCCTCGATTCTGCCTCGTACACTAATTAGCAACGCTACTTCGATACAATTGTTGCATTCTATTCGAAGGCAATTTAAGCTGTGACTCAATCAAGAACCTGGATGTGTTTAATTTGCGGGTGGATTTACGATGAAGCTACGGGTTCGCCTGAGCATGGTATTCCCGCCGGTACACCATGGGCTCAAGTGCCCATGAACTGGACCTGCCCCGAGTGCGGGGCACGCAAAGAGGATTTCGAAATGGTTCAACTGTAATCTTTCAGGCGCTGTTCTGAATATTCTCAGTCCGGTGCCGCCGACCGCCTCGGGGTCTGTAAAAAGAGGAGTAGAGCCAGTGAGCATTTCCAGTTCTGGACTGAAGGTGTTGGTCATTGATGACAGTAACACCATCAGGCGCAGTGCCGAAATATTTCTGAAACAGGGTGGGCATGAAGTGTTGCTGGCTGAAGACGGGTTTGATGCCTTGTCCAAGGTGAACGATTACGAGCCCGATCTGATTTTTTGCGATATCTTGATGCCGCGCCTGGATGGCTATCAGACCTGTGCAATCATCAAGCGCAACGAGAGGTTTGCCGGCGTCCCCATTGTGATGTTGTCCTCCAAGGATGGCGTGTTCGACAAGGCGCGTGGCCGCATGGTGGGCTCACAAGACTACCTGACTAAACCTTTTACCAAAGACCAACTGCTGCAAACCGTTCTGGCTTTGGGCAGCACTAAACAAAGGGATGAGTGATGGCAATTAAAAAAATACTGGTCGTTGACGACTCAAAAACCGAATTAATGTTCTTGACCGACCTGTTGGTCAAGAACGGTTTCACCGTCAAAACTGCAGAAAATGCGGAAGACGCTTTTCGTCGCCTCGCAGAAGACAAGCCTGAGCTGATTCTTATGGATGTGGTCATGCCGGGGCAAAACGGTTTCCAGTTGACGCGAGCCATTGCGCGAGACCCGCTCTATTCCGACATTCCCATCATGATGTGCACCAGTAAAAACCAGGAAACCGACCGGGTGTGGGGTATGCGGCAGGGGGCTCGCGACTACATCACCAAGCCGGTGGTGGCTGAGGAATTAATGGCCAAAATCAAAGCTCTTGGCTGATTAACGGCCTAAATCCCAAGCATGGCAAATAGACAGGCTCTGAGAGAGCTACAAACGCGACTGGCCGACCGGTTGCAGCTTGCCAAAACGCAAGGCGTTGCGCCCTCCTGGCTGGCCGTCGAGGCCGGGGGCGGGAAATATCTGTTTCCTCTGGCTCAGTCCGGTGAAATTTTCCCGTGGGTCAATACACAGCCGGTTCCTTACACCCAATTCTGGTTCGTCGGCGTTGCAAATTTACGGGGCGGGCTATTTGGTGTGGTGGATTTGGCAAGTTATGTGAGCGGCCAGACGCCTCCACTCAAAAATGAACTCGCGCGCGCAGACTCACGGCTCATCTCGCTAAATAGCGCGCTGGAGGTTAATTGCGTCTTGTTGGTCGATAGGCTGGCTGGGCTGCGAAATCAGGACGCCTTCAGCGACTTTTCAGAAAGAGCGCTTGGCGCACCCGAGTTTTATGGAAACCAGTATGTTGACCTTAACGGTGCGTCCTGGCAGGAAATCAACCTTCAGTTGCTTGCTCAACAAGCCCATTTTTTGACGATAGGTGCCTAGCGCGCCCTGGTCACCCTGTTTCTCCCGGAAGGCTCACGATGTCTGTTATTGAAAATATCCAGAAGCTGTTTAAAACCAAGTCCGTTCAGCCTGAAGACAGTATGGACATGGCGTCTCTGGGAATGCCGGGGGAGTCTCTGGCTGCAGGTGCCGCAAATGATGCCTCGCTCGGCGCCGTCGCCTTTCCTCCAGTGGATGCCCGTGAAGACGCCTTTACGGCCAGCCGCATGACGACGGGTCAAGACGAGGTGGTCGGGATTGAGAATCCTGATTTGCTGAAGCTTCCAATGCTCGGCCGCCGTACCTTGGGTCAGCACCAGAGTATTTTGGTGATTCTGCTGGCGCTGGCGGTCTTGGTGTTGGGCGTTGTGACGTTTTTGGCGCTCAGCCAGGCGGACCGGGTCGCGCAGCAGGTGGCGGCAAGCGGACAGTCACTGATGCAGTCGCAGCGACTGGCGAAATCCGTGTCTCAGGCTTTGGTGGGAAGCGCCCAGGCCTTCCCTGATGTGCGCGAGAGTTCTGATGTGCTCGCCAAAACTGTCCGAGGCCTGAAATCCGGCGAGGAGAGTATGCGCCTGGCTCCGGTGAATGAAGGGTTGCAGCCCGAGGTGGAAAAGATAACTCCTTTCATGGAGCGGGCCGAGAAAAACGCCAAGATCGTGATGGGTCAGCAAGCAATTTTGACGCAGGTTGGCAACGCTCTGCGTACCATTAACCGCCAGTCCTCGGATTTGCTGGAAATCGCGGAAACCGTGTCCTCGCTCAAGCTTCAGCAAAATGCTGCGCCGGCAGAAATTTCGGCGTCGGGCCAGTTGGTGATGTTGACCCAGCGGATTGGTAAGTCTGCCAACGAGTTTCTGACCATGGAAGGCGTGAGTCCCGAGGCGGTTTTCTTGCTGGGCAAGGACTTGAATTCGTTCAAGGAAATCGCACAGGGCCTGTTGGACGGCAGCCCTGAGTTGCGTTTGAGTGGCTCCAAGGATCCTCAGACCCGTGAGCGGCTGGAGGCGCTGATGGCGCTTTATGAGCAGACGCGGATCCAGGCGGGTGCCATTTTGGGTAACTTGCAGGGGCTGGTTTCCGCCCGCGAAGCTCAGGCTTCAATCATTGCAGACAGCGAGCCCCTGCGCCGAGGCCTTGAAGATTTGCAGGGCAAGCTGTCCTCCCAGACCGGCTTGAGCGCAGCTGCACTGGCAACGCTGATAGCCGCTGCGGCTGTTGCGCTGCTTTGCGCCGCAGGTCTTGCTCGCTTGCAGGTGATGGACAGCCAGCAGCGTCAGGCAGTGGCCGAGGGCCAGCGGCAAGATGCCAAAAGCCAGGAGCAGGACGCCAAGCGTGTCAATGATGCCAATCAGGCTGCCATTTTGCGTTTGATGAACGAATTGCAGACAGTGGCTGAGGGCGATTTGACGCAGGAAGCGACCGTGACCGAGGATATCACCGGCGCTATCGCCGACTCGGTGAACTACACCGTGGAAGAGCTGCGTCAGCTGGTGGGCAACGTGCAGAGCACGGTGACGCGGGTTGCGCAGACGACGGCGCAGGTTGAAAGCACTTCCACGGAACTGTTGGCAGCGTCTACCGAACAGCTGCGCGAGATTCGTGAAACCGGCCAGTCGGTGCTCGACATGGCCTCCCGAATTAATGTAGTGTCCACTCAGGCGCAGGAATCGTCCCTGGTGGCGCGGCAAACGCTGACCGCTGCGGAGTCAGGTCTGCAGGCGGTGCAGAACGCCATCGGTGGTATGAATTCCATCCGGGACCAGATTCAGGAAACCTCCAAACGCATCAAGCGGCTGGGCGAATCGTCACAGGAGATTGGCGAGATTACCGAGTTGATCTCTGATATTACCGAGCAGACCAACGTTCTGGCTTTGAATGCCGCTATTCAGGCTGCCTCCGCAGGCGAGGCTGGGCGCGGCTTCTCGGTGGTTGCAGAAGAGGTGCAGCGACTGGCTGAACGTTCCGCTGATGCGACCAGGCAGATTTCGGCGCTGGTGAAAGCCATTCAAACCGATACCCAGGATGCAGTGGCCTCCATGGAGCGTTCCACGCAGGGTGTGGTCGAAGGGGCCAAGCTGTCCGATAACGCCGGTACGGCGCTGACCGAAATTGACCAGGTGTCGCGCCACCTTGCAGAGCTGATCGAGCAAATTTCCAATTCTGCGTCCAGGGAGGCCGTCTCGGCCAACGTTGTGGCAGGCAACATTCAGCACATTTTTGCGGTGACGGAGCAGACCGGCGAGGGTACCCGCTCCACGGCGCAGCAGGTGCGTGACCTCTCCCGCATGGCGGAAGAGTTGCGGCAGTCTGTGTCACGATTCAAAATTGCGTGATTCCCGTCCGCTGCGCGCTGACTCCGAACCCTGATTCCTGAACCGGCCCCGTCACTTATGCAATCCAAGGTCTCGAATTCAACTGCCACCGAATCCAATCTCGCCGTGAATGACCTGGGCCCGCTGGCTTGGGTGCTCGACGAAATTCGCAAGTCGTTGGAGGGGGCCGCGAAGGCCCTTAAACGCTTTGTGTGGGACGCCGAGGCGGCCCGTGGTTCCGATCTCGCGGCGCTCGACGCCAGCCAGCTGCGAATCGCGCGCCAACAACTGCATCAGGCGGTAGGTGCGCTGGAGATGGTGGGCTTGCCCGGGCCCGCGCCGGTGCTTAAGGCCATGGAAGCTGCAGTACAGAAGTTTGTGCAACATCCCGAACACTGTAGCCAGGATGCTGTTGCCAAAATTGAGTACGCAAGTTTTGCAGTGACGGAATACTTGGAAGGTGTGCTGGCGGATAAGCCCGTCTCGGCCGTTTCCCTGTTTCCACAGTACCGCGATATTCAACAACTGGTGCGAGCCGATCGGATTCACCCGGCCGACTTGTGGGCGTTTGAGTGGCGTTGGGCCGAGCCCCAACTGGGCGTGGCGGCGGAGCCTCGCAGTTACGGCAACGACGCTCGGGCAAGCATGGATCAGGCCATCCTGCAACTCATGAAGGGCAAAGCACCTCAGGCGGCCCGCAGCCTCCAGGAGTTGAGTCTCGGATTCTCGGCACAGCAGACTGATCGCCGGTCCAGAATTTTCTGGATGATTGCTGCCGCCTATTTTGAGGCGGTTGCGCACGATTTGCTGGGAGCCGACCTTTACGTCAGGCGCGCCGCTTCCCGGGTCCTGTTGCAATACGCATCTCTCGCCAAAGGGGATACTTCGATCTCTGAACGTCTGGCGCAGGACCTGCTCTTTTTCTGCGCCCAGGCGGTCTCAAGCCAGGCTGGCGAAGTCCCGGTCCTGTCGGCGGTGCGTTCCGCCTACGGGCTTGCACGCTTCAAACCCGTGAATTACGAGCTTGTGCAGTTTGGCCGCTTCGACCCGGCCCTTCTGGCGCAGGCCCGCAAGCGTATCACCTCTGCCAAGGAAACCTGGTCCTCTCTGTCGGCCGGAGATGCCAGCAAGTTTAAATTGGTCGCCGATCAGTTCACCCTGATGGCTGATTCGCTACTCAAACTTCACCCGCCTAGCGAACCCCTGGCGCAAGCCTTGACTCGCGCCATAGACACCACCGTTCGCTCTGCTCAGGCCCCACGAATTGAGCTGGCGATGGAGGTGGCGACCTCCGTGCTTTATCTTGAAGCCGCATTTGATGATCTGGATCCCAATGATCCGCAATTGGCAGTGCGAACTGCCAATCTGGCCGAACGTCTGGAGGCCGTCAGGGCGGGGGGCGAGCCTCAGCCGCTGGAAGGCTGGATGGAGGAGTTGTATCGCCGGGTGAGTGATAAACAGACCATGGGCAGCGTGGTGGGCGAGTTGCGGGTATCTCTGGGAGAACTTGAAAAATCACTGGATGTGTTTTTTCGCAATCCGCAGGACAAGACGACTTTGCAGGCGGTGCCGGGGCAGCTATCCCAAATGCGCGGCGTGCTCTCTGTGTTGGGTCTTGATCAGGCATCCCGGGCTGTTTTGCACATGAAGAGCAGTGTTGAGCAAATGCTCGACACTGAAATAGACGAGCAATTGGTGCAGGCTGCGGGGACATTTGAGCACCTCGGGAATAACCTGGGTGCACTGAGCTTCCTGATAGACATGCTTAACTACCAGCCTGCATTGGCGAAAAAGCTGTTTGTCTATGACGAAGAAAAAGGTGAACTCAAGCCCCTGATGGGCCGTTCGCAAAGCGCCACAAGTGCTGCTTCTGTTTCGTTTGCCAGTAACGGCCTGCTGTCGCAGGAACTTGCCTCCATGGTGCACGAGGCTGGTGGCAGCAAGCCAGACGAAACCCTCAGCGACAGACTGGATATGCTGGCCATTCATGCGGCGCTTGCTGAGCAGCCTGCGCTAGCTCAAAGTGTGCGTGATGCGGCGCTGGCCGTTTCCGGGAACAATGCTGACGCCGCAGTCAACGCATTGACGACCCTGGCATCTACGGTAGCCCCGGCGCCGGCTGAAGTAGTCAGTGAGCCTGCCTCTGTTGACTTTGAAGAGGATGATTTGCGGGACATTTTCCTTGAGGAAGCACGCGAAGTGGTCGGCAATGCGCTGCAAGCGCTTGCAACTCTGGCAAGCGACCCGGATGATGTCGCCCAACTGACGGTATTGCGGCGTGCGTTTCACACGCTCAAGGGCAGCTCGCGGATGGTCGGGCTGGGCGAGTTCGGTGAAGCCGCCTGGGCGTTCGAGCAAATGGTCAACAGCTGGCTGGCGGATCAGAAAGCAGCTACCCGGGAATTCAGGACATTGTCTTCTGAGGCCATGGCTGGTTTCGAGCAATGGATTGGCGATATTGCTGCGAATCAGGATGCCTCATGGTCGGCGGGGCCGTTCCGCAGCAGTGCAGAAGCCATGCAAACCGAAGGTCGCTACAGCGCCTTGAACCTGTCGGGAACAGGCAACGATCCGCTCAATCAACTTGCTGTTACGCAAGTCACTGCAGCACCCTCGTACAGTTTGCCGGAATTTCCGCTGGAGGCTGAAGTATCCGACAGCGTGACGGCTCATGCGCTTGATGACGCAGATGCTGAACCCTTCATCGAGTTAGACAGCATCTCTGATGCCGAACTTGCGGCCCCTCCAGCTGTTGTTGCCGCGGAACAAGTGGAGAGTTCTGCGGGAGATCTGGACGGCATTGATTTCGACAGCTTGTTCGTGCTTTCGTCGGACGACAGCGCCCAGCCCCTTTCGGTCGATCTTCCGACAGAGGACCTGTCATCGACCTTACCCCCGGCGGACGAGTCGGTTGAAACAATTGAATTGTCGGCGGCCGATTTTGACCAGCATTTTCAGGTCGAGGCTGAAGTGTCCGAGCCCACCATGCCTGACGCGATCGGGTCGTCTCCTGCGGTAGAGCCGGACAGCGCGGCGGATTTGCCAGAACCCGCCGGGATGCCTGAATTTACCCAACCGGACTGTGAGGACGCCCCGGTGGCTGCGAATGCTGGAGATCTGGATGAAACTCCTGATAGCGATCTGCCGGTTGACAGCAACGAAGACGAGAAAATCAAGGTCATAGGCGGCTTGCGCATAGGCATCCCGCTGTACAACGTTTACTTGAATGAGGCTGACGAGTGGTCGCGCCGATTGGTGACTGAAGTCGCCGAGTGGTCGCTTGAGCGTCATCAGCCGGTGAGCGCCTCCACAGTGGCCCTTGCGCATTCCCTGGCGGGCAGTTCTGCAACTGTCGGCTTCAAGGCCCTGTCTGAAATGGCGCGCGCGCTCGAACACGCCCTGGAAAAATCCAGAGAGCACCACAGCCATGGCGCTTCTGACTATGGCCGGATATTTGTGGATGCTTCTGAGGATATACGCCGTCTGCTGCATCAGTTCGCGGCTGGCTTCCTGAAGCAGCCCGACCCGGTTGTTTTTGAGCGCCTGAACCAGCTTGAGTTTTCTGATTCAGTGATGCCGGAAGCGACCGACGCCGACGATTTTGACTTCTTTGCTGAACCGCAATCTGCAGATCTGTCCGAATCCATACCCGAAGAGATTCAGTCCGAGCCTCAAGTTCCTGTTGCTGTAGACGCCCCTGTGTTGCCCAGCATCGCTATGGTGCCGAGCATGCGGCCGGCATCGCCTGCCTTGATGCAGGGACCCGTTGCAGCGTCAGTGGGCATCCCGCACTTGGCGTTTCGCGACGAAGACGATGACGGCATCGATGCGGTTGATGTGATCGACCCCGACCTGTTTCCGATTTTTGAAGAAGAATGCGCCGAGCTCATGCCCCAGTTGGGTGGTGCATTGCGGCAGTGGTCCGCGCGACCTGACAATCGGGGAGCACGCCTGGAAGTGCTGCGTGTGCTGCACACGCTTAAAGGCAGTGCGCGTTTGGCTGGGGCCATGCGACTCGGTGAAATGGCTCACCGGATTGAATCAGAGATCGAATATCTCGGTTCAGAGGCTGCGGCAAGCCAGGAATTCGACGCTTTATTAAGCCGTTTTGACAGGATGCAGGCCGCTTTTGAAGGCTTGCGTCATGCTGATGCTGCAGAGTTTGCGGAGCCGTCACTTGCAGTTGAGCCGACGCCAGAACCAGCGACGGAGTCCGAGCCGGAGCCGCAGGGTTTCAATGCGCCGGTATCGGAGGCCGAAGCTGTCCTGCCTGGCGATGCAGCCGGCGCCACAAGATTGGCCATTCCTGGACCAGTGACAATGGTCATGCAGCCCTTGCGGCAAGCCGCTACCGCATCCATACGCGTGCGTTCCCAGTTGCTTGATCGCATGGTCAACCAGGCCGGCGAGGTCATGATTACCCGATCCCGCCTGGAAGCTGAAATTGGCCAGTTGCGAAGTTCCCTGAACGATATGAGTGGTAACTTGAATCGTTTGCGACACCAGCTGCGCGATATTGAACTGCAGGCTGAATCCCAGATGCAGTCGCGCCTTGCCTTGGCCAAGGAAGCCCAGGCCGGTTTTGATCCGCTGGAGTTTGATCGATTCACCCGCGTCCAGGAATTGACGCGCATGATGGCCGAGTCGGTGAATGACGTGGCGACCGTGCAGCGTACTTTGCAGCGCACGGTAGAGGCCACCGAAGACGATTTGATTGCCCAGGGTCGTCAGACCCGTGAATTGCAGCGCGACCTGCTGCGCACGCGCATGGTGGAGTTTGAAGGTATTTCCGAGCGCCTGTATCGGGTGGTACGGCAAGCGTCCAAGGAAACTGGTAAACAGGTTCGCCTGGACCTGTTGGGCGGCACCATTGAGATGGACCGGGGCATGCTGGATCGCATGACACCCGCGTTTGAACATTTGTTGCGCAACTGTGTGGCCCATGGTATCGAAAGCCCGCAGGACCGCACTGACGCCGGCAAGGACCCTATCGGCCTTATTACCGTCCACCTTCGTCAAGAGGGCAACGACGTGGCAGTGGAGTTCAGCGATGATGGCGGCGGCCTGGACTTGCACCGAATCCGGGAAAAAGCCCTGAGTCTCGGGCTGATAACGGCCGATCAGTCGCTGGAGGATCAGGAGGCTGCCAACCTGATTTTTATGCCGGGATTTTCAACCGCCGCGCAAGTGACGGAACTCTCGGGACGTGGTATCGGCATGGATGTGGTCCGATCCGAAGTCAGTGCGCTGGGCGGCAGGATTGAAACTTCCACCGTACCGGGCAAGGGTACCCACTTCAAGCTGGTGCTACCGCTCACCACCGCAGTGACGCAGGTAGTGATGATCCGCTCGGGCAGCCTGTCGGTCGGTGTGCCGGCCAATGTGGTGGAAACCGTACGACGCACCTCGGCCAAGGAGCTGCAGCAGGCCTACAACACCGGCACGTTTGAAGTTGCGGGTGAGTCAGTGCCCTTCTTCTGGTCGGGTGCCTTGTTGCAGGCCTCCCATTACAGCAGCGAAGCGCAGACCAGGACCACGCCGGTGGTGATTTTCCGTAGTGCTGCCCAGCGGATTGCCTTGCACGTCGATGAAGTGCTTGGCAACCGCGAGGTTGTGGTCAAAAACCTGGGTCCCCAGTTGTCACGTTTGCCGGGTCTGGCGGGTATGTCCGTGCTGGCCTCGGGCGCCGTGGTACTGATTTATAACCCGGTGGCCCTGGCTTCGATCTATGGCCAGCAGGCGCGTGCCTTGAGTGCCGACCGGGCCGAGCCGCATGTGCTGGAGGCCTCTGGCCGTAATGACGTAAACGCGTCAGTGTCGGCGCCAGTAGCGCCGCAAATCCCGCTCATTCTGGTGGTTGATGATTCCATTACGGTGCGGCGGGTCACGCAGCGCCTGTTGTTGCGCGAGGGCTATCGGGTGGCTATGGCGGCTGATGGGCTGCAAGCGCTGGAGCGACTGCAGGATGAGCGGCCGGCGGTGGTGCTGTCGGATATTGAAATGCCGCGTATGGACGGCTTTGATCTGGCGCGCAACATCCGGGCTGATCAGCGCCTGAAAGGCCTGCCCATCATCATGATTACTTCGCGGATTGCGGAGAAGCACCGCGAGCATGCCAAGGCCTTGGGTGTTGACCACTATTTAGGCAAGCCCTACTCGGAAGACGAATTGATGGCCCTGGTGCGGCATTACTGCGCTCAGGAGACCGCTATTCCCGCATGAATGTGGCTTTCCCCATTGATGGGCTGGCGTAGTTTGCTATGAAAAAAACAAGCTACGCTGGGGCTTTCTTCACAACCGCGTAGCGCTGCAGGGTCAGCGCGCGCGCTTCATCGTGCTGCACGATGGGAACGGGGTAATTTTTACCCGGTTCCACGCCCGCGGCGATGAGTTCCATCGGTGTGGCTAGCCAGGGGCTGTGCAAGGCGGAAGTGGATAGTTTTGCAAGTACCGGCAGGTATTTGCGGATGAACTTTCCCTCTGTATCAAATTTTTCGCTCTGGCTGACGGGATTGAAAATGCGGAAATAGGGCTGTGCGTCGCAGCCCGTGCTGGCTGCCCACTGCCAGCCGCCATTGTTCGATGCCAAATCAAAATCATTGAGCTTGGCGGCAAAGTAACGCTCCCCCCAGCGCCAGTCGATGCCGAGATCCTTCACCAGAAAGCTGGCGGTCACCATGCGCAGACGGTTGTGCATATAGCCGGTATGGTTGATTTGAGCCATGGCCGCATCAACAAGCGGGTAGCCGGTTCGCCCCTCGCACCACGCTTGAAAAAGCATGTGGGCCCTTTCACCGTCTTCCCACGCAATCGCGTCATATTCGGGCTTGAATGCGCGCGTGGCCGCGTGGGGGAAATTGCTCAGAATCTGGGCATAGAAATCCCGCCAGATCAGCTCGCTGAGCCAGGTGGCAGCGCCCTCGTCGCCAGTTTTTTGTCGCGCCAGCGCGCAGTCCGCCAACTTCCTGATGGAGACCGTGCCAAAACGCAGGTGCACGCCGAGATAGCTGGGGCCTTTGACTGCAGGGAAGTCCCGAGTATCTTTGTAGTGCCTCATGCGCCTGAGGAAGTCCTCGAACAGCGCTTTTCCGCCTCTGCTTCCAGTGGGTATTTTTAGTTCGGCCAGGTTGCTTGCCTTAAACCCCAAAGTGGCCAGCGCAGGCAGGTCGCGCGGCTCATCCAGTGGTAGTGCGGCGAGCGAAGTCGCGTACTTTTCAACCGGATAGGGCTTGAGGTAGAAGCTGTCGACTTTCTTGAGCCAGGCATTTTTGTACGGCGTGAACACGGTGTAAGGCTTGCCCGCCTGCGTCAGCACCTCGGTGCGTTCAAAAACGACGTGGTCCTTGAAGCTGTGAAAGCCTATGCCCTGGCGCTCCAGCAGGGTACGGACCGCGGCGTCGCGTGCCAGGGCTTGAGGCTCGTCATCGTGGTTGGTGAAAACCGCATCAGCCGAGAGCTTTGCAGCGAGCGCCGGCAGGGCGCTACGGGCCGTGCCGTGCCGCACCAGCAGTCCGACCTGCGAAGTCCCCTGCTCCAGGCCTAGCCCTTGCAGTTGCCCATTCAGGTCAGCGAGGGATCCCAGAATGAAGTCCACGCGCCGGTCGATTTCAGGCAGGGCGTCGAGAATGTCCTTGTCAAAGAGGAACGCACAAAATACCTGCTTGCAGGATTTCAGGGCTTGATAAAGCGCGGCATTGTCTTGGGCCCGCAAATCCCGTCTGAACCACATCAGGCCGGTCTGGTATTTCTTTTGCATGGGGCTGATGGTAGTGAAAAATGGCGCTGCAGGGTAATCCTGTTGGCCTGCGGGGAAAGAGTGGCCCTCTAGCCTGAAGCTCTGCAGTTGCCCCGCCGTGGCCGATAAACCGCTACGCGTAAAATCCGCTTATGGCCATGGATTCCCCCCCGATCAACCTGACGCACCACTTCCTCATCGCAATGCCTGGGCTGGAGGATGAAGCCTTTGCCAAAAGCGTTGTGTACATGTGCGAGCACACCGAGCGCGGAGCCTTGGGTCTGGTCATCAACAAGCCTAGCGACATCGATGTCAAGGGACTGTTTGACAAGGTCGAGTTGCCACTGCGTCGTGACGACCTGACGCAAACTCCGGTGTTTCAGGGTGGGCCGGTGCAAACCGAGCGTGGTTTTGTGCTCCACGAATCCATGATGCCCGGTCACGAGTCGGTCTACGCATCAACCATGTCGATTCCGGGTGGCCTTGAAATGACCACCTCCAAGGATGTGCTGGAAGCGCTGTCTACCGGGGCCGGGCCGCGCAAGATATTTGTTTCGCTCGGCTATTCCGCCTGGGGCGAAGGTCAGCTGGAATCGGAGTTGCTGGACAACAGCTGGCTCACCGTGGCTGCCGACGTGGCCGTGATTTTCGACACGCCGGTGGAGCAGCGTTATGACAAGGCCCTGATGTTGCTGGGTCTTGAAGCCTGGATGATTTCTCCAGTGGCCGGTCATGCATGAGTCCGAGGGCTTGTCGGGTCTGGGTCATGCCAGGCCCGATGGGCTCCTGACATCCGCTCCTCATCCGGCAGCGGGCATGCAGACATTTCTGGCTTTCGACTATGGTCTCAAACGTACCGGCGTCGCCAGTGGCAACGTGCTGACCCGTACCGCGACGCCCCAGGCGACCATCGCGGCCGAAGGCCTTGCCCGTTTCCCGCTGATTGAAGCCCGGATCAGGCAGTGGCAGCCCGATGCGCTGATTGTCGGCGTTCCGTTTCACCCGGACGGCGCGAGCCATGACAATACCGTCCGAGCCCAGAAATTTGCACGTCAGCTGCGCGGTCGATTTGGCCTGCAGGTGTTTGAAGTCGATGAACGCTACAGCACCACTGAAGCCCTGGCTGCGGGTGCCAAAGACGCCGATGCCGCCTCGGCCTGCATCATTCTGGAGCAGTTTTTAAGGAGTCTTCCTAATGAGTAGTCTGGTTCTCGACGCCGAGGCGCTGTACGGCGATTTGCTGCGTGGCGTGCGGCTGCAGCTGGCTTCCTATAGCCAGCCGCCGCATCTGGTGGGGGTCGCTTCGGGCGGTGCCTGGCTGGCCCAGCGTCTGCAAAAAGATCTGGGCTTGAGCGGAGAATGCGGCATTCTTTCGTCTTCCATGCACCGCGACGATTTTTCGCAGCGCGGCCTGTCGTCCGGCGGGCAGACCTTGCTGCCTTTTGATGTCAACGGCGCCCACCTGATCGTTGTGGATGATGTGCTTTACACCGGGCGCACCATCAGGGCAGTGCTCAACGAACTGTTCGACTATGGACGGCCTGCCAGCGTCAGGCTGATGGTGCTGGTCGATCGCGGCGGGCGCGAGTTGCCTGTCCAGCCTGATCTCGCTGTGGCGCGGGTGAGCTTGCCCGCCACGCAGACGCTGGAGCTGGCGCGCGCGGACGATGGCCGCTTCAGCTTTCGGCTCCAGCAACTGCAAATCCCTACATAAATTCAAAGCGCAAGAGGAATCCACAGCGTGTTGTACCGACGTAACCCACAACTCAATAAAAACGGCGAGCTGATCCATCTGCTGTCAACGGAAGGTCTGCCCAAGGACACCCTGACCCAGATTCTGGATACCGCCGCCAACTTTGTCAGCGTGAGCAGCCGCGAGGTCAAAAAAGTCCCGCTGCTGCGCGGCAAGAGCGTTTTCAATCTTTTTTTTGAAAACTCCACCCGCACCCGAACCACCTTTGAAATTGCCGCGACGCGGCTGTCGGCCGACGTCATCAATCTGGATATCGCGCGTTCCTCGGCATCCAAGGGCGAATCGCTGCTCGACACCATTGCCAACCTGAGCGCCATGGCCGCTGACCTGTTTGTCGTGCGCCATAGCGAATCCGGCGCGCCTTACCTGATCGCCCAGCATGTCGCGCCGCACGTTCACGTCATCAATGCTGGCGATGGGCGTCACGCGCACCCGACGCAGGGCTTGCTCGACATGTACACCATCCGGCATTACAAAAAGGATTTCAGCAATCTGACCGTCGCCATCGTTGGCGATGTGCTGCATTCGCGCGTGGCGCGCTCCGACATCCACGCGCTGACGACGCTGGGCTGCCCGGAGGTGCGAGTGGTTGGACCCAAAACGCTGGTGCCTGCCGACATGGCCCAGATGGGCGTGCGCGTGTGCAACACGCTCGAAGAGGGCATCAAGGGGGCCGATGTCATCATCATGCTGAGGTTGCAGAACGAGCGCATGAGCGGCGCGCTGTTGCCCAGCAGCCAGGAGTTTTTCAAGAGCTTTGGCCTGACGAACGAAAAGCTGCAACTGGCCAGGCCCGACGCCATCGTCATGCATCCCGGTCCCATCAACCGGGGGGTGGAAATTGATTCGGCCGTGGTCGATGGGGCGCAGAGCGTCATCTTGCCGCAGGTCACCTTTGGCATCGCGGTTCGCATGGCCGTCATGAGCATCGTTGCAGGAAATGAAGCATGAGTGTGGCCCCCACGCTCCCCACTTCGTGTGGTTCGCTGCCCCCCGGGGGGGCTGAACTTGCTTGGGGCGGCCCGGCGCTGCGTTCGCGTGCCCCCACGCTTGTCGCTTCGCGTACTACGCTGCACCCGAGGGGGCTGTTCCGCCTTGGGGCGGCCCGTCGGCGGAACTGTCCCCCACGCTCGCCACTGCCTGTGGTTTGCTGCCCCCCGAGGGGGCTGGCCTTGCTTGGCGCGGCCCGGCGCGGCGGCCTTTTTCTGGAAAAATAATATGAAACTTCTCATCAAGAATGGTCGTGTCATCGACCCCGCCACCGGATTCGACGAAGTGGGCGATGTGGCCATTGCGGCCGGCCGCATTGTGTCGCTGAATGGCTCGCTCGCCGATTTCGTGCCCAACAAAACCATTGATGCCACCGGCTGCATCGTCGCGCCGGGCCTGATTGATTTGTCGGCCCGGCTGCGCGAGCCCGGCCACGAACATGAAGGCATGCTGGAAAGCGAACTGGCCGCAGCGGTGGCTGGCGGCGTGACCAGCCTGGTGTGCCCGCCCGATACCGATCCGGTCCTTGATGAGCCTGGTCTGGTGGAAATGCTGAAGTTCCGGGCCGAAAAAATGCACCAGTCGCGTGTTTTTCCGCTGGGCGCGTTAACGCGCGCCCTGAAAGGCGAAGCGCTGACCGAGATGGTCGAGCTGACCGAAGCCGGTTGCGTGGGATTCAGCCAGGCCGAAGTGCCGCTGGCCAACACCCAGGTGTTGATGCGGGCCCTGCAGTACGCCGCCACCTTCGGCTACTCCGTGTGGCTGCGCCCTCAGGAGATTCATCTGGGTAAAGGCGTGGCCGCCAGCGGTGCGCTGGCCACGCGTCTGGGCCTCAGCGGAGTGCCCGTGCTGGCCGAAACCATTGCCCTGCACACGATTTTTGAGCTGGTGCGCGCCACCGGCGCACGCGTTCACCTGTGCCGCATCAGCAGCGCCGCCGGCGTGGCCCTGGTGGCCAGGGCCAAGGCCGAAGGGCTGGGCGTTACCTGCGATGTCAGCATCAACAGCCTGCATTTGACCGACACGGACATTGGCTACTTCGACAGTCGCATGCGGCTGGACCCGCCGCTGCGCCAGCAGCGCGACCGCGACGCCATTCGCCAGGGGCTGGCCGACGGCACGATTGATGCGCTGGTCTCAGACCACACGCCTGTCGATGAAGACGCCAAAACCCTGCCCTTCGCCGAGGCTGAGCCCGGCGCTACCGGCCTGGAATTGCTGCTGGGCCTGGCCTGCAAATGGGGCAAGGACAGCCAGGCAGGTATGGTGCGGGCACTGGGCGTGCTGACGAGCGAGCCGGCCCGCGTGCTGGGCAACGCGCTGGGCACCCTGCAAGCCAGCGCGGGCCGGCTGGTCAAGGGCGGTGTGGCCGATATCTGTGTGTTCGACCCGGACAGTTCCTGGACGGTTGAGCCCACAGCATTGCGCAGCCAGGGCAAGCACACGCCGTTTTCGGGCTACGAACTGCCCGGGCGCGTGCGCTACACGCTGGTGGGCGGGCAGGTGGCGTTTGAGCGCGCCTGACCGATGCGGGCCTGCCTGGGGCGCTGCCCTGCAAACTATTTAAACGCGCTTTCATGAGGCGCATCCGCGGCTGCTGGCGTTTGCTGCGCATCCTGGGTCATATTGCTGCCGGCCTGTGGATTGCGGCCGTGCGGCTGCCGCGCCTGCAGCAATCCCAGCAAAATGCCCAGGTGCAAGCCTGGGCTTTGGCATTCCTGGACCATGCCGGTATCGCGCTGGAAATCCGCGGGCAGCCGCCCGTCACGGGACCGGTGCTGCTGGTTTCCAACCATATCTCCTGGCTCGACATTCCGGTGATGCATGCGGCGCGCCACTGCCGTTTTGTCTCCAAATCCGACGTGCAGGACTGGCCGCTTGTCGGCACGCTGGCGACGGCGGCAGGCACGCTCTACATCGAACGCAGTTCGCGGCGCGACGCCATGCGCATGGTGCACCTGATGCGGGACGCGCTGAAGGCCGATGAAGTGCTGGCAGTGTTCCCCGAGGGCACCACGGGCGATGGACGAAGCCTGCTGCCGTTTCATGCCAACTTGCTGCAGGCGGCGGTGGCGGCGGATGCGCCGGCGCAGCCGGTAGGCCTGTCTTTTGCCGACAAGGCCAGCGGCGAAACCAGCCACGCACCCAGCTACATTGGCGACGAAACACTGCTCGGCTCCATCTGGCGAACCGTGTGCGCGCCGCCCATAGTGGCCGTGGTGAATTACGGCGAACCTGAACGGGCAGTGGGGCGTGACCGCCGGGCCTGGAGCCAGCATTTGCGCCAGTCGGTGGACGAGTTGCGGCAGCGTTGATCCTGTCTTAGCGGCAGTGACTGTTGATGTTGATGGCGTGCTTCCGAGGCCGCATGGCTGCTATTTAATCAATAGCTGTAAGCGCTTTATCTACAAGGGCTGTCGGTGCTTTTGTGCCAAATCAGGCTGGGTGTTCGCGCGGAAAGGTCACCACATGGTCCACCTCGGCCCGAATGCCGACCCACTCGCCGACCGCGTGGTCATGGTGGCTGGGCACATGCGCCAGCAGGGCCTCGCCGCTGGCCAGCCGCAGCGTGTAGAGAAACTCCGAACCGCGAAAGGCCTTGCGCACAATCTTTGCCTGCACCGGCGAAGTGTCGTCGTGCACGATATCGTCAGCGCGCAGCAGCACATCGCATTGGCCGCCCGGGTAGCTCGACGGCAGCGGGCATTCGTCCAGGCCGATCAGGTCGCCGAGCGGGGTACGGGCCACCACGGCGCTGTCCTGGTGAATCAGAGTTGCCGGCACAAACACCCCATGCCCGATGAAATCAGCGACAAAGCGCGTTGCCGGGCGGTGGTAGAGCGCGTAGGCATCTTCCCACTGGTGCAAATGCCCCGCTTGCATCACGCCGATGCGGTCGCCAATGGCAAAGGCCTCGAGCTGGTCATGGGTGACAAACAAGGCCGTGGCACCAGCAGCCTTGAGGATGCTGCGCACCTCATGCGCCAGGCGCTCGCGCAAATCCACATCGAGATTTGAAAAAGGCTCGTCAAGCAGCAGCAGGCGCGGCCCGGGCGCCAACGCGCGGGCCAAAGCCACGCGCTGCTGCTGGCCACCCGACAACTCGTGGGGAAAGCGCTTGTGGGCATGGTCCATGCCGACCAGATCCAGCACCTCATTGACGCGCTGTTCGCGCCTGGCAGCGCTTAAATGCGTGAGTCCAAAAGCCACGTTCTGCGCCACATTCAGATGTGGGAACAGCGCGTAATCCTGAAACACCATGCCGATTTGACGCTGCTCGGCGGCCACATGGATCTGTGGGCTGCTGACGATCTGCCCAGCCAGGCGGATCGTGCCTGAATGGGCGCGCTCCAGACCGGCGACGGCACGCAGCAAGGTGGTCTTGCCGCAACCCGAGGGGCCGATCAGAACGCCAATTTCTCCGGCCTGCAGGCTGAAGGACACGCCATCGACGGCCGCATGGGGCGCTCCTGCGTAATGCACGCCGAGCTGTGAGACTTCCAGAAACATGGCTTTATTGTAGATGCTTACAATTCTCATTTGCGATAACTGACTGCAGGCATCACGGCGCGCATCAATGGGGCAGATCCCGCAGCGGCAGTGGTCTTTTTTTAGGTCTCCATGCTCCGTCGTATCTTTTTGCGCTTTCTTCCTTCTGCATTTTTGCTCTTGCTGGTCGGCCTGCTAACGCTGCCGGTATTGGCCGTGGCCTTGTCCTGGCTGGAGTTCGGCGGCGAAGCGCGCTCCATCCTGACGCAGATGCTGCAGACGGTATTGCCCGACTACACCTGGACTTCCCTGTTGCTGTGCCTGCTGGTGGGCGCTGGCGTGTCCGGAGTGGGCATGGCCACCGCCAGCGCGGTCACGCTGTTCGAGTTCCCGGGCCGGCGGGTCTTCGAGTGGGCCTTGCTGCTGCCGCTGGCCATGCCGGCCTACGTTGTGGCCTATGCCTATACCGACTTTTTGCAGTATGGCGGGCCGCTGCAGACCTGGCTGCGCTCGGCCTTCGGGCTGCAGGGGCGCTTGCTGCCCGAGGTGCGCAGCCTGGGCGGAGCCGTGCTGGTGTTCACGGTGTCGCTTTACCCCTATGTGTATTTGCTGGCGCGCACCGCCCTGTCGGAGCGGGCCGCGCATCTGATGGAAGCGGCCCGATTGCTGGGCGCGCCATTGTCCCGCCGCATTCGGCGCGTGGCGCTGCCGCTGGCCCGCCCGGCCGTGGCAGCGGGCGTGGCACTGGCGCTGATGGAAACGCTGGCGGATTTTGGCGTGGTCAGCTACTTTGGTATCCAGACCTTCACGGCCGGTATTTACAAGGCCTGGCTGTCCATGGACAACCGCATGGCCGCAGCACAACTGGCCACCGTGCTGCTCATCTTCGTGGCGGTGCTGCTGCGCATTGAGCACAGCGCGCAAAAGCGCATGCGTTTTGCCGGCAGCAGGGGAGGGCGGGCCGGCGCCTCCGATGCGGCGCCTGTGCAACTCCACGGCGGGCGTGCCGCGCTGGCATGGCTGGTTTGCGCTACACCGATTGCGTTTGGCTTTGTCTTGCCAGTGCTGTTCATGCTGCGCCCGCTGGTTCTGGGTTGGGACAACCTGCTGTGGGATCAGTTCTTCAACTGGACGATCAACAGCCTGTGGCTGGCCGGCCTGAGTGCCGTGCTGGCAACGGCGCTGGCCGTGGGCCTGGCTTTCGCGGTACGGCGCCAGCCAAATCCGCTGAACCGGGGTGTCGTTCAGTTGGCCGGTCTGGGCTATGCCGTGCCGGGTGCCGTCATCGTGGTCGGCCTGTTGCTGCCCGTGGGCTGGCTGCAGGCAGCCGCACCCGAAACCGGCGCGGGTTACTGGATCACTGCGACCGCGCTCGGGGTGGTCTGGGCTTATCTGGTGCGCTTCAGCGCGGTGGCCCTGCAAACCATTCAAAGCGGCTACTCTCGCATTCCATCGAGCTTCGACGACAGCGCACGCATGCTCGGCACCAGCGGCTCAGGCCTGCTGGCGCGGGTGCATTGGCCGCTTCTCAGGCGCTCGGTGGCCGTTGCCGGCCTGCTGGTGTTTGTGGATGTGATGAAGGAACTGCCGGCCACGCTGGTGTTGCGTCCCTTCAATAGCGACACCCTGGCGGTCGTCACCTACCAGCTCGCCCGTGACGAGCGCCTGGGTGAAGCCGCCTTGCCGGCGCTCGCCCTGGTGCTGGTTGGTCTGCTTCCGGTGGCCTTGCTGAGCCGGACCTTGCGCTCAAAGTAGGGCGCACTGTTTGCTTACCTAGCGCGGCGGCTGGCGTCGCGTTTCGGTGAGCCGCTAGAACTGTAGGCATGAGCCTACGCTATAAAAATGTGCGGGACTACCAGCGCCGGGAGGCTCCATCGCTACGATTTCTCCATCTGTAAAAGAGTTTGCGGCCCTTGCGAAGGCCACTGCAAACTCCAGCGGACTCATCAACATTCCGAGGAGGAAACTATGAATCAGGATCGCATAGAAGGTAACTGGCTCCAATTCAAGGGCAAGGTAAAAGAGCAGTGGGGCAAGCTCACCGATGACGATCTGGATGTCATCGCCGGCAAGCGTGATCAGTTGCTGGGCAAGATCCAGGAGCGTCATGGCATCACGCTTGAAGAGGCTGAAAAGCAGGTCGCTTCATTTCACGAGCGCAACCCCACCAATTTCTTCGAGCGTTACTGAGCCGGTCAGGCTCGATCAGATTCCTCTCTCCCATTCGTTCAAAACTTATTCAAGGACTCATTATGAAAATCAAATTACTCATGCTGACTGTTGCCGTTTCTTGTGCTTTTGCCGGCAATGCCATGGCATTGACCAAAGCCGAATACAAGACGCAGAAAGACCAGATCACCGCCGACTACAAAGTGAGTCGTGACAAATGCGCCGCTTTGAAGGCCAACGCCAAAGACATCTGTGTGTCTGAAGCCAAGGGCGTGGAAAAAGTGGCCAAGGCCGAGCTGGAAGAACAGTACAAGCCGAGCGCAAAAAATAACCAGAAGGTCGCCCTGGCCAAGGCTGATGCAGCCTACGACACCGCCAAGGAAAAATGCGACGACCTCGCAGGCAATGCCAAGGATGTCTGCGTCAAGGATGCCAAGGCAGCCCATGTGAAGGCCAAAGAAGATGCCAAAGTTGTGAAGGCCTCTGCTGATACCAGCAAGGACAAGGCTGAAAAAATGACCGAGGTTAAAAAGGATGCAAACGCTGAAAAGCGTGAAGCCGACTACAAGGCCGCCAAGGAGCGCTGCGACAGCCTGGCTGGCGCCGCCAAAGACACTTGCGAAAAGGATGCAAAAGTCAAATTCGGCATGTAATTGACGCGTGAGTGTTCGCCACCTGTGGCGGGCGCTCATGACTTCAAAGTCGTAAAAAATCCCGGCCATGTGAAAGCATGCCGGGATTTTTCTTTGGGTGGAATTTGCTCATAATTTGATAGCTTCAAGCGACCGATAGATAAGCGCTGGCGACTCATTTTGTTGGAAAATTGCAGGCATCCAGGCCTTGCCGCTGAAAGTTTTTGGCAGCCCTCCTAAAATACCGGCTGCTCAGCCCGCTGTGGCAGCGCCTGTCATTGCAGGCATTTCTTTCCGGCCGTTTCACCAAAGGTATGCATGCTTGTTCAGGATGGTTTGCCCACGCGCGAACGCTTACGTGCGCTGGTCGTGATCATTCTCGGGATTGCCATGTCCGTGCTCGACGGCACCATCGTCAACTTGGCCTTGCCCGACATCACACGCGAACTGAACGCCTCGGCCGCCCAGTCCATCTGGGTCATCAACGCCTACCAGATCGCCACGCTGGCCTTGCTGCTGCCCCTGGCCACGCTCGGCGATATCTTGGGCTACCGCCGTGTTTACCTGGCCGGCATGGCGGTATTCACGGCCGCCTCGGTGGCATGTTCCCTGGCCGACTCATTGACCGTGCTGGCGCTCGCCCGCGTGCTGCAGGGCATAGGCGCGGCAGGAGTCATGAGTGTTAACTCGGCGCTGGTGCGGCTTACCTATCCTGCTCGCCTGCTGGGACGCGGCATCGCCATCAATTCGCTGGTGGTGGCCACCGCCTCGGTGGCGGGACCGTCCATTGCTGCGGGCATTCTTTCGGCGGCTTCCTGGCCCTGGCTGTTCGCCATCAATGTGCCTCTCGGCTTGTTCTGTCTTTTCATGGGGCGCAAGGCTTTGCCGAACAACCTGGCCAAGGCAAGCGGCGCGCGTTTCTCCGTGCTGGATGTCGTCTTGAACGGTCTGATGTTCGGACTGGTTTTTATGGGCATCGATGGCCTGGGGGTTAGGGTGGACTCCGCCGCTGGCAGCGCGCACGTTACACCGACGTGGCTGGCGCTTTCCGAGCTGGCTGCGGGCATCGCCGTGGGTGTGATCTATGTGAGGCGCCAGCTGGCCGAGCCGGTGCCGCTGTTTCCGCTGGACCTGTTGCGCATCCCGGTTTTCGCCTTGTCCATGGGGACCTCCGTGGGCGCCTTCTGCGCCCAGACGCTGGCCTATGTCGGTTTGCCCTTCCTGTTGCTGGGCAGCTTTGGCCGCAGCCATCTGGAGGCGGGCTTGCTGCTCACCGCCTGGCCGCTGGCCATTGTGGTCATGGCGCCAATGGTTGGGCGGCTTATCGGTCGCCACTCGGGCGGGATGCTGGGCGGCGTGGGCCTGGGCTTGCTGTCCGTGGGCCTGATGGCCCTCGCGCTGTTGCCGTCGCAACCGGCCAACGCCGATATCGTCTGGCGCATGGCTTTATGCGGCATGGGTTTTGGTCTGTTTCAGTCGCCCAACAACCACATCATCATTACCGCAGCACCGGCGCATCGCAGCGGCGGTGCCAGCGGCATGCTGGGTACGGCGCGGCTGACCGGGCAGACGCTGGGTGCCGTGCTGCTGGCGATCATTTTCAGTTTTTTCGATGCGCAGCAGGGTAAAGGTCCGCTTGTCGCGCTGTGGCTGGCTGCCGGTTTTGCGGCGGTGGCCGGCACCTGCAGTGCATTGCGCATCAAGCAGCAATGACGATGGAATAGGCCGGCAGAAAGGTATTGACCGCCGCTGCGCACGGCAATTTTCAGCCCCAAACCCCTTGCCCCGCTACAGCACTGCCTGCGGGGCTGCGCCTGCTGTTTCGTCGAGTTGGAAATGGCATAAACGAGTCGCTTGCTGCCCACGCCGAACAGGCTGGTGGGAGCGGCAAGCGTGGCCTGCGGAACTTGCCTCGTACTCGCATTCAAACGACGAAGGCTCGGGCAGCAATTGCGCCAGGGTGCGCGCGATGCGCTGCAAGCGCGGGTCATCCGGGTGCGCGTCGTCGCAGGTGTCGTTGAGGCAGAAAAATGGCAGCCTGCCAAAGCGGTCCAGCAGCGATTCAAACTGCTGCCCCGCGTGTGCGTCCCCGGTGCTGATGTGCAAAGCGTCCAGCACCTGCTGCTCGGCGTAGCCCACCTGCACCATCCAGCGCGGCGCCAGGTCCGGTAGGATGGCCGGAATGCGCCAGGAGCGAAACACGGTGGAACGGACCTGCGCAAACCAGTCCTGGGCCAGATGCTCCAGTTCATGCATGGCGCTTTTCAGCATGGCGCGCGGCGTGTGCGCATAGACGCGGGAAACATGGCGGTAGTGCGGGTAGCGCTGCGCCAGCCATTGCCCGGACCGGATAGACGCATTGACCAGCGCCGTTTCCCGGGGCTGCAGGGCGTCGTAGTCCGGTATCCGCGCGGACTCCATGAAAACCTTCAGGCGGCCTTCAAACCACCACGCCGGGTCCACTTTTGCGCCAAAAAATACGTCGTCGTTCAGGTAGATGAAGCGCTCCGACAGGCCGGGAATATGGTGCAGATAGGACTCGATATGCCCCGAGTCAAACACCAGCGGCGCGGCGCCATCCAGCAACTGCCGGTGGTCAATGAGGGTCAGTCGGTCAGAAGCGCGCAGCCAGTCCGGCGCTTGCCCATCGGTGACGATGTAGACATGGCCGTGGTCGGGAAAAAACTTCTCAAGCGCGCGCAGATTGAACAGCAGCTCGCCGTTGTCCCGGTAGCGGCCCGCTGCGTTGCCGTGCAAGGCCAGCTCGTCGGGGTGCTGCAGCACCCAGCGGGCATAAGCCTGCTGGCGCTTGTGTCGCCATGCGGGGTCGGACCCGTCTACCCACAGGTAAACAATGTCGATGGGCGCTTTGTTTCCAGGCATACGGGTTTGAATAAGGGCTCGGGTTTTTGGGCTAAATAAGGCGCTGGCGCTTATTGAACGGGCGCTGGAAGCTATTTAAATGATAGCAATAAGCCTGCGGCCGGCAGCCATCAGCAAGGACCGGGTAGTTTGCCCGAATCCCGCGATGTCATCAGCCCTGGTAAAGATACCGTTGAAACCCGACGAAAACCTGCCGGATCTGCGCCGCACGGCCCAGATCATTGAGCGCATCGGCCATCGCGTTGCGGTAGCCCTTATGCGCCGGGCGTGAGCAGCTATTGGAATAATAGCGGTTGGTGCCACCAACAGGAATCGAACCTGTATCTAGCGCTTAGGAGGCACTCGTTCTATCCGTTGAACTATGGCGGCACGTCTTGGCAAGTTGCGAAGAACGGGAATTGTATGCGCTGGACAGGTGATATTTAAAGACCGGTGCTGCGGGTTCAGTCGTAAGGCACGGTAAAGATCAGGTCCACGGCGCTCTGGTCGCCCGCCTGGGCGCGGATGGTGAAGCGGCGCGACAGTTCATAAAACACATACAGCGTGCCCAGGGCGCCCGAAACGCTGCGCTCGTAGCTTGCGTAGAAGTTGCGCGAGAAGCGCTTGCCCAGCGTGACGGCGCTTTCGGTAGTGCTGTTATCGGCGTTGCTGGAGGCGCCGCGAAATGACAACTCGTCGAGCCCCAGGGCGGCGGCCAGGCCGCCCGACATGCCGCCGCTTTTGCTGCCCAGCAGGGCCAGCGCCGCCTGCTGCAGCAGGGCGGCTTCGGCGCCGCCGGTGGCCGAGGCCCGGCCCACGACCAGCCATGACAGTTTTTCAGCATCCGGCAGCTCGGGCTGGGCGTACAGCCGGACGCTGGGCAGCAGGGCGGTGCCGGTGATTTGCACGCCGACGCGCTGGGTGAGGTTGGGGCGAATCGCCAGGATGTCCAGCGCCGGGTTGGCGATGGGGCCTGTGAAGCGCAGAATGCCTTGCTCCACGTCCAGCCGCTGGCCGTAGGCCCGGTACTGACCGCCTACGGTTCTGACTGTGCCGGTTAGCCGGGGTTCGCGCAGCGAGTCGCCGTTGAGGGCCAGCGTGCCGCCAACCCGCGTGTCAATGCCTTTGCCCTGAATCCGGAAATCGCGTCCCAGATCAATCTGCATCGCCAGCTTGACCGGGCGGCTGGCCTTGTCGGTGGTCTCGGTGCTGGTTTTTTCGGGCGCTTTTTGTCCCGCTGCCGCGCCGCTGGGCGTGCGTACCAGCACGTCATCGCCCAGTTGCGGTGTGCCTTCGTCGGGCAGGATGATGCGCGCCTGATCGACAAGCAGTGTGCCGGTGAGTTGCGGCCTGCAGGCCCTGAAGGCTGGCCTGCACGTCGCCGGACACGGTGAGTTTTCTGTCGGTGCGTATGCTGGCGCGCAGCTGTTGCAGTTTGGCATCCAGCTGCACCTGCGGCTTGCCGTCTATCCAGCCGGCCTCACCCTGGGCGGTGAGGGTGCCGCCCGTGCCTTTTTCGCCCGCGCCCTGCAGCGTGAACTCGCTGATGCGCATGCGGGTGCCGTCCAGCCGGGCGCGCAGGCGGCCGTTGCCGAACTCGATGCCATCGACGACCGAGCGCAGCGCCAGGTCGTCGGCCTGCAGATCGCCTGCCAGAGTGGGCGCAGCGCGGGTGCCGCTAATGGCCACGTCGGCGCCGAGCGAGCCGCGCAGCCGCCAGCCCGGTGGCGCCAGCAGCGACCAGACGCCGATGCGCGGCAGCTGTGCACGCAATTGGCCGCTCAGTGGCGCATCAAGAGGCCAGAGCCAGGCGCCCACGCCTTCGCCCTGGGGGGCTCGCACCAGCCGCGTCCTGAGCTGGCCGTCGGCCGTGCCCGCGCGCTCGCTGTCCCAGCGCAAGGCGAGCGTCAAGGCGTCGCCAGCATTTTCCAGCGAGAGTCGCGCCTGCCTGACGCCAGCTGCCACGCGTGCAGAGTTGCCCTGCACGCCTTCCGCCTGAACCGTGATGTCTCCACTGCTGCGTGCCAGGCTGGCTTTGAATTTCAGGGTGCTGCCTAGCACCGCATCCCATTCGCCATCGAACACCAGGTTGCCGCCCAGGCCAGCGCCTGCCATTTGCGGGACCCGCCAGCAATTCCACCCAGGCCATGGGCAGGCCGGTGAGTCTTCCGGCGGTCATGAGTTCGCCGGGCCGCCAGCGGATGGGCTGCCAGGCCAGCGTGGCTTGTGATGGGGCTGCAGCGGCTGACGCCTTGCCGGATGGAGCCGTCAAAAGAGCCTCGCCGGCACCCGCTTCAAAGGCCCCGCCAGCGCGGGTGGGCGTCCATTTGAGTGGCACGGCGGCGCGGGATGCCAGCCGCCACGCGCCGGCACCCAGGGCAGGGTCTTCAACGCTGATGCTGAGTTGCCTGAGCAGGCCTTGCCAGCTGGATTCGCTCAGCAGCGGGCTGGCGGCAGCTGTTTTCACCCTTCCTCCATCGGCCGACAGCTGCAGGACGTAACGTCGCTGGTCTGTCTCGACGCGGCCTTGTGCGTTGAGCTGTGCCTGGCTCAGGCGGCCCGACAGCGTCGCCTGCAGCGCGCGGATTTTGAGCAGGCCTGCGTTTGCTGCGTCCGTGGGCGGGGTTTTGGGGGCCGCAGCAAGCCAGTCAAGGGAAGGCACATCCAGTCGCGCCTGCAAGGCCGGGTCCTGCCAGCCGCCTTGCCAGCTCGCCTGCAATTCAGCGCTGCCGCTGGCAGAAGCGCTGCGCACGCTGGCAGGCATGCCGGGGAGCTTTTGCAGCCAGCGCAGGGCTTGCGCGGCATCGCGGCCGCGCACGCTCAGGTCGCCGCCGCCGCTGCTTTGCCGCAGTTCGCCATTGAACTTTGCGTCCAGCCCCGGGGCGGCGAGGCTCAGCTTGCCTTTGCCGCCCCGTGCGCTGGGCTGGACTTCGATCTGGCCACTCAGTTCGGCGTCGTCCGTGCGTACCTGCAGGGCCGAGAGCGCCAGCGTGCCGCCAGCCTGCGCCGGGTTCCAGCTGCCGGTGGCGCTGGCGCCCTGCAGGCGCAGTTGTTCCAGCAGCTTGTTCGTGCCGGAATGGCTGCTGGGCGCCGCCCGCTTGCTGGCGGCGCCTGCGTTGGCCGCCTGAACGCTGGCATCAAAGCTTGTGATGGCGCCCTGACCGCGCACATCGGACCGGCCATCCAGTGGCATGGACCCTAGTTGGCTGTGCAACTGGGCAGGGTTGACGTGCTTGAGTGTGGCATTGAGTTTCCAGTCCGGAGCGGGCACTGGCCCGTCTGTGGTCGACGGTTTATGGGCCGGCGGCGTTTTGACCCACTCGCCGCTTGCCGTTAGTTCGCCGCCGCCCAATTGCGCCTTGAGACTGCGGACCATGGCTGCGCCATTGCGCCATTCGCCCTGCGTATCCAGCCGCTCCAGCGGCAGGCGGTGCTGATCCCATGGACCGGGCAGTGCGTTGGTCAGCTGCAATTGCAGGGCCCAGGCCGGGCTGGTGGCTGCTGGGGTGCTTCCAAGCGGCCGTACGCTGGCGTTGCCGGTCAGCAGGGTTTGCGGCGCGTCTGGCCACAGGGCGCCCATGTCCAGGTCGCGAAAAGTGGCGTCGGCCTGCGGCAGTGGCTGCGCGGCCCAGGGTGTAACGCGCGCCGTGGCAATGGCGTGGGGCTGGCGGCCAGTTTTGGCCGGGTTGGCTGTGGGGGATGCCGCCATTTGCAGCTCGGCCTTGAGCTGCAGCGCCGTCAATGGCCCGTTTGCCGTGGCCTGGAAGGTGAGCGGCACAGGCGTCTTGCTGCTGGGCAAAGCGACGGCCAGGGCACCTGACAGATTTGCGACCAGCGTGAGGGGCGCGCTTGAAGACAAAGCGGCGCGCCCGCTGTAAAGGCCGCTGGCCACTTTGGCACTCTTTAAATCGAGCTGATGCTGCAGGCCGCTGTAGCTGTAGTTCCCGGAGATGGCTGAGGCTGTAAACCTTGCCTTTCCCGTCCATTGAAGTTGACCCACAGAAAACTCATCCAGTGCAATCTGCAAGGGAAGACTCAGGACAGCGGGCGGTGTAGCGGGCGTAACGGTAGGAGGACGTTGGTCATCAAGCTGCACGGTGGCTGCGCTCAGCCTGTTGAGCTTGAGCGTGCCGTGCAGCAGCGACCAGGCTTGCCATGCCAGGCTGACATCGCGGGCGGTGACGGTCAGGCCGTTTTGCGTCCATTGCAGCTGGTCAATGTGGCCGCCCGCGCGCAGCGAGCCGGTGGTGCGTTCGGTTTTTAGCGGTTGTGACTGCTCCAGCCAGTCAAGCGCTGTTGCCAGTGAGCCGTCGGTGCCGGCCCACCACCACAGCGCGCCTGTCGCCCCGATGGCCAGCGTCGCAAGGCCGGCTCCGGTCAGCGCCGCAGCTTTCAGCCATTGCCGCGCGGGCTTGTCGGCTGGCGCAGCAGGCGGATTTTCAGGGGGAGGTGAGGCAGTCATCAGAAGACAAAGCCTACGCTGACGTGCAGGCGCGCCTGTTTGACCTTGACGCCATAGGCCAGGTCAATCTGCAGGGGACCAATCGGGCTTCTCCAGCGAAGACCCGTGCCCACGCCGACAGAAGGGCGCATGTCCTGCGGCTTGTCGGCTACGGCACCGGCGTCCAGGAAGAAAGTGTTCTCCCACTCACTCGTGCGGCCGTCGCGCAGTATGGGCCGCTGCCATTCAATGCTGCCGATGGCCAGGTAATGACCGGGGCCAATGACGCCATTGGCTAGCGGGATACCAATGTCGCGATAGCGGTAGCCGCGCACCGTGTTGTCGCCGCCGGTGCGAAACAGCTGTGTGCTGGGGATGCGCGCCGTGTCTTTGGCCAGTACGGCGCCGGCTTCCGCTCGCACGGCAATGCGGCCCCGGTCCAGTGATCTGATGCCCAGCCAGCGGCCTACCGCCCGTGCAAAAGGCTGGCGGTTCTCGCTCAGCGTGGTGCCGCCGCCGAGTTCGAAGCCGATGCCATAGCCTTTGCCGGGAAAGGGCAGGCTGTCAAAGTAACGGCCAGTCCAGACATAGTTGGCCGTCAGCGCCGAGCCGTCGCCGGTATCGGCTGCCGAATTACCCGACTGACCCGCACCATGAACGCTGGCCCGGTCGTACTGCAGGTAGATGTTGCGGTCAATCCGGTCGCCGACCTGCGACCGGCCAAAGCGCAGGCGCTGGGCCTGGGTAATCAATTCGTTGTCGTTGATGCGCTCGATACGGCCCAGGACACCCCAGCGCCAGTTGGCTTCGTCCGGTATGGCGGTCCATTCGGTTTGCGCGAAGGGCGCTTTTTTCTCCAGTTGCAGCTTGGTGGCGGCGCGCCAGCCGATGCCGGGCACCCGCTGGTGGGTGTGCTCTACCGAGGCGCGTGGTCCGCTGTCGGTGGTGACGCCGACGCCTAAAATGATTTTTTGCAGCCTGGCTTCGCGCACCTGCACTTGTACCGGTGTCGCGGTCGGATCGCTCTCGGGGGTGATGAAAACATAGGCCGAATCAAAATAGCCGCTGGCAGCCAGCCTTTGCTGGGCTTGCACCAGCTGGTTCTGGTCATAGACGGCGCCGGCATTCAAACGGGCCAGGCGTGGCACCAGCACCGGGTCATAGCGTTCAATGCCGCTGACCTGCAGCGGACCGAGGCGGTAGAGCGGGCCGGAATCCAGGCTCAGCATCAGGCTGGCTGTGTGGGTCGGGGCGTCCACGTCGGCCAGGCTGCCGGCCAGCCGGCCGGCCGGGTAGCGGCGTGCGACCAGTTCACGCAAGGCCTGGGTTTTGGCGCCATCCCAGGCGCCCTGGGTAAAGCGCTGGCCGGTGGGCAGGCGCCAGCCACGCTCGATTTCAGTCCGTTGGGCCACCGCATCTTCATCAGGAGACTCTGCAATATCGCCCGCAAAAGTGATGGCGACCGGGCCGATGCGGGTGGCCTCACCGGGATCGACGGCGACTACGATGGTGGGCCGCTCGTTGACGCCGCCTTCACGGGTGATGCGGATGTCGGGGCTGAAGTAGCCAAGCGTGCCGACAAGGTTGCGAACATTGCGCTCGGCCAGCATGATCAGGCGCCCCAGTTCAGCCTCGTCAAGATCGGTCACCGCACGGTAGCGCTGCAGTTCAAGGTGTTTTTTAAGCATCTCGCGCACGGCGGTCGGGGCGCGCACGGCAATGTCAAATGCGGTGACTTCGGGGTCGGCGCTGGTCGGGCCTACGGAGCCTTGGGGCGTAGTTTCAGGCGCCATTTTCTCGGGCGGGGGCTCAGGTGCCGGCGCGGTTTGCGTGACGCCGGAAGGGGGCGTTGAAACGGCAGGCATGGAAGCGCCGGGGGGCGGCCAAGGCACGGCCGTTTGTGCCTTGGCCGCGGGCGCAAGGATGAGCGCGAGCGAGGAAAAAAAGGCGAGCGCCAGACCGGAGCGGGTCGGTCCTGCCCGGCCTGACGTCCGTGCGCAGTGGGTGCTGGGATGGGTCACAGCACCCAGTTTACTTTGACATTATTTCGACAGCAGTCGCATGGCCTCTTCGAGTCCCTTGATCGTCAGCGGGTACATGCGCTGGCCCACGAGTTGCTGGATCACGCTGATGCTCTGGCGGTATTGCCAGACGCCCTGGGGCTCGGGGTTGATCCAGGCGAATTTCGGAAAAGCGTTGGTCAGCCGCTGCAGCCACTCGGCGCCGGCTTCCTCGTTGTTGTATTCCACGCTGCCGCCGGGCTGCAGGATTTCGTAGGGGCTCATGGTGGCATCGCCGACAAAGATCAGCTTGTAGTCCTTGTTGTACTTGCGGATGATGTCCCAGGTCGGGAATTTTTCGGCGAAGCGGCGGCGGTTGTTCTTCCACATGAAGTCATAGACGCAGTTGTGGAAGTAATAAAACTCCAGGTGCTTGAACTCGGTCTTGACGGCGGAGAACAGTTCCTCGACGCGGTGGATGTGGTCGTCCATGGTGCCGCCCACGTCCATCAGCAGCAGAACCTTCACGTTGTTGTGGCGCTCGGGCACCATCTTGATGTCGAGCCAGCCGGCGTTGGCGGCGGTGGAACGGATGGTGTCGTCCAGGTCCAGTTCCTCCTCGTTGCCTTCGCGGGCAAACTTGCGCAGGCGGCGCAGCGCGACCTTGATGTTGCGCGTGCCCAGCTCCTGCGTGTCGTCGTAGTCTTTGTAGGCGCGCTGGTCCCAGACCTTGACCGCGCTGCGGTTGCGGCTTTTTTCCTGCCCGATGCGTATGCCCTGCGGGTTGAAGCCATTGGCGCCAAAGGGCGAGGTGCCGCCGGTGCCTATCCATTTGCTGCCGCCTTCGTGGCGTTCTTTCTGCTCTTCAAAACGTTTTTTGAGCGTCTCCATGAGCTCGTCCCAGCCCATTTTTTCGATCTTCGCCTTGTCTTCGGCGCTGAGTTCGAGTTCGAGGTTTTTGCGCAGCCATTCGAGCGGAATTTCCTTGGTGAAATCCGCAATCATTTCCACACCCTTGAAGTAGGCGGCAAAGGCGCGGTCAAACTTGTCGTAGTGCTTTTCGTCCTTCACCAGAGCGGTGCGGCTCAGGTAATAGAAGTCGTCAATCTTGTAGGCGCCTTCGCTGATTTCGCCATCAGGTCCGGCCAGTTTGCCGCTGTTGGGGCCGACCACGCCGGCCTCCAGTGCTTCGAGCAACATCAGGTATTCCTTGACGGAGACTGGAAGCTTGGCGGAGCGCAAGGTGTAGAAAAAGTCGATCAGCATGGCGTGTTCAATCTCAGGGGCGTTGCTTGTCTAGCAGGTACAGCAGTTGCGCTTTCACCTCCGGCCATTCACCGGCGCGCAGGCTGTACATGACGGTATCGCGAATGGTGCCATCGCGCCGCAACGCATGGCCGCGAATCACGCCGTCCTTGCGGGCGCCCAGCCGCTCAATGGCGCGTTGCGAGGCATGGTTGAAATTATCGGTGCGCCAGCCGACCACGTTGCAGGCCAGGGTTTCGAACGCATGCGTGAGCATCAACAGCTTGCAGGTGGTGTTGACGTGGGTGCGCTGGCAACGCGCGGCATACCAGGTGTAGCCAATCTCAAGGCGTTTGACGGCCGGAAGGATGTCGTGGTAGCTGCTGCTGCCCAGCACGGTGCTGCTGGCCTGGTCGAGCACCGCAAAAGCAAAACGGTGTCCGTCCTGCCGCGCTGCCAGTGCGGATTCAATATAAGTGCGTGTTTGTTCTGGCTCAGGCACCGAGGTGATGCGCAGTTTCCACAGTTCGCCGTCTGCGGCGGCCGCACGCAGACCGGCTTCGTGCTCTAGCGCCAGCGGAATGAGTTCCACGCCCCGTGCAGCCAGGGTGACGGCTTGCACAAAGCTCATGGGTTTTCGTTGCTCTTTTGTGCTTTTGCCCGGCGCCAGCGGCGCGCCAGCTGCAGACCCAGCCCGCCGCCCAAGACCGACCAGCACAATGCCGCCCAGCGCGCTGTTGCCGTAGCCTTCTGCAAAGATGTCCAGACCCAGCAGGCGACCGGCCCAGAAACCAATGAGCGCACCGCCCAGAAAGCCGAAGGCGTCAGACACGCCTTCCATCCACAGTGGTTTTTGATTCATGTGCAGGTGCTCCTTTTAATGGCATTAACGGTTGTTGCGCTGCATGAACACCAGTTTTTCAAACAGCGTCACGTCCTGCTCATTCTTGAGCAGCGCGCCGACCAGCGGCGGCACGGCTACTTTCTGGTCATTGCTTTGCAGCGCTTCCAGCGGAATGTCTTCTGCCACCAGCAGCTTGAGCCAGTCGAGCAGTTCACTGGTGGAAGGTTTCTTTTTCAGGCCGGGCAGGTTGCGTACTTCATAAAAGGTTTTCATGGCCGCGGCCAGCAGTTCCTTTTTGAGCGTGGGGAAGTGCACGTCCACGATCTGCTTCATGGTGTCGGCGTCGGGGAACTTGATGTAGTGAAAAAAGCAGCGGCGCAAAAAGGCGTCGGGTAGTTCTTTTTCGTTGTTGGAGGTAATGAACACCAGCGGCCGGTGCCGGGCGCGTATGAGTTCCCGCGTCTCGTAGCAGTAGAACTCCATGCGGTCGATTTCCCGCAGCAAATCGTTGGGGAACTCGATGTCGGCCTTGTCGATTTCATCAATCAGCAGCGCGACCGGCTGGTCTGCCGTAAAGGCCTGCCACAGCACGCCCTTGAGGATGTAGTTGTGAATGTCCTTGACCTTTTCATCGCCCAGCTGCGAGTCGCGCAAGCGCGACACAGCGTCGTATTCATACAGTCCCTGCTGCGCCTTGGTGGTTGACTTGATGTGCCACTGAAGCAGCGGAAGGTCCAGCGCCTGCGCTACTTCCTCAGCCAGCATGGTTTTGCCCGTGCCGGGCTCGCCTTTGACCAGCAGCGGTCGTTTCAGGGTGGAAGCCGCATTGACTGCAAGCATCAGGTCCGGAGTGGCAACGTAGTTTTTTGAGCCGTGGAATTTCATGTGTTTGACGTTGAGCGTAAGAGAATGGGGGCTTCGCCATGGATTATCCGGAACCGGCTTTTGATTGCGGCGGGCACAGATATAATCCGGCGTTGTTTTATATAACGAATTCTTACTTGATTGTGCGCGCAAAATGAATAAGCTGTTCACCACGATATTCGCTCTGGCTGTCTCATGTGTGACGGTTTCGTCCATTGCCCAGGACATCAAAGGCGACGCCAAGGCCGGTGCTACCAAGAACGCCATGTGCATTGGCTGCCATGGCATCAAGGGCTACCAGTCGTCCTTTCCCGAGGTCTACAAGGTGCCCATGATTTCGGGCCAGAGCGCTGCCTACATCTCCGCTGCGCTGCATGAGTACAAAAAAGGCGATCGCAAACACCCGACCATGCGCAATATCACCGATTCGCTGACGGAGCAGGACATGGCCGATCTGGCGGCTTATTACAGTGGTCACGGTGTGGTGGCTGGTGCCGAGCTTCCTGCCAAACCCGCCAAAGAGCCGAGCGCTGAAGTGCAGGCTCTGCTTAACAAGGCAAATTGCGCGTCCTGCCACGGCGCCAATTTCAGCAAGCCCATCGATCCTTCGTATCCAAAGATTGGTGGCCAGCATGCTGACTATCTGTTTGTGGCGCTCAAGGCTTACAAGACTGACAACAATGCCAAAGTGGGTCGGGCTCACCCCATCATGGGCGGCATGGCCAAGCAGTACAGCAATGCCGAGCTGAAGATGCTGGCCAACTATCTGGCTTCGGTGCAGGGTGAACTCAAGGTGGTTCCCGAGAGCCGCTTTCGCTGAAGCCCGAATCCGGCAACAAGAAAGCCGCTGAACCAGCGGCTTTTTTTATGGACAACTGGATTCAATCCCGCGTCGCATGGCGCTGCACGCAGTCGATATAAGCCGCGCCGTCGGGCGGGCGCCCGGCGCGCTGGCTTTCCCAGACCATCTGGCCCAGGCATTCCATGGCTTCGTGATGTGCATCGTGCAGGGAATCGCGCCTGGCGGTCAAAAGCTCCACGGCCTGACGAATGCCCCTTGGCTGGTCAATGGAACACTGCTCACTGATCGACAAGTGCATGGACAAGTGCAGAAAGGGATTGGTCTTGCCGCCTTCAACGTCGTACATCTTTTCCAGCGCAGCCTCTGCATCGGCAAAATCTCCGTGGTATTCCGGGTGCTCGTTTATCCACTGGCTTGCTATGGTTTCAATAGCTTCCAGTGGTTGTCCGGCAAGGGATTTGGCATAAACGGAGCAAAAAAACCGGCGTACGTCGGCTTGGGAGGGCGTGAACATGCCAAGAGCGTATCACGCAGCCTGTTGTTCCCGCTGTCCGCTTTTGGTTCGCTTCAATGTCTCACAGGAAAATACCCCGGCCACGTCCTACAGACAGCCTGGACATGCTTCGTTACATTACGGGCACGGTGGCGCAGTTCCGGGGCGCGCCGCCCAACGACCAACAAGCCCGGCTAGGAGATTTCAATGAATGCAGCGCGTATCGCCGGGATTATTCTGATCGTTGGGGGTCTGGCCGGATTTTTTACCGGCGGCTTCAGCTTTAACAAAGACACCACCGCTGCCAAGATCGGCCCCCTTGAGCTGACGGTGACCGAAAAAAAATCAGTGAATATTCCGCAGTGGCTGAGCTTGGCTGCCGTGGCGCTGGGTGCGATTGTGCTGGTGGCGGGTTCCCGTAAATCCTGAAGGCTGTTGCCCCCACGTTCGCTCACTACCTGTCACTCTCTGTCCCCGGGGAGCTAATTTTCCTGAGGACAGCCCATCGGGAAATTGCCGGCTCAGCTTCTCTGCACGCTCAGCATGCGGGAGATCGCCTGCGCTGCTACCAGCAGTTGCGGCAGCATGGTTTCCTGCATGACCTTGGCGCTGGTCCGGTTGGCTTGGCCGCTGATGTTGAGCGCCGCCACCGTCTGGCCGGCCCGGTCGGTAATCGGCGCCGCCATCGACACCAGACCTTCTTCCAGTTCCTGATTCACCAGGCGACCAGCCCTGTTTGCGCACCTGCGCAACTTTTGCGGCGAGGTCGTTCACGTCGGTCACCGTGTACCGGGTGCGCGCTGTGCGCTCTGAGGCCTCCAGAATTTGCATGAGTCTGGCTTCTGGCAAGGCGGACAGCAGCACGCGACCCAGCGATGTGCAGTAGGCGGGCAGCCGCGAGCCCACGCCCAGGCTGATGCTCATGATTTTGTGCGTCGGCACGCGCAGCACATACACGATGTCCGTGCCGTCCAGCACCGCTGCCGAGCACGATTCCTTGATCTGCTCGACCAGCGTCTCCATCACCGGCTCGGCCAGGTTCCAGATCGGCAGCGATGAGAGGTAGGCAAAGCCCAGATCCAGGATGCGCGGAGTCAGGCGAAACAGCTTGCCGTCGCTTTCCACATAACCCAGGGTTTGCAATGTCAGCAAAATCCGCCGCGCTCCGGCCCGCGTGAGTCCGGTGCGCCCGGCCACTTCGGTCAGCGTTTGCCGTGGCGACTGGGCGCTGAAGGAGCGAATCACCTCCAGGCCGCGTGCAAAAGACTGCACATAGCTGTCGCCGGGAACCGGTGAGACGGGCATGTCGTTTTGGTTTCTGGGGCGGGCAGTTGCCATGGATGACTAAATCTCCTAAAATTCATTATACGAACACTTGTTCTAATTACGAACAAATATATTGCAGCCTGGTTTCTTTGGCTCACACAGCGTCACAGCCGGCCAGATGTTCCTGCTCCCTGGAGACTAATGAATGATCAACAAGATTGCCCTTTCTGTGGCTGATGCACTCGCGGATGTGAAAGACGGCTCCACCGTGCTGATCGGTGGTTTCGGCACCGCCGGTATCCCCGGTGAATTGATTGACGGCCTGATTGCCCAGGGTGCCAAAGACCTGACGGTGGTGAACAACAATGCTGGCAATGGCGAGGCCGGGCTGGCTGCCTTGCTCAAGACAGGGCGTGTGCGCAAGATTATCTGCAGCTTTCCCAGGCAGACCGACAGCTATGTGTTTGACGAGCTGTACCGCAGCGGCAAGCTGGAGCTGGAGCTGGTGCCTCAGGGCAATTTGGCCGAACGCATGCGTGCGGCCGGTGCCGGCATTGGCGCTTTTTTCTGCCCCACGGCTTACGGAACCGAACTGGCCAAAGGCAAGGAAACGCGCGAGATAAACGGCAGGCATTACGTGCTCGAATACCCGATTTATGGCGACGTGGCCCTTGTCAAGGCTGAACGTGGCGATCGCTGGGGCAACCTGACCTACCGCAAGTCCGCGCGCAATTTTGGACCGGTCATGGCCACAGCCGCCAGAAAAACCGTGGCAACGGTGCATGAAATTGTGGAGCTGGGCGAGCTGGACCCCGAAAGCATCGTGACGCCGGGCATCCATGTCAGCCAGGTCGTGCAAATCGAACGCGTCGCCACCCAGGCAGGCGGCATTAAAGTCAGCGCCTGAATGCCTTCAGGCCAACAAGGAACAAGCGTGAGCAGCTATCAAAAACGGAGCAAGGAAGAATTGGCCAAGCGCGTGGCGCAGGATATTCATGACGGTGCCTATGTCAACCTGGGTATTGGCATGCCCACCCAGGTTGCCAACCATATTCCGGCCGGACGCGAGGTCATCCTTCAAAGTGAAAACGGCATCCTCGGCATGGGGCCGGCGCCAAGCGCGGGTGAGGAAGATTACGACCTCATCAACGCCGGCAAGCAGCCCATCACCCTGCTGGCGGGGGGCGCTTATTTTCACCATGCCGACAGCTTCGCCATGATGCGCGGCGGTCATCTGGATATTTGCGTGCTGGGCGCGTTTCAGGTTTCTGCCACCGGCGACCTGGCCAACTGGAGCACCGGCGAGCCGGGTGCCATTCCCGCCGTGGGCGGTGCCATGGATCTGGCGATTGGTGCCAAACAGACTTGGGTCATGATGGATTTGTTGACCAAAAAAGGCGAAAGCAAGGTGGTGGCCCAGTGCAGCTACCCGCTAACCGGAATCGCCTGCGTGAAGCGTATTTACTCCGATCTGGCAACGCTGGAGTGCACGCCGCAGGGCTTGAAGCTCATCGACAAGGTGGATGGGCTTGAGCATGCGGAACTCGAAAAATTGGTCGGCCTGCCCATCGCGGCCTGATTTGCAAAAGCAGTTTTTTGCACAGTATTGACACCACACAAAGAGACTTTCAAATGACCCTCAATCAAGCCTTTATCTGCGACGCCATCCGCACCCCCTTCGGCCGCTACGGCGGCGCGCTGAGCAGCGTGCGCACCGATGACCTGGGCGCGATTCCGCTCAGGGCCCTGATGGCGCGCAACCCCCATGTGGACTGGCACGCCGTCACCGACGTGATCTTCGGCTGCGCCAACCAGGCCGGCGAAGACAACCGCAACGTGGCGCGCATGTCCGCCCTGCTGGCCGGGCTGCCGCTGGAAGTGCCGGGCGCCACCATCAACCGGCTGTGCGGCTCCGGCCTGGATGCCCTGGGCACCGCCGCGCGCGCCATCAAGTCGGGCGAAGCCACCTTGATGATTGCCGGCGGCGTCGAGAGCATGAGCCGCGCTCCGTTCGTCATGCCCAAGGCCGAGAGCGCCTTCAGCCGCGCCAATGCCGTGTACGACACCACCATAGGCTGGCGCTTCGTCAACAAGCTTATGAAGCAGATGTACGGCGTGGACAGCATGCCCGAAACCGCCGAGAACGTCGCGACCGACTACCACATCAGCCGCGAAGACCAGGACAAGATGGCCTTGGCCAGCCAGCTCAAAGCCGTTGCCGCGCAGAAAGCCGGCTACTTCGATGCAGAAATCACGCCCGTCACGATTGCCCAGAAAAAGGGCGACCCGGTGGTGGTGAGCCAGGACGAGCATCCGCGCGCCACCTCCATGGAAGTGCTGGCCAAACTCAAGCCCATCGTGCGGGCGGACGGCACCGTCACCGCCGGCAATGCCAGCGGCGTCAACGACGGCGCCTGCGCGCTGCTGCTGGCCGATGAAGCCAGCGCCGCCAAAAACGGCCTCACGCCGCGTGCCCGCATCGTCGGTATGGCCACGGCCGGCGTGGCCCCCCGCATCATGGGCATAGGCCCGGCGCCGGCGACGCAAAAAGTGCTGGCCCTGACGGGTCTCACCATGGATCAGATGGACGTGATCGAATTGAATGAAGCCTTTGCCGCCCAGGGGCTGGCTGTGCTGCGCCTGCTCGGTGTGCAGGACGACGACCCGCGTGTCAACGCCTGGGGCGGCGCGATTGCGCTGGGCCATCCGCTGGGGGCCAGCGGCGCGCGTCTGGCCACCACGGCGGTCAACCAGCTGCACAAGAGTGGCGGGCGCTATGCGCTGTGCACCATGTGCATTGGCGTGGGACAGGGCATCGCCGTGATTCTGGAACGGGTGTGAGCACGATGACTGCCCCATTGATTGAAACCACCGTAGTCACCGGTGCCAGTTCAGGCATTGGCCGCGCCATCGCCGAAGCGCTGCTGGCGCAAGGCCGGCACGTGGTCAACCTTGACTACGTGCTGCCGGACTGGAGCCATCCGCAACTCACTTCCTACCAGGCCGACCTGACGAAGGAGGCGCCCACGCGAGAGCGCGCCGCCGAGATTGCCGCTCTGCATAACATCACCGCCCTGGTCAACAACGCGGGCGCCACCCGTCCCGGCACCATAGACACCGCGACGACGGCCTCGCTGGACGACGTGGTCGGCCTGCACCTGCGCGCCGTCATGCTGCTGACGCAGGCCTTTCTGCCCACCCTGCGCGCCTGCGGCCATGGCCGCATCGTCAACATGTCCTCGCGAGCCGCATTGGGCAAGGTGGATCGCATTGTTTATTCGGCCACCAAGGCCGGCATGATTGGAATGACGCGCACACTGGCCATGGAGCTGGGGCGTGACGGCATCACCGTCAATGCCATCGGACCCGGCCCCATCGCCACAGAACTGTTTCGCAAGAGCAACCCCGAGGGCGCGCCGCAGACGCAGCGCATCCTTGACAGCATTGCGGTCGGCCGCATGGGCACGGCGCAAGACGTGGCGCGCGCCGCCATGTTCTTTCTGTCGCCCGACAACGGCTTCGTCACTGGCCAGGTGCTGTACGTCTGCGGCGGTACCACGCTGGGCACCGCGCCTATTTGATTTTTGCCTTCAAGGGCTTCCATTCCCGGCTCTGGCTACGAGGTCCGCAAGACCTGTAGTGGCGTCCCGCCGGTTCCTGTCACTCCTATTTTTATCAAGGACTTTGCCATGTCTCAATCATCTCGTTGCATCAACGGTTCACGCCGTAATTTCAGCCTCAGCGCGCTCGCCTCTGTTGCTCTGCTTGGTACCGGTCTGCTGGCCTCCATGCCTGCTGCGTCGCAGGCAGCCTACCCGAGCAAGACCATCACCATCGTCGTTCCGTTCGCGGCCGGCGGTACCACCGACATCCTGGCGCGCATCGTCGGCCAGGCGCTGACCGCCGAGCTGGGCCAGACCGTCATTATTGACAACCGCGCCGGCGCGGGCGGCAACATTGGCGCCCAAGCGGCCTCACGGGCGGCGGCTGACGGTTACACCCTGTTCATGGGAACCGTCGGCACGCATGCCATCAATGCCAGCCTCTACAAGAAGATGCCTTTTGACCCGATCAAGGATTTCGCGCCGCTGACGCGCGTGGCCAATGTGCCCAACCTGCTGGTGGCCAATCCTGCGCAGCCCTTCAAGAACGTCAAGGAATTGATTGCCTATGCCAAGGCGCATCCGGGACAGCTCAACTTCGGCTCGTCCGGCAATGGCAGCTCCATCCACCTGTCGGGCGAACTGTTCAAGTCCATGGCCAAGGTCGACATGCAGCATGTGCCTTACAAGGGCAGCGCCCCGGCCATGACCGACCTGCTGGGTAACCAGGTCGCTATCATGTTCGACAACATGCCGTCGGCCATCCAGCATGTGCGCTCGGGCAAGCTCCGCCCCCTTGCCGTGACCACCGCCAAGCGTTCACCCGAGTTGCCTGACGTGCCGACCATTGCCGAAGCCGGGGTGCCCGGCTATGAGGCGACTTCGTGGTTTGGCCTGTTTGCGCCGGCTGCCACGCCGCCTGCCGTGATCAGCAAGCTCAACACGGCCATCGTCAAGGTGCTGGCCAACCCGGAGGTCAAGAAGAAGATCAATGACCAGGGCGCCGAGGTTTACAGCGAAACCCCTCAACAATTTTCAGCCTTCATTCAGAAGGAGTCGGTGAAGTGGGGCAAGGTCGTCCGCGATTCAGGCGCAAGTCTGGACTGATCGCTGGCTGACCATCAGGTCGCCTGTGTCAGGGGTTCGGCGCTATCGGACCCCTGACTGCACCCGTCACACCCGCCAGGCGGGCAGTTCCCAATTGCGCCACAAGGCCACGACGCGCAGACCGGCCGTGGCGAGCACGCAAGCCACCAGCGCCATCCATTCGGGGGTGTCAAGCTGCCACAGACCCACATAAATCCAGCCGCCAGCGAACGCGCACATGGCGTAAGGCCGGTGGTCACGAAACGCCGTGGGGACTTCATTGCACACCATGTCGCGCAGCACGCCGCCGAAAACGCCGGTCGTCAAACCCATCAGGACCGCCACCAGCATGGGCATCTGGTCAATCAGCGCAAGATGGACACCCGTCGCCGTAAAGAGGCCGAGCCCCAGCGCATCCGGCCACTGAATCGCCTTTTCAGTCACCTCGAAATGGTGCTGGCGCAAAAAGAGCATGGCCAGCACGCACAGCGCCATCACGGCCCAAAGCAGCTCGACATGCTGCACCCAGAAGAAGGGCCGCCGGTCGAGCAAAAGGTCGCGCAAGGTGCCGCCACCGAATGCCGTCAGAAAGGCCACCACGCAAACTCCCACCGCATCCAGTCGTTTGCGCGCAGCTTCCAGCAGGCCCGACAAGGCAAATGCGGCAGTGCCCAGCAGTTCGACCAGCAGACGCAGTGTTTCTCCCCAGGTTTGAATATCAGACATGTACCAATTGTCGTCGGACCGTCCGCCGGACCTGCGCGCTGCATGGCGCAGGCCCGGCGGCGGGTAACATGGCGCACCTGATTTAGCCTCCAGCCTGCCCATGCAGAGCGGGCCAGAAAGACATGCTGCAATGGCTTTTCCACTGATCACCGATCCATTTTTCTACGCTGTTGCCATTCCGGCTGTGCTGATGCTGGGAATCAGTAAAAGCGGTTTTGGCGCGGGCTTTGGTTCACTCGCTGTGCCGGTAATGGCGCTGGCGGTTACCGTTCCGCAGGCCGCTGCGATTTTGATGCCGCTGTTGCTGCTGATGGATTTGCTGGGCATCGCAGCATTTCGCAAGGACTTTGATTTCAAGTTCTTGAAGTTCCTCGTGCCTTGCGGTCTGGTGGGAACCGTGGCGGGCGCGCTGCTGTTCAAGCTGCTCGATGCCAGGATGGTGGCGGCCATCGTGGGAGGTTTTACGCTCCTGTTTCTGGCACAGCGCCTGCTCTTTGCGCCACGGCCCGACAGTCCGCCGCCGGCGAAATGGCTGGGCGCGATATTGACGGCGATCTCGGGTTTCACCAGTTTTGTGGCCCACGCGGGCGGTCCCCCCCTGAGCGCCTACGTCATTCCGCTGCGCCTAAGTCCCGTCAAGTTCACCGCCACCATGGCGTTTTTCTTCTTTGTGATCAACCTCTCCAAGTGGATTCCCTATGCCTGGCTGGGCCTGCTCGACCTGCGCAACATGGCGACCTCGCTGGCGCTGCTGCCGCTGGCGCCGGTGGGCGTGTGGGTGGGAGTGCGAATGGCCAGGAGCATCAGTCCGCTCTGGTTTTACCGGATTCTTTATGGAGGCATGTTTCTTACCGGCATCAAGCTGCTGTGGGATGGATTTCACTGAAGCTGTGGGCGGGGGCGGCTCGTTGCAGTGCTCCGACGCATACCCGAGTGCTGGCGGTCCGAGTGCCGGTTTGATGAGGTGTGTAACGCTGTGGCGTGACGTTTTTCATCATTCAGCATTATTTGTTTTCAGTGTTCTGCACGGGGAAGGCAATCACACGAGCGCCGTGCCATAAGAGGGAAATGGCATGGCGGCTGGCCCTAAAATCGTTACTTTGGTTTCAAGACGTATTCGTCTCTCCTTTTCCACCTCTATCTACTGCTCACGGCAGGCCTGAAAAAATCTCATGAGCCTCAAGAAACTCGGTCGCTACGATCTCATCCGGGTCCTCGGTAAGGGGGCGATGGGCATGGTCTATGAGGGGCGGGATCCCAACCTCGATCGACGCGTGGCAATCAAGACCATTCGGGTCGAAAACCTCTCGGAAGAGGCTGCTGCGGAATACGAGCACCGTTTTCGGGTCGAAGCACGATCGGCTGCGCGTCTGCAGCATCCCAATATCGTCAGCGTGTACGACTCGGACCGTGATGGCGACATGGCCTTCCTGGTCATGGAGTTCATTCAAGGCGAGGATCTCAAACACCATCTGGACCAAGGCAAGCGCTACAGTCTTTCCCAGGCAGTGGAGATCATGGTCCAGCTGCTGTCGGCGCTTGATTATGCGCACCGGCAAAACATCGTTCACCGCGACATCAAACCGGCCAATCTGCTGATTGAAGCCGACGGACGCGTCAAACTTGCGGACTTCGGGGTGGCGCGCATCCAGGATTCGGGTGAGGCCACGCGAACCCTTGGCACCATGGTGGGCACGCTCAAATACATGTCCCCCGAGCAGGTGCAAGGCCGGCCAGTTGATGCGAGGGCCGACCTGTTCGCAGCCGGCATCGTGCTCTACCAGTTGCTCACCGGCAGGCGGCCGTTCGATGGGGACTCGGACTTCGCCGTCATTCAGCAAGTCGTAGGGCATAGCCCGGTGGCGCCTTCCTCGGTCAATCCGTCCCTGCCTGCTGCCATCGATGCGGTCGTGGCCGCGGCCCTTGCCAAATCGCGCAAGCAGCGCTTTGCCACCGCTCAGGAATTTTCTGCGGCGCTGCAGGCGGCCAGCCGTGAAGCCTCTGACCTTACCGTCATTGCGCCCGCCAGCCCGCCCCGGCAGGGCAGCAGCGCGAGCTGGACAGGCACAGTGGCTCCCGGCGAAGCCCTGGTCGGCTTGCAGTCGGACATGGCCGCTGGCCTGGCCACGGTGACGCAGGAGCTGGAGCTTGTCTACTGGAAGGACATCAAGGAATCGGCCGATGCCCAGGATATCTGGGGTTTTCTTGCCAAATTCCCGTCCGGGATTTATGCCGACCTTGCGCGTCGCCGACTGAGAAATCTCGGCGCGCTGACGGGCGACGATTCAATGGGCGGCTCGCGGCCCGGCACGGGCACGAGGCTCATGCTGCGTTCTGCGACCCAGCTGGAAAAAACCACTTTTACACCCAGAGCCGGACGCGAGATTGCGCGCCCCGCTGTCATTGATTCAGCCAATGCCCAACGCATCCACTTGTTTGAAGAGACGGTCACGCAAACGCAGGACCAGCCTTCTGCACAGGTAGCGATCGCTGAAGCCGTCACCACCGTGGCGGCGAGGCAGGCGTCCGAACAATCCGTCTCTCGCAGCGGCAGCAACTCCACTGTCTCAAAAAATCCCTTGGCGCTGCCGTCGGCGCCTGTCGCCGCAGCAGCGCCATCCGGCGCTGTGTATGGTTCGCCGCCGGCGTCGGGCTCAAGGCGCTGGGCCTGGGGTTTGGTCGGGGTGGTCGCTTTGGCGGGGGCTGGGCTTGGTGCCCGCTTCCTGTCGACCTCGCACGGGACAACCGCCCTACAGGCCGCAGCGCTGGCTGATCCAGGTTCTGTGCCCGCTGCTGCGTCGCCAGCGCGCGCTGAGCCGGTGGTGTCCACGACGCCGGTCGCAGTTGCCTCCGTGCCCGCCTTGGGCGCCGCTGAGGTTTCGCTTGTGCCAGCGGACGCGCCTGTCAAAGTGGCAAGCGTTAAAAAATCCGCGAACGACAAAAAGGCGCCAGTCAAGCCCGCTGCGGCCAAGGCTGTGACCGTAGCCGCGGCGCATGCTGAGTCCCTTGCGATTTCCCCTGCGGCGGTGACCAGTCCGCGGCAGGCATGCGAAAGCCGCATGCTCATCGCTTTTCAGGTGTGCATGGCAGAGCAGTGCGCCAAGCCGGCCTTTACCCACCATCCGCTGTGTGCCGAGCGGCGGGCGATGGAGCAGCGACGTATCGACGCCGACTTGAGTCGCTAGGGGAAATCGCTGGTATGCTACGAAAAATGTAGCATGCTATGCCCATAGCTAAAGGGCTAGATGCCTTTTTTGTTATGATTTTTTGGCATCCGTCGGTACTTGCTGCTGCGCCAGCTGCTCGCGCTCCTGCGCCATCTGTGCTTCCAGCTGCTGCCGTCCCTGCCTGGCCACGGCGATAAATTTTTCTCGGTCCTTGCGGTGCGGGTACATCTTTTCAAACAGGTCCAGGTTGTGCTGGCGAAAGCGTTCGGCGGCCTGCAATGCGGCCTCGGGCGGCTGGCCCAGCAGTTCCAGTACGCTTCGGGCGCTGCGCAGGCTGGACTCGAAAAGCTCGCGCTCGACCCGCGCCACGCCGCGGTCGCGCAGTGCGCTCCAGTGCGTGACGTCGCGGGCGCGGGCTACGATTTGCAGTTGGGGGAAATTGGCCTTGACCATATCCGCGATTTTCAGGGACTGCTCCACGTCGTCCACCGACAGCACCAGGATTTTCGCCTTGGCCGCGCCTGCCGTGCGCAGCAGGTCCAGCCGCGTGGCGTCGCCGTAAAACACGCGGTAGCCAAAGGCCCGCACGGTTTCAATCATCTCGGCGTCGTGGTCCAGCACGGTGGCCGAAATGCCTTGGGCCAGCAGCATGCGGCCGACGATCTGGCCGTAACGGCCAAAGCCGGCAATGATGATGGGTGCGTCCTGCGGTTCGGAGATTTCTTTCATCTTCGGTTTTTTGCCCTGGGCATAACGCGGCAGCAGCAGCTTGTCGATAGCCACCAGCAGCAGCGGGCTGATGACCATGGAAAGCGCCACCGCGCCGATCAGCAGCGACGCGGTTTGCAGCGAAAACACCTCGGCGCCGGCTGCCGCCTGGAACACCACAAAGGCAAACTCGCCGCCTTGGGCCAGCAGCAGCGCGAACACGGGACGCTCCTGGTAGGGAAGCTTCATGAAGTAAGCCAGGGCGTAGATGGCGAGCAGTTTCAGGCTCAGAAAGCCGGCAAGGATGGCCAGCATCTGGCCCGGAAATTTCCACAGCACGCCAAAGTCGATGCTCATGCCCACAGCCATGAAAAACAGGCCCAGCAGCAAGGCCTTGAACGGTTCGATGTCGGTTTCCAGTTCGCGCCGGTATTCGCTTTCAGCCAGCAGCACTCCAGCCAGAAAAGCGCCCAGCGCCATCGACAGGCCGACGAATTGCATCAGCGCCGCAATGCCGACAACCAGCAGCAGCGCTGCAGCGGTGAAAATTTCGGGCGTGCGGCTGTTGGCAATCCAGCGCAGCACGGGGCGCAGCAGCAGCCGGCCACCGAGGATGATGCTGACAATGGCTGCTACGATTTTGAGAGCTTCCAGCGCCCGGTGGGGATGGGCTACAGCCTCATTTTCACCTCCAATGGCAGCCAGCAGCGGCACCAGCGCCAAAATCGGGATGGCGGCCACGTCCTGAAACAGCAGGATGGAAAACCCGGCCTGGCCACTGGACGTGTGCATCAGGTTGCGTTCGCCGATGGATTGCAGGGCAATGGCGGTCGATGACAAGGCCAGGCCCAGGCCGGCCACCAGAGCGGTAGGCCATTCCACGCCAAAGGCGATGGCTGCGCCGGTGATCAGCGCCGAGCAGCTCAGCATTTGCGCCGTGCCCCAGCCAAAGATGGGCCGGCGCAGGCTCCATAGGCGCGTGGGTTGGAGTTCCAGGCCAATCAGGAACAACATCAGGACCACGCCAAATTCGGCGAAGTGAAGAATGTCCTGGACATTGGTAACCAGGCCCAGTCCCCAGGGGCCTATGCCTATGCCTGCGGCCAGGTAGCCAATGATGGAGCCCAGGCCGAGTTTTTTGGCTAGGGGCACGGCGATGACGGCCGCCGCGAGGTAGATAAAGCTGTTGACGAGCCAGGCGGGTACTTGGCTCATGCCTCCCCCCCGCTCGACGCACCCGAGCCTGTGCCTTCGTTCCTGCCCTGCCCGGTGTCGATGTCGGGCGAGCTGGTCGCAGCAGGCGTATTTGTGTTTGTTGGCGCGGTATCCATGCCGTTACCATAGCGGAAAAGCGCGATGAAGCTCAATCAGCAGAGGAGATTTCTATGCCCGTTGTTGTGATTGCCAATCCCAAGGGGGGCGTCGGCAAGACGACGCTGGCCACCAACGTGGTCGGCTATTTTTCCAGTCGGGGTCATGGGGCCATGCTGGGCGATGCCGACCGGCAGCAGTCTTCCCGGCTGTGGCTGGGCTTGAGGCCACCGTCGGCCCGGCCGATTGCAAGTTGGGAGCTGACTCACGATCTGATGGTCAAACCACCCAAGGGCACGACGCATGTGGTGCTGGATACACCGGGTGGCTTGCACGGCGGGCGCCTGAAAGAGGTCGTCAGGCTGGCCGACAAGCTCATCGTGCCGCTGCAGCCCAGCGTGTTCGATATTTTTGCCACGCGTGCGTTTCTGGATCAGCTGGCCGAGCAGCGCCATGCCGGCAAGCTGCAGGTAGGCATTGTCGGCATGCGCGTGGATGCGCGTACGATTGCCGCCGACAGGTTGCGCGAATTTGTCGAAAGCCTGGGGCTGCCGGTACTGGGCTATCTGCGCGACACACAAAACTACATCCACCTGGCGGCGCGCGGGCTCACCCTGTTTGACGTGGCGCCTGGCCGGGTTGAAAAAGATCTGGAACAGTGGCAGGGCATTTGCGAGTGGCTGGCGAAGTAGGTCAGGCCTGTCGCCGGTTCGACAATCCTGCTGTCGCCATCGGCCGGCTTGCCGCTACAGTGAGTCCATGAAGACCTTCCAAACCCTGTCTGAACTGGCGGCTTGCACCGGCCAGGAAGTCGCCGTCAGCGACTGGATCACCATCACGCAGCAGCAGGTCAACCTGTTTGCCGAGGCCACCGGCGACCATCAGTGGATTCATGTGGATCCCGAAAAGGCCAGCGTCGGGCCCTTCGGCGGGACGATAGCGCATGGTTTTCTGACGCTGTCGCTGCTGCCAAAATTCTTTGAATCCTCGTTCGAGATCACGGGTTCACGCATGGGCGTGAATTACGGCCTGAACAAGGTGCGCTTCATGGCGCCCGTTCCCGTGGGTAGCCGCCTGCGTGCCCGCATGAAGCTGCTGGCCGCCGAGCCGGTTGACAAGGGCGGCATGCAGATGACCTGGGAGGTGACGGTGGAGCGCGAAGGTTCGGCCAAGCCGGTGTGCGTGGCCGAATCGCTGGTACGGCGCTACCCCTGAATTATTGGGCTCCTCTGGCCCGCTGAAGCCGCTCCGCCAAAACCATTTTGCCGCCAGGCCTCAAACACCGTAACGGCGACGGTATTGGACAGGTTGAGGCTGCGCTGGCCCGGCTGCATCGGCACCTTCAGGCGTTGGGCCAGCGGAAAAGACGCCCGCACTTCAGGTGCCAGTCCCCGGGTTTCAGCGCCAAACACCAGCCAGTCACCAGGCAGAAAGCGCGCATCGTACATGCTGCCGGCGCCCTGCGTGGTCATCGCAAAAAGGCGGTCGGGCGGTGGCTGCTGGCTATCGAGCAGGGCCTGCCAGCTGGCGTGGCGCAGCACCTGGGCGTACTCGTGGTAGTCGAGACCGGCGCGCCGCATGTGCTTGTCGTCCATCGAGAATCCGAGCGGCTCCACCAGATGCAGGCAGCATCCGGTATTGGCCGCCAGGCGAATCACGTTGCCCGTGTTGGGCGGAATTTCAGGCTCGACGAGAACGATATTGAACATGGGGTGAGTTGGGTGGATGCCGCGCCTGGTGGCTTCGCGGCATGCCTGGGTACGCCAGACAAAGCCGTGATTTTAGGCGGGCGCTGTACGGGCCAGCACCACGGCAGTGACCTGTGCGGCACCGGCGTCCCGCAAGGCCTGCGCCGCCGCAAACAGCGAGGCGCCGCTGGTCATGACGTCATCCACCAGCACCACGCGCCGGCCCTCCAGCTCGGCCACGCGCAGGGGGTCAACCTGGAAAGCTCCCCTGACATTGGCCAGCCTGGCCTCACGCTTGAGCTGGCTTTGGGGACGGGTGTGCCTGACGCGCAGCAGCAGCCTGGCATCGGCTTTCGCCAGGGTCCGCGTTTGACTGGCCAGGGTGCTGGCCAGCTCCCAGGCCTGGTTGAAGCCGCGCGTTTGCAGGCGCTCGGCCGACAGAGGCAGGGGCAGGACCCAGTCCTGCGCCTGCAGTTCGCCAAACACCTGCAAAACGCCAGGCGTCTTCAGCAAGAGTCCGGCAAAAAAGCCGGCCCAGGCATGCTGCTCGCCAAATTTGTAGCGGGCAATCAGCGTGGACCAGGGATAGGCATAGGACACTGCAGCCAGCGCGCCGTCCAGTGGGGGTCGTTGTCGTGCGCAGGCGGCGCAAAGCGAGTTGCCGGTGCGCAGGCCCATGGACAGATCGGCGGGCAAGGCCAGTGCGCAGCTGGTGCAACGAAGCTGACCGGGCGCAAAACGCGCCACGCAGGCCTGGCACACGGCGCGCGCAGGCCAGCTGTGACAGACGGCGCATTGGCTGGCAAGGCGGGGCAGGAATAATCCGGGAATAAAACCAGTGGAAAGCAGGCGGGTAAACACCATGTCAATATACTCGCCTAGCTTTTCGCAACCGATGACCTCATGACCACTACCTCGCGTCCGCCCACGCTCGATCCGCAAGCCGTCAGCCGCTGGCAGCGCACTGCGCCTCTGGCCTCACCGTGGCTGCACGAAGAAGTGGCCCGCCGCATGCTGGACAGGTTGCAGTGGATCAAGCTGCAACCCCAGGCGTGGGCGCATTGGGGCGCATTGCGCGGAGGCTTGGAGGCGCATGCGAAATTGACGAAAACTTACCCGGATTCAAGGTGTTTTGTCGCGGAAGCCCATGAAGAACGGGTGATGGTTGCTATTAAAAACATGGCAAAATCATGGTGGAATCCAAGCCAGTGGGGGGCTGCCCCCACGCGCTTTGAGACGCCGCCACCGGCCAGCGTGGACATGCTCTGGGCCAATATGGCCCTGCACGAATCGGCCGACCCGCAAGCCCTGCTGGCCCAGTGGCATCAGGCCCTGAAGGTCGATGGCTTTTTGATGTTTTCATGTCTGGGCCCCGATACCGCGCGGGAATTGCGCACGCTTTACGCTCAGCTGGGCTGGCCTGCGGCGGGTCATGAGCTGACCGACATGCACGACTGGGGTGACATGCTGGTGCAGACCGGTTTTGCCGAACCGGTCATGGACATGGAGCGCATTACCCTGACCTATGAGACGCCGGCACGCCTGTTGCAGGAACTCGCCGAGCTGGGGCGAAATTTTCATCCGGCACGCTTTCCCGCATTGCGCGGTCGCGCCTGGAAGGCCCGGCTGGAGCAGGCGCTGGACCAGCATCTGAGGGGTGAAGATGGCCGTTTGTCCCTCACCTTTGAGGTGATTTATGGCCACGCGCTCAAAGCCGCACCCAAATTCAAGGTCAGTCCGCTCAGCGCCGTGTCGGTGGCGGACATGCGCAGCATGCTGCAGGGGCAGCGTCCGCACGCCTGAGGCTCTGCCTGCTGCCTGCTGCCTGCTGCCGGCTTTCGGGCAGGGCGGCAACGGGGTTGACTTAGGGTTTTCTTGGGGGCTTTTCTGGGTGGCCTGGCTACAATAAAAAGCTTGTTTTTTGGGTATCTTCCCAAGCCACATGCAGCCAGTGCCGGGTATTGGCCGCAGTTTTTTTTGAGGCTTGCCCCTTGCTGAAGCCAACACCAGCTTTTCGTTTTGCCACATTAGCCGACCAGGGTGACTCAGGTGATGATGCCGTGCGCTGGCTTCTCAAGCGTCACTGCTCACTCACGCCCGCCCAGCTGGGCTGGTTTTACGTCTCGCTGTGCGTGGTGTCCTTGGGGGTTGCCGCATTTTTCTGGGCGCAGGGCGCCACCATGGTGATGCCATTTGCGTGGGCTGAGTTGCTGGCGGTGGGCGCCGGCTTTTTGCTGTACTCGCGCCATGCGGCAGACGCGGAAAAAATCGTGCTGCAGGGCGGGCAGCTGGTGATTGAGCTGGAAACAGCAGGGCGCACGGAGCGGGCCGAGTTCAACCGCGAGTGGGTTCGGGTTGAGCCCAAGGATGGAGACGGCTCGCTGATTGAAGTGTCCGGGCAGGGCCGCTCGGTGCGGGTGGGGCGGCATCTGCGGCCTGAATTGCGGCCGGTGCTGGCCCGCGAGATCCGCTTCGCACTGCGGGTTTGTTGAGCAAAAAGCTAAAAATTCTGCCTCATTTTCGGTAATGCTGGTTTGACCTGCGGCAAACTTTATAATGATTGGTTAATTCAGTCGGTAAATTGAAGCAGAAAATGTAATCACGATGAACCTAAGCAACACCATGAGCAAAACGACACGGCTTGGCATGCAGCATGCAGGCGCAATTCTGGTATCTGCGGCAGCCTGGGTCAGCACTGCCGCTTACGCCGTGAATGATTTGCCCGGTGGTCCGGCGGTCAATCAGCTCAATCTGCCTCTTTCGGCCACGAAAATTGCAGAGGAACAGAATTGGCTGCACTGGTTCATGATGGCCATCTGCCTCGTGATTTTTCTGGCCGTCTTCGGTGTGATGTTCTATTCCATCCTGAAGCACCGCAAATCGGTGGGCCACAAAGCCGCCAATTTTCATGAGTCCACTGCCGTGGAAATTGCCTGGACCGTCGTTCCTTTCCTTATCGTGATCGCCATGGCCTTGCCGGCCACCAAAGTGCTGGTCGCCCAAAAGGACACCACGGGCGCCGACCTCACCATCAAGGCCACGGGCATCCAGTGGAAATGGGGTTATGACTACATCAAGGGCGAGGGCGAGGGCATAGGTTTTGTCTCCACGCTCGACAACGCCCAGCGCGAGATGTCCAACAATGGCGGCCCGAAGGCCGGCGAAGTTGCGCCTGATGACTACCTGCTCAAGGTTGACAATCCGCTGGTTGTTCCTGTCAACAAGAAGATCCGCATCATTACCACGGCCAATGACGTGATTCACGCTTTCGCCGTGCCGGCCTTCGGCATCAAGCAGGATGCGATTCCCGGTTTTGTGCGCGATACCTGGTTCCGTGCCGAGAAAGTCGGCAACTACTACGGTCAGTGCCAGGAACTCTGCGGCAAGGAGCACGCCTACATGCCCATTCATGTGAAAGTGGTTTCCGCGCAGGACTACAGCGCCTGGGTGGCGGTCAAGGCCAAGGAAGCAGCCGCGAAAGCAGACGATCCAGCGAAAATCTGGACGCTAGTTGACCTCAAGGCTCGCGGTGAAAAAGTGTATGCCGCCAACTGTGCTGCCTGCCACCAGGCCAACGGCAAGGGCGCTGGTCCGATCAAGCCGCTGGATGGCTCGGCCATCGTGCTGGATGCGGACCATGGCAAGCAAATCCAGACCGTGCTCAACGGCGTTGCTGGCAAGGCCATGCCGGCATGGAAGGCCCTGAGCGACACCGATCTGGCCGCCGTCATCAGCTACACGAAAAACAACTGGTCTAACCAAACCGGTCAGATCATTCAGCCTGCTGAGATTCAGGTTGCACGCAAATAAGCTGACCTGACACCCCAGAACGACCAGCAGGCGACTCGACTGTCGCCGGCCCCAAAGATAAAGCTACAGGCATAAGCCACCAAAGGAAGCCAAGATGAGTGCAGTTCTAGATCATCACGATCACGCGCATGATGCCCACGATCACCATGCCCCGACGGGCTGGCGCCGCTGGGTGTATGCAACCAACCACAAAGACATTGGCACGCTGTACCTGCTGTTCAGCTTCTTCATGCTGATGTTTGGTGGCGTGCTGGCGCTGATGATTCGCGCCGAGCTGTTCCAGCCTGGCCTGCAGCTGGTGAATCCAGAGCTGTTCAACCAACTCACCACCATGCACGGCCTGATCATGGTGTTTGGCGCCATCATGCCGGCCTTTGTGGGCTTTGCGAACTGGATGATTCCGCTGCAGATTGGCGCCTCCGACATGGCTTTTGCCCGCATGAATAACTTCAGCTTCTGGCTGATGATTCCGGCAGGCCTGATGCTGGGCTCCTCGTTCTTCATGCCTGGTGGCGCCCCCGCCGCCGGCTGGACGATGTACGCACCGCTGACGCTGCAGATGGGTCCGTCGATGGACATGGCCATTTTTGCCATGCATTTGCTGGGCGCCTCGTCCATCATGGGCTCGATCAACATCATCGTGACCATCCTGAACATGCGCGCGCCGGGCATGACCTTGATGAAAATGCCGATGTTCTGCTGGACCTGGCTGATTACCGCCTATCTGCTGATTGCCGTGATGCCGGTTCTGGCTGGCGCCATCACCATGACGCTGACCGACCGCCACTTCGGCACCAGTTTCTTTAACCCCGCTGGCGGCGGCGACCCGGTGATGTTCCAGCATATCTTCTGGTTCTTTGGTCACCCCGAGGTTTACATCATGATCTTGCCGGCCTTCGGCATCATCAGCCACATCATCCCTGCGTTTTCACGCAAGCGTCTTTTTGGCTACGCCTCCATGGTGTATGCCACCGGTTCCATCGCCATTCTGAGTTTTGTGGTCTGGGCTCACCACATGTTCACTACGGGCATGCCGGTCACGGGTCAACTCTTCTTCATGTATTCGACCATGCTGATCGCAGTGCCGACGGGCGTGAAGGTGTTCAACTGGATCGCCACCATGTGGAAGGGCTCGATGACCTTTGAAACGCCGATGCTGTTTGCTGTCGGTTTCATCTTTGTGTTCACCATTGGCGGACTGACGGGCGTAATCCTGGCGGTGGCGCCGATCGATATTCAGTTGCAGGACACCTACTACGTGGTGGCCCACTTCCATTACGTGCTGGTCGCGGGCTCGCTGTACGCGATGTTTGCCGGCTACTACTACTGGAGCCCCAAGTGGACAGGCGTGATGTACAGCGAAACCCGCGGCAAGATCCACTTCTGGTGGTCGCTGATTTCTTTCAACATCACCTTTTTCCCGATGCACTTTCTGGGCTTGGCCGGTATGCCGCGCCGTTATGCCGACTATCCCATGCAGTTTGCCGATTTCAATGCGGTGGCCAGCGTGGGTGCTTTCTTCTTCGGTTTTGCCCAGGTCTATTTCTTCCTGTTTGTCGTGCTGCCTGCAATGCGCGGAAAAGGTGCACCGGCCAAACAGAATCCCTGGGTCGATGAAGGCGGCAAGGGCGCTGAAGGACTGGAGTGGGAAGTCCCGTCGCCAGCCCCTTTCCATACCTTTGAAACCCCGCCCAAGCTGGATGCCACGGCAACCCGCGTGATTGCTTGAACCAAATGGCAACTGACATGAAACCTGAGAAAAAGAAAAGCAATCTTCGCCTGGCCTTGATCCTGGCGTCGGTCGCGCTGGTCTTTTTTGCCGGTTTCATGACCAAGATTGCTTTCTTCGGCCACTGAGCCGGATAAGCCCTAACACCTGGCACTAGTTCGATGCTCAAGCGCGAAAACTTCAAGATGGTAGGCAAGCTGAGCGTGATCGTGCTCGGCATGTTCTGCTTTGGCTATGCGCTGGTGCCCATCTACAAAGCCATCTGCGAGATGACCGGCATCAACGTGCTGGCCCTCGGTGATCGGCAAATTCCTGGTGCGACGGCCAAGCTTCCGGCCAATACGCAGGTGGACCTTACGCGCACCATCACGGTGGAGTTTGATGCCAACACGCGGGGTCCCTGGCATTTCAAGCCTGCGCAGAATTCGGTCCAGGTGCATCCGGGCGAATTGACCACGGTGATGTACGAATTTCAGAACGTGCAAAACCGCACCATGTCCGCCCAAGCCATTCCCAGCTATGCGCCCGCGCAAGCCGGGCCCCATTTCAACAAGCTGGAATGCTTTTGCTTCAGCCAGTACACACTGGCGCCCGGCGAGAAAAAACAGTGGCCGGTGGCCTTCGTGATTGATCCCAAGTTGTCCAAAGATGTGAACACCATCACGCTGTCGTACACCTTCTTTGAGGTGGGAGGCAAAACGCCCCCGGCACCCGATACCGCCAAGGCTACTACGCAAATTGTGGTTCCCGGCAAACAGGTGGGTGCATAAGCATGGCTGCAACCCCTGCCAAGAAAACCTCCTTCTGGCGCACCATGAAGGCTATCGCCTGGTCCTTTGTGGGCTTGCGATCCCGTGGTGACTACGAAAAGGATGTTGAAAATTTGAGTCCGCTTCACATCATCGGGGCGGGGCTGGTGGCTGTTTTTGTATTTGTGGCAGTTTTGGTGCTGCTGGTGAACTGGGCCGTGGCGCGCTAGCTGCCGCGGTTTGAATTAAAAGATTAGTGAAAATTCGAGAGAAAAACAGGAGTCGAGTCATGTCAGCAGCAACCCACGGGGCAACCCCTTACTACTTTGTACCCGGCCCGTCGCGGCATCCGGTCATGGCCGCTATTGGCCTGTTTTTTGTCATTCTGGGCGCCAGCCAATGGATCAATGGAGCGGCCTGGGGTGCCTGGTCGCTGGCCTTTGGCATGTTGGTCTGGCTTGGAACTTTGTTCCAGTGGTTCCGTGATGCGATTGCCGAGAGCGAAGGCGGCCTATACGGTCGCAGGATTGATCTGTCTTACCGCTGGAGCATGAGCTGGTTCATTTTTTCGGAAGTGATGTTCTTCGGTGCCTTCTTTACCGCGCTCTGGTGGGCGCGTTCGCACTCGGTGCCTGCGCTGGGAAGTCTGGACAACGCCTTGCTGTGGCCTGACTTCAAGGCAGTGTGGCCCAGCCTTGCTGCCGGTGTGACCGGCTCGCCTGCCGACATCGTTGAGCCCTTCACGACCATGACGCCGTTCTGGTTGCCCACCATCAACACCGCCTTGCTGCTGAGTTCAGGCGTGACCTTGACCATTGCCCACCATGCCCTGCGTGAAAATCACCGCGGCCGCACCATCGCCTTCATGTGGATGACGGTGTTGCTGGGTACCACCTTCCTGTTTGTGCAGGGTTATGAGTATTTTCACGCCTACTCCGAACTGAACCTCAAATTGAGCTCAGGTATATATGGTTCGACCTTTTACATGCTGACTGGTTTCCACGGTTTTCATGTGCTGGTCGGCATGTTGATGCTGCTGTTTATTACGCTTCGCCTGCAAAAAGGTCATTTCACCGCCGAAAAACACTTCGGATTTGAAGGCGCTGCGTGGTACTGGCACTTTGTCGACGTGGTGTGGTTAGGCCTTTACGTCCTGATTTACTGGCTATAAGGTGGCTGGGTAGGCTTGACCCCTGGCACCGCATTGCGATTGTTCAATAAAAAGGCCGCTTGACGCGGCCTTTTTATTTATCTGCCGGCCGGGATTCCCGTCGGTTGTATGTATCCCATCTTCCACGCAATCAGAATGCAGACAAACAGCAATACCGACAAGCCGACACGGAATGCCAGAGCGTACGCCATGTTGCTGGTTTTGCGTTTGCCGTCGCTGCCGTCTTTCATCATGAAGAAAAGCGCAGCTCCCAGGCTGGCGAGGATGGCGATAAATGCCAGTGCAACGATATAAGTCATGAACAGGATTATCGGCCCATGACCTCCGCCCGGCATTCGCCCCGTTTCTGGCTGCTCACGCTGGCTGCTTTACTGGTGGCTGGAACGACCTTCTCGCTGGGCCAGTGGCAACTGCGCCGCGCCGCCCAGAAGGAAGCCCTTCATGCGGCGATTGAGTCAAAAAATAGGCTCCCGGCGCTTGATGCAAGGGCAGTAGCAGCTATTGAAAATATAGCGGACGAAGTACATAGGCGGGTCGCAGTGCAGGGCGTGTGGCAGCCTGCGCACACCATTTACCTCGACAACCGGCCCATGAGCGGCCGGACAGGATTCTGGGTGTTCACGCCGCTGGCGCTGCAGGGCAGCGACCGGATGATTCTGGTACAGCGTGGCTGGGTGCCGCGCGACTTCACCGATAGAACCCATCTGCCCGAGGTTTCTACACCAGCCGGGCTAGTGACCGTAGAGGGCCGCATTGCCCCCCCGCCATCCAAGCTATACGCGTTCAAGGGTGTGGACTTGGGGCCTATCCGGCAAAATCTGGATCTGGATGCTTTTCGCGCCGAGACCCGTTTGCCATTGCTTGAAGTCTCGCTGCTTCAGCTCGGCGCGCCCAGCGAAGGTCTGCTACGGGAGTGGGCTGCGCCCAACTTGGGCGTGGAAAAACATTATGGTTACGCCTTCCAGTGGTTTGGCTTGTGTGGCCTGGTGGTGGTTCTCTATGGCTGGTTTCAACTGATTCTTCCTTTTCGTACCCGATTCCGCGCACAAGGCCGCGATTAACTGCTTCAAGTACTGTGACAAACAACCCTTCAGAATCTTCCTCCTATCGCGCGGGTGCCATGGACACCCCGGCAACGCAAGACGACCAGCCTCTGGGCCTCACCGTGCATGCCATGCCAAGGCTGGACCAGCCCGGCCTCCGTACCCCTGACACGAGGTCAGGGCGCTGGAAAATGATCGTCGTGCTGCTGGTTTGCGCCAGCCCGGTTATTGCGTCCTACTTCACCTACTATGTAATCAGGCCGGAGGGGCGTCGCAATTTTGGCGAGCTGATTGATCCGCAGCGACCTTTGCCGGCTATCGCCACGCAAACGCTGGACGGTCGGGCGGGCCAACTCACTGCACTGAAGGACCAGTGGTTGCTGCTAAGTGTGGCCGGTGGCGCCTGTGATGCGCGCTGCGAACAGAATCTGTATTTTCAGCGCCAGTTGCGCGAATCGCTGGGCAAGGAAAAAGAGCGTGTGGATCGCGTCTGGCTGGTCAATGACGAAGTGCCGGTACGCGAGGTCTTGCGTCCCGCCTTGTCCTCATCCACGGTGCTACGCGTAGCGCCCACCGAACTGGCGCAGTGGCTCGAACCTGCGGCGGGCCACCGCTTGCAGGACCACCTCTACCTGGTCGATCCTCTGGGTAATCTGATGATGCGTTTTCCGGCCGACATGGACGCCGCCGCAGCAGCCAAAGCCAAGCGCGACCTGGACCGTTTGCTGCGCGCTTCCAGCAGCTGGGACAAGGACGGACGCTAGTCAACAAGCGGCGCCGTTCATATTTTTACATCATGTCTACCCCTGAGCTTTACAACCTGAGTCCGGCCCTGCGCCTGATGATCATGGGCCTGGCCGTTGCGCTTGGACCGCTGGCCTGGATCTGGGTGCGCAACAAGAACGCTCCGGTAGCGCAACGCCTGCAGGTGCTGACGCTGGTCACTCTGTTTCTGACCTTCGACCTGGTGATTTTCGGCGCCTTTACCCGGCTGACAGATTCCGGCCTGGGTTGTCCTGACTGGCCCGGCTGCTACGGCAGCGCCAGCCCGGTCGGTGCCCAGTTGCACATCGAGGCCGCGCAAAGCGCCATGCCCACCGGTCCGGTGACGCATTCCAAGGCCTGGATTGAGATGATTCATCGCTACCTTGCCACGGGCGTGGGCGTGCTGATTCTCACGCTGACCCTCGTCACCTGGATTGCACGACGCGAAGAACGACGCAACGCAAAAAATGATAAAGGTGGGAGCAATATCCTGTCACCCTGGTGGCCGACGGTGACGCTGGTGTGGGTGTGCCTGCAGGGGGCGTTTGGCGCGCTCACCGTGACGATGAAGCTGTTTCCGGCGATTGTCACCCTGCATCTGCTTGGCGGTCTGGTCTTGTTGGCCTTGTTGCGGGCGCAGTCGGTGCGCCAGGCGCAGCAACCGTCCATGGCGGCGCCCTTAAGCGCGGGTAGCCGATATTTTGTCATCGCCGCCTATGCCTTGCTGTGGCTGCAGATAGCCCTTGGCGGGTGGGTCAGCACCAATTACGCCGTTCTTGCCTGCACGGACTTCCCGAGTTGCCAGAGTTCGCTGTGGCCGGCGATGGATTTCAGCCAAGGCTTTACGCTGTGGCGCGAACTGGGTGCGGGCCATGATGGCGCCAACATCAGCTTTCAGGCGCTTACGGCCATCCACTACGCGCACCGCCTGGCCGCTTATGCGGTGTTTGTCGTTCTGTTGGCATTGGCCGTCAGCCTGCACCGCGTACCCGTTCTTCGCATGCAGGCCCGCTGGCTGGCGGGTCTGACTTTGCTGCAGGTCGCTACCGGCCTGAGCAATGTCGTGCTGGGCTGGCCGCTGCTAGCCGCTGTAGCGCACACCGGTGGCGCTGCTGCGCTGGTGGTCGTGCTCACCGCCATCGTTTTTTCAAGTCGCAGCATGCCCCAAGCGCTGCGCGCCTCAAAACTGAATGCTTCGAGATTGTCCGCATGAACCCCAGTAATCCGCCCACCACCCCGGTCGCCAGCGCCCACGCGCCATCGCGATTCGCCCAGTTTTACGCCTTGACCAAGCCGCGTGTGGTGCAACTCATCGTGTTTTGTGCGCTGATTGGCATGGTGCTGGCGATTCCGGGTGTGCCTGGCTGGCACGACGTCCAGCTCGCCCTCATCGCCTGCGCCGGCATCTGGCTGGTGGCGGGTGCCGCTGCGGCCTTCAACTGCCTGGTCGAGCAGCAGATTGACGCGAAGATGCGGCGCACGGCCTGGCGCCCCACGGCCAGGGGCCAACTCAGCAATCCGCTGACGCTGGCCTTCTCCGCCGGCTTGTGCGCTTTGGGTTCGTGGATTTTGTATGTGTGGGTCAACCCGCTCACCATGTGGCTGACCTTCGCCACCTTTGTCGGCTACGCAGTGGTTTACACCGTGATCCTCAAACCGCTCACGCCGCAAAACATCGTCATCGGCGGGGCATCGGGTGCCATGCCGCCGGTGCTCGGCTGGGCCGCGATGACGGGCTCGGTCGGCCCTGAAGCGCTGATTTTGTTCCTGATTATTTTTCTCTGGACGCCGCCGCACTTCTGGGCGCTGGCGCTCTACCGCGTCGAGGATTACCGCAAGGCCGGTCTGCCCATGCTGCCGGTCACGCACGGCAACGAGTTCACGCGCCTGCAGGTATTTTTGTACACGCTGGTGCTGTTTGCAGCCTGTCTGATGCCCTTTATCTTCAAGATGAGCGGCTGGCTCTATCTGTTGGCGGCAGTAGTGCTCAGCATTGGTTTTAGCGTGTACGCCTGGCGTTTGTGGCGCAACTATTCGGATGCACTCGCGCGCAAAACCTTCCGTTTCTCGCTGATTCATCTTTCAGCCTTGTTTGCAGCACTGCTGCTGGACCACTACCTCGTATGAAAACCAACTTGCCTACGCAGCCTGATCGCAGGCGCGCAGTCCAAACCCTGGCGGGCACTGCGCTGCTGTCAATGACTGCGGGCCTTTTGATCGGCTGCTCACCCGACAAGCCGCAGTTCAAGAGTATTGACCTGACCGGTGCGGATTACGCGCAGGGCTTTTCCCTTGCCGACCACAATGGCCAGTTGCGCACGCTGAAAGACTTCGCCGGCAAGGTTGTTGTGGTGTTTTTTGGCTTTACGCAATGCCCGGATGTCTGCCCGACATCGCTGGCCGAACTGGCGCAGGTCAAACAGCTGCTTGGTCCTGATGGAGACAAGCTCCAGGCGATTTTCATCACGGTGGACCCGCAGCGCGACACCCCCGAATTGCTCAAAGCCTATATGGCCAACTTTGATCCCGGCTTTCTGGCCTTGCGGCCCACGCCGGAGCAGCTGCCTCAGGTGGCCAAAGATTTCAAGATTTATTACAAAAAGGTCGAGGGCAAGACGCCGGGCAGCTACACCATGGACCACTCGGCGGGCAGCTATGTTTTTGATCCCAAAGGTCAGATCCGGCTGTACAACCGCTACGGCGCGGGGGCAGATGTGCTGGCTTCCGATATTCGCCTGTTGCTCAAAACAAGCTAAAAAAAGCCTGCTCCTTTTCAGGGCAGGCCTCTTGTCAGGACCGGCAAGCCGGCTTCAGGCTCAGGCGAAAGTCGCCAGCACCTTCTTCATCTTTTTCATCGCCGCCACTTCAATCTGGCGGATGCGCTCGGCGCTCACCTTGTATTCGGCGGCCAGGTCGTGCAGTGTCATGCCGCCCGAGCCATCGTCGTTCACATTGAGCCAGCGCTCTTCCACGATGCGGCGTGCACGTGGATCCAACTCCTGCAGCGCAGTGCTGAGGCCACCGGTGGTGAGCTCGTCACGCTCACGCGACTCCAGCAGGGCAGTCGGCTCTTGTGTTGCATCGGCAAGATAGGCGATCGGGCCAAACGCGTCTTCGCCGTCGTCGCTCGGGCTGGGATCGAGCAGCACGTCGCCGCCCGACATGCGCTGCTCCATTTCGATAACTTCTTCGCGCTTGACGTTCAGCGTCTTGGCCATCGAATCAATCTGGCTCTCGGTCAGCGTGTCGCGGTGCGTCGCCACGTCGGCGTCATCCTTGAAACCCTGCTTCATGGAACGCAGATTGAAAAACAGTTTGCGCTGGGCCTTGGTGGTGGCCACCTTGACCATGCGCCAGTTTTTCAGGATGTATTCGTGAATCTCGGCCTTGATCCAGTGCATGGCGTAGCTGACCAAGCGGACGTTCTGATCGGGGTCGAAACGTTTCACCGCCTTCATCAGGCCGATGTTGCCTTCCTGGATCAGGTCGCCGTGGGGCAAACCGTAACCCAGATATTTCCGGGAAATCGACACCACTAGGCGCAGGTGAGACAGCACCAGCTTGCCGGCTGAGTCCAGATCGTTGTTTTCTTTGAGTTTTTTGGCAAATTCCTGCTCCTGCTCCAGTGTGAGCATGGGCAGTCGGTTGACGGCCGAAATATAGGCGTCCAGATTGCCCAGCGGCGGAACAAGCGACCAAGGATTGATGGCGGCCACGGCACCGGATGAGGCAATGGGTGCGACCATGGCAGGAATCATGGCCTTGGGGGAAAGAGCATGTGACATTACAGAACTCCTTTTTCTCGATCTATAAATATTAGCACTCTATTAGAGAGAGTGCTAAGCAATAGGTTCAATAGGATGGATAGCGTGAGGCTAATTAGTGTTAAGCCATGACCACTATGACCCGTCGGACGCGACTTTGTTCAGCCGACTCGGTTTCCGGTTTGTAAAGAACTTCGGGGTAAGGGGAAAGGATGGCCGCTCTTTAGCTACCCGCGCGTCAGTCCACTTGCCGCCACTGTTCGGACAGGTCTTGACGCTAAATTTGCCAAAAGCCTAATTGGAACGGGCGCCGGTGGCTATTAATTCAGTAGCGATCAATACAGTCTCTTCTCGTCGCGCACTTCACGCGCCTCGACATCGACAACCTTGCCGGCATCGCTGGCGTCTGCGCGGGCCGTGCGACCTGGCCACAGGCCTTGAGACGAGAACTGCTGGAAGCGGCCAAACACCATGGCCGGTGCTGGCTTTCGGCCCGTGATCAGCGATTTAAGCAGGCTCACCACCACCACGATCAGGGCGGCCAGCAACAGGCTGACGGCAAATAACGCAGCGAACAGGCCCAGGACGAGTTTCAAAATAAAACGAAAAAGTTGGCTGAAAGGGCTGGACACGTAAGCAATCCTTTTAAACCATGACAAATTGAGGCAGGCGGGCGTTTTTCAAGCCTGTCCCGGCCGGTCAGCCCAGCAGGGCCTGGGCAAACTCGCGTGCGTTAAAGGTCTCCAGGTCTTCCAGTTTTTCCCCGACGCCAATGAAATACACCGCGACAGGTCGCAAATCAGGAGATACCTTGGCACGTTCGCGTGCCCACAGCGCAATCGCCGCCAGCACGCCACCCTTGGCGGTGCCGTCGAGCTTGGTCACGATCAGTCCCGTGAGTTGCAGCGTGTCGTCGAAAGCCTTGACCTGGGCGAGGGCGTTCTGGCCCGTGTTGCCGTCTATGACCAGCAGCACTTCATGCGGCGCGGTGGCATCGGCTTTTTGCACCACACGCTTGATCTTGCGCAGTTCTTCCATCAGATGGAGCTGCGTTGGCAGGCGGCCCGCCGTATCCACCAGCACCACATCCTTGCCGCGTGCCTTGCCGGCACTGACCGCATCAAAGCTCACAGCCGCCGGATCGCCGCCAGCCTGGCTGACAATTTCGACCGTGTTGCGGTCTGCCCAGACGCTGAGCTGCTCGCGCGCGGCGGCGCGGAAGGTGTCTGCAGCCGCCAGCAGCACGGAAGCCCCTTCGTTGGCCAGGTGGCGCGTGAGCTTGCCGATAGACGTCGTTTTACCCGCACCGTTGACACCCGTGACCATGATGACCGTGGGCTGGTATTCCCCAATCACCAGCGGTTTTTCAAGCGGCTTGAGCAATACCGTAATGGCCTCAATCAGGGCATTTTTGACGGCGACAGGATGCGTCATGCCTCCCTCCTTGACCCGGCGTTTGACATCCTCGAGCAAATGCGCGGTGGCATTCACGCCCGTATCGGCCATCAAGAGGGCAGTTTCAAGGTCCTCATACAGCTGCTCGTCAATGCGGTTGCCGGTAAACACGGTGGAAATGCTGGAACCCGTCTTGCGCAAGCCCTCCTGGAGTTTGCCGAACCAGCGCTGGCGCTCAGGCGCCACGGCCAGAGCAATGGCCTGCTCAATGTCGATGGGCTTGACCAGCGCGCTGCCTATCAGCGAGCCGCCGCTGGCCAGCGGCGGTTTTGGCGGGACCGCAGGCGCCGGCGTGGGCGCAACAGCCGATCCTGGCGCGCCACTAAACGTCGGCCCGTCAGGCAGCGTGGGCGGCGTAGCGGGTGGCGGTGGTGGGGCAGGCCGTGATTTTTTTTTGAAAAAACTGAACATTGAATATGCTTGTAGAGTCCTCTATTCTATGAAACACCCCACGCCAGCCCCATTGAAGCTTTCCGTAGCCCCTCTCAAGCGCTTTGTTGCCCGGACTTCAGCCTTGCTGTTGCCTGCCTCGCTCGGCATTTGCTTCAATGCTTGCGCCCTTGCCCAGCCTCCTGCGACTGTCGAACAGTTCACGCTGGCCAACGGGCTGACGGTGATTGTCAAGCCGGACCACCGCGCTCCGACGGTGGCCCACATGCTGTGGGTTCGCGTCGGTTCCATGGATGAGGTGGATGGCAGCTCGGGCGTGGCCCATGCACTGGAGCACATGATGTTCAAGGGGACGGCCACGGTGAAGGCCGGCGAATTCTCCCGGCGGGTCGCTGCCCTGGGCGGCCAGGAAAACGCCTTTACCAGCAGCGACAACACCGGCTACTACCAGCAGATCCCGGCCAGCAAGCTGGAAGACGTGATGCGGCTGGAATCCGACAGATTCGCTAACAACCAGTGGTCTGACGACGAATTCAGGCGCGAGATCGAGGTTGTCAAGGAAGAGCGTCGCATGCGCACCGAGGACTCGCCCCATGCGATGCTTGCCGAGCAGGCGGCGGCGATCACTTTTCTGGCCTCGCCTTACCGGCGTCCTGTTGTCGGATGGATGAGCGACCTGGACGCCATGACGCCGGGCGACGTGCGCAGCTTCTACCAGCGCTGGTATGTGCCGGCCAATGCGGCGGTCGTGGTAGCCGGTGACGTAGACGTGGCGCAAGTCAGAAAACTGGCTGAAAAGTATTACGGCGGCATTGCTGCCCGGCCCGTGCCCGAGCGCAAGCCACGCAGCGAACCCGAGCAGGCGGGCCAGCGACGCCTTGACTTCAAAGCGCCTGCCAGCCAGGCCTATGTGGGCATGTCCTTCAAGGTGCCCAAGGTGGAGGCGGCCGATCTGGCGGAAAGCACCGGTGCCGCATCCCCGACAGCCGCTACCAGCCGCGAGGCACTGGCCCTGACCGTTCTGGCGGCCATCCTTGACGGCTACAGCGGCGCCCGGCTGGAGCGCGCGCTGGTGCAAGGCAATCAGGCCGGCGGCCGCGTTGCGGACAGCGCCGGCGCTTCCAGTGGCCTGGTCGGTCGCGGACCGAAATTGTTCATGCTCGATGGTGTTCCTGCAGACGGAAAAACCACGCAACAGGTGAGCGATGCCTTGCGCCAGCAGGTGGCGGTGATTGCCCAGGGCGGCGTCAGCGAGGCGGAACTCCAGCGCGTCAAGACGCAGTGGATGGCCAGCGAAACCTACAAGCTCGACTCGGTGTTCAGCCAGGCGCGTGAACTGGGTTCCAACTGGGTCCAGGGTTTGCCGCTGGACGCCAGTTCGCGGCTGATCGCCAGGCTGCGTTCCATCACCTCCAGCGAGGTGCAGGCGGTTGCCGCCAAATATTTCGGCGATGAGCAGATGACCGTGGCAACCTTGCTTCCGCAAGCCATGGACCCCAATCGCAAGCCGCGCAAGCCGGTCGGCCCGACCACGGGCGATCTGCATTGAGCCGCGCCCTGCACCGAATGAGTCAACCTTTCATGATGATAGCCACTAAAAAAATAGCAGCTCGCGCAATTGCTGTATGCGCTACAGGCATTTTTATTTATACATCGGCGCTGGCGGCCATCCCGGTCCAGCACTGGACGCAGGCTAGCGGCGCCCAGGTCTTTCTGGTCGAAAGCTCGGCCATCCCCATGGTCGATGTGCAGATTGACTTTGACGCCGGCAGCCGGCGCGACCCGCCCAGCCAGGCTGGCCTGGCAAGCATGACGGCGGGCATGCTCGACAAAGGGGTGCGGGCCAGTGAACGCAGCGCTGGGCTGCCCCAAGCAAGTTCAGCCCCCTCGGGGGGCGGCGCAGCACGCGAAGCGGCAAGCGTGGGGGGCTTTGAACCTGCGCTGGATGAAAACGCTCTTGGCGAAGCCTGGGCGGATCTGGGTGCTCAGTTCGGCGCTGGCGCTTCCAACGACCGCATGGGCTTTTCACTGCGTTCGCTGACCGAGCCCGAGTTGCTGGACAAGGCCGTGGCCCTTGCTGCGCGCCAGATCGCCGAGCCATCCTATCCTGATGCAGTCTGGCAGCGCGAACGCCAGCGACTGCAGGCGGCGCTCAAGGAGTCGTACACGCGCCCCGGCAACGTGATTGGCCGAGCCTACGCGCAGGCCGTCTACGGCAGCCACCCCTATGGTTATGAAATGACCGAGGCCACCTTGGGGCGCATCAGCGTGGTGGACCTCAGGGCGGCCCATGATGCGGGCGTGGTGGCTTGCCGGGCGCGCATCAGCATGGTGGGCGCCGTGACGCGCGCCCAGGCCGATGCAATCGCCGCACGCCTGTTGTCGCGCCTGCCGCCGCTGCCATGCGCCAGCCTGCCGCCGCTACCGGCCGTGGCTGAAGTTGCGCCGCTCAGCCAGCCCCAGGAAAAACGTATTCCCTTCGACTCGGCGCAGGCTCATGTGCTGATAGGCCAGCCCGGCTACAAGCGGTCCGACCCAGACCATTTCGCCTTGTCCGTGGGCAACTACATTCTGGGCGGCGGCGGCTTCGTGTCGCGCCTGACCGCAGAGGTACGCGAGAAACGCGGTCTGGTCTACGGGGTTTCGAGCTCCTTCTCGCCGGGCCGTCACGCCGGAAGTTTTACCGTGGGCCTGCAGACCCGACCCGATCAGGCCGGACAGGCCGTGGCGCTCGTGCGTCAGGTCGTGAAGGACTTTGTGACCAATGGGCCGACGCAGGCTGAACTCCAGGCAGCCAAGGACAACCTGATTGGGGGCTTTGCCCTGGGACTGGACAGCAACCGCAAGCTGCTGAACAACCTGGCTGGCATCGCCTGGAACGACTTGCCGCTTGATTACCTGGACACCTGGACCCAGCAGATTGAAAAAGTCACCGTGGCGGATGTCAAGGCGGCTTTTGCGCGCAAACTACAGCCTGAAAAAATGGTCACCGTGATTCTCGGATCAGAACAATGAAATACACCCCTGCAAAATCCCCCACCGAAACCACCGTCAAGCCGCTTGTCAAAGCATCCGTCAAGCCCAAGGGCACGGCGCATCTCAAGCCGCCCGGCGAAATCCGCATTATTGGCGGGCAGTACAAGCGCACCAAACTTCCGGTGCCCAGCCATCCCGGTCTGCGCCCTACGCCGGACCGTGTGCGCGAAACCCTGTTCAACTGGCTGGGCCAGGACCTGACGGGCTGGCGCTGCGCCGATGTGTTTGCCGGTACCGGCGCGCTGGGCTTCGAGGCCGCCTCGCGCGGCGCCGCTGAGGTACTCCTGTGCGAGCAGGATCCCGTACTGGTGCTCAGGCTCAAAGCCGTGCAGGCGCGGCTGCAGGCCAGCATGGTCAAGATTGAACGCGGCGACGCACTGGGCGCTCTCAGGCGTTTGCCCGCAGGCAGCATGCAGTTGGTGTTCCTCGATCCGCCTTTTGAGTCCACCGTGTTTGAGTCTGTCCTGAAAGCCGCCGCGCAGGCCATCAGCCCCACTGGCCTGGTCTACCTGGAGGCACCCCGGGCGTGGCTGGATGAAGAACTGCTGCCGCTGGGCCTGCGGGTGCACCGCAGCGGCAAGGCGGGCGCTGTGCATTTCCATTTGCTGGTCGGCACGGGCATGAAGGATGCGGCGCAGGACATACAGCCCGACTGAGGCCCTGTACGGCTTGTGGTTACGCCGTCGCCGGACGCGGGCTGGGGGCATAATTCCCGCATGCTCGCTTCTGCACCGTCCACCCCGCGAATTGCTGTTTATTCAGGGACTTTTGACCCGTTCACGCTGGGGCATGACGACGTCGTTCGTCGTGCTGCCGGCTTGTTTGACCAGCTCGTCATCGCGGTGGCGGTCGCCCATCACAAGAAAACACTTTTTTCGCTGGAGGCGCGTGTGGAGCATGTGCAGCACGCTACCAAAGGCATAGCGGGCGTGACGGTGCTTTGCTTTGACGGTTTGATCATGGATTTCTGCGCCGCGCAAAATGCATGCGCCGTGGTGCGCGGCATTCGCAACCTGACTGACTTTGACTACGAAGCCCAGATGGCCGCCATGAACCGCAAGCTGCGTCCGCAGGTCGAGACCGTGTTCTTGCTGCCCGATGCACAGTTTGCATGCATCAGCAGCACACTGGTGCGTGAAATCAGCAAGCTTGGCGGTGACGTCGGCCAGATGGTGAATCCGGCCGTCGCAGCTGCGCTGCTTGCAGCGCATACGGAAAAGGGAGCCTGACCATGGCCTTGCTGATTACCGACGAGTGCATTAATTGCGACGTATGCGAACCAGAATGCCCCAATGAGGCGATATATCTCGGCAAGGAAATTTACGAGATTGACCCGAACAAATGCACCGAATGTGTGGGTCATTTTGACGAGCCGCAATGCGTGCAGGTCTGCCCTGTAGCCTGCATTCCGGTCGATCCCCAACACATTGAAAGCCGGGAAACGCTCTGGGAAAAATACCATCGCCTGCAATCTGTCATTCCGGTCGTGCTGGTGCGCTGATTCGGTTGGCGGGGCAGCGAACGCCAAAACTCGCAGCTAATTTGGCCGCCGATCCAGGAGGATAGGGTGAAGGCTGCTATCAGAATGAGAGTATTTAGGCGGGCCTTGGTGTGTCCGCTGCCGTGCGTGCTTCGCTGTCAGACGCGCTCGCCGCTCCGGCTGCAGGTGCTTTGCCGGGCGCGGGTGTTGCGGGGCGCGGCGGCCTGGGCCGGGGCGGCTGGCTGGTGTGAATCATCATGGTGGCTTTTTCCATCTCGCCCCTCAGCAGCTCGGGCACTGCCTTGAGGCAGCGCGCGATGCAGTCTTCAATGGCGACACGATGTTCCTGGGATGGCTTTTTCAACACCCAGTTCACGACCTCCGCTTTGTCGCCCGGATGCCCCACGCCGAGGCGCAGCCGCCAGTAGTCGGGTGAGCCCAGTTGTGCATGAATGTCGCGCAGGCCGTTGTGGCCTGCGTGGCTGCCGCCAAACTTGAGCTTGACCTGGCCCGGGACGATATCCAGCTCATCATGGGCAACCAGTATCTCGTCGGGTGAAATCTTGAAAAACCGGGCCAGGGCTGCGACAGACTTGCCTGAGAGATTCATGAAGGTCAGGGGTTTGAGCAGCCAGACGGTCTGTCCGTTGACGGTGGTGCGCGCCACCTGACCATGGTAGTTTTTGTCCAGACTGAGCGGCGCCTTTAATTCGCGTGAAAGTGCGTCAATCCACCAGAAGCCTGCGTTGTGCCGCGTGGCTTCATACTCAGGGCCAGGGTTGCCGAGGCCAACAAACAATTTGATCATGTCATATGAGAAAAATGAGGGGCAGGCGGTCTAGCGTAGCAGAAGCCGCCGCCCATAAAAAAGGCTCTTATCCTCGCGGGAGGATAAGAGCCTTTGCCTGAGCGCGGGCCTTTCAGGCCGACGCCGCAAGCGGGGAATTACTTCTTGGCAGCAGGTTTTGCGGCCGGTTTGCCACCTTTTGCGCCTGCCTTGGCGTCTTTTGCATCGACAGCCTCAGCAGGAGCTGCTTCGACTTCTTCCACGATAGGCGTGACAGAGACCAGCACTGGGTTGACTTGGCCCTTGACAACAAATTTCACGCCTTTTGGCAGGGTGATGTCTTTGATGTGCAACGGGCTGCCCTTTTTCAGGCTGCTCAGGTCCACAGCGATGAATTCAGGAATGTCTGCCGGGAAGCAGGACACGGTCAGCTCGGTCAAAACATGGTTGACCAGGCAGTTCTCGGCCTTGACGGCTGGGGACTCTTCTTCACCGCTATAGTGCACAGGCACTTTAACGGTCATGCGGGTACGGGCTTCAACGCGCTGGAAGTCGATGTGCAAAACCTGCTGTTTGAACGGGTGCATTTGCAGATCGCGCAGCAGAACCTTGTGGTCCTTGCCGCCCAGTTCCATCTCCAGGATGGAGCCGTGGAAGGCTTCTTTCTTGATGGCGTGCCACAAGGCGTTGTGATCGATTTCGATCAGGGTGGGTTCAGCGGTTCCACCGTAAACAATACCGGGCGTGCGGCCGGTGATGCGGAGACGGCGGCTCGCACCCGTGCCCTGCTTTGCGCGCTCAAAAGCGACGAATTTCATAATTTTCTCCAAAAGGGGCGGGCCGCGACCAGCTCACACCCCGACATAAAAATGGCTGCTCTAGCGCCGACAACTTCACAAGGTGCCGGGGCTGTACAGCCGCTTTTTGCTTCAAATCAGAACGGCTTGTTCCTGATCCGAAAACAAACTCATGACCGAGTCTCCATTGGCGATGCGCTGCATGGTTTCAGCAATCAACGGCGCCACGGAGAGCTGGCGAATCTTTTTGCAGGCCATGGCATTCTGGCTCAGCGGAATGGTGTTGGTAACCACCACTTCATCCAGCGCGTCACCCTGGGAAATGCGCTCAATGGCCGGACCCGAGAAAATCGGGTGCGTGCAATAGGCGTAGACTTTTTTGGCGCCGCGCTCTTTCAGCACTTCAGCGGCTTTCACCAGCGTGCCGGCGGTGTCAATCATGTCGTCCATGACGACGCAGTTGCGGCCCTCAATGTCGCCAATCACATGCATGACTTCAGACACATTGGCCTTGGGGCGGCGTTTGTCGATGATCGCCATGTCGCAGCCAAGCTGCTTGGCCAGCGCACGGGCGCGCACCACGCCGCCGACGTCGGGCGAGACGACCATCAGGTCGGTATAGTTCCTCTGGCGCAAGTCACCCAGCAAGACTGGCGATGCATAGATGTTGTCAACCGGAATGTCAAAGAAGCCCTGGATCTGGTCAGCATGCAGGTCCATCGTCAGGATACTCGTCACGCCCACAGCCTGAAGCATATTGGCCACGACCTTGGCTGTAATGGGCACCCGCGCTGAACGCGGGCGGCGATCCTGCCGGGCATAGCCAAAATAGGGAATCACGGCCGTAATGCGCTCGGCCGATGCGCGTTTGAGGGCATCAACCATGATGAGCAACTCCATCAGGTTGTCGTTGGTTGGCGCGCAGGTGGACTGCACGACGAAAACGTCGCGGGCTCGCACATTTCGCTGGATTTCGACGGTGACTTCGCCGTCTGAAAAGCGCCCCACATGGGCAGCGCCCAGTGAGGTGCCAAGGTTCTGGGCAATTTCTGCGGCCATGCTCGGATTGGCATTGCCGGTGAAGACCAGGAAGTCAGGTTGGTGCGTATTCATGTGGGGGGCCAGCTGCTATCGAATTGAATGAGGCTGAAATTTATATGGAGGCAAAATACGCACGGGAAAACCACTTGCAACGGGGACTTGGCAGTGAGTGCCGGTTGCTGGTGCTCCCTAAATACACAGACCCGCAGATACAACATCTTGCGGGTCTTGAATCAAGGCAGACCCGCGGCGTGCGGGTCTGCAAATTTGGCAGGGGTGGAAGGATTCGAACCTGCGAATGCCGGAATCAAAATCCGGTGCCTTAACCAACTTGGCGACACCCCTACACAGGACAATTGTTGTTACCAACAACCGACCCATAAATCGTCGCTTGAAAATAAATTCTCAGGTTTGCTAGTTTACCAGCCTGCCAGAGGATGTATTTTCAAATTTCTGCATTTTCGAATTTTCCAGTCGCCAGGAGCGACAGGGAGATCAACGTCATGCGGAATTTGTGCAAACACAGCACTTCCTGAGCCGGTCATGCGTCCTTCAAAGTGTTGAGATTTTAGCCAATTCAGTGATTGACTAATCTGCGGACACATCTCCTGCGCTACCGGCTGCAAGTCGTTATGACCAAATCCTAAAACCTGATCATTTGCATATGCAGCAAAGCCTAGTATTGTAGCAGTATCTGTATCGCGTTTTAGGCCTGGCGCGCTGAAAATAGCTTGCGTAGAAAGTCCGGCAGCCGGTTTGACCACCAAAAAGCTGGCGGACGGCAGGGTGATCGGCGTGATTTTCTCGCCAATTCCTTCCACCCAGGCATGGCCGCCCGAGAGGAAAAAAGGCACATCTGCACCCAGCGACAGCGCCAGGGTGCGCAGCTCTTCTGGCGGCAAACGCACGCCCCAAAGGCGTTGCAGCGCGAGCAGGCAACTCGCCGCATCGGATGAGCCTCCGCCCATGCCCGCCTGCGAAGGTATGCGTTTTTCAAGGCCGATATGAACGCCCAGGGAGGTGCCGCAGGCCGCCTGCAATGCGCGGGCCGCACGTACTGCCAGGTCTTCGGCTGGCAGCGCCTCAGGGCAGCTTGCGGCGGGCTGGTCTGACGCTACCAGGTCGGTGCGGCTGATGATCCCGTCTGAGCGCAATTCAAAGTGCAGGGTGTCGCACCAGTCGATCAGCATGAACACCGACTGGAGTAGATGGTAGCCATCGGGCCGGCGACCCGTGAGGTGCAAAAACAGATTGAGTTTGGCCGGGGCGGGGACGTCGTACAGCGCCTTGAGGGGCCGCGAAGAAAGGAGGGTGCTTGTCACGCTTGAAGCAATCGGGGAAAAGGGGGGGAATCAGCGGGTCAGCGCTTATTGATCCAGCACGATACGAAGGTCAGCCTCCGGATTGGGTTGGGCTCTTTTGGCTGCAATGCGGCCTTCGCTGAGTCGCGAGAGATCGGCTGACCAGCCATGGACGCGGGCGTTGTCTCCGCGCAACCACGCAAACAGGGCGCTGACCGGCACAGCGGCACCGGTGGCCTGCGCCATCAAGGCGTCGACAGAATCGAAACGCTGGGTCCTGTTGTTGCCTGAATCGAGTACTGCCTCAGACGGCGACCAGCGCAATACGCCAAGCACGCTTCCCAGCGGGCTGATCAGGGTCAGCTCACCATGCTCCGGTTTGCCTTTGAGTTCAAAAGCGGCAGAAAAAGATTGGACTGGCTCGCTTTGCACTTGCAGGCTGATGCGGCCTGTCCAGAATTCATTTTTTTGATCATTTATGCCTGTAGCCCTTTGAGGATGGGCGCAGCCAGCTATCAAAAAAGTAGTAGCTATGCATCCGGACAGGAATGCAGAACGCAGGCGGGCATTGAATAGCAAGACGCTGGATCCCGGATTAAAGCTTCACCCGCAGGCGCTTGAGCGTCTCGAGCAGGGTTTCGTTCTCGGGGTTGATCAGTTGGCCTTCTTTCCAGATGGCCACTGCCCGGTCACGCTGCCCCATGCTCCAAAGCACTTCACCGAAATGCGCGGCAATTTCGGCGTCAGGTTTGGCCTTGAAAGCGGCCTCAAAAATCTGCAAAGCCTCGTTTTTGTTGCCGATGCGGAATTCAACCCAGCCGAGGCTGTCCTTGATGAAAGGGTCGGACGGCGCATATTCAAGCGCCTTTTGAATCAGCTGCCGCGCTTCGGGCAGGCGAACACCGCGATCGGCAAATGAATAGCCGAGGGCGTTGTACGCGTGAGGGTATTCGGGTTTTAGCTGGATGACCCGGCGTAGCAAGCGCTCCATCTCGTCCGGCGCACCCAGTTTTTCGGCCATCATGGCCTGGTCATAGAGCAAGTCCGTGTCATCTGGCGTTTTGACGAGGGCTTGGTTCAGCACATCTTGGGCTGTCCTGTATTGCTTGAATTCGCGAAGCAGGCTAACTTCGGCGTTAAGTTTCAACCGGGCATCGTCGGGGCTGCGTTCGGGCAGCTGGCGGATGAGCTGGCGACCTTCTTCCAGCTTGCCCTGGCTTGCCAGAATGGAAGCTCGCCGGGTTTGTGCCTGCGCCAGGTCTGCAGAGTTTTCAATCTTTTGCAGCCAATTTTCCGCTGCGGCATAGTCTTTGCGCTTTTCGGCCAGTTGCGACAGGGACAGGTAAGCCTGAGCCAGGCCGCCGTTGCGTTCGGCCTGCGGTGCTTGTTGCTGCGCCAGCGCAACGTAGCGCTCCAGCGATGTCTGGGCCCGTGCAAGCTGATTGTCCTGCAGTTGCAGGGAACCCAGTACCAGCCAGGCTTCCGGAAATTCGGGTTTGTCACGCGTGACAGTCTGCAATTGAGTCGTCGCTTCTGCATAGCGCTGCATGCCCAGCAGGGCCTGCGCGTAAGCCATGCGGATTTCGGGCAGGGATTTGACCTGGCTTTCCCGATCATCAAGGTATTTCTGGATCAGGCCCTCAGCCTCGGGAAATTTCGGGCCCATCAATTCCAGCGCGACCACCGCTGGCCCTTCCGAACGGGCTTCGGCCGCCTGGCCGCGTTTGGCGGCATCGAGCGCGCCAGGACTGTCGCCGGCGGCAAGGCGCATGCGACCGACCGTGGTCCAGGCCGCGCTGGCGGTCGCCGGATTATTCAGGTAGTCGGCCAACGCATTTTCAACCACCTTGTTGGCCAATTGCTTGTCGCTGACGCGGGCGTAGGCGCGCGGCACGGCTGTAAGCACAGCCACCCGCTCGGAATCCGGTGCCATACGCAGTTCGGTCTTCAATGGCTCAACCGTATCCGCAATACGGTTCAGTGCGATCAGGATCTGCAGAACATAGCGGTTGGCGTCGCGAGAGGCGGGCAGGTCCTGCTTCCATGCCTTGGCGGCCTGCAGTGCGGCATCGCCTGAGCGCGACTGCAGGGCAATGTCGGTGGCCCGCTGGTAAAGCTTGGCATCGCTGGTCTTTCGGGCGGCATCCAGCATCAGCGCGAAGCCCGCGGCAGGCTCTCCCTCCTGGGTGGTGATTTCGCCCAGAAGCAACTCATAAAACAAGGTGCTGTCCAGCAAGGAAATCGGCGCCGTTTCCTGGGCTGCTTTGGCCTCGGCAAGGCCGGTGGGGGGTGTGGGCTCGGGTGCCGGGGTTTGCGCCATAAGCAGCGGGGCGGCGAGGCACAGGCAGGCAAAGGCAAGGCCAGGATTTTTCTTCATCTGGCCATGATAATTGAAGCGACGCGGTGGCGCCTTCTCTTTACCGTGCGTCCTGGCCCTTGCGCTGGTGATTCGGCGCCCCACGTTTGTCTGAAGAGTCTGAACAGTTTGTGAGTCCATGCCTGAATTACCCGAAGTTGAAGTCACCCGCCTGAGTTTTGCCGAACGAATTGCGGGTGCCCGCATCGAGGCCGTGAACCTGGGTAAGCCCCTGCGCTGGCCCTTGGGATGCCAGCCGCAGCAGTTGCAAGGCCAATATGTCCTGGCCGTGCGCCGTCGCGGCAAATATCTTCTGCTTGACTTGAGCGAAGGTTTGTTGCTGATGCATCTGGGCATGTCCGGCAGCGTGAGCTTCGGTGCAGACCTTCCCGCGCCGGGCAAGCATGATCACTTTGAGCTGGTGACCAGCCTGGGAAGCTTGCGCCTGCACGACCCGCGCCGCTTCGGCGCAGTGGTGTACGCGAGCAGCGAAAGCGATCCGGTTGCGCAGAAGTTGCTGGGGCGTCTCGGTGTAGAGCCGCTCAGCCAGGCGTTTGACGCGGCGCTGTTTCATCAGGCCCTCAGACAGAGGAAGACCGCCATCAAGCAGGTTCTGATGGGCGGCGAAGCGGTGGTGGGCGTTGGGAATATTTACGCCTCCGAGGTGCTGTTTTTAGCCGGGATCAGGCCCACCACGAAGGCATTGCGCATCAGCAAGCCGCGCGCCGTCTTGCTCCACCGTGCAATTCAAGAGGTTTTGGCGCAAGCCGTTACAAAAGGGGGGAGCACCCTGAGGGACTTTTCGAATGCACAGGGGGAGGCGGGGCACTTTCAGCTTGATGCCATGGTGTATGACCGTGCCGGCTTGCCTTGCAAAGTGTGCGCAACACCGATTAAAAGCATTCGGCAGGGGCAGCGGTCTACTTTTTATTGCGCCAAGTGCCAGAAGCCATGAGCGCTGCGTGTCCGGGTCAATGCCCGTTGAGGGCGGGCGATGCTATATTGGCTCGATAACAATTTCACGGTGGACCATGTCTTTCAACAAACAATTTGACCAGCACGGCACGTGGCGGCGTAATTTTGCGCTGCGCCTGAAACTGCTTGCCGAATGGATGAAAGATCATGAGCTGCTCAATGCGGCCGTGGAAGAGCGGCTGTATCGACTTGAGACGCAGGTGCGTTCCGACAAGGTCATGGTGGCTTTTGTGGCGGAGTTTTCGCGCGGCAAATCCGAGCTGATCAATGCCATCTTTTTCGCCGGTTACGGTCGTCGCATCATGCCGGCGAGTGCTGGCCGCACGACCATGTGCCCAACCGAGATGGGTTATGACGCGGACGTGCCTCCTTGCCTGCGCCTGTTGCCTATCGAGACACGCCTGCAAACCCAGGCGCTGATGGAATGGCGCAACGTGCCCGAAAAATGGACACGCATTGACCTGGATGTGGACGACCCGGCGCAGCTGGCACAGGCGCTTGAAAAAGTGGCGGAGGTGAAGCTTGTCACGCAGGACGAGGCCCGGGCACTCGGGTTCTGGCACGACAGCAACCCCGAAGACAATCCGCGGGTCGGCCCCGACGGACTGATTGAGGTGCCGAAATGGCGTCATGCGTTGATCAATATTGCGCACCCCTTGCTCAAGCAGGGACTGGTCATTCTCGATACCCCGGGCTTGAATGCCATTGGCGCCGAGCCTGAGCTGACGGTAAGCCTGATTCCCCAGGCGCATGCCGTGGTGTTCATCCTGGCGGCTGACACGGGCGTGACCAAGTCCGATCTTTCCATCTGGCGCGAGCATCTGATCACCGAAGGCGAGGGATTCGATACCCGCCTGGTGGTGCTCAATAAAATTGACACCTTATGGGATGCCTTGAGCACACCTGAACAGGTGCAGGCGCAAATTGACAGACAGAGGGCCACATCGGCCGATATTTTGGGCCTTCCCATATCCCGGGTTATTCCCGTTTCTGCGCAAAAGGGGCTGGTGGCCAAAGTCACCCGCGACAATGCGCTTTTGCAGGCGAGCCAGCTGCCCGTGCTTGAATTGGCGCTGGCACAAGGCGTGATGGGACAGCGCGAGAAAATCCTGCGCACTGCGGTCGCCGCCGGGATTGCTGAACTCCGCACCGAGGCCGGACGCGCCATGCATATCCGCAGGCGCGATCTGGCCGAGCAAATGATGGAGTTGCGCGGACTGAGGGGCAAGAACAGTTCGGTGATCAAGCTCATGCGAACGCGCGTTGAGCAGGAGCAGTCAGAATTTGACACCAGTGGTGCCAAGATCCATGCGGTGCGCTCGGTACATCTCAAATTGCTCCGTGAAGTCGTCAATCTGCTCAGCACCCCGACGCTCAAGGTCGAACTGGCCGAACTGACCAAGGCGCTCAAGCAGCCGGGCATCAAGCTGGGCTTGAAAAAGGCTTATGGTCAGACCTTCTCGCGCTTGCGCGATGGCTTGCGGCGGGCTCAAGTCCTCAGCGGCGAAATCCAGTCCATGCTGACCGTGTCTTTCCGGCAGATCAATGCCGAGTTCAGTTTTTCCCTGCAGGCGCCCAAAGAGCCGGAGTTGACCCGCTATGTGCAGGATCTGGACGTGATAGAGCGCAGTCATCTGCAGTACCTGGGGCTGGGAAATGTACTGAAACTCTCTCAGTCCGGGTTTTCCGATCGTCTGGTTCGTGCGCTGGCCACGCGCCTGCGGGTGGTTTACGAGTCGGCCCTGGGTGATGTGGAACTCTGGAACAAGTCGGCCTCATCCCAGCTGGATGCGCAATTGCGCGAGCGACGTCGCAACTTCGGACGTCGAATGGAGGCCATAGACCGCATCCAGCAGGCGGCATCCGGCCTGGACGAGCGGATTGCCGAAATTGAGGATCAGGAAAATATCCTGAATGAACTGGATGCCAAATTGGCGGAGCTGACCTCGCACCTCATGGACACGCCACGCTTGCCTTCTGCATCGCAGGACGCGGCTGTCGCTACATCGGTCTTGGCCCCGGCTGCATGAGCAGTGATGGCTACGACAAGCATCGAGCACCTAGCTGCCCCGATTGAGCTGTCTTCCCCTGGCGGAGGCGACAAGCTGGCGTTGAGGCAAGGCATTCATTCCGGATTTTCCCGAGAGGTGATTCGCTGGCAGGAAACCCATGGCCGCAACACGTTGCCCTGGCAAAACACCCGCGACCCTTACCGGGTTTGGCTGTCTGAAATCATGCTTCAGCAAACCCAGGTCGCCACGGTCCTGGATTACTACCCCCGGTTTTTGCAGCGTTTCCCGACGGTGCATGATCTCGCCGCGGCGGAGCAGGATGATGTGCTGGCTTTGTGGAGCGGCTTGGGGTACTACAGCCGCGCGCGCAATCTGCATCGTTGCGCGCAGGATGTGATGGCCTTGCATGCGGGCCAATTCCCGCAGTCAGCCGAGCAGTTGCAGACTTTGCCCGGCATAGGTCGTTCAACAGCGGCTGCCATAGCGTCGTTTTGCTTTGGAGAGCGCGTTGCCATTCTGGATGGCAACGTCAAACGGGTGCTCACGCGCGTGCTTGCTTTTTCTGCCGACCTAGCACAGGCTGCCAATGAGCGAGCGCTTTGGGATCATGCAACCGACTTGTTGCCCACAGAGGATTTACCCAAGAACATGCCGCGTTACACGCAGGGATTGATGGATCTTGGTGCGACGATTTGCACGGGTCGGCAGCCGCAGTGCCTGCTGTGCCCGGTGCAAAAGCTGTGCCGCGGTCTGGCTGGCGGCGAACCCGCCAGTTACCCGGTCAAGACACGAAAATTAAAGCGCAGCGCACAAGCGCTGAGTTTGCTGTGGGCGCAGAGACCCGATGGCTCGGTATGGCTTGAAAAACGCTCCAGCCCGGGAATTTGGGGCGGACTTTATTGTCTGCCTGTCTTTGAGAGCGATGATGCGCTGAAGGCACTTTTGCCGGGTAGCCTGCAAGGACGGTTTGAACCGCTGCCTTCTTTTGTTCACGTGCTGACGCACAAGGACTTGCATCTGTCGCCCTGGATTGCAGGCTTTCGGGCCGGCCAGGCCATGCCGCAGGCGATGGTCTCTGACGCGCGTCCTGGTGCTTGGTTCAGCCCGGATGCGTGGCCGGGTCTGGGTTTGCCTGCGCCTATTCGAAAACTGCTGGCCCAGGATGCTTAAGGGCTTGTCCTGCCGGTGATAAATTACGCTGCCGCTGCTCAGGCGGCATCCAGTTCACGATGTCGCTTCAGTGTGGGCCAATGCTGGCTGAAGGCTGCAACCAGCGCTTCGACCAGATAGACAGACCGGTGCTGGCCGCCGGTGCAGCCGATGGCCACGGTGACATAACTTCGGTGATCCCGCGCCAGCGCCTTTAGCCAGTGGGCAAGGAATTTTTCGATGTCCCTGAACATGTCATCCACTTCCGGGTGGCCCTTCAGGTAGTCAATCACCGGTTGATCCCGTCCCGTCAAGTGACGCAGTTCCGCCTCGTAATGGGGGTTGGGGAGCATGCGCACATCAAACACATAGTCGGCATCCAGCGGTACGCCACGCTTGAATGCAAACGACTGGAACACCAGCGTGAGCTGGGTGGCCGAAGCGGCAATCAAGGACTTCACATAAGCCTGCAGCTGCGAAGAACGGAGCATGCTGGTGTCGAGCACGTGGGATTGTTCGCGCATCTCGCCAAGCAACTCGCGTTCCAGTTCGATGGCATCCACAAGTGCCCGATGCTGGTCTGAGGCGTCGCTGCGTGATAGCGGGTGAAGCCGCCGTGTTTCTGAAAAGCGCCGCACCAGCGTTTCGGTGTTGGCATCCAGAAACAGCGATTGCACAACCACGCCCTGTGACCTCAGTTGCCTGAGCTGCTGCGGCACGAGGGGCAGCGAGGTGGCACTTCTCACATCCATCGCTATCGCGAGCTTGGGCGCGTCATTTGGCCGTTTCAGTTCGACAAAAGGAGCCAGTAGTTCAGGTGGCAAGTTGTCCACGCAGTAGTAGCCTGCATCTTCCAGCGCATGCAGGGCCACCGATTTCCCCGAGCCCGACATGCCGGTGATGAGGATCATTTCCATATGCCAAGCCTCATCACCATGGCTGCTGACCGTGCACTTTTCCGCACCGGGCTACTTGTCTATGACCGGGAATGCAAATGTCCATCCGCCTGATGTTAGCCAAGCAGGCTATCAGCTGCAGCATCAAGGACATTGCCCCAGCATTTCCTTGGCGTGCGCAAGCGTGGTGCCCGAGAGTTTTTCGCCACCCAGCATGCGGGCAATTTCGGCCACCCGCTGTTCTCCGTTGACATGTTCTACCGTGCTCAGGGTCTTGCCTTTTTCTGCGCGTTTGGCTACTACGAGGTGCTGGTCGGCACAGGCGGCCACCTGGGGCAAATGGGTCACTGCCATGACTTGCCGGTCTTTGCCGAGTTGCTTCATCAGTCGGCCCACGGTTTCAGCCACCGCGCCGCCCACGCCTGAATCCACCTCATCAAAGATGAGTGTTTGCGCCTGTCCCAATTGGCTGGTGGTGACCGCGATGGCCAGTGCAATACGAGACAACTCGCCGCCTGAGGCGACCTTGCCCACCGGCCTTGGTGTGCTGCCGCTATGGCCGGCCACCAAGAATTCAGCCTGTTCCAGCCCATGTTGGGCTGCTTGATCCAATGGGGTGAGAGCCACCTCAAACTTGCCGCCCTGCATGCCCAGGCCCTGCATGGCCTGTGTAATGGCTTTGGCGAGCTGGGGCGCGGCTTTATTGCGGGATTTTGATATCTGGCGGGCTTCTGCAAGGTAAGCCGACTTTGCCTGGCCTTCGAGTTTTTCCAGCTGTACCAGATCGGCTGCTTGATCAAGCTTTCTCAACTCAGACTGCCATGACGCCAGCAATTCAGGCAGTTCGGCTGGCGGGCGCTTGTAGCGGCGTGCCAGGCTAACCCATAGCGCCAGGCGTTCGTCAAGCTCGGCCAGCCGGTGTGGTTCCAGTTCGGCGTGCCTTGCATAGCTGTGCAGCGAATGGGCCGCGTCTTCCATTTGAGCGAGTGCCGCATTCAAAACCTCAACGAGTCCTTTGAATTCGGGCTCTATATGCTCCTGATTTTGTAGCGAAGAAATGGCGCGGGCGAGCAGGGCTGTTGCGTTGTCGTCGGATTCCTGCAGGACATCGATGGCCACTTGAACCGCATCGCGCAAGGCCTGAGCATTCGACAAGCGCCCATGCTGGGCATTGAGTTCTTCCCATTCATCGACGCCAGGTGCCAGTTTTTCAAGCTCGCCGATTTGCCAGGCCAGCCGCTCCCGCTCGCGCAGCAGGCTGTCTTGGGCATCCCGCGCCTGGAGCAGTGTTTTTTGTGCCGTGCGCCACTGGCTCCAGCGAAGGGACAAGGCCTCGGTGGAGACCTCCGCATAAGAGTCCAGCAGGCCCCGTACCGCTTCGGGGCGGGTCAGGCTTTGCCAGGCGTGCTGGCCATGAATGTCCACCAATTGGTCGGCAATGACCTTGAGCTGGGATGCGGTGGCGGCGCTGCCGTTAATCCAGGCCCGGCTCTTGCCCTGCGCGTCAATTGTGCGGCGCAGCAGCAAATTTTCGCCCGACTCAAAGCCAGCCTGCTCAAGCCACTCAGCCAGGCCGGCGGGGCTGTCGAATTCGGCGCTGATTTCGCAGCGCGCAGCGCCTTCGCGAACCACGCCAACATCGGCTCTGGCGCCGAGCGTTAATTGCAGGGCATCAATCAGGATCGATTTTCCGGCCCCGGTTTCACCCGTGAGCACGGTAAATCCATCAGACAGATCCAGTTCCATTTCCTGGACGATGACGAAATCACGGAGAAAGATGCTTTTAAGGCTCATAACGCAATCCAGATCAGGGCCGGGGCGGGCTCGGCCTCAGGCCACGCCTTCGTTCCAGTGGAGTTTTTTTCGCAAGGTATCAAAATAACTCCAGCCTTTGGGGTGCAGGAAACGCATTTGATGCTCCGACCGCCTGACCGTTATGCGGTCGCCGCGCAGCAAGCTGGCCAGTGACTGCATGTCAAAGTTCGCGCTCGCATCTCCGCCTGCTACTATTTCGATAGCAACTTCTCCTGTGTCTGAAAGGACAATAGGCCTATTTGATAAAGTGTGTGGGGCAATCGGCACTAACACCCAGCCGCCGATGGAGGGGTGGAGCAAAGGCCCGCCCGCAGAAAGTGCGTAGGCCGTGGAGCCTGTCGGCGACGCAATAATCAGGCCGTCAGCTCGCTGGTTGGCCACAAAGCGTCCGTCAACTTCGACGCGCAGTTCCACCATGCCGGACGTGGCGCCGCGATTGACCACAACGTCGTTCATGGCGGTCGCGCTGAAGAAGCAGCGGCCGTCACGCACAACCTTGGCCTGCATCATCCAGCGCCGGTCTTCCTCAAATTCACCACGCAGCATGGGCTTGAGGGTATCTTGATAGTCTTCAAAGGCGATGTCGGTAATGAAGCCTAGCCGGCCCTGGTTGATGCCGACCACAGGCACGCCAAACTCCGCCAGTACCCGGCCTATGCCCAGCATGGTGCCGTCGCCGCCGACCACCAAGGCCAGGTCGCAATGGGCTCCGATGCCCGCCGCGTCAAGTGTTGGAAACTGGGTCAGCCCGGTATTGCTGGCGGTATCTTTCTCAAGGGCAACGTCACAACCCTGGGTGCCCAGAAAATGCGCGATGTCTTCCAGCGCAGAACGGGAACCCTGGGCCTGGTATTTGCCGATCAGTGCGACATGGCGGAATTGCGACTTCATCGGCAAATTACATCACAACATCCGTTACAAGCTTCGTAGAATGTCCCCATGCTTGATGATCGCGCCCGGTTGTTGTTAAAAGCGCTCGTTGAGCGCTATATTGCTGATGGTCAGCCGGTGGGGTCGCGTACGCTTTCGAAGGCGTCGGGGCTTGAACTCTCGCCCGCCACCATCCGCAATGTGATGAGCGACCTTGAAGACTTGGGCTTCATTGTCAGCCCGCACACTTCTGCTGGCCGCATTCCCACCGCGCGGGGCTATCGCCTCTTCGTCGATACCATGCTGACCACGCAGCGCGACCCGCTGTCGGCTGCCGGCCACATCACCGCGCCCAGGCTCGCCCCCGATCAGCCGCAAAAGGTGTTCAGCAACGCCGCTCACATGCTGTCGAGCCTGTCACAGTTCGTGGGGGTGGTGATGGCGCCGCGCCGAACATCGGTGTTCCGCCATATAGAGTTTTTGCGCCTGTCTGAAAAGCGCTTCCTTGTGATCATTGTTTCGCCGGACGGTGATGTTCAAAATCGCGTCATCTTTACCGAAACCGACTACACCCAGTCCCAGTTGGCTGAAACTGCCAATTTCCTCAACTCGCACTACGCTGGCATGGCCATGGAAGAAGTGCGTCAGCGACTGCAAAATGAAGTGGAAGAACTCAGGGGTGAAATTGCCACCTTGATGCAGGCTGCAGTCAAGGTCAGTTCCGAGGCCATTGAGTCGCGTGATGAAGTCGTTATTTCAGGGGAGCGCAACCTTTTGGCCGTCAGTGATTTCTCCGGCGATATGGGAAATCTACGCAAACTCTTTGAGCTTTTTGAGCAGAAGGCACAGTTGATGCAATTGCTTGACGTCTCCAGTCGTGCGGAGGGCGTGCGGATTTATATCGGCGGCGAAAGCCAGGTGATCCCCTATCAGGAACTGTCGGTTGTCACCGCGCCATATGAAGTGGATGGCAGGGTTGTGGGGACGCTGGGGGTGATTGGCCCAATGCGCATGCCTTATGAAAAAATGATCCAGATTGTCGACATCACGTCCAAATTGGTCAGCACTGCGCTGAGTCATGGCAAGTAGAGCACTTACAATCCTTGAGTGGACTGGGGCGTTAGCTCAGTTGGTTAGAGCAGAGGACTCATAATCCTTTGGTCCACGGTTCAAGTCCGTGACGCCCTACCACGCTAGTTATGGAAAGCCTGCTATTTAAAACGTAGCGGGCTTTTTCATTTTCCGCATGATGTAAGGGTGGATGTAAGACGATTTCTTGAATCGAGCCAAGCGCGATGAATGAACTACCTCCAAGTAGTCCAAGTTTTTTTTCCCGCCCCCTGTTCCAATTCAGAACTGACCGTGCGCAATACTCGGACCACACTGGTCAGCTTTACATCGGCACGGATGGTCAAGGTCACTGGCAGCAACATGTCATCATCTCAAAACCACCAGTCATTCAGTCAGATTAACCCTGGATAAGCGCCGCCGTCGAGCTGCAGGTTCTGTCCGGTCATAAAGCCTGAAAGAGCGCTGCACAAATAAGCGCAAGCTGCGCCAAATTCAGCCGGATCGCCAAAGCGTTTGATCGGCAGCGTATTGACGATCTGCTGCCGGGCCTCATCCCGGTTGATGCCTTGCTCACGCATCAGGCGCTGGGCCATGTATTCCTGGCGCGGCGTGTCGAATCGCTCGGGCAGCAGGTTGTTGATGGTCACGTTGTCAATGATGGCTTCGCGTGACAAAGCTTTGGACAGGGCCGTGAGCCCGGCCCGGGCTGCCGTGGACAGACCCATGGCCGGATGGGGCGACTTGACCATTGCCGAGGTAATGTTGACGATGCGGCCGAATTTGCGTGCGCGCATGCCGGGCATCACCGCCCGCATCAAGAGCGCCGCTGCCAGCAGGTTGCTCTCCAGCGCACCGATCCAGGCGGTGTGATCCCAGTCGGCCAGCTGGCCGGGCGGTGGACCGGCGTTGTTGTTGACCAGGATGTCGGGCTCGGGACACGCGGCCAGCAATGCGGCGCGGCCCGCTTCGGTATTGATGTCGGCCCGGATCGGTGTCACCCGGGCGCCGGTCAGGCGGCTCAGTTCGGCCGCAGCCGCCAGCAGGCGCTTGTCGTCGCGGGCATTGATGAAGACATGGCAGCCCTCCTGCGCCAGCGCCAGCGCACAGGCATAGCCCAGCCCCTGCGAGGAGGCGCAGACGAGGGCGGTGCGTCCTTGAATTCTCAGATCCATGGTCTGTCGCGCCTGATCAGACCAAGGTCGGCGATTGCAGATCGGCGAATTTCTTGCCTTCGGCCGCCAGCTTTTGCAGCAGCGGCGCCGGCTTCCACCAGAAGCCGTCCTGCGCATGAAAGCGCTGGATGTCTGCCAGCACCTGGTCCAGGCCGATGCGGTCGGCCAGGTACATTGGGCCGCCGTGGTGGGCCGGGAAACCGTAGCCGGTCAGGTAGGTGATGTCGATGTCGCTGGGGCGCAGCGCAATGCCCTGCTCCAGGAGTTTGGCGCCCTCGTTGATCATGCCGTAGAGGCAGCGCTTGATGATTTCCTCTTCGCTCATCGGCTTGCGCGCTATGCCCATGCGGGCCGATTCTTCGGCAATGAACTGTTCGACTTCAGGGTCTCGCTGCGGTGTGCGGTCGCCCTTGTCCAGGTCGGGGTAGCGATACCAGCCCTTGCCGCTCTTCTGGCCCAGTCGGCCCAGGTCGCAGAGCTTCATGATCAGGTCGTTCCAGCGGCGGTCGGTAGGTCGGGTGGCCATTTGCGCCTTGCGCGTCTGGTAGCCCACGTCGTTGCCGGCCATGTCATGCACCGCAAAAATGCCCATCGCATAGCCGAATTTCTTCAGCGCGGCGTCCACCTCGTGCGGCAGCGCGCCGTCTTCCACCAGGAAATGCGCCTCGCGGGTGTAGTTGCGAAACAGCGCGTTGCCAATGAAACCGGGGTAGATGCGCGACAGCACCGCAATCTTGCCCATGCGCCGGCCCAGGTCCATCAGCGTGGCAATCACATCGGGTGCCGTTTCGGCCGCGCGTACCACTTCCAGCAGCTTCATCACATGGGCCGGGCTGAAGAAGTGTGCGCCCACCACGTCAGCAGGACGTGAGGTCACGGCCGCAATCTGGTCCACGTCCAGGCCGGACGTGTTGGTGGCCAGGATGGCACCGGGCTTGGCCAGCGTGTCGAGCTGGCGGAATATGTCCTGCTTGAGGGCCATGTCCTCGAATACGGCCTCGATCACCATGTCGGCATCCTTCACGTCGGCGATCTGCACCGAGCCGGTGATCAATGCAAGGCGCTGGTCCATGTCGGCCTGGGCCAGCTTGCCGCGCGAGACGCTGCCGGCGTAGTTGTCCCTGATGCGCTGCAGGCCGCGTTTCAGCCCTTGGTCGCTGGCATCGATCAGCGTGACCGGGATGCCGACGCTGGCCAGCGACATGGCAATGCCGCCGCCCATGGTGCCGGCGCCGATCACGGCGACCTTGTTGACCGGGCGCAGCGGTGTGCTGGCCGGAATGTCGGGAATATTGGCGGCCTGGGCCGCCGCCATCTTGGCGTGAGCTGCGGCGCGGGCGCGCTCTTCGTCGCTGACGGTAAACAGGTCAATGGTGCTCATGGGGTGCTTTCTCAGGCCTGGTTGTCTTGCAGTTTCTTGGCTTTGCCGTCCACGAATTCACGCAGGCGGGCTTCGGCCTCGGGCGGACGGGCGCGGGCCGAGTTGAGTTGTTCGACGAACAGGCCGTCGTCGTGCGACATGTCCTGGATGCGCGGCAGCACGTTGATGATCATCCAGTTGGTCTCAACGCTGTTTTTGGCGATGCGGTGGGCCAGTTCCTTGGCTTTTGCCAGGGCTTCACCGGCTGGAGTCACATAGCGAACTACATGCTCTTGCAGGCCTTCGGCGGCGTTGAGCAGGCGTCCGGTCAACATCATGTCCATCATCACCGTGGTGCCGACCACGCGCTGGATGCGCACCGTGCCGCCGCCACCGACGAAGATGCCGCGCTGGCCTTCGGGCAGGCCAAACAGCGCGGTTTCATCGCCCACGCGCACATGCGCGGACGTCGCAAGCTCCAGACCGCCGCCGACCACCGCGCCGTGTAGCGCCGCGACAAACGGAATCGGGCCGCGCGCAATCAGGTCGAACACCTCGTGCCAGTTGTGGCGGCGGCGCTTGCGCTGGGGCTTGATCTGCCCGGTGGCGCGGGCCAGCGCTTCGGCCAGGTCCAGGCCGGCGCAGAAGCTGCTGCCGTGCCCATAAAGCACGGCCACGTCGGCTTCTTCGTGGGCGCGCAGTACGGCTGCGCGCAGTTCATCGATCAGCGGATCGTTGATGGCGTTGCGCTTGTCGGGGCGGTTCAGGCCGATCAGGGCGACGTTGCCGTCCAGTTCATAGGTGATCAGGGGTTCGCTCATGGTGTCGTTTTCTGTAAAGGGGGAAAAATGGAGAGGTTGATCAAAGGTCAAGGACCAGCCTGGCGCTCCTGGAGCCCGAGCAGCAGATCATCATGCGGTTGTTGGCGGCTTTTTCGGCCGTGCTGAGCACCAGGTCGCGGTGGTCCGGCGTGCCTTCGATCACGCGCACTTCGCAGGTGCCGCAGATGCCCTCCTGACACGAATACGGCGGCTCGATGCCGATGTCCAGCAGGCTGTCCAGGATGGTTTGTCCGGCGCGAACGCTGACGCTCTTGCCCGAGCGCACCAGCTCCACCGTGAAGCCGCCGTCGGTGGCGGCGCTCTCCTTGGCGGCGAAATATTCGAGATGCACCTGCGCTGGCGGCAGGCTGGCGGCTGCCTGCTCGAACGCCGTCAGCATCGGCAGTGGGCCGCAGCAGTACACATGCGCCTCGGGCGGCAGCGTCTTCATGATCCCGGCCAGGTCCATGCGCTGACCATCGGGCTCCTGGTCGAAGGTGAAGCTCAGCTCGACGTTTGGGTCGTTGTGGTAGCCATGCAGCATGTCCAGGAAGGCCGCGTTGCGGCGGGTGCGGGCGGCGTAATACAGTTTCCAGGGCCGGCCCAGTTGCTGCGTGCGGGCAATCATGCTCATCATCGGCGTGATGCCGATGCCGCCGGCGAAAAACACATTCAGCGGCGCTTGCTCGTCGAGCGGGAAGTTGTTGCGCGGCGCGCTGATGGCCAGCGTGTCGCCGGCGCGCAGCACTTCATGCATGTAGCGTGATCCGCCCCGGCTCTGCGCGTCCTTGTTGATGCCCACCAGATAGCGGTGGCGCTCATCCGGCGCATTCAGCAGTGAGTAGCTGCGGATCAGCCCGTTGGGCAGGTGCAGGTCGATATGCGCGCCTGCCGTGAAGGCGGGCAATTCCTTGACCGGCGGCATGGGCACCAGCTCAAAGCTGATGATGCCATCGGCTTCGTAGGTCATGGTCCGGACGCGGACCTGAAGGGTGTCGGTATTCACGGGTTTCTTTCGACAAAGGGGATGGCTCAGAGATCGAGCGCATCCATGGGTTGGATCTTCACGCCTGTGGCGGCCTCATGGGCCTGCTGCACCCACTCGGGCTGGCCGGCGTGGAAGATGAAGTGCTTGAGCAGCCGGTTCCACTTGGGATGGCGCTGGTAGTCCTGCAGCGGCAGGCCGTTCATGAAAAAGTCGCGCGAGTCGCTGGGCAGAACCACCTGGTGGTTGGCCGCCGGATCGCGGATCAGGCCCTTGGGATCTCGGCCCTCGCGAACGGATTCGATGTCCTCGAACAGCTGGCGGCGCAGCATGGCCACGCCGCGGTCGCTGGCGCCCAGGTTTTCCTGGGTCCGGTCGGTGATCCGGCCCTGGCCCGCCCAGGCAACGATGTCCTGGTTGATCACATGGCTGCTGATCCAGCGGCCCGTGGCGGCGTCGCGGATGGGGCTGACCCAGGTCGGGATGCTGGCTTGTTGATAAGGCTCGGCCTCGCGCGGCACCCGGATGAAGAACCAGGTCACGCTCAGCGTGTTCTCGTCATCGACCGGCACGCGCCATTCGAAATGGTCGCCCAGAAAAAAGCCGTTCGGCCACAGGCAGACGCGGCCGATGGTCCAGAGCGGGTGCGCGGCGTCGGTGTCTTCGCTGATGCGCTTGTAGACGAAGCCGTGCTCGATTTCCTCGAAATCCAGCTGCAGGTGCCTGGGGGCGTAGCCCTCGGTGTGCCCGCGCAGGCGCCGGCTCCAGTTGGCATGCATCCATTCGAAATGCACCGGGTCAATCGAGTTCTCCTGCGTCTGCAGCCAGTTGCAGGGAACATCCGAAAATACCGCCTGCACAAAGCCGTTGGTCCAGCTGAAAGCCTCCCAGTCGGGCAGTTCAGGCGCGGCTTCCGGCCCCATGTAGGCCCACAGCAGGCCCGCCTTGGGCTGCACACGGTAGGCTTTGAGGCGCACCTTGCACCGTTGCCTGGCCTGCGGGTCGGCCACTTCTTCATACGGTTGCTGGATGCAGCGTCCGGCATTGTCATACTGCCATCCGTGGTAGTTGCAGCGAATGCCGGATTGCTCGACGTAGCCATAAGACAGGTCGGCGCGGCGATGGGCGCAGTGCCTGTCCACCAGGCCGTACTGGCCGCCCAGGTCCTTGAACAGCACCAGGTTTTCGCCCATCAGCCGCACCGGCTTGACCGGGTTGCGCTCCAGTTCATCAATGCCGGCAATCGGATGCCAGTGGCGCCGCAACACCTCGCCCATGGGCGTGCCGGGGCCGACCTGGGTGAGTTGACGGTTTTTTTCTTCGCTCAACATGGGGAGGCTCCGCTTTGCAATAAGCGTTGTTGGCTTATTCCGGCTTGAAACCGGAAGCCTTGACGATGGGCTCCCAGGTGGCAAGTTCATCACGCTGGGCCTTGGCCATTTCCTGGGCGTTGCGGTAATGTGGCATCACCGCCAGGCGCGTCATCAGGTAGTCCTTGACCTGCGGATTGGCCAGAATTTTCTGCAGTGCCTGCTGCATGCGCGCAATCTCGGCCGGTGGTGTCTTGGCAGGTGCCCACATGGCGGTCCAGCCGTCGCCCGACGACACCTTGTAGCCCTGTTCGGCAAAGGTCGGGATGTCCGGCATCAGCTCGGAGCGCTTGTCGCTGAAGATGCCCAGCACGCGCAGCTTGCCGGCATGCTGGTGTTTTAGCAGCTCATCCATCAGTGTCACCGCGGCGGGCACATGGCCGCCGAGCAGGTCGGTAATCAGTGGTGGCGTGCCTTTGTACGGCGTCACGGGCAGGTCGATGCCGGCAACCTTGGCGAACTGCACACCCAGAAAGTGGTTTTGCCCGCCCAGGCCGGGGGTGCCAAAGCTGGCTTTTTGCGGGTTGGCCTTGACCCATTGCACGAACTCGCGGGCGTTGGTGGCGCCGGTGTTCAGGCTGGTGGCCATGCCCAGCGGGTAGGACACCAGTCCGGCCACCGGCGCGAAGTCACGCCAGATGTTCCATTTGAGCTGTGGCCCGAACACCAGCGTCTGGAAGGTGGGCGTGGCGTTGGGCGCGATCATGTAAGTCAGGCCGTCCGGCGCGGCATTCATCAGGACATCCGCAGCCAGCCGGCCGCCCACACCCACCCGGTTTTCGATGATCACTGGCTGACCCAATTGCTCGCGCAGCTTGTCGGCAATATAGCGGGCAATTGAGTCGGTGCCCCCGCCGGGCGGCAGGCCCAGCAGAATACGGATGAGGGGTTTGTCCTGGCTTTGCGCCCAGAGGGTTGGCGCGGCCACCGCCAGCGTGGATGCCAGCAGCAGGTTTCTTCGGTCCAGTTTCATGACTTGTCTCCTTATTTTGTTCTGCGGGGGGGCAATGGCGTCAGGTGGCGTCGGCCAGACTGTGCCAGTCGCTGCCTGTGGGTAATACGCCGCCCACCGATTTCACCTTGGCGTAGTCCAGGTCAGGGTTGTCGGCCAGGGTCGGGGTCTTGCCGGCCATGAATTCGCGCGCCGCTTTGAGCAGCAGCTGGCGCACCCGGATCACGGCGCCGTCGGCCGAGCACAGTTGTTCGTCGGTGCGGTCGTAGGTCGGCCCCTGGCTCATGAACATGGCGAAGTCTTCGGTGCCCAGGTGCTGGGGGAAACCGGTGGCATGGCCGCGCTTCATGATGTCGCGGTTCTGGCCCCAGTTGTCTTTCGGGCTGCCCGGTGGCAGCGGCGGAAAGTTCCACACGTCGGGCGACGCCGACATCACCGTCATGCCCAGCGGTCGGTTCGGGTTGAAATGCACGAACCAGGCGCGGTGCGTCACGTCATCGACAGGGGTCGAGAAGAAAACGGTGGTCGGGCCGTTGGCGTCGGGCGGGCAGATGATGCCGAACCAGGGCATGACGAAGTTGTTGACCCGGGCATAAGTCTTGTCGTCGGGCAGGGCGCGCAGGGCGGCGTAACGGTAGCCGTAGGGACGGTCTTCAAACTCCAGCTTGGGGGCGAGCGCCTTGGTCATCAACATGCGCTCGTTGCCACCTCCGGACGTGAGCTGGGTGGTGGACTCATGCAGCACGCCCACATGCGACGAGTCCATCGACGCTTCCACGCCCTGTACCCAGTTGGTGGGTACTTCCACGCTGGTGACCGAGCGCTGATGGACAGGCAGATCGACAAAAGGCAGATCAGGGAATTTGGGCGGTTTCTCGCCCTTGCCCAGCCAGACCCAGACGATGCCGCCCCGGTCCACGGCGGTGTAGCGGTTGACGCGCACATGCTTGCAGAACTGCTCCTGGTCGCCCGTATGGTTGGGCGCCTCGACCACTTCACCCTTTACATTGAATTTCCATCCATGGTAGAGGCAACGCAGGCCATTTTTTTCATTGCGGGCCAGCGCCAGAGAAGCCTTGCGGTGCGGGCACTGTTCGTCAAGAACGCCCACGCTGCCGTCGGTGGCGCGGAAGGCCACATAGTTGCCGCCCAGCAGCCGAACGCGCACCGGCGCGCCGTCGGCTTCGAGCTTGACCGACGGCACGGCCGGCAGCCAGTAATGCTGGCGAATCATCTCGCCCATCGGGGCGCCGTTCTCGACGCGGGTCAACAGTTCGTTATCTTCTTTGCTCATGGCCATGGCGGTCTCCTTATCGTGTGAAGTGTGAAATTCGAAGCGCTTGGCTCAGCAGTCTTCGTCTTTGCGGAAGGCGAGCGGATAGACGCGGCGGCAATTGCATTCAAAAATGTTCTTGCGTTGCTCTTCGGTGAGCCATTCGATGCTGTCGATCACCGGTTTCATGTCGTCGTAGTCGCGGCCGCTGATCGGGTCGCGCGAACTGCCGGTGCCGGGTTTTTCGGTGCCGAACAGCACGTTGTCGGTTCCTGCGACCTTGAGCAGCAGCTCGATCGCTTCCTTGCTGTAGTTGCAAGTGTCAAAGTAGAGCTTCTTGAGCTGCTCGTCAAAGGTTTCCTTCTCGCCCTTGCGCACGTTCCAGGAGCGAAAGCGCCCCATCTGGTAAGGAATGGCGCCGCCGCCATGAGCGACCACGATCTTCAGGTCGGGGAAGGTGTCAAATGTCTTGGCGCCCAGCAACGAAATGATGGCGATGCTTTCCTCGTTGATGAACTTCAGCGTGTACGACTCGCGGGCGCTGCAGCTGCCGGCCGAGTGGATCAGGCCGGGCACGTTGAGCTCGGTCATGGCCTGGTACAGCGGGTGCCAGAACGCATCACCCAGGCCCGGAGGATCGCCCAGACCTTCGGTCGGGTCCGGGTTGATCAGGCAGCCGACGAAGCCCAGTTCGTTGACGCAGCGCTTGAGTTCGGGAATGACGCGCAACTCCAGTGCCTCGTCCATGTACTGGGGCAGGCCGGCCACGCCGCGGAAGCGGTCGGGGAACATGGCGACGACGCGCGCGATCAGGTCGTTGCAGTGGGTGGTCCAGAGTTCGGTCACGCGGCCGGGCTTGACCGAATGCATCTGCAGGTAGGGGCGCGGCGAGATGAATTGCACGTCGGTGCCGACGATGTCCATGCTCTTGACCAGCTCCTCGGCCACCTTGCGCAGCGAGGCATCGGGAATCTTGGGCAGGGTGTTCGGGTTGGCGCGGCCGCCGATCAGTTCCGCCATGAAGCGAAAGCTCTCGGGCGGCATGACGATGTGGGCGTGCGAGTCGATGATCATGAGGTCTCCTTGATATTGTTGAGAGTGGGTCGGGTGTTTTACTGGATAACGGCCATGGCTTCGAGCTGCAGCCACATGCCGTGCTGCAGGTCATAAACCAAGGTGTGGCGCGCCGGGCGGTCATGCGGGTCCGGAAAGCAGGCCAGCCATTCGGCATTGATGGCTTCGCGTACCGAGTTGTCCTTGATGTACACGGTGAGCTTGACTACATCGGATAAGGTGGCGCCGCCAGCCTGCAGCAGGGTTTTCAGGTTGGTAAAAGCCAGCTGGGCTTGCGTCGCGGCATCGGGGGGCAGCAGGCCGGTGGCGGCGTCCTTGCCCGAGATCGCCGATGAGCACAGCACGTTGCCCACGCGGGCACCGGCCGGGATGGGCGCGTTGTGCGAGGCGCCGGGAACGTCAAGAGAGCGGGAAGAAGACATGCATGGGTCCTGTGGGATGAAAGGTCTTATTGGTCTGGGTGGTCGTTGTCGAAAAAGCTCATGGGCATGCGGGCCAGAAACTCCGAAAAGCCGGTAGAGCCTGCTGGCACATGCAGCAGCATGGCTTGCGCCGCCAGGGCTTCGTCGCCGTCCTGTATGGCGCGGGCGATCTTCAGGTGATCCTGCAGCGATTTGCTGATCTGTGCCTTGCTGTGAAAGTCCTTGATGCGGTAGCGCTGAATCAGCCGGCGCGCATTGCGAATCAGTTCGGCCAGATAGTCGTTGCGGCTGCCTGCGTAGATGGCTTCATGAAAAAAGTGGTTGGCCAGAGCGTATTCGGCTGACCCACCCTGAACGGCAGCTTCCTGGCATTGCGAGATGGCATCGTCCAGATTGCGTTTGAGCTGGTCATCGACACGGCGTGCCGCCAGCTTGGCGCATAAGGATTCCAGCTCCCCGATGCTTTCCATCATGCCGCGCACCTGGTTGATGGACAGGCGTGCCACGCTGATGCCCTGGCGCGGCGCAATACGGACCAGATCGCGTGCCGCCAGCTGCTGGAGGGCTTCGCGAACCGGTGTGCGCGACACCTGGAACCGGGCGGCTAGCGTGCGTTCGTCCAGCGGTGCGCCTGGCGGCAGCTTGCCGCTTTCAATTTCTTCCTGCAGTGCATTGCGAATTTCATTGGCGCGCCCCCCGCGAGGGCGCAACTCGTTGAAGGGCGCGGAAAGTTCGGCGTCAGCAGAGGGGTCGAGATGTTCAGTTGTGTTCATGGCGTTCATTGAATATACCTCTAAATTTTTGTGGCATGCAATTAATTTTAATTTGGATACCAAATAAGTTCACTATCAACCATATCCTACAGGCAGGCCATTGCAATCACTTCCTGGTGTCTCACTACATAAGGGATTACAGGTACAAAAGATGGAGCATTGAGGCTCACAAGTTTCGCCGGTGCAGGGATTCAAATCGACTGGATCGAGATCGGTATTAACCCTTAAAACACCAAAAAAACATTCGTGGTGTGTTGTTTGGTATATATTTGTATGCCAGAATCGATTTAACTAGCGAAGGATGAGCGGTAGTCGCTGTCTTCTTCAGATTTGTATGCCTTGTTAAAGGATCGACCTTCATGAATACGGCCCGTCAAAGTCAAGCGGCAGTTGTTTTGCCAGTCGAGCGCATTCTTAAGCCGCGCTCCATCGCCATCGTCGGGGCCTCCTCGGATCCGCGCTCATTTGGCGGCTTTGTTCTCGCCAACCTGGAGCGGTTTGGCTATGACGGTGAAATTCACCTGGTCAGCCGTAGCAGCACCGAAATCAACGGTCGGCCCTGTGTCAAAACCGTGGACGAGCTGCCTGAGGGCATCGACCTGGCCGTGCTGGCCATTCCCGAGGCGGGCGTGCTCGATGCGGTGCGCCAGCTCGCGGCGCGCAGGGCGGTGGCGGCGGTGCTGTTTGCTTCCGGCTACGCCGAGGCGGGCGAGGAGGGCCAAGCCAAGCAACAGGCGCTGGCGGCAGCGGCCACCGAAGCCGGCATCTTGCTGGTGGGTCCGAATTGCATGGGTTTTACCAACTTTGCGGACGGTGTGCCGGTAACGTTCGAACCCCTGCCGGCCCGTCCGCGCGAAGACCGTCCTGGTGTCGGGGTGGTGGCGCAAAGCGGTTTCATGGCCGCCAATCTGCGCGAGTCCTTCCTTGGATGCGGTTTGCCGGTGACGGCGGTTTTCTCGACCGGCAACGAGGTGTCGGTGGGCGCAGAAGATGTGCTGGCGCACTACATCGCCGATGCCCAGACCCGGGTCATCGTGGTGTATGTGGAGCAGATTCGCCGCCCTCAGCTATTCCTGCAATTGGCCGCCCAGGCGCGCGAAGCCGGCAAGCCGGTGGTGCTGTTGATGCCGGGCCGCAGCGCCCGTGCCCGCGAAGCCGCGCAGTCGCACACCGGTGCGCTGGCCGGTGACCATGCGACTGCCATGGCCCTGCTCAAGCGCCAGGCCGTGGTGGTGGTTGACTCGCTCGACGAGTTGGTCGATACCACCGCGATCCTGCTGCGCTTCCCGGTTCCGCCCGTCGGCGGCACGGCCTTCATGACCGGCTCGGGCGCCATGAAGAATCTCGCGCTCGACTTCTGTGACGACCTGGGCCTTGACCTGCCCGAGCTGACATCGGGCACCGTGGAAAAGCTCACGGAGATGCTGCCCAGCTATGCGGTGGCCGAAAACCCGCTGGACTACACCACGATTGGCGTGCGCCAGCCCGGTCTGATTGGCGACATCCTGCTCACCATGCTGGCCGATGAAAAGATCGGCAATATCGTGCTGGCTATTCCCGTCGGCCCGGAGGTCGCGCAGCGCGACAAGGCCGAACACATCGTGCCGGCGATTGCTCGCGCCACCAAGCCAGCCGTGCTGGTCCTGACGGGCGACAGCGGCCCGGTGGCCCCGTTCTTCCTGGAGGCCATCAGCGCCAGCGGTGTGCCAATGTTCCGTTCGGCCGACCGCGCCCTGCGCGCCGTGCGTCGCGTGGCGGCCTATGGCGAGGCCCTGCAGCGCGCTGCCCGTGCCACCCGCGAGGCGGCGACGGCTCAGCCGCTGCCCGGCGCCGTGCCGCCCAATGGCATCTTTGCCGAATACCAGGGCAAGGCCTGGCTCGCCAAGGCTGGCCTGGCCGTGCCTCAGGGCGGGCTGGCCCGCAGTGCCGACGAGGCCGTTCGCATTGCCACTGAAATTGGCTTTCCCGTGGTGCTCAAGGCCCAGGCCAGCGAGCTGCCGCACAAGAGCGATGTGGGCGGCGTGATCGTTGGCCTTGCCGACGAGGCGGCCCTGCGCGAAGGCTGGACCCGCCTGCATGCCAGCGTGGCCCAGCATCGCCCTGAACTGCGACTCGATGGCGCCCTGGTCGAAGCCATGGGTCCGCGCGGCCTGGAACTGGTGGTTGGCGCCAAGCGCGACGCCGACTGGGGTCCGGTCGTGCTGGTCGGCCTGGGTGGCATCTGGATCGAGGCGCTCAAGGATGTGCGCCTGATTCCTGCCGACATGGCCGAAGAGGACATCGTGGTCGAACTGAGCCGCCTGAAGGCTGCCGTGGTGCTGCAAGGCATCCGCGGCGCGGCGGCGGTCGATCTGAGCGCCATTGCCCGTGTGGTGGCACTGGTCGGAGCGCAGATGCGCGCCAACCCGCAAATCACCGAAATCGACATCAACCCGCTGCTGGCCTATCCGCTCGGTTCGGCCCAACCGGTGCTGGCGCTCGATGCGCTGGTTGTCGCCACCACCGCCTCAGGAGTTTGCTGATGCAACTTGAATTTTCCGCCGCCGACGAAGCCTTCCGCTTGGAAGTACGTGAATTCGTCAAGACCCACCTGCCTGCCAACATCAAAAAGAAGGTCGAGCTGGGCCTGCGTCTGGAGCAGGAGGATTACGTGACCTGGTTCCGCCTTCTCGAAACCTGCGGCTGGATCACGCCGGGCTGGCCGGTAGAGCATGGCGGTCCGGGCTGGAACCATGTGCAGCGCTACATTTTTGACGAAGAAACCCTGCTCGGCGGTGCGCCGCGCATCATCGCCAGCGGCATCCAGATGCTGGGCCCGGTGCTGCTGGCCTTTGGCACGCCCGAGCAAAAAGCCAAATACCTGCCCGATATTCGCCACAGCAACACCTGGTGGGCACAAGGTTTTTCCGAACCCGGCGCCGGCTCCGACCTGGCGGCCGTGCGCACCACTGCCGTGCTTGAAGCCGATGGCAAGCACTTCGTCGTCAATGGCCACAAGGTCTGGACCTCGTATGCGCACTGGTGCTCGATGATGTTCGCGCTGGTGAAGACCGACCCGAATGCCAGCAAGCCGCAAGAAGGCATCTCTTTCCTACTGATCGACATGAATACGCCCGGCCTGACGGTTCGGCCGATCCGCATGCTCGAAGGTGGCAATGACCTTAACGAGTGCTACCTCGACAACGTGCGCGTGCCGGTAGAAAACCTGGTCGGCGAACTGCACAAGGGCTGGTCTTACGGCAAGTACCTGCTGGGCCATGAGCGCACCGGCATCGCCGGTATCGGTTCGTGCAAGCAGCAGCTGGCGCGCGCGCGCCAGCTGGCCGCACAACAGGGTCTGGGCGATGACGCCTTGCTGCAAACGCGGCTGGCCCAGTTCGAGGTGGAATTGATGGCGCTTGAGTTCACGGCCCTGCGCCTGCTCAGCGCCAACCAGCAAAGCCGCATCCCGGCGGTGGAGGCATCGATGCTCAAGGTGCGCGGCACCGAGCTGCGCCAGGCCATCTACGAAACCCTGCTGGACATTGCCGGCCCCGATGCCGTTCCCTTCTCGCTGGAAGCCCAGTTCCTGGAGCACCTGGATGACGCCGCGACCGACGAGTCCCTGGTGTCGCTGGCGGCCAACTGCCTGGACTCGCGCAAGGTGACGATTTACGGTGGCACCAACGAAGTGCAGCGCAACCTGATTGCGCGCGCCGCCCTGGACGCCTTCTGAGCGCCACTTAACGCTTTAAAGAACCAAGGATTCGCGATGAATTTTTCTCTGAACGATGATCACCTGGCCCTGCGCGATGCGGTTCAGCGCTTTTGTGAAGGCACCTATCCCGCCGAGCACCGTGGCAATGCCGAAACGCCCGTGCAATCGGCCCAGCGCTGGTCCGGCATGGCCGAACTTGGCCTGCTGGGTCTGCCGTTTGCCGTTGACGTCGGTGGCAGCGAACTTGGGGCCGTGGAAGTGATGCTGGTGGCGCAGGAACTTGGTCGCGCCCTGGGCGGCGGGGCCTTTGTCTCCAGTGTGGTCATGGCCGGTCAGTTGCTGGCTCGCCTGGGTACGGCCGCGCAACAGCAGCAATGGCTGCCCGCCCTGGCCAGCGGCCAGCTGCAGGCTGCCGTGGCGCTGTACGAAGAGGGCGCCCGCTACGACTGGCAACGTGTGCAGGCGCAGGCCAGCGCCACGCCGCAAGGCTATCTGCTCAACGGCCGCAAGACGCTGGTGCTGCAGGGCGACAGCGCCGGCCTGTTGCTGGTGGTGGCCCGCACCGCCGGCCAGACCTGGGATCGCGAAGGCTTGAGCGTGCTGGCGGTGGACGCCAACACCACCGGCGTGCAGGTGCAAGGTTTTGAGACGCTGGACGGCCGCCGCGCCGCCCACATCACGTTCACCGACGTGGTTGTTAGCGCCGACCGCGTGCTGGGCACGCCCGGTCAGGCGGCCGACGCCGTGGAAACCGTGCTGGATGCGGCCATCGCCGCCCTGTGCGCCGAGGCCGTGGGTGCGGTGGACGCGCTGCTGGTGCAGACGGCTGAACACCTGCGCACCCGCAAACAGTTTGGGTCGCCGCTGGCCAGGTTCCAGGTGCTGCAACACCGCGTGGCCGATATGGCGATTGCGCTGGAGCAGTTCAAATCGATGGCTTGTGCCGCCGCCATGGCGGTCGAAGCCGATGACGCCGCGCAGCGCCGCCGCCTGGTGTCGGCTGCCAAGGTGCTGGTCAGCCAGCAGGGCCGGCAGATCGGCTTTTGCGCCATCCAGCTGCACGGCGCCATGGGCATGACCGATGAATGCCGGGTGGGCCATTACGCCAAGCGGTTGATCGTGATCGGTCAGCTGTTCGGCGATGCCGCCCATCACTTGAAGTTGCTGGCCGGCATGGCAGCGCGATAAACCAATCACCATAAAACTGGAGACACAGCATGCGGACTTTTCAAATTTTCAAGACCACCTTGACTTGCCTGGCCATCGGCCTGAGCCTGTCGGCCACTGCGCAGGACAGGCAAGCCATCAAGATCCTGGTGGGCTTTGCGCCCGGCGGCTCTACCGACACCCTGGCCCGCGTGGTGGGCGAGAAACTGGCGACCGTGCTGAAGCAGCCGGTGATCGTGGAGAACAAGCCGGGGGCCGGCGGCCGTCTGGCGGCGCAGGCCCTCAAGAACAGCGCGCCCGATGGGCTGACTTACATGATTGCCCCGAACGCCACCCCGGTGTTTCAGACCCTGCTGTACCCGCAGTCGGTGCTCAAGTACGACATGCTCAAAGACTTCGCTGCCGTTGGCCTGGTGGCTTCCTACCCGCTGGCGCTGGCCGTGAACCAGCAAAGCGGCATCAAAAATGCCAAGGAATACGTGGCCTGGGTCAAGGCTGACCCGAAGAATGCCACTTTTGGCTCGGCCGGAGTCGGCGGGCATACCCACTTCACCGGCCTGCAGCTGGGCAAGATGATCGGCGTGGACATGCAGGTGGTGGCGTACCGTGGCAACGGCCCGCTGGCCACCGACCTGCTGGGCGGCCAGGTACCGGCCGGCATCATGACCGCTGGCGACATCCTTCAGCACCAGAAAAGCGGCAAGGTCCGTGTGCTGGGCGTGTTTGGCGCCAAGCGTTCGCCGTTGATCCCTGATGTGCCGACCTTTATTGAGCAGGGCTACAACCTCGACACCGGCGACGCCTGGACCGGCATGTGGGCCCCTGCCAAGACTCCCAAGGCTGAGCTGGACCGCATGCAAAACGGCCTGAAGTATGTGCTGAACCTGCCGGAAGTCCAGGAGGTTTTCAAAAAGGCCACGCTGCACCCCGACTTCCGCACTGCCGAAGAGATGGACAAGCTGCAGCGCAAGGAACTGCAGTACTGGGATCCGGTCATCAAGGCCACGGGCTTCAAGCCTGAGTCCTGATTTATGCCTGACCTGAACCTCATTAATTTCCAGCGAGTGAAATAAACGCCATGAGTCTGAATGGATCCGCCTACATCGTGGGTGCCTATGAACATCCCACCCGCAAGGCCGACAATCTGTCGGTTGTCCGCCTGCACGCCGACGTGGCCAAGGGTGCGCTGGAGGATGCAGGCCTGTCCAAAAGCGACATCGACGGCTATTTCTGCGCCGGCGACGCGCCTGGTCTGGGCACCACCACCATGGCCGAATACCTGGGGCTCAAGCTGCGCCATGTGGATTCGACCGAGTGTGGCGGTTCCGCGCCCATCCTGCATGTGGCCCATGCCGCCGAGGCGATTGCGGCTGGCCGCTGCAATGTGGCGCTGATCACGCTGGCCGGGCGTCCGCGTGCCCAGATGGCCGCCGCCCAGGCCGCCGCCAAGGAAGGCAAGGGCGCAAAGTCGCCGCTGGCCCTGAAGCCGCCAGACCCGGACGCTCCCGAGCTGGCCTTCGAACTGCCTTACGGCCCGGCGACCCAGAACCTTTACGCTGCCGTCGCCAAGCGCCACATGTACGAATTTGGCACTACCAGCGAGCAGTTGGCCTGGATCAAGGTGGCCGCTTCGCACCATGCCCAGCACAACGTCAACGCCATGCTGCGTGATGTGGTCACCGTCGAAGACGTGGTGAACTCGCCCCTGGTGAGCGACCCGCTGCACCGGCTCGATTGCTGCGTGATGAGCGACGGTGGCGGTGCCATCATCGTGGCCCGGCCCGAAATCGCGCGTGAACTGGCCAGGAAAAACGGCCGCCCGCTGGTCATGGTGCGTGGCACCGGTGAGGCGCCCAAGCACGGCATGGGCGGCAAGATCGACCTGACCTACTCCGCCGCAGCCTGGTCCGGCCCCATGGCCTTTGCCGAAGCGGGCATCACGCCGGCCGACATCCAGTACGCCTCGCTCTACGACAGCTTCACCATCACGGTGCTGATGCAGCTCGAAGACCTGGGTTTCTGCAAGAAAGGTGAGGGCGGCCGGTTCGTGATGGACGGCAACCTGATCTCGGGCGTCGGCAAGCTGCCTTTCAATACCGATGGCGGCGGCCTGTGCAACAACCATCCGGCCAACCGGGGCGGCATCACCAAGATCATCGAGGCCGTGCGCCAGCTGCGCGGTGAAGCCCATCCGGCCGTGCAGGTGCCCAACTGCACCCTGGCCCTGGCCAACGGCATTGGCGGCGCGCTGGCTTCTCGCCACACCGCTGGCACCCTGATTCTGGAAAGGGTCTGAACACCATGACTACGCCTAACGCTCCTGAAGCCACTGAAAAACCTGCGCGTCCGGCCGCACCGCCGGCCGGCCCACGCCGTGTTCCCGCTCCGCGCGTGCTGCCCGAGTCACAAGCCTTCTGGACTGCTGCTGACGAAGGCCGCCTGCTGCTCAAGAAGTGCAATGACTGTGGCGAGGTGCATCACTACCCGCGTGACATCTGCCCGCATTGCCTGAGCGCTGATACCGAGTGGGTGCAGGCTTCGGGTAATGGCACGGTCTATTCCTTCAGCACCATGGGCAAGGGCGAAGCCGCCTACACCCTGGCTTTTGTCACGCTCGATGAAGGCGTGACCCTGATGACCAATCTGGTCGATTGCGATCCTGCCCGGGTGTCGATAGGCGACAAGGTACAGGTCGTCTTCAAGCCCACCGAAGGCGGCCACGCCGTGCCCATGTTCACCCCGGTGTAAAGGAGAACCGCCATGCCCGCATCCGATTCCACCGTTCCACGCAAGGGGCCGCTGTCCCGCTTCACCATTCTGGACGCCACCCGCGTGCGCGCCGGCCCCACGGCCATCCGCACCTTTGCCGATCTGGGCGCGCGCGTGATCAAGCTTGAAATCCCGCCCGGCGCCCCCGGCGGCGACGACATGATCGGCAGCCGTGACCACAACCGGGCCGATTACGAGAACCTGCACCGCAACAAGGAAAGCCTCACGCTCAACATGAAGGAGGCCGAGGGGCTGGCCATCTTGAAGGAACTGGTCAAGACGGCCGATGTGTTCATCGAGAACTACCGTCCCGACGTGAAGTACCGCCTGGGCATTGGCCCGGAGCAGCTGCACGCCATCAACCCGCGGCTGGTGTACGCCAGCATCTCTGGCTTTGGCCAGGACGGACCTTATGCCAACTGGCCGGGTTTTGACTCGATTGCCCAGGGCATGGGCGGCCTGATGAGCGTCACCGGCAAGCCCGGGGAAGGCCCGATGCGTGTGGGCATCCCGATTGCCGACCTGTGCTCCGGCCACTTCTGCGCCCAGGCCATCATGGCGGCGCTGCTGGAGCGCGAAGTCTCGGGTGAAGGCCAATGGGTGCAGACCTCGCTGCTCGAATCGCAGATCGCCATGCTCGACTTTCAGGCCGCGCAGTGGCTGATCGACCGCAAGGTGCCGAAATCGACCGGCAACGAACATCCGCTGACGGTGCCCACGGGCGTATTCACCACCAGCGACGGCTACCTCAACCTGGCCGCCATCGGCCAGACCATGTGGAAGCGCCTGTGCGAAGCCCTTGAAGTGCCGCACCTGGTGCAGGAGCCGGGCTTCGGCTCCGATCCCGAGCGGGTACAAAACCGCGACCGTGTCAATGCCGCCATCGGCGCCGCGTTCAAGACCCGCACCACCGCCGAATGGACCGAACGGCTGCTCAAGGCCGGCGTGCCCTGTGGCCCCATCTACACGGTGGATCGCATGTTCGAGGACCCGCAGGTCAAGCATCTGGGCATTGCGCGCCCCATGCACCATCCTGAGCTGGGCGATATTGAGGTCGTGGGCCTGCCGATGCAGTTTTCGCGCTACCCGCGCAGCGAGGGGCCGCTCCAGCCCGCGCCGCACCAGGGCGACCAGACCGATGCCATCCTGGCGGACCTGGGTTACAGCTCCGAGCGTATCGCCGCTTTGCGCGACAAATTTGTTATCTGACCATTCCGAGGTTATTCATGGCCCGACTTGTAGCCGCCTTTGGCGCCTCCCACAGCATCATGCTGGTCTCTCAGCGCGAGGACTGGCAAAACGGCTTTCGCGTGATCGACACGAAGAACGCCCATTACTACGACAAAAACGGCAACAAGACCGACTATGACGCGCTGCTTGCGGCTGCGCCCGCCGGCACCGAGGCCATGGTCACGCCCGAAAAGATGGGCGAGCGCTATGCCGCCGCGGAGGCCGCCATGGACCAGCTGAGCCAGCGCATCAAGGACGCCCGGCTGGATGTACTGCTGGTCGTTGGCGACGACCAGACCGAGCTGTTCCGCACCAGCAACAACCCGGCTATTGCCATTTACTTTGGCAAGACAATCCGCAACACCGCGCGCGAGCCGGCCTCTGCCAGCGACAGCTGGGTCAAGTCGGCGCGCATGTGGCGCCATGAGCCAGAGCAGGACCGCGAATACCCGGTCAAGAGCGACCTGGCCGAATGGCTGATCCGACAGCTCTGCGACCGCGATTTCGATATCGCCGCGATGGACGGCCTGGAGCGCGGCCAATCCGAGGGGCATGCCTTCCAGTTCATCCACCGCCGCCTGTTCAAGGACCAGCAGCTGCCCGTGATTCCGGTAATCCTGAACACCTTCGATCCGCCCAACCAGCCGACGCCGCGCCGCTGCGTCGCGCTGGGCGCTGCACTGCGCGAGCTGATTGCCGCCTGGCCCGAAGACCTGCGCGTGGGCGTCATCGCCTCGGGCGGCCTGAGCCACTTTGTCGTTGATGAGGAGCTGGACCACAAGGTCATCACGGCCATCCGCAACAAGGACAGCGCCACGCTGGCTTCGCTGGACCCCAAGCTGCTGCAGGCCGGAAGCTCGGAAATCCGCAATTGGCTGGTAGTGGGCGAGATGGCCCGCAACCTGGACCTGGAATGGATCGAATACGTGCCCGGTTACCGCAGCCCTGCGCTGACCGGCACCGGGCTGGCCTTTGCGGCTTGGCACACCCTGGATTGATCAGAACCTTTCAGAAAGATTTTTATGACCGAAGTTTCATCTGCAGCACAGGGCAACGTGCAGCGCCTGCGCCGGCTGGACGGCTGTGCCGTGTCCGACGCGCTGGACAAGCTGGGCCTGGCCGGCGCCGTGACCGGCCTCCCGCAACGCTCGGGCAAGGGCCGCATTGCAGGCCAGGCCATCACCGTCAAGCTGGGTACGGGCGATCCGCAGTCTGGCGCCCCTAAGCACCTGGGCTGCACGGCGATTGAGGCCGCTGGCGCTGACCACATCATCGTGGTGGAGCAGCGCACCGGAGTCGAGGCTGGCTGCTGGGGCGGCCTGTTGACGCTGGGCGCCAAGGTGCGCGGCGTGGCCGGCGTGGTGGCCGATGGGCCGCTGCGCGACGTGGACGAGGCCGTGGCTTACGAGTTACCGATTTTCAGCCGCAGCGTGACGTCTTTCACGGCGCGCGGCCGGGTTGTGGAAAAAGGCACCAACGTGCCCGTCGAGATCGGCGCCATCACGGTGCAGCCGGGCGACTATGTGCTGGCCGACGGCAGCGCCGTCATCTTCATCGCGGCCGCCAACATCGATCGGGTGCTGGAGGCGGCCGAAATGATCGTCGCCAAGGAAGCGGCCATGGCCAAAGCCATTTGGTCGGGAACGCCCATCGGCCAGGTCATGGGCGGCAATTACGAACACATGCTGGAGAAATAAAACCATGAGCAAAATTCAAGACAAAAATGTGGCGAGGGCCGCACGACTCGACACGCCGACGCTGAGCGATGCGCTCGACAAGCTGGGCATCGTCGGCCAGTGCTACAAGATCAAGCCGCGGGACCACAGCTTTCGCATGGCGGGCCGCGCCTGGACGCTCAAATACGGCCCGGCCGCCAACCCGTGCGGCACCGTGGGCGACTACATCGACGATGTGGCGCCCGGCAGCGTGATCGTGCTGGACAACAATGGCTGCGAAAATGCCACCGTCTGGGGTGACATCCTGACCGAAATCGCCCACCGCCGCGGCATCGCCGGCACGGTCATCAACGGCATCAACCGCGACACGCACCTGTGCCTGTCGCTGGGCTACCCGGTGTTTTCCATCGACAACTGGATGCGCACCGGCAAGGACCGCGTGCAGGTCGAGGCCACCGGCATTGCGGTCAACATCGGCGGCGCCCGCGTCGCGCCCGGCGACATCCTCAAGGGGGACACCGACGGTGTGGTCGTGATCCCCAAGGAGCATGAAGACCTCGTGCTGGAGGTGGCCGAGGAAATCGAGGCGGCGGAAAACAAGATCCGCGAAACCGCCCGCAGCGGCGTACGCCTGGACGAAGCGCGCAAGCAGTTCAAGTACCACCAGCTGCAAACCCGGGAGGCCTCATGAACCGCGTCGATCCTGCACTGACCACGCGCCTGGACTTTACTCGCCTGTCGCCCGCCCTGGCCGCTGCTGCCGGCAAGCTGCCCACGGCCACGCTGCACGAAGCGGCCAAGAAGATCGGCGCGCTGCCTTCGGTCATCAAGCCGGTGGCACCGCAGTTCAAGTTTGCCGGCTCGGCTTTGACGGTGCATTCGCCCGGCGGCGACAACCTCTGGCTGCACCGCGCGCTGGACGTGGCTCAGGCGGGGGACGTGCTGGTGATTTTTGCCAATGGTGCCTACGAACATGGCTATTGGGGCGAGATCATGACCACCATGGCCAAGGTGCGCGGCCTGACCGGGATGGTGATCGACGCTTGCGTGCGCGATGGCGTGCTGCTCGCGGAACTCGGCTTCCCGGTATTCGCGCGCGGTTTGTGCATCCAGGGCACAGGCAAGGACTTTGGCGCCACCGGCTGGATCAACCACCCTGTGACCATGGGCAACGTGGTGGTCCACGCGGGCGACCTGATCGTGGGTGACGCTGACGGGGTGGTGGCGATTCCGCAGGCCCGCGTAGCCGACGTGATTGCCGCCGGCGAGCAGCGCGAGGCCGAGGAGGCAGCCTTCCTCAAGCGCCTGGAAGCGGGCGAAACCACGATGAAAATTTACGGCTGGGCCTGACCATGACGACCCACGCAGGACAGATGCCTCATCTGAGCACCCAGGGGCCTGTGGCCACCTTATGCCTGAATCGCCCTGAGCTGGCCAACCGGCTCGAAGTTGAAGACCTGAAAACCATTCAACAGATGCTGGATCAGGTCAATTCAAATCAGGAAATCCGCGTGTTGCGCCTCACGGCGACGGGGCGCCATTTTTGCAGTGGTTTCAATACCGAAAAAGTTTCCGGTGAGGATGCTGGTACCTTGTTCGAGCAGACGGCGCAGGCGCTGGAACTGGCCCGGCCTTTGACGGTGGCCGCCATCAATGGCGGCATTTATGGGGGCGCGACGGATCTGGCCCTGGCCTGCGATTTCCGCATCGCCGTTCAAAGCACCAACATGTTTGTGCCAGCGGCCGAGATCGGTCTGCATTTTTATGGCAGTGGACTGGAACGCTATGTCTCACGTCTTGGGCTGGGCGTCACCAAAAGGCTGCTGCTGGCCGGTGAACGGTTCAATGCCAGCCAGATGCTGACTGCTGGATTCCTGGACAAGCTGGTGGGCGACGCAGAAGAGCTGCAAGCCGAACTGGACCAGTTCTCGGCGCACCTGGCGGGCCTGGCGCCCTTGGCAGTCCAGGGCATGAAACGAAACCTCAATCGCATTGCCCGCGGCACCCTGGACAAGGAAGCCTTGAACAGCGACATCCTTCGTGCCCAGAACTCTGCTGACCTAGCGGAAGGTGTCAAGGCCAAGGCGGAAAAGCGCCGGCCGGTGTTTATCGGAGCCTGACACCTGAATGTCCACCACGCTTGGCCAATACATCCCTCCTTCACAGTCATTCCGTTTCTGCGGGGAAAGGCTCTCACGAGCCGGTCCCGGCATTTCACTCTGGCTACAAGCCAGTTTCTCCCGTGTGTCAGTCCGATCCAGTCCTCCTGGACTTCATAAAAAATCAAAGGAAACAAGCATGAAAAAGCATCTTTTCGCAGTCACCGCTGCAGCGGCCCTGGCAACACCGGCCATGGCCCAAAGCACCTCGGCCAGCAGTGTCACCCTCTACGGCATTGCCGATATTGCATTGATATCGGTCAGTAACAAGGACGGTTCTCGCTTGAATGCCCTGGACAGCGGTATCCTGCAAAGCTCGCGCTTCGGTTTTCGTGGCAATGAAGACTTGGGCGGTGGCTTGAGCGCCCTATTCGTTCTGGAGAGTGGTTTTAATTTGGACACTGGCGCCAGCAGCTCCGCTGCCAGCTTCTTCAATCGTCAATCATTTATAGGCCTCTCGTCCCAGAGCATGGGAACCCTGACACTTGGACGCCAGTACGGCCCCATTTATGACCAGCTGATTGGGCTGAGCGGTGCACCCGCATTTGGCGTCCAGGCAGGCGCTATCGATGGTATTGCCAATGGTAAATCCTCCGCAGCTCGCTTCGAGAACACCATAGGGAGTACCCGCTTCGACAACTCTGTCAAGTACACATCCCCGACGATGTCCGGTTTCAAGGCTAGCGCGATGGTGGGATTGGGTGAAGTCGCGGGCAGCACATCCAGCGGGCAAACACTGTCGGCAGGTGTGGGCTACAACCAGGGACCGGTGAATTTAGGCTTGGGGTATCTGACCACCAAATGCAAGGCCACTACAGGGTGCGCTGCAACGGAGGACGACAACAAAGTCATCGGCTTGGGTGGCGGCTATGACTTCGGCGTAGCCAAGCTGAGCGCGATCTATACATCGCAAAAGAACGGCAAGAATGTGCGTGGCAATGATGCCGACGTGTTGTCGCTGATTGCGCAAATGCCGCTGGGTGCATGGACACTGGCCGCCGGCTACCAAACGCTCAACGACAAGACGAAGCTCGACCAGAACATCAAACAGGTCAACCTGGGCGCGCTGTACAGCCTGAGCAAGCGCACGACGGCCTACGCGCTGTACTCGACCCAAAAGGTGGACAACGGCGGCAAAGCAAGCATGGCTTTGTATACATCCAGCAATGACAAGCAAAACATCATTGGCCTGGGTATTCGCCACACGTTCTAAAAATCTTCGCTTGTTAATCCGGCTCCCGGAAGTCTGAACTTGCCAAGTTTTTGACTCTGGGGCGCCTCATGAGCGGCGGCACCAGTTCGCCGAGGTGCATGCGGTCGAAGTAGTTTTGCGACTCGCTCATGAGGGCGTGCGCATCGGCTTCATGGCCTGTGTCCAGCGGCACAGCTCATCGAACATGGTCTCTGCCGAGGTGGCGTAGAAATCGTTCGTTGCAAAGGCTTTTCTTTGCATTTAAATGCTGGCTCACGTTGGGAATAGCCACGGCTTCGAGCATGGGCATGACCTTTAGCGTGGTCAGCAACTGCTTGGTGACATGCGCCGCCCACAGGCCGCCAAAGCTCAGCTGCGCCACGGGCAGGCCGGCCTCGGTCAGCGTCGGCACTTGGGGGGAAGGGCGGATGGCGCCGATCCGAAGAAACCGCGAGCAGTCGCAGCGATCCGGTCTGAATCTGGCTCGTGCGTGAGCTCGACTTTACTCACCGCCTCGATGTCGGAGGTGCTGTAGCTGACCCCATGCCTGCATTGCGCCGCGCGTCCTTCACGATGTCCTGAATGCTCTGGTAGGAAGAGTCCTTTGGTACGGCCGCTACAAAGATGTTGTCGGGCACTTGGCAGACATACTTGAACGAGTCCAGCTGATAAGCGAGTGATTTGAGCCGGTGCGGTTCGCTGGACAGGGGCACGGCTGGCGTGAAGGCGACGGTGTAGCCGTCAGGTTTGGACGAGGCCACGGCCTGCAGGCCGATCGTGCCGGCAGCGCCGTTCCGGTTGGTGACCGCCACGGGCTGCTTGAGCGTCTCGGCCACGGATTGGGCAAAGTAGCGCGCGTTCAGATCCAGGCCGCCGCCGGCAGAAAAGGGTACGACGAGCTGGATCGGGCGTGTGGATGTTGCGGCCAGTGGATTTTTGACCAGAGACGCAGATTTTGACTGACTAGACACCATCGAGCTGCAGCCCTTCACTAGTCTTGGTTTGCAGATATCTGGGGTGATCACCGATTTTCGGCACCCCTGGTTAAAAATACATCGGCACTTACAGCGTCACGTCCTGACCCTCCGCAAGGCGGTTCATGGCCGCTCTCAAGGCCTGCATGTTGTGATAAATCTTGGCGAGTTACCTAAATACAGCATCAGACAAAAAAAACAGCGGGTTCGGTTGGGTATCGGTGAGAGCGTCATGCCGATGGTCTTGCGTCCTTGCCTCCCCTGGCCCATGTTGATTCCGTGAAAATTTCGTCATTGCGTCGGATTACTTTACAGATGCCGTTTTGGTGGCTCGGTGTCTTGTTTGCCTGAGCCTCAAATGGCCGCGTCCAGTCTGGGGTGCGGATGCAGGTGACCTTATCCGGCGCGAAACTTGCTTCGGCGCTCGAATCGCGGATGTTGTCCGAATTCGGGCCACACGCGCTCTTTTAAGGATACAAGCCGTGAAGCAGACCATGTTAATTCCTGCCTTTCCCTGTTTTCCAATTGGGGGCACCCGTGTGGAACACAGCAATATGCATTCAGTGCCTGCTGGTTTCTAAGCAGTTGTAAAAGCCCGCCGCCCACTCTGCGTATCCCACACCATGTTCAGAGTCTGTTCCGCTTGCAGTTCCACCATTGAACGCAAGGATTGCCACAAGAACCGCTATTCGGAATACATCTGCCGAAGGTGTCAAGCTGCGGGGACAAAGTTCACACCCGCAGGGCAGCGGCGTTATGTCATGGAGCGGGCACTTTCCGTCATTTTGCTGCGCTTCGCTATTGCCTGCCTTGTCTTCCTGGCGATCTCGATAAGCCTTCTGGCTTTCGATTCTTTTTCGATTTTCGGAAAGGAATCCGAGGTTCTTTTCGACAGGCGAACGGGCGTCTCGCTCAACGCTGAAATCAAAGCTCGTCTCAACGAGAGCCCAGTCCAGCCAGACCTGCCACCGAAGCACGAAAAGCCTTAGCCAACGAGACGTTATGAATGGGCTTTGGACTTCACCCGCTTCAATAGGCAGCTGTTAAGGTCGAAATTGAACTGGAGAGTTAGTCATGAAGACAGTGAGATGCCCAGCGAAATTCAACGCTGAGGCGGTCGAGCAAGTTACCAAGCGTGGTCTCAAGAACTGCTGTTTTGAACTGCTGTTTTCGGGAGCAAGGTCAGTTGATTGAGTGTCAGTATCAGCGCAAGACCAAAACTGGAACGGTGCTGTGTGTGAGCACGTGCTGAGTTTCGCTGCCTAACAGCACTCGTTTGATACCCTTGCGGCCGTGTGAAGCCATGACAATGAGGTCGCATTTGTGTTTTTTGGCGGCAGCGATGATTGATTCCGCTACCAAGTCCGATTGGGTGACGACTGCCTTTGCATTGACCCCTTCGGCCTGCGCAGTCTGCTGCACGACGTCCACGACGGCCTGACCCTTGTCGCTCCACTGTTTTTCGGTGCGCGCTATGTCCTGGACGGAGATCGTGATGCCGCCTTCAAAGTAGCTGACAGGGTAGCGTGGTACGACATACAACGCGATCAAATCCGCACCAACGGCAGCTGCCAGGTCGATGGCGTTGCGAACGGCTTTTTTCGATAGGGCTGAGCCGTCAGTTGCAACAAGAATGCGTTGGTACATGGTGGTTTCTCCGAATTGATACTAATTTATAACAATAAATGCGACATTCCATGCCGGTATTGATCCAGGTCAATGTTGCAACAGCGTGCCCCGACAGTCTAGCTTGTTAGGTTTTAGACTATTTTTGAGGGGTGTCCTCGCTTGACCGAACCACCAAGATTGGTACGGGCGCCAGCCGTATGATCTGCTCGGCGCCGCTGCCCAGCAGCACGCGCCCGACGCCGCGCCGCCCATGGGTGCCGACCACGATGAGGTCGGCGTTCCATTGTTTGGCGGCGTCAGCGACCAACTCGGCAAGCCGCCCTCCAAAGTCATCGAACAGCATTTTGTCCGCCTCCACGCCCGCAGCCTGGGCAATGGCCAAGCCGTCGTCAAGCACCTTGGTTCCGTTTTCGCGCATCACTTTGAACAGATCATCCGAATAGCCGCCAAACTGCTCGTAGCCGCTCAGATAGGCAAGTTCTTCAACGACGTGGATAAGTTGCACACGTCCTCCTGCGTCCTTGGCTAGTTGCAAGGCTGTCACCAAGGCTTTGTTCGAGGTTTCGCTTCCATCCACGGGAACGAGTATTCGCTTGTACATGTTCGATTCCTTTTTGTATTGTAGTAATTGGTTTCATTGTGGTCGCTAGCCCGGTAGGCGGCCTTGACGTGGGTCAACACCAATTGTTGACGAGCATCAACCCCGACCAGTAGTGCGGATGGGACATTACCGACATAAGATACCGTTTGTCAATCGTGGTGGTTGCTTGCGCAGTTTTGTCTGCCTGTTCGGCTTTGCTGCCGCGTGGCAGCAGCGACACGCCAGGTGTTTTTTCCAATTTCAAGGCCGCCCAAGCCGCGGCGCAGCGCGTTGTCCCTCTGGAAACACAATTTTCGGAACTCAAAGACATGGGGTTCGACCCCGAGGGTGGGGCCAACGTCACCCTGAGTCCCTGATATCGTGGCGCGGCTGGCTCCCTATTCGGCTCTTCCGCTATCGGCGCTGGATACCGGCGTCAGGAAGTGCGTCGAGGCCCAAGCGGCCTGCCGGGGCTATCTGTTCAACTTTGAGAGGCTGGACAGGCGTCGCACGGGCGGCTTCTGGCTGGATTTCTTGAATATTCGCCGGACAACCAATGTTACCGGCTGGTCGTTTCAGGCTCTGGTAGTCGTCAGCGATGGCACGGTGCTGTTCCGCAACTACGCAGGGCAGCCGCAAATCGATCGCGTCGATAGACAGCGCAACCCTCTCGGTCCACTCCAGCCGGCTGGAGAGTCGGCCGGTGCTGCGCTTTTCGCTAGATCGCCCCGCTGTAGGCGGCTACGGAAAATCGATGATTTGAGCCCGTGTTGAACATGGGGCGTGCGGAGTCGCAGAGGGGCGTAGGCTTTCTGGCGCAAGCGCTCGGTGATTCCCACTGAGGGCTGATTTTCCCATCACCATGGAAATGAACAGGGTAGTTGCCAGATGTAACCGGTATGCCCGTGTGTATTTTTCGGCTATTTTTGTAGATAAGAGTACTGATTTGCCCTAAGGTTTGGACGTGACATAAAAAGATAAACCGTTCCCGAGCCAGTCAACGAGGTCTGTTGTAGTCACGCCGCGAAAAAAATGGCTGAACACGCAGGAAATGACCTGGAAATAGGGAGGCCTCAGGAGGATTTATGGACAACCGGATTCAGTCTGACATCAAGACGGGTTCCTCGAAGAGAGTTGCTCCGCTTGCCGCGGATCATCACTTTTACGGTCTGCGTGGAATCGGCCAAAAGTTCCTGGTGAGCACATCGATTTCTCCGAGTGTGACTGCCGACGGGAAGTTCTTTGCTGACATGTTGCCCGTCATGACTGTGCGCGGCCAAGTCGAGGATGAGCGCCGCGCGTTCGCTGTGGCGGCCAACACCATCCGTGAAGAAGAAAAAGCCCGCGTGGCCCGTGAATTGCACGATGAGCTTGCGCAGTCACTGACAGCGCTCAAGATGGACACGATTTGGGTGCGCGACAACATTGCTCCCATGCCCGAGGAAGTGGCCTCCAGACTGACTGACATGCTGGCGATGATCGATCGCACAGTTGCGGCCACGCGCCGCATCGCCTCGGACTTGCGCCCTTTGCTGCTTGATGATCTGGGCTTGGTGCCGGCCATCGAATGGCTGGTGAGCAACTTTACCCAGCGAAGCGGCGTCGCTTGCAAGCTCTCCATGGATGAGGAGCTGGAACTGCAGGAGCCTTATGCGACCGCAGTGTTCCGGATCGTCCAGGAGTCGCTGGCTAATGTTGCCAAGCATGCCGGTGCTTCGGAGGTGGTGGTGTCCGTTATTAAGGCGCCTGATGCAGTCGTGCTGTCCATACTGGACGATGGATGCGGATTTTCCGCAGCGGCGCCGCGCAAGCCGCAGTCGCTGGGATTAATGGGTTTGCGCGAGCGGGCGCAGCTGCTTGAGGGGAGCGTCACCATCAAGAGTTCACCGGGGCAGGGGGCCTGTGTCGAGGTGCATATTCCGCTGCCGCGAACGGGAGTTCCGGAATGATCAGGATCGTGATGGCCGACGACCATGCAATCGTCAGAGAGGGGCTCAAGCGCATCGTCGCTACGGCTGACGACATGTCCGTGGTCGGCGAGGCTGCTGACGGAACAGAAGTGATGCGCCATGTGCGGGAGTCGGATTTCGACGTGCTGGTTCTGGACCTGTCCATGCCTGGGCGTAGTGGCATGGAGTTGATCAAGCTCGTGCACAGCGAGAAGCCAAAGCTGCGCATCCTCGTGCTCAGCATGCACCAGGAACTTCACTATGCCGTGCGGGCCATCAAGTCCGGTGCGGGGGGCTATTTACCCAAGGAGAGTGCCCCAGCGCAGTTGGTTCAGGTGCTGCGCAGGATCGCATCAGGCCATGCTTTCATCAGTACCGAGGTCGCCGAGCAGTTGGCTTTGGGAACCATGCTGGGCGGGACCTCAGTGCCGCACGAAAAGCTGTCGGACCGGGAGTTTGAAGTGTTCCGGCTGATCGCGGTCGGCGTGTCAGGGACGGACATTGCCGCGCGGCTCAACCTCTCGGCCAAGACCATCAGCACTCACAAAGCCAACCTGATGCAAAAGATGGGTCTGCAAAACCAGAGCGAGCTGATTCGCTATGCTATCAAGCACGGAGTGACCGAGCCACTGGAGTCGTGACCGCTACGGGCGGTTGACGCGCGTCAAGCCGCTACGGCATGGTCTCTCTGGTATTGGTCGGTCGAAATTTGATGATGGAGTCGGTCATGAATAGTCCCCTCGGTCAGTTGCTGGTCCACATTGACGCCTCGCCGCAGGCGGTGCAACGTGTGGAGGTCGCCTGTCGCATCAGGCAGGGGCATGGCTCTGCAGTGGCCGCGCTGTACGCTGTGACGCCGAGCTTCGTGGAGCTTCCATTTTCTCCTGAGGTCGGACCGGGGATTGCGGCCGCCTTGCGCGATATCGACGACGAACGGCGAATTCGCGCACGTGCCGCGTTTGAAAAGTCTCTCGCGAAGTCCAACGTTGACGCCGCATGGTCCGAGATTCGCGATGATCCCATCATTGCTGTATTCGCGCAGCAGGCGCTCTATGCGGACTTGCTGGTGCTGGGCCAGCATGACCCTTCAAGTACGGCATCGGACGGCGTCCCCTTCGATTTTGTCGAGGCCGTGATGGCTGCGAGTGGCAAGCCTGCCCTGGTTTTACCCTATGCCGCTGTTCCGGAAGTGGTTGGCGAAACCGTGGTGATCGCATGGAAGCCTACACGCGAGGCAGCCCGTGCGGTCAGTGCCGCAGTGCCCCTGCTGCAGCGCGCGCGGCGAGTCCATATCCTCTCCTGGTCGGTCGATGATGAGCGGCAGGACGAAGTGGCAATAGGCGGTGAGCGGCTGGACCTGAGCGGCTACCTCAAGCTGTGCGGTGTGGAGGCGACCTGGCACCGCAATGGAAAAGAGCCTGATGCGATGGGAGAGCTGCTGCTGTCGCGCGCGTTCGATCTTGAGGCCGACCTGCTGGTGATGGGGTGCTACGGCCATAGCCGTGCCCGTGAGTGGGTATTGGGCGGGACCTCCAGGACGGTACTGCAGTCCATGACCTTGCCGGTGCTGATGGCGCATTGAGTGCAAACCGGCAGCTTCGCCACGGAATCTCTCTCTGCTGGACAGAGGAGAGCATCAAAATACCGAGGCGGGGGCCAAACTACCGTTTTTTTCGATGATGCGCTTCACGAATAAAGTTCTCTATGCATGCGCTCAATGCTGATGAGTGCTTGTGTTTCGGCACTTAGCGTAAGCCTGCTCGGGTAGGGTGACACGAAGCGCCCGGGCTCCTGGAATATGGCGGGCCCCCTCGGAGCAGGCCTTACGTCAATCCGGATTTTTCTTAGGCTTATATTCAGCCGTGGCCGATAGTGGACAGGGGCGATCGCGGTCACATTGGAGCCATGCCTCACAGAAGTGACCCTGTCAAAGTATTTATTGCCGACGACTCTGTACTGATTCGTGATCGCGTGGCCATGATGCTCGGAGCCCGCGCGATGACCGTCGTCGGCCAAGCCGAAACACCGCAGGACTCGATTGATGGCATTCTGGCGGCGCGTCCCGACGTGGTTGTATTGGACGTTCAGCTGGAAGGGGGCTCGGGCCTGCAGGTGTTGCGGGCCATCCGCCTGGCGACGCCGAACATCGCCTTCGTTGTGTTCAGTAATAGTTCCGGCCCCGGTTATCGCAAGTGCTATCTGGGTGAGGGGGCTGAAAATTTTCTCGACAAAAGTACGGAATTCGAACAATTGGCGCACGCTGTGGTGAAAGCTTCCCAGCGAGCTGAGTACTGACCCCCTGCTTCATTAAAGGATCAAATCATGTCCGCCCTTGTCCTTGAATCCTTGGCCGTCCCGGTTCACATCACCCTGCGGCAACAAGCGATACCTTCTGCGCCGGTTGCTTCGCTCCGGACCTCATGCTCCAGCTGCCATCTGCGTGAAATTTGCCTTCCCTGCGGAATAGCCGGCAGCGACGTGCAGCGACTGGATGACCTCAAGTTCGGTCGGCGCAGGGTCAAGCTTGGCCAGACACTGTATCGCGAGGGCGACCGTTTTCAGTTCATTTATGCAGTTCGTAGCGGTACCTTCAAGTCGAACCTGATGCTGGTCGATGGGCGCGAGCAAGTCAACGGGTTTTACATGGCTGGTGAGGTGATGGGGCTGGACGGCGTTGCATACAGTAGCCATGCCAGCAGCGCCACCGCACTGGAAGATGCTGAAATCTGCGCCATTCCCTACGCCCAGCTCACGGAGATGGCGGTGGGTAATGCGGGTCTGCAGCAGCTGGTTGGCCGACTGATGAGTCGCGAGATACTGCGGGAGCACAGCCTCATGATGTTGCTGGGTAGCATGAATGCTGAGGAGCGACTGGCCGCATTCTTGTTGAACCTGTCGCATCGAATGAAGGTGCGGGGCTATTCGGCCAGCGAATTTCATCTGCGGATGTCGCGCGCCGAGATCGGCAGCTACCTGGGCATGACGCTGGAGACTGTCAGTCGGACCTTTTCTGCTTTTCAGCAGCTGCGTTTGCTGGAAGTGGACAAGCGCCACGTCCGAGTTATCGACCTGGATGGCCTCACACGGGCTTTCGAGATGCGCTTGCACTGACGCACGCGCGCTTATGGTCAGAGAGAATATAGGTATAGAACCACGGCTGCATGATGTATCGGGCGTTTATGCGCGCGAATTCGTGGCCTTGCCCGGGGTGCGCAAGCTCGATGAATTGTTGGATGATGCGCGCCGTATAGCCGGCCTGTCGCTGAGCTCTTGACTCGGTGCGGCACAAACCGCTTCATAACTCCCGGAGCCAGGGTGCTTGGTTCACGGCGTAGCGAATGGGCTGTGCGCCGCTCGACCGCAACGATATGCAGTCGACTGTTGCACTACTCCTGCAAACGGCATTGATATTACCCCTATCGGAATACCCGCCTCCTCGCCCAGCGTGTAGACGCTGAAGTCATGTCAGCGTCTTAAGGAGTCTGCACGTCGATCAGCGAGGTTACCCTAACGATAATGGTGGGCGCTCCCAATACTTGGGGCCACTGGCAGTCTGTGGGTAAACATGCTGTAAAGATCCAATTTCATCAAGGACCCCTTCATGACGCCCACCATTGAGAGTTTTTTCGACCCTGCTACCTGGACCGTGAGCCATGTGGTTTATGAGAAAGAAGGCTCGGCCTGCGCCATCATAGATTCCGTACTCGACTATGACCCCAAGTCAGGGCGTACCCGTACCCACTCAGCTGACAAGCTGCTCGCATTTGTGCAGGAAAAAAACCTGCGGGTCGACTGGATACTGGAAACGCACGCCCATGCCGATCATCTGTCAGCTGCTCACTACCTGAAAGAAAAGCTCGGCGGAAAAATCGCTATAGGCGCGGGGATTACCGGCGTGCAGGAGGTGTTCATGCGAATTTTTCACCTGGGGGCCGAATTCCGGCCTGACGGTCACCAATTCGACCACCTGCTTCAGGATGGCGAAACCTTCGCCATAGGGGCGCTTACGGCGCAAACGCTGTTTGTGCCCGGACACACACCCGCCTGCATGGCTTACCGCATCGGTGACGCGGTATTCGTGGGCGATACCCTGTTTATGCCTGACGTTGGGACGGCACGCTGTGACTTCCCCGGCGGCAATGCGCACACCTTGTACCGGTCGGTGCGCCAGTTGCTGAGTCTGCCATCCGCGACTCGCCTTTTCATGTGCCACGACTATCCGCCCAACGACCGCGCTCCCATGTGGGAAACCACGGTGGCCGGGCAGCGAGCTGGCAATATACATATCCACGATGGCGTGAGCGAGGAGGAGTTCGTGACGTTGCGAACGCAGCGCGACGCTACGCTGGAAATGCCGGTACTGATCCTGCCCGCAGTGCAGGTCAATATTCGGGCCGGTGAGATGCCGCCGAAAGAGGCCAACGGGGTGTCCTACCTGAAAATCCCGCTCAACATGCTGTGATCCTTCGAATGGTCGATGAGTAGCACTCCCGGGCAATGAAAAGTACCTGCCGGCGGTGAGGGCGTCAGCCCGCTTTGGTCATGTATCCCATCCAGGGCCAGTAGGTGAGCGCAAAGACGACTAGCAGCGCGGTAGCTGCGAGCGTGATCACCAGCCCAGTGCGGACGAAGTCGCGGGCGTCAAAGGTATCAGTTCCATAGGCGATCATGTTCTGCGGTGCATTTACCGGAAGGATGAAGCCAAAGCTCACAACGAACTGCAGCAGCATGGTCATGCCGACCACGTTGATCCCCGGCGTCTGGACCTGCGTGAGGACGCTGATAACGATTGGAATCATGGTGGAAGCCAGCGCCGTCGCACTTGCAAAGCCGAGGTGAATAACGATCAGGAACAGCGACAGCAGCATCAGAATCGCGAACGCGCTGGCCTGCTGCAGTCCGAGGTGTTGAACAATCAGGTTGGCGAGCCATCCTGCTGCGTTCGTCTTCAGCAGGGCTGTGCCCACGCTGATGCCCACGGCGAACAGCACCACGGTTCCCCACGGGAAACCCCGTTGAGACTCCTTCCAGTCCATCACGCCTAGCCGGGGCAGCAGCATCAGTGCGATGGCAGCGATGGTGGTCGATGAGGTGTCGAAGTTGTGCAGCACTTTCTCGGTGGACCAGAAGCCCAGTAGCGCCAGCACGATGATCAGCAGTTTCCACTCCCTTACCGTCATGGGTCCGATAGCATCGAGTTGCTGCCGGATGGTGGCCTGGCCGCCCGCGATCTCCTTCATCTCGGGTTTCATCATGCGCGTCATGATGAAGTAAAGCGCGATGCTTAGCAGGGCTGAGAAGGGCGCGCCGGCAATGAACCATTCCGTCCAGCTTATGCTGGTCTGGAACTGCTTCTCGATAAAGCCCACGGCAACCATGTTTTGCGCGGCTGCAGTCTTGATGCCCACGTTCCAGACGCTGGCAGTTTGCGCGGCGGTGATGACCAGCAGGCCGGCGAAACGGCTGCGCTTTTCCACTTTGAAGGCCAGGATGAAGCCCATCATGATGGGCACCAGGCAGGCCACGCGCGCCGTCGTGCTCGGCACGATGAACGACAGCAGGAAACCGACCACCATGGCGCCGATCACGATGTGGTTGGTACCGGCATCCACTTTGGACAACACGACCAGCGCAATGCGCCGGTCAAGCCCAGTGGCAGTCATCGCTGCAGCGATGAAGCAGGCCGCCGCCACCAGTGCGACGGCACTATTGGAAAAGCCGGAAAAGGCCAGATTAAGCGCCGCCCCGGTGCCCATGTCGGGGCCGCCGGGCTTGGCTGCATCGGGCGCATAGGCGAGCAGGAAGATCATGAGCGCGCCTATCACCACCGAACTCACCGCATAGTCAAGCGCTTCTGTCATCCAGACAATCACGGCAAAGGCAAGGATGCCCAGCATGACCTGCCCGGCGGGCGGCAGGCCCTGTGGTATCGGCATCAATACGATGAGAGCCAGCGCGGCCAGTGCGACGATGAGGCCAACCCGCTTGACGATATCTCCGCCGGATCCCCCTGGTGACGTACCGGCGCTCGGGAGCGTACTTGCTTCAGTCATGACAATCCCTTTGATCTGTATCGGTCGATTGAATCACGGAAATGCGTGGCCGCTCTGAATTTTCAGCTATGTTCCCGTAGCGGGAATTTCTATTCGCTGGGCGTGTGCTCCCGGTCACCGCAAGCTAGCCAACCATGCCGGGATCGCGTTCAAAAGCGAAGCCGGGGCGTGCAACCTGTTCCTGGCAACCTTTGAGTAGGGCCGACATATCGCCCAGCCAAATCGAAAAAAGAACAATATGCTGCGCGGCATCGGAAAGTCGATCTCCGCCACGTTGACGCGGCGCACCAGGTATCCTGCGGCCTTTGATCCGGCTGCATAGGCGGCTGCCAAGGCATGACACCGGTGGGGGATGGGTGGAGTCGGATGACCCCGAAATAGGGAATGCGCCTGACGGTCTTACAGGTCAACTTTCCGTGAGCAGAGCATGCGGTCGCTGGAGTTGCCATGCCGAAAGCCGTCATCGCCATTGAACTGTGGATCCGTTTTTATGATGGGGCGCCTTCTGCCTATCCCTGTGGTGGTGCCACCGCAGGCAAGGAGGAAGAATCCACTTTATGCAGTCGGGAACCACTGCATTTGATATGTATGCAGGCTAAAGCTATGCTCCGCTGTGTGTATGCCGCACCACAATTTTTTCAGCATCAAAGCATGCATTTCTCTTAGGGTCGTGCCGCCCGCTGTCGCTTCTGTGTGGCTCCCACCGCCGACGCCAAGGCCTGCATCTCCTCCGCGACGATCTCGATAACGTCGTCGAGCGCGATGAGTCCGATCAGTGTGCCATGCTGTCCTGTTATCGGAATGCGCCGCACGCGCTTATGCCGCATCGTTGCAAGGACATCAAGCACCGAGTCCTGCTCGCGTGCGGTGACGACATCTTTGCTCATCACGTCGCCCACATGGAGACTTTGAGGATTCTGATCGGCAGCGACTGCCCCTATAACGATATCGCGGTCGGTCAGCATGCCGACGACGATACTGATTTCTGGCGACTGTCGCTCTACCACCACCAGGCAGCCAACGTTAATTTCCGCCATCAGACGTGCGGCCTCGTTCAGGGGCATGCCGGCATGGGTGATTGTTACGATTCGGGTGCAAATGGTGCCGGCGTTCAGGGGGTCATACATCGCAAACTCCCTGTGGCTCAGCCGAATCGGTGTTTGCCCACGCTTACCCGCTTGGCCTGCCGGCCTTGTGCTGCCACTTCCGGTATGAACTGCACTGGCGTACCAACCTCGACATGCTCGAACGGAATGCCGGCGACATTCTCATGATCAAACCAGTATTCATCCCCGTCGGGCGTGCGGATGAAGCCACATCGTCCTTCCACGTCGATGCTGACCACTTCACCGTGCTGCGACAGCTGATGTACCTTCTCCTGCCCGCGCTTGCGCTCGACCGCTCCCTCGATCTGTCGTCTCATGCTGTCGAAGGCATCGCGCAGGGCAACATAAACGTCCTCATCCTGCGCGCGGCCTACGGTCAGCTCACGGCCCGGCATGGTCACGTCAATGGCCACGGCGAAAGGCCGCCCCTGATGCTGATGCTTGTGCACCTGCTCAATGCTGACCCGGCAGGCCATGATGTCCGGGCAAAATTTATCGAGTTTTTCGGCTTTTGTGCGTACCGCTGACTCGACCGCTTCTGACGGCTCCATCCCGAGGAACTGAATTTGAAGTGGCTGTTTCATGGGTGTCTTCCTTTCTGTCGTCAAGCTGGTAGTCCCGGGTTCCCAATCGTCTGTGTCGGGGTGATGTGCTGGGTAGTCGTCAGGGTAGGCGCCTGTGCCAGCATGCGGCGGTCAATCAACCCGCGCACCACGCTTGGAAGAAACGAGGTCTTTGGCTGGCATGTGTGTGGAAAAGTGGGTGTAGCGAAGGCCTCAGGGTGCGCGCAACCTGAGGGCTCTTCCGTCGGCCAGAGCAGCCGACGGATAAACCGCCACAGCCCTCGCCATGCGGCCGACCTTATTGCACGGTTATTTTTTTCGACTCGGTCGAAGCCTTTTTCGGTAGTTCCAGCGTCAGCACGCCATCGGCATACTTGGCCACTACCTTGGTGTCGTCTACGTCCTGCGCCAGGCTGAAAGTGCGCGAAATACTGCCCCAGTAGCGCTCGCTGCGCAAAATTTTGTCGTCTTTCCCCTTGGTCTCTTTTTCGCGATTGACCTCGGCGTCGATTTGCACCACGTTGCCGTCGATGCGCACGTTGATGTCCTCCTTTTTTACACCTGGGATGTCGGCCTTGACCTGGTATGCATTGTCCTTTTCGGATACATCGATGCGCATTTTCAGCGCCGGGGCCTCAGTCTCCAAAGTGGCCGGAGAAAAGAAGCGGCGCAAGGCCGAATCGAAGGAGTCGCTGAATGCGGGGTCCAGTACACGAAGATTGCTCATGATGTATTTCCTTGGTTGGGTTGAAAAGCTTGAAGACTAGGGATCGGTGGTTTCAGCCACCGACCTGAAGTTTGTCCACGACGCGCGATACCCCGTGCGCCGAGAACGCTGCACCGACGGCCGCCTCGCGTTCTGCCATCGAATGGACCTTGCCCCACAGGGTGACCACACTACCCTCGACCTCAACGGTGATATGCCTGGCTTCGCGCAGGGCTTGCCGCGTCAATGCGGCGCTGATTTGCGAGCCAATGTCTTTGCCGCTCGCGCGAGGCTTGATGGTGATGCGGTTGTCCAGACCGCGAAGGCCAGCAAGCGGCCGGATGCATTGCTCGGCACGGGCGCGTTGGTAGCTCCAGTCGACCTCGCCGGTCAGCGTGACCCAGCCATCCTCGACTTCGACCTGAACCTTGCCGTCAGGCACCAGTGAGTTGAGTCGCAGCGCCGCGGCAGCCGTCTGTGCAATTTCGGAGTCGCTGCGCTTGTGCTCAGCCGAGAGTTTTACATCCAGCTCCAGAGCGATACCACGCACGCCCGCGACGCGGTGCACTGCCCGCTCCACTGCATGTTTCTCGGCGAAGCTGTTTAGGTGACCAGTAAGGGTGACGACGCCATCCGTGACCATGACGCCGATACCCGTGGCGTTGATGGCTGGATCCCACGCGAGTTCATCAATCACATCGGCTTTGAGTTGTGCATCCGTTTTCATGCTTGCGGTTCCTTCAGTAAAAGACCCAGCCGCCCTACAGCGGGTTTCTTGATGCTATGCAACCACGCAGCCATTCTGTTTGATATTTCGCAAGCTTGGCCCGGATTGCAATTCCTGTGTCTGGACGGATTCAGTCTGCGGTTAACTTTTGATACTCACGATGACCCTATGAGGCGACGGAGCGATGCATGAGGCTGCCCCGGACTTTTGGGTGTGATGTCTCTGTAGTACCAAATCCGGGGGTGGCATGGGCACTTCGGCTTCGATTAACCGGCTGTAGCTCAGGGAATGAGTGCGGCCGTTCCGTTCTTGGTACCGCCGGTTGGCGTCGTGCAGCGCAACGCCTGCATATGGATTTTCAGGGGCACCTTCGCCACCAGGCTAAAGGATGTATTGTCATCTTGCCGGGTGAGTTTGGCGACCGATTTTCGCGCACGCTTGCCGCAAAGCCGCAGGCAGTCAAAGCCGAGCGGAATTGGCGTCACAAGCCGAGGCGCTCCTCGCATGCGTGTGGTACGACCGAAGTCGCAGGACAATGCCTGATCGAGGATACTGTCGTGGCTTCGCTGGCGCGCCATACCTGGTTCGAAGCCACCATCGGGCCATCCGAGGGCGCAATAATGCTGCGTTGACAATCTTTCATTTCAGGAGCAAAAGCAATGTCCCGCTACCACCAGATTCTCGTGCCGGTCGACGGCAGCCCAACATCAGAAAAGGCGCTTGACGAAGCCATCCGTCTTGCCGAACTGAGTGGCGCCAGGCTGCGCTTGCTCCATGTGGTCGATGAACTCAGCTACGTCAACGGCTTTGAGTCCGCCATGAACTACGTTAATGAAATCATCCCAGTGATGCGTGAAGCTGGGGAGAAGCTGCTGGCGCATTGCAAAAAAAAGGCCGAGGACAAGGGCGTGAGTGCAGACTGCGTGCTAGTGATGGAGGGCCCGGGCCGCATTTGCGATCACGTGAGTGAGCAGGCGAAGCTGGCAAAGGCGGATCTGATCGTGGTGGGTTCCCACGGTCGCCGCGGTATTGGCCGTGTGCTGTTGGGCAGCGATGCCGAGCAGATTGTGCGGCATGCGCCGGTGCCGGTGCTGGTCGTTCGCGCAAGCGATGCGCCCACAGCAGCTTAGCCCTGTTGATTGAGGCGGATGAGCGTTCTATGCACGGGGTCAATTCAGAGAAACTGACTCCAGATAGTGGGGCATATGGCAGGGCCAGTGCAGCTCGCGCTCGATACGCTGACGCATTGCATCGGCCGCTGCAGGTTCACCATGCGTGATGAATGTCTGGCGTGGCGCTGATTTGAAACCGCGTAGCCAGTCAATAATTTGTGCCGCGTCCGCATGTGCCGAGAGGTCATCGAGCATCGCCACCTCGGCCCGGATCGGTATATCTTCACCATGGATACGCACGGTTGAAGCGCCGCCGGCGATCGTTGCGCCGCGAGTGCCACCGGCCTGGAATCCCGCGAACAGGATGGTGTTTCGCTTGTCCGGCGCGAACGCCTTGAGGTGGTGGACCACGCGCCCCCCTGTCGCCATGCCGCTGGCGGCGATGATGATCATCGGTCCATGTCGCGTATTGAGCAGGCGCGACTCCTCGGGGGTATGCACGATCTGAGCCGCGTGCGTCATGGCCTTGCATTGTGCCGGCGTCAGGCGTAACTCTGCGCGATGCTGTTGGTAGACTCCCGTAGCACTGGCTGCCATCGGGCTGTTCAGATAAACCGGCAGGTTGTCGATGACCCCTTGAGCCTTGAGCAGGTGGATGCAGTAAAGTAGACTTTGTGCTCTTCCGACGGCGAATGCCGGGATGACGACCACGCCCCCTCGCGCGGCCGTTCGGTTGATCACATCGGCCAATTCTGGAAGCGCGTCGGCGTTCTTGTGCAGTCGATCACCGTAAGTGGATTCGACGACCAGATAGTCTGCGCCGTCCACGGGCGAGGGCGCTGCCAGAACAAGGTCCTTGGGGCGGCCGATATCGCCAGAAAACAGAATCGAACGCGAGCCGTTGTCCAGTCGCACGAAGGCCGAACCGAGCATGTGGCCTGAAGACGTGAGCGTGGCGTTCAAACCTTCGGCAGGCTGCCATTTTTCACCATAGTTCACCGGTGCGAACAGCTTCAGGCAGCGCTGCGCATCGTCTTGCGTGAAGAGTGGCAAGGCCGGCGAGTGCTTGGAAAGCTTGTGCCGATTCATATACTCGGCTTCCTCCTCCATCAGATGGCCGCAGTCGGGCAGCAGTGTCCGGCACAGGTCGTAAGCCGCAGGGCTGCAATACACCTTGCCTCTGAACCCTTGGCGGGCTAGCAATGGCAGGTAGCCGCTGTGGTCGATATGCGCATGTGTGAGGATGACGGCATCAATGGATGTGGCATCAATCGGCAGTGGCGACCAGTTGCGCAGACGTAACTGCTTGTAGCCCTGGAACAGTCCACAATCGACGAGCACATTGGACTTTCCCTGTCGCAACAGGTACTTGGAACCGGTCACAGTGTCGGTTGCCCCGAGAAATTGAATTTTCATAAGTCAGCCTATAGGGCCAGAAGGCTGGGAGCTTTGACTTGAATCAAGCTGGCGATGCTTTGCAATGGCGTTGGGTCCAATGTACTTTTTGCCCACCAGCCTGTTTCCCCCGCATGTCGACAAGGCTGCGAGCAAGCGGTTCGTCAACCTTATGAACTCTGAGTCAGCGCGTAGAGAGAAATTTCGAGAAATTTTGGCCTTCGTCTTCGGGTCTTCCTCGAGTTTTATGCGGGACTCTGTGGGTGCGTCGCTAGCGATGGACATATTTTGTCGCACGTTGGCAAAAGTCCAACAAGCGAGTCCAATAAATACGCTATAATTTGTAGCTTAGCGGCTGTAGCTCAGTTGGATAGAGTACTTGGCTACGAACCAAGGGGTCGTGGGTTCAATTCCTGCCAGCCGCACCAAACGACAAGCCCTAGAACAGTGATGTTCTAGGGCTTTTTCGTTTTTGTGTCGATGACATTGGTTTCATGGGTGGATGGCCTGAGTGCTATTCTGTTTTAGTCATGAATAAAGCCTTTACCAAAGAAACCGACGCTGACGAGGAAGATTCATCGTTTGTACCCTTGCCCCCGGCTGGGAAAAACTACATCACACCGCAAGGTTTTGAGTGTTTGCGAACGGAATTGTTGAAGCTGATCGACAGCGAACGTCCCAAAGTGGTCGAAATTGTTCACTGGGCCGCCAGCAACGGTGACCGGTCCGAAAATGGCGACTATCTTTACGGTAAAAAACGCCTGCGCGAAATTGACCGGCGTATCCGGTTTTTGACGCAAAGGCTGGAGATTGCTGAAATCAGCAATCCGTCCATTCACCACGGCAGTGATCAGGTATTTTTTGGGGCCACCGTGACCTACGTCGATGACAGCGGAACGGAGCGAACCGTCACCATTTTGGGTGTTGATGAAGCCAATAGCGCCTTGGGGCAAATCAGTTGGGTCTCCCCCGTAGCCAGAGCCCTGCTCAAATCACGGGTAGGGGATGAGGTCGCCCTCGTCACGCCCCAAGGTGCGAAGTTGCTTGAGGTGCTGAAGGTCGAATATCCGGCGCCCGACGATAGGGTGACGCAATGACGCCAGCGGGCTTCCCAGCTAGTCGATCTTACGGAACCACACCTTGCAGGGTGATACTGCGCATGTCGCTAAAGGGGTCGTTGTCGAATAATGCGCCGGGCTTTGCCAAGCCGTATATCCGGTAAAAAGTGTGGGGTCAGCTAAGCGGCGGATTTGGCCCGCTGAACCCGCAGAACAGAAGGGGTGCGTTTGACGCTGCGCAGCGCCGATGCCAGGTGAACACGATCACGCACGGCCACCCCAAAACGTAGGTCTATCGCATCGTGCGCGGGTTCATGCCCATTTCCCATGTCTACGTGAGTGATATCCACTTCGGCGCTGGCCAGAGCTGCTGCTACGCGTGCTAGCACCCCTTTCCCATTGGAAACTGTCACCAAAAGATTGGTTTCGAAAGTACGGACAGGCTCGTCGGACCAGTCAACGGCAATAAAGCGCTCACTGTCTTTTTGCTGCAAACGCTTGGCCACGGCACAGTCGTCCGTATGCACGAAGAGACCTTCCCCGCGGCCCAGATAGCCAATAATGCCGTCGCCGGGAATCGGGCAGCAGCATGGTGCAAACTGTACCGATGCGCCTTCACTGCCATCGAGCACCAGCCCGCCTTGCGATACGGACTCATGAGGTGTATAGCGCTCCCGGCTCATGAGCAGGGCATCGGGTCTTTCACCTTTTTCGGCGAGTAGCGTGACAATGCGCTTGGCGATCATGCTGGCAATGCGCTTGCCCAAGCCTATGTCCGTGAGCAGCTCGGCGCGCGAGCGGTTGCCGGAAAAGCGCAGGATTTTTTCCCATGTAGCATGGTGGGCTTCATCGTCGTCAGAAAGGCGTTGTCGGTCTATGCCTTCGGCCCGCAGCGCCTGGGCCAGCATTTTTTCGCCCAGAGCCTGTGATTCTGTAAGCCCCATGGCCTTGAGGTGATGGCGTATTTTTGAGCGTGCTTTGCCTGTCCGCACGAAACCTAGCCAGCCTGGATTCGGGGTGGAGTCCGGCTCCGTGATGATCTCAATCACATCGCCGTTGTGCATTTCGGAGCGTAGGGGGACCTGCTCGCCATTGACTTTGGCTGCCACCGCACGATACCCCACGTCGCTGTGGATGGCATAGGCAAAGTCCACAATAGTGGCGCCACGCGGCATCGCCATGATCTGGCCTTTTGGCGTAAATACGTAGACAGCTTCCGGAAACAGATCAATCTTCACATGGTCCCAGAATTCGGCTGCGTCACGCGTTTCCTGCTGGATGTCGAGCAGCGACTGCAACCATTTCGTTCCCAGCCGCTGCGAGGCGTCACTGTCTGGATCAGATGCTTTATACAGCCAGTGAGCGGCCACACCCGCCTCGGCCACAATGTGCATGGCGTCGGTGCGCATCTGGAACTCGATATTGGTCCCGAATGGACCTACCAGTGTGGTGTGCAGCGACTGGTAGCCGTTGACCTTGGGTATCGCAATATAGTCCTTGAACTTTCCGGGCAAGGGCTTGTAGAGCTGATGCAAGACACCTAAGGCACCGTAACAAGCCGACAGGTCCTGCACGATGATCCTGAAGCCATAGAGATCGGTGACCTGAGCAAAGGACAGGTTCTTCTGGTCCATTTTGCTGTAGATGGAGTACAGCGTCTTCTCGCGTCCATAAATGTGAACAGGAATATGGGCGTTTGCAAACGCGGCCTCGACATCGGATTGCACGCGCTTTATTACGTCGCGGCGACGGCCACGTGCACGTACCACGGCTTTGGCCAGAATTGCATAGCGCCACGGATGAAGGTACTGGAAAGCCAGATCCTGCAGTTCCCGGTAGGTGGAGTTCAGACCCAGGCGGTGCGCGATGGGCGCGTAAATATCCAGGGTTTCACTGGAAATTCTGTTCCACTTGGTGCGCGGCGCATCGCCCAGTGTCCGCATGTTGTGGGTGCGATCGGCCAGTTTGATCAAAATTACGCGCACATCGCGCGCCATCGCCAGCAGCATCTTTCGGAAAGACTCGGCCTGGTTTTCTTCCCGGGTGTTGAATTCCAGCTTTTCCAGCTTGGTCAGGCCGTCCACCAGTTCGGCCACCGGTGCCCCAAAACGTTCAATCAGGTCCGGTTTGGTGACGCCGCAATCTTCCATGGCGTCGTGTAAAAGGGCCGCCATCAACGCTTGTGCATCAAGCTTCCATTCTGCGCACTGTTGCGCGACCGCGATGGGATGGGTGATATAGGGTTCGCCGCTGTTTCTGAGTTGGCCCAGATGGGCTTGATCGGCGAAGCGATAAGCCTGGCGGACATTTTCTATGTCTGCTGCACTCAGGTAATCCAGTTTGGCGGTGAGCGCAGCAAAGCTGGCTGCGGCGGCGTTTGCAGCGGCAGGCGTTGACTTATTGGAAACGACAGGTGAAAGCATTGCGCTCATACCTTAAATGTATCGCGGCAGGAACAAAGCGTATGAAAAATGGACTTTAAAGCGTCAAAAATGAAAAAAGCACCTTGAAAAGGTGCTTTTTTTGATGCTGAAAATAATCAGTTGGGTACTTTTTTCAGCATTTCCAGGCCGATTTTGCCTTCGGCAATTTCTCGCAGGGCAGTAACGCCGGGCTTGTTCTTGCTTTCGATTTTTGGCGCATGGCCCTGGCTGAGCATGCGGGCGCGGTACGTAGCGGCCAAAACCAGCTGAAAGCGGTTGGGAATTTTTTCGAGGCAATCTTCGACAGTGATACGGGCCATGATGTTCTTTCGGGTGATCGGTAACTTAAGGTATATGAAGGGCCTTGAAGGTCTCGGCGCGGGCACGTCGCTGGGCCGAAAACTTGAGCCGCTGGGCATGAACAATGGTCTTCAGGTCGAAAACTGCCCGCTCAAACAACTCGTTAATTATAACGAAGTCGAATTTTTTCGCCTGCGCCATCTCCAGCGCTGCATTTTTAAGCCGCAATTCAATCACTTCTGCGGAGTCCTCGCCGCGCCGCTGCAGGCGTGCGCGCAGTTCCTCCCAACTCGGGGGAAGGATGAAAATAAGCACTGCATTCTTGAAAATATGCTTCACGTTGATGGCACCCTGAAAATCAATTTCCAGTATCACATCTGCGCCATAAGCAACCCGCTCCTCAATAGTGTGGCGCGACGTGCCATAGCGGTGACCATGGACATGCGCCCATTCCAGAAAGGCATCCCGCTCCACCATGCCATCAAACTCATCGGGGGACAGAAAGAAATACTCCCTGCCATGTTTTTCCTGTCCACGCGGGGACCGGGTGGTGTGTGAAACTGCAGGCTGAATGGCTGAATCCAGCTCCATCAAGGCCTTGACCAGGCTGGACTTGCCTGCGCCGCTGGGAGCGGCTACAACGAATAAATTACCGGGATAGTCCATGTTTAATGGGTGTTGGTTGCTATGAATTCAGTAGTAAAGAGGCGGTCACTCGATGTTCTGGACCTGTTCGCGAATCTGTTCGATCAATACCTTCATATCGACCGAAACACGTGTCAGCTCCAGCGAGGCCGATTTGGATCCCAATGTATTGGCTTCGCGGTGCAACTCCTGAATCAGGAAATCCAGGCGTTTGCCCAATTCACCGCCGCTGGCGAGCAGGCGGTCAATCTCGTCCAGGTGCGATGAGAGGCGAGTGATCTCTTCGGCCACATCAATCCGGATGGCAAAGGCTGTTGCCTCCGTCAGGGCACGGTCATGGGCCATTTCAGGCAGCACGTTGCTGGCTCCCAAGGCCAGTGCCTCTTTCCAGCGCTCAAGAAAACGATTTTTTTGCTGCTCCACCAATTTGGGGACCATGGGCACAGCCAATTCCGCCAGAGCCCGCAGTTGCGCCGTGCGGTCCAGCAGCATGTGGGCCAGCCGGGCACCCTCGCGCTCTCGGGCCGACATCATGTCCTTCAGGGCCTTTTTGGCCAGCTGTATCAGTTCCGCACTGTGATCGTGCGGTTTTTTGTCTTCATTGGTCGCGATCCGCAGGACATCTGCCACACTGAGTGCGGCGGCCTGAGGCAGCCATGACTTGATGCTGTCCTCGATTGAACCCAGTCGCTGCAGGGTGGTGGATGAGGGTGCTCGCAGGCTGCTGGCTGAGCTGCTTTCCAGCGAAATGCGCAACTCCACCTTGCCGCGCTTGAGCTTGGCGGTCAGCAACTCACGCAGGGCCGGCTCCGTCTGGCGCAATTCATCGGGCAGGCGGAAAGACAGGTCGAGAAAGCGACTGTTGACGGAACGTATTTCGACGCCCAGCCGGGAACTGGTGTCTCGGCCCGGTTCAGTTTCCGGGGCCGACTGAGCCGTGCTGGATTGCACGCTTGCATAACCCGTCATGCTGTAAACTGACATTAGCTGATACGCCTTACTTGAAAGAAAAGAGAAAAATGCGATTTGGGTGACGTCGTCACCAAACTCATTCCAAATTATGTCAAAGGTCAAACCTGCACCATTGCCGCCCGATACCGTGATTGGTGGCTATCGTGTTGTGCGAAAGCTTTCGGCTGGTGGATTCGGTGTAGTTTACTTGGCGGTTGACAATGAAGGTCAGCAAGTCGCCATCAAGGAGTATTTGCCATCTTCTCTGGCCAGCCGTGCGGTGGGAGAGTTGCTGCCGCAAGTTCAGCCTGAAAAACTCTCCTTGTACCGATTGGGCCTCAAGAGTTTTTTTGAAGAGGGTCGTTCACTCGCCCAGATTTCGCACGGCTCGGTGGTGAGCGTGCTGAATTTTTTTCGCGAGAACGAAACCGTTTACATGGTCATGAATTACCTGGAGGGCGGGACTCTGCAGGACTTCATCATCACCGCCCGGGATCTAAAAAGGCAAAAAGTGTTCCGCGAATCGACCATTCGCTCGCTGTTTGACGAAATCCTGCGCGGACTGCGCATCGTGCATCAGCACAAGATGCTGCATCTGGATATCAAACCGGCCAACATGTTCGTCACCGACGATAACCGGGCCGTGATGATTGACTTTGGCGCGGCGCGGGAGGTATTGAGCAAAGAGGGCAACTTCATCCGCCCCATGTACACCCCCGGCTTTGCTGCACCAGAAATGTACCGCCGCGATTCGTCCATGGGCCCCTGGACCGATATTTATGCGATTGGCGCCTGCATCTACGCCACCATGCAGGGCTATCCGCCCAATGATGCGCCGCAGCGTCTTGAGAAGGATCGCTTGTCGCTGGCGCTGTCCCGCCTGCGTGGCGTCTATTCCGACAACCTCATTGAAGTCGTCGAATGGTGCATGTCGCTTGACCCACTGTCGCGGCCCCAGTCGGTGTTTGCCTTGCAAAAGGAGTTGAGCCGGGAAAGCGAGCGTCGCTACACCAAGCTCACCGTGGGTGAAAAGGTTCGGCTGCAGTTTGACAACATGGTTTCGGACACCAAAAAAACCGCACGCAAAGCGACCGCTTTTGCGACCCGATTCAAATGAAGTTTTCTGTCTTTCAGGTTAGTCGCAAGGGCGGGCGGGAGAAAAATGAAGACCGCATGGGCTATTGCTACACGCGCGAATCGGGCCTGTTCGTGCTGGCCGACGGCATGGGCGGCCACCCTGAAGGTGAAGTGGCGGCACAGCTGGCGCTGCAGACCATTTCCGCGCTCTATCAGAAAGAGGCGCGTCCCCTTGTTCGCGATCCGGTGGAATTTCTGTCAACCGCGCTGATAGCAGCCCATCACCAGATCCTGCGCTATGCCACCGAAAAAGGCATGCTCGACACGCCGCGCACCACTCTTGTAGCGGCTATTTTGCAGGGTGGCAGCGCGACCTGGACGCATTGCGGGGACTCCCGCCTGTATCTCGTGCGGGACGGTGAACTGCTGATGCGCACCCGCGATCACTCCTATCTTGAGCAGCAAGCTGCGGGAGTCATCAAGTTTGAACGCGTCAATCGCAACATACTTTTTACCTGCCTGGGCTCGCCCAGCAAACCTGTTTTTGACATAACAGGCCCTTTGACCCTGCTGGAGGGTGACAAGCTGTTGCTATGCTCCGACGGCCTGTGGGGTAGTTTGAGTGACGATGAAATTGTTGGCCAACTGGCCAGCAAAAGTGTTTCAGAAGCCGTCCCCGATCTGGTTGAAAACGCCTTGCGCGCCGGTGGCGAACACAGTGACAACGTGACGGTTCTTGCCATGGAGTGGGAAACACCGGACGAGTTTGAATCCACACAGGGTGTGTCCACCGACAGCATCATGGACGGCGTGTTTGCCTCCACCATTCAGGCGGGGGGGCTCGACACCCTGGCCGATGATCTTGATGAGGCGACGATCGAGCGATCAATCGCTGAAATCAACGAGGCCATACGCCGCTCGGCCGCCAGAAAATCCTGAATCTCGGGGCTTGAATGCTTTGGTGTTTTCAAGCACGCTGGCATTGTCCTTCCTGGCTTTTCCTTATTCCCTCTTCTGATCAAGCCCGGCATTGTTTGCCTGAAAGTCATTCCTCATGAGTCAGTTTGAACGCAGCGATGCACGTGCTCCCGACGCGACGCGCCCTGTACGCATGACCCGTCACTACACCGTTCATGCTGAAGGTTCGGTGCTGGTTGAATTCGGCGCTACCCGTGTCCTGTGTACGGCGTCTGTCGAAGAGAAAGTGCCTGGTCATAAAAAAGGCAGCGGCGAAGGGTGGGTGACGGCCGAATACGGCATGTTGCCGCGCGCCACGCACATGCGCAGTGACCGGGAAGCCGCCCGAGGCAAGCAGAGTGGCCGTACCCAGGAAATCCAGCGCCTGATTGGCCGTTCCATGCGCTCCGTGTTTGACCTGAAAAAACTGGGAGAGCGCACGATTCATCTCGATTGCGACGTGCTTCAGGCCGATGGAGGCACTCGCACGGCCAGCATTACTGGCGCCTTTGTAGCCGCGCAGGATGCCATCAGCAAATTGCTGGCCGAGGGCAAGCTCCAGGAAACGCCAATCGTCGATCACGTAGCCGCCATCTCGGTGGGCATTGTGCAAGGCACGCCCTTGCTGGATCTGGACTACACCGAAGATTCGGCCGCAGGCACTGACATGAATGTGGTCATGACGGGTGCCGGCAACTATGTAGAGGTGCAGGGCACTGCAGAAGGCGCGGCTTTTTCACGCCAGGAAATGGATGCGCTGCTGGTTTTGGCCGAAAAAGGCATTCAGGAACTGGTGGCCTTGCAGAAGCAATCGCTATTAAATTAATAGCTAACTACGTTTGTTTAATAAGCGCTAGAGCCATATTTCATCATGAGAATCGTACTTGCATCCAACAACCAGGGCAAACTCGCCGAACTGCAGGCCATGCTGGCGCCGCTGGGCTTCGAGCTGCTGAGCCAGGCGGACCTGGGCATTCCTGAAGCCGAAGAGCCGTTTCGCACCTTTGTGGAAAACGCGCTGGCCAAGGCCCGCCATGCGTCCGCGCTCAGCGGTCTGCCTGCGCTGGCCGACGACGCCGGCTTGTGTGTGGACGCTTTCGGCGGACTGCCGGGCGTTGACACGGCGTTTTACGCCACGCAGTTTGGCTATCCCAAGGGCGACGCCAACAACGTCAAGGCCTTGCTGGAGCAGATGGCTCACCTGACGCAGCCGTCCCAGCGCCGCGCAGCCCTGGTCAGCACGCTGGTGGCGGTGCGTTCTGCTCAGGACCCCGAGCCGCTGATTGCCTGCGGCCGGGTGACGGGTGAAATTGCCCTGGAGCCCATGGGCAGCAACGGCTTTGGCTTCGACCCTGTGATGTTTATCCCCGAGTTTGGCCAGACCTTTGCGCAGTTGCCTGTCAGCGTGAAAAATGCCAACAGCCACCGCGGCAAGGCCACGCGCCAGATGATGGAGCTGATGCGGGAACGCTGGCTCTAAGCCGGGGTCGTATCTATCATGACTCACAAAGACGTTCAGCATTACATGCGCGGCGGCACGCTGCAGCTGGCTGCCTTGCCGCCGCTCTCACTCTATGTGCATCTGCCCTGGTGCATCAAAAAATGCCCTTATTGCGATTTCAACTCGCATGAAGTCTCGGGCGAGATGCCCGAGCAGCGCTATATCGATGCGCTGGTGGCCGATCTGGAGGCGTCGCTGCCGCTGATCTGGGGCCGCACGGTGCACAGCATCTTCATTGGCGGCGGAACGCCCAGCCTGTTTTCGCCGCAGGCCATTGACCGTCTGCTGGGCGACATCCGCGCGCGGCTGCGGCTGGATGCCGACTGCGAGATCACGCTGGAAGCCAACCCCGGTACCTTTGAAAAAGACCGTTTCAAGGCCTTCCGCAGCGCCGGGGTGAACCGCCTGTCCATCGGCGTGCAGAGTTTCGACGATCGCCACCTCAAAACCCTGGGCCGCGTGCATGACCGTGCCCAGGCGATCGCCGCCGTTGAGGAGGCGGCGCAGGCTTTCGACACCTTCAACCTCGACATCATGTACGCGCTGCCCGGCCAGACGCTGGAAAACCTGGAGCAGGACATGCGCCAGGCGCTTGCGCTGCAGCCGCCGCATATTTCGATTTATCACCTGACGATTGAGCCCAACACCTACTTTGCCAAGTTCCCGCCGGTGATTCCCGAGGAAGACATGGCCTACGCCATGCTCGACAAGATCACCGAGATGACCGAAGGCGCGGGGCTGCAGCGCTATGAAGTGTCGGCCTACGCCAGGCCTGGCCATCGCTGCTTTCACAATCTCAACTATTGGGAGTTTGGCGATTACCTTGGCATTGGAGCGGGTGCGCACAGCAAGCTCAGTTTTGCCCATCGGGTGGTTCGACAGGTACGCATGCGCGAACCCAAGCTCTACATGGAAAAAGCGCTGGCCGGCGATGCCGTCAGCCAGGAAACGGAAGTGAGCCGCGCCGATTTGCCTTTTGAGTTCATGCTCAACGCCTTGCGGCTGCGCGACGGCTTCAAACTGCAGGATTTTTCTGAAAAAACGGGCCTGCCTTTGACCGCCATCCAGAAAGGGCTGGAAGAGGCCGAGCGCAAGGGCTTGATCGAGCGCGACTTCGCTCGCGTCAAGCCGACCGAGCGCGGCTTTGATTTTTTAAACGATCTTCAGTCGCTGTTTCTGGCTGACTGAGCTGCTGCGCACACCATGGAAACTTCGAGCATCATTCTTCTTGTAATCAGCAGTGCCGTGAGCTTTGGGCTGGGGCGCATTTTTGTGCACTTTCGCGATAAAAAGCGCGAAGAGCAGGCGCAGGAACGCCGGGCGCGAGCCCTGCGGGACCGGCCGCCGGAGGGGGAATCAAAAAACAAGAGCAAACGCAAACGCCAGCTTCAGCAGCTTGAGAAAAAGGGCGGAAACCAGCAGCGCTAGGCGATGCCGGCAAGTCTGCGGAGCGGGCTGCCCTTGAGGCGTCACGTGGCCTGAAAAGCTCAGGCTGCGTAGTCAGGCTGACGTTGCGGTTCTGCCTGCACAAAGGCGGGGTGCTGGCGTGCGAAAGCGGCAATGCGCCGTATGCGCGGCCAGGCCGCCAGGTCCACCTTCATGCGTTCTGCATTGGCAAGCTGTGGCACCAGGCAGCAGTCCGCCAGGGTCGGCGCATCGCCCACGCACCAGCCGTCATGGTCGGGCAGCAGGGCTTCCAGCGCGTTAAAGCCTTCCGCAATCCAGTGGGCGTACCAGGCATTTTTCTGGGCTTCGCTCAGGCCAAGGTCCGCCGTCAGGTACTTCAGCACCCGCAGGTTGTTCAGGGGATGGATATCGCAGGCGATCAGCTGCGCGATTTCCAGCACCTGGCCGCGCGCCGGTGCGTTAATCGGCACCAGCAGCGGCTCGGGCTGGATGCGGTCCAGGTGGTCGATGATCGCCAGCGACTGCGACAGCCGCGTTGGGCCATCAACCAGCGCTGGCACCAGTCCGGCCGGGTTCAGTGCCAGGAAGTCCTCGCTATGCTGCGCGCCTGTGCGGATGTTGACGCCGATATGTTCGGCTGTCAGCCCTTTGAGGGCCAGTGCGATGCGGACCCGGTAGGAGGCCGAGCTGTTGAAGAAGGTGTAGAGCTGCACAGATATTCCCTCGCTTATTCGGCAGGGCCGACGTTCAGCACGATTTCGCCTACGCCTTCCACGCGGCCGTCGATGCGGTCACCGGCCACGACCGCGCCCACGCCTTCGGGCGTGCCGGTGTAAATCAGGTCGCCGGGCTGCAGGTGGTAGAACAGTGACAGGTCGGCAATGATCTCGCGGATGTTCCAGATCAGCTTGTCCACGTTGGAATGCTGTTTGGTCTGGCCATTGACGCTCAAGGCGATTTCACCTTTTTCTATCACCACGCTGGGCATGGGAACGATTTCGCTGCATACCGAGGACTGCTCCACATCCTTGCCCAGGTCCCACGGGCGGCCCTTGTCGCGTGCCACCAGCTGCAGGTCGCGGCGGGTCATGTCCAGGCCGGCGGCGTAGCCGTAGATCACCTTGTGGGCGTCTTCCTGCGACACGCGGAAAGCCGGCGCGCCAATGGCAACGACCAGTTCCATTTCAAAATGGTAGTTGCTGGTCTCGGGCGGGTAGGCCACGGTGGCGCCGCTTTCCACCAGGGTTTGCGGTGCCTTGGTGAAGTAGAACGGACGCTCGACGGACTTGTCCACCGGTTTGCCCATTTCGACGGCGTGCGCATGGTAGTTGCGGCCGACGAAGAAGATGCGGTTGACGGGTAGGCGCTCGGCTCGGCCGCGCACCGGCAGCGATGGGACGGCGGGCGGGTTCCAGAGGTAAGTGGCTTGGGGCATGTTTGTTTTCTTGAAAAGGGTAGGGAGGCTGGGTCAGCCGCGGTTCTCGAACACGCCGAGCTTGCGGTGCAGCGGCGACTCATCGGCAATGAAGATGAACGTCGGCTTGTCGCCTGCGCGGTTCTTCAGCGTGACTGCGCTGTAGCCTGGGGCGCAGCAGGTATCGGCCTCGGCCAGGGTGAAACTCTGGTCTTCGACATGGACCTCTGCGCCGCCTTCGATCACATGGAACACCGTCGCCGGCGAGCGCACTGGCAGCTTCAAGGTCTGTCCCGGGCGCAGCATCAGCGCGTAGAAACCGAGGATGTTCTGGGCGTCGCTGCCGGTCTCGGGGTTGACGTAGGTGAGCTGGACGGCCTCCAGCTCGGGCTGATCAGCGGCCATGGCCTGCAGCGCGGCGCGCGCTTCTACCCACGGGTAGCGCAGCATCGGGTAGTTCTTGTTGGAGCGCTCGAACATTGGGGTCGGCACCATGGCGCCGCCCGCATAAACGCGGTCGCCGCGGCCGGGCTTGACCGCCTGACGCTCGCCATCGACATGGTAGGAGGCTTCCATGTAGTAAACCAGCGGCAGGTCCAGCACGTCGAGCCAGATCACCGGCTCGTTGCCGTCATGGCCATGCTCGTGCCACAGACCGGTCGGCGTCAGGATCAGGTCGCCGCGGCTCATCGGGCACTTCTCGCCATCCACCGTGGTGTAGGCGCCCTCTCCCTCGACGATCATGCGGACGGCATTGGGCGTGTGGCGGTGGGACGGCGCCCATTCGCCCGGCAGCAGCAGCTGCATTCCGAGGTATATCGCGGCGCTGGCCGCATTTTCTCCAGGCCATGGCCGGGGTTGGCCAGCACCAGTACCCGGCGTTCGGCTTTTTCGATTGGCGTGAGTTCGCCGGCCTGCAGCAGCAGTGGTTTGAGCGCCTGGTAGGACCAGGCGGTGGCGCGGGTTCTGGGCTGAGGCTTGCCCGGAGGCAGCATGGCGCGCAGGCTGGGCCAGAGCGGCACCAGGTTCTGCCGCGTCAGGGCCTCGCGGTAGTCTGCGGGCAGATCTTCAAGACGACCGAGTTCTTGCATGATGTTTTCTCCTGAAAGGAAAATGAAGTTAAACGATGGTCAGGCGACCAGACAGTTGCCGACGTTCCAGCCATACAGCCACTCCATGGCGTCGTAAAAGCGCTCCGGCGTGCGGCCTTTCCACAGGTCGTTGCGCACCAGACGCTCAACCCCTTTGGCGTGGTAGATACGACCCATCTCGCGGCTCGACAGCACGATGCGCGCGGTGCGGGTCACCCGCGAGCGCTGGTAGAGGTCGAATGCCTTGATGAAATCGTTGTTGTTGACGCGCAGCGCTTCGCCCAGAGTGACGCCGTCTTCCATCGCCATGCAGGCGCCCTGTGCCATGTACTGCGTGGTCGGATGTGCGGCATCGCCCAGCAGCGTGACGCGGCCGAAGGACCACTGGCCAATGGGTTCGCGGTCGGCGGTGGCCCAGCGCTTCCATATCTTGGGCAGGTCGATCAGCTGGCGCGCCTGCGGGCAGATGCCCTGGAAGTAACTCTGCACTTCTTCCTTGCTGCCATCGGTGACGCCCCATTCTTCCTGCTGGCGGCTGTGGAAGGTCACGACCACGTTGTACTGTTCGCCGCCACGCAGCGGGTAGTGAACCAGGTGGCAGTTCGGGCCGACCCAGATGCTGGCGGCGTTCCACTGCAGGTCAAGCGGGAAATCCTTCTTGTCGATCACCGCGCGGTAGACCACATGGCCGGTCACGTGGGCCGGGTCCCCGACGAACTGCTCGCGCACTACCGATTTCACGCCGTCGGCACCGATCAGCGCAACGCCCTTGTGGGCGTTGCCATGCTGGTCATGGACCGTCACGCTCTGCTCGTCCTGCTCGATGCGCTCAACGCGGGTCGAGGTCAGAAACTCGACCATGCCTGTTTCCTGCGCGCCTTCCAGCAGCGACTTGTGCACGTCAACGCGGTGGATCACCGCGTAGGGGTTGCCGAAGCGCTTGCGGAAGGCCTCGCCGGTCGGGATCCGGCCCACCAGGGAGCCGTCGATCGCGTCATGCATCACCATCTCGTCGGTGTAGACCGCACGGCTGCGGGCCTTTTCACCGATACCCAGCGCGTCGAAGGCGTGGAAGGCGTTGGGGCCGAGCTGGATGCCGGCGCCGATCTCACCGATCTCGGGTGCCTGCTCCATCACCTTGACATGAAATCCCTGTCGCACCAGCGCCAGAGCGGCCGCAAGGCCACCTATGCCACCACCGGCCACCAGAACGGGAAGTTCGGAATGCTTGTCACTCATTGATGTCTCCTGAAGATGGTTACGCAAATAATCAGTACGCTAATGATAAGTATAGTTATTGGTTAATGGCCATGTATAGGGAATAACCCTGATGTGAAGTAAACATGCCGTGGCGTGAGGCACAGCAGCCCATTGAACACAGGTTTGAGGACTTAATTTGAATAAATAATGGTCAAGGCAAGCTGGTCACGGACCAAGTTAGCTATTTAATTGATAGCAATTTAGGGGCCGCCGGGTTCTTGGCGGGACCGCTAGCGCAATCCCGGGGAGCAGCAGGCTGCAAAAAGAAAAATAGAACAGGATTTTTAAGACCCTCATCGAAAACTTCCGCCGGTTTCGATGCCGTCCAGTCAAGGCAAAGGCGCAGAGGGCGCAGCGCCAAAGCAGTCGAAGAGAAATTGAATTTCATTTTTTCTTCCTTGCCCAGCCCTGCGCCCTCTGCGCCTGTGTGTTGAGAAATCCGGCCCCTGCCGGAGAGGGCGAGCGCCCGCTAGTGGCGCTCGCCCACGCCCCACGGCTCGGGCACCAGCGTCACGATACGGCGGTAAAACTGGCGAAACCATTCGCTGTTTCTGGCACTGTCGTCCAGCAAGGGGTCGTTGTTTTCTGTAAAGCTGGCAGCGACTTCGGCCCAATCCTGCTCAGTGAATACTTCGCTGGCCTTGGGCAAGACAACCGACTCTTCCTGCGCCATATGCTTCCAGTGAAAAGAGGCATAGGTGGCTACTTTTTCAGCGAATTCCCGCATGGCACCCGGGATGTCGGCTTCCATGCGGCCCAGCAGGGTCTTGAGGTAGTCAAGGTGCGGGTGGCTGTTGACATGCTGGCGGCCCAGGTCGTCCAGCGCATCGTCGATGTCGTGGGTGTGGGCGCGAATGCGCGGGAACAGCACTGAGTCTTCCTTGGGGTGATGCAGGCGTTCAGGAAACTCTTCGATGTAATAGATGATGGACCAAAGAAGTTTGTAGTCCGGCGTGAGCTTGCCGGCCGCCATATCGGCGGCGACATGCTCCAGCGCACCGATCACTGCGGTGAGCGTGCGATGTTCGCCTTTGATGATAGAAAGGGCTTGTTGTTGATGATTCATGGGCTTGATTCTCCAGAAAACTCAGTGGGCCGCGACACCCAGCCAGCGGTCCAGCAGGGCGGGGTCGGCAGCCAGGTCGTCACTGGCGCCCTGATGAACAATGCGGCCACGTTCGAGCACGATAGCCTCTTGGGTTATGGGCAAAATCTGGTGTGCATGCTGCTCGACCAGGATCACGCCCATGCTGCCTTCCTGCACCATCTGCGCAATGACGCTCAGCAGTTCCTGTGCAATCAGCGGCGCCAGCCCTTCGAGGGGTTCGTCGAGTAGCAGCAGGCGCGGGTTGAGCATCAGCGCGCGGCCCATGGCGAGCATTTGCTGCTCGCCGCCTGAGAGCTGGTTGCCCATGTTGGCGCGACGCTCCTGAAGACGCGGAAAGGTTGCATAGACCTTTTTCAGGTCCCAGGGACCGGGACGTGCGACAACGGTCAGGTTTTCCTCCACACTGAGCGACGGGAAAATATCACGCTCCTGCGGCACCCATCCGAGGCCGGCATGCGCGCGGCGGTGGCTGGGCACCACTGTCAGGTCGTGCCCCTCAAAGCGGATGCTGCCCCGGGTCTGCCTTGCCGCGCCCATCAGGGTGGCCAGCAGGGTGGTCTTGCCCATGCCGTTGCGGCCCAGCAGCGCCAGGCTGGCGCCAGGCTCAAGGTTGAATGAAATATCTTCCAGAACAGTGGCCTCGCCATAGCCGGACCAGACGCCTTCGAGTTCGAGCAATTTAGGCATGGGTGGCTTCTCCCAGATAGACTTCCTTGACGCGTGGATCGACGGCGATCACGGCCGGCACATCCTCGGTCAGTACCGCGCCGCTGACGAGTACCGAAATGCGGTCGGCGAAGCGAAAGACGAGGTCCATGTCGTGCTCGATCAGCAAAATGGTCACGTCGCGCGGGAGTTGGGCAATGGTTTCAAACAGCTCGCGGCTTTCGCCGGTCGGCACGCCCGCCGCCGGTTCATCAAGCAACAGCACTTTGGGACGAACGGCCAGCGCCAGGGCAATCTCGATCAGGCGCTGCTTGCCATAGGCCAGGCTCTTGGTCTGGTGGTGCGCCACGTCGAGCAGTTTGAGCCGGGCAAGAAGTTCCGCAGCCTCGTCGATGGCCTGGCCATAGGAACCAACGGGCTTCCACCAGCGCGCGCCAATGCCGAGCCGCTCGCAGGTGGCCAGCGTCACTGATTCGAGCACCGTCATGTCCGCAAACAGGCGGTTGATCTGAAAGGTGCGGGCCACGCCGCGCTTGACGCGCTCATGCTGCGGCAACCGCGTGACTTCTTCGTTATTGAGGATCACCGAGCCCGAGGTGGGCTCGAGGAAGCCGGTCAGCAGGTTGACCAGCGTGGTCTTGCCGGCGCCGTTGGGGCCGATCAAGGCGTGGCGGGCCCCAGCGGCGACGTTCAGCGTGACGTTGTCCGTGGCCACGAAACCGCCAAACTTCTTGACGAGGTTGCGGGTTTGCAGTGCATAGGTCATGGCCGGCCTCCCTGCATGCGCCTGGCGATGGCGCGCAAGGCGCCCATGATGCCGTCGCGTGCGAAGAGCACGACGAAGATCAGCAGGATGCCCAGCCAGAACTGCCAGTATTGCGGGTTGATGCCGGACAAGAGATGGTGCGCCGTCATGAAGACGATGGTGCCGAGCATGGCCCCATAAAGGCTGCCGGTGCCGCCCAGCACCACAATCAGCATCAGTTCGGCCGAGCGCGTTGAAACTCAGCACGTCAATCGACACAAACTGGGTGGTCTGGGTCAGCAGTGCCCCGGCAATGCCGGCATAGGCTGCGCCCAGCGTATAGACGCCCACCAGCCGGGCATTGACCGGCGTGCCCAGCGCCGGCATCCGGAACACGTTCTGGCGAATGCCGCGCAGCGACAGGCCAAAGGGTGAATGCACGATGCGCCTGGCAATCCAGAACATGACGAACAGCACGACAACACAATATATATAGGCCGTCTTGCCGTACAGGTCGAAGGCAAACAAGCCGAGCAAAGGTTTCATTTCAACACCCTGCAGGCCGTCCATGCCGCCGGTGATGTCGGTCAACTTGTTGGCCGCTTCAAACAGCATCAGCGACACGCCCAGCGTGACCATGAGGCGTGTCAGGTCGGCGCCGCGCAAGACCAGAAAGCTGGTGAGAAACCCAATGAGGGCTGCGACCAATCCGGCCCCGAGCAGGCCCAGCGTTGGGTCGTTCCAGCCATACTTTGCCAGCAGACCGGCCGCATAAGCGCCGATGCCGAAAAATGCAGCGTGACCGAGCGACACGATGCCGGCATAGCCGAGGATCAGGTCCAGGGACAGGGCGAACAGCGCTGTAATGACGATCTGGGAAAGCAGCGACAGATCTTCGGGGAAGATGAAGTAAGCCGCGATCGGGATCAGCCAGAACGCGTATTCGGCCGGCGTCCAGCGCGAGGCGTTGCGCAGCGGGCCGGTGTCGAAGCCGGCGAGAGGAGAGGTTTGCATAGGAATACTCATTTCGCCGCGGTTCGTCCGAACAGCCCTTGCGGACGGAAGATCAGCATCGCCACCATCACCGCGTAGATGACAAAAGCGCCAACCTGCGGGATGTAATACTTGCCGGCCACATCGCAGATGCCCAGGATCAGGGAGGCGATCAGCGAGCCCTTGATGTTGCCGCTGCCGCCCACGGCGACGACGATCAGGAAATAAACGATGTACTTGAGCGGAAAGCCAGGGTCAAGCCCCAGCATTTCAACGCCCAGCGCGCCACCCAGACCGGCCAATGCCGAGCCCAGCGCGAAGGTCAGCACAAAGACGCGGTCCACATCGATGCCGACGCCCCGCGCGGCGCGCGGGTTGTCAACCGATGCACGCAGCTTGGCGCCAAACTGGGTGCCGGCAATCATCCACTGCAGGGCAAACGCCAGGATCAGACCAATGACAATCAGGAACAGGCGGTAGACGCCGACATCGAGCCCGCCGGGCAGATGGAACTGGCCGGACAGCATTTCCGGCAATTGCAGCGGTTGCTGCTGCGCGCCAAAGAAATAGTGGGCGGTCGACATTGCCACGAACACCAGACCGATGGAAAACAGCACCTGATCCAGGTGCGAGGCGCCGTAGAGGCGGCGGTAGAGCGTGCGTTCCAGCACCACACCGACCAGCGCCGAAACGATGGCAACAATCGGCAGCGCGGCCAGGAAGGGCACGCCAAAACGGTCGAGCAGGAAGACGCAGACGTAGCCGCCCAGCATGGCGAACGCCCCGTGCGCGAGGTTGACGAAATTCATCAAGCCCAGCGTGACCGACAAGCCGACGCTGATGAGGAACAGCAGCAGGCCAGAGGCGATGCCATCGAAAATGACTGTCATGGGTTTATCTCTCGTTGGCCGCAGCGGGAGCCGTGAACCGTTCCCGCTGCCGGCATGGCTTACTGCTTGCCCGGATCCTTGAAGTCGGCAACGTGGTCGAATTCGACGTTTTGCAGCTTGCCGCCTACCTTCTCGACCTTGCGGATATAGATGTTCTGCACAATGTCGCGGGTCGCAGGGTCAATGCTGATTGGGCCACGTGGGCTGACCCACTTCATGCCCTTGGCTGCTTCGACGAACTTGTCGGCGTTTGTGTCGCCGTTTGTCTTTTTCAGCACTTCCGCGATCAGCCTCATGCCGTCGTAGCCGCCGACCGACATGAAGTTTGGCCGGTCTTTTGGATAAGCCTTGTAATAGGCTTCCGTGTAGGCCTTGTTCTCGGGCGACTTGTGGGCTTCGGAGTAATGGAAGGAGGTGATCAGGCCCAGGGCGGAGTCACCCAGCGCTTCCAGAATGTCTTCGTCAGGCAGGTCGCCCGTGGAAATCAGCTGAATGCCCGCTTGGGCAAGTCCGCGTTCCTTGAAGCCCTTCATGAAGGCGATGGTTTCGCCGCCCGGTGGCAGGAACAGGAAGACGGCATCGGGTTTGGTGTCCTTGATTTTCTGCAGGAAGGGCGCGAAGTCCGGGTTCTTGACCGGCGCACGCACTTCGCCGACGATGGTGCCGCCCGCAGCGGTAAAGGTCTTCTTGAACTGGCCTTCGGCATCATGGCCGGGACCGAAGTCGGCCACCAGCGTGAAGACTTTCTTGATCTTGTTCTTGGCGGCCCAGCTGGCAATCGGGGCTGAATTTTGCGGCAGCGTCATCGACGTGCGCACAATGTAGTTCGACTTGGTGGTGACGGAGGAGGTTGCCGCGTTCATGATCACCATGGGCTTCTTTGCATCGGTGGCGACAGGGGCCACGGCAAATGCCGAGGGTGTCAGGCCGAAGCCGGCAAGGATGTCCACCTTGTCCTTGATCACCAGCTCCTGCGCCAGGCGCTTGCTCACGTCACCGGCGGTGCCCGGGCTGTCATCCTTGACGATCAGCTCGATCTTGCGTCCGCCGAAGGTGTCGCCCTGGGTGGCGAGGTAGAGCTTCACCCCATGCTCAATCTGCTTGCCATAGGAGGCAAAGGGGCCCGACATGGGCAGGACGAGGCCAATCTTGACAGGATCGGCGGCCCAGGCAGCGGCGCTGACCGCGGCTGTCAGCGCAAAAGCGATGAGTGGTTTTTTCAGTTTCATACAGGCACCTTCAGTTATGCAACAAGGAAACACACAAGTAATCAGTACACAAACTATAAGTGTAGTGATACGATGAAGATCTTTAGATAAGGGCTAACCCTAGGTATCGAGACAATGAACTACGACGAGTCACCAGAGATTGATATTGATAATCAACCTGGTTATTACATAAGGCGGCTCCATCAAATCTCCGTGGCGATTTTCCTGCAGGAAACTGACGCTTTTGGCGTGACGCCGGTTCAGTACGCTGCCTTGCAGACCGTGGGCAATCAGCCCAGCATTGACCAGCGCACCCTGGCTCGCACCATCGGTCTCGATACCTCAACCATTGCCGGTGTCATAGACCGTCTTGAATCCCGCGGCCTGTTGGTTCGCAGTGCTTCGGCAGAGGACCGGCGTGTCCGGCAACTTACCCTGACAGACGCTGCCCGTCAACTGCTCGCCGACATTGGCCCGTCAATGCTTAAGGCCCAGCAGCTGATTCTTGATCCTTTGTCAAAGCAGGAACAGACTGAGTTCACCCGCATGTTGCGCAAGGTGGTGACGAAAAACAATGCTTTGAGCCGAGCGCCGAGCGACTTGGGGCGTAATGGCTGATGAGGGTTTTTGGTTTTTTTCCGCGAAATATCGCAGCGGCAGATGAATGCTGGGGCAAAAAAATACGGACCTTGTGCCGTTAAGTATCACGTGGCCGGAAAATAAAGCATTACCTGTCCACCCTTCCTAGGGGCAATGGATGGGGAAGCAAAATCGAATAAAGCATAACCTGACCTAAAGGTGGGAAATAAAGCATAAGTCGACCAAAGAAAAATCTGTCCATGAACATGGGATTTTTTGACTTTGGTTTTCAACGGTGTGGGTTGCTGTCGGTTTCGCAGACACTTTATGGGGCGGTCGGCAAAACCGGAGGTGATTCGCTTCATGGCTGACTGGCGTGGTCAGCCGAGGCGGTCTAACTTTGTTGCAATTAATTGACTGGCAGCCGTATGACGCTCGTCCGCATTGAGCACATTATCGATTTCAACATCGGTCAACGTGCTTCCGTGCAACACCATTTGAAGCCGCGGTTCGGCTTCACGTTTGCCTACGAAATCCTGCATTTGGCGTACCAGGTGAGCCTCTTCGATTGCATGCGAGAAAAGAGCCGGTTCTTTCCAGTGAGCCAGAAACCCATCCTCCTCGCGCGTTTGCATAGCGGCTTTCGCGGCAGCAACAGGTCTTACTTGCAGTGGCCCCGAACCGGTTAAGACAATCTGTGGATACGCAGCTGTATCAAAATCGGCAGGGGCTTCGATTCGCGAAAACTCACGCGCATCGCACTGTGTGCACGCTTGCAGCACTTCCGGCTGCCGCCCTGTGACGGCAAGTCCATTTGCAGCTCGATGGACACAGCCGCAGTGAATGCATTTATAAAAAGCCAAAGGGACAGTCATCGCGGTCCTTTTTCGATAGCAAGCACGCGATAGGCATTCACCTCTAGCTCCGCCGCCACCGGCTCCGTAGCAAGAACCTCGGCCAGCGGTCCCGCTTGATTGAAGTCATATCAGAGAAATTCCTTAACTACCCAATTCATTGCGCGTTCCTCTCAATATCATCTGCGGCCCACTCGCTGGATTCACCGTTTGGAACAAAAAAACGAAAAATCAACGGTGAATCTTTCGCGTTTCATGAGCAGGTTGGACTTCACCCGCTTTGACCCGCACTTGGCGGAACTCTGCGATAACCGCGATAACTGTGGCCCCTAGCCGTTTTTTGGAGACTTGGCTTCTTGGTAGGTCACCGGCACATCTCCTGCAGCTTCACTTTGAATTCAATCAGCACGTCGGGGTCGCTGAGACCCTCGTGCATATGCGTTTGTATGTACCGCGCGGCGTGCTCCGTGGGCCATCCCTCCGCGTCATCGTCAAGAGCCAACCATTCCCGAGGCCGCCTCCGCAGGACGTCTTCATGCACCTGCTGTCCCCTGGCCAAGCGCATGAACTCATAATCATTCATGTGACGCGAGTGGAAGGTGGCACCAATAACACGTGCCTGCAACGATGGCGGTAGGCGCTTTGCTGTTTTAGTCATTCCGTACCGACGGACCCAGCTCGTACTCAGCACGATTTGCACCTGAGGATAAGGCTCCAGCATCCGCTCAAGCAACTCGCTGTGCTGAAAGAGCGAGTATCTCCCGGGAGCATACAAATATGCCCCCCGTTTCGGGTGCCACAAACAGTTTTCGTGATGGAGCACCCCATCGTAATCAAGGTACAGCACAAGTGCGTTCGTGCCTTTCACTTCTGCCCCCTCCGTTTCTTGATTTCAGCGCTAATGTCGACGATATCCGCGACGCGGTTGACGCGCACAAGGGCGTCCCAGTCGCATCCCTCGAATCTTCTTTCAGAACCCTTTTCCATGAGCAACTGTAGCCGCTACTTGTGGACAAAACCAGAGGTTCTGGCTGTGTCGTTCTGCCTAGCATTAGCTGTTGAAGATGCCACTTCAGTGTCGCAAATCGATACCGAGAGAGGCTTCTTTGAATGAACGTTTCTGGTCGGGACCTGCCGGCCAGCTTGGTGCATCGACCGGTTGAATCTGCCGCCTTTTCCGTCTATTGAAGGACGGCCAATGAGGGCAGAAGAGCAGCGTCTGTCCTCGCTCGCCAGTGTCAGCCTCCTGGCACGTCATCACTCAATCCCCACTGCCTCTTGCTTCGGCCTCCTGATTGTCCAAAGCGCTAGCGCCGCGACATGCCTGCAAATAGAACCGCATATGCCAGACCTGTGTGCAGCACTCTTAATCCTGCCAACCACCGGCGGCTTCAGGAATTCTTCAGGCCTGCGGTTTTTTCGTCCGGTGTGACATTGATGAGGATGAAATTTTAAATTGACATTTGAAAATTCGAATGCATTCATGTCAGGGATTTAGTTCGGGGACCTGTTTGTTACCTCGAAATGATGATTCTGGGAACTTGTCCTCCACGGAGAAAAAGGCTAGTCTGCATGCAGGGCATCTGGCCCGTTTGATTTGAGTTGTCGACTTGTGCTCTTGCCGGTAGCTTGGCTGGGCAGCGCCTATTTATGAGAGGACATAAATGGGTGACGCGATGCAGTCTATGCCTTTGAATCGACAACCATCCGGTCTGGCACCGCCCTGTGGCACGGGCAGCCACAGACATTCAGTCCATACCCGTCCTCAACAACTGTCTGGCAAGACTCGACTATTTTTCCAGTGCCTTGAGGCATGCCATGTGGAAGGCTGCCGAGAACTTCCTGCGGTTTACCTTGCGGTTGAGCCGGTCCGGCGTTTCGTGGATGCCCATCCGCTCCAGCAGCGCCGACAGTTCCTTGTAGCCGACATTACGGCGCTTCATGGCTTCCAACAGCGTTGCCTGCGCCTGGATTTCCCAAGCACTCCAGATTTCGGACTGTTTTTTGATGCCCTGTTGGGCGGGTGGTTTCGACTTCATTTTCTTGGGACTTGGAGGTACAACGGAGAGCAATTTACCTCAAATCGGTCGTATACGACCGATTTGGCACTCATGAAGAGACTGCGTTCCTACACGTTAGTGCTGCCAATTTTTTGGGCCTCACGATGTTAGATAAAACGCAACTCATTGATATGTTCGACCGATTGGGTACGCCTCGCAAGGGGCGTGAACTCATTCTCCGTGCTCGCACGGAAGCCTCAGTGCGGGACGTGAAATCTCGTGGAGGCAATGTTATTACCCTGCTTGCCAGCGTCAAGATGGGGTGTGAAATCCGTACGGAAAGCCGTCACATCGAGTTTGCTGCGGCTGTTGACCATGAATTCTCCCCTCAGGTGCTTGAGTATTACGCCCAACCTTGCGAGTTGAAACTCGAACTCATTGACGCCGCTACAGGCGAGATTCGAAACATCCACCACTTTCCGGATTTTCTGGTTATTCGTGAGGAGGGTTTCACTCTTGAAGAGTGGAAGTCTGAACCAAAGCTTGTCCGCCTTGCTGAAAAATACCCATATCGTTACGTCAAGAGCAGCGATGGCCACTGGTACTCGCCGCAAATCGAAGAGCAGTTGGCTAAATTTGGGATTCGTTACCGCATCTTCAGTGACAAAGCGGTACCCCGGCGACGGGTGGAAAACCTGCTGCACTTAGCCGACTATTTTCATCCGGCTACCGAGCCATGCCCACCAACCGTCCTTGCTCGGCTGAAACTCGTGTTGCAGGAGCACGGTGCCGTGCATGTTGCCGAGCTGCTGGCGGTGCCCTTCAGTTTTCCATCGGATGCGCTGTACAAGGCAATTGCCGACAACCAAGTGGTCGCCGACCTAGACCGCGACAACTTGACGCAACCAATGCGCTGCCGCCTGTACCGGGACAGCACGCTGCGTGACTTCATGGCTGGCCAAGTCCACGCCGCCAGCGTTCCCGGACAAGAACGGTTTGTCGTCGATATCGCACCCGGCTCAACTTTTCAGTATGAATCGCAAGAACTGACCATCAGCTTGGTGGGTGAGAAAGAGGTGGTCTGCACGCTGCGTGACGGCTGCACCAGAACCTTGAGCAAGGACTGGTTAATGCAGGCTCTCGACCATGGCCGTATCCACGAAAAACGCCTCGAACAGGCGCCGCTTGATAGAAGCTTTTAGCGCGGCGGGGGCTTGCTGGTGCAGGTGCAGCCAGTGGTCGCCGCGCAGCGCGTTGGCTACTTCCAGCAGCGGCTTCGTGCCAAACTCCAGGCAGACACCGGTCAACTCGGCCTGCCTGCATTCTTCCAAGGCGGCATTACACACCAGTCCAGTCAAGGGCGCCGACACCGAGTCTGCCGAGCCTGCCTGCGCAAGTGGCGCCTCCTTGCCCCACCAGGCGTTGGCGCGGGCGTAGCCCGTCACATCGCCGTCGCGGCCCATGAAGATGCGCTCACACTGCCCGCTTTTCCCCAGGCCGGTGTGCAGGTCAATCCAGGCCAGCTGCCGCGCGTGGGCGGCATGCTCGCGCAGCAGTTGCCGCAGCGTGCGATGGCTCCAGGTGGGTGAGGTGCCGCCGAAAAACATGCCGTCAGGCCTCTCGTACTGGCCACCAGAAATCGCCGTCTGGAGTGCGCGCAGTCCCTGCGTCGCGATGAGACCGAGGATGGCGGCCCGGTTGCCCCATGTGGGCGGCCAAGTGGGCGGAAGCAGCAGGGGATGAAGCTGGCAGTAGGCCGGGTTGGACGGCAAGGGCTCGCTGAAATCCTGGAAATTGCGATTCAGGTCCACGTTCTCCTGCGTCACGCGGCGGATGTGCGAAAACCCGTAGGGATTGAGCGCATGCACATACAGCACCGCAATGCCGCTGGCGTTGGCTTGCTCCATCCAGGCGCTGTCCTGCAGCAGCGCGGTTTGCGCGCCCGAGCCGCCATAGCCCTCCACGCCATGCACGCCGCTGGTCAGGAGCAGCAGCCGGACGGCATTTCGCGGGCCCTGCCAGGCGGCATCGACCGCCAGTGCCTCGCCATCGCGGCCGGGCAGGGCCAGGGGGTAGGACGTGACATGCAGTCCGGCGGCCTGCGTGGCCTGTAGGAACTTCGCACGCGCCTGGGCGTAGCTCCGTGAGAAAACTTCTTCTTCATCAGTCATCACAACATTCTCCATCCAAGGCCAGGCGAGGGCTTTGCGCATTAGTGCCAGAGAGTATGGTCGTGGCAACCAAGTGATGAGAAGGAAGGCCGGCCGGCCGCTGCTCGGTCGACTGGAGACGGCTTGAGACGGGGCAAAAGTCTGAGCCTGTGCTGACCAAACGCAAGGAGGCAGGAGCAGCTTAAATTACGGTATAAACATTGAGAATGACCCATCAAGAACGCCCCTCGAACTCCTGCAGAAAACGCGGCGCAACCGGCTATCGGGCGGTGATAGGTCGCGACCGGCGAGGAGTTATGCAGCCGACGGGCCGTTATTGCTGCACGGGATGCAACCTGGAGTTTGGAATTCTTGACGAATGGCGTTATGCCAGCAGCGAAGAGCCCTTTCAACCGATGCATGAGCTGTCGCGTTCCTGAGCGCAAAGAAACGGGGAAAAAAGAGGTCAACACCGCAATGTGGGAGCGGCTGGCCATCCGGTTGGTCGACCAGGCGATATTGAGGCCCGTCCCAGGCTCTTCCTGATAAGCCCCTTGTCACCATGACGAATCGTTATTTGCCGTTCTTGAGCGCCTCAGTCCAACCCGATGGGAATAAGGCCTTGCCTGCGCAAAAGGCCCCTCGGCAGGTGCCCACGATGTCACCGGCACAGTCAAGGTTCTATCAGGGGATTGGTAGCAGCGGCGCATTCTCGCTGGAGAGCCTTGCCAATGGCTGCACGAACGCTAAACGACAGTGACCGGGATTCCGTTGATGCAGAGAAGGCACCCGAAAGCTGCGCCGTTAGCCAATAGCGCCCCAACTTAAGTCCAATCGCTTGAGTCATCAGGACCGATATCGAGCAAATCACTAAAATCGGCACTGTTGTCAGGGATGCTGCTGGTGTCAGTCGGCGCATCAAGGAAGTGGTTTGCGGATGCCTCCTTGTCCGCAGCAGGTGAACTCAAGGGACCGGCTCCTGCAAGCGGTGAGTTGTGGTGGCTACCCACCAAACTATTGATTCCCTGGAACAGAAAGGCGCCGGCCGCCACGCCCGCTGCCGTGGTCGCCATGTTCGAGAGAAAACTGGGCGTCTGAAATCCACTGGCAGGAGGTCCAGCCGGTGCCGGCTGAACAGCCTGAACAGGCGGGCTGGTCATCATGGGGGTCGACGTGACAGGACTCGGCTGGCGTCCCCAGGTGGTCGCGTCGAGAAAGCCAGATGCCGGTGTGGCGGGGCGCTGCTGCGCCAGTTGGGCCTTGAGTTGCGTAATCTGCGCCTGGGTATCTTGTAGGGCTGCGTCAAGTAGCAAGGCGCGCTGCACGACCAGATAGGCCGCATCGGGTTGACGCGCAAACGTGCTGGCAATCATCGCCTGCGCTTCTTCATCCTTGGCCCCTGCCTGCGCCTGGGCCAGTTGCTGCAGGAAGGTGGTCAATTGCTCGCGTTCTTGCAAGTTCATAGAGGGCTCCGGGTTTGAAATCAAGACAGCATTTCAAATGCAGCCTCATCACCAGAAAGTCAAGACGGCCTTGTGGTTAATACATGGAAATCATGAGCTCGCTCCCTGACTCACTGCAGAGACCAGAAGGACGCTTCTCGACGGTGTCGCCGCCCGGATAGAGTTCACCGCGCGAACTCTCAAGGCTGCAGACAAAACAGTGAAAGTCGTCGCACCGAAGGCTCGCAAGAAGGTGGGTCATAATAATTCACAGCGTTTTCCGCTACCGGGACGATGCTGGCACTGCTTGGACAGGTCACCAAACAGCCAAAGTGGTTTTTGGCAGCACTTGAGGCAGGCTTGACGCAAGAGTCCTTGGCTGCCTAGCCGGATTGCGTGGCGCTGGGTGCCGGTCAATATTACGTCGGAAGTCTATGATTCCTAGAAAATTTCTATCCTCGGTGTTTGCCTCGATTGCCGCTTCCTCCCTTTTATTGGGTTGTCAACGCAGTGAGCAACTTACTGAGACTCCGTCATTCGGTTCATTGGCTCAAATCACTTCAATTTCACCCGACACAACCCAAGTGCTTCACTCTGGAGAGCAAGTAAAGCTGAAGGTCGGTGTCAGCCATGTCCTGACCGCAGAATCAGGAACAATCAAGCTTGTAGTGCTGGCCGCTGACAACTCTGACATTGCTCAGGGCTCAGAGACGATAACAAAGGGTACTGGTAACTCGACTCTGGAAGTGGAGTTCAAGGTTCCAAGCACAACGATTATTCGAGTGTTTACTCCGCTTGTCGTTCAGGGCCAGAACTCAACATCGTTGGCCGATGGCAGAACATTTGAGGTGGTTTCTAACTAGGGGTAGTTCAAATATTCCAATCCACCGGACAGTCAGAAAACTTTTTCTGTAGGTCACTCGCTGCTAAGTGCCCAAAGCCGACGGTGACGATTTCAGCTTGAATGTCGGCAGAGCAGCTATCTAACGCGAGCAGTCTGCCAGTCCCTAAGCTCGCTCGTAGCAGTCTTTCAACGATTGATTGACTGATGTGGTCTCTATTGAAAAAGCTTGTCAGCTTGAAACAAGGTAAGTAGACCCATGACCGCGAATATGCCTGCGGCAATTGAATGAACCAACTTCATTGGTATCTTGGCAGCAAACTTGTTGCCAACGAACACCGCCGGTACGTCCGCTATGAGCATGCCCAGCGTCGTTCCGACAATGACCATTACGGGTGTTGCATAGTGGGCGGCCAAGGCAACAGTCGCAATCTGCGTCTTGTCGCCCATCTCGGCCAGGAAGAACGTGACCAAGGTCGCCCCAAAGACTCCGAGATGTTTGGCTACCTGCGTTTCCTCTTCCTCAATCTTGTCGGGTATCAGAGTCCAGATGGCCATGGCAATGAAAGAGCCGCCGAGAACCCAACGCATGATGTCCGGGCTGACAACCGAGGTAATCCAGGCCCCCAGGGCGCCTGCCAAGCCATGATTGACCAAGGTGGCAACTAATATGCCCGCGATGATGGGTAGGGGCTTCTTAAAGCGGGCCGCCAGAATGAAGGCAAGGAGTTGGGTCTTGTCGCCGATTTCAGCGAGAGCAACGACACCAGTAGAGACGAATAGAGCTTCCATGAGGGATTCCAAGGCCAGGCAAAAAACAATGACCACGAGCCTCCCCGGCCAAACCGGAGGCAACGTGGTCAAAGGTCTTGTCAAGTTTGAAACCGCTTGCACCATGGTCAAACAATGACCAAGTATGTTGACGCAAGCCCCTCCGAATTGCTCGAAGGGAGACTACTCCCCAGTGACGGACAAATTCTAACCTGCGCGCCTCAGCTTGCTGCGATTTGCATCCAGGCTTGGATGCCCATGAGCACACCGACCAGTCCCATCAACGCACTGGAAAAGTAAGGCATCTTGCGGGCATGGTCACCAAAGCGGCCATTGCCCAGACGCTTGCCGACATGGCGTGCACCCCATGCAGCAATGACACCGACGCTCACCAGCGAGAGGGCAAGCCCAAGACTGAAGCTTGCGACCATGGCAGCCCCCAGGGAGTATTGCTTCAGGTGCAGACAAATCATCATGATGGTCACAGATGCTGGACATGGGACCAGTCCTCCAGTAAGACCGAACATGGCAATCTGCCCTGTAGTGACCTTCTGGCCGACAAATCGACGTTTGATGTCTTCGGCATGGGCCCGCTCGTGGGCGTCCTGGTAAGTGCCATCGCCACCAAGCAAGTCATCGCCAATGTCATGGCTGTGTTGATGATGGGAATGCCCATGGTCATCGTGACTGTGTGCATGGCCATGGTCCTCCTCGGAAAAGCTCACTTCAAAGCGATGAATATGGTCACCATGGCCCATGCTCAGGACAGCCTCGAACTCGTGAGGCTCGGGAATTTCCTGCTTCGATTCCAAGAACGGCCCAGAGGGTTTGAGGTCAAACGATTGCCTTGCGCCATCAGGACGGATGGTCTCGATGATGACAGTCTCGTGCGCATCAAATCCCTGTGCAACCATAGCCTGGCTATAGGAATGAAGGCGAAATCGTGGCGGAACACCGGCTTCAAAGACTTCCAGCTCGACGATGCCGTGGCCGGTATTGATGACCTTGCCACCATGAGGCGCGTGCTGCTGAGCCCTGGCGGCTGCCTCGTCACGACGCGTGCGCAGAAACATCCATATAGACACCCCAATCACCACCAAAGCGGAAAGCAGCATGAAGTAGGGTTCGGCCTGCTCGGCAATCAGCTCGTTACCGAACTTCAAGGCGGCTGCAGCAAGCGCCCAGACGATTAATGAATGCGAGAGGGCTGCGCACAGTCCCAAAAGTGCGGCCTGGCCAATGGTTCCCCTGACGGCAATGATGAAGGATGCCATCATCGTCTTGGAGTGTCCCGGTTCCAATCCGTGCAAAGCACCTAGCAGAATGGCCGTCGGGATAAAGACCCACAGATTCGTGGCTCCTTGCTGAATGAGTTCTGCGATTGGGGGCATGGCTGATGTTTTTACAAGCGGAAATTCGTGAGAGACGAGTCTTGGTAGATACTATACCCCAGTATGCTATTTTGAAATAACTGAACGAGGAGAGCTGAGCATGGCGCACACCATCAAAGACAAGACCAAATTGATGACACGGGTTCGGCGCATTCGAGGCCAGACTGAAGCCCTGGAGAAAGCATTGGATTCGCAAGGCGATTGCGTGGCAGTTCTTCAGCAGATTGCGGCTATTCGAGGTGCGGTCAACGGGCTGATGTCGGAAGTGCTCGAAGGGCACCTTCGCGAGCACTTGGGTCCAGACACAACCGATGCGGCTCAACGTGCACGAGATATGGACGAAGTAGTGGCTGTGCTGAAGTCTTATCTCAAGTGAACCGTCACTCACTATTCATTGAGTTTGAGAATCGGTATGCGGCCACCCGTAGCACGTCTAACCTGAAAGACCGGAGCCAATTACGGTCTTCAGCGGAGACTCGACACCCCACGTTGACCGTCTGCTATTGGTCGGGGCGTGCCGGACAGCTCAGTGTCCAAAGCCGCCTGCCTTTCAAATCTCCCCAGACCGGACGTTCAATGCGCTCCCGGCAGAAATTGGCCGCTTGCTTCCATGACGAACCGCCGAGTTGACTGACCAAGCGCAATCGGTCTGCAGCACGCCATTGGCCGTGATTCCCATGGCTTCAAGGTTGGTCAATGCATTTATCGGCGCTGTTGGTCAAATTCGTATTGGCGCTAGCAGCAGGACTGCTTACTTTATTGAAGAGCCCCTGTTTTGGTGTTGATACGGTCCGCAAAAGCCTTAATCTGAACGATTTGACTGATTGCATTGGCGTGCAGGACTTCCTTTTGGTCCTCCGGAATGTTCATCTCATCCATCTTCGCATTAAGTTCGGCCAGCATCTCAGGCGGAAGCGTTGCTGCTTTGCTAGAGGGCTTCTGCTTGCCTACGAGCCCTGCCGGTGGAAGCATGTTGGCTTTGCTTTGAAGTTCCAGACCACCGGGGACTGTGTTAGTCGGCTTGCTCATGCGGTTGGAGATTAGCTTGGCAACATCGCCCGCACCTGCGTCTTGCGCAATTTCAAGTGGGGACTTGCCTTTCGCATCTTTCGCAATGAGGTCGATGCCTTCGCCATCCAGATACAACTGAACCTCAACATCATCCTTGCGGCGAATGGCGGCAATGAATTGCTCTTGGGAGTGGTAGGTCATCCCCATCCCCGTCAGGTTCTTGCGGGCTTCAATCTTTGCTTGTTGAGCAGTGACTGGAGAGACGGACACCGACTGAATCGGAGCTGCTGTTTGCGCTGCCTGCACTGCTGGCTTGACTACCGCCGTCTTTGCCGGAATCAAGGCTGCTACGGCGGCCTTATCCGGTTCCTGCACGGGCATACCCGGGACCTCAAGCTTTTCGACGAGCAAAGCGGGGATGTTTTTTCTTATGTCCTCAATGTTTTCTTTGAGCTGTTTGGTGATTCGCTCGCCATCGCTGCCCTGAATAGCCTTGGTGATGCCATTGAAGAGACCCGATGTCAAGGACTCGGTCTTCTTCGCCCTTGTCATGATGAGATAGACCTTTACTCCGCCCTGAAAACTGTACAGGCACGATTGAAGGTATTCCCCAATGAAAGCAAAGGCATTTTGAACTGGAGGTGGCCGCTTCGTGATTTCGGCGTACGCAGTAGGACACTGCAATTCCACGGCTGCCGCCCCTTGCAGAAACACCTGCTTTCTGACTGGCTCGTCTGGGCGCGCAGGAATTTCAGATGGCAGAGAACGGAAGTTGAGGTGGGCAGGAATGGCAAACTGAGCAAGAGCAGACTTGACTTGTTGCGCAACGTCTTGGGGTTGCATACCGGGGATGACCAACTCAGCCGTCGCGGTTTGAATATCCGACTGGTCACGTATGTCGGCATGACTGTTAAAAGACATGCTTAAAAAGAATGCCGCCATACCAGTAATGAAATAGCTTTTCATAGAGAATTTATTATGTTAAAGACGGGAGCCACTGCTTAGGCATACGCTTTTGTAGCCTGCCCTGTGTAGAAACTGCTGGGTAATTAGCAACCGTTGAGCGTTTAAACAAAACTGCTTTGCTGCCAATTGGAATAACGGCAAGATTCAGCATTTGTTTAGTGCAGGCCTGCATTTGGGCTATGCTGAATAAGCCCCGGCAAAGAGCCTACCTTCCTCGCGTTTGTCTCGCTGCTGATGCACCGCCTGGCGCAGCCGCTCAGTCCGATTGAGTTTGAGCTGGCTTGCAGCCGACCAGGCGCGCGCCTCCCGATGCACGAATGGGGTATCTCAGCGGAACCACTTATAGGGCAACATGGCAGAAAGAATGCCATCTTTAAGAATTAAGTGATGGAAAACGGCGGCAGCGGCGTGCAAGCCGGCAACCCACATAATTGCATCCCCTAGAAATTGGTGTACGTCTCCCCAATCGGCCAGTTTTCCGATTGAGGAGTTGGCAATCACCGGCAATTGGTCGACGCGTACACCGCCGAGTAGCGTCAACGGATGGGCCTCACTGCCCAGGGCCAAGAGCGCGGTAGCTGGCAGTGCCAACAGAAGCGTCCATAGCGCAAGGTGCACAAGCTTGCCCGTCAACTGCATCCAACTTGCCATTTGGACCTGCGGCGCTGCTGGACGAAACGCAACCCAGATGAGGCGCAACACGGTCAACACAAAGACCAATATACCCAGGGACTCGTGCCAGACAATGTCGCTTCGGGTAGCAGGGTCGAGGCCTTCACGCATGAGTCGACCGAAGCCACCCGGCCCGAGGACGAAAGCGATGGTCACGACAATGGCCGTAACCCAATGAAAAGCTCGGCTGAGGAAATCGTATTGGGAAGTGGGTTGCTGATTCATAAATTCACCATGAAATTTGGAGTAATTGTGCGACAAGTTTGTTAATCAATGATGAAGCTTTCGCATCTGATTCACCGGCCTACGGCCCCCGTTTTATTTATGAAAAATGGCTTCTCCCAATCTTGAGAGGGTCCTCTGCAGCGCATGTTGACCGCCCGCTGTTGGTCGCATCCTGCCTATGGTGGCCACTGGGGTGGCGAGCCGGAAATGGCCGACTGAAAGATGCCTACCGCTTCGGCCAGCTCTGCGACAACACCCTCGTCAAGTTGGGTCGCATAGCCTTACTACACTAGCTTAGATGAGCCCGTCCCCCCACCCGCGTCGTGTGCGAGACCTCCCTGCTTCCTATTACTGGAGTGGCGATGCTATCCGCAGTCGAGGCGTGAGTGATGTCGTGCTTTCAGGCACGGTCGATGTGCCTGCGCCCCCAGCAAGGCTGGTGGCCGATTGGCAAAGGGAGACATCGTTGCGCCTGGGCCTCCAGCCCGGAGACGTCGAGGCATTGCCTTTGGCCCGAGCGCGTGCGCGCTGGCCGGACTACAAGCACTGCGTACAGGCGGTATCCGACTGGACGCGCACGCTTGGTCTGCATGAGGTGCTTGCCTCCTGTGACACCGCCCTGATGGCCTGCCGCGGCGCCCAATACCACCATGACGCCGCACAGTATGGCGGAGCGGCCTTTTGCAATCTCTTCCTGAGCGAGGACAGGGGTCTGGACTTGCATTTTCCGGCTACAGGCCACCGAATCCCGCTGGCCAGGGGTACGGCTGTGCTTTTCGATACGGGGCAGCCTCACGCCGTCATTGCGCGCCGCAGCGGCGGCTTCAATGTGGCCGATTTTTCCCCGGACCGGGATTGCACCCAAATATTCCTGACCTGGGAGCTTCCTATCGAAAATGCCCATGTCGGGCACGCACTTCAAATCGCCTTCGACATCGACCCTGCGACCTCGTTGCTGCTGGGTGATGAGCAAGTCTGGCTGAACGGCGCACGGGCCAGTGTGTGCCCCGATTCTGGTCGGTGGTGCCAGGCTGACTAGCTACCAGGGGACCCTGTCAGGATGGTCGATTTCAGCTTCAATGGGGTACGAAGCGCTCATCTCCGGCAGGGATGTGAGCATGGCTGGCGCCAATGAACTGAAATCTTGCCAGAGCGTTCACCAGAGTAGGCGTAGTACATGGCGTTGAATGTCGTCGAGCTCTCAAGGGTTCCGTAAAAGCTATGCAACCCGGCCGACCGAGTGGAGTGTCCGAAATTGGTCGGGTGGCGACTGTCAAGGCGATGCCCATTCCGGTTATGAAAGATGGCCAACGCAGGACATACGAGCAGCTTATGCAGTTATTCAACAACTACCCGCTTGCGGGATGGGTTTGCCCGCACGTGGCGTCTGGAGTAGGCTAATGAAATCTGTTGGGCTTCATGGAAGCTATACCCCTGTAGAAAGGCAATCATCGTGATTTCACTACCAATACGCTGGCAGCGCCTCTTAAGCCCGGAAGGCAAGACCTGCGACCGCTGTGACGCCACATATCAGGAGATTTTGCTGGCTGTGAGCAAGCTAAGGGAATCCCTCCGTCCGTTGGGTATCGAACCCATCCTCGCGGTCAAAGAGATTGACAACATCTCGTTCAAAGCTAAGCCGTCGGAGTCGAACCGCATTTGGATTGGAGGCAGACCCATGGAGGAATGGCTTGGAGCTACAGTCGGAAAAAGTCCCTGCTGCTCCGTTTGTGGCGATTCGGAATGCCGAACCATCGAGGTGGAGGGAACTACGTTCGAGGCCATTCCTGAAAGGCTCTTCCTAAAAGCTGCGTTAATTGCTGCGTCGCAGTTGCTGAGCTCGGAGAGGAAAAAACTTCCGTGTTGAAGTCAACTGCATTTCAGCGAGTATCCATTGCTGGTCGTCCACCGTCTTCCATCCTTTCCCTAAACGGAAATTCCTGCATCTTGATTTCTGCGTCGCCACAGCCTCACCACCATGTAAGCAACGACCAAAACATTCCCAATGAGAACAATACCGTTGATGGCGGTGGTGTGCTTCACTAGATGACTCAGTTCCAGAGGTAAGTAGACAGCACCGGAAAGTGAAGCCAGCCATTCAGCCCAAGCGCGGTCTTTCCATAAGCCATAACCCTCTAATAATCTTATGGATGCGTATAGCCATGCCAACAGCACAGCTTGACGCAGATTTTCATTTGCAAGCAAGGTGGCATCGTCCAACAGCATGCGTGGGTAGTGGGCGTCCGGGTCAAGGTGGAAGTGACCGATAAGGGCGTATGCCATTGCGCGAACGTCATGGTGAGCGAGGCTCAAAAGGCCAACACTAGCGGCTATGGCTGCAACGCCTTTCGCCCCTTCAAAGAGGGCAATGGCATGGAGAGTGCTGTTTTTGTGGGAATGCGGCCGCGAATTGGTCATAACGTCGTTCGTCTAGACCGATTTTATAGGTCATGTCCACAGCTCCTGCCTACCTACTGGTCATCGAGGTTCTCGTTGGGTGGGCTTTCGGTGGCGCATGGGCGATTGTTTGGCTACTGCGCCTTGTCACTTCGCGCGGGAGGACCTGAGTACGCATCGACAGTTGTTGAATTGGGACTTCGCCGTGAGCGGCTGCTCCTGGTCGGGACAGGCCGGCCAGCTCGTTGCACAAGGAAGTCATTCGACTAGGTCAGACGCGGACGCTTCGTGGCGCAGCAACTTTCGAACAAATTGGCGCCACCTTGACGACATGGCCGCCCCTTCAATAACGTTCCCGAATTACGCGCATTGAGTGCAGGTAGTGGTAGGCGACCTGTGCGTCTGCATAGCGATGACCCTCTCCCGCCGGGCAAGCATTTCGCGCCAGACATCGGTCTTGGCAAGGTGATGCGGGCTGCTTGCGAAAATCCAGACAGGTCTGTAATCGCCATGGCCCCGTTCGCTCGCTGGCTAACGCCCCGGCTGGACAAGCTTCGATGCAATGCTTGTCGGTGCAGGTATCGCAGGGTGAGGTGGTCTCGCGGCGAGGCGTCAGCGCCAGATTGGTATCGGTCAGCACCACGGCGCGATATGCAAACCAGCTGCCCCATGCGGCATCCACCCCCACCCAGAAGGGCGATGGATGATGCCAGCCCGCAAGTGCGCCCAGACGCTGCAAGCCCACTGGGTGCGTGCCCGGGAACACCTGGCGCCACGCATGGCCTTGTAGCGGCCCGTCCATCCAGGCGGCCACGCGCTCGGTCACAAACTGGTCCATGGGATGCGCACCATGCATGCCGCGACGCTGTAGAGCGGTCCAAAAGTCGCGCCCCTGATGCCCAATCAAGATAAGTTGGCGAAATTGCCCGCGCTCATCGTCGGTCAAAGCCAGCGTGGCCAGCACCTCGGGTGGCAACGATTCCAATGAAAAAACGGCGGACAGGTTCAGCCCCACTGCTACCAGGGATGCGAACACGGGGTCCACCACCGTGTTCTCTGAAATTACTTCAATGACCATGGTCGCTAATCTTCAAGGAATCTTGTTGGGGGAGTTGCAGAAGTTGGTGCGCAACCTTCAAACTTGATGCTTGGATGGGTAATTCAACGGCTTCAGGCCAAGTATCGCACCGCCGATTAGCATCAGAGCCTGCGCGTTGCAGCCAGTGACTCCACGTGACATCTAAAAACGCGGCCTGAGAAGTCCGTTGGAACTGCACAACCCGCCACAAGTGCCAGCCTTTCCGCCTTTATATTGACGTTGCTATTTATTGAAGTCGCCGCACTCATGGATTTGGTTGATTTGCGCATGGTTTTGAGTTGCCGCTGATGGTCGGGACTTGCCGGCCAGCTTGGTGCCCTGAGCGGTTTCCGTCCACGTAGAAAGCGGCCTCTCAATCAAAATTGAGGGTCAGGTGCGCGCGTGTGGCGCATTGCCTACACCGTCTTGTTGGCCATCCGCTTTGAATGCCAAGTGAAACTCAACGATGCCTTGCGGAATATGGCCATCAAACGACAAGGCGAAGAAGACCTCTTCCGGTACTCCCTCGCAGACAAGCCCCCGGATGTTCTGGAAACCGAAGCGCCTGTAGTATCCCGGATGACCCACGAGGCAGCATCCCCGGGCACCAAGGGCTTTCAGACGCAACATCCCTTCCTGTATCAACGCGCTGCCAATGCCTCTTCGCTGGTATTGCGGCAGTACCGACACAGGTCCAAGTCCGTACCAGTCCGGGGACCCGTCGGAAATCGTCACCGGGGAGAATGCGATATGTCCGACTACGCGCCCATCCACTTCAGCTACAAGCGAGACCGCGAGCGCCTTGGCGGCACGCAGTGCGGCAATGATGAATTGCTCTGTCTGATTGCTGATTGCCAGAGTCTTGAACGCAGCGGCCGTAACCATCGGCGATGGCGCTGACATCGTCATTCGTTTCACTTCTGATGAGAACCTTGTCCATCATGTGTCTGAATTCCTCTCTTGATTGGCCAACGTTTGAAATCACCGGCGCTGAGCGGCTTCATCGCGCAGCATCCGGTGGGTTGATGGGTTGGGCGTCCTTCAAGCTGGGAACTTCCCTCTCAACGTAGCGTATATGCGCCGTCCAATCATCCAGGCAAGAGGCAAAGCCACCTCCCTCGCAAACTTCACTGCCTCGCCTCTTTAGGGCGAATATCCTCCCTTGCGGTATCCCGGCACTCATATAAGCCAAGAAATCAGTCGAAGAATCACCATAGGCATAAGCAAGTTGCCAGCCCTTCTCGGTGTAGCTGCGAAGAATACTAGCTTTAAAAGCGGCTGGCATCTTGCGTTCTTCAGCAGTTTGCGCGATGTGAACAGGTTGAGAAGGGAAATTGTGCTTTTCAAGCCATTGCGCTAGTCTGGACTGAAAGCCGGGGACGCGCGTTGTCACATAGACTATTTTGTACCCCTTACGCAAATAGGCTGCGACAACCTTCTCCGCGTCTGGTCGAGCTTCAAACACGGATAGGTCATGGGGTGTAAGCGTTCCGTCGATATCTAGCACAACCACCTGTCTAACCTGAGAACTAGGGGCGAAAATCGGGACTGCCGGTAGTTGAGCGCATCCCGTTGCGAAGACGCTGGCCGTGGCGGATAAAAGAATGAAGCTGCGCATGGTGCTTTTTTCGCGAGATTAAAGATTAGGTCAACGAACGCATGGAAGGGAATTGGTGAGGCCTAACCCTGATATATCCCGAAAAACTGCGGAATAACATGGCGAGCTGCTAGATGACAGGGAGTTACAGGGGTTCACAGGCCAAATACACAGGCATATCGAAATCGACAAAGTCGCCGTCAGTAGTTTCAATCACTGAGCGCCCAATTGTTTACCAAGCGCGTTGCTTTGGCTATCCCCAAGAATGGGCGGGTGAACGACGGTTTTCGGGAGGATTCTTGAATAACCACTCTTCATCGGCAGCTGAAGAAGATGAACCAAACTGACTGTCCAATAGCCGATGATTTGACATCTCACAGACAAGGTTATCGGCCGGCAACAACAATAGAACCATTTGCGAGGCAAGCTAACGCTTGATGACCATGCTAGACAAGCGCCGCTTTGTTGAATTGACCAGTTGGCTGCGGCCCTATACCCGTTGGGCCACCCGCTTTGCTCTGAATTCGCCGCAGTGGCTCCCGTCGGTTGTTCGCCACGCTCCTCTGAAGCTTTCGTCGTTTGTACTTCGCTGCTATCACTGGGCAATGCGGTAGGGCAGATTGGGCTTTGCGTCTGGACGGCCAAAATAACTGTCTGTACGCCCTTTGCGCAACCATCTTTAGGCATTGCAGCCACCGCAGTGACGTCAATCGATACTGAAGAGCACCATATCTGAGGCTTTTCTTGAATGTTCGGTCTTGGTGGCGGATTCAAACGGTCAGCGAAGTCCAAGCCGCACCCAGGCCGCCTCTCCGCCACACATAGTTAACGCAATGGCCGCTCAAACAACGCTTATTCCGAGTTCCCCCAGGAGCGCAGCGGCCTGGTTAAGCGAGATTGTTGCCCCGCGGAAGAGCTTCGCGTCAGCAAGCTTCAACCCGCCAATGTCAGCTTCACGCAGGTCCGCACCTTCAAAACGCGTCAATTTCAGATGGGCATGACGCAAACTGCCACCCAAAAAGACCGTGTCACGAAAATCGCATCCCGACAGGTCCGCTTCCGAGAAGTCGAGTTCTCGAAGTTGCATCTTGCGAAATGACATCTTGCGCAGGTCAGCACCAACGAGCAAGGTGTCATCGAGTGAGAGTCCCAGGTGTGCTGCCTCTTCAAAATTGGCTCCCGTGAGCTTGCACTCCTTAAATGACGCAGACGACAGCCTGGCTCGGCGCCACTTTGTATTGTTGAGGTCACAATTTAGGAACTGCGCATCAACCAACTCGGCGGCCTCGAAGTCCGCTTGGCGCCCGCGGCACCTGAGCCATTTGGATTGCGTCAGGGTAGCCGCGTACCAAGAGGTCTCAACGCAAGTGCAGTCCCTGAACTCGAAGCCTTGCATGTTCAAACGAGACAGGTCGACTCCCTCAAAGTCGCATTCCTCGAACACAAGTGGCTTCACTGACTTGGCGATGAGCGCCTCCATCTGCGCCCGCGAAATTGACTGACCCGCGATGGTCGTGTCATTTGTAATTGATGAAATGGCTGTAGTTGTCATCCGTGAAATCCAACCGACGGCGTCGGTATTGATGCTTTTTCAAAGTATTTTCATGAAGCCTATCACCCTTGAAGCCCAGACCCCAGCCGGCAGTAAAGTCATGTCACCATGAGTGGACTTCTACATGCCGTTGCCTTGCCGCAATAAGAGGCCCCACCAACTGAGTTGGCTGGCATGGTGCAATTCGGTATTGACGTAGAACGTCGACTGGGCCTATGAATGCCGGCCATGCGCCGCGCCGCCACGACATCAGGACATGACCACGATTTGGTGGTCGCATTGTGAAACACCCGCATACATGATGCCGGATAGTGGTCGGGATGGTGGCCGAGCCCGCCAGTCGACCTCCCCGCAGATGGATGAATGGGCCAGGAACTTTTCGTGGTGTGACCTGCGCGACCAGGTCTGCGGTAGCGCCTTCTCTACTTCACCGTTGGCTCGGTGCAAGGTAACCAGCCACTTATCTTCGACACATACCTGCGTGCTCCTCGGGCCAGCCTCGTTCAACTGGTGCAACTCTGTCACTGGATGTCGTTGATTGTCGTAAAAACGACAATTGCTGTTTTTACGACAACGAACGACAACGTGTTCGCTACCAAGTTACGATTTCAAAAATGTGTGCCCAGCATGAGTCGCCGGGGGAACTGCTGGGACAATGCGGCTGCCGAGTCCTTCTTCAGCAGCTTGAAGAAAGAACGAATCAAACGACGCATCTATGCTTCCCGCCAGGAAGCCAAGTCCGACATGTTTGATTACATCGAGGGTTTTTACCATCGACTCCGCAGGCACAGTCACCTAGACCAACTGAGCCCGCTGGCATTCGAGCAGCTTCGAACTGGAAGTTGAAATATGTCTACACAAGCGGGTGAAGTACATGGAGATTCCGCCGGACCAGAATGAATTCCAGATGGCGTCGATTTGGCTGCGTAGTTCGGCCGTGAGCATGCGTGCGGTCCCTGAATGTTGTTGCGCGCAATAGTAACAAGCCAAAGCCCCAGTGCATCTCGGGCGTAGCCCACTGGGCATTGGGCGTGAAGCCCGGTACGGCGGGGCAAAAAAAAGCCCACTCGATTTTGAATCGGTGAGCTTAGATGGTTTGTTCTGAAATCAGCCTGCCGACGGCTGAGCGTCGCATTGGATTCCTAGCACAAAGTTGCAGTAAAGCAAAATGTGGCCAATCGGCAAATAAAGCATAAGCTGGCCAAATGGCCACTTTATGCTTAACGGCACAGACCTTGAGGTCCGTATTTTTCTGATTGTCTGGCGGAAGCGGTGAGATTCGAACTCACGGAGGACTCACATCCTCGGCAGTTTTCAAGACTGCTGCATTCAACCGCTCTGCCACGCTTCCAAGCCCGCTAGTTTAACCGCAGGGCAGGCTGACTGCGGGATGTGCCCGGAAAAAATAAGAGTCAGGCGGCCTGCAGCATGCCCTTGGTTTCGATGAAAGCAATCACCTCGGCCAAGCCCGCATTGGTTTTCAGGTTGGTCATGACAAAGGGTCTCAAGCCCTTGGGCGTGGTGCGCATGCGTATGGTATCGGCCTGCATCACGCCCAGGTCAGCACCCACATACGGGGCCAAATCGGTCTTGTTGATGACAAACAGATCGCTTTTGGTGATGCCTGGACCGCCTTTGCGCGGTATTTTTTCTCCGGCGGCCACGTCGATCACGTAGATAGTGAGGTCGCTTAGTTCGGGGCTGAAGGTGGCGGCCAGGTTGTCGCCCCCCGACTCGATGAACACCACGTCTGCATCGGGAAAATCAACCAGCATGCGGTCTATGGCTTCGAGGTTGATGGAGGCGTCTTCGCGTATCGCCGTGTGCGGGCAGCCGCCTGTCTCCACGCCCATGATGCGTTCGGCGGCCAGCGCGCCGCTGACGGTGAGCAGGCGCTGGTCTTCCTTGGTGTAGATGTCGTTGGTAATGGCCACCAGGTCGTACTTTTCCTTCATGGCCTTGCAGAGCATCTCTAACAGGGTGGTTTTGCCGGAGCCAACGGGTCCGCCAATGCCCACACGAAGGGGGGGAAGTTTCTTTGTGCGGTTGGCGATGTGGTGCAGGCTCATGGGGCAATCCCTAAAACGGTTGAAGAGGCGGAAATTCGTCAGGAACGAAAAAGCCGTGAATACTGGGTTTCGTGCTGGGCCGAAAGAATTGCCAGCATGGGTGAAAACGCCTGGCGCTCGCTGTCTGAAAACTGCGTCGCGGCTTCGACCGCTGAGGGAATATCCCGGCTCAGGCGGGCGAGGATGCGCTGGCCGGCACTTTGCCCCAGAGGAACCGACTTGAGCGCGGCCTGCATCATGTTTTCAGCCCAGCCGAATGCATAGGCCAGCATGCAGTCGCGCACGCCAGCTGCCGCTTGAGACGCTGCCAGGGAAAAAGCGATCGGATAGGTCGGCTGCATCCGGGCGCAGGCCTCTATGTGCGCGGCGTTGGCGTCGTCATGGTTGCGCAGCCAGTCCAAGAGCGAGCGCCCCATCTGCTCGGCCTGCAGCCGCAGCTCGCTGGTTTCGCGGGTCTGCAATACCCAGTCGTTGAGCTGTTGGATGCGCGGCAGATCCGCTTCGCGCCAGGCTGGGATGGCTTGGGCAATGACGGCCAGATCGCCGCGCGCCAGCGTCAGGTGGAGTTGGTCTGTCAGCCAGTCGGACGCTATGCTTTCTGTAGCTACTCCTGCCCGTTCCACCGCAGCTTCAAGTACTTCTGAGTAAGAAAATCCGCCCACGGGCAAGGCCGGGGAGGCAAGCCATATCAGCTGCAGCAGGCTGGCCGCGGGCAGGGGCTCGTCCGCTTGAGTCATCACGCTAGGGTCCGATTCAATGGCTGTGTGGTTTGCGCGGGTGAATCTGGATAGCCACCGGCTTGACGGCCTGCGGTGCATGGCTGTGTTCATGATCGTGGTGGCAATCTGGTCCGTGGACATGGGCAGCTGCGGGCATGGCTGAAGCTACGGGTGCGGCCGCAGGCGCAGGCGAATGATCGTGTCCGTGTCCGTCGGCATGACCATGCCCAGCCGAGCTGTAGGCGCCGCCTTCGGGCTCAAACGCCTCCTCGACTTCATGGACGGTCAGGTGCATGGCCCGCAGCATGTCGGCCAGCACATGGTCGGGTTCTATTTTCAGATGGTCGGGTTTCAGCTCGATGGGCACATGGCGGTTGCCCAGGTGGTAGGCTGCCCGGGTCAGGTCGAAAGGCGTGCCGTGCGAGGCGCAGGCCGTGATGCGCAGAACGGCCTGCGGTGCTGCAATGACGCGCACCATGGAACCGTCCTCGGCCAGCAGCACGTCGCCGCCGCGCACCAGGGTGCCGCGCGGCAGGAACACGCCGAGCTGGCGGCCCAGCGAGTCGGTGGCCTCAAAGCGGCTTTTCTGGCGCATGTCCCAGTCGAGTTCGAGGGTGGCGGCGCGTTTTACCAGCACTGGGGCCAGGCCTGCGCCTTGGGAAATGAGTTTGGAAACTTGAAGCATCCGCTTATTAAAACAAAAAATAGCGCTGCGTCATGGGCAGGCTGGTGGCTGGCTCGCAGGTCAGCAGTTGCCCGTCGGCCCGCACCAGATAGGTCTGTGGATCAATTTCCATTTTCGGCAGGTAGTTGTTGTGAATCATGTGCTGCTTGCGCACGTCGCGTATGTTTTTCACGGCGCTGAGTGTCTTGGCAAGGCCAAAGCGCTCCTTGATGCCGGCGGCCAGCCCGGCCTGCGACACAAACGTCAGCGAGCCCTTGGCAATCGCGCCGCCGAAGGCGCCGAACATGGGCCGGTAATGCACAGGCTGCGGCGTGGGGATGGATGCATTCGGGTCGCCCATGGCGGCCATCGCAATAAACCCGCCTTTCAGGATGATGGACGGCTTGATGCCGAAGAACGCCGGTTTCCACACCACCAGGTCGGCGAACTTGCCGGCTTCGATGGAACCGACCTCGTGCGAGATGCCATGGGCAATCGCCGGATTGATGGTGTATTTGGCTAGATAGCGCTTGGTGCGGAAATTGTCGTTGCGATCGGTGTCGCCCGGCAGCTTGCCGCGCTGCTGCTTCATCTTGTGGGCGTTCTGCCAGGTGCGGATGATGACTTCGCCGACCCGCCCCATGGCCTGGCTGTCGCTGCTCATCATGCTGATGGCGCCCAGGTCATGCAGGATGTCCTCGGCGGCAATGGTTTCCTTTCGGATGCGGCTTTCGGCAAAGGCCAGGTCTTCGGCAATACCGGCATCCAGATGGTGGCAGACCATCAGCATGTCGACATGCTCATCGAGCGTGTTGACGGTGTAGGGCATGGTCGGGTTGGTGGAGGAGGGCAGAAAGTTCGCTTCGCCCACGACCCGCAAGATGTCCGGCGCATGGCCGCCGCCCGCGCCTTCGGTGTGAAAGGCGCAGAGCGCTCGGCCCTTGGTGGCCGCAATCGTGTTCTCGACAAAGCCCGATTCATTGAGCGTGTCGCTGTGGATCGCCACCTGCACGTCGGTTTCTTCCGCCACATCCAGGCAGTTGCTGATGGCCGCCGGCGTGGTGCCCCAGTCTTCGTGCAGCTTCAGGCCGATCACACCGGCGTTGACCTGCTCATGCAGCGCGGCCGGCAGGCTGGCGTTGCCCTTGCCCAGAAAACCCAGGTTCATCGGAAAGGCGTCGGCCGCCTGCAGCATGCGCTCGATGTTCCACGGCCCCGGCGTGCAGGTGGTGGCAAAGGTGCCGGTAGCCGGGCCGGTGCCGCCGCCCATCATGGTGGTGACGCCCGAAGTCAGCGCTTCCTCGATCTGCTGCGGACAGATGAAGTGGATGTGGGAATCGATGCCGCCCGCCGTCACGATCATCCCTTCGCAGCTGATGATTTCGGTGCCGGGGCCGATGATGATGTCCACGCCCGGCTGCACGTCGGGGTTGCCGGCCTTGCCGATGGCGGCGATGCGTCCGCCCTTGAGGCCAATGTCGGCCTTCACGATGCCCCAGTGGTCCAGGATGAGCGCGTTGGTCATCACCGTGTCCATGGCGCCTTCGGCTCGGGTTTTTTGCGACTGCGCCATGCCGTCGCGGATGGTCTTGCCGCCGCCGAACTTGACTTCTTCGCCGTAGCTGCCTGCGCGCAGGGTGTAGTCGGCTTCGACTTCAATCATCAGGTCGGTATCGGCCAACCGCAGGCGGTCGCCTACCGTGGGGCCGAATATTTCTGCATAGGCGCGTCTGCCAATCGTTGCCATTAAAGCGCTCCCTGAACGAGGCCGCGAAAGCCGTAGATTTTTCGCTCGCCCGCATAGTCCACCAGTTCCACCGTGCGCTGCTGGCCCGGTTCGAAGCGCACGGCAGTGCCTGACGCAATATTCAGCCGCATGCCGCGGGCTGCGTCCCGGTCAAAGCCCAGCGCCGCATTGGTTTCTGCAAAGTGGTAGTGAGAGCCGACCTGGATCGGGCGGTCCGCCGTGTTTTGCACCACCAGTGTCAATGTGCGCCGGCCCGCGTTGAGGAGATGGTCAGGACCATCGGTGAGCAATTCGCCTGGAATCATGGCTGTGCTTTCTTCAGGCCAGTTGGGCCAGCAGCGTCACGCCAAAGGCCGCAACGCCTGCGCCCGCCACGCGCGGAACCCAGGCCGAGGTGTGGCGCAAGGCCAAGCCCAGGCTTAAGCCGATGGCGTGCAGTGCCACCGTCGTGATCAACATGCCCAGCAGGGGTGGCCAGATTTGCGCCGCTCCCGCCAGCTCCGTGCCATGCGCCACGCCGTGAAAGATCGCAAACAGGCCAGCCAGCGCCGCTGCCAGCGCGGCGGGCAGGCGCGTGCGCAAGACCACGAGCAAGCCAAGTACCAGCAATGAGGCGGCAATCATGGGCTCCACGTCCGGCAGTTCAATGCCGGCCAGGCCCAACAGGGCGCCCGCCAGCAGCATGGCCGCGAAGGCCAGCGGCGTGGTCCACAGGCGGCGGGCGGTCAATGCGCTCCAGAAGCCCACGGCCAGCATGGCGGCCAGGTGGTCCATGCCGGTGAACGGATGCAGCAGACCGCCCAGAAAGCCAATCTCTGAGTGGGCCTGAAAATCAGTACCAATATGGGCCATGGCGCCCGTGGATACTGCGCAGGCAGCTATTAAAAAAATAGTACGAAACAAGTTGCAAGGCATGGTGTTTATCTCCTCAAGCGGCTGGTTTTGATGGGTAATGGCGGTGTGTTGATCAACGGGCTGATGCATTCAAACAATCGGCTGGTGCACGGTGACCAGCTTGGTCCCGTCGGGAAAGGTGGCTTCAACCTGGATGTCGGGGATCAGCTCGGCAATGCCGTCCATGACATCGGCCCGGCTCAGGATGGTGCGGCCTTCGCTCATGAGTTGTGCCACGGTTTTGCCGTCGCGTGCGCCCTCCATCACGGCCGCGCTGATCAGCGCCACGGCTTCCGGGTAATTCAGCTTGAGGCCGCGCGCGCGGCGCCTTTCGGCTAGCAGGGAGGCCGTAAAAATAAGCAGTTTGTCTTTTTCTCGGGGCGTCAATTCCATGGGGCACTTTCGGAGTCAGCCTTCCGAAATTGCAAGATTGGTGCCAGACGCTTTCATGCCGGACCGGCATCGCGCTCAGGTGGCACAGAACCTGCACCAGCTAAGGCACTTTCCTTCATCCTCATGCATCCAGTTCTTCATGAATGCCCTGGCTACGCCTTCACCGCCATCTCGTCAATCCGGCACACCCACGGGTTTGCCGGTTGAAGAGGTGAGCGCGAGCACTGGTCCCGAGGTGGCCGTGCAACGCATCATCAAGGTCAGGCGCGACTACAACAGCTGGGTCGCCAGCGAAACCATGGAGGACTATGCGCTGCGCTTCACGCCGCAGCGCTTTCGAAAATGGTCTGAATGGCGGGTCGCCAACACCGCATTTGGCGCAGCCTCTTTCCTGATCCTGGAGGCGGTTGGAGCGACCTTGCTGGTGAAATACGGCTTCACCAATGCCTTCTGGGCGATTGTCGCTACGGGGCTGATCATTTTTCTGGCCGGCCTTCCCATCAGCATTTACGCGGCGCGCTATGGCGTCGATATGGATCTGCTAACCCGGGGTGCAGGGTTCGGCTATATCGGCTCAACGCTGACTTCGCTGATCTATGCCTCGTTCACTTTCATTTTCTTTGCGCTCGAAGCCGCCGTCATGGCCTATGCGCTGGACCTTGCTTTGGGGATTCCGCCCACCTGGGGCTACCTGATCTGCGCCCTGGTCGTGATACCGCTGGTCACTCATGGCGTGTCTGCCATCAGCCGGCTGCAGGTGTGGACGCAGCCCTTGTGGCTGGCGATGCTGGTGGTGCCTTTTGTGTATGTCTTGATGCGCGATCCCGGTGCTTTTTCAGAGGTCTTGCACTATGGCGGTGAAAAGGGCGTGGGAGGTGCATTCAATTTGCACCTGTTTGGTGCTGGTCTGACGGTGGGCATTGCACTGATTACCCAGATGGGTGAGCAGGCCGACTATTTGCGTTTCATGCCGGTGCAGACCAAAGCCAACTATTGGCGTTGGTGGGCCGGCGTGCTGGCGGGTGGGCCGGGCTGGGTTGTTTTGGGCGTCGTCAAGATGCTGGGGGGCTCACTGCTGGCCTACTTGGCGATCTCCAATATGGTGCCCCTGGACCGGGCCGTGGACCCCAATCAGATGTATCTGGCCGCCTATGAATACGTGTTTCCGAACTACGGCTGGGCGGTAGGGGCGACGGCGCTGTTCGTTGTGATTTCTCAACTCAAAATCAATGTGACTAACGCCTACGCCGGCTCGCTGGCATGGTCCAACTTCTTTTCGCGCCTGACGCACAGCCATCCGGGGCGGGTGGTGTGGGTGGTGTTCAACACCCTGATTGCCTTCATGCTGATGGAAATGAATGTGTTTCAGGCATTGGGAGACGTGCTGGGGCTGTACTCCAACATCGCCATTGCCTGGGTGATGGCGGTGGTGGCCGATCTGGTGATCAGCAAGCCGCTGGGCCTGTCGCCACCCGGCATTGAGTTCAAACGGGCTCATCTCTATGACATCAATCCGGTGGGCGTGGGGGCCATGGCCCTGGCTTCGCTGCTGTCCGTGACGGCGCACCTTGGCCTGTACGGCGAGATGGCGCAGGCCTTTTCGGCGGTGATTGCCATGGGCACAGCGTTTGTGGCGGCGCCGCTGATTGCCTGGGCCACGAAGGGGCGCTATTACATCGCGCGCCGCTCCGGGCCGGCAGCCGGCGACGGCGCCTGCCAGCGTTATGCCACCCAGCGCTGCGTGATTTGCGAGCGCAGCTATGAAGGCCCTGACATGGCGCATTGCCCTGCCTACCAAGGGGCGATCTGTTCCCTGTGCTGCACGCTGGATGCGCGCTGCGGCGATATGTGCAAGCCGCACGCCAGCCTCTCGGCCCAGTGGTCGAGCACGCTGCGCTGGCTTTTGCCGCGCCGGGCCTGGCCCTATCTGGATACCGGGCTCAGCCATTTCTTGCTTCTCATGCTGGTCGTCGTGCCCTTGCTGGCCAGCGTGTTCGGGCTGCTGTATCACCAGGAGATTGGCGCGCTGGCTGATCTGGCCTCGTTCGAATCGGCCTTGCGGTCCGGATTCTTGAAAGCCTACATGGCGCTGCTGGTCATTGCCGGGCTGGTGGCCTGGTGGCTGGTGCTGGCGCAAAAGAGCCGGCAGGTGGCGCAGGAAGAGTCAAACCGACAGACCCATTTGCTGATGCAGGAGATCGAATCGCACCGGCAAACCGATGAAGCTCTGCAGCAGGCCAAGCGCGTTGCCGATCAGGCCAACCAGGCCAAGAGTCGCTACATCAGCGCCATCAGCCATGAGCTGCGTACGCCACTCAACAGCATTCTGGGCTACGCGCAGCTCATGGGCGAAGATAGCGCCATACCGCCGCACCGCAAGCAGGCGGTCAACGTCATCAAGCGCGGCGGCGAGCATCTGCTTTCGCTGATTGAAGGCACGCTCGACATCGCCCGTATCGAGGCAGGCAAGCTGACGCTCAATGTCAGGCCCATGCAGTTTGCCGATTGCGTGCATGAAATGGCCGGCATGTTTGAATTGCAGGCCGCCGCCAAGGGCCTGCGTTTTGTCTTTGAAGCTGGAGGCAATTTGCCCGAACTGGTGCGGGCCGATGAAAAACGTGTTCGCCAGGTGCTCATCAACCTGCTCGGCAATGCCATCAAGTTCACCGCCGAGGGCCAAGTCACCTTCAGGATGCGCCATGCGCGCGAGATGGCCCATATTGATATTGAAGACACCGGTCCGGGCATGAGTGAAGCGGAGCTGGCGCAGATTTTTGAGCCGTTTGCACGCGGCAGCACGGCGGGCCAGAGTGTGGGCGGCACGTCCGGTGCCGGTCTGGGGCTGACCATCGCAAAAATGCTGACCGACCTGATGGGCGGGGAAATGACGGTGCTCAGCACACCGGGCAAAGGCTCGGTGTTTTGCATCCGCTTGTTTTTACCTGAAGTGCATCTGGCGGCCGGTGTGACCCATGGCGCTACGGCCCAAGCTCTGTGGCGCCAGCCGCGCGGCTATGAAGGCGTGCGCCGCAAACTGCTGGTGGTGGACAACGAAGAGACCGACCGCGAATTGCTGGTGCAGTTGCTGGAGCCCATGGGTTTCGAGCTGCGCACCGCCGCCAGCGGCCACGACTGCCTGGACTTGCTGGCAGCGGGCTACCGGCCCGACGTGATCTTCATGGACCTGGCCATGGCCGGCATTGATGGCTGGGAAACGCTGCGCCGCGTGCGCAGTGCAGGGCATATCGGGATTCATCTGGCGATTGTTTCGGCCAACGCATTCGACAAGGGCCTTGACAACGACGTGGGAATACGCCCCGAAGATTTCATTGTGAAGCCGGTGCGCCATACCGAGTTGATTGACTGGCTGGAGCGAAGCCTGGGATTGAGTTGGCTCTATGAGGCCCCCGCAGCGAGCCATCCTGCTGCAGCCCCTGCTGCGCCGCATGTCTTGCCCGATGCGCCCCAACTGGCTGGCCTGCTGGAAGTGGTCAATCTTGGCTTTTACCGCGGCATTCTGAACAAACTTGCGGAAATAGAAAAACAGCAGCCTGCTACCGCTGCCTTCGTGGAGGAGATGCGCCTGCTGGCGCGGCAATTCCGGTTTGAGGCCATGGCCAGCCAGCTCACACAGAAGGAGGCCGGCCATGAACAGGAGGCCTGAGGCGAGCCGGAGGCACGATGACGATCTGGACCGCACACTGGACCGTGCAAACAGCGATATCGTGTTGATCGTTGACGATGTGCCCGACAACCTGTCGGTGCTGCATGATGCGCTGGATGAGTCGGGTTACACCGTGCTGGTGGCGATCAGCGGCGAAGCCGCTTTGCAGCGCGCGCGGCAGGCCTTGCCCGACATCGTGCTGCTGGACGCCATGATGCCGGGCATGGATGGTTTTGAAGTGGCCAGGCAACTCAAAGCGATGCCGGAAACTGCGCACATTCCCATCATCTTCATGACGGGCTTGACGGAAACCGAGCATCTGGTGGCTGCATTGCAGGCCGGCGGCGTGGACTATGTCACCAAACCGATCAAGCCCAAGGAGGTGATGGCGCGAATGGGCGTACACCTGCAGGGCGCACGCCGGGCCAGGCAGGAGGCGCGGCAGGCAGGCCAAGCGCGCAATGCACTGGACGCCTTTGGCTACGCCAGCATCACCGTACGAATGAGCCGTTCGGGCGGCGATGCTGGAAAAAGTGACGGCAAGCTGATCTGGCAAACGCCGCTGGCGCGTGATTTGCTCATGCGCTACTACGGCACCACCGCGCCGCAAACGCCCGAACCCGTCCTGAACTGGTTGCGCCGCCATCTGGCCGACGCCGGGCGCCAGATCGAGCCGCCGCGCCTAGCGGTGGAACTGGGGCCGCGCCGCCTGACGTTCCGGCTGCACCAGCAAACCGGAGACAGTGACAGCGGCGATGACTGGCTCATCGTGATGCGTGAAATTTCGGACGACGCCGTGGTTCAGGCCATGAGCCTGAGTTTCAAGCTCACTGCCCGCGAAGCCGAGGTCTTGTATTGGGTGGTCAAGGGCAAGATAAACCGCGATATTGGCGACATTTTGGGCGCCAGCCCGGCGACGGTAAAAAAGCATCTGGAGCGGGTGTACGCCAAACTGGGCGTAGAAACCCGTACCGCTGCCGCCGGCATGGCCGTGAATCGCATCAGGCAACTTCATCCTCAATTTGAGTGCTGAATGAAAGTAAATGCACGGTTTGTGCTAAGGCGGTTACAATAGTGGGTTCGGTAACGCATCAGCGTTTTTCATCGAAGTCAATCTTTATCCGGCTTCTTTCTCAAATGCGGCGCTTCTCAGAGCCCGAATTCACAGCGCTTTGGCAGTGCTTTCAGAGCTTTTACAGCCCTGAACATTCTTGGCACTGTTCCATTTCCTGGCGAGCACTTCCCCCAACGGTGCCCACTTATGGCTCAACCTTCCCGGCTTTCAAGAGCCTGGCGGCTAGATACCGAATACACGTTGGCTTGCTCGCAAGCTGCTTACTCTCTCCCATCAAGCCGGAAAAATATCCGGTAAAGACTTTTATGACTATGAATGACTCCAAAATAGCGGTAGGCAAATACCTTGTCTCGCCGCTAGCCAAGCAGCAGGGCGAAGGCTATGCGGCTTCGGTTTCTATCCGATCCGGTCGCGGTAGCGGCACACATGACCGTGTGCTGCGTTTCACCGAAATTTTTGACAGCGCCGCCGCTGCCATACATTACGCTACCGAACACGCACTGTGCTGGATTCACGATCGCTCATCGCCAGTTTGCGCATGACGCACCGCCAGCCCATGTGGGCTGGCTTTATACCGAATAATTTTCAATTCTCAGGAGTTACATATGGCCAAAGAAGAACTTATTGAAATGCATGGGCTGGTTGACGAGGTCTTGCCTGACTCGCGCTTTCGCGTGACGCTGGACAACGGCCACAAACTCGTGGCTTACACCTCCGGCAAGATGCGTAAAAACCATATCCGCATTCTGGCGGGTGATCAGGTGTCGCTGGAACTGTCGCCCTACGACCTGAGCAAGGGTCGCATTACCTTCCGCCACATTGCAGGGCGCGGACCAGGGCCTGCCCCTCGCCAGTCCCGCTAAGCAGACGGCCTCAAGGTGTCCTGAAACCTTGATTCAGGGCTGACCGCTACCTCAATGGCGGCGGTCAGCAAAAGCACATCAGCGGGAGGCCGCCATGTGCTCCGTCTTTTTGTCCAGCAGCACTTCCGGCTCCTGGGCTTCTTCCCACGTCTCGTTATTCAGACCGGCCTTGAGCCTCTCTGTGTCCAGCTCATTGGTCCACTTGGCGACCACCACCGTCGCCACGCCGTTGCCGATCAGGTTGGTCAGCGCGCGCGCCTCGGACATGAAGCGGTCGATGCCGAGGATCAGCGCCAGGCCGGCCACCGGCACGTCGCCCACCGCCGACAGCGTGGCCGCCAGCACGATGAAGCCGCTGCCGGTGACGCCGGCCGCGCCCTTGGAGGTGAGCAGCAGCACGCCCAGCAGGGTGAGCTGCTGCATCAGGGTCATCGGCGTGTTGGTGGCCTGCGCGATGAACACCGCCGCCATCGTCAGGTAGATCGAGGTGCCGTCGAGGTTGAAGGAGTAGCCGGTCGGGATCACCAGGCCCGACCACCGACTTCTTCGCGCCCAGGTTCTCCATCTTTGCCATCATGCGCGGCAGCACCGATTCGGACGACGAGGTGCCCAGCACGATGAGCAGCTCTTCCTTGATGTACTTGATGAACTTCCAGATGCTGAAGCCGTGCAGGCGGGCGATGATGCCCAGCACGACGAAGATGAAGACCAGGCAGGTCAGGTAGAACGTGCCCATCAGCTTGCCCAGCGAGAACAGCGAGCCGACGCCGTACTTGCCGATGGTGAAGGCCATGGCGCCGAACGCGCCGATCGGCGCGACCTTCATGATGATGCCGACGATGCGCGAACAGCACGTGCGAGGACTTCTCGATGAAGTCGAACACCAGCGTGCCGCGGCCGCCGAAGCGTGTGCAGCGCAAAGCCGAACAGCACCGAGAACAGCAGCACCTGCAGGATCTCGCCCTTGGCGAACGCATCGACCACGCGTGTCGGGAATGACGTTGCAGCAGGAAGTCGGCGGTGCCCTGCATCTTGCCCGGGCCCGGTGTAGGCGGCGATGGCCTTGGTGTCGAGCGTCGCCGGGTCGATGTTCATGCCCGCGCCGGGCTGCACCACGTTGACGATGCACCAGCCCGATGATCAGCGCGATCGTGCTGACGACCTCGAAATACAGCAGCGCCAGCCCGCCGGTCTTGCCGACCTTCTTCATGTCTTCCATGCCGGCGATGCCGACCACCACCGTGCAGAAGATGATCGGCGCGATGATCATCTTGATCAGCTTGATGAAGCCATCGCCGAGCGGCTTCATGCTCGCGCCCACCGTGGGGTAAAAGTAGCCCAAGGCGACGCCGGCAATCACGGCACACACCACCTGAAAGTACAGTGAGCGGTATAGCGGCAGTTTTGGGGTGAGGGGTGTCGTAGTCATTGGATGGGCGCATCAGCCGATGCGGCGGTTAGGGGTTAGGGCTCAGGGCTCAATATAGCCAGCGGCGGCGAATTATGCATCCGTGAAGGCCTGGATTATGGGGTTTACCCGGATATAAAATTTTCTCCTCGCGAATTTTTTTCATGCCTGATCCCCGGTCAGTTTTCTTGCATCATGGCGAACCCACGTAAACCGGGAAATAATCCGCTGTTGTCCTACAGTAATGGATGCATGGAACCCGTTGGATTTCCAGCGTGTTGCCTCAAATAATCAGCGATCTGGTGCCCTGTGCCATTAAACCCGGAGATAAGCCATGCCTTCTGATCCTGCTGTACGTGACGGCTATACCGCCCCTGACTCCATGAAGCCCGACCTGGAATCCGAATACGACCATTTGCGCGAAGAACTGGAGCGCTTGATGACCGAGCCCATCAAGGATTTTCCAAGGATTGACCAGCTTGTCGATCAGCTTGAGCGGATTCAACTGGAAATCAAAGGTGAGCACGGCATCAAGGGCAATAACCCCAATGAATAAAGACTGAGGCAGGCTGTCTGAGTTTTGTTCAAGGACGCCGCAATCGGCGGCGACACCCTGCACCCGGGGCATGGCTGGACTTGCATGGTGCTATTGTTTTTGTAGCTTATTGCGCCCTTGTCAATTGGGCTACAGCCCTATTTTTTATAAAACCCGCTGATGCGGGTTTCTTTCTGCAAACGGTCCAGGATTATCTGGCCGGCTGCTGCAATGCCTGCCCTGCGAGTCCCATTGAGCTCTACCAGGCGTTTCGCGGGCTGCCGCGCTGTTCACCCTAGTAAATTGCCATATTGGTAAGAATCAAGGAGCCAAGTAGACTAGGCGAAGGCGATTACTTTTTTCAATACGCCTGTCCACGGCAAGGGATCAACCCCTTTTGACGATCCAGCGCCGAATGGCAAACCTTTGGCACCAGGCATCACCCACTGTGACTGATGATGTGGGTGATGACCAGTTCGTGAATTTTTCCCCTAAAAGAAGGAGAGTAACTGTGACCATACTTGTAGCTTATGTTCCGCGTCCGGAAGGACAGGCCGCCCTGGACAAAGGTATTGAAATTGCAAAACGCCGTAATGAACCTCTGGTGGTGGTAAATGCCAGTCCTGGCGGCAGACAAGAAGACTCATCGAAGGCGGATGTTCAAGATGTCGAGCGAGTAGAGGCTTTGCTGGCGGAGTCCGGCCTTGACGCCAAATTTAAGCAGTTTGTTCGAGGTAATACTGCTGTCTCGGAAATTGAAGCGCTGGTCGATTCTTTGCAGGTTTCGGTGCTTATCATCGGCCTGCGAAAACGCACCGCTGTGGGCAAGCTCATTATGGGCAGCGTTGCCCAGGAGATTCTGCTGTCTGTTTCATGTCCGGTGCTGGCAGTGAAGGCCAACTAATTTCCGGTTAAAGGAAACGAGCGGGTGGTGTCGGTCAAGTCGGTGGGCGAAAGGAAGGGGCAAGCTCCGCTGCCGGCCGCTCGCTATTGATGACAACGCCAAGTCTTTGACTGGCATGAAGGAGCAGCACTGCATCGTTGAGGGTCAAGAAATTGCAGTTGGCCGTCTATTTCAGGCGGTAAACGGCCGCTTGCAACCGGCACCAGATCAATGAGGGAACTGCCAGCGCAAAGCTGGATGAGACCGGGATCGGCTTCCTCGCGTTCGACTATGCAAGCCCAGCACCCCTCAGTAAAAGGCTTGCATGAAGGGCAGGCTTGTGATGCGCAGCACCAAGTGGTCGATGCACAGGATATGGAACATACCGCAGGTTTTCAATGCGTGATGACCACCAGCACGCTGCAGGGCGCGTGCTCAATCAGTGCCTTGGAGATGGAGCCGCGCCACCAGCGCGCTGCCCATCCCTCCAGATGCTTGTGACCGACAACGATCAGGTTGGCCTTGATCCGACGGGCGCAACTTGTAATTTCAGTCACCGCTCGCCTGATCACCAGTTCGCCGCGTGCGCTCAGTCCCGGCATCGGCCAGCTTGCGCACACCGGTGTCGAGAATCGCCTGATAGCGGTCTTTCTCCCTTCTTGAAGCGACTCGTCGTAGACGCCGCTCTCGGGGCCGATGACGGTCAGGGCCAGGGGCATCACAGCAATAAGCGTCAACTCGGAATGGCTCCACTGCGCGATCTCATTGCAATCCAGCAGGGCCTGCTGCCCCGTGAGCAGAGCCGTCGTAAGCCAGCAAGATTCGTTTGTACATGGCACACCTTCGAGTTGCCGCGGCCGGCGGTTATTCGAGCGTGAATCCAATCTTCAGGGAAACCTGCCAGTGCGCCACCTTGCCATCGACCACATGGCCCCGGGTCTCTGTGATGGTGAACCACTGGATGTTCCGCACCGTCTCATGCGCCTTGGCGATAGCGGTGCTTACAGCTTCTTCAATACTGACGCTGGAGGAACCGGTCAGTTCAAGCAGTTTGTAGACATGGTTGCTCATCACATTGCTCCTAAAAGTTGATCGGGTTGACTTGTGGAATGTTACGCGTTTCGCGTTGGAACTACAAACTCAAGACCCCGGGAAAGAGGCTCTGGCGGATGCGAATCTGACTTGGCTGCCACCAGCCCGGCAGCAGTGCCAGTACCTCAGGTCTGGCAAAGCGGTCATCCATGAGGTAGATCACGCCACGATCCAGGGTCGTGCGAATCACCCGGCCAGCGGCTTGCACCACTTTCTGCAGGCCCGGGTAGAGATAGGTGTAGTCATAGGCCAGGTGCCCGCCAAAATTGGCACCCATGCGTTGCCTGATCTGCTCATTCACCGGGTTGACCTGCGCAATGCCCAGGGTGGCGATAAAGGCACCGATCAGCCGCTCACCCGGCAGGTCGATTCCCTCGGCAAACGAGCCGCCCAGAACGGCAAAGCCTATGCCCTGCGATTGAGTCGTGAAGCGCGCCAGAAATTCATCGCGCGCGGCCTCGTCCATGCGGCGTGTCTGCTCCCACATCAGGATATTTGGGTAACGGGCCTTGAAGTGCGCGGCCAGCTTTTCCAGATAGTCGTAGCTGCTTAAAAACACCAGGTAATTGCCCGGTTTTTCGGCGTATTGCCGGGCCATCAATTCCACGATGGGCGCGAGCGAACTGTCGCGGTGCTGGTAGCGGGTGGAGATGTCACTCACCACCTGCACCGACAACTGCTCAGCCTCGAATGGCGACTGCACATCAACCCATGCCGTGTTGCCCGGCAGACCCAGTGTGTCCGCGTAATAATTTTGCGGGCTCAGCGTGGCAGAAAACAGGGCGACCGAGCGGGCGGCGGCAAACCGCGGCGCCAGAAAAGGGGCTGGCACCACATTGCGGATGCACAGCTGCGACAAAGGCGGGCTGGTTCTGGCGCGTGGCTGCGCGCTCTTTGCGGCATCAAGCGTGATGTCAAACAGCGAATGCTCGCCAAAGCTCTCGGCCATGCGGGAGAAGTGCAGCGCGTCAAAATAAAAGCGCTGAAGACCCGCATCCACGCGGGTCGGATGCGCCTCCATGTCCTCTGTGATGGCGCTGGTGGCCCGCTGCAGCGCCAGCAGGAATTTATCGGCAATGCTGGTCCGCACCTGGTAAGCCTCATCTGGCTCGTGACCCGGATCCTGTTCAAATCGCGCCAGGCACGGTGCAAGCCGTCGAGCGGCTTCCTGAGTGCTGGGGTTGCAGACTGCCGCACCAGGGCCAGGTCCGCCTGATCCAGCCCGGCCGAATACATCTTGCGCGCCCGTTCCACCAGGTTGTGCGCCTCATCGACCAGCACGCTGACGCGCCACTGGTTGCCAACCGTCAGCCCATGCAACATGGCGCTTACGTCAAAGTAGTAGTTGTAATCGCCGACCACCACATCGCTCCAGCGCACCAATTCCTGGCTGAGGTAGTAGGGGCAGACGTCATGCGCCAGCGCTATGCTGCGCAGCGCCTCCTTGTCGAGCAGGCTCGGCGCCCGTGAGGCAGAAAGTGCCGCGCTGCGCGCCGCCGGCAGGCGGTCATAAAAACCCTGGGCCAGCGGGCAAGAGTCGCCGTGGCAAGCCTTGCCGGTATGCTCGCAGGCCTTGTCACGCGCCACCAGTTCGATGACGCGCAGGGGAAGCGCTGGCGCACTGTTTTTGAGCAATGTCAGCGCATCCAGCGCCAGCCTGCGACCCGAGGTTTTGGCTGCCAGAAAAAACAGCTTGTCGAGTTCCTGGCGGGGCGCGGCCTTGAGCAGTGGAAAGACCGTGCCAATCGTTTTTCCGATACCGGTGGGGGCCTGGGCCATCAGGCAGCGGCTGCTGCTGGCGGATCTGTAAACCGCTTCAGCCAGGTCGCGCTGGCCCGGCCGGAAAGAGGCGTGCGGGAAATTCAATTCCTGCAGCGCGTCATCTCGCGCGATGCGGTGCGCCAGTTCCTGCCTGGCCCAGCATAAAAAGTTTTCGCACTGCGCTTCAAAATACTGCTTGAGCGTATCGGCCGTAAACAGCTCGCTCAGCAGCGTTTCCTGCTGGCTGCCAATATCAAAATAGACCAGCGCCAGGCGCACCTCGGCCAGACCCAGTTTCTGGCACAGCAGCCAGCCGTAAATCTTGACTTGCGCCCAGTGCAGTTCCCGGTGGTTCCCGGGCAGGGCGGCCAGGTCGCCCCTGAAGGTCTTGACTTCTTCAAGCTGGTTTTTAGCCGGGTCGTAGCCATCGGCCCGGCCGCGAACCCGCAGTTCCTTGTAGTCGCCTGTCAGGCCAAGCTCGGCCTGATAGCCTTCGGCCCGACGCGATGCCACCAGCGCATGGCCGGCCATGCCTTCCTGGGCGGAAGGCGAGGGTGTAAAACGCAGGTCCAGGTCGCCGTGTTTGGCGGTGAACTCACACAAGGCCCTGACGGCAACGACATAACTCAATCGGCGCTCGCTTTTTGTTTCAAAAAGGCTGTTTTCCCGGGTGCGCAAATCATCATTTGGGTTTGACGTAATTCATGGCCTTGTCAAATTCCTCGGGGGACAGAAAATTGTCCTTGTTGGTGTCGGCCTGATCAAAATGCTTGGCCACACCACGAAAGCCAGAGGCTTCTTCACGGCTGAGCTTGCCATCGTGGTTCCCATCCATGAAGTTGAATGCACGCTCCAGCTCAGGGGCCGAGTACCGGGGCGCAGGAGGTGGTGTTTCGGCGGCAGAGGCGGCGGCGGTGGCAGGCTGCGAAGCCGCTTGTGACGGAGCCGGCGCACTGGCTGCCGCATTTTGGGCCTGGGCGCTCAGGGCAAAAAGAGCTGCTGCGGCGCTCACGGTGAGTATCATGGCCCATGTGTAAACAGTAGGCGCATTGGCGGTGGAAGAAAGTTGCTTTACCGTGGAAAAATTCATTGGTTCTTTAAAGGGAGAGTCAAACATCAGTGCCATTGGACGCCACTTCAAGCGCTGACACCAGAACGCTTGCAGGGTGTTTTTCGGCTTTACACCGCCGGGGGTCGCCAGACACCTAACTTTGCCGAAAACGGCTACCAGCCGGTCCACGGCAGGCCGCCTCATGAGGTCGCGGCTTACAGCAAAGCTCTGGTCTGTCCCACAGCGCGCTGCAGCGTGTCTTTTCAAAATGGAGCTGCAAGCAAGCATTTTAAAAGCACGAGGAAATAATATGGCCACCAGCAGCATTCTTGGCGGTTCACAACTGCCTGAAGAAATCAGCGGAAAAGATATTCATGCCTTGGGCCCCAGCGACAACTCCGACAGCGGCAGTGACGCCATCGGGGCCTACGGGGAAGACGAATTGTCCAGCGACAGCGACTCAGCAGGCACCGGCGAGCGCGCTGAGGTCGGCATAGGCGGCGGTAGCCAGCCGGATGCCGATATCCTGCCCGACCACATTGAACAAGGGGTCGGCGCCCAGGAAGACGCTGACGACACGGCAAGCAGCGAGCTGGAGGAATTGAGTGAGGTTGATGACATTGCCGATGACAGTGAAAACCTGGATGTCGATGAGGGTGATGAAGGCGAAGACGAAGAGGCTTCCGGTAGGCCTGAGAAGCGCTGACGTGACCTGTTCATCCTTGGCAAGCGCATACAGGGATGCGGTGCAGGTTTTAGGCCAGGGCGCTTTAAATAGTTCGGGTCGGGTTCGCTATGCAATGGACTCCGTCGAGTGAGTCTGCGCGGAGCGGCGCTTCGGGGGAGCCGGCATTGAAACCCGCGTGACGATGGGTTGCGGGATCGTAGAGTTCGACGGCCTGATTTTCGGTGTTTTCTGATCAAATTGACCTCTGGCGTAATGGATGCGGGTGCATGTAGCTATCATTTTTATGGCGGTACCGACTTGTTGTTGGTCCTTGCCTGTTGGTGCTACTCGCGCTCCGCTCGTCTCGGCCTGACCCACACGGTGGGCACTCCGGTCTGGAGTGCCATTGGACAGTTCGCAGTCTATGCCGCCGCCTTCAGTGTCGCCATATCTACCACGAAGCGGTATTTCACATCACTCCTGAGCATGCGTTCATAGGCGTCTTCGATCTCGTCCATGCGGATGGATTCGATGTCGGAAACAATGCCATGCCGGGCGCAAAAATCCAGCATCTCCTGCGTTTCGCGGATGCCGCCAATCAGGGAGCCCGCCAGGCGGCGGCGTTTCATGATCAGGTTGAACACGCCGGGCGAGGGGTGCGGGCTGGCCGGTGCGCCCACCAGCGTCATGGTGCCATCCAGCTTGAGCAGCACTAGAAAGGCGTTCAGGTCGTGTGGTGCGGCCACGGTGTTCAGGATGAAATCAAAGCTGCCGGCATGCGCGGCCATTTCGTCGGCGTTCTTCGAAATGACGACCTCTTTGGCGCCCAGGCGCAGTGCGTCCTCGCGCTTGTTGGCCGAGGTGGTGAACAGCACCACATGCGCACCCATGGCCGCGGCGATCTTCACGCCCATGTGGCCCAGTCCGCCCAGGCCCACAATGCCGACCTTGTGTCCGGGGCCGACTTTCCACTGGCGCAGCGGTGAATAGGTGGTGATGCCCGCGCACAGCAGCGGCGCCACAGCAGCCAGATCGGACGCATCGTGCGAGATGCTCAGCACGAAGGATTCGCGCACCACCATGCTGTTTGAATAGCCGCCGTAGGTGTTGGCGCCGGTGCCCTGCTCGGGGCCGTTGTAGGTGCCAGTAAAGCCCTTCTCGCAGTACTGCTCAAGGCCGTCCGCGCACGGCGTGCAATTCTGGCAGCTGTCCACCATGCAGCCCACGCCAACGATGTCGCCGACCCTGAACTTGCTCACCAGATCGCCCACCGCCGTCACCCGGCCCACGATTTCATGGCCGGGCACCGACGGGTACACCGTGTTTTGCCACTCATTGCGCGCCGTGTGCAGGTCGGAATGGCAGACGCCGCAGTGGAGGATGTCCATCGCGACATCCAGCCGGCCGGGCGAGCGGCGTTCGAACGAGAAGGGCGCGAGCGGACTGCTGGGGGAGAGGGCGGCGTAGCCGTGGGCTTGTGGCATGGTGAATCCTCCACGTGTTGGAAAAATTGCAATCCTAGTCGTTTATTACTGCGGCAGACGGGTGAGGTGTATCACTTATTTGGGGGATAGCCGCCGGCAGACTATTTGGTCAAGATGCGGCTGTAAGTGCATTGGTGCACTGCCCAGACCGGTCACAGGGAGCGATGACATGCTCATTTTTACCAACCGTAAACTCGAAGACAAGACCGACGAGTCGGCCTATAAAAGAAGCTTTAACTCCGGAGCGTACCGGCTGGGGCTGGCGACTGTGGAGCACGCCCCGATGGCCGGGTTGAACGCTGGCAGGTGCAACAAACGGATGGCGATGTTGATGACGCCGAATCGATGCGAGCCTTGTTACCATTGTTTCAAGGGCCAAGGTTCCTTTTGGGTTACCTCCGTGTCAACAACAATACCCCTGTGGCGTGCTTCGAGCGCTGTGACCGGTAGCAGTCGCTGTATGGCCTGGAGGTCCCTGGATTCTCCTGGGCTTCGGAAAGATGCCATGCCGGACAGTAGCGACCTGCACGGTTTTGTTGCCGGGCCTGATGGCGGCGGGAATCTCAAATACCTCACCGCCGGGAACCTGCGGACTCTGGCATTCAGCGCAAGATCCGTCGCTGCCACCATGCGAAGATCAACGGGCAAGACTCGGTCGATGCGCTGGCCGGTTTACCCGGTGGGTTGTGATGTGAATGGTTTGACCTGCTACATGACGGCTCCCGATGACGCTGAAAGCTAGCACCTCTGAGTCCGCGCAGGGCGCACCCGGATTCACTTGCCTTGAGGAGATTCCTCATGACACGGACCGCAGCAGCAACGCCGATTCCGCCCCGCCTAAACGGGTTGAACCCGAGCCCGTCAATGGCTGGCCCGCGCTGTGTGCCGCAGAAGACGCGGCGATTGCGGCGCGCCGCCTGCTGGTGCTGGGCGGGCCCGCCAGCGCAAACCCGATCGAGGCAACGCTGCCGCGTGTCGGTCTGGCCCTGTCGGGCGGCGGCGTGCGCAGTGCCACCTTTGCGCTGGGGCTGATGCGCGGGATGGCGCAGAGCCATCAGGGCGATGGCGCTGATGCGGCCCAAAAAACGCTGGTGACCGACGGGCTGCTGGGCCGGCTTGACTACCTGTCCACCGTTTCCGGCGGCGGCTACACCGGCGGCATGTACGGCCGGCTGGTTGCGACCTACGGACTGCAGCGCGCCCAGGCCTTGATGGCCCGCGCCGGTTCGCCTGTGCTGGAGTGGCTGCGCCGCAACGGTCGCTACCTGACGCCCGCCGGCTCGCGCGACATCGGCATCGCGGTAGTGACCTACCTGCGCTCCTGGCTGGCCATTCACACCGAATTCATGTTCGCCAGCATCCTGCTGGGCCTGGTGGTGGTGGCGCCCCATCTGTGGCAGCACAGCGTTCAGGTGCTTGACCCGCAGGGCTGGGAGCGCTGGCAAACGCCCTGGTGGGCGCTGTCGCTGGCGTTTTGGGTGGCCCTTGCGCCTGGACTGATTGCCGGCTACTGGGCGGCCCGCGATGCCCGTGACCCGGCTGCGACCGGCCTGGTGCCGGGCTGGCGTGATGCACTGTTCCTGCTGGCCGCCGCGAGCGGCGCATACCTGTTGCTGCGCGCGCTGCAGGCGGGGGGTGCGCTCGACCCGGTTCGACACAGCCTTAACCTGCCGGGCGCCGGTGTGCTGGCGCTGGTCTCGCTGGTGTTCGGGCAGCTGACTGTGATGGGCTGGATGGCCGTCAGCCCGGCACCCCATGCGCTTAAGGTGGCGCGCCTGCGCAACTGGCTGACCCGGGCCCTGCGCTGGGTTTTACGGGGCGCTTTGGCATTGGCCGGACTCGGCGCGCTGGACCGGCTGAGCTGGTGGGTGCTGGAAGAGTTCCAGACCGGCAACCAGTGGCTGTGGGGCGGGCTGGGCGTGGGGGGCGTTGTCGTGGTCGTGCTGCGTGCGCTGATGCAGCCGCTGCAACAAATTGCGGCGAAATCGGAGAGTCATGCGCGCGACTGGCTGCCGCGCCTGCTCAACTTCTGCAGCCTGATCGGCCTGCTGGTGCTGGTCACCGCTTGGCTGGTGGTGCTGCAGTGGTTTATTTTCGCGCCCGAGACCTTCAGCGCCCTGCGCAGTGTGCCGCCCTGGATGCGGGCCAGCCTGCTAGGCGCTCTGTGGCTGGCCTGGATGCTGCTGACCGCGGGCAATTCGCAAATGGCCAACACCTCATCGCTGCACAGTTTTTATCGGGCGCGCCTGACGCGGGCCTACCTGGCCGTCGGCAACCCCAAGCGCAGCCTGGATGATGATGACGCAGGCCGTCGCGCCGACGTAACCCGCGTGCTGGAAGGCGATGACACCCGCCTGCACAGCTACCGGCCCGAACTTGAAGGGGGTCCCATTCATCTCATCAATACCTGCCTGAACCAGACGCGTGACGATAAAAGCGGCCTCTACAACGCCGACCGCAAGGGCACCGCCATTACGGCCACATGGCGCGGCTTCGAAGATCGGTCCGCGCGAGTTCGTAGCCCTCAAGCCCGGACAGGATGCCGGCACGCTGGGGCGCTGGATTGCGGTGTCGGGCGCTGCGGCGTCGCCGGGTGCAGGTGCCTACACCTCGCGCGGGCTGGCACTGCTGGTGTACTTTCTGGGCGTGCGGCTCGGCTACTGGATGCGGGCGCCGCGTGAGCGGGCGAAGTGGCCCTTGAAGCTGAGCTGGCTGGCCTGGAGCGCCATGCCCAAACCCATGATGCTGGGCAGCGAGGCCTCGGCCACGTTCCACGGTGAAGCGCGACCCTGGTGGTATCTGTCGGACGGGGGGCATTTTGAGAACAGCGGGGTTTATCCGCTGCTCAAGCGCGAGCTGGGCTTCATCATCCTGGCGGACGCCAGTTGCGATGCGCACTACGAGTTTGGCGACATCGAGAACCTGGTGCGCAAGGCGCGCATTGACTTCGGTGCCGAGATCGATTTTTACAGCCGTGGCGAAGCGGCCAGCCTGTTCACCTTGGCTAGTACCGAACTCACCGTGCTGTCGCCCGAAGACATGGCCAACAACCATTCGTGCCGCGGCGTTCTGCTGGCGCGCATCCGCTACCGCGAGCGGCTAGGTCCGGCTGGCGCCGATGGCCGCGCGGGCAAGCCGTTTCGACCCGAAGCCACCTTGCTGGTGATCAAGCCCAACCTGCACGACGCGCTTGATGTGGACCTGCTTGCCTACGCGCAAAAGCATGAGAGCTTCCCCCACGAATCCACCGGTGACCAGTCCTTCGACGAGGCGCAGTGGGAGAGCTACCACCGGCTGGGCGAAGACTTTGGCCGTGCCCTGCATGAGAGCTGGCTGGCCCAGTTGCCGGGCTGGCGCAGCCCGGCGCGCCACGGCATCCGCGTGGCGGCGAGGCTGGGGTCAGTCAAAGGCGTCTCCGTGGACGCGTCGCAGGCCGATCCGCTGTGGCGGCGCAGTGCGCGCGCCGCAGCCATCGGAACGACGCTGGGCGTGGGCGCCTCGGGCACCTTGCTGCTGTCGCTGTGGCAGGTGCAGGACCAGCTGCAGCGCAACCGCGCCGATGAGCAGGCCGAGGCACGCCAGCTATTCACCGACGTGTCCAATGGGCTGCAGTCCCTCAAGGGCTCCTGCCCGCAGATTCCGGAGCATGTGGTCGCGCAGACCACCGAACTGCTGAGGCTGCGCGGCAGCCCGGCGCTGCGGCCGTTTGAACAGGCGGGCCTGGACCGTCTGAGCGAACGCATCGGCGAAGCCTGCAGTCAGGCCGTGGAGCCCCGCCCCGAGTGCCAGGCGGCCTCGGAGCGCATCCAGAAAGACCTGTGTACCGAGGTTCAACCGCGCATTGTCAGTACCGCGATGAATTACTGGCACCCGGGCGCATCCAGGCAGGAGCAGCAGCGCGATGGCCACAAGGTGCTGCAGGCCGTGGCCGGCCGGTTCCCGGTGTTTGGCACCTTGTTCATGCCGCGCCCAACGGTGGTTGCGGATTCCGGGACCGCTAGCGGGTCGGCTGACGGGGCTTCTACCGCTGCACCGGCGGGACCCGCGACGCCAGCCGCGCCAGCATCATCGCCTGCCGTGGTGGCAGCGGCCCCGGTGCTGCCAGCCGCGCCTGCTGCCCTTGCCCCGTCCGGCGCTGTCACGCCTGCGCTGGCCTCGCTGCAGCCGTGCCGGCGCGCATCAGGGCGCACCACGCTGTATATCCAGATCTACGACGAAGCATCGCGGCTGCCCGCCGCAAGCTTGCGGCAGGCACTGCAGACCGAGGCCTATGGGCCCGTGGTGGTGGCGCCGGTCGAAAACGTCATTCGCAGCGCCGACCTGCGCCAGCAGCGCAAGCCCATCCCCTGGCCCAAACCGACCTTTGTGCTGCACGACCCCGCCAGCCGCGATTGTGCCCAGGCCATCTCACGCTTCATCAGTGCGCCATGGGTATTGCCGGGCGCTGCGGAGCCAGTCTGGCTGCGCGATCTGCCCCGCTCGCTCCCGGCGCGGCCGGGCGTGATCGAGTTGTGGCTGCCGCCCACCGAAGTCGCGGTATCAGAAAACAGTCTGGATGCCGGGCGTTGAGTGATGTCCGCCGCGCGCGTACCGTGTCAAAAAGTTCTGGATTATGGCTGTTTGGTCTGCACGATTTCAGCATTGACGCGGCCCGTCGAGTCCGCCTTTTCAGCAGCCGCGCTGTCCGGTTTTGGCTGCGCTTTCGCTTCTTGCTCAGGTTGCGAAACTTTGACTTTGACTTTCTCGGGGGTTTGGGGAGACGATGCGCTCATCTGGTCAAACAACCATTGGCTGAGCAATTGGGCAGAAGCGCCCATGGATGTCAATGCCGCAACAGCGACGACAACAGAAGGTAAAAATCTTGATTTCATGATGAGTGTCCTTTCAGACTGGACCCGCGTTGACAACGCTCACAGCAAGGCTCAAGCCACCTTTCGCGATGGATGCGGTCCAGTTGAAAGCAGGCATCTGGAATTTCCCACTGAAGTGGGCGGTGGACTTTGTTGCGGCACTGCGAGTGCAGTCACTGTGCCTCTGGCGGTGTGTGAATGTCTTGATGGTTTGCTGAAGAATTTCTAAACATTCTTAAAAACGGACAGGCTTGCCCTGGCGAGCCGCCAAATTCCCGGCGAAGGGGCGGTTCTTGTCACATCGGTATCAATTTGGTCGCTTTGAAGTCCTGCCCGTCACGCGTCAGCTGCTGGCTGCCGGCGAACCGCTTGTGCTGGGTGACCGGGCCTTCAGCTTGCTGCTCTGCCTGATCGAGCACCGCGACGGCATCGTCAGCAAGGACGATTTGATGAAATTGGTCTGGCCGGGTCTGGTGGTGGAAGAGAACAACCTGAGCGTGCAGATTTCCACGCTGCGCAATCTCCTGGGCGCCCAGACGCTGGTGACCCTGCGGGGGCGCGGTTATCGGTTTGCGGTTGAGGTGCTGGAGATCACGACCCCCGCACTGGCGCCTGTACTTGACGACCTGTCGCTGCCTGACAAGCCCTCGATTGCCGTGCTGCCCTTTTCCAACCTGAGCAATGACCCGGATCAGGCGTATTTTTGCGACGGCATCACCGAAGACATCATCACCGAGCTGTCCCGCTTTCGTTCCTTGTTTGTCATTGCGCGCAACAGCGCTTTTACCTACAAGCAACGATCAGTCGATGTGTGCACTGTCGCCCGGGAACTCGGCGTGCGCTACGTGCTGGAAGGCAGCATTCGCCGCCTCACCAACCGTATACGCGTCACCGTGCAATTGATCGATGCGCTGACCGGAAACCACATCTGGGTCGAAAAATACGACCGCGTGCTGGAGGATGTGTTCGCGGTGCAGGAAGAAGTGACACGGGCCATCGTCGCCGCGCTTGCGCCTCATGTCGAAAGCGCCGAGACCCGAAGGGTGCGCGATGTACGAACCGGCAATCTGAGTGCCTACCAGCTGGCGATGCGTGGCTGGGCTGCCGCATGGGTAGCCCTCAGTGAAGCTGACACAGCCGCCGGTAAACAGGCGCTCAAGTTCGCGCGCGAGGCCCTCGCCATCGACCCGCGCTGTGGCGCCGCCCTGCGCACGATTGCATTCGCACAGTGGCAGCACATCTATTCAAATAGCACCGCATCGGTCGCGCAGGCCCTCAGCGAGGGCATGAGCGCGGCCACGCGCGCGATCGCCATTGACCCGGAAGATCACATCGCGTATCTGTGGAGGGGAATGCTTCCCTTGCTGTCTGGTAAGCCGGAGGAAGGCCTGGCGGACATGCAACGTGCGCACGATCTCAACCCCAATGACGCACTGGCGCTGGCCTACCTTGGCATGGTTGAGGCGCTATGCGGCAACAAGCAAAAGGGCATCGAATACGCCACCGCAGCGCTTCGCATGAGTCCGCGGGACCCGGTGCGCCCTTCCTTCCTCAATGCGCTGGGATGGGTCTACTTTTCCGCTGGCGACTATGCCAAGGGGGCCGACACAACGCAGCGCTGCATCGGCGAGGCGCCGGCTTTTTCGCCGCCTCGCCTGTGCCTTGTGGTGAACCTGGTCGGTCTGGCCGAGATCGCCCGGGCAAAATCCGAGTTCCAGGTCTGGAGCCGGCTGGCGCCGGAGTTGGTCGAGCCGCGGCTTTCCGGCCGGTGGTTGTCTTCCGACCCTGAATACTGCCAGCGGGCGACGGCTTACCTGCGCGTCGCGGCTGGACTGCAAGATCCGGGTGCTGCGAATGCCTTGCCTTAAATCCGGATGCCGGACTTGCCCGGCGCCAGTATGCCGTTCGGGTCCAGCGCGCGTTTGATTTTTTGTTCAATGCTGCGCTTGACCGGGCCGTAGCTGTTGGCGACGCGTTCCTGGAAAGCGGTGTTGACGCGGTATACGGCGTAGCCTTCTTTTTCGAACTCGTCCAGCAGTTCGGCAAAACAGGTGTTCGCGCGCTGCATTTCTTCCGGGTTGCTGCGGTCATACAGCACGTCGATCACATGATGCATGTCGCGCCAGCCGACGATGAACTCGCCCACGTAGTCCAGGCCGTGTTTGTTCAAAATTGCCTTGGCCAGCTTCATCTGCTTTTCGCACTCGCTGCCGCGCGCCTGGCTGACGGGGGCAAACCACATCGAGCCACCGCCGCCGCGCCAGTTGTACAGGCCGAATTCTTGCAGGTTGGGCACGCCGGACATCAGCTGCGCCCGGTACTTGAAGGGCTGGGTATCCCCGGCCTCTTCCTGAGTGACGACCCTGCCTTTGCCCGACTTCCTGATCACATCGGTGACGATCTTCCAGTTGACATCCACCTGCTCCTGGGTGCCATACAGCGCGGCATAGACGTTCCATGCCCCCAGATTCTTGTCTTTCTGGATCTGCTTGAGCACCGAATCAGGGGTGATGCCCGGCTCCTTGAGGTAATCGGAGCGACGCGTGTTGCAGGTGGATGCTTCCCACAGCACCCCCGCAATCACCACCGAGTTCGGGATGATCTGGGCGATACGCAGCGGGCGCAGCACCTCGACAATCTCGCTGATGTCGGCTTCGTTCTCGTACTTGATCTCGAAAGGCTTGAACACCGGCGGCTTGGGCATGAGCCAGAAACCCATCTTGGTGCAGATGCCGTAGTTGGATTGGGTGAACATGCCGTCCAGCGTCGGGCCGTAACCCCACTTGAACACCTGCCAGGCCTTGTCGCCCTTGACGCCGCCCATGCCGGTGCGCAGCACGTCACCGTTGGCCATCACGACTTCCATGCCGCACTGCATCATGAAATGCTCGCCATACGGGGTGTAGCCGACGCCGCGATCCATGGTGTTGCCGAGCGGGCCGGCAATGGCCGACGGCGCCGAGAACGACAGCATCAGCGGCAGCTTGTTCTCCTCGATGTAGTCGTAGAGCATCTGGTAAGTCACGCCGGGCTCGACCAGCGCGGTGCACAGCTCGGGGTCGATGTGCAGGATCTTGTTCATCTTCTTGAGATCAAGCACGATCTGGCCGCGCTCAACCGGCGCGGCCGAGCCGTAGCCGAAGTTGCGGCCGGTGGAAATGGTCCAGACCGGAATCTTGTATTCGTTGCAGATCTTGACGACCTCTTGCACCTGTTCAACGCTGGTGGCCATGACCACGGCAGACGGCGTGTGTTTGGCAGCGTCCACGGCCATCATCACCTTGGTGTACGGGGTCAGGTGTTCGGCCGAGGTGAGCACATGCTCGGCGCCCAGGGCTGCCGTGAATTTCTTGATGGCCGCATCAAAGCGGTTCTCGCTCACGCCCTTGGGCAGGGCCAGGTATTTACTTTTTGTCATGGGTTGTTCCGGTTCAGATCACGCAGCACAGAGAAACGTAGGCGCTGCCTTGCGCACTGGCGGGTGCGTTCGGCGCGGCGGGGCCGGCGGCGACCAGCGACTGGCCAAGGGCCTGAGCCCATTGCGCGCTAGCGCTGTCCTGGCCCAGGCGATGGTGCTCCATCGACAGCACGCGGCCACCGGCCGAGCGCACCAGTTCCAGCACGATGGCCGCTGAGGCGTCATCGATCAGGCCGACCAGCAGGGTGGAGTTGTCATCGTTCAGCAGGCGGTTCAGGCTGGCAAAGGTCGCGGCGTCCAGACCCTGCAGGGATTGGGCCGACAGGGTTTGCCCGGCCGGCGCATTCACGGCCTGCCGCACACCGGCCATGAAGGCCGCGTCCAGCGCTGAGCCGCTGACCAGCGAGGTCACGCTGGGCAAGGCGGCACTGCCCGGGACATTGCCCTGGGTATCCGGCTTGGGAGTGGCTTGCGCCCAGGGCATGCCCACCATCACCAGGCCTGCTGCGGCCAGACCTTTTAAAACAGAGCGTCGATCGGTACTCATGTGTATTTCCTCTGTTACTGCTTGGGCTTGGTGGCCGAAAGATATTGCGCGAGGTCCTGCAGCGTTGCATCGTCAATGTCGGACAGGCGGAAGGCCGGCATGCCGTTGAAACCACTGCGTGCGATGGTCACATAGACCGCCTCGGGGAAGCCCCGGCCGGTGATCACCGGGCCAATGCCCGCTTCATGGCATTTGGCGCAGACCTTCTGGTAAAACTGCTGGCCTTTGCCGATTTGAGGGGCTTGCTGCGCCAGGGCGCCAGACGATTGGCCGGCCAGCAAGACCAGCATGGCCGCCAGACCGGCGGATTTTCTGATGATGTTCTTCAAAGCTTTGTCTCCTTGTGTGTATGGGGGCTCGCTGCCGCTCAGAACGGGTAGTGGCGTGGTGTGGTCTGGACTGTGATCCAGCGCAACTCCGTGAAGGCGTCTATGCCGGCCTTGCCGCCAAAGTGGCCATAACCGGAGTTCTTCACGCCGCCAAACGGCATTTGCGCTTCGTCATGCACCGTGGGGCCGTTGATGTGACAGATGCCGGCCTCGATGCGGGATGCGACCTGCCAGGCGCGAGCGATGTCGCGGCCAAACACAGCCGATGCCAGGCCAAACTCGTTGTCGTTGGCGGTGGCGATCGCCGCTTCCACGCCCTTGACACGCACGATGGCCTTGACGGGCGCGAACGACTCTTCTCGAAAGATCCGCATGTCGGGCGTCACATGGTCCAGCAGCGTGGCTGGCATCAACGTGTTCTCCGCCTTGCCGCCGCACACCAGCTGGGCTCCCTTGGCCAGTGCATCGTCGATCAGCGCGTTGCAGCGCGTCACGGTGCTCATGTCCACCACCGAGCCCAGCACGACCGGGCCTTTGCGCGGATCGCCCAGCGGCAGGTTTTGCGCCCTTGCCGAAAACTTGGCCACGAACTCATCGGCCACCGTTTCATCGACCACGATGCGCTCGGTGGACATGCAGATTTGGCCCGAGTTGGCAAAAGCGCCGAAGGCGGCAGCGGCCACGGCCGCATCGATATCGGCGTCGTCCAGAATCACCATGGGCGCCTTGCCGCCCAGTTCCAGTACCACCGGCTTGAGGTATTTGGCGCAGGTCTGCGCAATGATCTTGCCCACGCGGGTGGAACCGGTAAAGTTCACGCGGCGCACCGCCGGGTGCGCCACCATGGCTTCGACCACGACGCCGGCGTCGGCCGGGGCGTTGGTGATGAAGTTGACCACGCCGGGCGGCAGGCCGGCTTCCTGCAGCGCCTCAATGATCAGGCCATGCGTGGCCGGGCACAGCTCCGAGCCCTTGAGCACCACGGTGTTGCCGCAGGCCAGTGGCGTGGCAATCGCGCGCACCGCCAGAATCACGGGCGCATTCCAGGGGGCAATACCCAGCACTACGCCGGCTGGCTGGCGCACCGCCATGGCCAGGCTTCCAGGGATGTCGGACGGAATCACTTCGCCATTGATTTGCGTCGTCAGCGAAGCCGCTTCAAGCAGCATGCCGGCAGACAAATGCACGTTGAAGCCGGCCCAGATGCCTGAGGCTCCGGTTTCGGCCGCCATTGCTGCAGCAAAGGCTTCGCCCTTGGCCTCAAGCGCCTGCGAGGCCTTCATCAGCAAGACACGGCGCTCGCTGGGGCCCATGGCCGCCCAGGCCGGGAAGGCCTTGGCCGCCGCTTCAACCGCAGCCACCGCGTCGGCTGCCGTGGCCGCCGGCGCGCGCGTGGCCACAGTCTGGTCCAGCGGGTTGCGGCGCTCAAAGGTGGCGCCGTTGGAGGCCGCACGGTGTTCGCCACCAATCAGCATCTGGATATCGCTCATATTGTCATCCTCGATAAAGTAGGTACACCGATCAATTCTAGGAACGGCATCGGCTGCTGCCTTTTCCAGTAAGGCAATACTTGAATGACTGAAAGCGCACTGGGTCTAGGGTTTACCCTAGGAAAACGAGGGTGTTACCCAGTATTACAACGCAGACGCGCGGGCCACCGATAATTACACCCATGTCCAGTAGCCAGATCCTTAGCACGGATGACCTTGCCAGTACCGAGCGTGCGCTAGCTTGGCACGGCTGGATGTCGGAGCTTTTTGGCGGACTGGACTCGGACCTGTATGGCGATAACGTTTTTGATGGGCACATTGCAAGCTCGCATGCGGGCGACGTGGTGATGACCCGGCTGGAGGCCAACCGGCACCGCGTCATGCGCAGCCCCCGCCTGGCGAGGACCAGCGACACGAGCTACCTGAAAATCGTGGCCCCTTGGCAAGGCAACGCGGCCTTGGAACAGCAGGGCCGGCAAACCTGGGTGCGGCCCGGCGGCTGGGCGATTTATGACACGACCGGCAGCTACGAGGTGGCCAACCCTGAGCGTTCGCAGCACCTGATCGTGATGCTGCCCAAGGAGCAACTGACCGAACGTGGCCTGCGGCTCGATGCGCTGATGGGCCGGCATGTGGGCGGCAGCAGCGGCATTTCGCGCGTGGCGCTGGAAACAATGCGCAATATCTTTCAGGAGCTGCCTCTCATGACGCCCGAGGCGGCCCGGGGTGCCGGCGATCTGGTGATTGATCTGGTGCGTTTGTCGCTGCAGGAACTCGCAGGCCGTGCAACGGCCACGACGCAGCAGGAGGCCTTGAAGGACCGGATCCGCGACTTCATTGGCCAGCACCTGCGCGACCCGGACCTGTCTATAAACCGTATTGCCCAGGTGCTCAATTGCAGCAAGCGGCACCTGCACAATGCCTTTGCCGATGAGGAAGACACGCTGGGCCATTACATCCTGCACCGGCGCCTGCAGGCCTGCATGCGTGACCTGAAAAATCCGGCGCACCTGCAGCGCACCATCACTGACGTTGCCTTTTCCTGGGGCTTCAATAACGGCACGCACTTCAGCCGCGTGTTCCGCGAGCATACCGGGCTGTCGCCCCGTGACTTCAGGCAGGCGGCGCTGTTGAACGCGGACATCGTCTTGCCATCCTCCCGACGCTGACAACACCACCACCTTGCATGCTGCAGGGACCCCCGCATACGCCACTCGGCGTATTCCCCATTCCCCCGTGCTTCCCTAAAGTGAACCCATCGTGACGCAAAAGGCCTGTATTCACCGGCCCCATGCAGCGAGATGGAAACTTTCACCCACAGGAGAAGCACTATGCAACGTCGTTTTACCCTCAAGGCGCTTACCGCTGCCGTCGCTCTGACCACCCTGTCCGCGCTGCCAGCGTACGCGGCGGATGACACCATCAAGGTGGGCATCCTGCACAGCCTGTCGGGCACCATGGCGATTTCCGAGACCGTGCTGAAAGACACGGTGCTGATGGCGATCGACGAGATCAATGCCAAGGGCGGCGTGCTCGGCAAGAAGCTGGAGCCCGTCGTCGTCGATCCGGCTTCCAACTGGCCGCTGTTCGCCGAAAAGACCAAGCAGCTGCTCGGCCAGGACAAGGTCGCCGTGATTTTTGGCTGCTGGACTTCGGTGTCGCGCAAGTCGGTGCTGCCGGTGGTGGAGGAAATGAACGGCCTGCTGTTCTACCCGGTGCAGTACGAAGGCGAGGAGCTGAGCAAGAACGTGTTCTACACCGGCGCTGCGCCCAACCAGCAGGCCATTCCTGCGGTTGACTATCTGATGAGCAAGGCTGGCGGCGGTGCCAAGCGCTGGGTGCTGCTGGGCACCGACTATGTGTACCCGCGCACCACCAACAAGATTTTGCGCGCCTACCTCAGGAGCAAGGGCGTGGCCGACAAGGACATCGACGAGAAATACACGCCGTTCGGCCATTCGGACTACCAGACCATCGTGGCTGACGTGAAGAAATTCTCGCAAGGGGGCAAAACGGCGGTGGTGTCCACCATCAATGGCGACTCCAACGTGCCTTTCTACAAGGAGCTGGGCAATGCCGGGCTGAAAGCCAAGGACGTGCCGGTCGTCGCCTTCTCCGTCGGTGAAGAAGAGCTGCGCGGCGTGGACACCAAGCCGCTGGTCGGCCACCTGGCGGCCTGGAACTACTTCATGTCAATCAAGAGCCCGGCCAATACCGAGTTCATCAAGAAGTGGTCTGCTTATGCCAAGGCCAAGAAACTGCCCGGCGCTGACAAGCCTTTGACCAACGACCCGATGGAAGCTACCTACATCGGCATCAACATGTGGAAGCAGGCCGTCGAGAAGGCCAAGTCCACCGACACCGACAAGGTGATTGCCGCCATGGCCGGCCAGACCTTTAACGCACCATCGGGCATTGTCTCGAAGATGGATGAGAAAAACCATCACCTGCACAAGTCGGTCTTCATCGGCGAGATCAAGGCTGACGGCCAGTTCAACGTGGTGTGGAAAACGCCTGGCCCGGTGAAGGCCAAGCCATGGAGCCCGTACATCGAAGGCAACGACAAGAAGCCTGACGAGCCGGTCAAGGGTGCCAGCGTCGCCACGAAGTAAACCGGGGCCGCTCCCAGCCCGGCGCTTTCCTTCCGGAGGAAGGCTGGGATGGGGGCCTCACCCTTCAAGGAAGTTGCAGTCTGGGCGTAACGCCGTGGGGCGTGCCCGCCCAACCTACAGGTTCTTTTATGCTGTTTCGACATCTACTCTTATTTGCTACGCTTTTTATAGCTGCTCATGCACATGCCTTAAGCGCAGGCGAGGTAAAAGGCATTATTTTTGGCGAAACCGAGGCGCGCGTGGAAGCGCTGAGCAAGGCAGCGGTCAACGCCGATGAAAAAACGGCGGCCTTCATCCAGGCACTGTCTGACGATGCCGTCAAAGCCAGCGGCGACAAGGTGTTCGTGGTGAAGGAGGGCAAGGCCTTTGACCCGCTTACCGGCGCCGAGCAGCCCTTGCCTCCAGACGCCGAAGACGTGATCAACCCCAACCTGATGCGCAGCGAGATTGACAATGCGCTGGCTGCGCTCAAGCTCTTGTCCAGGGACGAAAAGCTGCGCCGCGAGGCCATCAAGACGCTGGCCGGGGAGAGCGACGAGGCGCGCCTGCCGCTGATCGAGAAAGCCTACGCGGCTGAAACCGTACCGCAGCTGAAAAGCCAGCTGGAGCTGATGCGCGCCGCCATCCTGCTGGGCAGCAGCGACAAGGCCAGGCGTCTGCAAGCAGCGGCGCAACTGGCTGCCAGCAACAACCCCGCGACCAAGACCGTGCTGATAGAGCGCCTCGGCACCGAGGCGGATGCCGACGTGAAGGTGGCGCTGCAGGCGGCGCTGGTCAAGGTCCAGGCTTCCCTTGCCTGGGGCGACAAGCTGGGCGCAATATTCAGCGGCATCAGCCTGGGCAGCATCCTGCTGCTGGTGGCGCTGGGCCTGGCGATTACCTACGGCCTGATGGGCGTCATCAACATGGCGCATGGCGAGCTGATGATGATCGGCGCTTACGCCACCTACGTGGTGCAGGGCCTGTTCCAGAAATACCTGCCCGGCGCGTTTGACTGGTATCTGCTGGCTGCCGTGCCGGTGGCCTTCATGGCCTCGGCCTTGACAGGCGCAGTGCTCGAGCGCAGCGTGATCCGCTTCTTGTACGGCCGCCCGCTGGAAACGCTGCTGGCCACCTGGGGCATCAGCCTGATGCTGCAGCAGCTGGTTCGCTCGATTTTTGGCGCCCAAAACGTCGGTGTTGAAAATCCGGTGTGGATGAGCGGCGGCGTGCAGGTTCTCGGGAATCTGTCGCTGCCCTACAACCGGCTGGTGATCATCGGTTTTGCGATTGCCGTGCTGCTGGGTATGGCCTGGCTGATCAGCAAGACGCGGCTGGGCTTGTTTGTGCGCGGCGTGACGCAAAACCGGCCCATTGCCTCCTGCATGGGCGTGAACACGGCGCGGGTGGATACCTACGCCTTTGCGCTGGGCTCGGGCATTGCCGGGCTGGCGGGCTGCGCGCTGAGCCAGGTCGGCAATGTGGGGCCGGACCTGGGGCAGGGCTATATCGTCGATGCTTTCATGGTGGTGGTGCTGGGCGGCGTGGGCCAGCTGGCCGGCACGGTCTACGCGGCCATGGGTCTGGGCATCCTGAACAAATTCCTTGAAGGCTGGACCGGCGCCGTGCTGGCCAAGATTGCCGTGCTGGTGTTCATCATCATCTTCATCCAGAAGCGGCCGCAGGGCATCTTTGCCATGAAGGGCCGCTCGGCGGAGGCATAACCATGAGCACACCTTTCCCTACCCTCAACGAACCCCTGCTGGCCGAGCAGGGCACCGGGGCGATCCACAAAGCATCGGCTCCGGTCGCTGCCCGGCCGCCAGCGCCAGCTACCGCCGGGCGCGTCGTGCTTCCCGGCAAGGGCCCGCTGCTGACGCGCGCCGGCTGGAGCGCCTTCGTGATGGCGCTCATTGCAGTCTGCGCCGTGGCGCCCGTGCTCAATCTCTGGGTGCCCGAAGGCCATGCGCTGCACATGAGCACCTATGCGGTGGCGCTGCTGGGCAAGATCATGTGCTACGCCATCGCTGCGCTGGCCATGGACCTGATCTGGGGCTACACCGGCATCCTGTCGCTGGGCCACGGTGTGTTTTTTGCGTTGGGCGGCTACACCATGGGCATGTACCTGATGCGCCAGATTGGCACGGACGGCAACTACAAAAGCAATCTGCCCGACTTCATGGTGTTCCTGGACTGGAAGACGCTGCCCTGGCACTGGACCTTCAGCGACAGCTTTGTTGCCACGCTGATCCTGATCGTCGCGGTACCGGCCCTCGTGGCCTTTGTGTTTGGCTACTTTGCCTTTCGCTCGCGCATCAAGGGCGTTTACTTTTCCATCATTACCCAGGCCATGACGTTTGCGGCCATGCTGCTGTTTTTCCGCAATGAAACCGGCTTTGGCGGCAACAACGGCTTCACCGATTTCAAGCGGATTTTGAGCATCCCGATCGCCACGCCTTCGATGCGCATGACGCTCTTCGTGCTGACAGGGCTGACCTTGCTGGGCTTTTTCCTATTTGCCAAATGGCTGGTGGGAAGCAAGTTCGGCCGGGTGCTGCAGGCCATACGCGATGCCGAAACGCGTGTCATGTTCTCGGGCTACAGCCCGCTGGGCTACAAGCTCACCATCTGGGTCATCTCGGCCATCATGTGCGGCGTGGCCGGTGCCCTGTATGTGCCGCAGGTCGGCATCATCAACCCGGGTGAAATGAGCCCGGCCAACTCCATCGAGATCGCCATATGGGCGGCGGTCGGAGGGCGGGCCAGCCTGATCGGCCCGATTGTGGGCGCCTTCATCGTCAACGGGGCCAAGAGCTGGCTGACGGTGGCTTACCCCGAGTTCTGGCTGTATTTTCTGGGGGCGCTGTTTATTGGCGTGACGCTGTTTTTGCCCGATGGCGTGGTCGGGCTGGTGAAAAAACTCCGCAAGGGAGGCGAGCAATGACCCCCGATCTTCTGGAGCAGGGCGCGCGCCGCGTGCAGGAACATGCCGCCATAGAAGCGGCCCGCCAGCACAACACCGAGTCCGGCGGGCGCAACGCCAGCACGGGTCGCATTGCCACGCCGGGCGAGGTCGATGTCACGCATGGCCGCATCCTGTACCTGCAGGATGTCAGCGTCAGCTTTGACGGCTTCAAGGCCATCAACAAGCTAAGCCTGGACATCGCGCCGGGCGAGCTGCGCTGCATCATCGGCCCCAACGGCGCGGGCAAGACGACCATGATGGACATCATCACCGGCAAGACCCGGCCCGATGAAGGCACGGTGTTTTTCGGCAGCACGATAGACCTGTTGCGCCACAAGGAGGCCGAGATTGCGCAGCTGGGCATCGGCCGCAAGTTCCAGAAGCCGACGGTGTTCGAGCAACTTACGGTGTTTGAAAACCTGGAGCTGGCGCTCAAGACCAACAAGTGCGTGAAGGCGTCGATGTTCTTCCGGCTGGACTCATTGCAGGGCGACCGGCTGGCCGAGATCCTGGTGACGATTCACCTGGCTGACAGCGTGAACCGGCTGGCGGGCAATCTGAGCCACGGCCAGAAGCAGTGGCTGGAAATCGGCATGCTGCTGATGCAGGACCCGAAACTGTTGTTGCTGGACGAGCCGGTGGCGGGCATGACGGATGAGGAAACGGCGCGCACGGCGGAGCTGTTTTTGACGCTCAAGGGCAAGCATTCGCTGATGGTGGTCGAGCACGACATGAGCTTTATCCGCACGATTTCGGAGATCGTCACGGTGCTGTGCGATGGCTCGGTGCTGGCGCAGGGCACGCTGGACCAGGTGCAGGCGGATGAGCGGGTGATTGAGGTGTATCTTGGGCGGTGATTCTTTTTGGGCTGGGGTCTTGCTTGGACCTGAGGCCGGGTGTCGCCCGGCAGCGACTCACTTTTCTTTGCTTCGCCAAAGAAAAGTAAGCAAAAGAAAGGCGACCCGGCTGTCTGGGACCCTTCGCTACGCTACGGGCAACCTGTACTGCCCGATAAAAACGGGGGACCGCGCAAACTCGCTCCACTGCGTTGCGCTCAAACAGCGCGCGGTCCTGATCCCCTTTTTCTCAGGCATCACAGGCCCAGACAGAACGGGACTGGCGGGGATAAAGTCAAAACAGCCAAGCAGCCAAACAGCTACAGTGCCCAGGGTTCAGTCATGAATGCTACTAATCTAATAGCTGGTTGCGCAGGCGCTGCAGGCGCCAAGGGCACTTTTCATGCATAAGAACCGGTTCCCGAACCCGTATCAGAATCCGGCTCCACCCGTCCGGGCTGGGCCTGTGCTGCCCCAGGAAAGCGGGATCAGGGCGAGCGATTGCTTGAGCCGCAGGCGAGTTCGAGCTCGACCCCCGCTTTGCTGGGGCAGCACAGGTTGCCTGAAGCGAAGCGCAAGGCCCCAGACTGCGGGTCGCTTTTTCTTTGGTGACTTTCTTTTGGCGAAGCAAACGAAAGTTACTTGCCGCCGGGCAACCCCCGGCCTCTGTCCTCAGCCAAGACCCTATCAAGTTGAAACTGCCAAGAGGCCCCTGCCATGCTAAACGTCAAAAACATCAATCAATATTACGGCGGCTCCCACATCCTGCGCGACGTCAGCCTGCAAGCCCAACTGGGCAAGGTGACCGTCCTGCTCGGCCGCAACGGCGTCGGCAAGACCACGCTGCTCAAATCCCTGATGGGTCTCGTCCCCATCAAGACTGGCAGCATTGAATTCAACGGCAAGCAAATCCAGAATGCGACCCCTTACGAACGCGCCCGAGCCGGCATCGGCTTCGTCCCCCAGGGCCGTGAAATCTTTGCAAGGTTGACGGTCGAGGAAAACCTTCGCATGGGCCTGGCCTACAAAAGCGCCGGCACACCGATTCCGGCCGAACTGTATGAACTGTTCCCGGTACTCAAGCAGATGCTGAACCGCCGGGGCGGCGACCTGTCAGGCGGACAGCAGCAGCAGTTGGCCATTGCACGCGCGCTGGCGGCGAAGCCCAAGCTCTTGATCCTCGACGAGCCGACCGAAGGCATACAGCCCAGCATCATCAAGGACATAGGCCGCGTCATCCGCATGCTGGCGGACCGGGGCGATATGGCGATTTTTCTGGTCGAGCAATATTACGACTTTGCCGAGGAACTGGCCGACGACTACCTGGTCATGGAGCGCGGCGAGTTCATTGCACGCGGACTGGGCAAAGACATGCAGGCCGATGGCGTGAGGCAACTGGTGGCCATCTAGGCACAGACAGCCCTCAAAAAAAGAACGGGCCACAAACGGCCCGCTTTGCCTCTACGTTACAGGCGCTTTTGTCAAGCCTTACTGGGGGGCTGCAGGCACGGTGATGACACCTTCACGCAGAACGCCGCCGCCGGCAACACTGCCGTCCAGCTTGGCCTGGCTTTCGACACGGGCACGGCAAGAGGCCAGGTCTTCGCTTTCCTTGAATACCTCGCAGCGTTTCATGGCATTGGCCACATAGTCCGCGCCACTGCCGAGCTTGCCGGCGCGCTTTTCTGCATTCGCATTGCGGACTTCCTTGAGGCAGGCGGCTCGGTCCTGCTGGGTTTTTCCACTGTTGCAGGCAGCCATCTCGCTTTTGGGATTACCCGTGGAATCAAGGCCGCTGCTGTCTGGGCTTGCTATCTGGGCCGTCGCCGCGGTCATTGCCAGCAGGGCGGTAAGTCCGAAATAAGTTACACCCTTGCCCAGGCGGTTAAGCCGTGCAGGGCGCAAAAAACGGGACTGGATGGATGCAAACATGGTCGAACTCCTGATGAAAATTTATATACGGAGTGTGGGATAGAACAATTTTCAAGCCTGACAGGAAATGCGGCGCTCAAGCCGTGCGCAATGCCGGATTCATCTGTAGGACAGGTCTTTCAAGGCGCGCATCGCGCCTCTCACTTCCTCAAGACGCGACTTGCCTACATCGACCAGATGCGGGGTGCGGCAGCTGGCAACTGCCAGAAATGGCCGCGCCAGGCCTGCCAGACCTGTTTGAGCAAGCTCATGGCGGGCTCGACCAGGGGCGCCAGCACCCTGACCACCACCACCTGCCCATTTGGGCTGGTGGCGCCTGCGGTTGCGCACAAGGGATGCGCTTCAATTACCTGCCGCGCCACATCCAGCGCTTCCTGCCTGCGATGACGCTCCAGTTTGCTGCCCGCCACGAAGAAGATCGACGCCATGCAGCGGTGGCCCGCCAAGCCCAGCGGGCTGTTCATCAGCAGCGTATCGGTGGCCGAAAGGCGGGCACGCTCCAGCCACACGCCGGGCACTTCAATATGCTGGCAAAAGCTGCCGCGCTCAAAGGGCTGGTTGGCAGTGGGCAGGCCGAGCGCGGTCACGTCCCAGCCGATCAGCTCGGCACCGGGCGCCAGCCGCATCGTCAGCCGGTTTTCGGCCAGGCAGCCGCTGTAGCAAATTGCCTCCAGCGGCAGCCACTCCATGCGGGCGCCGGCTTCCAGCGAAAGCTCGGTGCGCTGCAGCGCCGGCTCGCCTGTGGATCGGTAAAAGCGCGTGGCGCCGGGGGTGGTCACGAGGCCGTGGGCACCTGCGCCTGCCGTGAAAGCCAGATCCAGCGTGTCGCCACCCACCAGCCCGCCGGGTGGATGGACGATGACGTTGTGGCAAATGGCATCGCCTTCCGGGTACAGGCTCTGCAAAATCCGCAGGGGTCCGTTGTGGCGAAAGTGGGCCACGGTCTTGCCAGCCTGCCGTGTGTAGTCGAGTGCGAGCGTCGCGTTCCAGGTCATGGCCTCAGTTTAACGTGGGCGCAGGCGAAGGCGTGCCGAACTCGCTATAAATTAGATAGCGGCTTGCGCTCTATTTATCTGCGCTGCAGCCATGTTTCCTGTAAATTTTTGATTGCGGCACCGATTGCTGTGCTTGCGTTGGGGCCTCACCGCTAACCCGGAAAGAGTGCCGCAAGCCGCAATTTCAGGAAACTGCCATCTTCTCTTTGGCTTCCTTGACGCGCAGCGCCAGATGGTCCAGCGCTTCCTGCACCTGGTCGACCAGGATCAGGCACAGGTCGCCGGGCTGCAGGCGCTCCAGCGCGGCGTCGATGGCCAGGAACTCGCCGCGGATCTCGTCGATGTGCCGGGTGCGGCCGGCGCCTGCCAGGCCTTCGCGCAGCAGCGCCATCACCTCGCCGTCGGCGCGGCCGCGCTGGGCGGCGTCCTGGTACAGGATGACATCGTCGAACGCCGCGCCCAGGATGACCGTCTGGTCGCGGATGTCGCTGTCGCGGCGGTCGCCCGCGCCGCTGATCACCACGCTGCGGCGCTGTCGCCGGCATGGCCTCCACAGCGGCCACCAGCGCGCGCATGGCGTCGGGGTTGTGGCCGTAGTCGGCAATCACGGTGGCGCCGCGGTAGTCCATCACGTTGAAGCGGCCGGGCGCGTTGTGGGCGTCGTTGACGAAGCTGGCCAGTCCGCTTTTGATGGTGTCCCAGTCCAGCGCCGACCGCCCAGGCCGCCGCCACCGCGGCCATGACGTTCTCGACCTGGAAGCCGATGCTGCCGCCGCGCGTGAGCGGAATGTCGTGCAGCGGCAATGCGCTCGACGCCACGCGCCCTCGGCGGCGACCACCATGGGTCGCCGTCCACGTAGACGGTGCGCTTGCCCTGTGCGCGGTGCGTGGCCATCACCGGGTGGTGGCGGTCGGCGGCAAAAAAGATGACCTTGCCGGGGCAGGCGCCGGCCATGGCCGCAACGATGGGATCGGCCGCGTTGAGCACGGCGTAGCCTGTGGGCGCCACGTTCTGCACGATCACGCGCTTGAGCACCGCCAGGTCTTCGACCGTGGTGATGTAGTTCAGGCCCAGGTGGTCGCCGCTGCCGATGTTGGTGACCACCGCGACCTCGCAGCGGTCGAAGCCCAGGCCTTCGCGCAGCACGCCGCCGCGCGCGGTTTCGAACACCGCCGCATCCACGTCGGGGTGCATCAGCACGTTGCGCGCGCTGCTCGGGCCGCTGCAGTCGCCGCTGTCGATCTGCCGGCCGTTGACGTAGACGCCGTCGGTGTTGGTCATGCCGACGCGCAGGCCGCTGCGCCGTCAGCAGGTGCGCGATCAGGCGCGTGGTGGTGGTCTTGCCGTTGGTGCCGGTGACGGCGACCACCGGGATGCGGCCGTCGTCGCCGGCGGCGAACAGCTCGTCGATCATGGCCTCGCCGACGGCGCGGCCCTTGCCGTAGGACGGCGACAGGTGCATGCGCAGGCCGGGCGCGGCATTGACCTCGACCACGCCGCCGTGTTGCTCTTCCAGCGGCCGCAGCACGCTTTCGCAGACCACGTCGACGCCGCAGATGTGCAGGCCCACCATCTGCGCCGCCGCCACGGCGCGCGCGGCCACCTCGGGATGCACGTCGTCGGTCACGTCGGTGGCGGTGCCGCCGGTGCTCAGGTTGGCGTTGTTGCGCAGCAGCACGCGCTGCGCCCTTGGCCGGGCACCGATTCGGGCGTCAGGCCCTGCACATCGCAGCCGCGCGAGGGCGATGTCGTCGAAGCGGATCTTGGTCAGCGAGGTGGCGTGGCCTTCGCCGCGCCGCGGGTCTGCGTTGACGATGTCGACCAGTTCGCGCACGGTGTGCACGCCGTCGCCGATCACCTGCGGCGGGTCGCGCCGGGCGGCGGCCACCAGCTTGTTGCCCACCACCAGCAGGCGGAAGTCGTTGCCGGGCAGGAACTTCTCGACCATGACCGTCGCCGATATTCGGCGGCCGCACGGTAGGCGATCTCGAGGTGCTCGCGCGTCGCGATGTTGACGGTCACGCCCTTGCCCTGGTTGCCGTCCTGCGGCTTGACCACCACCGGCAGGCCGATCTGCTGGGCCGCGGCCCAGGCATCGTCAGGGTCGTCCACCGGCCGGCCCAGCGGCACCGGCACGCCGGCGGCGTGCAGCAGCTTCTTGGTCAGGTCCTTGTCCTGGGCGATGGATTCGGCCACGGCGCTGGTGGCGTCGATCTCGGCGGCCTGGATGCGGCGCTGGCGCGAGCCCCAGCCGAACTGCACCAGGCTGCCCTCGGTCAGGCGGCGGTAGGGAATGCCGCGCGCCACGGCCGCGTCGACGATCGCGCCGGTGCTGGGGCCCAGGCGCACGTCTTCGTCGAGGCTCGCGCAGCTGGGCGATGGCGGCTCCAGCGTCGAAGGCGCTGTCGCGCAGGGCCGCATGAATCAGCGCCTGCGCCAGCTCCAGCGCCAGGCGGCCGACGGCCTCCTCGCTGTACTCGACCACCACCTGGTAAGACCCCGGGCTCGACCGTGGCCGCGGTGCGGCTGAAGGTCACCGGGCAGCCGGCCTGCGGCCTGCAGCGCCAGCGCGGCCGCTCCAGCACATGCGCCAGCGACAGCGGGCCCCGCGTGACCGGTTGCGCGCAGGGCGCCGATGGCCGGAAACAGCGCGCGCACGCGCGGCTCGAAGCCCGGCAGTGTGTCGATGAGCACTCGTCGCGCTGCAGGCGACGATCGCCTCGATGGCCGTGTGCCGGCTCCAGAGGTTGGGGCCGCGCAGCGCGCGGATGCGGGAAACTTCCATCAGTCGTGCTTTCGCTCGGCCGGCAGTGTGTTTTGCAGGTACCGAGTCGAGGGCTTGCCGAGGCTGCACGCCGGCGCCGATCAGGTCGAGCTGCGATATCCAGCGCCCAGGCGGCGCCACGGCGGCCAGCAGCGAGGCCTCGAAAGGCCGCTACGCGCGTGCCGCTTGCACCAGGCCGTCAGCTTTCCCAGACCGGGCAGGACGGTTTCGCTGCTGCCTGTGGCCAGCACGACCTGGTCCTGGCGCACGAACACCGCGCGGCCGCCGCTGCGGTGCGCGGCGATGGCCGGTGCATCGCGGGTCGGTGCTGTAGAAGATCACTTCGCCGTCGCACAAGCGCCGCCATCTCGGCGACGCGCGCGTCGGCGGCATTGAGCACCGCCACGCCGTCGGGCAGCACCACGTCGACCTGCGTGCGCATCACCTTGAACAGCTGGTCGTCTTCGGTGATGTCGAACTCGGCCAGCGCCGCGGCGCCGCCGAGGTCGGTGACGCACGCCGACCTGGCAGCGGTCGTAGGCCAGGCCGCTGCGCAGGATCGTGGCGGCGCCGTTCTCGAACACCGCGGCCTCCACCGCGCGGTTCATCAGCAGGCGCTGGCCGGCTTCCCAGTGCGTGCAGTCGCCGGCCTCGACGCGGCGGCGGTCGAGGAACAGGCCGTCGCGGCAGGCCAGGCCCGGTGTGGCGGCCCGCCAGCTGCAGCAGCCAGGCCACCAGCCGCGCGATGTGCGTGGGTGCCGGCGCGAGCCGGCGATGCCGACGATCGGGAATGCGGCCGTCGGCGGTGGTGCTGTGGTCGTTTCGGCGGCTCGGGGAACAGGTGGTCGACGATGGCCCGGCCCACCGGCCGCGGCGCGCCTTCGGCCGGCTTGAGGTGCATCAGCAGGCCGGGGCCGGCATTGACCTCGACGATCGCGCCGCCCTGCGCATGCAGCGGGCGCGAGATGTCCTCGGCCACCACGTCGATGCCGGCGATGTCCAGGCCGACGACGCGGGCGGCCAGCGACACGATGTGGGCGACCTCGGGGTGCACCTCGTCGGTGCAGTCGATGGCGACATTGCCGTTGCGCTGGATCAGCACCGCGCGGCCGGCGGCCGGCACGCCGTCGGGGCTCAAGCCCTGGCGCTGCAGGTCGAGCGCGATGGCGCCGTCCGTCGCCGAGTTCGATCTGGCTCGAGCGGGAAGATCCTCGGTCGTGCCGCGGCGCGGGTCGGTGTTGAGCTGGGCGTCGATCAGCTCGCGCCACCGTGGACGCGGCCGTCGCCGGTGACCCAGGCGGCTTCGCCGCGTGCGGCCGCCACCACCCGGCCGCCGACCACCAGCAGCCGGTGCTCGTGGCCGCGCACGTAGCGCTCGACGATCACTTCGCTGCCCTGCGGCTCGGCCACGCGCGAAGGCGGCTTCGACTTCTTCCTGCGTGTTCAGGTCCAGCGAGACGCCGCGGCCGTGGTTGCCGTCGGTGGGCTTGACCACCACCGGCAGGCCGATGTCCTGCGCGGCTTCCCAGGCGTCTGCGGCGCTGCCGACCACCTGGCCTTCGGGCACCGGCACGCCGCAGGTGGCCAGCAGGCTCTTGGTCAGGTCCTTGTCGCGGGCGATGCCTTCGGCGATCGCGCTGGTCAGGTCGGTCTCGGCGGTCCAGATGCGGCGCTGGCGGCGCCGTAGCCCAGCTGCACCAGGTTGCCGTCGTTCAGGCGGATGTGCGGGATGCGCCGGTCGGTGGCGGCCGCCACGATGGCGGCGGTGCTGGGGCCGAGGTAGCAGTCGTCGACCTTGTCGCGCACCGCTGCCACGGCCGCCTGCACGTCCGTCACCGAAGGGCTCGTCGTTGATGGCGGCCATCAGCAGCCGGTGGCCCTCGGCCAGCGCGGTGCGGGCGACCTGCTCGTCGCGGGCGCGAAACACCATGCGGTAGACGCCGCGCTCGGGTGGTGCTGCGCGTCTGGCCGAAGCCGGTGGGCATGCCGGCCAGGTTCAGCAGTTCGATGACCACATGCTCCAGCACATGGCCCGCCCAGGTGCCTTCTTCAGCCGCTGCAGAAAGCCGCCGCGCTCGCCGACGCCGCAGTGGTGTTCGACCAGGGCCGGCAGCAGTGCGACCAGCCGCTCGCTAAAGCCGGGCAGCAGGTTGCTGGGGAGGTCTTCCAGCTCGCCCAGGTCGAGCCAGACTTCCAGCACGGAGCGGTAGGTCCAGACGTTGGGGCCGCGCAGGTAATTGATGCGCAGCAGCTGAATGTCGTCCAGTTTGCTCATGGTTGGCAAATAATTTTGGGTCAACGGCCCGGGCCGGTGTAACGTTTTGATGCCGGGCCGGAGGGGAATACCGGCCAACGGGTCTTGGTGAAGGTTCTGGAAATTGGACTGTCGGTTTTTGCCTATGGCTTGTCTTCGTTTGTTTTACCGCCCTTGGCGCTTTTTTAAAAACCGGATCAGAGACTGAAAAGTGTAAAAACAAAATGAATTGGTCTGGCTTCGGCGAAAATTCATGGTCGGAGCGTATCTCCCCGCGACACTGGCATTTCCCCACAAGCCGGAAAAAAGAATTCAAAACACAATGCAATATAACCACCCCGTGGACGATTCCAGCCATATCGACCCTGCTTTGACAGGGCTGCGTTCACAACTCGCAACCGGAGAGAACGTTTTGTGCGTCCTGGCGGTTGACCTGGATCAAAAACTTCGTTTTTCCGAGGGCCAGCTGGCCCTGACCGACAGCGCCTGCTGGCCCGCGATCCCGAGCGGTAACTGGACCGGCTGGTCCATCCGGGATGCTGCAGGGGCCACGGTGCAAGGGCTGGCGCTGCGCCATTTCGACCATGCCGGCGTCGGCACGCTGGAGCTGCACGACTTGCGCGGAGACACCCCCACAGGCTGGCCAGCTGGCGGTTTACGCTGGGTGCCAATGCACAGGCGCTGCGCCTGGTACGGCTGTTTGCGCAACAGCAGGCGCTCGGCTTGAGTGGGGCATCCGCTCCAGGGGATGGATTGGCCGACGATTCCGGTTTGTGTCCGGAGTGCTTTTTGCCGCTACCGCCGGACAGCGACGAATGTCCGGCCTGCGCCCGCAAGGACATACGCCGCCGTCGACCTGGGTGCTGCTGCGGCTGTGGCGCTTTGCCCGGCCCTACCGCTAGCAGCTGCTGGCGGGGTTTTTGCTGACGCTGGCCTCGACCGCCGCGACGCTGGTGCCGCCCTACCTGACCATTCCGCTGATGGACGACATGCTGATCCCGTTCCAGAACGGCCAGCAGATCGAACCGGGCAAAGTGGTGACTGATTCTGGGCGGCGCTGCTGGGCGCGGCGCTGCTGGCCTGGGCGCTGGGCTGGGCGCGCACCTATCTGCTGGCGCTGGTGTCCGAGCGCATCGGCGCCGACCTGCGCACCGCCACCTTCGACCACCTGCTGGACCTGTCGCTGGACTACTTCGGCGGCAAGCGCACCGGCGACCTGATGGCGCGCATCGGCTCCGAGACCGACCGCATCTGCGTGTTCCTGTCGCTGCACGCGCTGGACTTCGCCACCGACGTGCTGATGATCGGCATGACCGCGGTCATCCTGTTCTCCATCAACCCCTGGCTGGCGCTGGTCACGCTGCTGCCGCTGCCCTTCATCGCCTGGATGATCCACGTGGTGCGCGACCGGCTGCGCACCGGCTTCGAGAAGATCGACCGCGTCTGGTCCGAAGTGACCAATGTGCTGGCCGACACCATTCCCGGCATCCGCGTGGTCAAGGCCTTTGCGCAGGAAAAGCGCGAAGCGCAGCGTTTTCGCGAGGCCAACCAGCACAACCTGGTGGTCAACGACAAGCTCAACAAGACCTGGTCGCTGTTCACGCCCACGGTGTCGCTGCTGACCGAAATCGGCCTGCTGGTGGTCTGGGCCTTCGGCATCTGGCTGATGTCGAAGCAGCAGATCACGGTGGGCGTGCTGACCGCCTTCATTGCCTACATCGGCCGCTTTTACGGCCGGCTCGATTCGATGAGCCGCATCGTCTCGGTGACGCAAAAGGCGGCGGCCGGCGCCAAGCGCATCTTCGACATCCTGGACCATGTGTCCAACGTGCCCGAGCCGGCCCAGCCGGTGAAGATTGGCGCGATGCAGGGCCGCATCGAGATGAAGCGGAGTGGGCTTTCGTTACGGCAACCGCTCCGTCATCCGCGGCCTGGACCTGGACGATCCAGCCCGGCGAGATGATCGGCCTGGTCGGCCACAGCGGCTCGGGCAAAAGCACGCTGGTCAACCTGATCTGCCGCTTCTACGACGTGACCGACGGCGGCATCAGCGTCGACGGCACCGACATCCGGCGCTTTGGCGTGGCCGACTACCGGCGCCACATCGGCCTGGTGCTGCAGGAGCCGTTCCTGTTCTTCGGCACGATTGCCGAAAACATCGCCTATGGCAAACCCGGTGCCATCGCGCGCCGAGATCGTCGCGGCGGCGCGTGCCGCCCATGCGCATGAATTCATCCTGCGCCTGCCGCAGGGCTACGACTCGCTGGTCGGCGAGCGCGGCCAGGGCCTGTCTGGCGGGGAGCGCCAGCGCATCTCGATTGCGCGCGCCCTGCTGATCGACCCGCGCATCCTGATCCTGGACGAAGCCACCTCGTCGGTGGACACCGAGACCGAAAAGGAAATCCAGAACGCGCTCGACAACCTGGTGCAGGGCCGCACCACCATTGCCATTGCCCACCGCCTGTCCACCCTGCGCAAGGCCGACCGGCTGGTGGTGATGGACCGCGGCCAGGTGGTGGAGGTCGGACCGCACGAAGAGCTTATGCAGCGGCAGGGCGCTTACTGGCGGCTGTATGAAGCACAGTTGCGGCAGGTCGATGACAAGGGCGAGGACAGCAGCGCGGCTGAAAGCAGCCGCGGCAGCAGTGTGGCCGTTGCCACCTCGCAACTCGAACACAGCGTCCAGCGAACCGGCCCGGGTAGCGTCTGATCCAGGAATTCATCATGATCAATTTCACTACCACCCCCAAATTTCAGCTCAGTCGCCAGCCTTCGGGCCGCCTGTTGTTCACTGGCGCCACGGGCGAATTGCACGACGGCGTGACGCCCGTTCGGGCCTTTCCCCTTGCTGCGCCCGATGAAGGCATTTCGCTGGTCAGCACCGAAGGCAACGAGCTGGTCTGGATAGACGAGTTGCAGGCCCTGCCGGCCGATGTGCGCACGCTGCTGCAGGAGGAGCTGGCCCTGCGAGACTTTGTACCCGAAATCAAGCGGCTGAAAAGCGTTTCTTCGTTTGGAACCCCCAGCCTCTGGACAGTCGAGACCGACCGGGGAAACACCTCTTTTGTGCTCAAGGGCGAAGATGATATCCGCCGCCTGAAAAGCGGCGCCCTGCTGATCGCGAGCAGTGAGGGCGTGCAGTACAGCATTCCCGACATGATGGCTCTGGATCGCCCCTCGCGCCGCCTGCTGGAGCGGTTTCTTTAATAAATACCTGCTCAAGTCCAGTATTTACGGGCGTAAGCAGCTATTTATTTGATAGCGATTGCTTCTGTATTCATTGGGCTGCAGTTCAGGGCCCGCCTGGCCACCTCCTGGGCCCGCTTCCGGTGCCGGATGATCCGGGCTTGAGTCTTGCGCCGCGCCCGGTTGCTTGCCTTATTCGCCCTGGCTTCCCCGATGGGCCCATTGGGTGGTGTGTTTCTCGATGTAGCTGAACAGCTCATACATGACCATGGCCATGGCGCCCACCACGACCAGGCCTGAAAAAGCCAGGCCCATCTGCATGGCGGAGCCGGCCGAGATCATCAGGTAGCCTATGCCTTCATTGGCCGCCGTCATTTCCGACACGGTCGTGCCGACAAAAGCCAGCGTGATGGCGACCTTGAGCGAGCCATAAAAATACGGCATGGAGCGCGGCAGGCCGACCTTGATCAGCACGTCCCAGCGCTTGGCCCCGAGCACCCGCAGCACGTCCTCCAGCTCGGGCTCCAGCGTGGCCAGGCCGGTGGCGATGTTGACCATGATCGGAAAAAAAGAGATCAGGAAGGCGGTCAGGATCGCCGGCCCGGCGCCAATGCCGAACCAGACCACCAGGATGGGCACGAAAGCGGCCTTGGGCAAGGCGTTAAAGGCAGTCATCAGAGGGTAGACGGCGGCATAAGCCAGGCGTGAACTGCCGATCAGGAAACCCAGCAGCACGCCCACCACGATGGCAATGCCGAAGCCCGCCATGGTCACCCAGTAGGTGCGCCAGGCATGGCCGGCGATGAGGGCCTTGTACTCCAGGAACTGGGTCCAGATGCGCCAGGGGCTGGGAAAAATGAACTCCGAGATGGCAAAGGCCGAGCAGATGATCTGCCACAGCAGGATCACCGCGACCAGCAGCAGCCAGGGAGACCAGAGCTCGATTTGTTTTTTGTTCATGGAAACATGGGCTTAAGGCGGTGTTGAAATGGGCGCGGTTCCGGCTGCGGGCCTTCGAAACGCGCCGATGTGGCTGCGCAGTTCCAGCACGATGTCGGTGAATTCGCTGGTGTAGGTGAGCTCCAGCTCGCGCGGGCGCGGCAGGTCAATCCCGCGCTTGACGACAAAGCGGCCAGGGCTCTTGCTCATCACGTACACCGTGTCAGCCAGAAACACCGACTCGCGCAAATCATGGGTGACCAGAATCACGTTGAACTGCTGCTCGGTCCAGAGGTCACGCAAAATGCACCAGAGTTCTTCGCGGGTAAAGGCATCCAGCGCACCAAAAGGCTCATCGAGCAGCAGCATCTTGGGCTCATGAATCAGCGCCCGGCAGATGCTGGCCCGCTGCTGCATGCCGCCCGAGAGTTGCCACGGAAACTTGTCTTCGTAGCCGCCCAGGCCCACCTTCTGCAGCAGTTTTCGGGCGCGCTCCTCGTACTCTTTTCGCCTGGCTTTGAACTGGCTGCGGTAGGGCTCGACGATTTCCAGCGGCAGCAGCACGTTGTCTACCGTGGTGCGCCAGGGCAGCAGTGAAGGAGCCTGAAATGCCATCCCGGACACCTTCAGCGGCCCCGTCACCGGCTGGCCGTCAATCCGGATTTGACCCATGGAAGGCATCTTCAGGCCGGTGGCCAGCTTCATGAAGGTGGACTTGCCGCAACCTGACGGCCCGACGATGGCGATGAATTCGCCGGGCCGCACTTTCAGGTCAATCGCTTCGACGGAAAAGTTGTTTTGCCTGAGCAGCTCGTCGTTGTAGGCCAGCCAGACGTCCTGGAAATCGACAAACCAGGGCGCCTCGGCTTCTTGGGTTTTTTTATGCATAAAAAATGGCTCTAGCCCCAGTGCATATTGCGCAAGGCGCTATTTAAAAGATAGTGACGGCTTATCTGGCAGGCAGTACGTTGAGTTCTGCTTTGCCCGGCAGGAAAGAGCCGTTCCAGACCGCTTCAGGATTGACGCGGGTCTTGGTGTTGAAGGCGTCAGACACCTGCGAGGCCATGAGCGAAAGACGGGCGCCGTTGACCTGCCCGAAGCCCTCGACCCGTGCGTTGGGGCTGTTGATGACGGTATCAATGGCCAGCTTGAGCCGGCGTGTTTCCAGTTCGCTGTTGATGATGCCGTCGCGCGCCTTGACGTCGGCAATGGCGGCGGCGGGGTTGGCAATCACGTCCTTCACGCCTTTGGAGAAAGCCAGCAGGAAGGCTCTCACGGCGGCCGGATTTTCCTTGATGATTTTGGGCGAGGCGATGATGACGTTGCCATACAGCTTCACGCCGTAGCTGGGGTAGGGCAGGACCACCACATCCTGGGCCTTGACGCCGCGCGCTTCCAGGTTCAGCAGCGAGGTGAAGGTGAAGCCGGTGATGGCATCCACGTCGCCGCGCACCAGCATGGTTTCGCGTAGCGGCGGGTCCATCGCCGTCCACTGCACGCCGCTGATGCTGTTGGCTTTGGCAAAAATCGGGAAAGCCCGGCGGCCGGCGTCAAACACGGGTGCGCCAAGTTTCTTGCCGTTCAGGTCAGCCGGGCTCTTGATGCCGGATTTCTTCAAGGCCATGACCGAGGCCGGCGTGTCGTTATAGACCATCATCACCGCCACCGGCTTGTTCGGCGCGTCGGCGTTGTTGGCATGGAACTCCATCAGGGCCGCCATGTCGGCAAAGCCCATGTCATAGGCCCCGGAGGCCACACGGGTCACCGTGCCGCCCGAGCCGTTGCCCGCGTCCACCACCACGTCGAGTTTGGCATCCCTGAAGTAGCCCTTGGCCACGGGTGTGAGAAACAGGGCGGCGGGCCCCTCAAAGCGCCAGTCGAGCTGGAACTTGACGGGCGTGTTCTGGGCCTGGGCAGCAGCGCTTCCGGCGAGTACCGCCACTGTCATGGCCGTGGCGATAAAAGAATGCAGTTTCATGGAGGCCTTGGGTGAAAAGTGATGACCCAAGGGCTGAGCAAATACTGTGCCAGTGGCGGCGTTTTGCCGTTTCAGGCTTGACCCGCAATACATGGCGCTTCAAGCCATGCCTGGCAAGGAAGCGGTAGCGATTGGCGGCTTCAGGGCGCGTTTAACGAGGCACCCATAGATCCCGGGTCAAGCCCGGGATGGCAGCGTGACCTCTCTTGTGGGCGGCTATCAGCGCACCGCGCTGGCGTTGGCAACGGCCAGTGCGGTCATGTTCAGGATGCGGCGCACCGTGGCCGATGGCGTCATGATGTGCGCCGTGGCGGCCGCGCCGAGCAGGATGGGCCCGACCGTGACGCCCTCGCCCCCCGTGACCTTGAGCACGTTGAACAGGATGTTCGCCGCATCAAGATTGGGGCAAATCAGGATGTTGGCCTCGCCCGTGAGCGTGGTTTCCATCAGCGAGTTGCGGCGAATCGTCTCGGACAGCGCGGAATCACCGTGCATCTCGCCGTCGCATTCCACATCCGGTGCCAGCTTGGCGAACAGTTCCCTGGCCAGCCGCATCTTGCGCGCCGAGGCGCGCTTGGATGAGCCGTAGTTGGAGTGCGACAGGAAGGCGACCTTGGGCGGCAGTCCGAAGCGTCGCACTTCCTCGGCCGCCATATGGGCAATGCTGGCGAGCTGCTCGGCACTCGGGTCTTCATTGACGAAGGTGTCGGCAATGAAGATGGTGTGCCTTTGCAGCATCAGCGCGTTGAGCGTGGCAAAACCGGGCGCGTCCTGCTTCAGGCCGATGATGTCGCGCACATGGTCCAGATGCACGTCAAAGCGGCCGTGCAGGCCGCAGAGCATGGCATCGGCATCGCCGAGTTTGACCATCAGCGCGGCAATCGTGGTGGTGGAGCGGCGCACGGCGGCCTTGGCCGCTTCCGGGCTGACGCCATCACGGCCCAGCAGGCGGTGGTAGGTTTCCCAGTACTGGCGAAAGCGGGGATCATCCTCGGGGTTGACGCATTCAACGTCCTTGCCCAGGCGCATGCGCAGGCCGGCCTTGAGAATGCGGGCCTCGATCACGGCCGGGCGGCCAATCAGGATCGGCGTGGCAATGCCGTCATCCAGCACCAGTTGCGCCGCACGCAGTACCCGCTCGTCCTCGCCTTCGGCATAGGCCACGCGCTTGGCGCTGGCCACCCGCGCTGCGCTGAAAACCGGGCGCATCAGCATGCCGGTGGAATAGACGAAGCGTGAAAGACTCTGGCGGTAGGCCTCCAGGTCCTGGATCGGCCGGGTCGCTACGCCGGACGCTTCGGCAGCCTTGGCCACTGCCGGGGCGATGCGCAGGATCAGGCGCGAATCGAAGGGCGTGGGTATGAGGTAATCAGAGCCAAAGGAAAGCTCCTTGCCGGCGTAGGCCCGGGCGACTTCCTCGCTGATGTCGGCCTTGGCCAGGTTGGCGATTTCACGCACGCAGGCCAGCTTCATTTCCTCGGTGATCTTGCTGGCGCCGCAGTCCAGCGCGCCACGGAAGATGTAGGGGAAGCACAGGACGTTGTTGACCTGGTTCGGGTAGTCGGAGCGGCCGGTCGCGATGATGCAGTCGGGCCGCACGGCCTTGGCCAGCTCGGGCCGGATTTCAGGCTCGGGATTGGCCAGCGCCAAAATGATGGGGCTTTTTGCCATGGTCTTGACCATGTCCTGGCTCAAGACGCCGGGCGCCGAGCAGCCGAGGAAAACGTCAGCGCCATTGACCGCATCGGCCATCGTGCGCTCGTTGCCGGTCTGCGCATACCTGGCCTTGGACTCGTCGAAGCCGCCGGGGCGGCCTTCGTAGATCACGCCCTTGGAGTCGCAGACATAAATGTTTTCGCGCCGCACGCCCAGGCCGACCATCACGTCCAGGCAGGCGAGGGCGGCGGCACCCGCGCCAGAGACGGCCACCCGAACGCTGCCGATGTCCTTGCCGACCAGTTCCAGGCCGTTGAGCAAAGCCGCCGACGAGATGATGGCGGTGCCGTGCTGGTCGTCATGAAACACCGGAATATTCATGCGTTCGCGCAGTTTTTTCTCGATGTAGAAGCACTCGGGCGCCTTGATGTCTTCCAGGTTGATGCCGCCCAGCGTGGGCTCCATGGCCGCGATGATGTCCACCAGCTTGTCAGGGTCACGCTCGGCCAGTTCGATGTCGAACACGTCGATGCCGGCGAATTTCTTGAACAGGCAGCCCTTGCCTTCCATCACCGGCTTGGCTGCAAGCGGACCGATGTCGCCCAGGCCCAGCACGGCCGTGCCGTTGGTGATGACGCCGACCAGGTTGCCGCGCGAGGTGTATTCGTGGGCCAGCGACGGGTCGGCCTCAATGTCCAGGCAGGGGTAGGCCACGCCGGGTGAGTAAGCCAGCGACAGGTCGCGCTGGTTGGAAAGGGGTTTTGTGGCGTTGACGGAAATCTTGCCCCGCGTAGGCAGACGGTGGTAATCCCTTGCGGCCTCGCGCAGTGCCAGTTCGGCGGGGGAAAGTTGTTGAGTCATGGCGCTTCCTCTGTATGTTTAGTGAATGCAGCAAGGCTACAGAGTACTTCAACTGGGAGCGGATTTTGGCGTACTTGCTGAAGGATTTGCATTCCCTATGCACAGACAGGCTGGTGCCGACATGACCGAATTCGTCAGACGGGGATTGCCATGGCGAAATACCCCGCACTGACGGGTCAGCAGCCGGCTCCTGCTGTCATGGCCGAAACCCTGATTGCCGCGCATGACAGAAGCCGGCCAACACCAAAACCGCTAGATCGGGCAGGCGCTCCGCGAGTGCGCCCCTGGCTGCACCGCGTTGATGCAGGTCGATTCAGCTTTGTCCTTCGGTCAGGGTGTCGAGCTGGAACTGGCCGCTTTTATGCCACAACCAGGTGTCGGTGTAGACAACCTTGCCCAGCCGCGCGGGCACTGGAAACGGTGAAGCCTGTTTGACGGTGCGCTCAATCTCGGCGATGACTTCGGGGGCGTGGCGAGGTGCCCGCATCCAGTCGAGTCGGGTCACGCGGCCGACTCGGTCAATTTCCACGTTCAGCACACCAACGGCATAGAGCAGGGGCGGCATCTTGCCTTTGTAGATGCGGTCGGCATTAAGGCCGTAAATGTGCGTGGCGCCGTCTTCACGGTAGGCGCGGGGCGAAGTCGCTGATGAACTTCGAGCTGAGCCTCGCGGGCCGGCGACCGGCCCGGACACAGTTGCTTCGGGAGACTGGGCAGGGCTTGTCACGGGTGCGGTTTTGCAGGCGCTTACGATTGCAGCGGCGGCTGTTGAAAGCATTGCCAGCAGCCAGAAGCGGCGGGGCGTTGAGTCGGGCATGTTGTGTCTCATTTTGTGTGATTCCGGCCATTCGAGGGCTCAGTAGGCATTCACTTGCTGCTATGGTGGCTTTTGAAGCGGAACCGGTTAATTTGCTGGATCTGTCGACTTTTGCACGCTTATTTTGCCTACTATTTAATCACCTTATTCAGCCAATACGTCACCAATGGTTTCCAGTAACGTAAATGCCTATCTAGCGGCCTTCCTGACCCGACTCGCCCATCAGCCTGCGGTGCTGGTGCAGGTGGCGTCGAGCGCTGGTTCCGTGCCGCGCGACGCAGGCGCATGGATGGCTGTTTTTGCTGACGCCATCGTGGGCACCATCGGCGGCGGTCGTCTGGAGCATGAAGCCATTGCCAATGCCCGCGCAAGGCTGCATGCGGCCGGCGGCAAACAGGTGGGCGATCCAGTCTTGGAGCGGGTTTCGCTGGGGCCAAGCCTGGGCCAGTGCTGCGGCGGCGTGGTACACCTTCGCTTTGAGCGAGTCAGCGCCTGCGGCATGCCGGCACTGACGCTGCGGCTGAGCGCCAGCCTGGTGCCTGTCGCGCTATTTGGTGGCGGCCATGTGGGCCACGCGCTGGTGCAGGTGCTGGCGCCTTTGCCGTTTGCACTTACCTGGATCGACAGCCGCGAGGGGGTGTTTCCGGAAAGCGCTCCAGCGCATGTGCTGTGTGAGCATTCCGAGCCGGTGCAGTCGGCGGTTCACGGCTTGAGGCCGCAGTCGCGCGTGCTCATCATGAGTTTTAGCCATGCCGAAGACCTGGATGTCGTGATGGCTTGCCTGAGGCGCCAGCGCGAGAAGGCCGACTTGCCCTATATCGGCCTGATCGGCAGCAAAACAAAATGGGCGACGTTCAGGCCCCGCCTGGAGGCCCGGGGATTCACGCCTGCCGAACTGGCGCATGTCACCTGCCCGATCGGCGTGCCGGGCATCACTGGCAAGGAGCCGGAGGTGATTGCCGTGGCAGTGGCAGCCCAGCTTTTGCAGGCGCTGAGTCAGTCCCCGTCGTCGCCGGCCTGAGGGCGCAGACCCCATACAGCTACCAGTTCGCCACCAGGCCTGCAGCGCGTGTCGAAGATTTCTCGAAGTGAGCCGCCAGAAATTCCACGAAGGCGCGCACGCGGGCCGAAACCTGGTGGCGCTGCGGGTACACCGCATAAATATCGGCCGACGGTGTCCGGTAGTTTTCCAGCACCTGCTTGAGCCTGCCGCTGCGCAGGTAGCGGGCAATGTCCCATTCTGCGCGCATCACGATGCCGTGTCCGGCCAGCGCCCAGTTGACGGCGATCTCACCGTCGTTGGTGCTCAGGTTGCCCCGCACCTTGACGGTTTCCGTGCGCTTGCCCAGGGTCAGGCGCCAGGTGCCATAGGCTTCGTCGCCCTGGCGGATGCCGATGCAGTCGTGCCGGGCAAGGTCGTGCGGCATCTTGGGAATGCCGTGCCTGGCCAGGTAGGAAGGCGCAGCGCAAAGCAGGCGCCGGTTGGGTGCCAGGTGCCTGGCCAAAACCCGGGCATCAGGCGGCTCGCCGAAGCGCACGCACACGTCGAAGGCGTCCTCGGTCAGCGGCGGCGGATCAGCCGACAGCTGCAACTGGACTTGTACCTGCGGATGGCGTTTGGTGAAGCCCGAGATCAGCGGCGCGATGTGGCTGCGCCCGAAGCCCAGTGTGGCGTTGACGCGCAGCAAGCCCCTGGGCGCCGCCGCCGCACTTGACACCAGTTGCTCCATGTCGTCGATTTCGGCCAGGATGCGGCGCGCATGCGACAAATAGGTCTCACCCTCGGCCGTCAGGCCAACGCGCCTTGTGGTGCGGTTGAGCAGTTGCACGCCAAGCCGTGCTTCCATCTGCGCCAGGCGTTTGCTGATGGCCGGCGTCGTCACGTCCAGTTCACGCGCCGCTGCCGAAAAGCTGCCGCAGCGCGCCAGCAAGCTGAAAAAAGCCATCTCGGAAGGGGCGGATACGGGTGTGGACATTGTTAAATGAAAGTAAACAATGCAATAACTTTAGCGACATCCATTGAATCAGGCAAGCGGTAGAGTTGTTTCCATTTACAAACCCTACAAGGACAGACCCGTGAAGATTTACAAGATTGCCTGCATCCCGGGCGACGGCATTGGCAAGGAGGTCGTGCCGGCAGGCCAGCAGGTGCTGCAGGCGCTGGCCGCCACGCAAAAAAGTTTCAGCTTTGACTTCACGTCCTTCGGCTGGGGTGGCGACTGGTACCGCAAGTACGGCGTCATGATGCCCGACAAGGGCCTGGATGAACTGCGCGACAAGGACGCCATCCTGTTCGGCTCGGCCGGCGACCCGCATATTCCCGACCACATCACGCTGTGGGGACTGCGCCTGAAAATCTGCCAGGGCTTTGACCAGTACGCCAATGTGCGGCCCACCCGCATCCTGCCCGGCATCGACGCGCCGCTCAAGCGCTGTACGCCGGAGCAGCTGAACTGGATCATCGTGCGCGAAAACTCCGAAGGCGAATACTCAGGCGTGGGGGGCCGTGCCCACCAGGGCCATCCGATTGAAGTGGCCACCGACGTGTCGATGATGACCCGCGCGGGTGTCGAACGCATCATGCGCTACGCCTTCAAACTCGCCCAGTCCCGGCCCCGCAAGCTGCTCACCGTCGTCACAAAATCCAATGCGCAGCGCCATGCCATGGTGATGTGGGATGAAATCGCATTGCAGATCAGCAAGGAATTCCCGGACGTGACATGGGACAAGGAGCTGGTCGATGCGTGCACCGCGCGCATGGTGAACCGCCCCGCCTCGCTGGATACGGTGGTCGCGACCAACTTGCATGCCGACATCCTGAGCGACCTGGCCGCAGCCCTTGCTGGCAGCCTGGGCATCGCGCCGACCGGCAACATCGATCCCGAACGCCGTTACCCGTCGATGTTCGAGCCCATCCACGGCTCGGCCTTCGACATCATGGGCAAAGGCCTGGCCAACCCGGTGGGCACCTTCTGGTCGGCCGTCATGATGCTGGAGCACCTGGGTGAGCACGCCGCCGCGCAGCAACTGATGCAGGCCATCGAACAAGTCACCGCGGATGCCTCGCTGCACACGCGAGACCTGGGCGGCAGCGCCACCACGGCCCAGGTGACCCAGGCCGTCTGCGAGCGCATCGCTGCGACGGCGAAGCAGTCGCTGGCAACCGCAACGGCCTGATTCCAGAAGCACACCAAGGAGACAAGACATGCAGACACAAATACAAGTTCAGCACTTTTCCAGACTGGCTCATGCTGCGGTGATGGCCGGGGCGCTGGCCTTAAGTCTGGCAGGCAACGCGGCTTTCGCGCAGGCCTGGCCCGCCCGGCCCATCAGCCTGATCGTGCCCTTCCCTGCGGGCGGCACGACCGACGTGCTGGCGCGCGCCGTGGGCCAGGAGTTATCCAAAAGCCTGGGCCAGCCCGTCGTGGTGGAGAGCAGGCCGGGCGCCGGGGCCACGCTGGGTGCGGACTTCGTGGCCAAGTCCAGAGCCGACGGCTACACCTTGCTGATGGGCGCGGTGCACCACACCATCGCCACCAGCGTCTACCGCAAACTGCCCTATGACTTTCAGAAGGACTTTGCACCCATCACCACCGTGGCGCTGGTACCCAACGTGCTCGTCGTCAACCCGAATGTGCCCGCCAGGAACGTGAAAGAACTGCTGGCCCTGGCCAAGTCCGAACCCGGCAAGCTGACCTACGGCTCCAACGGCAACGGCACCGGCCAGCACCTGATTGGCGCGCAGTTTGAGGGCATGGGCGGCGTGCAGCTGCTGCATGTGCCTTACAAGGGGAGCGGTCCGCTAACCGTTGACCTGCTGGGCGGGCAGATCACGATGTCGTTTGACACCATCACGCCAGTGCTGTCGCAGATCAAGGTCGGCAAGCTCAGGGCGCTGGCTGTGACCACCATCAAACGCTCCCCGGCATTGCCCGATGTCCCCACGCTGGATGAGTCCGGTCTCAAGGGCTTTGACCTGGGCACCTGGTTCGGCATACTGGCGCCGGCCGCTACCCCCAAGGAAATCGTGGTGCGCCTGAATACCGAACTGGTGAAGATCATCAACTCGCCGGACTTCCGAAAAAAGATGGAAGGCATAGGCGCCGAGCCTATCGGCGATACGCCTGCGCAGATGGCCCGGCAGATCAAAGACGACACAGAGCGCTTTGCGAAGCTCGTGAAGGATGCGAAGGTCAGCATCGATTGAGGTGTTTTTCACAGGGCTGATGCTGTCATCGGCATGAACGATTGGCATGCGTCGATTGCTATTGATTCCATAGCTGCTTGCGCCCGACTTGTATGGGCTACATGCCAATTTGACTATGAAAAAGTGAAAAACCTTCAGGCAGCGCAGCCAGCTGAGCTGCCTGAAGGCCCGCATTGTCAATGCACGGCGGACTTTGAGAAGACATTGAGAACGACGACGCCGGCAATGATGAGCGCCATGCCCAGCAGGCCGGGGAGGTCAATAACCTGTCTATAAACCAGAAACCCGGCGACGGTGATCAACACAATCCCCAAGCCTGACCAGATGGCATAGGCGATGCCGATCGGGATGGTTTTCAGGGTCACGGTCAGGAAAAAGAAGGCTGTTGCGTAACCGGCCACGACGAGCAGCGAGGGCAGCAGGCGCGTGGAGCTTTCGCTTGCCTTCAGGGCTGTGGTGGCGATGACCTCGGCAACAATCGCTATGCCCAAAGCGAGGTAAGCATTCATGTGTAGTCCTTTCGGTTATTCGGTGGTGATGGGAAAATTCTATGTAGATAGTGCATGGCGCGATGCGGACCTGGCGCGACGCGGAGTTTCCGTCCGGTTACCGCGGCACAATCCGGGTTGGAGACATTTCATGACCACAACAAAATTCAGCTCTATTTCGGATGTCGGCTCGGAAGCTCGCGAGTTTCTCGAACACCTGTACCAGGCCGCGGTGACGCGTGCCTTGCCCCTGGCAAACACCGCCCGTTATTTGCCAGCCCCGCCAAAGCCTGAAAGCGGCGGCCGAACCATTGTGATCGGCGCCGGCAAAGCAGGTGGTTCCATGGCGCAGGCGGTGGAAGCGCTCTGGCCAGCCGATGCGCCGCTCGAAGGCCTGGTGGTGACGCGCTACCAGCATATTCCCCCGCGTCCTGCCGGCTTGAAGCAACGCATTGAAGTGGTAGAGGCCGCGCACCCGGTGCCCGATGCGGCGGGCCTGGCAGCCGCTCAGCGCATTCTGGCCATGGTGCAGGGGCTGACCAAGAATGACCTGGTGCTGTGTCTGATCTCGGGCGGCGGATCGGCCCTGCTGACCTTGCCCGCCGAAGGCTTGACGCTGGAGGAAAAGCAATCCATCAACAAGGCGCTGCTCAACAGCGGCGCCAACATTGGCGAGATGAATTGCGTGCGCAAGCACCTCTCGCGCATCAAGGGCGGACGGCTGGCCGCAGCCTGCGCGCCGGCCCGCGTGGTCACGCTGACCATCAGCGACGTGCCGGGCGACGATCCGTCGATCATCGCCAGTGGCCCCACAGTGCCTGACGCCAGCAGCTGCGCCGACGCAGTAGCCATCCTTCAGCGCTACGGCATCAAGGTGCCCGGCGCCATCATGGCCCTGCTGGAGCAGGGCGCTCTTGAAACACCCAAGCCCGGCGATCCAGTCTTTGACGGTCATGAGGTCCACCTGATCGCCACGCCCCAGCAGAGTCTGGAAGCCGCGGCCGAAGCCGCACGGGCAGCCGGAGTGGCGGCCTATATCCTGAGCGACGAAATGGAAGGCGAGTCACGCGAAGTCGGCAAGGTGCATGCGGCTCTGGCCCGCGCCGTGGCGCTCAAGGACCAGCCCTTCAAGAAGCCTTGCGTGATTTTGAGCGGTGGCGAGACCACGGTCACGATCAGGAAACAAGCCGAAGGCACGCAAAGAGGCCGCGGCGGCCGCGCAGGCGAGTTCTGCATGGGACTGGCGCTGGCATTGCAAGGGCAGCCAGGTGTATTCGCGCTGGCCGCCGACACCGATGGCATTGACGGCGTTGAAGACAATTCGGGTGCTCATGTGCAGCCCGATACCCTGCAGCGTGCGCAGGCGGCGGGCATGAAGCTGGACCAGTACCTGGACCGCAATGATGCCTATGGCTACTTTGAGCGGCTGGGCGACCTGGTCATCACCGGGCCTACGCACACCAACGTCAATGATTTCAGGGCCATGCTGATTCTGTAGAGCCTGGGCCTTCATCGGAAGGTGCCGGCTGCACGGCCGCAGCTTCTCTGAGCATCAGCGTACGGACGAGGCTGGCAAACCACGCCAGCCCGATGGCTGCCGCTGTCCAGACCAGGCTTTGCCCCAGCCTTTCCTGGTCGTCGAGCAGGTAGGCGTTGCACACGCGCACCGGCGAACTCTCAAACAGAGAGCCCACAACGACCATCATGGGCAACACGTTGCCGAGGAAAAAGCCTTGCACCAGCAAGCCTGCTGCGCGCCACGAAAGGCGGATGGCTACGCCGCAGACCAGCAGGGACAGCCACTTGGCCAGTTCAATCCGGCCATCCACCAGAGCAAGGTCCAGCACGCGGGGGATCATTAATATCGCGAGCAGCAGGGCTGCTGCGAACAAGCCGCTGATGCCGTAATGGTTCCAGGCACTCAGGCGCGGAACCCAGCGGCGCGGCAATGCCCCGGCGAGACCAAACCCGGCGATGGCCACCAGGGGAAACTGGAGCAGCATGTGCCGGGTCATGCTTCCTTCCAGGAAGTGCCGCGCAATGGGCAGGGCCAGCAGGAAAAGCAGTATCCACGCCGCAGGCGTCTGCCATTTGAGCCAGGATGGCGACCACTTGATCATGGTGAAACGCCGCTGGCCAGGTAGCGTGCGTAGTCGAGCGCGAGTTGCTGTTCGGCATAGTCAAAAATACGCACCAGTCGTCCCCGCTGGTCCACCACCAGCAGCGCTGCGTTGTGCTCGAAATCGCCCCGGCCATCGGGCACCACCACCACCTGAAAATCCGCCAGCAGGCGCTGCGCTTCTTTCGGGTCCGGCACGCGAACAAAACGCCACATCAACGGATCTGCGCCCAAGCGCGCAGCGTAAGCCCGCAGAACCTGCGGCTTGTCGTGCTGCCCGTCGAAGCTGATCGACAGCAGTTTTACCCGGCGCGCCGAGACGTCGGTTTTGCTGGCTGCCTGCAGCGTCATCTGCATTTGCTGGTAAACGCTGCCCAGCGCCAGACACACCGTCTGGCAGCGGGTGTAGATGAAATCGACCAGGGTGACGGATTGGCCATCGGCCAAAAACTGCGACAAGGGCTGGGGGTCCAGGCTGGGGCCCTCGATTTTTACCGCAGGCGCTGCGATGGGTTGCAGGGCCACTTCGAGCCGCCGCGCCCCTTCGGCCGTCCAGACCTGAAAATCGTGCGTCAGCCAGGCGGAGCAGGCGTAGCCGGCCATTGCCAGGCTGGCGCTCAGCAAGGCAGTTCTCAGCATCAGGCAGGGCGCTCCCGGGCCGGTCGCGCCATGCGGATCACTTGTGTCGCTGGGGTGGTGGCCGGGGTGGGCAGGATGTCAGCCAGCGTGTGGACGTCCAGATAATCCATGAAACTGCGCAGCGCGCCGTCGATGACGCCCGTCAGCTTGCACGTCCCGGTCAGCACACAGCTGTTGCCGCTTGAGAAACATTCCACCATGAAAAAATCCGGCTCCATGCTGCGAACGACTGCGCCCAGGACAATGTCCTTTGGAATTTGTGCCAGCCGCATGCCGCCGCCCTTGCCGCGCACGGTTTCTATCCAGCCGGCCAGCCCGAGCTGATGCGTGATCTTCATCATGTGGGCTTCGGAAACGCCGTAGCTGCCGGCCACCTCCGCGATGGTGCAAAGGCGCCCCTGCCGCTGCGCCAGGTACATCAGCAGGCGCAGCGCATAGTCGGTCAGTGTGGTGAGTCGCACGCGATCTCCAGAAAAAAAGTCAGGGTGTCTTGGCTGTCAGCGTCTTCAGTTCGGCTTCGCCGTTAAACGGGGTGCTGCGTGTGGTGGCCTTGCGCTCGGTGGCGAACAGTTCGGGCTTGATGGCGCCGGCCTTGTTCGACCATTCGGCGCGGATGTAGCTGGCGACTGCGGCCAGTTCGGCGTCACTGAGCTGCTGGAACGAAGGCATGGCGCCCTTGAAGGTGTTGCCCATCACCGTGAGTTCTCCGCTCACGCCGTGCAGCAGGATGTTGGCGACTGTCCGTTCATCTCCAGCCACCCATTCCGAGCCGTCCAGCGGCGGAAACACGCCCGGCAAACCTTTGCCGGTCGCCTGGTGGCAGGCGACGCAGTTGGCGGTGAAAACCTGCTTGCCATCGGCTGGCGCCCCCGCCGCTCCGGCTGCGGGGGCACTCAGATCAGCCACGGTGCGCCTGTCACCGAGATCGACCCGGCCAAAGGGTTCCGAAAGCAAAATATAGGCAACAGCGAAAATCACCACGGCCAGCGTGATGGCGGCAACGATCAGCGGAATTGGCCGGTTTCGCTCGGACGGCTCCTCCTGCTCGCGTTCTTGAGCCCGGCTCCGCGATTCTGGGTCGTTTGGCATGGATGGATCTCGCGTTCAGTTCAGGGTTTGGGGGCGGGCGGCAACACCGGATAGGTATGGTTCAAGGCCAGAAGGTACTTGACCAGGTCCAGTGCTTCGGGCGTCGGCACCACCACCTGGCCGACGCTCGGGCCATAAGCGGGCGGCAATGACACAGGCTGTTCGCCTTCTTTCTCGGCCTCCTTCGCGTCCTTGACGGTAAACAGGAAAGGGTAGGACGGCATGATCGAGCCCGGCACATAGGCGCGCGGCTGGTAAAGGTGGCCCAGGTGCCAGTCCTTGCTAGGCTGGCGCGAAGCAATGTTGAACAAATCCGGTCCGGTGCGCATGCTGCCCAGCAGGTGCGGCTTGTCGTAGGTGTAATCGCCCGGCACCGAAGCGCGTCCCCAGCCGCGCTCGAAGTCGGGACCGAAGTTGCGGTCGCGTGGCTGCTGGCTGTGGCAATAAACGCAGCCGTTGGCAATGTAAACCGCGCGTCCGCGCAGCTCGGCGCTGGTATAGGGCTTGAGGCCGGGCGGCGGCTGGATGTCGCGCACCTCCATGTAGGGCATGACCACCAGTGCGGCGGTGGCAACCGCCAAGGCCACCATGGCGCCCGAGACCAGCTTGACTTCATTGTCCATGCGCCAGCTCCTGTTGGTTGTTCCGCGAGAAAAGGGCCGCGCCGGTGCGCGTCGGACCAAAACGCAATGCCATCGCCAGGAAATGGCCGACAAAGACGATGTGGCCCAGCACCATCAGGCTGCCGCCCGCCGTGCGCCACTTCAGGTAAGGCAGGGTCAAGGTGACCGAGTCCATGAACGGCCGGGCCGCGTCCAGCATGGCGACGCCCTGCAGCCAGCCGCCAATCGTCAGGCCGATAAAGTAGATGGCAATGCCGATCGCTGACAGCCAGAAGTGCAGCGTAATCAATTTCGGGTAGGGCCACTCCCAGTTCAGGACCCGCGGCATCATGAAATAGATGGCGCCGAACAGCACCATGGTGACGAAGGCGTAAGCACCCAGATGGGCATGCGCCACCGTGAAGTGCGTGAAGTGGGCCACCTGGTTGACGCTTCGCAGCGCTTCCAGCGAGCCCTGTATTGACGAGGCAAAGTACATCAGGCCACCAAACATCATGAAGCGCAGCGTGGGCGAGTAGCGCGCAAGATGCATGCGTCCCTTGAGCGTGCCGCCCATGTTGATGCTGAACGCAACGACCGGAATCACCATCATCACGCTTTGCACAATCGACAGCGTGGTCAGCCAGCCGGGAACCGGCCCGCCAATCAGGTGATGGCCGCCGACCTGGCCGTAGAAAAATGCCAGCGTCCAGAAGCCGAGTATTGACAGGTTGTAGGAGCGCACCGGCCGACCGATGATCTTTGGTAAAAAGTAATAGATAGCCCCCACGCTGACCGGCGTGAACCACAGGCCCAGCACGTTGTGCCCGTACCACCAGTTGGTGGTGGCCTGCTGCACGCCCGTATGCACACCGGGCAGTTTGGCGACCAGGAACAGCAGCGAAATCCACAGCAGCGCCGCCACCATGTACCAGACGCTGACATACAGGTGCTCGACCTTGCGGTTTACCAGCGTGAACAGCACCGGCAAGATCACCAGGACAAAGCCGACAAAGATGAGGATGGCGATTTGCCATGGAATTTCCAGGTACTCCATGCCATCGGTCCAGCCTGCCGAAATGGCACCGATGGCGGCGGCGATGCCCATGTTGATGAGCGCGCCGCCGAGCATGGCCCAGATCGCCCCGTGCAAGTGCGTGCGCAGCAGGCGCGGCAGCAGCCACAGCATCATGCCCAGCGCGGCATTGCTGATCCATCCATACAGTACGGCGGTCAGGTGCACCGTGCGAATGCGGCCAAAGGTCAGCCAGGCCTGGTCGGTCAGCCAGTCGGGCTGGTGCAGCTTGATCGAGGAGGTCAAGCCCGCCAGCGAACCGAGCAGCAGCCAGAAGCAGGCGAAGGCGATGAACATGAAGACCGGGAAAGCGCTCGACTGGTCGGACCTGATCCGGTCCTGCAGTTCGCCGGGGTCGGTTGCGTGCAGCGGGCTTCCATGCTCCAGCGCTGCCGCCTGCATGGAGTCCTGCGCGGCATCCGCAAGGGCCGGATCATCAACCCGCCCGATCTCGCCACGCGCGAAGATCACCGAAGCGGCCTTCGGGTTCTCCACCAGCAGGCCTTTGCGCGAAGACCAGATGAACACGAACAGGCCGATGATCGACAGCAAAAATGCGCCGAGCAGGCTCAGAATGGCGCTGTCCATCACGAGACTCCCGCCAGCGTCCGCATGGCGACGCAAGCGCCACGGGTGTCAGGGCCGGTTGCGACTGAGTCTGCTCCGTCTTGCCAGCGCGTGCTGTGGTTAAGGGCTTCGATTTTCATGAGTTCTCCAGTTCCTGGGGCACAGCCGATGCTGGTTTCACCCGGTGTCACGTGTCGGCTGGCGCGTAAGGTGTTTTGCGGCGAATGGCTCAGTCTGGGTCTGAATCCCGGCTCAAGTCCGGCTTTCGGAGATGGTGCGCGCGGGCTTGCAGGTGCCGACTCGCTCTGGTCGATGACTTTGCTCACAAGGTGTCACGGACCAGCTTGTCCGAATCCTGGCTCATTTGATAGCCGTACCACAGGCTCTGGGCAATACGCTTGGCCAGATCCCTGGCCCGTTCGCCGAGCGCGGCATTCGGCAGCGCGTCAGTCGTTTGACCAAACAGCATGAGCCAGCGCTGGAACAACTCGATGGTGAGTCCGGGCAGTGCCGCGTGCTTTGGCATGGGCGCGCCGCGAAAACGTGCGGTTCCGCGCAATGCCGACGACCAGAAGTCCACCATGGTGGGCAGATGCGTATCCCAGTTCTTCACATGCCGGTTGAATATCGGACCCAGCACCTCGTCCTTTCGGATGTTCTCGTAAAACCCATGCACCAATTGAACGATTTCTTCTTCGGTGCACAACTCGGCGGATGGCATGTCAAACTCCTTTGCCTGTGACGGGCGGTCTGCTCATGCAGTACCCGTTTTATAAGAAATATTTTAAATATATCTTAACAGGCAACCGGGCGCCGGGTCCCCGAGTCTGCCCAAGCCCGGGAGCGGAGCGGGCCGGTTAAATCGGCAAGCGCTGGCGTGCGGATTGTCTGGCCCTGTCGTCGGGCCGCACCGCGAAAAGGCCTAGACCTTGCCGTAGACCCTGGCAGTGCATGAGCAGATTCTCGTCATGCGTGACGCATTGCGCGTCACGCGGTGCCACTGCACGAAGCCTTTGCCGCGCCCATCGCAATGGATGCAGGAATCCAGCGCGGTGGCGGCCATGAAAAATAGCCTCGTACCCGGACGGCAAGAGCGCCGTTTGCCACTTTTCTCCGCTGGGCGATCTGGTCCTTACGAGGCCTACACGCATACACACACCAGCGTGAACGGCTTCAGGGCCTTGCTGGTGGTGTGACTGCGCGTTGTCTCTGGCTGCGGGCTGTCGTCAATCTCCCATGATGTGCCTGTCCTTGATGAGCTTGCCGAAGCGCGCCGTGTCTTCATGGGCTTTGGCGCCAAATTCGGCCGGGGTCATGGGGGCAACTTCACCGCCCAGTGCGGCTATGCGGTCTTTCACCGGCTGCGTGCCCAGGGTTTTGTTGATCTCGCGGTTAAGTCGCGTCACGATGTCGACGGGCGTGCCCGCGGGGGCGTAAAAGCCAAACACGGTGTCAGCGTCAAAGCCCTTGAGTCCAGCCTCGCTGAGCGTGGGCACGTCAGGGAAAAGCGGTGAGCGCTTGGGGCTGCCGACGGCCAGCAGCTTGAGCTTGCCCGCGCGCACATGGTTCAGGCCAATGCCGGGGTCAAACATGAAGTCGACCTGCCCGCCCAGCAAATCCTGCATGGCGGGTGCCGCGCCGCGGTAAGGCGCATGCACCGAAAAGGATTGGGTCATGTCCTTGAACATTTCTCCCGCCAGGTGGGGGGACGAGCCGTTGCCCGGTGAGCCGTAGGTCAGCTTGCCGGGGTTGGCTTTGGTGTAGGCAATGAAGGCCTTCACGTCGTTGACGGGCAGCGTGGGCCTGACTTCCAGGAACACCAGCACGCGGGCCGCAGCGGCCACGGGGATGATGTCTTTGGTCGGGTCAAAGGACATTTTTGGGTAGATGGCCGGGTTGATGGACACCAGGCCGCCCGAGGTCAGCAGCAGGGTGTAGCCGTCGGCTGGCGATTTGGCCAGGGCATCGCCGCCGATATTGCCGCCCGCGCCCGCGCGGTTGTCCACGATCACCGGCTGGCCCAGGGCTTCCTGCAAAGGCAGGCTGATGGCACGGGCAATCTGGTCTGCAGCGCCGCCTGGGGGGAAGTTGACGATGAGCCGGATCGGCTTGCTTGGCCAGGCCTGCGCCAGCACCGCCATGGGTGCTGCTGCCGTTGCTCCCAAAATAAGAGCAATCAGTGACCGTCTCATAAGCGCGGAACCATGCTTTTGTTGAAATACTGGAATCATTTTGTCTCCTGTTGGTGGGGAACTTGCCCCGTGAATGCAGAACGCTTAGAACGGGTAATGGCGCGGCGTGGTCTGCACGGTCAGCCAGCGCAAGTCGGTAAAGGCGGCTATGCCTGCTTTGCCGCCGAAGCTGCCAATGCCGCTGCCTTTGACGCCGCCAAAGGGCATTTGCGGCTCGTCATGCACGGTAGGTCCGTTGACATGGCAGATGCCGGACTGGATGCGCCCGGCCACTTGCAGGGCGCGGGCAATGTCGCGGCCAAACACGGCGCTGGACAGGCCGTAGTCGTTGTCATTGGCGCAGGCAATGGCTTCTTCCACGCCGTTCACGCGCACGATGGCTTTGACCGGGCCGAAGGACTCGTCGCGATAAATCCTCATGGCCGGGGTGACATGGTCGAGCAGCGTGGCGGGCATCAAGGTGCTGTCGGCCTTGCCGCCGCACAGCAGCTTGGCCCCATGCGCCAGCGCGTCGTCAATGAGCGCGTTGCAGCGATGCACGGTGTTCATGTCGACGACCGAGCCCAGCACCACCGGGCCTTTGCGTGGGTCGCCCAGCGGCAGGCTGGCCGCTTTCGCCGCCAGCCTGGCAACGAATTCGTCGGCGATGGCCTGGTCGACGATGATGCGCTCGGTGGACATGCAGATCTGGCCCGAGTTGGCAAAAGCGCCGAAGGCGGCAGCGGCCACGGCCGCATCGAGGTCGGCATCGTCCAGCACCACGAGTGGTGCCTTGCCTCCCAGCTCCAGCAACGCAGGTTTCAGGTAGCGGGCGCAGTGGCCCGCGATGATCTTGCCGACAGTGGTGGAGCCGGTGAAGTTCACGCGGCGTACCGCCGGGTGGGCGATCATCGCTTCCACCACGGCAGCGGCATCCGCCGGGGCGTTGGTGATGAAGTTGACCACGCCGGGCGGCAGGCCGGCTTCCTGCAGCGCTTCAATGATCAGGCCATGCGTGGCCGGGCACAGCTCCGAGCCCTTGAGCACCACGGCGTTGCCGCAGGCCAGCGGCACGGCAATGGCGCGCACGCCCAGAATGACCGGCGCGTTCCAGGGCGCCATGCCCAGCACCACGCCTGCGGCCTGGCGCACGCCCATGGACAGGCTTCCCGGTACATCGGAGGGGATCACGTCGCCCGTGATCTGGGTGGTCAGTGATGCGGCCTCCCGCAGGGTGCCGGCTGCCAGGTGCACATTGAACCCGGCCCACAGGCCAGAGGCGCCGGTTTCAGCGGCCATCGCAGCGATGAAGGCGGGGGCTTTGGCTTCCAGTGCAAGGGCGGCTTTGGTCAGCAGCGCGCGGCGTTCGCTGGGGCCGGTGGCGGACCAGGCCGGGAACGCCTTGGCTGCGGCTTCGACGGCGGCTACGGCATCCTGCACGGTGGCCGCCGGGGCGACGGTAGCTACCGTGCCGTCCAACGGGTTGTGGCGATCGAACGTGGCACCGTTGCTGGCGGCCGTGTGTGCGCCGTCGATCAAAAGAGAAATGCTTGTCATGGTCTGACTCCTGGGGAAAAGGGTTTGCCGCTGGTGCTAAGTTGATAAAAAAGTGACAGCTTGCCGTGGCTCCTGGAAAAGCGCTAGCGGGGTTTTTTTGTTCCTCAGGCGACGTCCACTTCGACCAGAATCGGCCGGAGGGATTGCAGGGCGTCACGCAACACGCTGGCGAGGAGGGCGGCATCGTGCACGTTTACGGCCTCGCAGCCCTGGCCTCTGGCGAGCGCGAGAAAGTCAAGCTCGGGCAGGTCTGTGCCTTGCAGGACTTCGCCCGGCTTGAAGCCGAAGGTCGGCGCGAACTCCTGCAGCGCGGCATAGCGGCGGTTTTTCAGGATGATGAAGGTAATGGGCAGTTTCAGCTGAGCCGCGCTCCACAGCGCCTGGATGGAATACATGCTGGAGCCGTCGCCCAGCAACCCGATCACTTTCTTGTCCGGCCTGGCCAGCGCGACCCCGACGGCAGCCGGCATGGCATGGCCCAGGCCGCCACTGCACATGGTGTAGAAAGTTTCGCTGTGCAGTATGGGCAGGTAGGCCTGCATCGCAGGCCGGGAGCTGGGCGCCTCTTCCACCACGATGGAATGGGCATCGCGTACCTCGGCCAGGGTCTGCATGACAAAGGCCACGCTCATCAGCTGGCTGGGCTCGACCCGGGAACGGGGCGTGCGCGCTTGGGGTAATTCGCGTAGGGCCAGCGCAGGGGGGACAGGGCGGGCCAGTAAATCTTGCACACCCAGACGGACGCCCCCCACGGCGGAGGTGCCCTCGGGCGCCCACGCGGCAATGTTCGGGTCTTCAATCAGCTGCACCAGCTCGGCCCCGGTGGGCAGATGCGGGCCTGTGCCTTCGACGTGGTAGGTGAAAGCCGCAGCGCCCAGCGCGAAGATCAGGTCGTGCCCGGCAAGCAAGGCCACGATTTTTTCGCGCATGGCGGGCAGGAATCCGGCAAACAGGCGGTGGTCTTCCGGGAAGCTGCAGCGGCCTGACATCGGGGCGACCCATACGGCGGCGTTATGGCGTTCGGCCAGGCGCACCACGTCGTCCCAGGCCTGGTCCCGGTCCACTGCCGCGCCGACCACGAACGCCGGGCGCCTGGCGGCATCCAGCGCGTCACCGATGGCCGCCAGCACCCGCGGTTCGGGGCGGGTTTCGCTGCTGACCCGCCGGGGCAATACGGGCTCACAGCTGCGTGCCCAGTCATCGGCGGGAATCGACACCAGCACTGGGCCGCGGGGCTGCTGCATCGCGATGTAGTAGGCGCGGGCGATGGCCAGGGGCACATCTTCGGCGCGGGCAGGCTCAACACTCCATTTGACATAGGGCTTGGGCAGCTCGGTGGCCTGGCTGGAGAATAAAAATGGCTCGAAGGGCAGGATGGAGCGCGCCTGCTGACCCGCCGTGATCACCATCGGTGTGCGGTTTTTGTGGGCTGTGAAGATGTTCCCCATCGCATGGCCCACGCCTGCCGCCGAGTGCAGGTTCACAAAGGCGGCGTTGTGCGTGGCCTGCGCATAGCCGTCGGCCATGCCCACCACCACGGACTCCTGCAGACCCAGCACGTAGCGGAAGTCTTGCGGAAAGTCCAGGAACAGCGGCAACTCCGTCGATCCGGGGTTGCCAAAAATGGTGGTCATGTTGAAGGCGCGAAGCAAATCGAGTACGGCTTCGCGAACAGTTGTCGTCATCAGTTGAATCTCCAGTAACGGTGCGGCGTGGCCAGAACGGGGCAATCAGAGGGCGATCTTCGGCGCATCTGGTCTATAGATCAATAAAATACAAAGACTAATTAATATTCGCCAAATGCATATCAACGAGATCGACCTCAACCTTCTGCGGCTGTTTGATGCGGTGTACCGGGCGCGCAGCGTCAGCCGGGCCGCCGATTTGCTGGGCTTGACCCAGCCTGCCACCAGCCAGGGGCTGACCCGCCTACGCCTGCTGGTGAAGGACGCACTATTTGTGCGCGCCCCGGGCGGCGTGGCGCCCACGCCCAGAGCCGAGCGGCTGGCCGTGGCGGTTCAGTCGGCCTTGGGCACCCTGGAGCATGCCTTGAACGAAGCGGAGCAGTTCAACCCGGCGCAGTCACGCAAGGTCTTTCGCATCCACATGAGCGATATTGGAGAAGCCCGTTTCCTGCCGGACCTGATGGTGGCCCTGCGCCGGCTCGCTCCGGGCGTGCGCCTGGAAACATTGCCCCTGCCCGGCAGCGACATTGCCCAGTCGCTGGACAGTGGACGCATCGACTTTGCGTTTGGCTTTTTGCCCACGGTCAAAGACACTCAGCGTGTGCAACTCCTGAAGGACCGCTACATCGTGCTGCTGCGGGGCGGCCACCCCTTCACCCGGCGCCGCCGCAGCGGCCAGGCGCTGCTGGACGATCTGCGCCAGCTGGAGTTTGTGGCGGTGCGCAGCCACTCGGACACGCTGCGCATCCTGCAAATGCTGCAGCTGGAAGACCGGCTGCGCCTGAGCACCGAGCACTTCATGGTGCTGCCGGCCATTGTCAAGGGTACCGACCTGGGGGTGGTCATGCCGCGCAATATCGCGCAGATATTTGCCGCAGCCGGCGGCTACGACATCATCGAGCCGCCGTTTCCATTGCGCGACTTCACGGTGTCGCTGCACTGGAGCCGGCGTTTCGAGGCCGATCCAGGCAATCAGTGGTTGCGCCAGTTGATCGTGACCTTGTTTTCCGAAGCGCCCGGCGACAAGTCGGAGCGCTAAGGATTGGGACAGGCCGCAGGTCAGGGGCGCCGGAAGATGCAAAAGACAATGAAATCCGCCTGGCTCGGTTCGTGAAGACCCGGGAGATGAAGCGCGGCCAGCAGCTGGAGCCGGACCGCAATGCAGCGCGCGGCGACTTTGATCCGCCGGGCGGTCGGGTCACTGCGGGGCCGATGCACTCCACCGCCAACGATTTGGTTTGCTATTTATTTCGTAGCTGCTTGCGCCCGTATTTATTGGGCTTGGCAAAATTTTTATTGAGAATGGCAGGCCGGGTTGGCGTCGCTGCGCTGTGTTAGGCTCGCGCCCATGTTGAAACGCACTCCTTCCTTTCTGCGCCATGTCGGGCCAGGTGTCATCACCGGCGCCGCCGATGATGACCCGTCCGGCATTGCCACCTACACGCAGGCGGGGGCGCAGTTCGGCACGGGGCTGGTCTGGACGGTGTTTTTGTCCTTGCCCTTCATGATCGCCATCCAGCTTGTCAGCGCCAGAATCGGGCGCGTCACCGGCAAGGGTGTGGCCGCCAATCTGCGCGAGCACACCCCGAAGTCTTTCCTGATGGCCATGGTGGCGCTGCTGGTGATTGCCAACACCATCAACATCGCCGCCGATATTGCCGCCATGGGCGAGGCGCTGCAACTGGTGGCGGGGGGCGCCGTACGCTTTCACGCCGTGGCTTTTGGCGTGATCACGGTGCTGCTGCAGGTGTTTGTGCCTTACCGCAAGCTCGCGCCCATCCTGAAGTGGCTGACACTGTTTTTGTTTGCTTATGTGATTGCCGTGTTTCTGGTGCAGGTGCCCTGGGGCCAGGTGCTGCATGACCTGGTCATCCCCAAGCTGCAATGGACATCAGCTTACTGGATGATGGTGGTGGCGCTGCTGGGCACCACGATTTCGCCCTACCTGTTTTTCTGGCAGGCCTCGCAGGAAGTGGAAGAACTGCGGCTGAAAGGTGCGGGACAGGGCACTGAAGAGCAAGTGCGCCGCGACTTGCGGCGCGTCAAGCGGGATACCTTCATCGGCATGTTTTTCTCCAATACCATCGCATTTTTCATCATGGTGCTGGGCTCCGCCGTGCTGTACGCGGCCGGCATTCGCGACGTCACGTCGGCCGCGCAAGCCGCGCAGGCACTGCGCCCGCTGGCCGGTGAATTCGCTTTTGCCCTGTTCGCCGGCGGCATCATTGCCACGGGTCTGCTGGCCGTGCCGGTGCTGGCGTCGTCGGCCGCCTATGCGGTGGCCGAGGCCTTTGGCTGGCCCGAAGGACTGGAGCGGCGCTGGTATGAGGCCAAGCGCTTTTACGCCATCATCACCATCGCCACCGTGGTGGGCACCGGGCTGGACTTTACCTCCATCGACCCGATGAAGGCGCTGTACTGGAGCGCCGTCATCAACGGTGTGGTGGCGGTGCCCATCATGGTCGGCCTGATGCTGCTGGCCAGCAAAAAGTCGGTCATGGGCCGCTTCACCTCGGGCCTGAAGACCACCTGGTTTGGCTGGAGCGGCGCGGCGGTCATGGGCTTTGCCGTGCTGATGATGTTCTGGGATCTGGTGCGCCAGCTCTTCTAGACGCATCAGACCGTTCTCAGCGCCTGTCGTGCCCTTTGCGCGCTACTGTCAGCCGGGCCAGTGGAAAAGGAGGGGGCTTTCTCACTGATGGGCAATAGGTTTTTCGGTGAACAGGTAGTCCTTCAGTTCGCTGGAAAGCTTGGGGTCTTTGCGCCGGATCCACTCCAGCACCATCGCCGCGTGCTCTTTCTCTTCATCCCGGTTGTGTGCAAGGATTGCCTTGAGTTCGGTATCCTTGCAGGCGTTGGCACGCTGGTTATACCAATCAATGGCCTCTAGCTCTTCCATCAAGGAAACAATGGCTCTGTGCATGTCGCGCGTTTCGTCGGACAGCTCATCAATGGGTTCGTGGTAGCCGATGCTGGACATTTAATTTTCCTGGTGGTTAAAGGTTTCGTGGCGCTGAATGCCCAGGCGATTGCGATGACGTTCGGCAGGAATCGATTCAGGGCGAGGGCGCTCAAACGCTGTCCTCCCTAAGTGGTTGCGCCCCGCCAGCCGGACTGCATGGCCATGATTTTTTCATTGCATGGAGAGGGGCGCTACCCGGTTTTACTCACCGCCGGCGTTTGGCGCAGCGACGCGGCAAGTCGCCCAATTTCTTGTTGGCCTATACGCTGTCGGAGCAGGCGGTACAAGCGGCTTCATCTATGCCGATATGGGGAAAAAGCCGATGATTGGACTCGGCAGACGAGGCCCTGCCTAGAGTTGGGACTTGAAGTAGCGAAAGGAATGAATAAATGCGTCGCGTATTTTTTCCATCTCGGTGACCATCGCTTCCCATTTGTCTTCACCGGAGGCCTTGAGTTCTTCGAGTTTGCCCTTGGCCAGTTTGGATTGCTGGCGCAGCTTGGCTATTTCTTCCCTGTATTTCGCGCGCGCATCTTCCTTGGCCTCGGTCGCCTTGGCTTCCAGTTTGTCCATCTTTGCATCCAACTCGTCGAGTTGAAGTTTTATTTTTGCGATGTACTCGTCTCTGTTTGGCATGGTGCTTTCCTGTTGTTGAAAAGAGGAGGGTCTGGGGGGGCCGGTAATGACCTGGGTCGATTTCATGTTTTTCTGCGTAAGCGACAACGATAGCCAGGAGGCGCTTGAAGTCGCTGATATTTATCAATGCCGACGTGAATATCGGCGATCCGGCAAGCGCTGCATTACAGCCCTCCAGTGCCGCCCTCGCGGCCCGGCATTCAGGCTGCCGGCTTGCGCCACACGCTGGCCAGCCAGGGCTGCTGTTCGCGCGGCAGCCCCGCCGGGCGGAAGTAGTGCGTCAGTTCGATGAATCCGGCAGCCAGCATGTAGTTGCGCCAGGCCTGCCAGTCATGAAAGCTGCCATAGCGCTCGCCGTTCCAGCCCTCCTGGCCGTCGCCCCTGGGGTTGGAGCTGAAGAGCACGCCGCCTGGCTTCAGGGTGGCATGCAGTTGCCTGAGTACCTTCGGCAAGGCCTGGCTGGGGACATGGAACAGCACGGCGTTGGCGAACACGCCGTCAAAGTGCGCGTCAGGCAAGTCGAGGTCAAGGAAGTTTTGCTGCAGCACTTCGCAGTCGCTGTAGGCGCGCGCCATCGCGGCAAGCTGCGCGGCCCCCTCAACACCGGTGGGATGGTGGCCGAGTTCCTTGAAGGTCTTGAGGTCGCGTCCGGGCCCGCAGCCGAAGTCGAGCAGTTCAAATGGCGCGGGTGCCTTGATGTACTGCAGCAGCGCGGCAATGTTCTGGCTCACGTCATGATGGCGCGTGCCTTGCCAGAACTCTTCGGCATGATGTTCGTAATGCGCCAGCGTTAGGGCGGCGATGCGTTCGATGGCTTCGGGGGTAAGGGGCATAGGCGGTCATGCTATTCGATTTTCCGCCCCTCTGCGGTGCAGGCAGCCGGGAACAAAAAGTGGCATGCGAGATGTTCTCGCATGCCACTTGCAGGCGGCCGGTTGCGTTCCCCGCGCCACGGCCCCGGGATCAGAAGCGGTGCCGGATGCCGAGGCCGAAGCTGTTACCCGTGGTCTTGTCCGTGATGCGGTCGTTCATGTACATCGCATAGACGTCGGTGCGCTTGGACATGTTGTAGTCATAGCCCACCGTGAGGGTCTTGCGGTCCACGTTGCTTTGTGTCATCTCGGTCTTGACCCAGTCCACCAGCACCTTGCCGGCCGGGCCCGCCGGGACGGACGCGCCGACCTGGAGGGTCTTGGCCTTGTTGTCCGAGTTTTCCGCCTTGGCCTGGCCATAGCTCAGGAAGGGCTTGACCACGCCGAAATCGTAGGCGCCCAACAGCATCCAGTCCTTCTTGGTGGTACCCAGATAAGTGTTGGGCACGCTCGGGTTGCTGATCTGGTCCCGTTCATAGAAGCCCGTCAGGGTGAGCGGGCTACCGAAGTAAAAGAAGTTTGCGCCCAGGTTCTTCTTGCTGTTGTCGCCGGCCTGTTCGCCAAACTGGTACTGCAGGTTGGCTGAAAAGCCGCCGAACTTCGGCGTGCTGTAGACGACCTGGTTGCTCCAGCCCGTATCGGACGGCGTGGTGGCGCCCCAGCCCGTGCCGTTGAACAGCGGCACGTTCATGTGCAGGATCAGGGGCGAGAAGGTGAAGGAATCGCCCAGAGGGTTGCCCACGACGGAGGGCAGGAAATTGGGCGCCATCCAGCGGCCCAGCAGCACCGTGCCGAAGTCGCCCGACAGGCTGACGTTGGCATCGCGCGAGAAGAGCGGGTCGTTCGTGAAGCGACCTTGCGAGCCGGTGTCCACCTTGATGAAGGAGGTCAGGGCGAAGTTGGCTTTGAGGCCGCCGCCCAGATCTTCCGAGCCCTTCAAACCGAACCACGAGGTGGTCAGGCCGCCGCTGTCGACGACCGACTTGCGACTGGCGTCACCAGCCATCTTCATGGAGCCGGCAAAGGCGTCCACGGTCCCCATGAGCTGTACGGAGCTTTGGGCGTGGGCGCCTGCCGCGCACAGTAGGGCGGCCCCCAGGGTGATCATTTTTTTATTCATTGAAACTCCAGCAGTTGGTGAAATCGCCGATCACTCGGCATCGGTATGGACTATTCGATACAAATGTGACGAACGGTGTCCATGTGTTTCACTGTTAGCAACTAGCGTGCCGGAAATTTCTGCAGTATGTGGTCGAGCGTTGTGCATGCTGGCCCCTGCTGGCCCCTGCTGGCCCCTGCTGGCCCGGTGCTTCGCCGGCCCACGGCCACGACATTGGCAACAAATGCGCACCTCCGTAGCCTCTTGCGCCAGGAGGTGTGCCGGATCAGGCGCCCAGCCGCCCCAATGCGCGCAGCACGTTCTCTGCGGTGGCCGGCGCGGTGAGTTGCACGGCGCCCTTGGCGCTTTCGCCTCGTCCGGCGGCTATGGCATTGCGCAGCGCTTCGTACACGCTGATGGCGAGCATCAGCGGTGGCTCGCCCACGGCTTTGCTGCCGAACACGTTGTCTTCCCGGTTGGGCTCGGGCCACAGCTCAATCTTGAAGTGTTCGGGAATGTCGCCGGTCGCCGGGATTTTGTAGGTGCTGGGCGCGTGGGTGCTGAGCTTGCCCTTGTCGTCCCAGACCAGTTGCTCGGTGGTGAGCCAGCCCATGCCCTGCACAAAGCCGCCTTCGATCTGCCCGACGTCTATGGCCGGATTGATGCTGTTGCCCACGTCATGCAGGATATCGACCTTGAGCACGCGGCTCTCGCCGGTCAGCAGGTCGATGGCCACTTCGGTGCAGGCCGCTCCATAGGCAAAGTAGAAAAACGGCCGGCCGGTCAGCGTGGTCTTGTCGTAATGGATTTTGGGCGTGCGGTAAAAGCCGTCGCTCCAGAGCTGGATACGGTTGGCATACGCGAGTTTGACCACTTCGGTAAATGGCCGGGTGCTGGCCGGCGTCATCACCACGCCGCCCTGAAAACGCACGGCACCGGCGCCGCAGCCGTCGAGCCCGGCCACAAACTGCGCCAGGTTATCCCGCACATTTCTGGCTGCGTACTGTGCGGCCCGGGCATTCAGGTCGGTGCCGGCCGAAGCGGCCGTGGCCGAGGCATTGGGAATCTTGCTGGTGTCGCTGGCGGTGGCCAGCACCTGTTCAAACGCGATGCCCAGTTCGTCGGCCACGATTTGCCCCACCTTGGTGTTCAGGCCCTGGCCCATTTCGGTGCCGCCGTGGTTCACCTGTACGCTGCCGTCGGTATAGACATGAACCAGTGCGCCGGCCTGGTTGAACAGGGTGGCGGTGAAGGAGATGCCGAACTTCACCGGTGTGATGGCGATGCCGCGCTTGATGACGGTGCTGCTCAAGTTCCACGCTGAAATTGCCTCGCGCCGCCGCTGATAGTCCGCAGTCTGCGCTAGTTTTGATAGCAATGGTTCGAGGATGTTGTCCTCGACGGTCATCTGGTAGTGGGTGACGTTGCGCTCGCCAATGCCATACAGGTTGCGCCTGCGTACCGCCAGCGAATCCAGGCCGAGCTGCCGCGCGATGTCGCCCAGAATGGACTCAATGATGATCACGCCCTGTGGTCCGCCAAAGCCGCGGAATGCGGTGTTGCTTTGCGTGTTGGTTTTGCAGCGGTAAGACGCAATTTCCACGTCCTGCAGGAAGTAGGCGTTGTCAACGTGGAAGACGGCGCGATCGGCTACCGGGCCTGACAGGTCGGCGCTGAAGCCGCAGTTCGCGGCCATCATGAGTTTGAGTCCGGTGATGCGTCCGCTGTCGTCAAAGCCTACGCTGTAGTCGTAAGTAAAGGGGTGGCGCTTGCCGGTTATCAGGAAATCGTCGTCGCGGTCCAGTCGCAGCTTGATGGGGCGCTGAAGTTTGCGGGCCGCCACCGCCGACCAGACGGCGAGCTGACCGGCCTGCGTTTCCTTGCCGCCAAAGCCGCCGCCCATGCGTCGGCATTCGACACGCACCGCATGCTGCTCAATGCCCAGTGCGTGCGCCACCCAGTGCTGCACTTCGCCGGGATGCTGGGTGCTGGAGTAAACCAGCCACTGGTTCTGCTCCTGCGGCACCACATAGGCGATCTGGCCTTCGAGATAAAAATGCTCCTGGCCGCCGACTTCCAGTGTGCCGTGCAGCGTGTGGACGGCAGCTTTCAGCGCCTGGTCAGCCTCGCCGCGTTTGACGAAGACCGGTGGCAGCACGTAGCTTTGCGCCTTTAGCGCATCGCGCACGTTCAGGATGGCGGGCAGCGCCTCCATGTGGCAGTTGACCTGGCGGGCCGCGCGCCGCGCCTGCATCACCGAGTCGGCCACCACCACGCCGATCACCTGGCCGATGTGCTGCACGGTACCCTGCGCAAACACCGGCTCGTCATGCGAAAAGTTGCCCAGCACCGGGTCGCCGGGAATATCGCGCGCCAAAATCACGTCGCGCACGCCGGGCATTGCCAGCGCGGCGCTGGCATCCACGCCCAGCAGCCAGCCGTGCGCCAGGGTAGAGAGGATGGGCGCGGCATAGAGCGTTCCCTTGATCTCCGGAATGTCGTCTACGTAGGTGGCGGCGCCCGCCACTTGGGCGCGGGCGCTTTCGTGGAAGCGGGAACTGCCCGCGGCTTGCGGCACTGCCGGTCGGCTGATCGGGGCAAGCGTCTCGCCGGCAGACAGGGCGGCACGCGTGTTGGCGGCGTTGACATCCGGGTCGGCGACCGCATCGCGGCCCAGGGAAAGGTCCTTGTCAAGGGTCATGGCGTTTCCTCCAGCACGAAGGAGGCCAGGTTGATCTGCTCCAGGCCCTGGCTTTCGAGCCAGTAGCGTTGCAGCAGATTGCCCAGCACTTCGGTGCGGTAGGCGCTTGACGCCCGCATGTCGGACAGCGGCGAAAACTCGGCACGCAAGACGGCGGTGGCGTGTCGAACGGTATCCATTGTCCATGGCCGGCCGGTCAGTGCGGCTTCGGCCTGGGCGGCCCTTGCCGGCGTGGCCGCCACGCCGCCTGCGCCAATCGAAGCATGAGCCACGACGCCCTTGTCGATGTGCAGCTTGATCGCCAGGCAGACGGTGGAAATATCGTCGTCGTAGCGCTTGGAGATTTTGTAGACCCTCAGCTCTTCCTGTGGCGAGGCTTTGGGCACCTTGATCCAGGCCAGAACTTCATCGGCCGCAATCACGTTTTGCCGGTAGCCGGTATACAAGGCTTCCAGCGGCATCTCGCGCTGGCCGCGTTCGCTCATCAGCACCACCTGCGCGCCCAGCGCGATCAACAGCGGCATCGAGTCGCCAATCGGCGAGCCGTTGGCCACGTTGCCGCCCAGCGTTCCCGAGTTGCGCACCGGCAGGCCGGCAAAGCGGGCGGCAAAGTTGTGCAGCTGCGGCCGGCCCCGCACCAGCGCGCCAAAGGCATCGGCCAACGTGACCGCGGCGCCAATGGCGATGTGGTCCGCATGGTCTTCAATGCTGCGCAGTTCATGGACTCGGGTGATGTCGAGTATTTCGTGGAATTGCCGGTGCTGCTTGGTCACCCACAGCCCCACATCGGTGCAGCCGGCCACGAGTTGCGCCTCTGGATTGGCGGCGCGGGCCTTCAGCAGGGCGGCGAGTGTAGCGGGCGATTTATAGGCCGAATCGGCCTCTGGCGCATATCGAGTGGTCGCAAGCAGCTTTAGTTTTGATAGCAAGCCAACTTCGTCAAGAAGTGCCGACGGCAGGGTTCCCATGGTTTGCGCGGCGTCCAGAATCGGCCTGTAGCCGGTGCAGCGGCACAGGTTGCCCGAGAGTTCCTCTTGCGCCAGGGCCCGCGTGATGTTGTGGCCCCTGCTGACATGGTTCTGGTACATGCCAAAGAGGCTCATTACAAAGCCGGGCGTGCAAAAGCCGCATTGGGAGCCGTGGCATTGCAGCATTGCTTGCTGGGCCGGGTGCAAAGTGCCGTCAACGGCGGCAAGGTCTTCCGCCGTCCAGAGCGCCATGCCATCGATGGAGTGCGCCAGCCGGATGCAGCTGTTGATGGCGCGGTAGCGGATGACGCCGCCCCGGGCTTCGCCCAGCACGACGGTGCAGGCGCCGCAATCGCCTTCGCCGCAGCCTTCCTTGGTGCCGGTGCTGCCGAGATCCTCGCGCAGCAGCTCCAGCAGGGTGCGCCCGGGTGCTACATTGCCGAGGCTTACCACTTCGCCCCTTCGGATGAAGCGGATGGTTTTGACGGCGGGCTGAACGAGAGAAGGGTCGAGGGTCATGAGGATCACGTTAAAACAATCGGGCCACGGGCTGCCTGCAACGCTTCATATTACCCGCCTGGAAGGCCAGGCATCAATGAACCGGCACGGTGAAATTTGCCGCCGTCCGGGATGGCATCAAGCTTGCTGCACGCTATGCTGACAGGCCGATCGTGAGGATGGAAAGCAAGGAAAATGCCGCCTTGCAACCTGAATCGCCCTCTGGCTGATATGCTCTGAAAATCATAGCTGCTTGCACCCGTACTGGCTGCGTGTAGAGGCTGTAGGCCATAAGAAAAAAATTTCCGGATATCCAAAAATACCCATGACCGCTTCTTCAACCCTCACCGACCCTGTCGCTGGCGCGCCGCCCCGGCTGCAGCTTTTCGGCATCAGCAAGCGTTATCCCGGCGTGGTCGCTAACAGCGATATCTCGCTCAGCGTGCTGCCCGGGCAGATCCATGCCGTGCTGGGCGAAAACGGCGCCGGTAAATCCACGCTGATGAAAATCATCTACGGCTCGGTCAAACCCGACGCGGGCAGCGTGGCCATCAATGGCCAGCCCGTGCTGGTGCGCAATCCGCAGGAGGCGCGCGCGCTGGGCATCAGCATGGTGTTTCAGCATTTCAGCCTGTTCGACACGCTCACCGTGGCCGAAAACGTCTGGCTGGGCCTGGGCAAGCACCTGAGCCTGGCCGAGGTGTCCCAGCGCATCATGCAGACGGCGCATACCTACGGTTTGCCGCTGGACCCGCTCCGGCCGGTCCATACCCTGAGCGTGGGCGAGCGCCAGCGCGTTGAAATTGTGCGTTCCTTGCTCACCGATCCGAAGATCCTGATCCTGGACGAGCCGACTTCGGTGCTGACGCCGCAGGCGGTGGAGAGCCTGTTCGTCACGCTGCGCAAACTGGCCGCGCAGGGCTGCAGCATTTTGTACATCAGCCACAAACTGCACGAAATTCGTGCGCTGTGCACCGCCTGCACCGTGCTGCGCAGTGGCAAGGTGTCGGGAGAATGCGATCCGCGCCAGGAGTCCAATGCGTCGCTCAGCCGGCTGATGATTGGCGCCGAGCCGCCCGCGCTGGAGCATCGCGAGGTGATTACCGGCGACATCGTGCTCGATGTGAAGCAGCTCGATCTGCTCAGGGAAGAGCAGTTCGGCGTCGATCTGCACCAGGTGGCGCTGCAGGTGCGGGCCGGTGAAGTGGTCGGCATTGCCGGCGTGTCGGGCAATGGCCAGAAGGAATTGCTGTACGCGCTGTCGGGTGAAGACACCCGGGCGGCAGCCGGCTCGATCAACGTGAAGGGCCAGCCGGCCGGCAAGATGGGCCCGGCAAGGCGCCGCAAGCTCGGGCTGCACTTTGTGCCGGAGGAGCGCCTGGGGCGCGGCGCGGTGCCCTCGCTGTCGCTCGCGCGCAACCTGCTGCTGACGCGCAAGGAAGCGGTGAGCGCGGGCGGCTGGCTTCGCGGCGGGAAGTTGCAGGCGCAGGCCCTGCAGGTCATTGCCCGCTACAAGGTCAAGTGCGGCGGTCCGCAGGCCGTGGCCAAGTCCCTGTCGGGGGGTAATTTGCAGAAATTCATCATGGGCCGCGAGATCGATGCCGGCCCGGCGCTGCTCATCGTGTCGCAGCCGACCTGGGGCGTCGATGTGGGCGCTTCAAGCCAGATTCGCGGCGAGCTGCTCAAGCTGGCGGGCGCCGGTTGCGCCGTGCTCGTGGTCAGCGAAGAACTCGACGAACTGTTTGAAATCTGCGACCGGCTGTATGTGATGGCCAAGGGCCAGCTCTCGCCCTCGCTGCCGCGCGCTGAGGCGACGGTGGAGAAGGTCGGTCTGTGGATGAGCGGCCTGTGGACATCCACGAATTCGTCCACTGATCCGCTGGAGGCGCAACATGCCGCAGCTTGAAATCCGTCCCCAACCTTCCTCGTTCTGGAGCTACGCCTCGCCGATTCTGGCGCTCTTGATTACCGTGGCGATTGGCGTGGGCCTTTTCATGGCGCTCGGCAAGGACCCGGTCAAGGGCCTGCAGGTGTTTTTCTGGGAGCCGATCAAGTCACCATATGCGCTGGGCGAGTTGCTGGTCAAGGCCACGCCCTTGCTCATCATTGCGCTCGGCCTGGCGGTGTGCTTTCGCTCCAATGTCTGGAACATCGGCGCCGAGGGGCAGTTTGTCATCGGCGCGCTGGCGGCAGGTGGCGTGGCGCTGCTGGCCGACAAGGCCACCGGGCCGTGGATCATTCCGGCGATTCTGGCGGCAGGGGTGCTGGGCGGCATGGCTTGGGCGGGCATCACGGCCTTCCTGCGCGACCGCTTCAATGCCAACGAAATCCTGGTCAGCCTGATGCTGGTCTATGTGGCCGATATGGTTCTCAACTACATGGTGTTTGGCCCCTGGAAGGACCCAAACGGCTACAACTTTCCGCAAACCAAAACCTTTGAGGCGGTGACGCAGATCCCGCGCCTGATGCAGGGCTCGCGCGTCACCATCGGCATTCTGCTGGGACTGCTGGGCGTGGCGGCGCTGTGGCTGTATCTCTACCGCACCTACTCCGGCTTTGCGCAAGAGGTCAGCGGCCTGGCGCCTCCGGCTGCGCGTTACGCCGGGTTTTCTTCGCGCCGCGCGGTATGGGTGGCGCTGCTGATCTCGGGCGGCGCGGCCGGGCTGGCCGGCGCGCTGGAAGTGGCCGGGCCGATTGGCCAGCTCACGCCCTACGTGCCGGCGGGCTATGGTTTTGCCGCCATCATCGTGGCCTTTGTCGGGCGGCTGCATCCGGTGGGCGTGGTGTTCTCCGCCATCCTGATGAGCATGTTCTACATCGGCGGCGAGCTGGCGCAGTCACGGCTGGGCCTGCCCAAGTCCATCACCGGCGTGTTCCAGGGCCTGCTGCTGTTCAACCTGCTGGCCTGCGACACCCTGATTGCCTACAGGCTCAGGTTTTTAAAACCGCTTTCAATTCCAGTCAAAGGAGGCCGCTGATGGATTCCACCGCCTTGCTGCTGGCCGCGACCCTGAGCGCCGGCACCGTGCTGGCGATTGCGTCGCTGGGCCTGCTCATCAATGAAAAAGCCGGCATTGTGAACCTCGGTGCCGAGGGCATGATGCTGTGCGCCGCCATTGCCGGATTTGCCACCGTGGTTCATACGGGCAACAGCTGGCTGGGCTTTGCGGCCGGTATGGCGGCGGGCGCTTTCCTGGCGGCCATCTTTGGCGTGCTGGTGATCTGGCTCAACACCAACCAGTACGCTACCGGCTTGGCCCTGAGCCTTTTTGGTGCGGGCTTCTCGGCGTTTGCGGGTATTAAATATGTGCAGGAAAAGCTGCCCGAGCAGTCGCAGTTTCCGATTCCATGGCTTGCCGATATTCCGTTTTTCGGTCCGGCGCTGTTCCGCCAGCACCCCATGGTCTATATCGCGATGGCGCTGACGGGCGGGCTGATCTGGTTTCTGTACCGCACCCGCGCCGGCCTGGTGCTGCGCTCGGTGGGCGAAAGCCCGGAGTCGGCTCATGCCCTGGGCTATCCGGTGCGCCGTATCCGCCTGGCCGCCGTGGTGGCCGGCGGGGCGCTGTGCGGGCTGGCGGGCGCCTATGTGTCGGTGGTGTATACGCCGCTGTGGGTCGAAGGCATGATTGCCGGCAAGGGCTGGATTGCGCTGGCGCTCACCACCTTTGCCACATGGCGTCCGGCACGGGTTTTGCTTGGTGCTTATTTGTTTGGAGGCGTGACCATGCTGCAGTTTCATCTGCAGGGCCTGGGAGTGAATGTGCCCAGCCAGTTGTTGACCATGCTGCCTTACCTGGCCACCATCGTGGTGCTGGTGCTGATTTCGCGCAATCCGCTGTGGATACGCGTCAATATGCCCAGCTCCATCGGCAAGCCGTTTTATCCCGGCGCCTGATTGTTCCGCCGCATAATGGCGGTTTTTTGGGCCCTTGGTATCCGATTTTTTTCTTTGACCCTTGAACGAAAGCGACACGACATGACAGATCTGCAAAAACGCTCCCTGCTCAAGCTGGCAGCCCTTTCAGCGGTAGCCGCAGCCGCCCTGGTGGGTTGTGGCAAAAAAGAGGAGCCGGCGCCTGCACCAGCCCCGGTTGCAGCCGCACCGGCCAAGCCTGAGCCGCTGAAAATTGCTTTTGCCTATGTCGGTCCCGTGGGTGACGGTGGCTGGACTTACGCCCATGACAATGCCCGCAAGGCGGTTGAAAAAGAGTACGGCGACAAGATCGTCACCAGCTTCGTTGAAAAGGTGCCCGAGTCGGCCGATGCAGAGCGCGTGATTCGCGACATGGCCGCTCAAGGCAACAAGCTGATCTTTGGCACCACCTTCGGCTACATGGAGCCCATGCTCAAGGTCGCCAATGACTTGAAAGACGTCAAGTTCGAGCATGCCACCGGCTACAAGACTGCCGACAACCTGCGCACCTACGACAGCCGAACCTACGAAGGCGCTTACATGGCCGGCGTGGTAGCGGGCAAGATGAGCAAGTCGGGCACGCTGGGCGTGGTCGGCTCGGTGCCGATTCCTGAGGTCATTCGCAATATCAACAGCTTCACGCTGGGCGCGCAGTCGGTCAACCCGAAAATCAAGACCAAGGTGGTCTGGGTCAACGAGTGGTTCAACCCGCCCAAGGAAACCGAAGCCGCCACCGCGCTGATCAATGGCGGTGCCGATGTGCTGTTCCAGAACACCGACTCGTCGGCCGTGCTGCAGACCGCCGAAAAAATGGGCAAGCGCGCCTTTGGCTGGGATTCGGACATGACGGCCTACGGCCCGAAAGCCCACCTGGCTTCTGCCGTGATCAACTGGGGGCCGTACTACATCAAGTCGGTGGGTGAAGCCCTGGAAGGCAAGTGGACCGGCGGCACCGCATCCTGGTGGGGCGTGAAGGAAGGCGCGATTGACCTGGTGTCCATTGCCGCTGACGTGCCTGATGAGACGAAAAAACGCATCGACGAAGTCAAGGCCGGCCTGAAAGACGGCAGCTTTGCCATCTGGAAAGGTCCGATCATGGACAACACCGGCAAGGAACTGGTGGCCAAGGATGTGGTCGCCGATGACAAGTTCCTCGGCGGCCTGAAGACTTACGTCAAGGGCGTTGAAGGCAAGGTGCCGGGCAGTAATTAGGCTTTTTCGCCCCTTTCCTTAGCGGGGAAGGGGTAATACATGGAACCCTGGCTGCCTTCGGGCAGCTTTTCTCTTTCTGGAGTTGGAATGAATCTGGTCAAACCCCTTGCCGCTGACCGTTTGCCTGAGTTGCTGCGGCGCATGCCCAAGGCCGAGCTGCACATTCATATCGAAGGCTCGCTTGAGCCCGAGCTGATTTTTGCGCTGGCGCAGCGCAATGGCGTTCAGATTCCCTATGCCAGTGTGGAGGCTTTGCGCAACGCTTATGCCTTCACCAATCTGCAGAGTTTTCTGGATATTTACTACGCCGGGGCCAGCGTGCTGCTCAAAGAGCAGGACTTCTACGACATGGCGCGCGCCTATTTTCTAAAGGCGGCGCAGGACAAGGTGGTGCATGCCGAGCTTTTTTTCGACCCGCAGACGCACACTGCGCGCGGCGTGAGCATGGAAACCGTCATCAATGGCCTGCACCGCGCCTGTGTGGATGCCAAAGCCGAGCTGGGCGTGAGCGCCTCGCTGATCCTGTGTTTTCTGCGCCACCTGAGCGAAGAAGAGGCTTTTGAAACGCTGGAGCAGGCACTGCCTTTTCAGGGCAAATTCATTGGCGTGGGGCTGGACTCCGGCGAGCTCGGCAACCCGCCCGAAAAATTTGCCCGTGTGTTTGCGCGCTGCCGCGAACTGGGTCTTCATCTGGTCGCACACGCCGGCGAAGAGGGACCGCCCGCCTATGTCTGGACAGCGCTCGATGTGCTCAAGGTTGAGCGAATCGACCACGGGGTGCAGGCTGGCAAGGATGCGGCGCTGATGCAGCGTCTGGCTGCATCCCGCATCCCGCTAACGGTGTGCCCGCTGTCCAACCTCAAGCTCTGCGTGTTTCCCGATCTGGCCAGCCACAACCTGCGCCAACTGCTTGACGCGGGGCTGGTGGCGACGATCAACTCCGACGATCCGGCCTATTTTGGCGGCTACATGAACGAAAATTTTACGCAGACATTTGCGGCAACCAACCTCAGCGCCGAGCACGCCTACAAGCTGGCGCGCAACAGTTTCGAGGCGAGTTTCATCGATGCCTCCGCAAAGCTGCACTACATTGACAGGCTTAATGAGACCTTCGAAGCGTTCCAGTAAGCGCTGAACATTGGAAAACCCAACATGCCGTTGACGTCAAACGAAACCGAGGAAAACCGCGTTTCCTCACCATCGGACGCGCGATCCATCGCCCTGGCCGGGCTGGTGTCGCTGGCCGTGGCCATGGGCATAGGACGCTTTGCCTTCACACCGCTGCTGCCCATGATGCTGCACGATGGCGTGGTCGATCTGCCTGGCGCCAGCTGGCTGGCCAGCGCCAACTACCTGGGCTACATGCTGGGCGCTCTGCTGTGTACGCTGCAGCCCTGGTTGTGGGCCCGCTTTCGCTGGCTTCCCTCTTTTGCCTATTCGTCGCTGGTGCGTGCCGGACTGCTCGCTACAGGGGCGCTGACGCTGGCCATGGCCTGGCAGTTTGCGGCGGCTTGGGCCCCGTTGCGCTTTGCTGCCGGCGTGACCAGCGCGGTGGTTTTTGTGTACACCTCGGGCTGGTGCCTGTCGCGGCTGTCCAGGCTGGGCGTGCCTGCGATGGGCGGCATCATTTATGCCGGCCCGGGCGCGGGTATTGTCTTGAGCGGCCTGTTTGCCAGCGGCATGGTGGCCTGGAGTTGGACGGCTGCCACGGGCTGGCTGATTTTCGGCGTGCTCGCCTTTGGGCTGTCAGCCACGGTCTGGCGCATTTTGCGCGGCGGCGACGAGCGCCTCATGGCATTGGGCGCGGCTGGCACCCAGGCGGCCGGCTCTTCCAGGGCTCCGTCAGCGCAGCACGGCCGTGCAGAGATGACGCTGCTGGCGCTGGCCTACGGATTGGCAGGTTTTGGCTACATCATTACCGCCACGTTTTTGCCGGTGATTGCCCGTGCGGCGCTGCCCGGTTCCGCGTGGCTGGACTTGTTCTGGCCCATTTTCGGTCTCGGCGTCATGGTGGGCGCGCTGCTGGCCACACGACTGCCGCACGGCGGAGATTTTCGCGTCCGGCTGGGCGTTTGCTATGTGCTGCAGGCACTCGGCATTGCAGCCAGCCTGTGGAGTCCGAGCCTGGCCGGGTTTGCCATTGGCAGCCTGATGCTGGGCATGCCCTTTACCGCCATCACTTTTTTTGCGATGCAGGAGGTCCGCCGACTGCGCCCGGCAACAGCGGCCAGCTTTATGGGCCTGCTCACGGCCACCTACGGCGTGGGTCAAATTCTCGGCCCGCCTTTGGTGGCGCTGCTGCTCAGGCACACCCCCAGCGCGGGCGCGGGCTTTTCGCTGTCGCTTGAAATCGCGGCCAGCACGCTTCTTGCAGGCGCTGCGCTGTACGCGTGGATGGTCAGGGCTTATCCCGTGCGGGCAGCCGCGTTCCTGGCAGGTCGGGGGGCGACGCAGAAATAGGCCTGGCTTGCAAGGGATGAACCGGTTGCCCTGATCCGTTAAAATCACGCGTTCACCAGCGGGCTGTCCCGGCGCTCTGGTTTTTTCATTATTCCGGGGCCATGTAGAGGACCACCATGTATAAAAACCTCGCTGCCGCGCTCGTGGCCGCCTGTTTTATTTCCCCCGCTTTTTCACAATCCCCGGCTCCAGGTAAAGCGCCGCTCAAAATCGGCTTTGTTTATGTCACGCCGGTCACCGACGCCGGCTGGGTTCACCAGCACGAAGAAGGCCGCAAGGCTGTCGAGGCTGCGCTGGGCGACAAAGTCGCAACCACCTATGTGCAGGACGTGGCCGAAGGCGCTGATGCCGAGCGCGTGATCCGCGACCTGGCCAGCCAGGGCAAGCAGCTGATCTTTACGCCGAGCTTTGGCTACATGGAGCCCACGCTCAAGGTCGCCAAAGACTTCCCGAATGTGAAGTTCGAATCCATCACCGGCTACAAGACCGCGGCCAACGTGGCGGTGGCCAACGCCCGTTATTACGAAGGCCGTTACCTTGCCGGTATTGCGGCGGGACGGCTGGCCAGCAGCGCCGGCTACGTTGCGGGTTTCCCGATACCCGAGGTGATACAGGGCATCAACGCCTTTACGCTGGGAATGCGCTCGGTCAACCCCAGGGCCACGGTCAAGGTGGTCTGGCTCGGCGCCTGGTTTGACCCGCCACGTGAGCGCGAGGCGGCCATGGCGCTGTTCAACCAGGGCGTGGAGGTCATGGCCTTTCATACCGGCTCCACCGCCGTGATGAGCGCGGCCCAGGAGCGCGGCAAGCTGGCCATTGCCTACCATTCCGACATGCGCAAGGTCGCGCCCGACGCACAGGTGCTGGCCATCACGCACCAGTGGGGCAACTACTACACGCGCCGCGCCCAGGCGGTGCTCGATGGCAGCTGGAAAAGCGCCGCGCTCTGGGGCGGCGTGAAGGAAGGCATGATCCGCGTCGACAGCTTTGGCCCGAAGGTGCCGAAACAGGTCGCTGACGAAGTTCTGGCCCGCCAGCGCGATATTGCGGCGGGCAAGCTGCAGCCGTTCAAGGCGCGCGCCGCGCTGATGGATAACGAAGGCCATGAAGTGCTGGCCGCTGGCAAAGCCTTGACGGACGAGCAGATTCTGGGCATGAACTTCCTGGTTCAGGGCGTTCAGGGCAAGCTGAATCAATAGGCAGAAAGAACGCCATGAGTTACCAGGTCAAGGAAATTTTTTACACCCTGCAGGGCGAGGGCGCCAATGCGGGCAGGCCAGCCGTGTTCTGCCGCTTTGCCGGCTGCAATCTGTGGTCAGGCCGCGAGCAAGACCGGGCCAGCGCCGTCTGCCGGTTTTGCGACACGGATTTTGTCGGGACTGACGGCACGCTGGGCGGCAAGTTCAGGGATGCTGACGCGCTGGCGCGCCAGATCGAAGCGCAGTGGCCCGCTGGCGACAGCGCCAACCGCTTTGTGGTGATGACCGGCGGCGAGCCGCTGCTGCAGGTCGATGCCGCCCTGATAGCGGCGCTGCATGCACGCGGTTTCCAGATTGCGGTGGAGACCAACGGCACGATCGCCGCCCCTGAGGGCATCGACTGGATTTGCGTCAGCCCCAAGGCAGGCGCGCCCTGGATTCAACGCCAGGGCCATGAACTCAAAGTGGTCTGGCCCCAGCCGCAGTTCGATCTGGCCGAACTGGAGGCCGCCCGTTTCACCCATCGCTACCTGCAGCCCATGGACAACCCGGACAGGCTGAATAACACCGAGGCCTGCATTGCGCTGTGCCTGGAGCGGCCTGCCTGGCGGCTGAGCTTGCAGACCCACAAGATCACGGGCATCCGATGAAGAACACGACCATGACGTGCGAGATCAGCCAGACCTTCTTTTTCGATGCGGCGCACACGCTGGACCGTGCCATTGAAACCGAAAGCAGCAAGCGTGTGCATGGCCACACCTACAACGCCGAGGTCTTTCTGTCCGGCCAGCCGGACCCACGCACCGGCATGGTGATGGATCTGGGGCTGGTGCGGCGCGAGGTGGCGGTGCTGCGCGAGCAGCTCGACCACCATCTTCTCGACGAGGTGGAGGGCCTGGGCCCGCCAACCCTGGAGAACCTGTGCCAGTTCATTTTCCGCAAGCTGCAGCCCGTGCTGCCGGCGCTGACGTCGGTGCGGGTCTGGCGCGCTTCCATCGGCGATGGTTGCCGTCTGAGCCTGTGATTTGCGCGCCTGGCCTGGCGACCTGAGGTAGGCTTGCCGTCATGAAAGCCTACCGCGCATCCATCCTTTGCTTTTCCGGCCCCGACCCGGCCAGGCAGGCCGTTCTGGAATCTGACGGCCTGCTGGTGGTCGGGCCGAATGGGCAGGGCCGGCAGCTTGTGCAGGCGGTTGGTAGCTACACCCAGCTGGCGCCGCGCTTTGCCGGCGTGCCCATCGAGCATTTTCCGGGCCGCATCATCGCGCCAGGTTTTGTGGACATGCACACCCACTATCCTCAGCTCGACGTGATGGGTTCGCCGGCCGACGGCTTGCTGCCCTGGCTTGAGAATTACACTTTTCCGCATGAAAAACGCTTTGCGGCGCAGGACTACAGTGCGCAGATTGCTGCGTTTTTCATAGCAGAACTGCTGCGCAATGGCGTCACCACGGCCTTGAGCTTTTCGACCTCGCACCCGGAGTCCGTCAACGCCCTGTTTGCCGAGGCGCAAAAGCAGCAGCTGCGCCTGATCACCGGCAAATGCCTGATGGATCAGAACTCGCCCGAGGGCGTGCGCGACCACACCGAGCAAAGCCTGCTTGACACCGAAGCGCTGATCCGGCGCTGGCACGGCGTGGACCGGCTGGGCTACGCCATCACGCCGCGCTTTGTGCCGAGCTGCAGCGCCGCCCAGTTGCATGGCGCCGGCGAACTGGCCGCCAAATACCCCGAGGTGTGGATCCAGTCCCATGTCGCCGAAAACAGGGACGAAATCGCCTGGGTGCACCAGCTCTATCCCGAGGCCCGCAGCTATCTGAGTGTTTATGAGCAGTTCGGCCTGCTGCGTCCGCGCGCCATCTATGCCCACTGCATTCATCTGGACGACGAAGACCGTGCGCTGATGCGCAGCACGGGTGCGGCCGCGGCCGTCAGCCCGACCAGCAACCTGTTTTTAGGCAGCGGTTTTTTTGACTATTCAGGCGCTGACCGCGTGGACTTTCAGTACGGGCTGGCCAGCGATGTCGGTGGCGGCACCTCGTTCAGCCCTTTTCACACCATGCTCGCTGCGTATTACGTGGGCCGGGAAGGGCAGAGCAAGCAGGGCGTCTCCTTGACGCCGCAGCACCTGTGGTGGCAGCACACCGCCGGTGCCGCCCGGGCGCTCGGCCTGGAGGGCGTTGTCGGCAACCTGCAAGTTGGCTGCGAGGCCGACTTTGTCGTTCTCAATCCTCAGGCGACGCCGCTGCTGGCCCGCAAAACCGCGCAGGCGGGCAGCCTGGACGAATTGCTGTTTTCCATGATCGTGCTGGGCGACGACCGGCTGATTGAGAAGACGGTTATTTCACAGGCTGGCTCTTCGCTTGCCTACAATCACGGGCAACGCAAGGAACTTTCCCAATGAGCATCAAAAGCGACAAATGGATACGCCGCATGGCTGAAACCACCGGCATGATCGAGCCCTTCGAGCCGAAACAAATCCGTGAGCGGGACGGCCACAAGATTATCAGCTACGGCACTTCCAGCTACGGCTACGATATTCGCTGCGCCCCCGAGTTCAAGGTGTTCACCAACATCCACAGCACGGTGGTGGACCCTAAAAACTTCGATGAAAAAAGCTTTGTCGACTTCCACGGCGACAGCTGCATCATTCCCCCCAACAGCTTTGCGCTGGCCCGCACGATGGAGTACTTTCGCATTCCGCGCAACGTGCTGACCATTTGCCTTGGCAAGAGCACTTATGCGCGCTGCGGCATCATTGTCAATGTCACGCCGTTTGAACCCGAATGGGAGGGGTACGTGACGCTGGAGTTCTCCAACACCACGCCGCTGCCGGCCAAGATTTACGCCGGTGAAGGCTGCGCCCAGGTGCTGTTCTTTGAAAGCGACAAGGACGATGTCTGCGAGACCAGCTACAAGGACCGAGGCGGCAAGTATCAGGGGCAGGTGGGCGTGACCTTGCCGAAGGCCTGATCGGACCTGGTCATCCGGGTTTCTCCTTGATTGAAATGCCCCGCTTCCGATGGGCATCACTTTGCGCCTTCCTGCGCGCCAGGCTTTCTCCGGCAGGCTATCTGGGGGTGCACTTGACGATGGGCCTGCTGGCACTGACCGGTTCCCTGTTCCTGTTCGGAGCTATCGCTGAAGATGTCATGGCCGCCGAACGGATCACGCGGCTGGATGTGCAAGTCTCCAACTGGTTTCATGGGCATGTGGCGCCGCTTTACACGCCGTTCATGCAGCTTGTCACCGATCTGCACAGTACGCCCGGGATCATTGTGCTTTGCCTGCTGCTGGCGTTTTATTGGATGCGCAGGAAGGAATGGGACTGGCTGCTGACGCTCGTTCTCACCGTGCCAGTCGGCATGCTGCTCAACGTGCTTTTGAAGAATGTCTTTCAGCGTGCAAGACCTTCGTTTGACGACACCTTGCTCACCCTGAGTTCCTACAGTTTTCCCAGCGGCCATACGGCTGCGGCCACCCTGTTTTATGGGGTTCTGGCCGCTTATCTGATCTGCAGGGTGAAGTCATGGCCATGGCGGGCTGTCATTGCCATGCTGGCGGTCCTGCTGGTGGGGCTGGTGGGATTGAGCCGCATCTATCTGGGCGCTCATTACCTGAGCGATGTCCTTGCGGCGATGGCTGCCGGCAGCGCCTGGCTGGCCTTCAGCCTGACGGCTGCAGGCACCTGGCGCAGGCGGCAGATGGTGCTTGCAGACTCGCGCAGGTCGGGCAAGCGGAAAGCGTAGGCCGGTAGGCGCCGTCACGAAGGCCAATGCCGGATGACGCTGCGTTTGTACGACCTGCCTAGAACCCTGCCCGAACGGATGGCCAAGGACGCGTGACAGTGGCGAAGACGATGTTCTTCAGGCGTTTACGAGCGCTGCCTTCTCACGCTGCCTTCTCATCTTCCTGCCAATGCACCGTGCCCCGGTAGGCGTGCCAGCTCGCATGGCCAAGCAAGGGGCCTATCAGGATCAGGCCCGTGCCCCATGGCATCAGCGCCAGGGCAATCAGCACCGTGATCAGAACGCCCCACAGCAGCATCACGCCCGGATTGGAAAATACCACACGGATGCTGGTAATGGCGGCCGAGATCGCATCCGTATCGCGGTCCAGGATCATGGGAATGGAGACCACGGCGGTGGAGAAAACCAGTGCTGCAAACAGGCCGCCGACGGCCAGATAGATCGCCACGAATTCCCAGTTTTCCGGGTTGAAAATGGCCTTGATGACCCCGGTGGTGGAGGGCATGCCGGTGTTGAAAAAAACGGCAAATACCACCAGCGAGGCGCGGCCCCAGAGCAGTTCAAGCACGATCAGCACCAGCACCAGCATACCCATGCTGCGCATGTGCGCGTCCCAGCAGGTCAGTGAGGTGCTGAGTTCGGGCATAAGACCCAGGTCACGGCGGCGGCTCACCTCATACAGACCCATGGCCAGAAAAGGCCCGATCAGCAGACAGCCGGAAGCAATCGACAAGGTGTATTCGGGCTTGGCGTGAAAAACGGCAGCCAGCGTGAGGGCCATGAGCCAGAAGCACACACCATAAAAAAGACCAATGCCGGGGTGCGCTCTCAGGTCTCGCAAGCCCGCTGCAAGCCAGCGAAAGGGGGCGCCCGGCCCCAGCGGCAGCATCAATGCCTGCGGGCCGGTGGGCGGTGGCGGGACATAGGGAGTGGCCATTACCGGCAGTGCATCAGCCGGAGGCGGGCTGGAGTCCGCAGGATGGGTGGGGTCGGTCATGAATGCTTGGTTTTCGGGAACTGATCTGGATCAGCTCTTAGCCTAACCAATCCGCCCGGCCGTGCCTATTCAGGAAAATACCAACACCCGCCCGAGCTGCTTGCGCTTTATTCAGGCGGTGAGCAGGGCCGCAGCCCGCTTTGGCTGTCCCGGTCTCAAGCCAGCGAAGGGTCGCTCGCCATGCTGTCGAATTTCTTGAAATACTGGCGAGCCAGCGACACCAGTTGGGCGTCGCTGGGATGGTCGGCCGCCACGGAATCGACGATCAATGAGGCGATGGCCGCCTGATGAGTGCCGCACCAGTCGCGGAACTGGTTGCGCGCCAGGCCAGGGCCTGCCAGCAGCACTTCATGGGTGCCTGCCAGTGCGCCGGCAATGTCGGCAAAGAAGGCTGCGTTGTCTTCGCCCTTGCCCTGGTGCTTGTGGTGGCTGCGTGACTTGATGCGCTGGGCCTGCATGTGTTCGCGGTCAAACATCACCACGTGGGCTTCGGAACTGTCTACCCATACGACGGCGTGAAAAGTGCTCATGAAATGCTTTCTTGACAATTGTGGGGAAATGAAAAAATTGAAAAAGCCGGCTCAGGCAGAACGGAGATGTTCCACTTTCTCCTGGCACGGAATGCAGCGCGCAACTTCAGGGCTTGCATGCAGCCTTGCCGCCGCAATGTCGACACCGCAGTCAATGCAGGTGCCGTAGGTGCCTGCCTCGATGCGGGCCAGTGCCGCATCAATTGCCGAGAGTTCGACGGCTTCGTGCTCGCCTATGGCAAATTCCAGCTCCCGCTCGGTGTTCGTTTGGGCCCGTGAATCCTCATGTTGCCCAAAGTGGTCTGCGGCAACTTCAGCGCGGCTGAGAACGCCTCCGCGTTGCTCGGCAATCTGTGCCTGCAGCGTTGCACGCATGGTCAGCAATTGCTGTTGGTAAGCGGTCGTTTCTTGCTTGTTCATTTTGGGACTTCCTTGTCTTGTTTAGTTTATTAATGATGCACCAGAATGCCACTGCCAACTTTGACAAGGGTCAAGAGCGATGGAGGCTTGCAGGCAGATGAGCCCGGCGCCGGTGGGGCAACTTGACGCACATCAGGCCCTGCGGCGGGATTTGCAGGTAAGCTTCGGCCCCATCGTGCCACATTCCAACGCTCCCCCTCCTTCTCCGCTTCCATTGGCCCGTGGCCCATTAAAGCTGCCTGTCATTCGTCCCATCGGCCTCGCCCAGCCTCTGCAATGGCTTGCGCGGGGCGCGCAGGACATGCTGCGCGGCGGCTGGCTGAGCTTGGCGCATGGCTTGGCGATGGCCGTCTTTGGCGGCCTGATGTTGCTGGTCGCACGCGACCGCTTCTGGCTGCTGGCGGGGGCCTTCTCCGGATTTCTGGTAGTGGCCCCGGTGCTGGCCACCGGCCTGTACGCCATCAGTCGCGCCCTCGAACGTGGCGAGGCCGTCAAGCTGCAGCTCATCATCAAGACCTGGACCCGCTGGCAATACTCGCGCTATGCGGTGAGCGGGGGTTACTGGAGTCTTGTGCGCTTCGGCCTGCTGCTGGCGTTGGCGGGCACCGGCTGGGTGCTGACCTCGGCCGCGCTCATCACGCTCATGGCCGCGCAGCCCGTCAACACGCCGCTGGACTTTCTGCGTCATGTCGTGCTGGCCCCCAATCGCTACGTGTTTGAACTCTGGCTCACCATGGGCGGCCTGATGGCCGCGCCCATCTTTGCCTCCAGCGTGATTGCCATGCCGCTACTGCTGGATCGCCGGGTTGATGTGCTCCAGGCGGTGCTGGCGAGCTGGCAGGCGGTGCTGATGAACCCGGTGCCGTTGGCGCTGTGGGCGGCGCTGATCATGGGCCTGTCCCTGCTGGGCTTGGCTACGCTGCTGCTCGGCCTGATTGTGGTGTTGCCCCTGCTCGGTCACGCCAGCTGGCACGCTTACCGTGACCTTGTGGATGCCAGTGCGCTGCCCGAACGCCTGCCGCCTGAAGAGGTTGCGTGATGTTCGGCTACTCGGAAGAACAGGTTGCGGCCTTTGGCTTGTCCTTTGGCGTGGGAGCCTTCATGCTCTACATGCTGTTCATCATTGGCCATCTGGCCTGGGAATCCAAGGCTGGGAAGTTCGGCACCTTTGTCATCTTTTTGGGCCTGGCCTTCGGCATGGTGGGCTTTGTCGCCAAGTACTTCATCCAGTGGGCGATGGAGAGATAGGCCATTTTCTCCGCTGAATTTCAATTGATAATGGCCTCAGTCCAGTATTTACGGGTGTAGGTAGCTATTTTATTTATAGCAATTAGAGGCCTGTGCAAGTCAGCTAGTCTGCGCTAGAGCCGTCCTGGCAGCCGCCAGATCCCACCCCGCCCAGCCACAGCTCTTGAACAGCACAGCACCCGTCACCGGGAAGTTGCCGGTGCGAACGACGTCGGCCAGGCTGGCGAAACCGGCGACATCCAGTCCCGCCTGAAGCAGGTCGCCGGCTTCGTGCCGGGCATCCACAGTGTCCACCACCACCGTGCCTTGTGCGGCAAAGTAACGGCACAGCTCCGGGCTCAGCTCGACCATTTGTGGCGTGAAAGCACCTACGGCGGCTATAAAGCCGTCCTTGCGCGGCAGGGCCTGCAGCACCACGCCATGCGCAGGCGTACAGCTTACCGCCATCGGGCATGCGGCCAGCGCCGCATCGGCATCGGACACCCTGCGCGCTTGCAGGCCCAGCGATCGGGCATGCTGTACCAGCCGCTCGGCGCTGGCGACGCTGCGCGAGGCAATGAGCACTTCCCTGATCTTCAAAACCTCGGCAAACGCTTCCAGATGCGCCTGGCCCTGCACACCCGCCCCGACGATGAGCAGCGGCCCCTGCGTACAGGGTGCCAGCCGTTGGGCGGCCAGCACCGACACTGCGGCTGTGCGTCGCGCCGTGACGGTGGGGCCGTCCAGCACAAGCTTGCGCTCGCCGGTAGTCACGTCAAACACCACCACATCACCCTGAATGGTGGGCAAGTGTCTGCCGGAATTGGCCGGGGTGAAGGTAATCAGCTTGGTGATGGCGGTGTTGGCGTCCAGCGCAGGCATGACAAACAGGCTTGCACCGCCCGGCAGCGCCTGCACCAGCCGCGGCGGAACCTGAACCGAGTTGTCCTGAAGCAGCCGGACAAGCTCCTTGACCAGCTGCGAGTAGGGCAGGCGAGCTGCGGTCTGGGCGGGATTCAGCAGGGGAGTGATGGCGGGTATGTGGTGGGCAGCGGTCATGCGGGTGATGGTGAACGGGGGGGATGAAGGGGGGGAATGAAGGGGGGAGCGATGTAGGCGTTTTTATCCTACAGAGGGAAAGGGGAAACGCCCAATGGTCTTTGAAAACGCCGGTTTAGCATCGGTGCAGCGTTAAAAAGTGGAGTAGTGCGATGTTTTCTGGTCACCTGAAAAAAATTGATGAAATCCCCTACAAGGCCTTGTTTGGCGTGGCGGCCGGCCTTGTTTTTCTGTGCCAGCTGGTAGCCATGGCGCTGGTGGTGGACGGTCAGGTTCAGCGTGCCGAGGTGCGTGACGCCCAGTACAGTTCCGCGCAAGGCGCCATTGCTGACTGTGTTGCAAGCCAGTCAGGCACGGCACTCGGCAAGTGCATCCGGCAGCTTAAATCCGCCAGCAAGGGGTTGGCGAAGGCTGATTCCATCGGCACCCGCCCTGTCGCGGCAGCCTATGCGCCTGATCCTGAAAATCCGGCCCTGTCCTCTCATCCCGTGCAGGGTTTCAGGCCTGCTTCATTCGCGACCCGATGATCATGCGCCCGTAGGTTCCCACCTCAAACCTGCCGACCACCGCATGTCTTGCTTATCTTTTGAGCAAGGTGCCCGTTTCTCTGTCGAACTTCACAATCCGCACCTGTCCATTCTGACCAGGAAAGTCGTCGAACACCGCACGCACCAGATAAGGCATCACGACCGGCAGGTCGCCGCTGGCACCCTCATAAACCGCTTGGGCCTCAAACACCGTGCGCGGCTGATTCGGCGGCGGTGTTCCCATTGCGTCGGGTTTTGTGTCGAGCATGCGCAGCTGCAAGCTGCTGATCTGCAGCGTCTGGCTCACCGGGCGATCGCCCACATAGCGCGGCCCGAACGGGTCAGGCGCCCATACCCCAGGAAAAATGCGGCCTGCGGCATCGCGATAAGGCGGCAAAAAAACATAGCTGTTCTGATAGACCGGCTGCAGATAGGTTTTTTCCTCGCTGCGGTGGGCGGCGCCCACATCGACCTGAAGGCGTCCCGCCTGTCCGGACGGCGCGGGCTTGAAGCCCAGCCTTTCAAGGGCGACCTGCACATGGCCTTCATAGGTGGCTTGCTCAAGTTCGTGGCCGGTGTTCCTGCGGCCCAGAAAGCTGAACGTGCTGCCATTTGCATCGGCCGGCCACTGGTTGAAGCGGGTGACTCGGGTGGTGATGGGGCTGGCGCAGGCTGTCAGCAAGGCCATGACCATCCAGGCCGGCCACAGCCGCGGGGCCAATAACACGGCACCCCGCTTGAGGTATCGGAAAAATGCGGAAAACAGCATCATGAATGGAGCCTCCAAGCCACTATTTTGTTCCTGATGGCCTTGTGCTCTCAAGTAAAGTCTGCACTTATGCTGACATCCTTTTTCTTTTTTGTACCGTGAGGCTCAAGTTTTCATGTCCACAGGCCACCGCCTCCTCAACACACCGCATACCTGCAGCCAGGAGTCATCATGAAATGGGAAGGCAACCGCGAATCTGACAACGTCGAAGACCGGCGCGACGACGCGGGCGGTGGTTTCAGTGGTGGCGGCGGACTGCTGGGCGGTCGCAGCATAGGCATTGGCACCATCGTGGTGGCCCTGCTGGGCGGCTGGATTTTCGGCATCAACCCGCTCACGATACTGAGCTTGTTGAGCGGCGGTTCGCCCCCGGCCCAAGTGCAGCAGGGGCAACAGCAGAGGCCGGCACACAGGCCGCCAGCCGATGACCGCATGGCCGCGTTTGTGTCGACCGTGCTGGCCGATACCGAAGATGTCTGGAAAGACGTTTTTACCAAGGCCGGCGGCACTTACAAGGAGCCGCGCCTGGTGCTGTTCCGGGGGGCGACGCAAACCGCCTGCGGCCAGGGTCAGGCGGCGATGGGCCCGTTTTACTGCCCCGGCGACCAAAAGGTCTATATCGACCTCGGGTTTTACGAGACTCTCAAAAACCGCCTCGGCGCGCCCGGCGACTTTGCCCAGGCCTATGTGATTGCCCACGAGGTCGGTCACCATGTACAAAACCTGCTGGGCATCAGCGGCAAGATGGACCAGATGCGCAGCCGGGTCAGCAAGGTCGAGTACAACGCACTGAGTGTTCGGCTCGAACTGCAGGCCGACTGCTTTGCCGGCGTCTGGGCCAACCACGCCCAAAGCGCTCGCCAGATACTGGAGCAGGGTGATGTTGAGGAAGCCATGAACGCCGCTGCCAAAATTGGCGACGATGCCCTGCAGCGCTCCAGTGGTGGTGCGGTGGTGCCCGAAAGTTTTACCCACGGCACCAGTGCCCAGCGTCAGCGCTGGTTTGACAGCGGCCTGAAAAATGGCAATCTCAAAGCCTGCGACACCTTCAGTGCCCGGAATTTATGAGAAGTTGCGCCCTGAATTCAAGAGGCAGGCTGGCGTAGCCCGACATTCCCGACTGCCGTTACAAGCCGTACCTGCCCGCCTACATCTTGTGGCCTAAGCGGAGTGGTAGGGCCGCATCCCACTAGATACGTTCACTGGCAGCTATATAATTGATAGCGTATCAAAGCTTGCGCATGAATCTCCCGGACGGCCCGGCAAGCTGCTGGCAAGCTCTGTGGCCGCCCGAAAAGGCTTATATCACTCAAAGTGCGACAATAGAGGGCTAAATGACATCCTCTTTTTCTAATCTTTCGCTGGCAGAACCGCTGGCCCGTGCCGTAGCCGAAATGGGCTATGAAACCATGACTCCCATTCAGGAACAGGCCATTCCGGTCGTTCTGCAGGGCAAAGACGTGATGGGCGCCGCACAAACCGGGACTGGCAAGACTGCTGCTTTCGCACTGCCTTTGTTGCAGCGCATGATGAAGCACGAGAATGCCTCGACCTCGCCCGCACGCCACCCGGTGCGGGCGCTGGTGCTGTTGCCCACGCGCGAACTGGCCGATCAGGTGGCCCAGCAAGTCAAGCTCTACGCCAAGTACACCAATCTGCGCAGTGCCGTGGTGTTTGGCGGCATGGACATGAAGCCGCAAACGCTGGAACTCAAAAAAGGCGTTGAAGTGCTGGTGGCCACGCCGGGGCGCCTGCTGGATCACATCGAAGCCAAGAATGCCGTGCTGAACCAGGTCGAATATGTGGTGCTGGACGAAGCCGACCGCATGCTTGACATCGGCTTTCTGCCCGACCTGCAGCGCATACTGAGCTACCTGCCCAAGCAGCGCATCACCTTGCTGTTTTCTGCAACGTTCTCACCCGAGATCAAGCGCCTCGCGGCAAGCTTCCTGCAGGATCCGGTCACGATTGAAGTGGCGCGCTCCAATGCCACAGCCACGACGGTTGAGCAGCATTTTTACAGTGTGGGCGCCGACGACAAGCGCCGCGCGCTGCACCAGATCCTGAAACAGCGTGGCATGAAGCAGGCGTTTGTCTTCGTCAACAGCAAGCTCGGCTGCGCGCGCCTGGCCCGGTCGCTGGAACGCGAAGGTCTCAAAACCACCGCCCTTCACGGCGACAAGAGCCAGGATGAAAGGCTGAAGGCGCTTGAAGCGTTCAAGTCAGGCGAAGTGGATTTGCTGGTCTGTACCGACGTGGCCGCGCGTGGCCTGGACATCAAGGACGTGCCGGCAGTCTTTAACTTTGACGTGCCTTTCAACGCCGAAGACTATGTGCACCGCATTGGCCGCACCGGCCGCGCTGGTGCCTCGGGCCTGGCTGTGAGCTTTGTGGCCAGCAGCGACACCCGTCTGGTTACTGACATTGAAAAGCTCATCAAAACCAAGATTGAGCTGGAGCCGATGGAGTTTGAGGAAGACCGTCCGCGCATCAGCGAGCAAGGCCGGATCAACGATGGCCGCCGCATGTACCGCGAGGGCGAAGAAGGCGTCGCGCCGTCTGAGTCAAGGTCACCCCGTGAGCGCACTGAACGCCGGGAGCGCCGCGAGTACACACCGCATCGCCAGCCGGCTGTCTCGCGCGATCCGTTTTTTGACAAGCCCTATGAGTCCAGCGCTCCTGCCGATGCTCAGCCGGCTTGGGAATCAGCGGCCAAGACCAATACTGCGCGCAGTGGCGTGTCGGCCAACATCAAGCCGAAGAAAAAAATCGCAGCGCTGTTCAAAGCCGGCAGCTGAGGCCTGGGCTTTTCGAAGCCCACGTCGAGCCGGTTTTTTCCCTGCCCTGCGAGTCGTCGGCGAACACCTACGGTGGCTGGCGGGGCTGTCCGGCGCCTGATTCCCGGCAGGCTTGTACGCTATCGACATGATGGCTATACCGACATCGCGCCTCCGGGCCTTTTCAGCGCCCGGACTGTTGATCCTGAAGAAAATTTACCGCCCTTTGTGGCTTGCGGTCATCCGCTGGCTGGATGCAGATGGTCTGCGCATGAGCGCGGCCATGTCCTTTTACGGCATTCTCAGTCTGGCCCCGCTTTTGATACTGCTGGTGGCCGTCATGGGCTGGTGGCTGGACCGCAGCTACATCGAAATCAGCCTGATAGGCCAGATCCGCGGCGTCATAGGCGCGCAAGGGGCCCAGGTGGTTCAGCAGGCGCTTACGAGCGCCCAGAAGCCTTCCGAAGGCATCACCGCCTCCCTGTTTGCGTTCGGCTTGCTGCTTTCCGGGGCGACTGGCGTGTTTGTCGAGTTGCAGGATGCCTTCGAGCGCCTGTGGCGCCAGGGCAGTGGTCAGGCGCCCCAGCAGAAGTGGTGGTATGGCGCCTCCTTGCGCTTGCGCGGCATCGCCTACATCCTGGCGCTGGGTTTTTTGCTGTTGGTGTCACTGGTGATTTCAACCCTTTTCAGCCTTCTGTCAGGCTGGGCGGGCAGGTATTTGCCGGTTGAAAAAGTGGCCTGGGTCATCAATGAAGTCGTGTCTTTCGGCTTTAGCGTCGCGCTGTTTTTAGCGCTGATGAAAATGAGCAAGGGCCCGAAACCCGCCCTGCGCTATCTGGTGATGGGTTCAGCGGCGGGTGCCCTTCTTTTTCAGGTCGGCAAGTACCTGATGGCTTTTTACCTGTCCACCGCAGCGGTCGTGTCGGCCTATGGTGCGGCGGGTTCACTGGTTGTGATCTTGATGTGGATTTATTTCTCGTCCGCCGTGCTCCTGCTGGCGGCAAGCGTGGCACGCGCCTGGGCCGATGAGGCCGCACCCAAAGCGCCTGCGCCTGCGCCTGAGAGTATCCCTCCGCCGGTGTTGGCCGCGTAGGCGTTTTCTGCAAGCCGGCGGGTCCCGGGTCCGCTGCTTCGGGTTGACCCAATCTGCAAAGAAATAAGTGAAAGCCCCATAAACACGGGAGTAAGCTGCTATGAATTCAGGAGTTTTTTGGCTTGAACCGGCGTAACCCTGCGCTGCAGAATTTGGCGGATTGCCGCTTTATTCAGGTCGCCTTGCCCGGTTTTAGCGCCTGTTCACACTCCACGTTGATCAACTCAAACTCGCCTGCCGCCGCACCCAGCCTGGCCGCCGTCAGGCAGCCGCCCCAGACGCAGCCCGTGTCGAGTGGCAATGCGTTGTGCCGCAAGCCGGTGTGCCGCGTGGCGTCCGTTAGCAGCGTAGACCAGTGTCCGAACGCCATGGGCATGTCCCGGGTAGCCCGACCCGGCACCTCAAACCACGGCAGGTAGCCCTCAGGCCCGCCACTGGCGCTTTCAGTGCTGGTGAAATCCATCACGCCTTGCGGCTGTGCAAAACCGCAAGCGCGTCAGCGCATTGACAATGACCCTCAGCCGGTCTGCGCCCTCAAGCCCGTCCTCCCAATGGTCGGGGGTGTTGCCATACATGGTGCTCAAAAAGTCCCTCAGGTCGGGCCCCCGAAGCGCCTGCTCCACCTCCGCAGCCAGCCTCATGGTTTGCGCCGTGCTCCACTGGGGCAATACGCCAGCATGCACCATCAGCCAGCCGTGCCGATGCAGGGCCATGGCGCGGTGCCGCAGCCAGTCCAGCAGCGCCTCGCTGTCCGGGGCTTGCAGTACGGCCTGCACGGTATCGTGCCGGCCCGGTTTGCGCACCCCTTGCCAGACAGCCAGCAGGTGAAGGTCATGGTTGCCAAGCAGGCATTGCGCCGAGTCGCCCAGCGCCATGAGGCTGCGCAACACCCCCAGCGAGTCCGGCCCGCGGTTGACCAGGTCGCCCTAAAAGGTAGAGGGTGTCGCGGCTTGGGGAGAAATCGATTTCCTTCAGCAGACGCTGAAATGGTGCGTTGCAACCCTGCAGGTCGCCGATAAGTAAAGTGCCATGTATTCATTCTGCCTCCGGATCCATGGATTTCCTGCTTATCGTTTTTCTGACGCTGCTCAATGGCGTGTTTTCCATGTCAGAGCTGGCCCTCGCGTCGAGCCGCAAGGCCAGGCTGACCGCCATGGCCGAATCGGGCGACAAGGGCGCGAAAGCGGCCCTGGGGCTGCTGGACAACCCGACGCAGTTTCTCTCGTCGGTGCAGGTCGGTATTACCTCCATTGGCATGCTCAACGGCATCATTGGCGAGGCGGCCTTCAGCGGAGGTGTGTCGGTATGGATGCAGGGCCTTGGCACATCGCATCGCGCTGCCGACATTTCAGCCACGGCGCTTGTGGTGACCGTCATTACCTTCATCACCATCGTGTTTGGCGAGCTGGTGCCCAAGCGCATCGGCCAGCTCTACCCCGAGACAGTGGCGCGGCTGGTGTCACGGCCCATGATGTGGGTGGCCACCGGCGCCAAGCCCTTTGTCGGCTGCTGTCCTTCAGTACCCACGCAGTACTCAAGCTGCTGCGGTTGACATCAGCGCGGCAGCCGTTCCGTGACCGAAGAGGAAATCGCCGCCAGCCTGGAAGAGGGCGTGGACGCCGGCCTGATTGAAGAGCATGAGCACCAGATGGTGCAAAACGTGTTTTTGCTCGATGACCGCCTGCTGACATCCTGATGCTGCCGCGCTCAAGCATCGAATGGCTGGACGCGTCCGATACCGTGGCCCAAGCCATTGACAAGGCCGGCGCCACCGGCCATTCGTGGTATCCGGTGTGCCGGGGCAGCCTGGACGATGTGGTGGGTGTGGTCAACATTGCCAGGTTGCTCGCCTTGCGCGGCAAGATCCAGCCGGTGCCGATGAGACGCCACCCAGGCTCAATACCGTCGGTGGACGACCGCATTGACGCTTATGCCGTCCCTGCAGTTTTTGTACCCGAAACACTGACCGGCATGGAACTCCTCGAGCAGTTCCGTGCCAGGTCCACCCGCATTGTGTTCGTGGTGGATGAATATGGCGTGGTGCAGGGCCTGATGACGCCCATGGACATGCTTGAAGCCATCACCGGCGAGCTGCAGACCGGCACGCAAGTGGACGCGTGGGCAACCCGGCGCGAAGACGGTAGCTGGCTGATTGACGGCGTGATGCCCGTGTCCGAACTCAAGGCACGTCTGGAGATCAAGGAGCTGCCCGAAGAAGACCGGGGGCGCTACAACACCGTGGCTGGTTTGCTGATGTCGGTTTCCGGCAGACTTCCTGCCACAGGTGAGCGCATTGAGTGCGCGGGCTGGGTGTTCGAAATCGTTGATCTGGATGGCAAACGCATTGACAAGGTTCTGGCCACCCCGTGCGAGGTGATGGCGAACATGCTGCCCGGGTAAGCCTGGCTCGATTCTCTTGATGGAAGTCCGGCTGGCGTTTTCAGGCCCACATGATTGTCTGTCCCGGAATGATGTGGTGATGCGCCCCATGCCCGTCATTGCGGGCAGAAACGATAGCTCATCACCAAGGCCGCGTTGCAGGCAATGTATGAAAGGAAATGTTTGATGTCGCGTCGTCTGGCCTTGAGCCTGCTGGTCCTGCAATTTCTAGCGCTGATCATCGGCACGCAAATGCCCGGTGCCTGGCGCAGCGGGGTAGAGCGCAGCTTTCACGCTCCGTTTTCACTGGCTTCCTGGGCGCACTTTGTGGTGTTTACAGGCATGACGCTGGTGCTTTCCGTGCGCCCGCTAGCCTGGCCCGCCAGGCGCGTGATGTTGACGGCCCTTGCCCTGGCAATGCTGACCGAGGGGCTGCAGTTTTTTGCCATTGACCGGCATCCACGCATGATGGATGTGGGCATTGACATGGCGGGCACCTTGCTTACTTTGGCCCTTGTGGCGGGGCGAGACAGCCTGAGGGAACGCCGGTTGACAAGAACCCTGAATGGCCTACCCTGAGAATGCAGGTGATTTGACTGGGTCAAAGCACTGTTCCTGACGGCGCTTCACCCATGCAGCCTCCCTTTTTTATAGGGCTCACCCTTTACAGAAGTCAGACTTAATCTCTGGATAGAGCACTCATCACCATGAACATACTTTTAACCGGCGGCGCCGGCTATATCGGCAGCCACACCTGCGTGGCACTTCTGCAGGCCGGATTCACGCCCGTGATTCTGGACAACTTCTCCAACAGCCACCCGGCGGTATTGCAGCGCCTGCAGCGAATCACCGGCCAGCCCGTTGCATGCGAGAAGGGCGATGTGCTGGATACCTCTTGGGTCGAAGACATGCTGCGCCGCCATCAGGTGGCCGGGGTGATGCATTTTGCCGGCGACAAGGCGGTGGGCGAGAGTGTGGCCCAGCCCCTGAAGTACTACCGCAACAACCTGGGTGGCGCCGTGAGCCTGCTGGATGCGATGAAGGCGGCGGGCTGTCAGACCCTGGTGTTTTCGAGCAGCGCCACGGTCTATGGCGACCCGATCTCGGTGCCCATCACGCGAAGATTTTCCGCGCCAGCCACACCAACCCGTATGGCCATACCAAACTGGTGATTGAAGACATGCTGTCTGCCCTGTGCGTGGCTGATCCGTCGTGGCGCGTTGGCGTGCTGCGTTACTTCAACCCCGTGGGCGCGCACCCCAGTGGCCAGATTGGCGAAGACCCGGCGGGCTTCCCAACAACCTCATGCCCTATGTGGCCCAGGTGGCCGTGGGCAAGCGGCCGTACCTGAATGTGTATGGCAACGACTACGCCACGCCAGACGGCACGGGCGTGCGCGACTACATCCATGTGCAGGATCTGGCCCAAGGCCATGTGGCGGCGCTGCAGGCGCTACTTGACGACGGGAAGGGCTTTACCGTGAACCTGGGCACGGGCCAGGGCCATAGTGTGCTGGAGGTAGTGCGCGCCTTTGAGCAAGCCAGCGACCGGCCCGTGCCCTACCAGTTCGCCCCGCGCCGCGCGGGCGATGTGGCGCAGTGCTACGCCGACGCATCGCTGGCGCAGCGACTGCTGGGCTGGCGTGCAACGCACACGCTGGCGGACATGTGCGCTGATGCGTGGCGCTGGCAGAGCGGAAACCCGGAGGGGTATGCCGGTTTTTGAGGCTGGCGCTGGCTGTCGCGGCGAGGCTCCCGGTTTTCGTCATTGTGAGCACATTTGAGAGCTCGCAGAGCATGGTCGAATCGGGTGGCAAAGGAAATACGGCTATGGTTTGCGCAGTTATGCTGGCTTGCAATTCAGAGTTACAAGCGTATCTTCGGCGGCGGCATGAAAGTGCGTGCTTTACCGCGACAAAAGACCGAGGCATGGTATTCAGTGCGTCTGCACTGAATACCATGGCCAATCTCGGCATGCCGGTGTCGGCGAAGATCTGAAGAGAGTCGAGAATCGGGCTCGTCTCCACTCAATTCTGATTTATTCAACAACGCCCTTTTCTGGCAACCACAGCGTCATGCGGGTGCCACGGTCGTCCGATTGCCATCGGACCGCGCCACCGATCGACTGTGCCCGGCGCTGCTGGTTGTTCAGGCCTTTCCCGCCTTTTTGCAGTGCGCTTTCCAGAGAGATCCCTGGCCATTATCGGCAATGGTGACGGTGACGCCACCGTTTTCGAGTCCGGTGGTGACGCGGATTTCGTGGGCCTGGGTGTGCTTGAGAATGTTGGCAAAAGCCTCCTGCAGGATGCGCAGGATATGCAGGGCGTTGCGCGGGTCCAGCCAGTCGAGCGCTGGCACGTCCACGACTTCCCAGCGCAGCGCGATCCCTGCACTGGCAAGCCTCGGACCCAAACGAAAACGCAGTGTGGCAAGCAGCAGCAGCAGGTCGGCCTCGACCGGCTCCATGGAGTCGATCGCCAGCTTCAGGTCGTCGATACAGCCCTTCAGCACTTCGGCCACACCCGCCTCGCACATGCGACCGCCTTCGACCACGCGCAGTGCACTGACCAGCGAAGACCCCAGGCCGTCATGCATGTCCTGGGTCAAACGCTGCCGCTCGTCGCTCAATGTTTGCCGATGGGCAATTTCACGCAAACGCGAAGAAGCCAATGTGAGCTCCATTTCGCGCGCCCGCAGTCGCTCTGCGAGGGTGGTGTTGACATGCTTCACTTCTTCGATTGCGCCGTTGTAACGCTGGAACATGATGTGCAGGGAGATCAGGAAAATACCCACAATGCCGTAGGAACCCAGGTAACTGCCTTCAACGCTGACGTGATTGTTCAGCTGCATCCAGTCGTAGACACCAATCAAGAGCGTGATCAGCCCCCAGCTGGAGAGCACGATGCCATGGCGGGACTTGGCCAGTCGGGAGTGGTACAAGCCCAACCCGCCCACTGCGACCCCCATCACCATCGCCACCACATACATCGTTGACCCCAAAAAAGTGGCATGCAGCCAGGTTGCCCAAGGCAGTACGGTGGGCAGGAACGGCAGGGTCATGAAGCTGATGACCGCAGTGGCTGCGACGATGGCCCGCGTCTGCCAGGGTTGTTGGCGAAGGTGCAAGCGAGACAGGAACGAATTGGCCAGCGCAAAGAGCCAGAACAGCGAATTCAGTGTGATCCAGCCAAACCATTCGTCAGACACAGGCAGACGTTGCTCGCCCAGGTAGTAGTGCATGGTGCGCAAGTAGGCCGCCACCGAGATAAGAAAAAAGATCAGATAGAGCGAATCTTCCTGTCTCCTCACCCACACGCTCATGGCGAACAGACCGAAGATCAGGAAGGCGGCGCTCGACACAAAAGGCAACTGCGTCTGCAATAGATTGCGCGTCCGGAAGCGCCAGCCTACGGTGGGTTCATCACCCAGCCAGATCGAGGAGAGTGCACTCCCGCTGTGTCGCAGGCTCTCCAGCCGCACAGTGATCACTTTGGGCGTGACGGCGCCGGCGGTGCCGTCAAGCGCAATCCAGAGCGGATTGTTGCGACCATTCCACAGCAAATTGGAATGGGACTGGTAGAGCAGGCGGCTGTCGCCGTAGACCGCAAGCTGGCCGTAGGCTTTCCAGCGCGCAATATAGAGGTAGCGCGGCTCGGTTGCCGCCGATGCGGGTGAGTCACTCAACGCTGGCACCTGCAGGCGGTACCACCTGACCACCGTCGGCGGGTTCAGCTTCTGGCCTGTCTCTACCGTGCGCACCACTTGCTGAGGCACACCATGCGGCAAGGTGACTGGCGCCCACTCGCCAGCGGGTGGGGCTGAGTCGAGCGAGTAGGGCGGTGGTGAAAAACCGATGCCATCCACAAGCAGCGTTTCAGCCTCCGTGAAGTGCAGGGGGAAGCCTGGATCGGCTGCCGCCCATGTGGCTTGGAGAATCCCGCCCGTCAAGGCAATACACAACAGGCCATGGCGGCACCCGCGCGCCAGCCGCCGCATGCATTGGTCAGCCCAGCGGTTCAAGCGCGTGCGTTCTTGAGGCACCCCGTCGGCCCTACACCAGGCCTTGATGACGTGCTTCATAGATCGCTTCTGCTTTCGAGCTCACCTTGAGCTTGCTGTAAACGCGGCGTACGTAGGTCTGCACCGTGTGAACAGAAATCTGCATCAGTCTGGCGATTTCTTCAGCGGTGAATCCTTTGGTAATCAGACCCAGCACTTCATGCTCCCGGCTGGACAGGGCCAGGGACTCGTCGCCGGCGTCGATGTCGGTTCTGCGTCTGGTGATGGGTGGGGCAGGGGCTGCGCCAGCGCCGGCAAGGGCGCTGTTGGGGGTATTCCCAAGACTCCCGCGATCACGAAAGCGCGTCAGAATCTGGCGAGCAATCAGCGGGCTGATCGGGCTGCCGCCGCCGTGCAGGATGCGAATCTCGTCGAGCATGCTGGCCGGTTCGCCGTCTTTCAACAAATAGCCAGCGGCCCCGGCCTCAATGGACCGCAGCACATGCGCTTCGTCGCCAAACGTGGTGCAGACCATCACGGCGCAGGTGGGCCACTGGACTTGCGCCGCGCGAATCACGTCAATGCCTGAGCCGTCGGGCAGACCCAAGTCAACCAGCAGGACGTCGGTCGGAGCCTGTTGGAGCGCGCGCATGCCCTCGGCGTACGTGCCGGCCAGGCTGACCAGCTTCATGTCGTCAGAAGCCTTGATGGCTGCGCCTATCGCGTGCTGGAAATGGACGTCGTCTTCAACCAGCGCCACATGAATCAGAGGGCGGTCCGTAGGGGTTTGCATGGCATCGCCTTAAGCGTTGGCGCAAGTGCGCAACGCGGCCACCACACGCGGCCGCAAAGGCATCGATTGTGCGTCAAGCCGCCCGGATGGCTGTCCCCAAAACTGGGGACATACAAACAGCCGCTCAAGTCGGATCATTGCGACCACTGTGAATACCTCTTCCGAGAACCCCGCCATGAAAAATCGAGCCAGCAAGCACTGGTTCTGCCGTCCGGTGGTCGGCACTGGCCGGGTGTGGGCAAAGCCGGCACTGGTTCCAACGCCATGAACAGACCCCCACTCAAGGCGCCCCTCCTTGCCCTGGCCCTTGTCCTGCCCTGCTGGGCGGGCGCGCAGGTCTTTTCGGGTTCGTTGCTTGACGCGGTGGCGCTGACGCTGCGCCAGGACGCATCGATTGCTTCGGGGCGACTGCAGATGGCGGCAAGTCAGGGGCAATTGTTGTCAGCACGCGCGCCGTTTGATACCTTGTGGACGGCTGGCGTGTCACAGCAACAGAGCTTTACGCCACTGCCTGCCAGTGGCGGGGCCGTGCTGGACAGCAGCCAGATGACTTATCAGGCTGGGGTGAGCCAGCGGCTGGCGTCAGGCGTGGTGATCAACCCGACCGTCTCGGTCAGCCGCCTGCATGACGATGTCAGCAATTACACCGCGCCCAGCACCGGCAATGTGGCGCTGAATGTGGTGATACCGCTGCGCAAGGGCGCTGGTAGCGATGTCGTAACCGCCCCGGTCACGGCGGCGGGATGGTCGCTGCAAGCGAGCCGCAACAGCTATCGCCACACCCAGGCCCAGGCGGTAGTGCGAACCGCCAACGCTTACTGGAACCTGGTGGCGGCACGCCAGAGCCTTGAACTGGCCTCCCTGGCGGAGTCACGCGCTGGCGAGTTGCTCGCCAATGCACGCAAGCTGGCCAGAGCCGATGAAATCCCCCGGGCCGACCTGCTCAAGTATGAGGTGCGTCGGGTGGCGCAGGAATCAGACCGGTTGAACGCGGCGCTGCAGCTGAGTCAGGCACTGCAGGCCTTGTCGCAGGCCGTGAATGCGCCGATTGAAAGTCTTGAAGCAACGCCGCGCGGGCTTGATGCTTTCCCCAAGGCCGAAGACGCCCGGCTGGCCCTGCTGGACGATCCAGCTGCCGTGGCCCGGCTCCTGGCTGGCAGCGCTGAACGCCGCGCCGACCTGCGGGCCGCAGAGCAGTCGCTACGCGCGGCCAACACGCTGGCGGATGCGGCGCGTCGCAACAGCGGTACCCAGCTTGATCTGGGCTTTAGCGTGGGCTACAGCGGCATGAAGGAAGGTCGTGCGGGGATCGCCACGCTGGGTGCACTGGGACAGCCCGCACGCGGGGCCAATGTGGGCATAACGCTGAACTTCACCCTGCCCAGCGGCGACTTCGAACGCCGGGGCCTGATCCTGCAGCGCGACGCCGCAGCCGGACAGGCGCAAACCGATCTGGATGCCTTGCGCCTTCGGGCAGGGAGTGACGCGAGAGCGCAACTGGACGCACTGCGCGCTGCGATTGCGCAGCTCGACAAGGCCAATACGCAGCGCCGCCTGCAAACAACGATTTTTGAGAACGAAAGGCGCAGTTACCAGGCCGGACTGTCGACGCTGCTCGACCTGTTCACGACGGAAAGCCAGCTCACGGCCTACCAAACCGGCTGGGTGCAGGCGCAGCGCAATTTTGCGCAGGCACTGGTGCTGTTTCGCTTTCAGACGGCCAGCCTGCTGGCGCGCGGGACGGATGAGTTGGACGGCCCGGAAGTCCACCTGTTGCAGGCTGGCAGCCTGACCACACTGCCACAAGACATTCATAACTAAAACACAGGTGTACCGATGGCCAATCCCTTGTTCAGAGAAACCGCGCTGCAAAACCTGTCCTCGCCCGAGCAGCTCGACCAGCTCATCAAAATTACCCGGCCACGTGCCTGGCTGGTGCTGGCAACGCTGGGCTTTGTGCTGGGCGTGACGCTGCTTTGGAGTGTTTTCGGGTCACTGCCCAGCACCCTCTCGGGCCAGGGCATCATTGTTCGGCAAGGTGGAACCTACAACATCGTCGCGCTGGGCAGCGGTGTCATCATTGACTTTGAGGACTTTAAAACGGGCCAGACCATCCGCAAAGGTCAAGTGCTCGGTCGTGTGACCCAGCCGCTGCTGGCCTTGCAGCGGGACGCGGCGCAGGGTGAGGTGCAGCGGCTGGAAAAAATACAAGCCAGCATTTCTTCAGAGATGGCACTTGAAAAGCCGGCCAGGAGCCGCGCTGCCCGCCAGCAAGCCGACATTCAGCGGGCGGCGATCCGCTCACGCGAGCAGTTGCTGGCATCGCTGAAGGAAAAACTGGCCCATCAGGGCGAATTGCTGGCCGATGGCCTGATCACGCGCCAGCGCTTTGAAGACAGCCGGCAGGCCATTTTTGCGGCAGAAAACGACATCGGTACCGCGGGCAATGCGCTGCAGGCACTCGACATTCAAGCCCTGACCGACCAGAGTGCGTTCGACGAACGCACACGCCAGATAAATGCCGCGCTGACAAATGCCCGCAGCCGGCTGGCCGACCTGTCGGCCCAGCTTGAGCTGGCGAGCAATGTGGTCAGCACCCATGATGGCCTTGTGGTGGAAGTGCTGGTGAGTAAAGGCGATGTCGTCACGGTTAACCAGCCGGTACTTTCGATAGAGGAGCCGGTGAGGCTGCTCGAGGCGCTGATTTACATGCCGCCGCAAAGCGAGGCTAAACGAATATTGCCTGGAATGACGGTGGAACTCTCGCCGGTCACGGCCCGCAAGGAACGCTACGGCTATCTGGTCGGCAAGGTCACGTCGGTCTCCAAGTACCCGTCTTCCGAGCAGGGCATGCAGGCAGTTTTCAACAACCCCGGTCTGGTGCGGGAACTGACCAAGCAAGGCCCGCCGATTGCGGTGACGGTGGCGTTGATTCCAGACAGCGGCACCCAAAGCGGTTATCGCTGGTCCTCCAGCGCAGCCAGCCAGCTTGAATTGAGCAGCGGAACGCTGGCCGCTGCCTCTTTCACGATTGAAGTGCAAAAGCCCATCAGTCTGGTGATCCCGTTGTTCAAGCAAACGGTGGGCCTATGAATTTGGCTGCAGAATCGCGTGCATTCAACCCGGTGCAATGGCTGGGCCGAAGGCTGGCGCGTTTCAGGAGTCCGGGGCAGAGCGCAGGCGCAACCAGGCGAGTTCGCACGCCGACCGTGATTCAAATGGAGGCGGTGGAATGCGGTGCTGCCGCATTGGGCATCGTGCTGGCTTTTTATGAAAGACGGGTTCCACTGGAAGAGTTGCGTATCGCCTGCGGTGTCTCGCGGGATGGCAGCAAAGCCAGCAGCGTCGTCAAGGCGGCGCGCACCTACCGGCTGACGGCGAAGGGCGCGCGACTTGAAACGGACAGTCTTAAAAAGCAAAAACTCCCGGCCATCCTGTTCTGGAATTTCAATCACTTTCTGGTGCTGGAAGGCTTTGGCAAAGACGGCGTCTATCTGAATGACCCGGCCGCCGGGCCGCGCAAGGTCACGTGGGACGAGTTTGAAAAAGCCTACACCGGCGTCACCCTGCTGTTTGAGCCCGGCCCGGATTTTGTGGCCGGTGGCAAAGAACCGAGCATGCTGAAAGTGCTGGCCGGGCGGCTGGTGCACGTCAAGGGTGCACTCTGGTTTGTGATGCTGGCCAGCCTGGCGCTGGTGATTCCGGGTCTGATGATTCCCGTGTTTTCGCAGGTTTTTGTGGACAACTACCTGATTGGCCGGCTGGACGGCTGGGTCAAACCGCTGCTACTGGGTATGGCGTTCACGGCTTTGGTGAGGGGCACGCTGACCTGGCTGCAGCAAAAATACCTGCTGCGGCTGGAGACGCATTTGTCGATGACCGGCTCCAGCGCCTTCTTCTGGCATGTGCTGCGTCTGCCGGTGTCATTTTTTACCCAACGCTACGCCGGCGACATCAGCCAGCGGGTTCAGGCCAATGACCGTGTCGCGCAGCTGCTGTCGGGCGAGTTGGCCACCAATGCCGTCAACATGGTCACGCTGGTTTTTTACCTGGCCGTGATGTTGACGTACAGCTGGCAGTTGACGTTGGTGGGTGTTGCGTTAACCGCTCTTAATTTGGTTGCGCTCAAACGTCTTACGCGGCTGCGTACGGACGGCAACATGCTGCTGCTACAAGATGGCGGCAAGCTCATGGCGACCACCATTGGCGGTATTCAAACGATTGAAACCATCAAGGCCACGGGCGCTGAACACGACTTTTTTGCCCGCTGGGCAGGTTACAAAGCCAAGGTCAACAACACCGAGCAGCGGCTGGCGTTTTACACCCGGTTGCTGTCGGCACTGCCCGCTTTGCTCAATGCGTTGATTACCGTGGCCATACTCGGTCTGGGCGGTGCCCAGGTCATCAATGGCGTCATGACCGTGGGCATGCTGGTGGCTTTTCAGAGTTTGATGAGCAGCTTTACGGCGCCCGTCGGCAACCTTATGGGCCTGGCCGGTAAATACCAGGAAGCCAAGGGTGACATGGCCCGGCTGGATGATGTGATGCGCTACCCACTGGACGAGTGCTTTGCGCCTGCAACGACGGCAAATGCTGCAGGCAAGGGGCCGCCAGTCGGCAAGTTGAAAGGCCATCTGGCGCTGCGCAACATCAGTTTTGGCTACAGCCGCCTGGAGCCGCCGTTGATTGAAGATTTCAACCTGACGCTGGCGCCCGGCCAGTGGGTGGCCCTGGTGGGCGGCTCTGGCAGCGGGAAGTCAACCGTCGCCCGCCTGGTGATGGGCTTGAACCAGCCCTGGTCGGGCGAGGTACTGTTGGACGGTATTGCACGCACACAGATTGACCGCACCGTGCTGGCGGCGTCGCTGGCCGGCGTGGACCAGGATCCGTATCTGTTTGAAGGCACAGTGCGCGACAACCTGACCCTGTGGGACAGCACGCTGCCACAGGCCGACATGCTGCAGGCCGCGCATGACGCGATGATTCATGACGCCATTGTCGGCAGGCCGGATGGCTACGACAGCCCGGTTGGCGAGGCCGGCGCAGGTTTTAGCGGTGGCCAGATTCAGCGACTGGACATTGCCCGGGCGCTGGCCGTGCAGCCGCGCATTCTGGTGCTGGACGAGGCCACCTCGGCGCTGGACCCGATCACTGAAATGCAAATTAATGCCCACATCCGCGCGCGCGGCTGCGCCTGCCTGATCGTGGCGCACCGCCTGTCCACCGTGCGCGATGCCGACGAGATCATCGTCATGGCGCAAGGCCGCATTGTGGAGCGCGGGACGCACGACCAGCTGATCGCCGAAAACGGTGCCTACAGCCAGCTCATCAAGACGGACTGAACATGACCACGCCAGCCAACGCAACAAAGGGTGGTCAAGAAGCTGCCCAGATCGCAGATTCAACATCAATTAGGCCTCCAGCCCAATCAGAATCAGCGCAAGGTGCTATCATTTTTGACGAAATCGAGAATGAAGCGCAGCAGCTGCAACTGCGCCAGCGCACAGACCGGCGCAACTTCAGCCAGTCACTGGGCGCACTGGCCGCCCTGCTGGACCATGGTGAGCCGCAGGCACTGCTGGCTGGCACTGCAGGCACTTTGATGGCCGATACGCTGCGGCGCGTGTTGCAGGCTGGCGGCGTGGACGCCGTACTCAAGCCCACCGATCCTGCCCTTGATGCGTTTGACGCCTTGCAGCAACTGGCGCAGCAGGCCGGGGTGAGCCTGCGCCGGGTCAAGCTGGACGGCAAACACTGGTGGCGTGAAGACGCCGGGCCGCTGCTGGCCACGCTGAAGGGCAGTGGCCGCCCCGTTGCGCTGCTGCCCCTGACGGGAGGCGGCGGCTACCGAATGGAAGATCTGGGCAGCCTGCACGCAGGGAGCGTGCTGCTGGACGAAGCCACTGCGGCGCAGCTGGCTGACGGCGGGTTCATGTTTTTTCGCAAGTTTCCGGCGCGCGCTATCGGCCTGCTCGATTTGTTGCGATTTGGTCTGAGCACCACACGCCGCGACTCTCTCACCATGATGGTGTGCGGCTTGCTGGGGGGGCTGCTGGCACTTTTTACGCCATTTGCCACCGGAATTCTGGTGGATACAGTCATTCCCAATGCTCGAAGCGACGAGCTGCTACAGCTGACCGTTTTGCTTATAGCTGCTGCAGTGGGAGTTGCCGCGTTCGAGCTGGCACGCTCTCTGGCCTTGCTGCGCCTGGAAGGGCGGCTGGGCAATGCGTCAGAGGCAGCGGTGATTGACCGGTTGTTCAACCTGCCCGCGCCGTTTTTCAAAAATTACGCCGCAGGCGACCTGGCGCAGCGGGCGTTTTCCATCAACAGCATCCTGCATCAGCTGACCAGCACCACCCAGTCCATCGTCCTGAGCTGGGTGTTTGGCCTGTTCAGTTTCGTCTACATGTTGATGCTGAACTGGCAGCTTGGTTTGGTCGCCACGGCGCTGGTCGCGCTGATTCTGGTCGTGACGGTGAGTGTCAACGTCTGGCGCCTGCGCATGGAGCGTCAGCTGTATGCCCTGCAGGGCGCGATTGCCAGCCGGGTATTGCAAATACTCAACGGCATCAGCAAGCTGCGCGCGGGCGGTGCCGAAGATCGCGCTTTCGTGCTGTGGGCACGCGACTTTGCCCGGCAAAAGCAGGTCGACATGCAAGTGCGGGGTTTGGGCAATCTGCTGGACGTGTTCAACGCCTCCTTCATCGTGCTGGCTTCGGCCAGCTTGTTTGCATCGATTGCGTTCTTTCAAAAAGACATCAGCACCGGCGTTTTTGTGACCTTCAACACGGCCTTCATGCAGTTTTTGTCCGCCACCCTGGCACTGGCCGGCGCGCTGACCGGGTCGCTCAGCATCATCCCGCTGTATGAGCGCGCCAAACCGATCCTGACGACGCTGCCGGAGCAGCAGGAATCACAAATCCGAGCCACCCCCTTGCAGGGCGAAGTTGAGATCAGCCGGGTGAGCTTTCGCTATGCAGAAGAGGGGCCACTGATTCTGGACGATGTCTCCATCAGTGTGAAAAAGGGCGAGTTTGTGGCTTTTGTCGGGCCCTCCGGCTCCGGTAAGTCCACCCTTTTCAGAGTCTTGCTGGGTTTTGAAAAACCGCATTCAGGCGCGGTGTATTACGACAAGCAGGAGCTATCTGGCCTGGACGCAGGCTCGGTACGACGGCAGTTAGGCGTGGTGCTGCAAAACGGCAAGCTGATGCCCGGCGACATTTACACCAATATCGTCGGCTCCTCGCCGCGCACCCTGGACGAGGCGTGGGAGGCGGCGCGCATGGCCGGGTTGGCGGACGACATCAAGGCCATGCCGATGGGCATGCAAACCGTGATTTCGGAGGGCGCAGGCACCATTTCAGGTGGGCAGCGGCAGCGGCTGATGATTGCCCGGGCGCTGGTCAATCGCCCTGCGGTGCTGCTGTTTGACGAGGCCACCAGTGCGCTCGACAACCAGACCCAGGCCACCGTGGCCCACAGCGTCAAGCAACTCGAGGCCACGCGTATCGTGATTGCGCACCGGCTGTCCACCATCATTCAGGCCGACCGTATCTTCGTGATCGTGGCAGGCAAAGTGGTCGAAGCCGGCAATTACAGCGAACTGATGGCCTTGGGTGGGCACTTTGCCGAACTCTCGAAACGGCAGCAAGTATGAGCAGCCTCACGAGCGGGAACGCATGGGATGCCGCGTGTAATGCGGGGGGCGTGATGCAATTGGAGAGCGGCTTGCTGCCTCCCGCTGCGCCGCAGGCAGCAAGGGTGACGAAGCGGGTCATCGATCATGCGGATGGCAAGCCCGCTGATGAGGCCTTGATCAAGGCGGTTCTTGATGGTGACGCAGACTGCTTTGCACCCCTGGTGACGCGCTACCAGACGCGTGTCATGCGTTTCATCCTCAAGTATGAATACAACACCCATGACGCGCAGGACCTTGCGCAAGAAACTTTTTTGCAGGCGTTTCGCGCTTTGCCCAGCTTCAACTACCGCGCCCGCTTTTCCACATGGTTGACCGGCATTGCTTTTAACCTGATCAAAAACCATATCAGCCGCACGCCGACCAAGCAGAACGTCCACCTGGACATTGATGACTTGCCCGAAGGCGCGACAGGCTCTTCCAGCGACGACCCTGCCCGGGACTATGAAAACAGGCAGCTACTCGCCGCCATGGCACGTGCGGTGGCAGCTCTGCCGCAGCACATGCACGATGCCATGGTCCTGGTCGCCAGTGAAGGACTGAGTTACGAGGAAGCAGCGGACACACTGGGGGTTCCGGTTGGCACCGTCAAAAGCCGCCTGTGCCGGGCGCGCGTGCAACTGGCGGACGCTTTAAGCGTTTACCGGGTGGTTTGAAGATGGGCCTAAACATATTTGCGTTTTGCATTCACGGCGTTTCCGCTGGAACAAATTGGCGAGTTTGGTTACTCATGGATCAGTACTGCCGGATGCATGGTGTTTCGACCACGCGTTGGGCAGACAGGAGCTTGAATTGAGTGCAAATGAAACGGGTGTGAGTCGGCCATGCGAACAGGTGCTGTTGCAGATAAGCCGTGCCTTGGATGGCGACCTTGCTGTGCATGAGAAGACCGAGCTGACCGCTCATTTAGCGCATTGCCCCTCTTGCCGGTTGCGTGCTGTTGAGTTAGGTGCCGCCGATGGTCTGTTCCGCGAACTGGAGAAAAAACGCGCCGTGCTGGCAGCGCCGGACGCCACTTTCGCCCAACAGGTCATGGAACGGCTGCGCTTGGAGGCGGTCGCCTCCGGGGGGCTTCTGGAATTCAGTCGCCTGGTGGCGCAGGACCCGGATTTGCAGAATCAGTTTCGCCCGGCCGCCAGTATGGAACTGTTTGCCACTCTGTTCGTGCGCGTGGGATGGCAGCGCGGCTACCGCTTTGGCCGAGGCGAAGTCGTCAGTCTGCTTGCAACCCGCCGCGCCGCGAACGGCGACTTGAGCGACGAACAGCTGGATGCCGTGGTGGGCGGTGCGGGTCCGGCTGATGCGGCTTTGCATGCCTTCATTTGCGATGTGCTTCAGAATTTTTTTAGCCAAATACTTGATTATTTGGAACAAATTATTTGGATTCGTTACTTATCTTTTAATACTGGTTTTACCTTCTTGCAGCTCGGGTGAAAACGGTTATGTCCAAGAGCTGCATTTTTAATTGAGAAGTAAATAATCATGAGTCAAGAGAAAAACGGTAAAAAAATCAGCGAAATCATTGCCAAGTGCTGGGCTGACGAAGGCTTTAAGCAAAAACTATTGGCTGACCCAGCTGCAGTACTTAAAGCAGAGGGTGCGACGATGTCTGGAGGTATGACTGTCAAAGCGGTTGAAAATACAGACAAGGTGTTTTATCTGGTTATTCCCGCCAAGCCGACTGATTTGTCGGATGCTGATTTAGATAAAGTCGCTGGTGGAGGAGGTCTTTGCATCGGTGGTGGTATGCCTGGAGCTACCAGTGGTGGTCTCTGCGTCAGTTGGTAAATTGAATTTCTGATCTTTTGGGGTGATGTTCTATTCAAGATAAAAAAGATCGGCGTACCAATTTTCTTTGGTATTTTCTCGATCTATTTAAATGGACTTACATCACCCCATTCCTGATTGATTATTTAATACGCCGCAGATTCAATATTTTCGGTGGAAATTAATTGCCGTCATCCCATGGCATTGGCACATACTCAAAAATGAACAAATAGCCTCAGGACTTAACAGTGGTAGTGGCAACCGTCGCTGGGGTGTGCCAACAAATTTTGCGTAAAGAATTTAATGATCAATAAACTTGTCTTTAAGGCCCACCTGCGTGTAGAAGTTATCAATGGTGAAGGTGTGTTGATCCTTTCTGAAGAAACTGCCAATGCCTTGCATGGAGATGCCTACGAAAAGATAGCGCCACTGATCGATGGGCAGCACAGCGCAGATCAGATTGTTGACAAGCTGGCAGGCCAGGTGGACGCGACCAAAGTTTATTACGCACTAAACATCATGGAGGCCAAGGGTTATTTGACCGAGGCGACACCGGATATTGCCGTCAGTGTGGCTGCGTTTTGGCATGGGGCAGGCATCGAGCCAGCCGCCGCTGTCGCGGCGTTGCGGCAAAAGCGGGTGGCCATTTTGACTACCGGCAAGTTGGAAGCATCGGCAATGCTAGGCGCCTTGGATGCGATGGGCTTACAAGTTGACGCACAGGCGCAAGCTGACTTGTGGTTGGTGCTAACAGATGATTACTTGCACGCTGAGCTGGCGGCGATCAACGACGCGGCTTTGCTGGCGAATCGCCCGTGGTTGCTGGTTCGCGTGACGGGGCCTGAGTTATGGCTGGGGCCGCTCTTTCAACCGGGTGAAACAGGCTGCTGGGTCTGTCTGCGCCAGCGTTTGTCGCGCAACCGGGCGGTGCATCGATTTGTTGCCGAGAGAAAAAATCTGACTACGCCACCCTTGACAGCATCGGGCGTGCTGCCTGCCACACTCGCTGTGGCTTGCCAAATGGCGGCGGTTGCCGCCGTACAGTTTTTAACTGGTGCTGCTACTGGGTTGGCGGGCAAGGTGCTAAGCATCAATTGGGCAACGTATGACACACAGACCCACATGCTGGTGCGCCATCCACATTGTTCGGTCTGCGGTACGGCGGAAGTCCCCGCGATGCACCCCATGCAGCTTCAGCGGGGCAAGGCGGCATTTGTGCGCGATGGCGGACACCGCAGCGTCACGCCGGAACAAACATTGAAAAAATACCTGCACCTGGTCAGCCCAATTACCGGCGTGGTGCGGATGCTGGCACCTGTGCGCCAGGATGAGGGCATTGCCCATGTTTACATGGCCGGACACAATCACGCCGTAAAAATGGATCGGCTGGATCATTTGAAGCAGGGTTTGCGCAACTTTAGTTGCGGCAAGGGGATGTCTGAAACGCAGGCCAAGGTCAGTGCCTTGTGCGAGGCGGTTGAACGTTACAGCGGCGAGTTGACGGGTGGGGAAATGCGTGTAACGCGTGCCTTTCAGGACTGGAAGGACGGGGAGGCCTATCACCCTAACGACATCATGCGATACAGCACGCAGCAATATGCGCAGCGGGAGAGTTGCAACAAAAAAGCCTCGCGTTTCAACCGCGTGCCCGAACCACTGGCTGAAGATACGCCCATCGACTGGACGCCACTCTGGTCTTTGACTGAGCAGCGCCACAAGTATGTGCCAACGCAATTGGTGTATTACAACGTCCCGGCGAGCCAGGGCGACAAGACACACTATTCGATGAGCTGCTCAAACGGAAACGCCTCGGGCAACACGCGGGAAGAAGCGATTCTGCAGGGGTTTTTTGAGTTGGTGGAACGCGATGCAGTGGCACTCTGGTGGTACAGCCGGCTCCGTAAACCGGGTGTGGCAGTGGAGTCATTTGGCGAACCGTATCTGCTTGAATTAGAAGCGCACTATCGCCAGCATCTTGAACGCGAAATTTGGTCGATGGATTTGACGAGCGATTTGGGTATTCCGGTTTTTGTGGCGGTCTCGAAAATGAGCGTGGGCAAAGAAGAGCGGCTGCTGTTTGGCTTGGGCTGCCACCTGGATGCACGCATTGCCTTACAGCGCGCTTATGCCGAAATGAACCAGATGCTGGGCATGGCACATCAAGGCAGTGACGGTGAGTTGTCGCTGGAGGATGCCGAAATATTGGAATGGCTGCGTCATGCCACAGTGGCCAATCAGTCCTACATGGCCGCCGACTCAGCGCAGCCACTCATGCGTTTCAGCGATTATCCGCTGCAGCACAGCGGTGAATTTTTGCAAGACATCAACCACTGTCGCGGCATTGTGGAAGCGCAGGGCATGGAGATGCTGGTGCTGGACCAAACTCGTGCGGATGTGGGGATGCCTGTCGTCAAGGTGGTGGTGCCAGGTCTGCGGCATTTCTGGGCGCGTTTTTCCCCGGGCCGCCTGTATGACGTACCGGTAAAAATGGGCTGGTTGCAACAAGCTCTGCGGGAAGACGAGTTGAACCCGATTCCAATTTTCATCTAGTCGAACGACCATGAGCGATCAGTACCTGCTTGCCTTGAAGCGCACAGTTGCCCTCCACGAGATTGGGCACGATCTGTTGCTGGTCGGACCCGACGGCAATGCCATGCGCCTGATGAAGCCTGGCAAAGCACTGAAGACCCTGCTGACAAACCTCATGACGGGTGGCATGACAGCCGATCAGCTTTGTGCAGTGGCTGCTGAGCAAGACGGCGATGCTGATTTTGCCAGACTCTATTACGCTATTGCCACTTTCGAAAAGAAAGGGTTTGTTTGCTACACCCTTGCTGTTGCTGATACAAACTGGGCAACACTTGAGCCGGTTTCCCCAGCGTTTTGTATGGAGAAGGCTTCTCCTGGCCTGAAATACCGCCTGTCGCGCTTTGCCTGCTTACGCCGGTTCGACGGCGAAATTATGGTGGAGTCTGCGCTTGGTCATGCTCGAGTTTTTCTGCATGACAGTCGTGCCGGTGCCGCAGTAACACTGTTGGCTGCGCCGCATGCGGCGGTTGAACTGACTACTCTGTTGTCAGGTCTGGATGTTGCGACTGCCACTGGAATGCTTTCTTTGTTGTGCAGCGCCGGAGTTGTCTTTGTTTGCACGGCGGATAACCGCATTGCAGAAGATGACGACGCTGCATTACAACAATGGGAGTTTCACGATCTTCTTTTCCACAACCGGAGTCGTGCCGGGCGGCATGCATATCCTTTGGGTGGCACTTTTCGTTTTCGTGGTACTTTGCCGCACCTTCCTGCTGTCAAGCCTCCGATGTCTGAGCGACGTATAGCCCTGTACAAGCCTGACATGATGGCCCTGGCGGTTAGCGACAGGCCGTTCAGCTGTGTGAGCGAGTCGCGTCGATCCATTCGTGGTGCCGGTGAGCAGCCCCTTGATGCTAGAGAACTGGGAGAGTTTCTCTACCGTTCTGCCAGAGTCAAGAGTGTCAACCTTGCCGACCCTTCACAACCCGCATCCTATGAAAGCTCATGGCGTGTTTGCTCAAGTGGCGGTGCCATGCACGAACTTGAGTTATATCTGACCATTTCGCGTTGCGATGGCATCGCGCCGGGGCTTTACCACTATGACCCACTAGACCATGCCCTGGAGCATTTGGCCGATCTTGGGTCGGCACAACAAGCTGTGCTGGCTGACGGATGCAGGTCTGCCGGACTGCCGACTACTGATGTCCTGATCACCCTTGCTGCGCGTTTTCAGCGCACCAGCTGGAAATATCAATCCATTGCTTATGCTCTGATACTGAAAAATGTGGGTGCGCTGTATCAACAGATGTACTTGGTGGCGACAGCCTTGAATCTGGCGCCATGCGGGCTGGGAGGTGGCAACTCCGACCAGTTTGCAAAAGCAACGGGCCTGGATTGTTACGCAGAAACCTCAGTAGGGGAATTTTTGCTTTCGAGTCGGTTGAATACTGATGCTTGAGTGTGGCGTTGTTGAATAAATCGGATTTCTGGCACCGCCTTGGCAAACTGGCATGATGCGGGTCGATTTCTGCTTCAAAGACCCAGTGCCCTATCAACATACCGAGAGCCGTTGCCACAAGTTCACAAAACCCCGTTACTGCATAAGGTTTTGTCGCGATAGTGGAGTCGGGCCGAAAGAAGTTGCGTTGCCAGCCTGCTGATCAAACGGCGAGGCAGTAGAACTTCTGTGCTGCGGACCTGGTTGATCCTTCGGGGCTGTTCATCTGCCCCTTATGGATCATGTGCTTTTTTTTCGATACCTCCAATGAGGATTCGAGCACTCCAAAACGACTTGAAGCCGAGCATCGGTTGGGTGATTCCTATGACAGCCCGATGATCTTGCTCGACGATGTGGTTCAAATACCCACCACACTCCCTACGCCAAAAGAGGTCAAGCAAAAGGCCGCATCCCTGAAGAAAATTCTTAAGGCTGACAAGGTATATATGGAAGACTACGAAAAAGATGGTCAGGTCAAATCATTCGTCGTCAAGGGCGATACCAAGGTACTGAAGGATCAGTTGAAGGAACTTGGTGGCCGATGGAACTTGACGCTTGGCGGGTGGATATTTCCGAAAACGAAGGAGCTGCAGATTGCGGCATTCCTGAAAAATCATGCCTAACTGTGTCATGTCGAGCGGTCGATAACTGGCAGGGTAGGCTGTCGTTGGCTCATAATGAGCCTCGGGGTACGCGTTAGTTACGTGAAAAAGCCCCTGGCCATGACAGACAGGGGCTTTACATTTGGTGCCGGAGAGATGAATCGAACACCCGACCTTCTCATTACGAATGAGCTGCTCTACCGACTGAGCTACACCGGCTTAAGTCCGCAATTATAGCCCGGAGTGGTAGCGCGTTATCCGCTCGACCTCATTTTTGGAGCCCAAAATCACGCTGACGCGCTCATGCAGCTTGGCCGGCTGGATGTCGAGGATGCGTTGCTTGCCGTTGGTGGCGGCGCCGCCGGCTTGCTCGATGAGCCAGCTCATCGGGTTGGCTTCGTACATGAGGCGCAGCTTGCCGGCTTTTTCGGGCTCGCGCTTGTCCCAGGGGTACATGAACACGCCGCCGCGGGTCAGGATGCGGTGGACGTCGGCCACCATGGATGCGATCCAGCGCATGTTGAAGTCTTTACCGCGCGGGCCTTCCTTGCCCTGCAGGCACTCGTCAACGTAGCGTTTAACCGGGGCATCCCAGTGGCGCATGTTGCTCATGTTGATGGCAAATTCCTGGGTGTCTGCCGGGATGGTCACGTTTTCTTCGGTCAGCACAAACGAGCCCTGTTCGCGGTCCAGCGTGAACATCGCCACGCCGTCGCCCACGGTGAGCACCAGCGTGGTTTGCGGGCCATACACACAGTAGCCGGCGGCCACTTGCCTATTGCCCGGCTGGAGAAAGTCGCCTTCATCCACGCCGCGATCGTCTTCCGGCATCTTCAGCACGCTGAAGATGGTGCCAATGCTGACGTTGACATCGATGTTGCTGGAGCCATCAAGCGGGTCAAACAGCAGCAGGTATTCGCCTTGTGGGTAGCGGTTGGGAACCACATAGATGCCGTCCATCTCTTCGGACGCCATGCCGGCCAGGTGGCCGCCCCATTCATTGGCTTCGATCAACACTTCGTTGGCAATGATGTCGAGCTTTTTCTGCACTTCACCCTGCACGTTTTCGCTGCCAGCAGTGCCGAGCACGCCGCCCAAGGCGCCTTTGTTGACGGCATGGCTGATGCTTTTGCAGGCGCGGGCCACCACTTCAAGCAGCAGGCGCAGTTGCGAGGGGATGTGGCCGTCAATGCGCTGCTGCTCGACCAGGTAGCGCGTGAGCGAGATGTGTTGGGACATAAGGAACTCCAATAGTTTTGTGTGGGGTGATCAGTCGGCTGAAGTTGGCTCAGCTGCCCAGCGCGCGGGTGACCACTTCAAGGGTGTCTTTGCTCAGGTCTGCCTTGGCGGCGACGCGGGCAATGGCTTCACGCGCTGCGCTGCGGTAAGGCTCGGCCAGCTTGCTCCATCGGTCCAGCGCGCGCGCAAGGCGGGCAGCGACCTGCGGGTTGATGGCGTCGAGCTCCATGACGCGCTCGCTCCAGAACACGTAGCCCGCGGCATCAACCCGGTGAAAGGCCGCCGGGTTGCCCTGGCAGAAGGTGCTGATGACACTGCGGGCGCGGTTGGGGTTTTTCAGGCTGAAATCGGGGTGTTTCATGAGCTGTTTGACGGCGGGCAGGATGTTGCCGCTGCGGTCGGGTGCCCCGGTCTGCAGGCTGAACCATTTGTCAATGACAAGCGCCTCGTCCTTGAACATGGCATGAAACAGCGCCAGGGCCTGGGCCGCCAGCGGATGGCCGCTGGAGACCAATGCGGCGAGGGCGTTGAAGCGGTCCGTCATGTTGCCCGCGTCCTTGAAACGCTGCAGTGTCTTGCCGGGCCAGACGGAATCTCCGCTCGCCTGGGCGGCCAGGCACAGATGCGTCAACGCCATGCCGGCCAAGGCGCGGCGGCCACTCGATACCGGGTCGGGCGTATAGGCGCCAGTGTCGTGGTTGGCTTCATACGCAGCTTCCCATTCGGTCTTGAGCGCGGTGGCGAGCTGCTGGCGCATCCCTTCGCGCACGGCGTGGATATGCTGGGGATCGACCACGTCAAGCTGCTCGGCCAGATAGGTTTCCGACGGCAGCGTCAGTACCAGGTCTTTGAAGGCAGAGTCCAGCGTGGGGTGGCGCAAGACCTGACGCATGGCGTCAAGATAAGCATCATCCAGCACCTTGGCCCCCGATTCATGAGCGCTACCAGCTATGGATTTAATAGCACTCACGGCGCGGTTGACCGCCAGTCGCTGTCCGGCTTCCCATCGGTTGAAAGGGTCGCTGTCGTGCGCCAGCAGATGCAGCAGCTGGGCGTCGGTGTAGTCAAACTCCAGCACCACGGGCGCGCTGAAGCCGCGCAGTATGGACGGAACCGGTTCGGTGTCGAGGTTGATAAAGGTGAAAGTTTGGCTGGCTTCGGTCAGCACCAGGGTGGGTGTGCCGGGGAGGGCTGCGGTTTCACCTGCCAGCTGCAGCGGCATATCCTGGCCGTTCGCGTCCAGCAGCCCGAGGCGGACCGGTATGACAAACGGCTGCTTTTCATACTGGCCCAGCGTGGGCCAGCAGCTTTGCGACAGCGTCAGGGTATAGGTGCGCGCGGCGGCGTCGTACAAGCCCTGGGCCTCCACCCGGGGCGTGCCGGCCTGGCTGTACCAGCGCTTGAACTGGGGCAGCAGGCGCGCCAGATCCGACATCGGGTTGGCATCGGCAATGGCCTGGGCAAAATCGTCGCAGGTCACGGCATGGCCGTCATGCCGCTCGAAGTAGAGCAGCATGCCCTTGGCAAAGCCGTCCCGGCCTACCAGCGTCTGCATCATGCGAACGACTTCGGCGCCTTTTTCGTAAATGGTGACGGTGTAGAAATTGCTGATCTCGATGTAGCTGTCGGGCCGCACCGGATGCGCCATCGGACCGGCGTCTTCGGGGAACTGGGCGGTGCGCAGCACGCGCACGTCCTCGATCCGCTTGACGGCGCGGGCTGATGCCTCGCCGCAAAGGTCTTGCGAAAACTCCTGGTCGCGGAAAACCGTCAGGCCTTCCTTCAGGCTGAGCTGGAACCAGTCGCGGCAGGTGATGCGGTTGCCGGTCCAGTTGTGGAAGTATTCGTGGCCGACGACGCTTTCGATGTTGGAGAAATCGGTGTCCGTGGCTGTGGCCTGACTCGCCAGCACGTACTTGGTGTTGAAGATGTTCAGGCCCTTGTTTTCCATGGCGCCCATGTTGAAGTCGCTGGTGGCGACGATCATGAAGCGTTCCAGATCCAGGCTCAAGCCGAAACGGGCTTCGTCCCAGGCGACCGAATGCATCAGCGAGTTCATCGCGTGCTCGGTCTTGTCGAGGTCGCCGGGGCGTACATAGACTTGAAGCACATGGTCTTTGCCGGCGCGGGACAGGATGCGTTGCTCGCGGCTGACCAGCTGGCCGGCGACCAGTGCAAACAGGTAGCTGGGTTTCCTGTGCGGATCAACCCATTTCGCAAAATGACGGCCGTCATCGAGATTGCCCTGTTCGACCAGATTGCCGTTGGACAGCAGCACCGGGTATTTCGCCTTGTCTGCGCGCAGCGTCACCGTGTAGCTGGCCATCACGTCCGGGCGGTCCAGGAAGTAGGTGATGCGCCTGAAGCCCTCGGCTTCGCACTGGGTGAAGAAGGAGTCGTTGCTGACATACAAGCCCATGAGCTTGGTGTTTTTGGCCGGGCAGGTGGTGGTGAAGATTTCCAGCGCGAACTCATCAGGAAGGTTGTCCAGCACCAGCTGATTGCCTTCCATCTTGAACGATGTACCTTGCCCATTGACGAGCACACGGGCCAGGTTGAGTTCTTCGCCGTCAAGCTTGAGCGGCTGCGTCGGCAGGTCGGGGTTGCGGCGCAGCGTCATCCTGTTAAGCACGCGCGTCTTTACCGGGTCCAGGTCAAAACACAGATCGACGGTGTCAATCCAGTAGGCCGGGGCGATGTAGTCGGCGCGGTTGATGACCACGGCGGTCCCCGGTCCAGTTCCTAGATCATCAATCATTTGCAACATGGCTTTATCCTAAAAAACTCGAAAACGTTCTGAAAATTCACCAACCCACGTGACGGCACAGGTCGCCGTCAGACGCCCTGTTTCAGGGATGCCTCGATGAAGACATCGAGATCGCCGTCCAGCACCTTCTGCGTGGCAGAGACTTCGACGTTGGTGCGCAAGTCCTTGATGCGGCTGTTGTCCAGCACATAGCTGCGGATCTGGTGGCCCCAGCCCACGTCGGTCTTGCTGTCTTCCAGCTTTTGCTGCTCGGCCTGGCGCTTGCGCATTTCAAAGTCATACAGGCGCGAGCGCAGGCGCTTCCACGCCACGTCGCGGTTGCCGTGCTGCGAGCGGCCGTCCTGGCACTGCACGACGATGCCGGTGGGCAAGTGCGTCAGTCGCACGGCCGAGTCGGTCTTGTTGATGTGCTGACCACCTGCGCCTGAGGCCCGGTAGGTGTCCACGCGCACGTCCGACGGGTTGATGTCGATTTCAATCGAGTCATCAATCTCGGGATAGACAAATACCGATGCAAACGAGGTGTGGCGCCCGCCTGAAGAATCGAACGGCGACTTGCGAACCAGCCGGTGCACGCCGGTCTCGGTGCGCAGCAGGCCAAAGGCGTATTCGCCTTCGATCTTGATGGTCGCGCCCTTGATGCCGGCGGTGTCGCCAGGGGATTCGTCTTCAACCGTGGTCTTGAAACCCTTGCGCTCGGCGTACTTGAGGTACTGGCGTAGCAACATGCTGGCCCAGTCGCAGGCTTCGGTGCCGCCAGCGCCGGCCTGGATGTCCAGAAAGCAGGGCAGGGGGTCGGCCGGGTTGTTGAACATCCGGCGGAATTCCATTTTTTCGACTTCGGCGGCGACTTTGGCGGCTTCGCCCTCAATGGCGCGCATGCCGGCTTCGTCGTTATCGCCTTTGGACATCTCGAACAACTCGGTGTTGTCCGACAGTTCCTGCTCCAGCCGGTCCAGCGTGAGCACCACGTCTTCGAGGGACTTTTTCTCGCGGCCGAGTTCCTGCGCGCGCTTGGGGTTGTCCCAGACCTTCGGGTCTTCCAGCGCGGCGTTGACTTCGTTCAGTTTTCGGGCTTTGGCAGGGTAGTCAAAGATACCCCCGAAGTTCATTGACCCGATTGCTGAGGTCCTCGATCTGGTTGGCGATGAGGTTGATTTGTTCTGCGTCCATGAGAAAGTCCTGTAATTAGCTGAGTGCAATTAGCCATTTTCTCATGTCCCATGCGCGCGCGCCGGGTGTCAGCGCATGAGGGATTCGCTCAGCGGGACGTTTCGGCTGGGGCGGTCAGGGGCAGGGTGACCGTGAAGACAGCGCCTTCGCCCTGCCGGCTCTGCACGCCGACGGTGCCACCGTGCGCTTCGACCAGCTGTCGGGTGATGTACAGGCCCAGTCCGAGGCCGCCCGAGCTATCGTTGTCCACGACCCGCTCGAACTGCTCAAAGATACGCTGGTGGTCACTCGCCGAAATGCCCATGCCCTGATCGCGAACGACGATGCGCACCCCTTCGGACTGCGGCGTCATGTTGATAGCCACCGGTTTGCCATTGCCATAGCGCAATGCGTTGGTCAGCAGGTTGACGACCACCTGCTCGATCCTGTATTCGTCCCAGAAGCCGGTGACCGGCTGTTCAGCATGCAGTGTGACGGTGCTGCCTGCGGCGGCGGCCTGGTTGGACAGGCTGTCCACCACGCGGGCCAGCAGGGCGGATAGCTCTACCTGGCGGGGGCGAATGGACAGCCGATTGCTGCGAATGCGCGAGATGTCCAGCATGTCGTCAATCAAACGCACCATGCCCTGGATCTGGCGCTCGTCGCGCGTCACCATGGCCTGCAAATAGGGCACGTCAAAAATGGCGCCCAGTCCCCTATTCAGCTTCACCTTGCGCAGCTGAGTTTCGAGAAACAGCGTATTGAGCGGCGTGCGCAATTCATGCGCCACCAGGGACATGAAGTCATCGCGCATGCGGATGGCCGTTTGTAGCTCACCTTGGGTGGTTTGCAGTTTCTCAAGCAAGACTTCCTGCTCTTTTTGGCTTTTCTCCAGCGCCAGAACCTGGCGCTGGGTCTCTTTGCGCTGGCGGTAGAGCTCGACAAAAACATTGACCTTGCATTGAACGGCGTGAACATCAAGCGGCTTGTACAAAAATTCGACGGCGCCTGTTTCATAGCCCTTGAATGCGTAATCCGATTCTTTGCCCGCAGCCGTCACGAAAACGATGGGAGTGTGCCGGGTCTTTTCAGTACCCTGCATCAATTCGGCCAGTTCAAAGCCGTTCATGCCGGGCATCTGCACGTCCAGAATAGCCAGCGCGAACTCATGTTCGAGTAGCAAGGCCAGCGCTTCTTCCCCGGTCGATGCCTGGAAAACAAGCCGGTCATCCTTGCGTATCAGTGCGTCAAGAGCGAGGAGGTTCTCGGGCAGATCGTCAACGATCAGAAGTTTTGCGATGTGATCGATTGGCATCAGTTTTACTTCAGTATGGGCCACAAACTGCGGATTGGATCCTGGGTGGATGGGCGCTTTGTTGGCCGTTTCCGGCATGGTGGCTAGGTACATGAGTTCAGTGCGAGCCTGGTGCTGCCATGGGAAGGCTGATGGGTTTCATTGAAAATACTCCTGTTCGGATGGTACGCGGGCGGGGTATCGCGTGTCTGTGGGCTATCGTATCAAGGTGGCCAAAAACAAGGACGTTTTTTGATGGAACAGCTGTTCTCATTGTGTGGGGGGCCTTGTTTTTGGCTGGATTGCCACCGCTCGCGCCGTTTCCGCCACTTTTTGAATGTTTCGCGCTAGGGTTGGGCAGGTTTTTGGAACTTGGTCTGTATCCCATCTAGAGCTTGCGGAAGATGCGCTCTGATTTGACCAGCGGTTCGAAGCGTGTGGCGTAAGCAGAAAAGTTAAGGCTTTCCTTGCTCCCCAGGCAGAGAAAGCCGCGGTGACTCAGCGATTCGTGGAACAGGTCCAGCGCGCGATCCTGCAGTTTTTTGTTGAAGTAAATCAGCACATTGCGGCAGAGCACCAGCTGTGTTTCTGAGAACACGCTGTCGGTCGCCAGACTGTGGTCGGCGAAGGTGATGTTCTCGCGCAGCGATTTGTCGAAAATCGCGGTGTCGTAAGCGGCGGTGTAGTACTCGGAAAACGCTTGCTTGCCACCGGCATTCTGGTAATTGGCGGTGTGGCCTTTGATGCTGCCAAGGGCAAAAATACCCTGCCGCGCCTTGTTCAGTGACTTCGCGTTGATGTCGGTTGCATAAATCAGCGAGCGCTCCAGCAAGCCTTCCTCCCTCAAGAGGATGGCCAGCGAATACGCTTCTTCGCCGGTGCTGCAGCCGGCAATCCATATCTTGAGGGACGGATAGGTCTGCAGTCGCGGTATGACCTGCTGGCGCAGGGCCAGGAAAAATGGCGGGTCGCGGAACATCTCGCTGACTGGAATCGTCAGGTACTGCAGCAGCTGCATGAATACCTCCGGATCGTTCAGCACTTTGGCCTGCAGGTCCGGGATCGTCGGGCAGTTCAATTGCCTGAGGGCCTGCAGCACCCGACGTTTTTGCGATGCGCCCGCATAGTCGCGGAAGTCGTAGCTGTACTTGAGGTAGACCGCTTCCATCAACAGGCGCAACTCCGTCTCGGCAGAGCTGGCTGCGGCCAGCGCCTCTTGGGGCGGCTCTGCAGTGGTCATTCCTTTCGGCATGCTCAGACGCGTTCCATGTGCGGCAGCCAGACCCGAAGCAGTGAAAACAGGCGATCGAGATCGATGGGCTTGGCGAGGTAGTCATTGGTGCCGGCATTGAGGCATTGCTCCTGGTCGTCCTTCATCGCCTTGGCTGTGACGGCGATAATGGGCAGCTTCTGGAATCGTGGGTCCTTGCGGATGCGGCGGGTGGCTTCCAGGCCGTCCATGCCCGGCATCATCACGTCCATCAGCACCAGGTCGATGTCGCTGACCTCTTCGAGTTTGCTGATGGCTTCAAAACCATTGCGGCCAATCTCGACCAACACGCCTTTTTGCTCCAGGGCACTGGTCAGGGCAAAGATGTTTCGCACGTCGTCGTCAACCAGAAGAATCTTGCGGCCTTCAAAGGCCTTGTCCCGGCTGCGTGAGGTTTTCAGCATGGTCTGCCGCTCTACCGACAATTTCGACTCCACTTTGTGCAGGAATAGGGTGACTTCATCAAGCAGGCGCTCGGGTGAGCGGGCCCCTTTGATAATGATGGAGCGTGAATACTTCAGCAGGTCGGCTTCCTCCTGGCGTGTCAGGTTGCGTCCGGTGTAGACAATGACGGGCGGGAAGGAGCAGATTTCTTCGGTCGACATGCGCTTGAGCAGCTCATTGCCCTGAATGTCCGGCAGCTTCAGGTCAATGATCATGCAGTCAAAAATGGTGCTGGCCAGCAGCGCCAGCGCCTCCGTTCCAGTAGCCACGGCGGTGATTTGCACGTCGTCATCGCCAATCAGCCGCGTCACGCTGGCACGCTGCAAGTCATCGTCTTCGACCAGCAGCACGCGCTTGACCTTCTGCGTCAGTTTGTCTTCCAGCTTTTTGAACACGTCCTTGAGCTGCTCGCGCGTCGTCGGCTTGATGGCGTAACCGATCGCGCCCATTTGAAGGGCTGCCTCACTACGGTCATAAGCCGACACCACATGCACGGGGATATGGCGTGTCTGCGGATTCTCTTTAAGCCGTTGCAGCAACGACAGGCCCGAGCGGTCGGGCAGGCTCATGTCGAGCAGTATGGCGGCCGGAACAAACTGTGTAGCCAGGGCGAATCCGTTTTCTGCGCTGTGTGCGACCAGGCAGCTGTAGTGCAGCTCATGGGCCAGGTCATACAGGATCTGCGCAAAGGAAACATCGTCTTCAATGACCAGCACCAGGCGAGCGCTGGGCGGCTGGTGTCTGTCATCGGCAAAAACCGGTACCGGCGCAGCCGCGGGCTTGGCAGCGCCAGGCAACGCTGCGTCGCCTTGTGTGGCTGCCTGCATGGGCTGTGCGGTGCTTGCTGGATGCCGGGTCAATGACAGCTCCGCTGGTACTTGCCGTGGAGGCGCGCTGCAGGGCAGCAGCAGGGTAAAGGTGCTGCCTTTGCCCTCGCCGCTTTCTACCGTGATAGAGCCGCCCAGCAGCGTGGTGAGGTCGCGCGAAATCGACAGGCCCAGGCCTGTACCGCCGTAGCGCCGGCTGGTCGTGCCATCGGCCTGATGGAACGCATCAAAAATAAGATGCTGCTGGTCCTGACGAATGCCGATGCCCGAGTCCTGCACGGTAAACGCAATGAAGCCATCGGGCTGCTCTGACACGGTGAGGCTGACCTTGCCTGTTTCGGTGAATTTGATAGCGTTGGAAAGCAGGTTTTTCAGGATCTGCTCGACGCGCTGGCGATCGGTGACCAGCGTGGCTGGCGTGCCCGGCTCGATGTTGACCTCGAATGCCAGCTTCTTTTGGCTGGCCATTGGCTCAAAAGTGCTTTTGAGCGAATCGACCAGCCTGCCAACGGCGATGTTTTCGGGCAAGAGTTCAAGTTTGCCTGCCTCGACTTTCGAAATATCGAGGATGTCATTGATCAGGTTGAGCAGGTCATTGCCTGACGAGTAGATGGATTGCGCAAACTTGACCTGCTCCTCGTCGAGATTGCCCTTGGGGTTGTCCGATAGCAGCTTGGAAAGAATGAGCGCGCTATTGAGCGGTGTACGGAGCTCGTGCGACATGTTGGCCAGAAACTCGGACTTGTAGCGGCTGGCCCGGCTCAATTCTTCGGCACGTTCTTCCAGCTGGATTTGCGCCTGATTCAGCGCCATGTTCTTCTGGTCCAGCGACAAGGCGACCTCTGACAGCCGATGGTTGGTTTGCTCAAGCTCGGCCTGCTGGTTTTCAAGATTCACCTGATACTCCTTGAGCACCCGCGATTTCTCTTCCAGCTCTTCGTTGACCGTGCGCAGCTCTTCCTGCTGCGACTGCAGGTCTTCGTTGAGCCGCTGGCTTTCCGCCAGCACGTCTTGAAGCCGTCGGCGATAAAGCGCCGCGTGGATGGAGTTGCCAATATTGGTGGCGATCATGTTGACGAACTCCAGATCGCGCGGGCTGAGCGCCCGAAGAAACCCGAGTTCGAGCACGCCGTTGACCTCTCCCTCGTTTTGTACCGGCACCACCAGCACATGACGCGGCGTGCCCTGGCCCAGGCCCGAGGTGACTTTCAGGTAGTTGTCGGGCAAGTCGCTCAGTTGCAGTACACGGTTTTCAAGGGCGGCCTGTCCTACCAGTCCTTCGGCACTGTAAAACGATTGCTCTGTTTCTTCATAGTCCTTGCTGAAGCCATAGGCCGCCACACGCCGCAGGCTGCCGTTGTCTTCCCGGACATACAAGGCCGCCACGGCAGCATCAAGATAACGCGCCACGAATTCCAGCACGCTGCGGCTAAGCGATTCAACCCCTGGGTGGCCGATCGTGTGTTCGGCCAGTTGCAGCTGTCCGGTGCGCAGCCAAAGCTGCTGATCCAGCAGCAGCGCCGTGGCGGCTTGCTTTTGCTCCGTCTCGCCGTAAGTGTCCGACAGTTGCACCAGTTCGCGGCGGCCAACGAAAGCCAGCAGACCGCTCAGGCCCAGGCTGAACAGCAAATAAGCTGCCATGCCCCAAAACGTGGTGTTTCTGGCCTCATCGTTGCGCAGCTGCAGCAGCCGCTCTTCGACGCTGATGAACTCGGCGAACTCGCGCCGAATTTCGTCAGTCAGGCTCTTCCCCCCTGCGGAGCGAACCGGCTGCTGGTAGTCGAGGTTTCTGCGGCGAAGGGAAACAATGTTTTGCGCATAGTCATTCCACTGAGCCTGCAGCGCCCCGATGCGCCCAAGCCGGCTGACCTGTGCCTGGTTGTCGCGGACCAGTAGGGCCAGCGTGTTTGTTTCGGCTGCGATGCGCGGCTTGCCAATTTCAAAAGGCTGCAGCAGTGGTTCTTCGCCAGTGACGAGGTAGCCATACATGCTGGTTTCCATGTCCGCGCCCAGCTTGGCGATCAGATTGGCGTTGGTAATCGCCCGTTCTGTTTGCGCGACCCCGCCCAAGGCCGACAGCAGGTAAAAGATGAGGGCGACAAAGACGGCGGCACTGAGCACGCCAACGCCCAGCGGCAGGCTTATGTTTCGCGTCAGGATGCGGCGAAAATTTTCCTGATGGATATAAGCTGGCTCGGTCATTGATGTCTCCGCTTCTGGCGAAGCACAAAGCGTTGAGTGTGCCCTAAACGCTGCGCGCGTAGCGGGAGACCCTCAAGGTCAGGCCAGAAAATCGGTTATCAATCGGGCCAGCTGTTCTGGCTGGTCATGGTGCAGCATGTGGCCTGCATCCTGGATCACCGCCACCTGCGCCTGCGGCACCTGCTTGAGGCGTTCGTGGTATTCGGCCAGCGAATACTTGCCTTTCCACCAGAGCCCCATGGAGTCGTCGGAGGCCTCAATGGCCAGCGTGGGCGCGCTGATGCGCTTGTAAATTTCAAGAACTTCGTCCAGCCGGTAAAGCTGCGCGCTGGTGATCTTGTGGGCCGCGTCGCCGAGAATTTGCCACTTTCCCGCAGCATCGGGCCTGGCCCAGTGGCCGGCCAGCCAGCTGGCCTTGTCCAGTGTCAGCCTGGGGTTGGTTTTCATGAGCCGCCTGGCGACGCCGCCAACATCGTCGTAGGTCTTGAGCGCCAGTTCACCCCGTTGCAGGCTTTTCAGCTCATCCAGCCACTTGGCATAACGGCCAGGAGCCTGGCTGGCCCGGCTGGCGGGCATGCCAAAGCCTTCCAGATTGACCAGCTTGCGGATGCGCGCGGGACGGACCCCCGCATACAGCATGGCGACATTGCCGCCCATGCTGTGTCCCACCAGGTCTACCGCCTGGTTGGGCGCATAGTGGTCCAGCAGAAATTCAAGGTCGGCCAGGTAGTCGGCAAACCAGTAATTGTCAACCTGGCTGGCGGCATGACCCGTCAAGGTCTGCCCGAAGCCCCGCCAGTCGGGCGCGATGATGGGCCGCCCCTGCGCAAACGCGTCGGAAAAGGCATCCACCATGAACTGGTACGATGCTGCCACGTCCATCCAGCCATGGACCAGCACCAGCGGCGTCAGGGTGGAGTCCGTGGGCCCGTTCCAGATATGGACGTGGTAATTGAGTCCGCGTATAGGGACAAACTCGCTACGAAAGGAACGTTTTTCTTTGTACATTGGGTGCACATCATAAGGAGATGCGAGTTGAAGCGCAGTCAAAACAGCGACAAGCCCAGCACCGGGCAAAACGGCTCACCGGAGGGCAAGGCGCCTGACTACTACGCAGAGCTGCACCGCAGCTTTCGCTGGCAGGTAGACGAACACTTCAACATCGCCGAGGTCTGCTGCAGCCGCTGGCACAGGGCCGAAAGCGGTCGGCAAGGCGCTATAAAAAGAGTAGCTATCCGCAACCATAAGCCGGGGGCCAATGCCGTATTTCATTCCTATTCAGAGTTGCAGCGGGCTGCAGATGCGCTCAGCCGTGCATTGGGCCGGCTGGGTGTCCAGCGCGGCGAGCGCGTCGCCATCGTCATGCCGCAACGCTTTGAAACCGCCGTGGCCTACATGGCGGTGTTCCAGATGGGCGCAGTCGCCATGCCGCTGTCCATGCTGTTTGGGCCCGAGGCGCTGGCATTTCGGCTGCAGGACAGCGAGGCGGTGGTGGCGATTTGCGATGACAGTTCGATTGCCAGTGTGCAGGCCGTGAGGGCGCAATGCCCGATGCTGCGCACAGTCGTCGCCGCCGGAGATGCCGCAGGGCAGGGCGATATTGACTATGAGACGGCGCTGGCCGGTCAGCAGCGGGAGTTCAGCGCCGTCAGAACCAAGGCCGAAGAAGCCGCAATCCTGATCTATACCAGCGGCACTACCGGACCGCCCAAGGGCGCGCTGATTCCGCACCGGGCGCTGCTTGGGAATTTGCCCGGCTTTGTCTGCAGCCAGAACTGGTTTGGGTTTGACGGCAACACCAACGCGAAATCTGATGCCGTTTTCTGGAGCCCGGCCGACTGGGCCTGGACCGGCGGGCTGATGGATGCACTGCTGCCCACGCTGTATTTTGGCCGGCCCATCGTGGCTTTCAATGGCCGCTTCAGTCCGGAACTGGCTTTCAGTTTGATGGCGCAGCAAGGCGTGACGCACACCTTTTTATTCCCCACCGCGCTCAAGGCCATGATGAAGGCCTTCCCGCAGCCACGCGAGCATTTCAGGCTGAAGCTGCAGGGCATGATGAGCGCGGGCGAGGCCGTGGGCGACGCCGTTTTTGATTACTGCCGGCAGCAGCTGGGGGTGACGGTGAACGAGATGTTCGGGCAGACGGAAATCAACTATGTCGTGGGTAATTGCAACAAGTTTTGGCCCGCCAGGCCCGGTAGCATGGGCAAGGGCTATCCAGGCCACCGGGTCGCGGTGATTGATGACGATGGCCGGGAATGCGCCGTCGGCGTGCCGGGTGATGTGGCTGTCAACCGCTTTGACATCCATGGCGACCCGGACCCGATCTTTTTTCTTGGCTACTGGAAAAACGATGCGGCGACCCGCGCCAAGTTCAGCGGGGACTGGTGCCGCACCGGCGACCTGGCGCATCGCGACGCCGACGGTTATCTCTGGTACGAAGGCCGGGCCGACGATGTGTTCAAGGCCGCCGGCTACCGCATCGGCCCCGGTGAAATCGAGAACTGCCTGGTCAAACACCCGGCTGTCGCCAACGCGGCCGTGGTGCCCAAGCCCGACAAGGAGCGTGGCGCCGTGGTCAAGGCCTATGTCGTGCTTGCTCCTGATTTTGTAGCTGCTCGCGACCATACAGAAGGCGCCAAAACCGAATTTGATCTGAAGTTGGTGGCGGAGCTGCAGGCTCACGTCAAAAACCTGCTGGCGTCTTACGAGTACCCCAAGGAAATCGAATTCATTGATGCGCTGCCCATGACGACCACGGGCAAGGTCCAGCGCCGGGTACTGCGGCTGCAGGAGGAAGAGCGCTTCAGGATCGCCTGATTGGCTGACGATGGCCGCAAGCACTGCCGGCAGGCATGAAAAAAGCACCCGAAGGTGCTTTTTTCATTTACCCGCGGAGCCGGGATCAACGTGGAGCAGGTTCGGCCACGTAAATCTCGACGCGGCGGTTCTTGGCGCGGCCTTGTGCCGTGCTGTTGTCGGCGATCGGCTCGCGCTCACCACGGCCATCGGTCGCAATGCGTTGCGCCGCTACGCCACGCGCAACCAGGTAGTCGCGTGCCGCATTGGCGCGGTTCACCGAGAGAGGGTTGTTGATGGCGTCAGAACCGGTATTGTCGGTGTGGCCAATGATGGTCACGGTGGTAATGGGGTTCTGGTTCAGGCTGGTCGCAAAATGCGTCAGCACTGGTGCGAAGTTGGACTTGATGGCGGACTGGCCCACGTCAAACGACACATCGCTGGGGATGTCCAGTTTCAGGCGGTTGTCGGCCGTCTGGCTGACACCCACGCCGGTGCCGGCTGTTGCCCGTTCCATGGCCGCCTTCTGGTCCTGCATTTTCTTGGACCAGATGTAGCCGCCACCCGCACCGAGGGCGCCGCCCAGCACCGCGCCGGTTGCAGCGCCTTTGGAACCATCGGTCGCCGCACCCAGAACCGCGCCTGCAAGCGCACCGATGCCCGCACCTTTTGCCACGCCTTGCTGGGTTTCGGTCATGTTGGCGCAGCCGGAAAGGCCGGCAACTGCCAGTGCTGCGCTGGTGATGGTGGCGATGAATATTTTTTTCATGGTGTGCTCCTCGGAATGATTGAATTGAAAGCGGATTAAAGCGCTCAGCGTGAATGCTAAACATTTCATTGGTGTGAAGTTGTAAGACAAGGGCGCGAGTTGGGTGCCGGCGCATGTCTTTGAAGCCCTTAAACTAAGCCTTTTCCTTGTATATCAGCAGGCGCACTGACACCCGGCCGCGGGCGATGACTGCTGTTTTTTCAACAGAAATTTCCATGAATAAAGTTCAACTCGGATCCAGCGACTTGCTGGTAACCCCCATTTGCCTGGGCACCATGACTTTTGGCGAACAGGTCGATGAAGCCACGGCCCACGCCATCCTGGACCGTTCGCTGGAGCGAGGTGTCAATTTTCTCGATACAGCAGAGATGTACGCCGTGCCTGCGCGGGCAGAAACCTTTGGTGCCACCGAGCAGATCATCGGCAACTGGTTTGCAAAGAACCCGGGCGCACGCGAAAAGCTGGTGCTCGCCAGCAAGGTTGCTGGTCCGGCGCGTGGCATGCCCTGGATTCGTAACGGCAACGCGGACCTCACCGCCGCTGACATTGTTGCGGCCTGCAACGACAGCCTTGCGCGCCTGAAAACCGACGTGATCAACCTCTACCAGATCCACTGGCCCGTGCGCCATGTGCCTGCGTTTGGCATGCTGTATTTCGACCCGGCCAAAGACAGGGCGGTGTCGTCAATCCACCAGCAGCTTGAGGCTTTGAGCGGCCTTGTCAAGGCGGGCAAGGTGCGCGCCATTGGCCTGTCCAATGAAACGCCCTACGGCGTGCACGAGTTTGTGCGTATGGCCGAGCAGCACGGCTTGCCGCGCATCGCCACGGTGCAAAACCCGTATTGCCTGATCAACCGCACCGTGGAAAACGGCCTGGACGAAACCATGCACCGCCTGGGTGTCTCGCTGCTGGCCTATTCGCCGCTGGGTTTCGGTCTGCTGACGGGCAAATACGACCAGTCGGGCATTGAAGGCCCTGATGCGCCCAGGGGCGCGCGCATCTCCGGCTATGAATCGGTGCGCAAGCAGCGCTGGGGCCGCCCCGAGGCGCTGGCCGCCGCGCGCCGTTACAACGCGCTGGCGCGCCAACACGGGCTCACGCCCACGCAACTGGCACTGGCGTTTTGCTACACCAAATGGCAGGTGGCCAGCACCATCATCGGTGTCACGTCCGTGGCGCAACTGGATGAAGACCTGGACGCCTATGGCACGACCCTGCCTGCCGACGTACTGGCGGAGATTGACAAAATCCGCTGGGAAACCCGGGATCCTGCGCTGTAAACGGCCTAGCTGTCGGGGCGGACCATGGCTAAAAAAGACCACAAGAATGAGCACGTGAGTGAAACGCCGGCCACGCAGTTTCTCAAGTCCCACAAGGTGGTTTTCAGCGAACACCCCTACGAGTACCTTGAGCATGGCGGTGCGAAGCACAGTGCCCAAGTGCTGGGTTTCGATCCTTTTGCCGTCGTCAAGACGCTGGTGATGCAGGACCAGGATGCCAAGCCCCTGCTGGTGCTGATGCACGGCAACCGCAAGGTGTCGACGAAAAATCTGGCGCGGCAGATCGGTGCCAAATCGGTGGAACCCTGCAAGCCCGAGGTGGCCAATCGCCACAGCGGTTACCTGGTCGGCGGCACCTCGCCTTTCGGTACACGTAAGGTCATGCCGGTGTACATCGAGGAAAGCATTCTCGCCTTGCCTGAAGTCGCCATCAACGGCGGGCGGCGGGGCTACCTGGTCAGGCTGGATCCACAGGTGTGCGTCACGCTGCTCGGTGCAAAATCGGTGCAGTGTGCACTGGTCGAATAACAAGAAAAAGGGGAAATGATTTTGGAATATGCCTACTCACTCGGCGCGACGCTGCTGGCCTACCTGCTCGGCTCGCTCTCATTTGCCGTCATCGTCAGCAAGGTGCTGGGCCTGAGCGATCCGCGCAGCTATGGCAGTAAAAACCCAGGCGCGACCAACGTGCTGCGCTCGGGCAGCAAGGTGGCGGCGGTGGCAACATTGCTGCTGGATGGGCTGAAAGGCTGGCTGCCGGTGGTGCTGGTGAAATGGTTTGGCAGCGACTATGGCCTGGGGGACGGCACCGTTGCGGCGGTGGGCCTTGCGGCCTTTCTCGGGCATTTGTACCCGGTGTTTTTCCAGTTCAAGGGCGGCAAGGGCGTGGCGACGGCGGCCGGCGTTTTGCTCGGTATCAGCTGGGTGCTGGGGCTTGCCACGCTGGCCACCTGGCTGATCGTGGCCTTCTTTTCGCGCTATTCCTCACTGGCTTCCCTGGCTGCTGCGGTTTTTGCACCCTTGTTTTACCTGCTGGGTGACCGGGGTGCCTGGTATGTGGATAAAAGCATTCTGGCCGTTCTGGTTGCCATCAGCGCGCTGCTGATCTATCGCCACCGGGAAAACATTAACAAGCTGCTCAAAGGCACCGAATCGAAACTCGGGGCTGCCAAGCCCGGCAAGCCGCCTGCCAAACAAGCCGGCAAACAGCACGGCAAATAGGCAGATCAGTAGCGCTTGTCTAGCGTCATCTGATTGTTTTCGCGCTTCATCTGAAAGCGCGTCAAAAAGCTGTTGCCCAGCAGCAAGTAGGGCATGGGCTGCGGTGTCACCACGGCGTCCACGTCGTAGACCTCGACATCGGCTACCCGCACTGAAGTGAGCTTGATGCGAAAGCCCTGAGTCACGCCGTTGGCGGTGGACATGCGCACCGGCTGCCCGTTCTGGTAGGCGATGCCGGCGCGCTCTGCATCGGCGACGCTCATGGCAATGGTGGTGGCGCCGGTGTCGACCATGAACTGCACAGCGCGGCCATTGATTTGTCCGGCCGTCATGAAGTGGCCGCCGCCGCTTTCCTGCAGCACGATGCGGCTGCCGCGTCCGCTGGCGCCGTTGCTGGCGCCCATGCTCACGGGCGCCTCGCCGACCCGCAGCGTCTGGCGTTTGCCCGACTGCTCAATGACTGCCTGGTCGCCCGAGGTGGAAATGAGTTTGACGCCTTGATGGGTCTCACCGGCCGCCACGGTTTTCGGGCTCGTGCCATTGACCACCAGCAGCGCCTTGCTGCCCATCATGCCGGCTAGGGCGACCGACTCTGCCTGCGCGCCAGCCGGAAGCCATGCCAGCACCGCCAGCAAGAGGTAGGCGAAAAGGCCAAAGCAGTTCAATGCCAGCAGGGGCCGCGGAGACGGCTTTGCCGGGCCGCAGGCGCAGCGGCCCCCTCGTGGGGCAGCAAAGGACGCGAAGCGACAAGCGTGGGGGCCGCTGCTGCCAGCGCCGGGCCGCCCCAAGCAAGGCCAGCCCCCTTGGGGGGCAGCGCAGTACGCGAAGCGACAAGCGTGGGGGCTCATTTAATCCCTGAAGTTATCGAAACTAAGCGGAAGATCCTTGATTTCGGCGCGAATCAGGGCCATGGCCGCCTGCAGGTCGTCGCGTTTGGCGCCGGTCACCCGCACCTTGCCTTCCTGGATGGCTGCCTGCACCTTCATCTTGTTGCCCTTGATGAGCTGCTGGATTTTCTTGGCCTGCTCGGTTTCGATGCCGTCGCGCACCTTGGTGACCTGCTTGACCTTGTCGCCGCCGATTTTCTCGACCTTGCCAATGTCCAGGAAGCGCACGTCAACGCCGGCCTTGGTGAGTTTGTTGCGCAGGATGTCGTGAATCTGGTCGATCTGAAAGTCACCGTCGCCAATCAGGGTGATCTCCTTGTCTTTCAGCTCAATCGAAGCGGCGGTGCCCTTGAAGTCAAACCGGGTGCCGATTTCCTTGGCTGAGTTTTCTACGGCGTTTTTGACCTTGACCAGGTCGGTTTCAAGAACAGTATCAAAGGAGGGCATGGTTTGGCTTTTCAGAAAAATGGGTGACACGGGGGGTGAGACAATCTTGGGATGTTAGTCGAGAAAAACGTTCCCCTCCAGTCCTGCAACAGCTTCGGCATCATGGCCAAGGCGCTTACCCTGATTCGTGTCGCCAGTGAGGCCGATGTTGCCGCCGTGCTGCAAGACCCGGCCTTGCGGGCTAGCCCCAAATTTGTCCTGGGCGGGGGCAGCAATATTGTGTTGACTGGCGATGTAAAAGCCCTGGTGCTCAAGGTCGAGATCATGGGCAAGCGCCTTGTCGGCGAAACCGCCAAGGCCTGGATTGTCGAGGCCGGCGCCGGCGAAAACTGGCATGACCTGGTGACTTGGACCCTGCAAATGGGCTACCCGGGCCTGGAAAACCTGGCGCTGATTCCGGGCACGGTCGGTGCGTCGCCGGTTCAGAACATCGGCGCTTATGGCGTGGAGCTGCAGGACCGCTTCGAGTCGCTCGACGCGGTAGACCTGAGCACCGGCCAGCCTTTTACGCTCAATGCGGCGCAGTGCGCGTTTGGCTACCGCGATTCGGTGTTCAAGCACACCAGCAAATCAGGCGAAGCGTCGGGCGCGCAAGGCTTGGGGCTGGCGGACAAGGCGCTGATCACCCGGGTGCGGTTTTCCCTGCCCAAGGCCTGGAAACCGGTGCTGGGCTATGCAGATATTGATAAAAAGATGCTGCAGTCCGGGGTGGATAAGCCCGATGCGCTACAAATTTATGAGTGGATTTGCGACATCCGAAGGGCGAAGCTGCCTGACCCCAAGGTCATCGGCAATGCCGGCAGCTTCTTCAAGAACCCGACCGTCTCGCCCGAGCAATGCGCCGACATCATCCAGCGCGAGCCGAAAATTGTTCACTACCAGCTCGCCGACGGTTCGGTCAAGCTGGCGGCGGGCTGGCTGATTGACGCCTGCGGCTGGAAGGGCAAGTCCATCGGCAATGCCGGCGTTTACGACAAACAGGCGCTGGTTCTCGTCAACCGGGGCGGCACCGCCAACCCGGTCACTGGCGGCGAAGTGATGACCCTGGCCAAGGCCATTCAGACCAGTGTGTATGAGCGTTTCGGCCTGCGGCTGGAGCCCGAGCCGGTGGTGGTTTGACGGAGTTCCTGCCTTGTGATGAACAGGGTAGATGCGTCTTGAAGGCAACATTGGTTATTCAGGCCTCGCCTCGATATACGTGATCACTCCCGCGGCGCGCCGGATTCTTTCACGATTTTTTCGTAATTTTTGATTTCCGCTATTGAAAAGCGCGCAAATGCATCGGAAGTTCCACCACCGATTTCTGCGCCAATGCTTTGCAGTCGCGTGCGGATTTCAGGATTATTCAGTAAGGTGTTCAATGCCTTGTTCAGGCGGGAAACAATTTCCGGCGGCGCGTTGGCCGGCAGCATGACGCCATACCAGGCCGATGCAATCATCGGCGTTCCTGCTTCGGCAAAGGTGGGCACATCGGGAAGTGCCGGAATTCTGGTTTTGGACGCCACCGCCAGCGCGCGCAACGTTCCGCCTTTGATGCTTCCCAGTGATCCGGTATCAATCATCATGTCAATGTGGCCTGCCATCAGGTCACTGGCTGCCGGACCGCTGCCTTTGTACGGAATGTGATTGATGTCAATGGCAGCCGCATTTTTGAATTGCGCACCGGCCAGATGCTGGGAGGAGCCGATACCTGCTGAACCGTAGGTGAATTTGCCCGGATTCTGTTTGGCATTCTTCACGATGTCCTTGATGTTTTTCCAGGGTGAACTGGCGGGTACGACCATCACATTGGGAATGGAGCACAGCAGCATTACGGGCGTGAAGTCTTTTACCGGGTCAAATCCCTGTTTGGCGAACAGGTGCGGACCGGCCGCGTTGGTTGAACTGGTCGCCATGATGATCGAATATCCATCGGCCTTGTCACGCACAAACGCCTGCGTGCCGATATTGCCGCCCGCGCCGCCTTTGTTATCAACAATGACGGGGACGCCGAGCGCCTGGGAAAGTGGCTGTGCAATCACTCGCGCGACCTGGTCTGTCGCGCCTCCGGCAGGCCAGGGCACGACCAGGCGGATCGGCTTGTCAGGATAGACCTGGGCCATCGCCATGCCGGTGGCTGACGCCAGGACGCCGGCAGTCAGCGTGGCAAGACATCGTCTGCGCGAAGGGAAAAGCCGGGATTTTGGTTGATGCATGGTTGTCTCCTGATTGGTATGAAAAATTTAGGGCTCAATGTTGAGCCAGGCCGTGGGGTGCGAGCACCTTGCTCAGCCAGGTTTGACTGACGGCGCCAGTTGCAATTTCATGCTTGACGAGTGCTTCATTGCCGGCACTGGTTCGGGCGGCCGCCAGCAGCGCATCAGCCGCGTTTTGCGGAAAACTCACAATCCCGTCCTCGTCTGCCACGATGACATCGCCGGGCGATATGACCTGCCCGCCAATGGTCACCGGCACATTGATGGCGCCAGGCCCCACCTTGTAAGGGCCGCGGTGCGAGACTGAGCGTGCATAGCAGGGAAAGTCGGTCAGGTAGAAAGCGGCAGTGTCCCTGATAGCGCCGTCAATCACAAATCCGGCGCAGCCGCGCTGCAGCGCATACAGCATGATCAGTTCGCCCACGAGGGCGTTGGTGGGGTCGCCCGCGCCATCAACGACCAGCACATGGCCTGGCTGCATCATCGTGAGTGCCTTGTAGATCAGCAGGTTGTCGCCCGGGCGGGTCTTGACCGTCATGGCTGTGCCGACGAGCTTTTTGTTTTTGTGAAACTTCTGCAGTCCCTGGACTCCGCACAGGCGATGCATGTTGTCGCTCAAGTGCGGTGTCACGACGTTAGCCAGCGCATGGACCATAGCCGCCGCAGTTAGCTCGGGGGCCGGATTGATGATGAAGTTCGAGGGTGAAATTTGAGGCTCCTAGTGTCCAACAAGACACGATGAAGGTATTTTTAAATGTCAGGAAAATAAATAAAAGCGATAATTTTCTACTCAAATATATTCAAAAAAAGAATGTATTGATGACTTCTCCAGAAGGGAGAAGGTTGGAAAGACTGCTTTTTGGTGCCGGCCACAGTGCTGCGCTAAAGGGATAACCCTGATCATTGGTCATGAAAAACGAGCTGTAAATGATGACTTTTAAACAACTTGAGGCTTTGTACTGGGTCGCCCAGCTGGGCGGTTTTTCGAATGCTGCAAATCGTCTCTACACAACGCAGTCGGCTATCTCCAAGCGCATTCAGGAGTTGGAAATGGAGTTCGATGTGGCGCTGTTTGACCGCTCACAACGCAGCGCACGTCTGACAGAAAAAGGAGAGCAGCTTTTTCAGATTGCCAAGCAGCTGCTTGACATGCGTGACCTCGCCATCGAAGAGTTCAGCCGTCCCGAAATCGTGCAGCGGCGCATCAGGCTTGGCGTCACCGAACTGACGGCTATGACCTGGTTGCCCAGGCTGGTTCGGCTGATTCAGGATACTTATCCCAAAGTCATGATCGAGCCCGATGTTGACCTCAGCATGGGGCTGAGGGATAAATTGCTTGCCGATGAGCTTGATCTCATCGTGGTGCCCGACTCGGTTCAGGATTCGCGCTTTAGCTCAAGACCAATCGGACATGTGGAAAGCGTCTGGATGTGCAGTCCCTCGCTCATGGACACTTCCAGGCCGGTGCGGGTGAACGAGCTGGCGAAGCACCGGCTTCTGGTACAGGGCGACAAATCGGGCACCGGCATCTTTTACGACCAATGGTTCAAGTCCCTGGGGATTGAGTTGCCCTCGGTGATCAGCAGTAACAATATGATTGCCCTGATCGGCATGACCATGGCCGGCCTGGGCATCAGTTACCTGCCCAGGCATTGCCTGTCTGACCTGACGACTAACGGTTCTCTGGCCGTGCTCCGGGTCACGCCTGCGTTGCCCAAGGTCGAGTACGTCGCCATGTACCGCGGCGAGATGCGCAGCGCGCTGCTTTCCTCGGTCATCATGCTGGCCCAAAATTGTGCTGATTTCACCAAAATGTTTCAGAGCCAGGAAACAGGCACTGCGCCAACAGGCCCCCAACAGGCGAACTTTCCGGTGTGAGCTCAATTCCATGCCGTTCATCGCGTGACCGCAGCAGGTTTCACAACCCAGAAAAAAGCCGCCCGTGAGCGGCTTGAGGCGCTGACGCTGACTGCCCGCCTCGGACCGCCAGCGTTTTCAATACCGCTTTACTTCCCGTCCTTACCCGTCAGACGCAGCAAGTCGCCGCCCGTACCCAGCGACAGCACGCCGGTTTTGGCATAGATGCCCAGCTTGGCCCGCGTGTCGATGATGTCCAGGTTGCGCATCGTCAGCTGGCCTATGCGGTCCAGCGGCGTGAATGCGCCTTCGACTTTTTCCATGCTCAGCCGCTCGGGGTGGTAGGTCAGGTTGGGCGATTCCGTATTCAGAATCGAGTAGTCGTTGCCGCGGCGCAGTTCAAGCGTCACTTCGCCGGTGATGGCGCTGGCGACCCAGCGCTGGGCGGTCTCGCGCAGCATGATAGCCTGCGAATCAAACCAGCGGCCCTGATAGAGCAGACGGCCCAGGCGGCGGCCGCTGTCGCGGTACTGCTCAATGGTGTCTTCGTTGTGGATGCCCGTGACCAGGCGTTCGTAGGCGATGAACAGCAGCGCCAGGCCCGGGGCTTCGTAAATGCCGCGGCTCTTGGCTTCGATGATGCGGTTTTCGATCTGGTCGCTCATGCCCAGGCCATGGCGCCCGCCGATGCGGTTGGCTTCAAGGATCAGCTCGACGAGGTCGGTGTATTCCACGCCGTTCAGGGCGACCGGCCGGCCCTCTTCAAAGCGCACCGTGACTTCCTCGCGCTTGACCTCGACTTCGTCCTTCCAGAAGGCCACGCCCATGATGGGGTTGACGATCTTCATGCCGCTGCTCAAATGCTCCAGATCCTTGGCCTCGTGCGTGGCGCCCAGCATGTTCGAGTCGGTCGAATAGGCCTTTTCGGCCGACATCTTGTAGCCGAAGCCTGCTTGGGTCATGAATTCGGACATCTCGGCGCGGCCGCCCAGCTCGTCGATGAAAAGCTGGTCCAGCCAGGGCTTGTAGATTTTCAGCGAAGGGTTGGTCAGCAGACCGTAGCGGTAAAAGCGCTCGATGTCGTTGCCCTTGTAGGTGCTGCCGTCGCCCCAGATGTTGACGTCGTCTTCCTTCATGGCGGCCACCAGCATGGTGCCGGTCACGGCGCGGCCCAGCGGCGTGGTGTTGAAGTAGGTGACGCCGGCGGTGGTGATGTGGAAAGCGCCGGCCTGCAGCGCGGCAATGCCTTCGGCGGCCAGCTGGCTGCGGCAGTCAATCAGGCGGGCTTTTTCGGCGCCGTACTGCATCGCCTTGCGCGGGATGTCCTCGTAATCAGGCTCGTCGGGCTGGCCCAGGTTGGCGGTGTAGGCATAGGGAATCGCGCCCTTGAGCTTCATCCAGTGCAGGGCTGCGCTGGTATCGAGGCCGCCGGAAAAGGCGATGCCGACTTTCTGGCCGGCGGGAAGGTTTTGGAGAATGGTGGCCATGAATTAATTGTTCTTGCGGGTTTATGGGTTCAGGCGAAATGACAGATGTAGTGGTAGGCCTCAAAACCCGGAGCCACACGGATGTCGAACTTTGAATTGCCGGGAACGCTGAATTTTTCGCCCACCGAGGATTTCACCCAGTTGTCGCTGCCCGGCAGTTTGTACTCGCAGGCACCGCCCACGCATTCCATGATTTCGGGCGCGCCGGTATTGAAGGTCAGGGTGGCCGGCAGAATCACGCCTACCGATTTTTTGGTGCCGTCCGCCAGCGTGAAGCCGTGGCTCACGCATTTGCCGTCAAAGTACACATTGGCTTGGGTCGTGATACTCACGTTGTCAATTTTTTCGGTAGTCATGGAGGTTTTCATAATCAGGAAAAACGACGCGTCCAGCAGGCGGGCGCGTAAACCGGAGATTTTAGGTCAGCTGATCCGGCTGCCCGGTTCTGTTCAAGGGCGCACTGATCCAGACGCCGCAATAAGTCTGTATCGAGGCAGGTGGCCGCCCATAAAAAAGGGAACTTTTCAAGTTCCCTTTTTTGTCCTTGCTCAGTGCCAGCGGTGGTGCCCGCCGCCGAAACCCCGGCTGTAGCCGAAATTCAGCGAAAGCCCAATGGGGGCGTAATAGGGCGCGTAGTAAGGCGACCCGAAATAAGGCTGCGGGTAATAGGCCGGATACACCGCAGGCTGCACATAGACCGGCTGCTGCACGACCGCGGGCTCGTAATAGGTTTGCTGCTGGACGACTGGCGTTGGCTGGAAAGTCGGCGCCGGCTGCGAAGGCAGAGCGCCGACCGGCGTGACCTGCAGCCGCACATAACCGCCCGGGTCGTTGGCCATCTGCGTGTTGTACTGCGTGCCCTGGTATTCATACACCACGTTGTAGTGGCTGGGCCGGTTTTCATAGAAGGTCTGCGTGGTGCATTGCTGGACGTTTTGCACCTGCTGGTTCGGGCCTTCAATGCGGTCGCCAATCATCGCCCCGCCCACCAAGCCAATCATGGTGGCCGCCGCACGTCCGCCGCCATTGCCAATTGCATTGCCGGCCGCACCGCCCGCTATCGCGCCCATCAGCGCGCCCGCACCCGACTTGGGGGCCTGCGTGATGACGGCCTGGTTGCTGCATACCTGACGCGGCACGGCGACCTGCTGCACCACGGGGGTACTGGAAATCACCCGCGCCAGAATGTCCATGGCCGAAGCAGGCATGCCGGCCATGGTGGCTGCGGCAACGCCAGACGCCAGCAGTGTTTTAACGACTAACTTCTTCATGATTCAAACTCCTTTTCAGCCCATGACTGCCGCTCAACCGCCAAGCAGATGACTTCTTGTCAGCCTCGACCAATTGCTGCCAATTTTAATAAGTCAGACTCGTTTTGAGGTCCAGAGTTCGGTAAGGGGACTGTAAAGCTGGCTTCGGCCGGGTTGGCCGGAGCGTGGGGCGCGATTTAAACCCGCGCAGCCCAGGCGGCCGCTTCAAAGCCAACAGTGACGTCCTGGCCCCAGTTCACCACAGGGCGCTTGATGACGCTGGGGTTGGCCAGCATCAGCGCCTGGGCGCTGGCGGCGTCGGTGACGGCGGACTGCGCGGCGGCATCGAGCTTGCGCCAGGTCGTGCCCTTGCGATTGAGCAGCTTTTCCCAGCCGACGGCCTGTGTCCACAGCGCGAGCTGCTCCGGCGGAACACCTTGCTTCTTGAAGTCATGAAAATCGTAGGGCTGCCCGTGTTCGGTGAGCCAGTCACGGGCTTTCTTGACCGTGTCGCAATTGGGAATGCCATAGAGAGTAATCATGCTGTGATTCTGGCATGAATTGCACGAAATAGGCCTCTCGGGCAAGTAATACGGGTGCAAGTTGCTATTAATTAAATAGCAATTTCGCATCGGGGGAGAAGGCCGGCCATCATGGGGCAAGGAGCAGGCGGGCCAACACTGGAATAATTCATCAGCCCCCAGGTGCTCAGGGGCGGCATGCCGCCGCAAGGCCCTGGTGCAAGTGAGCACACTTTGATGGAGATTTCATGACTGACTCGGCCACACCCGCTGCCACCCTGCCGGCAAGCCTTTATCCACCCCTTGAGCCCTTCCGTACCGGCGTTCTGGAGACCGGCGACGGTCATTCGATTTACTGGGAGCTGTGCGGCAACCCGGCAGGCAAGCCGGCGGTGTTCCTGCACGGCGGGCCGGGTTCGGGCTGCTCGCCTGACCACCGGCGGCTGTTTGAACCCGAGCGTTATTGCGTGCTGCTGTTTGACCAGCGCGGCTGCGGCCGCTCGCGCCCCCACGCTTGCCTGGAGAACAACACGACCTGGCATCTGGTGGCCGACATTGAACGCCTGCGCACCCTGCTCGGCGTGGAGCGCTGGCTGGTGTTTGGCGGCTCCTGGGGCTCATCGCTGGCGCTGGCTTATGCCCAGACGCATCCGGCGCAGGTGTCCGAACTCATCGTGCGCGGCATCTTCACGCTGCGGCGCGCCGAGTTGCTCTGGTATTACCAGGAAGGGGCTTCCTGGTTGTTTCCTGATTTGTGGGAAGCGTTTCTGGCACCGATTGCGCCCGCCGAGCGCGGCGACCTGATGGCCGCGTACCGCAAGCGCCTGGTCGGCACCGACCGCGCCGGGCAGATGGCCGCAGCCCGGGCCTGGAGCTTGTGGGAAGGGCAGACCCTCACGCTGCTGCCGGACCCGGAAGGCGCCGCCAAGCACGGCGATGACGACTTCGCGCTGGCCTTTGCGCGCATTGAAAACCATTATTTCGTCCATGCCGGCTGGCTGGAGGAGGGGCAGCTGATTCGGGATGCCCACAAGCTTGCCGGGATTCCCGGCGTGATCGTGCAGGGGCGATACGACATGGCAACGCCGGCCAGAACCGCCTGGGACCTGCACCGGGCCTGGCCTGAGGCGGATTTTCATCTGGTGACCGACGCCGGCCATGCCTTTAGCGAGCCCGGCATCCTGGCGCAACTGCTGGCCGCGACCGACCGCTTCGCGCGCTGAACAAAGGATTTTCCGCCTTGCGCGACAATGCAGGGCTGTATGGAACATCTGACAACACTGGACGACTGGCTGGCCCATTGCGAGCGCCTGCACCCGAAAACCATCGACATGGGGCTGGAGCGCGTCAAGGCCGTGGCCGAGCGCATGGGCCTGAAGTTCGATTGCCCCATCATCACCGTGGCCGGCACCAACGGCAAGGGCTCGACCTGCGCCATGCTGGAAGCGATATTGCTGGAGGCGGGTTACCGGACCGGCGTCTACACCTCGCCGCATCTGGTGCATTTCGAAGAACGCTGCCGGGTCCGCGGCGATATCGTCAGTTCAGCAGATTTGATAGCATGCTTCGCCTGTGTTGAAAGGGCTAGAGCCCTGAATGGCGATGAAATATCGCTGACCTACTTCGAATTCACGACGCTGGCCATTTTGCAGTTGTTGGCCGACGCAAAGCTGGATGTCGTCATTCTGGAAGTCGGCCTGGGTGGCCGTCTGGATGCCGTCAATATCCTGGACACCGACTGCGCCGTCATCACCAGCATTGACCTCGATCACATGGAGTTTCTGGGGCATGACCGCGAAAGCATAGGCCTGGAAAAGGCCGGCATCATGCGCGCCGGCAAGCCGGTGGTGGTGAGCGACCCGGTACCGCCGCAAAGCATCCTGGACCATGCGGCCCAAGTGGGCGCTGATTTGTGGCGCTTTGGCCATGACTTCAATTTTTCGGGTGACAAGCTGCAGTGGGGCTGGGCCGGCCGCGGCCGGCGCTACGCCGGACTGGCTTATCCGGCGCTGCGCGGCGCCAATCAGCTGGTCAATGCTTCGGGTGTGCTGGCCGCGCTGACGGCGCTGCGTGATCGCCTGCCCATCACCGCGCAGGCGGTACGCAACGGCCTGTCCATGGTCGAGCTGCCCGGGCGCTTCCAGATCATTCCCGGCCAGCCGACGCTGGTGCTGGATGTGGCGCACAACCCGCATGCCGTCGCGGCGCTCACTGAAAACCTCGATGCGATGGGCTTTTACCCATGCACCCATGCGGTGTTTGGCGCCATGGCCGACAAGGATCTGCTGCCCATGTTCGCCCGCGTGGGGCCGCTGATCGACAAGTGGTATTTCACCGATTTGCCCACGGCGCGGGCCGCCACGGGTGAGGCCCTGCGCGCGACATGGCAGGCAGCCAACTCCCGCGGCGACGCCGGTGCCACGGCTTACAAAAGCCCGGAGGAGGCACTGCAAGCGGCCGTAAAGGCAGCAAACCCCGCTGATAGAATTGTCGTGTTCGGCTCGTTTTACACGGTGGGCGGCATTTTGAAGGGCGGCATACCGCGTCTTTCCGCACCGCACCTGGCCGCATGAGGCCCGACAAGTCTGAAGAAACCGGACAAATCTGCCTGCCCCGGCACTTGGGCAGGCCTAAAAGCCACGTTGACCTTTAACGTCACCCTTAACGGATTCAAGACACACCATGGCGTTTTTCAACTTCCGCCGGGGCAGTTCAAGCTCTGCTTCTGCTGCCGGCCCAGCCGCTCAACCGGAAAGCGTGGAAGCCATGCGAAAACGTGCCAAACACCGCCTGATTGGCGCGGTGGTGCTGGTGCTCATTGGGGTAGTGGGTTTTCCGCTCCTGTTTGATACGCAGCCAAGACCGATTTCGGTGGATATTCCGATTGAAATTCCCGGGAAGAACACCGTCAAGCCGCTGGTCCTCCCCGCACCAGCCCCCGCCCCGGCAGCTAAACCCACGTCGGCTGAAAAAGTGGCCGCTGCCGCTAGTCTGGCGCCCGAAGAAGAGATTTTGTCGTCAAAACAGGCTCCTGTGCCGGATGCGCCTGCACCTGTAGCTATAAAAAAAGAAGCAAAACCCGAGGCTAAGCCGGCACCCAGGCCCGAGGTCAAGGCAGAGCCGAAAGCCGAAGACAAGCCACACGCCAAAGCTGCCGTCAAACCAGAAGCCAAACCAGAAGCCAAACCGGCAACCAAACCGGCTGCGAGCGACGATAGTGCGCGCGCCATTGCATTGCTCAACGGCGCGACCGCGCCGCAGCACGCCCCCAAAGCGGCCACCGTGGAAGCCGAGGGCCGTGTAGTCGTGCAGGTGGGCGCCTTTGCTGACGCCGCCAAGGCGCAAGAAGCGCGTCTCAAGCTGGGCAAGGCCGGCCTGAAGACCTACACCCAGGTTGCCGAAACCAAGGACGGCAAGCGCACCCGGGTCCGCGTCGGGCCGTTTGCCAGCAAGGCCGAGGCCGAAAGCGCCGCCGGAAAAATCAGGGCGCTAGGGCTTTCGGCCGCCATACTTACCCTTTAAGCGGCTTGCAAATTTGTGACGACGCTGGATTGGGTTTTAGGGGGCGTATTGCTTTTTTCCATGCTGCTGGGCGCATGGCGGGGGCTGGTGTACGAAGTCTTGTCGGTACTGGGCTGGGCGGTATCTTTTTATGTGGCGCAATGGTTTGCGCCCGATGTTGCCAAGCTGCTGCCGCTGCAGTCGGCCTCTGAGCCGGTGCGTTATGCGGCGGCGTTTGTGCTGGTCTTCATTGCCGCGGTTTTTGTGGCGGGATTGCTGGCTTTTTTGCTGAAAAAGCTGGTGGAAGTCATCGGCTTGCGGCCCGTGGACCGCACGCTGGGTGCGGCTTTCGGCGTGCTGCGCGGCGTGATCCTGTTGCTCGCCGCCACCGTGGTGATGGACATGACGGCGCTCAAGTCCAGCCCGTGGTGGACGGAGTCCAGGGGCGCGCAAGCATTGACGGCCACGCTGAAAGGCTTGAAGCCGCTGCTGCCGGAGCCGTTTGCCAAGTATCTGAATTAGTTTTTTTGAATTTACCTTGAGAGATCAACACATCATGAACGGAACACCATGTGCGGCATAGTCGGCATCGTCAGCAATGCCCCGGTTAACCAGCTGATTTACGACGGTTTGCTGCTGCTGCAGCACCGTGGACAGGATGCCGCCGGCATCGTCACCCAGCAAGGACGCAAGTTCTACATGCACAAGGCCAAGGGCATGGTGCGCGATGTTTTTCGCACCCGCAACATGCGCGCCCTGCCGGGCAATGTCGGGCTGGGCCAGGTGCGTTATCCCACGGCGGGCAATGCCTACAGCGAAGACGAAGCCCAACCGTTTTATGTCAACGCGCCCTTTGGACTGGTGCTTTCGCACAATGGCAACCTGACCAACGCGGCTGAGCTCAAGGCCGAGCTTTTCAATACAGACCATCGCCACATCAACACCGACAGTGACTCCGAAGTGCTGCTCAACGTGCTGGCGCACGAACTGGAAAAAACCACGCGTGGCTTGCCGCTCACCCCGGCCGACGTGTTTACCGCGGTGCGCGGCGTGCACAAGCGCGTGAAGGGCTCCTACGCCGTGGTGGCGCTGATCGCCGGCCACGGGCTGCTGGCTTTTCGCGACCCGTTTGGCATTCGTCCGCTGTGCATAGGCCATGGCCAGAATGAAGGCGGCGTCACCGTGATGGTCGCCAGTGAATCGGTGGCCCTGGAAGGCACCGGCTACCAGTTCGATCGTGACATCGCGCCGGGCGAAGCGGTGTTTGTCGATATGGCCGGCAAGGTCCATGCCGAGCAATGTGCGGATCATCCACAGCTCAAGCCCTGCATTTTCGAATTTGTCTACCTGGCGCGTCCCGATTCCGTGCTTGACGGAATTTCCGTCTATCAGGCCAGGCTCAACCTCGGTGAAACGCTGGCCAAGCGCGTGGTCTCCACGGTGCCGCCCAACGAGATCGATGTGATCATCCCCATTCCCGAATCGAGCCGCCCCAGCGCCTCGCAACTGGCGCATCTGCTGGGCATTCCTTACCGCGAAGGCTTTGTGAAAAACCGCTACGTCGGCCGTACCTTCATCATGCCGGGGCAGGGTGTCCGCAAAAAATCGGTGCGCCAGAAACTCAACGTGATTGCCAGTGAGTTCAAGGGCCGCAATGTGCTGCTGGTCGACGATTCCATCGTGCGCGGCACCACCAGCCGCGAGATCGTGCAGATGGCACGCGATGCCGGCGCGCGCAAGGTCTATCTGGCCAGCGCGGCACCGCCGGTGCGTTTCCCCAACGTTTACGGCATTGACATGCCGACACCGGGCGAACTGGTGGCGCATAACCGCAGCGTCGAAGAAATTCGTCAGGTCATTGGCTGTGATGCGCTGATTTACCAGGACGTGGAGGGCATGAAGCGCGCTATCGGTTCGCTGAACCCGGCGCTCAATGGCTTTGACGCCTCCTGCTTCGACGGCGTGTACGTCACCGGCGACGTGACTGCCGAGACCATTGCCGCCATGAATTCTGCGCGTGCCGACACCGCCGAGAAAATTGGCGATGACAGCGATGTCGATGTGTCGCGCCTGGCGCTGCCCAATCCGCAAGAGGCTTGACGTGACCCAAAAAGCATTACCCGACAAGCTGCACCGCGATACGCTGGCCGTGCGTGTCGGCGTCGAACGCAGCCAGTATGGCGAGAACTCCGAGGCGCTGTACCTGTCCAGCGGCTTCGTGCAGCCCGATGCCGAAACGTCGGCGCGCCGCTTTGCCGGCACGGAGCAGGGTTATACCTATGCCCGAACATCCAATCCGACGGTGTCCAGTTTCGAGCAGAGGCTGGCGGCGATGGAAGGCACTGAAGCCGCCATCGCTGCGTCCAGCGGCATGGGCGCCATCCTGATGATGGGCATGGGGCTGCTCAAGGCGGGCGACCATGTCGTCTGTTCGCAGTCGGTGTTCGGCTCGACGCTCAACCTGTTCGGCAAGGAATTCGCCAAGTTCGGCGTCGAGACCAGCTTTGTTTCGCAGACCGACCTGGCGCAATGGCAAGCGGCCATGCGACCCAACACCCGCTTGTTGTTTGCCGAAACCCCGACCAATCCACTCACCGAGGTGTGCGACATCCGGGCGCTGGCCGACATTGCGCATGGGGGCGGCGCGCTGCTGGCCGTCGACAACTGTTTCTGTTCGCCCGCCCTGCAGCGGCCGACCGAACTGGGTGCCGATCTGGTGATCCACTCGGGCACCAAGTACCTTGACGGCCAGGGCAGGGTCATGGCGGGTGCGATTTGCGGACCCTCAAAGCTGATCGTGGACGTGTTCGGTCCTATCGTGCGTACCGCTGGCATGGTGCTGGCACCCTTCAATGCCTGGGTTGTACTCAAGGGCATGGAAACGCTGCGCATCCGCATGCAGGCCCAAAGTGCCACAGCCCTGGCCATCGCGCAATGGCTGGAAGCGCACCCCGCGGTAAGCCGCGTGTACTACCCGGGTCTGGCTTCCCACCCCCAGCATGAGCTGGCCATGCGCCAGCAGTCGGGCCTTGGTGGCGCCGTGGTGTCTTTCGATGTGCGCGGCGGCGACCCGGAAACGGCCCGCGCCAACGCCTTTCATGTGATCAACAGCACGCAGGTGGTCAGCATCGCCACCAATCTGGGCGACACCAAATCCATCATCACCCATCCGGGAACCACCTCCCATGGTCGCCTCACCGAAGCACAGCGCCAGGCGGCCGGCATCGGCCAGGGCCTGATTCGCTTTGCGGCCGGTCTTGAATATATTGACGATTTGAAAGCCGACCTCGCACGAGGTCTGGACAGCCTGACATGACACAGAAAATAAGAACCCGATTTGCGCCTTCGCCGACAGGCTTTATTCATCTGGGCAACATCCGCTCGGCGCTCTACCCATGGGCCTTTGCGCGCGCCAACGGCGGCGACTTCATCCTGCGGATTGAAGACACCGATCTGGAGCGTTCGAGCCAGGCAGCCGTCGATGTGATCATCGAAAGCATGCGCTGGCTGGGCCTGGACTATGACGAAGGTCCGTTCTACCAGATGCAGCGCATGGATCGCTACAAGGCCGTGCTGGCCGAGTTGCAGGCGGCGGGTCATGTTTACCCTTGCTACATGAGCGTGGCAGAGCTTGATGCCCTGCGTGAAGCACAGATGGCTGCCAAGGAAAAACCGCGCTACGACGGCACCTGGCGGCCCGAGCCCGGCAAGACGCTGCCTGCCATTCCCGAGGGCGTGCAGCCGGTGCTGCGTTTCAAAAATCCGCAAGGCGGCTCGGTGGTCTGGGAGGACAAGGTCAAGGGCCGCATCGAGATCAGCAACGATGAACTCGATGATCTGGTCATTGCCCGCCCTGACGGCACGCCCACCTACAACTTCTGCGTGGTGGTGGACGACATGGACATGGCCATCACCCACGTGATCCGCGGCGATGACCATGTGAACAACACGCCGCGCCAGATCAACATTTTCCGGGCGCTGGGCAGGGAAGTACCCGTTTATGCGCACTTGCCAACCGTTCTGAATGAGCAGGGCGAAAAAATGAGCAAGCGCAGCGGCGCCAAGGCGGTGACCCAGTATGCCGCCGAAGGTTACCTGCCCGACGCCATGGTGAACTACCTGGCGCGTCTGGGCTGGAGCCATGGCGATGACGAGATTTTCAGCCGCGAGCAGTTCCTGCAGTGGTTCAATCTTGACCACTTGGGCAAGAGCGCCGCGCAGTTCGACGAGGCCAAGCTGCGCTGGGTGAACGCTCAGCATCTCAAGGCTACCGCCGACGACAAGCTCGCCGAACTGGTTCAGCCATTCCTTGTCAAACTGGACGTTTCGGGTCTGGATGCTGCCTGGCTCGCAGGGGGTTGCGCCTTGTTCAAGGACCGCTGCAGCACCTTGGTCGAACTGGCTGTCTGGTTGAAGCTGCTGGTCACGGGTGCGGAGCCGAGTGCGCAAGATGTCAGCACCCATGTGACCGATGCTGTGAGGCCGGCGCTGGCAAAGCTGGCGCAGGCGCTGGCCACCTGTGAATGGAGCAAGGCGGCTATCGCTGCCGTGATTAAGCAGGTGCTGCTCGATACCGGCCTGAAGATGCCGCAACTGGCCATGCCGGTGCGCGTGCTACTCATGGGAACGCCGCAGACGCCCTCGCTGGATGCGATCCTGGCGCTCATGAAGCGAGAAAAAGTGATCGCCAAATTGAATTTAATTTGAAAAGATCCAAAAGGCGAATTTTTGTAGATATAATTTGAGGCTCGACAGGTTACTAAGAAATTGGTGACTAAGGGGGTATAGCTCAGCTGGGAGAGCGCTTGCATGGCATGCAAGAGGTCATCGGTTCGATCCCGTTTACCTCCACCAACGTCGAAAAAGTTTTTGAAGTTTTGTAGCAGTCCTTAAAAAGACCGCGCCGGAAGTTCCAAGGTTAAGACCCCATCGTCTAGAGGCCTAGGACACTACCCTTTCACGGTAGGTACCGGGGTTCGAATCCCCGTAGGGTCGCCAAATTTCTTCGCTGCAAGGTGAAGGGACAAAGCACAAGTTGTTAAGCACTTGGCTCGCAAGAGCAAACGCTTTTCTACCAGGAGTGGTAGTTCAGTTGGTTAGAATACCGGCCTGTCACGCCGGGGGTCGCGGGTTCGAGTCCCGTCCGCTCCGCCAGATTGAAGCCCTTGCAGTTCCATGAATTACAAGGGCTTTCCTCTTAGATCGATTTGCGATTTAAAAGAATTGTTGAAGTTTGTAGCAGGCCGTTAAAAGCCTGCGTCGGAAGTCACCAGGTTAAGACCCCATCGTCTAGAGGCCTAGGACACTACCCTTTCACGGTAGGTACCGGGGTTCGAATCCCCGTAGGGTCGCCAAATTTCTTCGCTGCAAGGTGAAGGGAAAAAGCACAAGTTGGTAACCGCAAGCCCGCAAGGGCAGGCGACTTGGCTCGAAAGAGCAAACGTTACCACTACCAGGAGTGGTAGTTCAGTTGGTTAGAATACCGGCCTGTCACGCCGGGGGTCGCGGGTTCGAGTCCCGTCCGCTCCGCCAGTATGCTGGGGCTTGCCGCTATTTCGATTGCGGCAAGCCCTTTTTGCATTTCAGCGCCGGAATATTGGGCCATCTTGAATCTCTTGATTTTTTCCAAGAGCCGCGCGGTCGTTAGGCCTAAGCGCCGCTGGCCCCACAATCGGCACCATGCCAAAACATCTTTCTGAAACCAACGGTTTCCAGCGCCTGGTCTATGGTCTGCTGGCGGGTCTGGCCACAGCCGCACTGCCGTTGCCTCTGGTCTGGCAGTTCCGTGGACTCCTGGGCTGGACCGTAGGAGTTGCCTTCTACCTGCTGCTGGCCTGGTGGCTGTGCGAGCGCTTCGACGCGAGGCGAACGCGGGAGCGGGCCCAGGCGCAGGACGAACCCAGCGTGGTGCTGTTCATGCTGATGCTGTTGGCATCGCTGGCCTGCGTGGCCGCCATCACGGTTGTCATGCAGCAGACAAAACTTTATTCGGGCATGGAGCGCACGATTCATATCGGCTTGTCCGTGGTGGCGCTGGTTGCCTCATGGTTTTTCATGCAGACCATTTTTGCCTTTCGCTACGCCCACCGCTATTACCACGAAGAAAAGCAGAACGAAGCTGATGGACCCGGCCTGCAGTTCCCGGGCGGACTGGATCCGGATTACTTTGATTTTCTGTACTACGCCCATGTGGTCGGCATGACCTCCCAGGTGTCCGACGTGCAGGTCACCTCACGCGAGATGCGCCGGCTCACGATGGTGCACGGCGTGCTGTCTTTCGGCTTCAACATGCTGATCCTTGCGCTCAGCATCAATGTGGTGGCCGGGGCGCTGCAGTAGGGACGGCTGGTTCAGCTTTCGTCCAATTGCTTTTTTAGCGCCATTTTTTCGGCGCGCCTCAAGGCCGATGATGGCTTTCGGTGTGAGCCGGCCTTGCGCTGGCGAGCAGGCGTGACCAGCGGATTCCGGGGCTTGCTTGCCTCCAGTTTCAGCTTTAGCCTCAGCTTCATTTTTCGTGCAGAACTCATGGCACTCTCCCACTTTCCTTATCGCGGCAGTTTTCCGTTTCGTCCCAGATGAAGGAGGCCGGTGGACAGCGCGGTGCCGCACACGATCACCCCCGCGCACACGATCATCCAGGGCGTGACCGATTCCTTGAGAAACAGCACGCCGTACAGGACGGCAAATACCGGCACCAGGAAGGTGACGGCCAGTGCCCGCGGCGGGCCGGCGTTTTCAATCAGACGGAAAAACAGGATGTAGGCCAGCCCGGTACACACCACGCCGACGGCCAGCAAGGCCAGCCAGGCCGGGGCGCCCGGCATGCGCGCCGGCCACAGCCACAGCGCCGGCAGGGCCAGGCCCAGCGTGGCGCCCATCTGGCTGCCCGCAGCCGTCACCAGCGGCGGCAAGCCTGAGAGATAGCGTTTGGTGTAGCTGGCTGAAATGCCGTAGCAGACGCAGGCCAGCAGGCAGGCCAGCACGGCCCAGCCGGGTGCCACGCCCGAGGCATCTGGTTTGAACGTGGCTTTGTCCCAGGCCAGCATGGCCACGCCGGCAAAGCCGATGACCAGCCCCAGCACCCGCGAGGCGGTCGGCTTGTCCTTGAGCCAGACCCAGGCAATCAGCGCGCCAAACATCGGGACCGTGGCGTTGAGAATCGCCGACAGCCCGGTGCTGATGGACAGCAGCGCAAATGAAAAGCAGGCAAAGGGAATGCCTGAGTTGAGCAGCCCGATGAAGAAAATACGCTTCCAGTTTTTATGCAGTACCGGCAACAAGCCACGCAGCCATACGAGGGGCAGCAGGAATAGCGCGGCGATCGCGACGCGGACGGCGGCGGTCGGCAGCGGGCCAAACTCGACCGTGCCCATGCGCATGAAGAGAAAGGACGACCCCCAGATGGCGGCCAGCAACACGAAGTCCCTGACCCAGCTTTTGGGTTTGGCCCTGGCAGCGCCAGTGACGGTGGAGGGCGAAATAAGGGAAGACCGGGATGTCAAAGAAGCTTCTCCTCAAGTGCGCCTTCAAGCCGGAGCAGGGCGGTTTTTCGGTCCAGTCCGCCACCATAGCCGGTCAGGGAGCCATTGGCACCCATGACCCGGTGGCAGGGCACGATGATGCTGACCGGGTTGCGCCCGACCGCGCCGCCCACGGCCCGGACGGCTGCCGGCTTGCCAATGCGGCGGCTGACTTCGCCGTAGCTCATGGTCTCGCCTTGCGCAATGGCCAGCAGCGCCTGCCATACCGATTGCTGAAAGGCTGTGCCGCAGCCCAGGTCCAGCGGCACTTCAAAATGGGTGCGCTGGCCGGCAAAATACTCGGCGAGTTGCTGGCTGGCCTGTTTCAGCACCGGGTGTTTGGCGTCTTCGGGCCAGGCCCCCGGTCCCGTGAGCTGGGAGGGTAAATAGCGCTGGCCTTCAGTAAACCAGAGCCCGGCCAGGCCGTTGGCGGTGGCAGCAATGATGATGGGCCCCAGAGGACTCTGGACGCTTGTTTGTACGATGGATGGGTCAAATTTCATGGTGATCACCTTGAGTGTCTCTTATTTGCCTGTACGCCTGTGAATCAGCAGTTTTTATGATGTCTTATGCCTCAAGCCATTGAATGACGGCCGCTGGAAGCTATTTATTTAATAGCAGATAGCGGGGTTGGCTCCGCCGGTGCTGGGCCCAGCATGCCGCTCCAGGCGCGAATGACCGCATAACTGCGCCACGGCTTCCAGGCGCTGGATGCCAGTTCGGCTTGCCTTGCCGGATTCTTCAGCGCCTGCACGCCCAGCGTCTTGTGCAGCGCGACATCGCCAGCCGGAAATGCATCGGGCCAGCGCAGGGCGCGCATGGCGATGTATTGCGCCGTCCAGTCGCCAATGCCGGGCAGCGCCTTGAGCGTGGCGATGGTGGCGCTGACATCGGCGCCGCCGTGTAATTGCAGGCGATTTTCAAGCACGGCCCGGGCAATCCCGACAATGGCGGCCTGGCGCTGTTTGACAATGCCGAGCTGGCCCAGCGCATCGCCACTGGCGGCGGCCAGCACGCCAGGCGCGGGGAAGAGGCGGGTCAGCAGCGGCCAGGGCGTGTCTATCTTCTCGCCAAAGCGGTCCACCATGCGCTGGGCCAGCGTGCGCGCCGCTGCCACCGTGATCTGCTGGCCCAGCACCGCGCGCACGGCCAGCTCATAGCCATCCAGCGTGCCGGGAACGCGCAGTCCGCCTGCGTCCGGGAAGCTGGCCTGCAGGAGGCTGTTGATGGCGGCCGGATCGGCATCGAGGTCGAACATGGCGCGCACCCGGCGAATCACCAGCGGCAACACCTCACGCAGCGAATCACTGACGCGCAGCACCAGCTGGCAGCGCGTCTCGTCAAAACTGGCCAGCAGCCAGCCGGCATGTGCTTTTCCGCCGGATTCAAAGCGAAATGTCCTTCCGGCGCAGGGCTGTTGGCCGTCAGTAGCTATGAATTCAATAGCATTGATGGATCGTTTGCCGAAAAAACCGAGCATCGCCGCCACGTCATAAGGCGGTCGGTAGCCTAGCCTGATGGTGATGCCCTCGCCTGCGGGCCTGGCTCCCTGGCGGCGCAACTGCGTCGGGTTGAGCTGGTAATGCTGCACAAACGCGGCATTGAAACGCCGGACACTGGCGAAACCGCTGACGAGGGCGACTTGTGTGACCGGCATGTTGGTGTCGGCCAGCAATTGCTTGGCCGTCAGCAGCCGCCTTGTTTGCAGGTACTGCATGGGCGAGACGCCAAACTGCGCCTCGAAAATCCGCCGCAGGTGGCGGTCGCTGACACCCAGGCGCGCGGCCAGTCTTTCCACGGATGGTGCGACGTCGCGTTGGCAATCGGGTTCATCCAGCAGGCGGGCAGCCTGATGCGCCAGAATGAAGGACGCATCCTGGATCGACCATGCCACCGAATGCGGCGCCAGTTCGGGCCGGCAACGCAGGCAGGGGCGAAAGCCGGCGTTTTCGGCCTGCGCTGCGTGACGGAAGAAGCGGCAGTTTTCACGCTTTGGGGTTTTGACACTGCACACTGGCCGGCAGTAAATGCCGGTGGACGTCACGCCGGTGAAAAAGCTGCCGTCAAAGCGGGCGTCCCGCGCCTTCAGGGCGAGGTAGCAGTCGTCATCGGCAAGGGGTGCGGTGGCGCGGGTCATGAAGAAATGATACGCCCCGAAAGCCAGGCAGCCAGCCGTTTTCGGACATGTCCATGGGGTGGCCATTGCGGTGAATGGGTGCAGGGGGTGCCGCCTACAATCGATTCAATCCAACTTTCATCGAGGCACTTCCATGCAAGTCAGCGCATCCATTTTCAAGGCCTACGACATTCGCGGCGTGGTGCCGTCCACCATCAACGAAGAGATGGCGGAGGCGCTTGGGAAAGCCTTTGGCACGCAGGCCCTGAAAGAAGGTGAATCCACCGTGGCCGTGGGCCGGGATGGTCGCCTGAGTGGTCCGTCGCTCAGCGCGGCCCTGATGCGCGGCCTGGCTGCGGCGGGCGTGGCGGTGGTGGACGTGGGCATGGTCACCACGCCCATGCTGTACTTCGCAGCCAGCACCGAGGCCAACTCGGGCATCCAGGTCACCGGCAGCCACAACCCGAAAGACTACAACGGCTTCAAGATGGTGCTGGCCGGGCGCGCCATTTACGGCGAGGAAATCCAGGCGCTGCGCCGCATGATGGAGACTGAAAGCTGGGTGCTGCCCGCCACGCCCGGCGTGATTCGCCAGGTGGATGTGGCGTCGGCCTACCGTGAGCGCGTCGTCTCGGGCGTCAAGCTGTCGCGCCCGATGAAGATCGTCATCGACTCGGGCAACGGCATTGCAGGTGCTTCGGCCCCGGCGATTTTTCGCGCGCTGGGCTGCGAGGTCACCGAGCTGTTCAGCGAGGTGGATGGCAACTTTCCCAATCACCACCCCGATCCGAGCAAGCCCGAGAACCTGCGGGATCTGATCAAGGCCCTGCAAAGCGGTGATGCCGAACTCGGCCTGGCCTTTGACGGCGACGGCGACCGCCTCGGCATTGTGACCAAGGACGGCCAGAACATTTACCCCGACCGCCAGATGATGCTGTTTGCCAGAGACGTGCTGTCGCGCGTGCCGGGCGGCACCATCTTGTTTGACGTGAAATGCTCGCAGCGCCTGGCTCCCGAGATCGAGGCTGCAGGGGGCGTGGCCATGATGTACAAAACCGGCCACTCGCTCATCAAGGCGAAAATGAAGGAAGTCAATTCCCCGCTGGGCGGCGAGATGAGCGGCCACATCTTCTTCAAGGAGCGCTGGTACGGTTTTGACGACGGCACCTATGCCGGCGCGCGCCTGCTCGAAATCGTCAGCCGCGTGCCCGATGCGGGCGTGTTGCTCAACAGCCTGCCGACCAGTTTCAGCACGCCGGAACTTAACGTTGCCTGCAAAGAGGGCGAGCCCCACACGGTGGTGGAGGCGCTGATCAAGGCCGCTTCTTTCCCTGCGCCCGCCAGGATTTCCACCATCGACGGTGTTCGCGTGGACTGGCCGGATGGCTTTGGGCTGATTCGCGCCTCCAACACCACGCCGGTGTTGGTGTTGCGCTTTGAAGGCCACACGCCAGAGGCGCTGCACCGCATCGAGGCCGACATGCTGGCGCTGCTGCGCAGCGTCAAGCCTGACGCGAGTTTTACGGCTGCGGCGCATTGAGCCGGGAAGTGCGCCGCGCCGGGCCGCCCCAAGCAAGCACAGCCCCCTCGGGGGGCAGCGAAGGACACGAAGTGCCGAGCGTGGGGGCTGAAGCGTTCCGCGCCGGGCCGCCCCAAGCAAGCACAGCCCCCTCGGGGGGCAGCGCCTTACACGAAGTGAAAAGCGTGGGGGTCAAAATTCTCCTGGTCAAGCTGTCGTCCCTGGGCGACGTGGTGCATGCCTTGCCGGTGGTGCAGGATATTCACACCGCTTTGCCCGATGCGCAGATCGACTGGGTGGTCGAAAAATCCTTTGCCTCGCTGCTGGCCCGCAGCCCGGGACTGCACCGCATCATTCCCTGCGAAATCAGGCGTTGGCGCAAGTCGCTGTTGGCGGCAGCGACGCGCCAGCAGTGGCGCGCGTTCAAGGCCGAGCTGCAGCTTGACGCCTACGATGCCGTCATCGACCTGCAAGGTCTGACGAAATCCGCCGTGGTGGCCAGGCTGGCGCGGCTGGCGCCCGGCGGCAAGCGCTATGCGCTGGCCAACCAGACCGATGGCTCGGGCTACGAGGCGCCGACGCGCTGGGTCGCTGACGTGGCGATTCGCGTCACGCCCCACATTCACGCCGTGCAGCGCTCGCGCGAGCTCGCGGCACGGGCGCTGGGCTACACGCTGCAGCCGGTCCCTGACTTTGGATTGAACAGGCCTGCAGCCAAGGACGGACGCGTGCCGTCAGCTACTGAAATGAATGCCAAGCGGGTGGCCTTCGTGCATGGCACGTCGCGCGCCGACAAGGAGTGGCCGCTAGCGCACTGGGTAGCGCTCGGCCGCCGCCTGATTGATGCGGGCTACCAGATTGCGTTGCCGCATGGCAATGCGAGGGAACTGGCGACAAGCCGGGCGATTGCCGATGCGCTCAATGAAGGCGGGCCAGCCAACGCCATCGTCTGGCCCCTGCTGGCGCTGGATGACTTGACCGAAGAGCTGGCGCAATGCGCGGGCGTGATCGGCGTGGACAGCGGCGTCAGTCACATCGCCGTGGCGCTCGACTTGCCGCATGTGCAGATCTACAACTTTGACACCGCCTGGCGCACCGGGCCTGAATCAGCCGGACGGCAGATCAGCGTGTTTGCGAAGCCTGCCCCCAGCGTGGAGGCCGTCTGGCAAGCCTGGCTGGGCTGCCATACGCCTGGCGCCACGGCAAGGGCGGTCGCCGCATGAGCGCACTGGCGCGTGGGCTTTACTCGCTGCTCATGACGCTGGGCCAGCCCCTGCTGCGCCGCAAGCTGGCACGCCGTGGGCAAAAAGAGCCCGGTTATCTGGAAGCGGTCGGCGAGCGCTTTGGCCACTACAGCCAGCCGGCTGAAACGCGCTCCGAACTGGTTTGGGTGCATGCCGTCTCGCTGGGTGAAACGCGTACGGCCGCCATGCTGCTCAAGGCGCTGCGTGCCCAGTATCCGGCGCTGCGCCTGCTGCTCACGCACGGCACCGCTACCGGCCGCGCAGAGGGCCGGGCGCTGCTCAAATCCATAGGCCAGCCCGGCGACATCCAGGTCTGGCAACCCTGGGACAGTCCGGCGGCGGTGAAGCGTTTTTTTAGCCACTTCAAGCCCTGCCTTGGTCTGCTGATGGAAACCGAAATCTGGCCCAACCTGGTGGCCGAAGCCAAGGCGAGGGGCATGCCGCTGGTGCTCGTCAATGGCCGGCTGTCGGCCAAGTCACTCAAGCAGGCGCAGGGCATGGCGCCGCTGTCGCTGCCGACCTATGGCGCGTTGTCGTCCGTGTACGCGCAGACAGAGCTTGATGCCGAGCGCTTTCGCCAATTGGGCGCTCCCGTCGCCGGGGTGTTCGGCAACCTCAAGTTTGACGCCACACCCAACGCCACCCAGCTTGCGCAAGGCCGGGCCTGGCGGCGGTCGCTGGCGCAGCCGGTCCTCATGTTCGCCAGCTCGCGGGAAGGCGAGGAAGAAGAGTTTCTTAAGCAAATAGAGGCTGTAGCACAGGAAAATCGGGCGCAAGCAGCTATGAATTCAGTAGCAAATGGCCCCGGCACGGCCTTTAAGGCATTGATCGTTCCACGCCACCCGCAGCGCTTTGACGAGGTTGCTGCGCTGGTGGCGCTGCACGGCCTGCGTGTGTCGCGCCGCTCGCAGTGGGCGGGCAACCCCGCCGATAGCGAGGAGGCCCGCCAGGCCGATGTCTGGATAGGCGATTCGCTGGGCGAGATGGCGCTGTATTACGGCCTGAGCGACGTTGCCTTGCTGGGCGGCAGCTTTGCGCCGCTGGGCGGCCAAAACCTCATCGAAGCCGCCGCCTGTGGCTGCCCTGTCGTGATGGGGCCGCACACCTTCAATTTCACCGAAGCCGCCGAACTGGCCGAGGCCGAGGGTGCGGCGCTGCGTGTGGCGGGTATGCCTGAAGCGGTGCAGGCCGGGCTGGGGCTGGTGAGTGATTTGCCCGCGCTGGAGAAAGCGGTGAGCGCTGGACTGGCGTTTGCGGCGCGCAATCGGGGGGCGACCGCCAGGACGCTGGAGGCCTTGCGGGGCTATCTGCCGTAAGCTCGTCCAGGCAGAGGTCGTCCGCCGTCAAAAGGGGTTGAATTTGCCACGATTGAGTGCCTGCAAGGCGAAAGCGCTTGCTGGCATTGGGCAGAATGGACGCCATCGCGCGCTTATGCCTGGCGGCAGGAGCAGGGCTTATGCAGACTTTCCCTGAAGAGGCCTTTGACGCGATGGCAGCTTTGCGGTGGGGCTGGTGCAAGGAACGCTATGAAGATTCCCTACGACAAACTGCAGCACTTCGCAGTGGGTGCTGCAGTAACGACCCTGGTTGCTAGCCTTACCGGCTCGCTTGCCCTGGCTGGCGCCGCTGTGCTGCTGGCCGGGGTCGGTAGGGAGGTCTATGACGCCTGTCACCCGGACACGAACACGGCTGATATCTGGGACGTTGTGGCGACCTGCGCGGGCTGGATTCCGGTGGCGCTGGTATTGCAGATGAATCAACAGTAAATCACAGGCCCCTTCCCGGGTTTGTGCCTATCGTGCATATCGGGCATATTTAGAGCTGCACAGCCTGACAAGGAAATTCACATGTCAAAAAACGCCGCTTCGCTCAAGGCTGTCTTCTACGCGCTTGGCGCGAACGGAGGCATCGCGCTGGCCAAGGCGGTTGCCGCCTACCTTACCGGCAGCGGCGCCATGCTCGCCGAGGCCCTGCACAGCTTCGCCGATTGCGCCAACCAGGTGCTACTGCTCGTCGGCATGCAGCAAGCCAAAAAGCTGCCGACGCCGGACCACCCCATGGGCTACGGGCGCGTCGTGTACTTCTGGTCGATGATGGTCGGTGTTCTCCTCTTCAGCATTGGCGGACTATTTTCGGTCTGGCACGGCAGCCAGTCGCTGCTGCACCCTCAGCCCGTGAAGTACCTGCTGCCGTCTCTGGGCGTGCTGCTGGTCGCGGTGGTCCTTGAAGGCGTCAGTCTGCGCGGCGCACTGCAGGCCTTGGCCGCAGAGCGCGGAGACAAGAGCCTTTGGCGCTGGTTCCGTGAAACGCGGCAATCGGCACTCCTGGTTATCGCCGGCGAAGATATCGCGGCGCTCGCCGGCCTGCTCCTGGCTTTTGTCGCGCTGGCGCTTACGGGTCTCACTGCAAACCCGGTCTTCGATGCCCTGGGCTCGATTGCGGTTGGACTCCTGTTGATTGGCGTCTCCTTCGCGGTCACCACGGAGGTCAAAAGCCTTATTACCGGCGAGTCTGCTTCACCGGAGATGCGTGCGGCCATCGCCGAGTTCGTTGCCAGCCAGCCGGAGGTGGAGAGCATTGTGAACCTCATTACCTTCCAGCTGGGCGACGAGATTGCCGTGGCAGTGAAGGCCAAAATGGTTCCTATGCCCAGCGCCGAAGCACTGGTATCCGCTATCGATGAGGTGGAAGAACGCCTTCAGGCTCACTTCCCCGATCTGCGCTGGTCATTCTTCGAGCCCGATGCAGGCACACTCCGGCCGAAACTGCACGCATTGCCTCACGCTTGAAGCGCGGCCGACAAGTGCCGGCATGCCATCATGAGCCGCCTCCAACATGCCCTTGATCTGCTGCAGCAAGACGCCCGACCTGTTGAACTGGCTGGCATGGCGCGATTTGGCATTGACCTTGAACGGCGTCTGGGCTTGTCGATGCCGGCGATGCGGCGCGCGGCCAAGACCTTGGGACGCGATCATGATTTGGCCCTCGCGCTGTGGGACACCGGCATACCTGATGCCCGTATAGTGGCCGGCATGCTGGCCGAGCCTGCCAGATTAACGTCGCGGCAGATGGATGAATGGGCCAAGAGCTTCTCGTCGTGGGACGTGTGCGACCAGGTCTGCGGTAGCGCTTTCCTGGCTTCGCCGCTGGCCTGGCGCAAGGTGGCGGTCTGGGCCGCGCAAAGCGAAGAATTTGTGCGCCGTGCTGCATTTGCTCTGCTGGCCACGCTGGCAGTGCATGACAAGCAGGCCGGCGACGAACGTTTTTTGGAGGCCCTGCCCCTCATTGAGGCAGCGGCTGGAGACGAACGCAACTACGTGAAAAAGGCCGTCAGCTGGTCGCTGCGCAACATCGGCAAGCGTAACCTGGTGCTCAACGCTGCGGCCATCGAGTCAGCACGTCGCCTTCAGCAGCAAGGCTTGCGGTCTGCGCGCTGGATTGCAGCTGACGCGCTGCGTGAACTCACCAGCGAGGCGGTTCAGGCCCGCCTGCAGGGACGAGCCGGAACGCGTGCCTAGCTGGAAAGGCATGCGTTTACCAGCAAGGCTTCAGCATGTTGGCATGAGCACAAGCAGTGCGTACCGCTTACTTGGCTGCAGCCTTCGCAGCCTTGCGCGCAGCGGCTTTCGGGTCAACGATGGCTTTGAACTTGGAGCCTGGCGTGAACTTGGGGACGGTGGTCGCTGCAATCTTGAGCGAAGCGCCCGTGCTCGGATTCTTGCCTGTGCGGGCTGCCCGCTTGACAGACTTGAAGGTTCCAAAACCCACCAAAGTCACCGAGTCTCCCTTTTTGACGGCAAGCTGGATGGTTTCAATCAAGGTGTCCAGGATGCGTCCTGCAGCAGCCTTGGTCAGGTCGTTCTTTGAAACAAGTTTTTCGATGAGTTCGATGCGGTTCATTTTGAGGGTAAAAAGAGATTGATGAAGCCCGTATCTTAATGGGCAGTTTCAGAGTCTTGCATCGCGGGCAGGGCTTGCCTGTCGACTTGTCGTGCGACTACGCTTCGTCCTGTTGAGCAGGTTGACGGTGGACAACCCGGAAATAGATGGCCATGTTGATGACAACGACTGTGGCGGCAAGCACGAGCTGGACTTCGCGAGTCAGGCCTGCAGGATAAATGACGTCGAGGAGATAGTGCTCGATGAAGCTTTCCGCATAACCCGATTGACCGGCGCGGATACGAAAATAGTTTTCGATATCAGTGAGCGGGCAGATGCGACCCGTCAGCTCTGCAAAGAGCGCCCAAGCCGCTGCTGGAAGGTGAACAAGGGGCATCCAGCGCCACCGCACGGCGAGCGCTCCACCGAGAAGGGCAAACAGGATGAATCCCAGGTGGAGCATTAGTGTGCCGTCAGCGGCTAAACGAAAATACATGAGAACGTCGACACAAGGTGGATACCAAATGCGGCCGGAGCGACGCTAACGGGACGGGAAACTCTGGCAGTTCAGAGCTTGGGAAACCGTATGCGACTGACCATCAATGAGCCGGAGAGTGCGAACAGCAGTACCAGTGGGTGAAGCGTGAAACTGCCCAACATGACCTTTCCGAACCACAGAGACTCATGCAGCGCACCTTGCCAGGCCGCAACGAACATGAGCATGACAAGCAGCAGCGACGTTGGGATAGGCGTTCCCTCGAAATATTTCACCTTGTTCTCGCCGCCAGACAGCGACTCGGCCGTGATGTTGTAACGCGCCAGGCGAGATACGCCGCACGCAACAAAACCCGCCAGGACGATACGGTCGTAGAGGCCCTGCATGCCGCAACCATACGCAATCAAGGCCGGGGCCACACCGAATGAAATGATGTCAGCCAGTGAGTCGAGTTCCCTGCCCAGGGCTGAGGTTTTCTGTCTCCACCGCGCAATCCGTCCATCAAGCACATCGAAGATTAACGCGGCCAAGACCAGTCCGCACGCAAAGTAGACATGCCTGACGTCGTTCGTCTGGAGGTACGTCATCATGGAAAACAAGGCCCCTGTGCCGCAGACTGCATTGGCCAGCGTGAACCAGTCCGCCAGGTGGAATTCTCGAATCATCGAGAAAGGCTTATTCAGTTTACGTGGCGTCATGCTCGACAGCGTACCGCATTTTGGGGGGCAGTGACTCAGCTTATCGCGACGAATTCAGGTCACGGCCAGGTAAGCACCCCGGCCTCAAATTCACATCAGGCAGATATGAGTACATGAAGTCCAGACCAGCGATCCACCTCGGTTTCGCAGACCGGCCTCTCGCACGGGGAATGTCACCGTCAAATCCGTTACTCTGAGTCAGAGCCGACGATGACGACTGCGCGTCGCCCAAGACCACCCAAGCAAAACAAGAGAAGGGATTGAGAAAAATCAAGACTGGCGACATTACTTGAATGTATCGTTTTCCCTGAATCGATCTGCCATAAAGACTTTGTGGGAGTCTCGTTTTCCGGAGGTCAACCCATGATGCAATCATCCGCCTTTGTAGGGCTCGGTCGGACATTTTTAGGCCTGCTCCTGGCGGTGATGCTGTGGGGTTGCGCTGCGACTCCCGGGCGGGAGCAAGCTTTGGGGTACTTCGTGTCTAGCGCTTTCTCGCCCGACGGGCAGGTTCTTGCCGCGGCCACTAGCGAAGGCGAGGTTGCGTTGTTCAACGCACGGCCACTGTGGTTCCGACGACTTCTCACACAGGAATCCGACAAGACCCCCACTCAGCGCGGCTACACCGAAATAATTGGAGCAGTCTATCGGCCCCGGCCAGTCGCCTTCTCGCGGGATGGAATGCTGTTGGCTGCGGGTGGGGTTTCCGGAGGCGTTGTCGTTTGGGATGCGGTCTCGGGGATGGAAAAATTTCGTTTGCCAGTCGATGGCCCAATCGTCGATCTCGTGTTCGCTGCTGATGGACAGACGCTTATTGGCGCCGGTCCAGACATACTCTTGTGGTCTATGACGGATGGCGGACATGCCAGAAAGGTCGAGTTGCCGCCAGGGGTGAAAGCTACCGCGATTGCCGTGTCTCCTGACGGCTTGATCCTGGCCGCAGGGCTTTCCACGGGAGAGATCGCGATGTTCGACGCGACGAGCCTAAAACTGCTGCGCATCTCGAAGGAACACGAGGCGCCGGTAACTGGTCTTGCGTTCCAGCGTGAAGGCGGAGTGTTCGCGAGTACAGCGGGAGCCTACGATTTAAAACTTTGGAAGCTTGCTCCGGACGGCGGATTCGAGAAGGGCATTCCACCAGTTGCTGCGGCGACCAGCGCTGCCGGAGCGTTTGATAGCGCACAAGGCGCCGGAGCCCTTCTTTGGCTGCTTGGCACCCTCCGGGGTTTTCAGATTGTTGGCGCACCGACTCTGGGCGCACCACCGATCCTGGGTGGCGCCGAATCCAATTTTGCAAAGGCTGCCCGGACAACCCCTCCTCATTGCGGACCACGGGTCGCGTTTTCAGAGAGCGGGCGCTATCTTGCATCGACAGCCAACCTTATGAGGTGCCCGGACTGCATCGGCACGCTCGCACCAGCATTTCTGCTGTTCTTGACCGATCTTGAGACGGGCTCAACAGTGACCGTGCGGGACTTGGGTTGTGAGGTCTCGATTTCGCCGGATGGCAGGACTTTCGCCGTTGCGGGTCCGGGTGCTCCTCAAATTCGAGATAGCATCACGGGGCAACGACTCCCCGGTAACTGAGAAGACCGTTTGAATGTGCGTTTGCTTTCAGGGAATACCTATGGCCGGTTCTGTACTAATTGCACCCCCACGAACGGCGGCCGACCGGCGCCCCAAGTCATGCAATTGGGGTGCCAAAAAGCGGGCACTGGCGAAGGTCAGCAAGCGCTGCATGGCGGAAGTCCGTTTCAGGCTGACTGCTGTCATACCGCTGTCCGACCCGCTTGCTCCCTACCGGTCACACAGGGCTCAATGCTGTCGGTCGGCAAAGTGGCGATAATTTCAGTACTCGCACCGACCACCATTCGGTCCAAAGCTTTTGGCAAAAACGGCCATCCCCCTCGCACCAATGGAACGGTATGCCGCCCGAAAAAACACCTAGTGAGACTCCCGACACGACAAACCCTATCTGGGCGCCTGGCCTGAGTGTGGGGAATGCCAAACTGGACGAGCAGCACATCATGCTGCTGGAACTTGGCAAGCATTTGCTCAACCTCGTTGGAAATAACTCGTCCAGCCATGAGGAAATTCAAGCGGTGCTCAAAGACATCGCAGGACTTGCCCGCGAGCACGACGAAATGGAGGAAGCAGTCCTTGAGGAAAATGGATGCCCCTCGTTGGCTGAACACAAGAGGGTGCATGAAGCCGCCCGCGCCGAGCTTGACGGCCTGTTACAGGATGCATCGCGCAACATCGTGGACAAAGCCGTTTTGACCCGCGTGATCACCGAGTGGAGACGTCATCACATCAGCAAATATGACCTGCTCGTCAAGGACTACTTGAAGGCAAGCTCCCCGGCGGTATGAGCCAGTGCCGGGGAAGAACCAGGTGTCGACAACTCTGCGCAGCATTTCCAGAGCGCACAACAGAATCCAGACAAATTTCAGAAGGAGCTCACATGAGATGCGATCAATGCCACTATTGGCGGCGTTTTCAAACGCAGGCTGAGCCAGAATTGCAGAAGGGCCATTGCCACAGGTATCCACCCAATTCGATTGGCACATGGCACGACTCACCCAGTGCCAACGCCTGGTCCTTTGCGGTGGTTTATGCATCGGCGTGGTGTGGGGAATTCAAGGCTGCCACTCAGCGCGATACTTGACGCTGTGCGGTTAAAGGCCCTTTGTTCATTCGGAAAATACCGCTGGTTTTGGGTAAATCGGATGCGGCCTTTGAGCGGAGACATGGCTGCAAAGGTTGCGATTTTTAACGACTCGTCTAGGTTGGGAGCAGCCGGTCACGGTTACCCCGCCTAGGCGCGGACTCGAACCGATGTCGTCAGTGCTTGATAAGGGTCAAGGCCGCGCGTTTAAGCAAGTCCAAAATGTCGTGGCACTTTCCTTGTTGACGATTGTGGAGGCGACTCATGGACGACGAAATCAGACGGAAAATTCTGGCGCTGTTGGATCAACATCGAATCATGACGGTTGCAACGCTGCGTCCGGATGGCTGGCCACAGGCAACGACGGTTGGCTACGTGAACGAAGGCCTGACCCTGTATTTCCTCTGCGGGCTGGACAGTCAGAAGGCAAAAAACCTGGCGCGGGATGATCGGCTCTCGCTGACGATCGATCATGATACGGCAGATTTGATGGCGATCACCGGCCTGTCGATGGCGGCACGCGCGCAGGCGGTAGATGATCGGGCCGAAGCGGAGAAAGTCTTGCGCATGCTACCGCTGAAATACCCTGAGGCGCAGCCTCTGCCCATGAAGATGCCGAGCCCGGACGAGGTACGCCTGTTCCGCGTAACGCCTTCGGTCATTTCCGTCCTTGATTACTCCAGGGGCTTCGGGCATACGGACCTCATCATTTGCTGATTGCGTCATTCTCACGGTCTTGATGTCATCCGCGGCCCGGATGTTCTCCGAACCCGAATGGCCGAATCTGGCCAACGGCTGCGTCAGCTGCTTTCCAGTCCGTCAGGTTGCGATGGTGATCGGCTGCAAATGACTGAGGATGTGTGAAAACGCAAAAAAACTTCCCGCCTCAATTTCACCCCTGCCGGAAACGGCTTTTTCCCAGTTTTCAAAATTTGTGTGGCCCTGGTTCGAATCTACGATGCCCGAAGGCCTCTTTGAAGGTCTGGTAATGGGCTGTTTTGATGCAAAAAGAGGGCTCAAGCCCCCATCAATCGCATCGCGTTGATCAACTCTTTAATCCCCAGGATGCTCATGACCCGGCGCATGTTGTAGGCCAAGCAATGCAGGCTAATTTCAGTGCGAACATTCGCCAGACCTTTCATCAACAAGTGCGCCGAGCCCATCCAAAACTTGATGGTGCCAAAGACGTGCTCCACCGTGCTGCCACGCAGCCGCATTGCGCCAGGGTCTTTGTCCAAGCGCGCCTGCATGGTGTCCAAAACCTCCTCATGCTCCCAACGCCTGACGCGGCGCTCGTTGCCGGTCGTGCACTTAGGCTTTTGCGGGCAACTCTTGCAGTGGGAGCACCAGTAGGTGTTGATCTTCATTTTGTTTTCTACCGAGCTACAGCGGTAGGGGAGGCGCTGTCCGGCGGGGCACAGGTATTCGTTGTCCTGGGCGATGTAAGTGAAATCGAGTTTGCTGTAGCGTCCTTGCGCTTTGCTGTTGGAGGTCATGGGTTTGGGCACGAAGGTGTGAATGCCCGCTTGTTCACAAGCCCGTATGGTTGACGACAATTACCTTGGCCGGATAACGACAACTATGTTGGCCGGTTAGAGGCCTACACCGGGCGGGTCCGGGAGGCGGGGCTACCGTTGAACCTTCGAACACAAATCGAAGGTAAACGGCATGCCCGGCAAGAGAATCTCGGACCACCAAGTGCACAAATACAAGCAACACCGCAACAAGCTCAGCCAAGTAGCTTCTGCCGCCAAAGCCGGAATCAGCGAGCGAAGCGCCCGGCGCATCGAAGGCGCGCAAAGCTTGCCATCACAGCGCCCCGAGCGGAACTGGCGCACCCGAGAAGACCCGTTGAGTGCGGTTTGGGACAGCGAGGTTATCCCTCTGCTGCAAACCGATGCCAGACTCAACGCCGTCACCCTGCTCGAAGAACTCCAGCGCCGTTACCCCGGTCAGTGGGACAGCAGCGTGCTGCGCACCTTGCAGCGCCGAATGCGCCTGTGGCGGGCCAAGTTTGGCGTCGAGCGGGAGGTCTACTTTGCGCAGGAGCACCCCCCAGGACGCCAAGGCATCTCGGACTTCACCGTGGCCGACGAGCTGAACGTAGAGATTGCCGGCGTGGCGTTTACTCACCGCCTGTACCAATTTGCATTGGCCTATTCGGGGTGGCGCCATGTCACCGTCATCGACTCTGGCGAGAGCTTCATGGCGCTGTCCACCGGTTTGCAGGCGGCACTGTGGGCGTTGGGCGGCGTTCCCGAAGAACACCGAACCGACAGCCTGTCGGCCGCATTCAACAATTTGGCCGAACAGGAGAAGTTGACCAAGCGCTACCAAGACCTGTGCAGCCACTACGGGCTGCGTGCAACACGCTGCAACCCAGGCCAATCCAATGAGAACGGCTCCATCGAATCACGTAACAATTCCCTGAAGACGGCACTGGACCAGGCCTTGCGTCTGCGCGGCAGTCGCAGCTTTGATACGCGCCCTGATTACGAAACATTTGTCGACACCATCGTGCAACGCATGAATACGCGTGCGGCCAAGTTTCTGGACACCGAGCGCGCCATACTCAAGCCCTTGCCGGTCCGGCGTACCGCCGAGTTTGAGGAGATTCCTGCACGGGTCAGCAAATACGCCATCTTCACCCTCAAGGGTGTTCTCTACAGCGTACCGAGCCAGCTCATTGGCCACCGGTTGATGGTGCGCCAGTATGCGCAGCACGTTGAATGCTGGCTGGGCGGCCAATGCGTACTGAGTCGGCCAAGGGTAAGACCGGCCGATGGTCAGCGCGTTGGGCGCTCAATTGACTACCGGCATTTGGTGGGTGCATTGAAACGCAAACCCGGTGCATTCGCCCGCTGGGTGCTGCGTGATGCGGCATTCCCCCGTGCGGTGTACCGCCAGACCTGGGAGCGACTGGCTGCCCAAAGGCCAGAACGTGAAGCCTGTAAAACAATGGTGGGCCTGCTGGTCCTGGCTGCTGACGGGCATGAGGCCCAACTGGCCCAGGAGTTGGAGCAGTTAATTGAGCTGAACCAATTACCAGACCTCAACGCCCTGACCCAGTTGTTGAAACCACCCAAAGGTGATGTGCCGCAGGTGGTCGTCACGCTGCCTACGCTGGCCTCTTATGACGACCTGTTTGAGGTGGCCCTATGAGTCCAGCGTCAATTACAGCGTCAACGACGACAACTACCGTCACCACCACTTCGGCTCGTCTGGGGATGATGCTCACGGATTTGCGCCTGCCCACCATCAAACGGCTGGCCGGTGACCTATGCGCGCAGTCCGACATCGAGGGCTGGCCTGGACACCGGTTGTTGGAGTCTTTGCTGGAGCACGAAATCAATGAGCGCGAGGCCCGTCGCATTGACCGCCACCGCAATGAGTCCAACTTGAGCCCGGACAAACGGCTATCGAGCTTTGACTTCGCCGCTGTGCCCAGTGTGTCCAAGGCGCAGGTGATGGCCCTGACGGAGGGCACCGAGTGGATTGACCGGGGTGCCAACGTTCTGCTGTTCGGGCCACCGGGCGTTGGTAAAAGTCATCTGGTGAGTGCGTTAGGGCATGCCTTGATTGATGCCGGTCGGCGGGTCCTGTTTACCCGTTGTTCAGACCTGGTGCAACGCTTGCAGGCGGCTCGGCGCGACTTGCGTTTGCCGCAGGAACTTGCCAAGTTGGACCGGTTTGACTTGCTGATTCTGGATGACCTCAGTTACGTGCGACGCGACCAGGCCGAGACTTCCGTGCTGTTCGAGCTGATATCAGAACGCTATGAGCGAAAGAGTTTGGCCATCACCGCCAACACCCCGTTCTCGCAGTGGGGTGAAGTGTTTGTAGAGCCCGCCATGACGCTGGCCGCCGTTGACCGCCTGGTGCATCACTCAACCATTCTGGAGATGAACGTAGAGAGCTACCGTCGGCGTGCTGCGCAGGCGGGGCATGCCCCGCCTGCAAGAAAGGCCCGTTCAACAAACTAAACAATCAAATTCATTCCCCGCTTCCGCCGGCCAGGATAGTTGTCGCCGAGCGGTCAAGATAGTTGACATCGACCACCCGTATTTCCTCTCCGGTGTAGTAGCCTCGATCGGCCAGGACTTGTAATGACTTCTCACCTGTTGCTTCGCGCGCTTTGAAGGCCATGCTTGAGAGTTGCCCTCTGTCGCTCCCCGTGGTCACCACGTCATGCGCCACCACCAGATGGTGTTCTGCGTCCACCGCAGCTTGGATGTTGTAGCCCACCAAGCCAGTACCAATCCGGCTGGAAACCATAGACCTTGCATCCGCATCGGTGAGGGATATTTGTCCGTCCGGTTGTTCTTTCAGTCGCACCTCTATATCGCGCAAGTCCTGCATGCGTTGGCGCAGGGCTGTGATCTTCTCTTTGAGGCGTTGCGTTTTTGCTTCTGCTTCCACAGGTTGCGTTCTGTCTGCAGTTTCCAGAGCCGACATGTAGCGTTCGATGCTTTCATCGATTTGCTTCATGCGCTGCTCCAGCTTGTGCTGGGTGTAATTCTTGTCCCGGTTGTTGACTGCCTTGAACTTGCTGCCATCAATGGCCACGATGACCTGTGAGAATAGTTTGAGTTGGCGGCACATCGCCACAAAGCGGCGGCACACATTGCGGATGCCAACGCCGTTGTCGTGACGGAAATCGGCAATGGTTTTGAAGTCGGGCGCTAAACGTCCGGTAAGCCACATGAGTTCAACGTTGCGCTGGGATTCGCGCTCCAGTCGTCTGCTGGACTGAATGCGATTGAGGTAGCCGTAGATGTAGAGCTTGAGAAGTACCGCGGGGTGGTAACCGGGGCGTCCTGTGATCGCGGGGGCAACGCGCTCAAACCCAAGTTCCGTCAAATCGAGTTCGTCAACAAAGACGTCAACCACACGTACTGGGTTATCTTCGTCGATGTAGTCATCCAGACACTCGGGCAGTAATGTGACCTGGCTACGGTCACTGCCATGGATGTATCGCGTCATCTGCTGGCCTCCATCAATGCGTTGATTTAATTATCAACGCTTGAGGATTCGGGGGGCAGAATGTTGACGTTTTCACACAGGCTCGACTGAATAGAGTCATTTGGTTTTCGATGGCCACCGAAAGAATCCGACCCCGAAGCGGTCTTGCCCAATCGTAATGCCAGGGGCCTGAAGCAGTCCTGGATTTTTTCGGTTTCAGGCGTGAAGCTGATTCAGTTGCCGGGCAACGATGTCATGATTGAGCCACAACACCGGACCAGCAGGTGCAGAAGACTCGCGGAACATCAGGGGCCCGGTGGCTTCGATCACGAAGCTGCTAAGCAGATCGGTGATTAGGGCTTTGCTGTCCTTGTGCATCTTCAGAATTTCGTCGGATGTACCGATTGTCAGGTCAGCCTGGGCTGGGCTATTGGGCATGGGCCAGGCTGCAAAGTTACGGAAGCCCTGCATCACTTCACTGCCCTGAAAATCGGCAACCTTCTGCAAAGCATCTTCCAGTGTGACCCCCTCAAGCAGGAGTTCACGGCAGGCCTGCCACTGCGCTTCGGCCCAGGCACCGCCCCCTTCCTTCTTCAGCGCGTTGAGGAGCAAGATCAGTGGCAACTCGACGCCAGCGAAGATATCGGACGAGTTGGTTCGGATTTCCGGGCAGTTGTAGACCGTTGCCTTGATGTTGTTGCTCCACGCCGCCTGGGCAATGCGCTCAAGTCGCATCTTGGCCAAGCCCTGGGTGTAGTTGGTGTAGGTTTGCCACTCGTAACGATCGTCGATGAGGACTTCCGTCCCGTGGTAACCATAGGCCGAGTAGCGAACCTGGCCGCCCGAAGCTTCTACACGCGTGCGGATCGCCGCACTTGCGTCAATCAGGTGCTGGAAGGTGTTGGCCGACACTTCATCGAAGTTCTTCAGAATCAGCTTGCCCAGATCGCTCTGCAGCAGGACCTGGGACGACATGAAGCGGTCCCCGCGCCCTTTGTAGACGCGGTTGGCAATTGCCAGGAACACCTTGGCCTTGGGAATGCCACCCGCCATCGTGTGGGCAAAAAAGACATTGCGGCCATCAGGGACCATGCCATTAAGAAGGGTCATCACTTCGGCCACAGAATCCCTGAAGCGCTTGATGCCGACTTCCCGGCATTTTTCGATATGCGCCCAGTCGAGCTTGTCGTCCATCCAGGTCTTGAGCGTCATGCTGCCGAGCAAATCGGTCGGCGTAGGCTCGCCCGCCGGTGCATCAAGATCGAAACCTGCCATCAGAGGCACGTTGATGATCTTTCCACCCAGCCCGCTCTCGGCGGCCGCCAGCTCCTCGTCGTTCAGAGGGCGCAAGCTGTTGTTCGCGTCGCGCCGTCCAACCGTGATGCCGACGACCTGCATTCCCGCCTTGCGCGCTTCATTGACGAGGCCGTTAGCGTAACCACGTCCAAAAAGTTCGCCAAACAGCACGAACACATCGCCCTTGCGAAAGATATTTTGCTGAGGAAGTTGATGTAAAGAAGTACGATTTTTCATTTGGACATTATCTCTTTAGAGCTTGACATGAACTTCACCCGCTTTCCGTAGACATTGATCAATGTCTATTTGAGTTGATCTTGGCGTCTGGTTACCGGTCGTTGGCCAATCACGGCAACTGGCCCAAAGATGTGACTTGGCAACGCGAACCTGAACGACTGCATCCGCTGTAATCCGGGTCCACAAGTTTCTCCAGACCTGGCGTTCAATTTTGGCAGTCAGGTTCCGTGAAAACTCAAGGGCTCCTGAAGACTGACTGTAGACATAGCCAAATCAAATAAGCCTTCTCCAATGCAGTCGCTTGAACTGTCAGCCCGCCAAGGCAATCACAACAGCTGACTCGTCCATATGCGCCAGCGCTGGGCTTCCGACCCGCAAACCGCTCCCCGGACCAGCAAAGCCTACCAATTGCATGCCTGAACCCAGTTCAAGAGCGACCTCACCACCTGCTGCAGAGCGTGATGCGCGCTTAACCCGCCCGGGCAAGAGGTTGCGCTCTTTGTCCATGGCTCCTGCCGGCGAAACCGTTACCGCAGTCGCTTTGCATAGTGCTAGTACAGCCTGTCCTGGGTGCAGTCCAAGCAACTCTGCGCTCTCTTTGGTGATTCTGGAAAACAGTGGCGTGTCATCGCCTAACGACAGTTCCACCTGTATGACCTGCCCTTGTGACTTCAGCGCCTTCACCGCGCAGGGAAACTGGTTACGCATGCTGGTACGCAGGCTCAGCGCTCCAAATCGGGGCGCATCGGATGGAGCCTGGCCGTTGGTCTCTGTAATTTGCGCAAGCACCTGAGTTCGTGCTTTGTTCAACAATTCAGCAGCCTGCAGTAGCTGCTCTCCTGCAGCCGTTAACCTGGCACCACCACCGCCTGAGCCGCCAACGGTGCGCTCAAGCAGCGGCGTACCGGCCAGATTGCTCAAGGTGTCGATAGCTTGCCACGCGGCTTTGTAACTTACGCCGGCACCACGGGCGGCCTCCGAGATAGAACCCATGCTTCCAATGCGCCGCAGGATGTCCAGACGCTTGTCTGAGACTTCGTGGCCAAGGGCATCTGCAAGGTGTAGTTTGGGGGCGCTCATGACCGTATTGTGGCCTCGCGAGTGAGCCCTGTTTATAATTCGCTATTCCATTTATGAATAGCGATTCAATGTGACAAAACTCTCATGCATCCTCATGGCACTCGGCATTGCTTCGGCTGGTCTCTCGCATGCAGCCGAAGTCAGTGTGGCTGTCGCTGCCAATTTCACAGTGCCCATGCAGAAAATTGCCGGCGCCTTTGAGCAGGAAACTGGACACAAAGCCGTTCTCTCATTTGGTTCTACCGGAAAGTTCTATGCGCAAATCAAAAACAGTGCCCCGTTTCAAGTGTTGCTGGCTGCCGATGACGAGACCCCGGCCAGACTCGAAAGAGAAGGACTGACCCAGCCAGGGTCCCGGTTTACCTATGCTATCGGCAGACTGGTTCTCTGGAGCAAGCAGCCGGGATTGGTGGACGACAAGGGCGAGGTATTGCGCAGGGGAGGATTCGGGCGTCTTGCGATTGCCGATCCCAAACTGGCCCCCTATGGCGCCGCCGCCATGGAAACCATGACCCAGCTTGGATTGTTGCCAGCGCTTCAAGCGCAACTGGTTCAGGGGGAAAGCATCGGTCAAACCTACCAGTTTGTGGCAACAAGTAACGCTGCTCTTGGGTTCGTCGCGCTGTCACAGGTGACCTCTGAAGGACGCATCACCGAAGGCTCCGCCTGGGTTGTTCCTAGGAACCTGCATAAGAGCATTCGGCAGGATGCGGTGGTACTGGCGAACGGTAAAGACAACCCCGCAGCATCAGCCTTGATGGCTTACCTTAAAGGCGACAAAGCCCGTACCATCATTCGCTCCTTTGGCTACGAGTTCTAAGCAAGCCAGATGCCTTATTCCGCTGCTGACCTGCAAGCCGTCTGGCTAACGCTCAAACTGGCCAGCCTGACGACCATGTTGCTATTGCTGCTGGCCACACCTTTGGCTTGGTGGCTCGCGCGCACAAGTTCTCCCTGGCGCACCCCCATAGGCGCAGTAGTGGCACTGCCTTTGGTGCTTCCGCCAACGGTGCTGGGGTTTTATCTGCTGGTCATGCTGGGCCCCGATGGGCCAGGCGGACAACTTACCCGGTGGCTGGGCATTGGCGCTTTGCCTTTCACTTTTGCCGGACTGGTGATTGGCTCCATCGTTTACTCGTTGCCATTTGCTGTACAGCCTCTGCAACATTCGTTTCAGGCCATCGGCTCCCGGCCCATGGAAGTGGCCGCCACCCTTCGGGCTAGTCCACTGGATGCCTTTTTGACAGTGGCGCTGCCTATGGCCCGTCCTGGCTTTGTGACTGCAGCCATCCTGACTTTTGCGCACACCATTGGAGAGTTCGGCATTGTGCTGATGCTGGGTGGCAATATCCCGGGAGCCACACGCGTCATCTCTACCCAGATTTACGGCCATGTTGAAGCGATGGAATACGGGCAGGCCCATTGGCTTGCCGGTGGCATGTTGGTCTTTTCGTTTGTGGTTCTGCTGGGTCTGGGACTGTTGAGCCGACGTAACGCCCAGGTACTGGCATGAGTGATGGCCCTAACCGCATCAGGGTGAGGTTGAAGCGGCCTGACTTTGAACTGGATGCAGACCTCACTCTTCCGGCACAGGGCATCACCGTGCTTTTCGGAACTTCCGGGTCGGGCAAAACGACTCTGCTGCGTTGCGTGGCTGGCCTGGAGCGCCCACACCAGGCATCAATTCAGATTGCAGGGGAAGTGTGGCAGGACGACCAACAGAAGGTCTTTCTGAGAACTTGGCAAAGGCCACTGGGCTATGTGTTTCAGGAGGCCAGTCTTTTGGAACATTTGGACGTGCTTGATAACCTGAGATATGGTCTGCAACGAACAGGCCGGTCTAAACAGCCGCAAGGCCTGGATGCGGCTATTGAGCTATTGGGTATCAAGGAGTTGCTGAAACGCCGTGCCCATCAGCTCTCAGGGGGTGAACGTCAGCGTGTTGCCATTGCCAGAGCACTGGCCATGCAGCCCCGCATGCTTCTCCTTGATGAACCTTTAGCCTCCCTGGACCATGCACGTCGTCAGGACATTCTTCCCTGGCTGGAACGGCTACGCGATGAGGTACGCATCCCTATGCTGTACGTCACCCATGCGGCTGACGAGGTAGCCCGACTGGCCGATACTGTGGTGGTGCTTCACCGGGGAAAGGTGAAAGCATCCGGTCCTGTTGGCGAGGTGCTGTCCCGTGTCGAGGCGCCTTTGGTCTTGGGTGAGGATGTGGGGGTCTTGCTGGAAGGCATCGTGGCCCAGCGGGATAGCCGCTGGCATCTGGCCGCTGTCAGTTTTGCAGGCGGGAGTGTCTGGCTGCGAGACACCGGGCTGGCTATTGGCAAGTCCGTCCGGGTACGAGTACTGGCGCGTGACGTGAGCATTTCCACGACTGAACCGCACCACACAAGTATCCAGAACTTATAGTCTTGCGTGGTCCAATCAGTGGCCCCCGACGCCCATCCCTCGCAGGCGCTTGTCCAGTTGAGCCTTGGTCAGACTGTGTTGCTGGCGAGAATTACAGCACGGGCTGTAACTGCACTGGAACTGCAGCCCGGGACGGCCGTGTGGGCACAGGTCAAGTCCGTGGCACTGGTGGAATAGCGGAGAGTCGGCAACGGCAGCCACCACTGCAAGCTGTCAATCAACGTGCGTTCCTCCCATTACTCCTTTAGGCGCATAGAGGCCGACCAGGCTGCACGCCGCAAAATATGAAGTCGTCCGCGTGCAGATGATGGAAAATTCCGCCGCCTGGCGCATGCACTAACGGTCGTCAGCGCTACTAAGGACCGGGGGCGCCGCCAGGCCAGCCCAAACCTCTGCATCGTTGCCACAAGCCTGGCACGGTCAGGCGGACTACTGCCATTGATGATCGATGCGACTTCGCTGAAATACGACGACCCGATGTCCGGTGTGTTGATGACAAGCGCCCGCGCCATGAGGGCGTGCGGGTTGCTGAAGCTATGGACTACACCAGGCGGCGTCGCCATGCTGTCGCCGGCTTGCAGATCGCGCGTTTCGCTTCCCACCGTGTAGCGAAGCGTTCCGTCGAGCACGTACACCAATTCTTCATTGGCAGTATGGCTGTGCGGTGGCGGCACGTTGGAGCCCGGTGGAACGCGCATCTCAAAACAGCCCATCTGGCAGCCATTGCCGGCCTCTTGCAAGTATCGGATTTCCATTTGCCCGACGCGGATCATCTCCCTCGCGGTGTTTGAATGTACTTCGCTCATGTCAAACGCCTTCACTAAAGAATTTGTATCTCAATCTACAAAATTTTTACGATGGCGTCAAGGCGATATGGCAGCCATCGCAATGCGGCTGGGCATCATTTGCTGCTGCTCTTGATGGTGATCAGTGTGATCTCGGGTGCCGCAAACAGGCGTATTGGTGGCCCCCAGGTGCCGGTGCCACGGCTGACATACAGCCGTCGCCTATCGTCTAATTCGGTCAAACCAGTGTGTACAGGATAGCTCAGCCAGGTCAGATAGACGAACGGGAATATCTGGCCACCATGGGTGTGCCCGGAGAGTTGCAGATCGAACGGCGTGGCAGTGCCAACTACCGGCTGGTGTTTCAGCAGAACGACGAATTCATCTGTGGTGACAGAGTCAGTCGCCCGGCTGGCATCCCGTCCGGCGTGTTGTCCTAAAGACATTGCAGCAGGGTCATCGACACCTACCAGAACGATGCCTCCGACTTTGGCCGATTCACCGCGCAACACGGTAAAGCCCGCGCGGTGCAGGAATCGCAGGGAATTTTCCAGTCCCGCATAGTATTCGTGATTGCCGGTGACGGCGTAGGAACCTAGTGGTGGTGCGTAGCCCTGGAATCGCCGGGCCAGAGCATCGAGGTCGTCGCCTTGTCCATCGACGATGTCACCCGTCGCCACGATGATGTCGGGTTTTATCTCTCGCAGCTTGGCGATGACGCGATCGAGAAATCCACCCCCCATCAAGATGCCGAGGTGCAGGTCCGATATCTGCGCAATAGTGATCTGGCCGGCCGCGAGCTTTGGCGTGGTGATGTGGACTTCTTCCACCTGTATCTGTCGCGCCGCAAAAAAGCCATAGCCCAGCATGGCCAGTGCGAGCAGGCTGACGGCACGCAGCGCCATCAATTTGCTTAGCGGCCAGCTGAATTTAAGCAGTGTCGCGAATGAATGGCCGAGGTCCAAAAGAAGGCCGAGGCAAAGAAACAGGAACAAATATCCCATCCATGCATAGCTCACCCAGGCAGTGGCGGCGGTGGTGCGCTGCCAGCTGTGCCGTTCCAGGAACCAGACGAGCAGCGGGGAAAATGTCAGGACGATGCCCGCCAATGTCAATACCAGACCCAGCCCGTATGAATGCGGGAATGCGCTCCACACCTTGCTGAGCGCATACAGGTGCATGGAACCATAGACCAATAGGGCTGCGCTCAGGAATGTCAGCATTGCCAAAATCCTATGTCGCTGTGGACGAATAACTGTACGATTATCTGCCGTTTCCCTTGCGCAAAGGCAGGGCTAATCGCGCGTCCCATGGTGCAGGTCGCCGGTTGAGTACCCAAAGGCGACATGGAACGGGGAGAACGGCGGTCCGCTGACACTGGCAAGGTCTCAGAGTTAACGGTTCACCGATACCTGTTCACAATGCTGGTGGCATGATGGTCGAGCGCCGAAGGCGTTAGCACTTATTTCTGGTGAAAACCTATGAAATTGTCCGACTGCAGCGAAACGGAGCGCCAAGAACTCGCTGTTCTCGAAGCGCGAATCGGCCGCATGCACTTGCGGCAGCGCCTGGGGCTGGAGGGCGATCACGAGGCCCATGTTGTCCGCCGTGGCACGCATTTCTTTCACCTTGAGAACTGGTACTCAGTGCACGGACTGATTCGCGCTGCGCTCACGTTGGCCGGACTTCACGGCCGCGGACGGCGCAATGCCTTGAACATCCAGCTTAGGGATCATGATGTCTGGCTAAGCCGTCTGCCGACGGCGTTCGACGGCTACACGCTGCTGCACCTGAGTGACCTGCACCTGGACATGAGCGAGGACTACGTGAACCGACTGATCGAGCGGGTCCACGGCTTGGCGCATGACGTCTGTGTGCTGACCGGCGACTTTCGCTTCCGAACCTTCGGCCCCTACAAGTCCGCCCTTGATGCGCTTGCCCGATTGCGACCGCACCTCGGCGAGCCGGTCTATGCAGTGCTAGGCAACCACGACACCATCCGCATGGTGCCGGGCATGGAGGCGCTTGGCATCAGGGTGCTGATGAACGAATCTGTGCAAATTGACCGCACCGGCGAAATGCTGGCCCTGGTGGGCATCGACGACGCGCATTACTATCGAACACATAACTTTCACAAAGCTGCGGCCGGTGTTGCGCCTGAAGCTTGCGCGATTCTGCTGTCGCACACCCCCGAACCGTATCGCCATGCAGCGCATGCCGGCTTCAGCCTGATGCTCTGCGGGCACACCCACGGCGGACAGATCTGCCTGCCTGGAGGTGTGCCGATCCTCACCGACTCCGACGCTCCGCGCGCCTTCGCTCGCGGAGCGTGGCAGTATCACGGCATGGCGGGGTACACGTCGGTGGGCTGCGGCGCATCGATCGTTGATGTGCGGCTGAACTGCCCGCCGGAAATCACCTTGCACCGACTGCGTCGCGGCTAATTCAACCCATGGCCATAGCGCCGTCTCAGTAAGGGCGATCACGCAGACCGAGCCGGAAGGACAAGCGGGCCAAGGGAATCTCGAGCACGAAAAAGGCAAGCGTGATCGCGGCGACCTCTGGAAGCGACAAACCGAGCTTAGCGCTGAGCACAAGCAGTGGCAGCAAGGCTTCGGGGATCTGATCGATCCCTGTCGCCCGGCCGCCCGACACCACATTGAGTCGCCGCTTCACGAAACTCGACAGGGCATCGCCCAGCATTGCCAGGGCCCCCAGCACGGCCCCGATGCCGAACGAAAAGCCCATTAATGCGGCAGCGACCGCAGTGCCTGCCACCGCAGCGACCAAGCCACGCACGGTCTTCGACGGCCCGAGCAATGGCCGACCATCGAGGAAGCGCCAGCCCGCATCCAGCGGTGCATTCCAGCGCGTGCCGAACCCCTTCGTGGCAACGATCGGCGCGCTGTTCGCTACTGCAAGAAGTAGCAATAGCCGCACGCCCAGCCAAAAATCATCCAGGTTGAATGTCATTTCATTTTGGAGCGGGTGCGAGTTTTTTGCTCTCTAACGTAGAGGGGGGCGAAGAACTTTGTGTATTCGCTTCGCATCGGCAAGACGGAAATTTGTCACGCCAATCTCAAAAACGTCATTAACTTCTTCCGCTCTTTCTTGATTGGATCATCGTACTCACATTGTGCTTGTCTATGCAGAATTTGTGAAGAATGAACGAGCGTTGGAGTAAAGGCCACGGCGCCTGCGGGACTGCCGTGTGCCAGGTTCGCGTTGGCGCCAACGGGACATAAGCCGTTTCGACCCGCCCGTCACTACGTGGAGTTTTCAACGCCGGCGGGTTTTCTTGCCAGATCGGGCCGCTTATTTCGCCAGCAGCGCGTTGATCTGTTTGAGGTCCTCGGGCGTCAACGTGCCGTTGGCTTGCCGCAAACGCAGCCCGCCCAGCAGTACGTTGTAGCGCGCCTGCGCCAGATCCCGCTTGGTCTGAAAGAGCTGGCTTTGCGAGTTGAGTACGTCGATGTTGATGCGGACACCGACCTGGTAACCCAGTTTGTTGGCATCCAGCGCGCTCTGGCTGGACAGCTCCGCCGCTTCCAGCGCCTTGACCTGGCCCTGGCCCGACTCCACGCCGAAGTAGGCGGTGCGGGTACTTTGGGCCACGGCGCGTCTTGCGCCTTCAAGATCGCTGCTGGCCTTGTCCCGCAGCGAGAGCGTTTCCCGTACGCGGTTTTGCACCGAGAAGCCGGCAAAAAGCGGCACATTGAGAAGCAGGCCGACGTTGCTGGTATTGGCCCGCGAAGAGATGCCGCTTTGGGCCGTGCTCGACGGGTTCTTGGTAACGTTGTAGCTGGCGGTGGCGTCAAGCGTTGGCTTGTGGCCGGCCTCGGCCTTTTTGACTTCGAGTTCGGCGATGTCCACGTTGCTCCGGGCCTGGCGAATGCTCGGGTGCACCGTTTGCGACTGTTCAACCCAGGTGGTGACATCGGCGGGCACCACGGGTGGCAGGTTCACCGGGGCCAGCAAAGGTTTCGGTTGTGATTCGGTTATGCCAACGAGCTGGTCAAGTGCAATTTTCTTGACGCGCAGGTCGTTCTCAGCGGCAATTTCCTGGGCGGTCACCAGGTCGTAGCGCGCCTGCGCTTCGCGGGTGTCGGTGATAGTGGAGGTGCCGACTTCAAAGTTGCGTTTGGCCGAAGCGAGCTGCTCGGCCACAGCCTCTTTTTGCGCCCTGACAAAGGTCAGCGTGTCCTGCGCGGCCAGCACGTCGAAATAAGCCTGGCTGGTGCGCACGATCAGGTCCTGTTCGGCCGTTTCAAGCTGGGCTCTTGCCAGCTCCACCTGTTTGAGGCCTTGCTCGTAAGTCGCCCAGTTAGCGGGGCGGTACAGCGGCTGCGTGGCGCTCAGCGTGGCATTTTGCGAGTTGAAGCTGCGGTCCATCTGCGGGTTGGTGTTTTCAAAGCCGGTGCGCGACACGCCGGCGGAAAGGCCTGCCGAAGGCAGGATGCCTGCCTTGGCCTGGTCCGCCTTGGCAAGGTTGGCATCGTATTGCAGTTTTGCCGACTGGTAGGTGGCGTCGAAAGCACGGGCCGATTCATACAGATCTACGAGACTTTGCGCCTGCGCCAGCGGGGTAAACGCCATCAGGGTCGATGCGATGGCCAAGGTCAGGGGCAGCATCGACAAGCATGGCGCCGACTCTTGTTTGGGCATTGTCATAGGGGGGTCCTGCAGGAGTTGGATATATAAAAATTAACGAATCAGCGCATGAAAATCAAGCGATCAGATCAATGGGGCCTCAATAAGCCAGTCTCAGTAACGAGGAACGGACGGATCGACCTGCTGCGACCAGGCATCAATGCCGCCTTGCAGGTTGACGACCTCGCCAAAGCCGCTTTGCACCAGGTAGTTGGCGACCTGCAGGCTGCGCATGCCGTGGTGGCACATGCAGGCAATCGGGTGGTCGACGCCATACGCCTCTCTCAGCTCGGCCAGGCGGGCCGGAATCTCGCGCATGGGAATATGCACCAGCGTGAAGCCGGCCTCGCTGACAGAGGCTGTCTGCAATTCCCAGGTTTCGCGCACGTCGAGTACCACGGGTGGTGCAGTCGCTGCCGTGGCGCCATCACGCCAGCCGGCGAAATCGGAAGGATTCAATTGGGAAATCATCAGCACGCCCTTGCGGTTTCTCTGCAATTTTCAGAAAGTGAATTTGGATGGCTCGGGGAAATTGAGCAGCCGTGGCGCCACGGTGTCCCACGCCTGGGTGGTGTTCCAGGCATCTTTGCCGACCCGGGTAATCAGGGTGGCGCGCATCACGGGCTCAAACCCGACGATGGCACTCAGGCGGCCACCGACCTTGAGCAGTGCCAGTAGCGAGGCCGGCACTTCTGCGACTGAGCCGCTGAGCACAATCACGTCAAAAGGGCCGCGCAGCGGGCCGTTGTCGGACACCGCTTCGGCCAGGTTGGCTGAGCCGTCGCCGGTGCGAACTTCAGCGTTGTAGATGCCGGCTTTCTGCAGGTTCCTGCGCGCAGTCTCCGCCAGGGAGGGCTCAATTTCAAGGCTGATAACCTGCTGCGCGCGGTGCGCCAGCAGCGCGGCCATGTAGCCGGAGCCAGTGCCAATTTCCAGCACTTTTTCATGCTTTTGCACGGCCAGATCCTGCAGGATGCGGGCTTCGACCTTGGGGGCCAGCATGCACTGGCTGGGGTTGTGCTGTGGCGGCAGCGGGATTTCCATGTCCACAAATGCCAGGTCCCTGCAGGCTGGTGGCACGAAATCCTCCCGCTTGATCACGGCAAGCAGGGAAAGGACCTGGCTGTCCAGCACTTCCCAGGGGCGGATTTGCTGCTCGATCATGTTGAAGCGGGCTTGTTCGTAGTTCATGGCGGATCTGTGTTTTGGCGGGGTGAATGAAGAGGGCGTCCGTATCGGGCGTAATTTTGGATTTTAGTCGTGACGTGGAGCGCCATCCTGATGCAGGTCATCCGCGGGAGCCGACGGCGCGGCTTGCGTTTTGCCGCTGAACCTGCGCTTGAGCCATTGCGCCAGATCGTCCATGTAGCAGTAGGTCACGGGCACCACCACCAGCGTCAGCAGGGAAGAGGTGATGACGCCGCCAATCACGGCCTGGCCCATGGGGGCGCGCTGCTCCGAGCCTTCGGTCAGGGCAAAGGCCAGCGGCACCATGCCGAAAATCATCGCCAGCGTGGTCATCAAAATCGGACGCAGCCTGACCTTGGCCGCCAGCAGCAGGGCTTCCGCGCGCTCCATGCCCGGGATGCGGTGACCGTCCACGTCCAGGCGATCTTCACGCATGCGGATGGCAAAGTCGACCAGCAAAATGGCGTTCTTGGTGACCAGTCCCATCAGCATGACGATGCCGATGATGGAAAATATCGACAGCGTGGAGCCAAACAGCAGCAGGGCCAGCACCACGCCAATCAGCGTCAGCGGCAGCGAAGTCATCAGCGCCATGGGCTGCAGAAAGCTCTTGAACTGGCTGGCCAGAATCATGTAAATGAACAAAATCGCCATGACCAGCGCCGAGACGGCATAGCCGAAGGATTCGGCCATGCTTTTGGTGGAGCCGCTGAACTGGTAGCGGTAACCCGGCGGAAAATTCACGCTTTCTAGCGCGGCTTTGATGTCGGTGGACACTTCACCGGCCGAACGGTTGTAGACATTGGCGGTGATTGCGACTTCGCGGCTCAGGTCGCGCCGGTTGATCTGGTTCGGGCCGGTCGACTCCTTCACGTTGGCCACCTGGCTGAGCCGCACGATGCGCGCCGACCCGTCGGCATTGCTGCCCACGGTGCTGCTCATGAAGGGCAGGCGCTCCAGGTCTTGGGGTGCATTGCGCGCATCGGGCGCCAGGCGCACATTCACGTCGTAGGTCTGGTCGTCAGGCGCGCGCCAGTTGCCCACGGTCTGGCCCGCAATCAGCGTGCGCAGCGAGGCCGCGATCTGCGAGACGGACAGACCCAGGTCGGAGGCGGCATCGCGCCGCACGTCCACTTCAATCACCGGTTTGTCAGCCTTGACGCTGGAATCCAGGTCCACCAGCCCGGGTATGCCCCGAATCTTGTCGGTAACAACGCGGCTCAGGCGGTCCAGCTCTTTCAAGTCGGGGCCTTGCAGCGAAAACTCGACCTGCTTGTTTCCGCCCACCGGGTCAAGCAGCCCGGCATGCGTCACGGTGATGCCGGGCACCTGCTTGAGCCGCTCGCGCAGCACGGCTGACATCTCGTCGGCATTGCGCGTGCGCGCCTTGCGGTCCACCAGGCGCACATAGACGCTGGCGTACATTTTTCCCTGGGCGTTGCCGCTATTGATCGTCGAAACGGTGTAGCGTACCTCGGGGAATTCGCGCAGGATGGCATCGACCTGGCGCGCCTTGGCTTCGGTGGCTTCGAGCGATGAGCCGACCGGCGTGTAAAAGTTGAGCGAGGTTTCCGAAAAGTCGGCCTTGGGCACAAACTCGGTGCCCAGCAGCGGCACCATGACGATGCTGATGGCGAAAATCACCACAGCCAGTGCCAGCGTTGCCAGTTTATGCACCAGCGACCAGCGCAGGATGCCCTGATAGCTGTGACTCAGCGACTCGGTGGTGCGGTCGAACCAGCCGGTCACGCGGCCAATGGTCTTGTCGTAAAAGGTGACAGGCGCGTGATGCTTGCCGTGCGATTCGATGGCCGGGTCATGCCAGAGGCTGGACAGCATCGGGTCCAGCGTGAAGCTGACGAACATCGAGATCAGCACCGCCGCCACAATCGTGATGCCGAACTCGTGAAAAAACTTGCCGATGATGCCGCCCATAAAGCCTACCGGCAAAAACACCGCGACGATGGAAAAGGTGGTGGCGAGCACGGCCAGGCCAATTTCCTGCGTGCCATCCAGCGAGGCCTGGTAGGGCGCCTTGCCCATCTGCACATGGCGCACGATGTTCTCGCGCACCACAATCGCATCGTCAATCAAGAGACCGACGCACAGCGACAAGGCCATCAGCGTGATCATGTTGATGGTGAAGCCGAACAGGTTCATGAAAAGAAAGGTGCCGATGATGGAGATTGGCAGCGTCAGACCGGTAATCACCGTGGAGCGCCACGAATTGAGAAACAGGAACACGATCAGCACAGTCAGCAGAGCGCCCTCAATCAGCGTGCGGCGCACGTTTTCAACCGCGATGCGAATGGGCCGCGACCCGTCGGTGATCAGCTCCAGCCGCGCGCCGGGCGGCAGTTGCGGCTGAAGTTCGGCGACGGCCTTGTTCAGGCCATCGACAACGCCAATGGTGTTTTCGTCCTGCGCTTTTTGCACGCTGAGCAGCAAGGTGCGCTGGCCGTTGTAAAGCGCCAGGCTGTCCAGTTCCTGCGCGCCATCGGCGATGCGCGCGACCTGACTCACGGTGATGGGCGCGCTGCCTTTGCGCGTCACGATGATGCTGCCAAAGTCTTCGGGCCGTTTCATGCGGGCATCGATCTTGACCACGCGCTCCTGTGCCAGTGAGCGGATCGCGCCCAGCGGCAAGTCCTGGTTTTCGTTGCGCACCGCATTGACCACCTGCTCTGCGGTGATGCCCAGGGACTCCATCGCCTGCGGGTTGAGGTAGATGTTGATCTCGCGGCGGGTCGCCCCCACCAGAGTGACCGAACCTGCACCGCGTACATTTTCAAGCCGCTTTTTCAGCACCTGATCGGCCCAGCTTGTCAACTCGATGGCCGACATGGGACGAGCGGCGCTGGCCTGCATCTGCCCCGGTGCAGATGGCGATGGCGCAGAGGGCAGTACGGCGACCGACCAGATGGCGCGGCTGGCCGGGTCGAAGCGCAGTACGCGCGGCTCTTTCACCTCGTCGCGAAACGTGGGCCGTATCGCGGCAATTTTCTCGCGCACGTCTTCGGCCGCCTTGCGGCCGTCAATGTAGAGCTGAAACTCGATGATGACGACAGCCTGGCCTTCGAAGCTGCGCGAGGTCAGGGTGTTGACGCCGGCAATCGAGTTGACGCCTTCTTCAATCTTTTTGGTGACTTCGCTTTCGACAATCTCGGGCGATGCGCCCGGGTAGTCGGCTGTAATGACCACCACTGGAAGGTCGATGTTGGGGAACTGGTCCACCTGCATGCGCTGGTAGGAAAACAGCCCGAGCACCACGATGGCCAGCATGACCATGGTGGCAAATACCGGATTTTTGAGACTGACCTGTGTGAACCACATGAGGAGCTGGCCTTAAGGCGCCGGTTTGGATGCTGCTGGAGCGCTGGTCGCCGGCCTTGCGCCGGGGGCCTCCATCTGGGTGAACTTGACCTTCGCACCCTCGCGCAGAATGCCGATGGTGCCGCGAATCACCAGGGCGCCGTCGGTCAGACCCTTGACGGCCACTACCGCTTCGCTGCCGGCCATGCCGCGCGTGCCCAGGTCAACATTCCGGTGAACCACTTGGCCATTTTCAACCGTCTGCACGTAGGGCTCGGGCTTGTCGGTGTGTACCGCGCTGACCGGAACCGCTAGCCGCGAGGCTTTGGCCGTGCCCAGCGTTCCCTGCGCGAACAGCCCCTGGCGCAGGGGAAGTGCAGCGCCGCCCGTGTTGTCGATATTTAGGTAAACCAGTACGCTGCGGCTACCGGCCTGCGCGCTGGGGTTGATGCGAACGACTTTGGCATTGACAACTTGCCGGCTGCCTTCTATCTGCAGTTCGGCGCTCTGGCCGACGCGCACGTCCATGGACTCCTGCGCGCTCAAGCTGGCTTCCAGTTCAAGCCGGCTCAGGTCAACTACTTCAATGATTTTGCCATCCACGCCGACGCGCTCGCCGGGCTGCGCCAGGCGCTGCGATACCTGGCCGGCAATGGGCGACTTCAGCACCGTGTCTTCAACTGATTTGGCGGCAACTTCAGCGCCCGCCAGCGCTGCCTTGTAGGTGGCCTGCGCCGCATTGAGGTTCGCCACTGACGTTTCAAGTGCGGTTTTGGAAATAAAGCCCTGATCTACCAGTGCCTTGTTGTTGTCATATTGGCGCTGCGCCACGTTGACCTGCGCTTTGGCTGATTCCGCCTGCTCCCTGGCCTGTCGCACGCGTGATTCGTACTCGCTCGCCTCAATGCGGGCAATGACCTGGCCCGCATGGACGAAGTCGCCTTCGCGCACGGCCAAGCCTTGCAGCTCACCGGCCACGCGGGCCTTGATGACGGCGGAATTGACGGCCTTGAGCGAGCCCGAGATGGCCAGACCCTGCGCCATGTCGAGGGTCTGCGCCTTCACCACATCAATGTTCGCGAGCTCTACCTGGCCGAGGTCTTTGGCGGCACTGGCAGCGACCAGCGCCTGCTGCTGGGCCTTGCGCGCCGAGAGTGTTCGCACCACGGCCCCCGCAATCAACAAGATGACGAGAAAGGCGACCGCCCACTTGAACCAGCGCTTCATGCTTGGACTTTCTGCCCGCCATGAGCTGCATCGGCCGGCGACTTGGTCAAGCCGTACAAGATGATGCTCAATTGGGAGGCGATGTATTTTTGGGGATTCAGCGCAACCTGGTCTGGCACGCAAGTGCCCAAGGAGTGCTTGGAGAGGATCAGGAAATTCATCGACGCCACCACGCTATAGACGGCATAGTCGAGATCAAGTTGGCGAAATTCCCCGCAGTCCATGCCGCGCTGCAGAATGCGCCGGATCAAAGCCTGGCCGGGCTGGATGACTTCGTGCTGGAAGAAGGCGGCGATGTCGGGGAAATTGTTGGCTTCGCTCACCATGAGTTTGGTAAGGCCCGAGACCTTCGTCGCACCGACGCGCTCCCACCAGCTGTTCATGCAGAAGCCCAGCATCTCGGCGGTGTTGCCCTCAAAGGCTTCGAACTCGTCGTTCCATTCCGGAAAGCGACCGGCAATATTCTCGCGAACCACAGCCTTGAACAGCTCTTCCTTGCTCTGAAAATACAGAAACAGCGTGCCCTTGGAAACTCCTGCGCGTGCGGCGACTTCTTCAACCCGGGTCGCGGCAAAGCCTTTTTCGACGAAGAGGTCAAGCGCCGCGGCCAGCAGTTCGCCCGGACGGGCCTCCTTGCGCCGCTCTCGCTTGGCGGAGGTGGCTGATGTGTTATTGCTGGATAGGGAATGCGGCATGGTTACTGACTGATTGGTTAGTAATGTAGCCACTTGCTTTCCCTGCGTCAACTCAGTGCGCAGAAGGCGGTCTGCCGACTCAGGTTCGCTCTTAAACCGGAAGGACGCGCCCAAGGGCCAGGCCAAGCCACTCGCGAAGTACCTGCTGGGACGCCAGCAGGCCGCCCGCTGAGGGCGTCCATTCCAGAAGCCCGCGTGCCACAGGAAGCACGTAAGCCATGGGGGCGGGCGTCACGTCAAGGCCGGCCCGCTTAAAAGCAGCGACTGAACGCGGCATGTGCCAGGCATCGGTGACGAGTGCGATACGCTGCACGCCGTCGCGCTGGAGCAGGGGCGCCAGCAGGCGCGCATTGCCCGAAGTGTCGCGCGACTCGGCTTCCGTCCAGCGCAGCGTGACGCCATAGTCTTGCTGCGCCACGCGTGCGGCCACCTCGGCCTCCGATGCATGCTGCGCGTCATTGGCAGCCCAGCCCAGACCCCCGGTAAAGGCCACAGGCAAGCCCGATTGGCGCGCCAGCCAGACGCCGTAGCGCAGCCGGGCCGCTGTGTGGGAGGCAGGTTGAGGCTCGCCGTATTCGGGGGCCTCGGGCAGCAGGCCGCCGCCGAGAACGACTATGGCCTGCACCTGACTGGATTTGAGCGCTGCGACGGACAGAGGGGGAAACTGCGGCAGAGCATTGCGCGCCAGCCAGACAGCTGTACCGTGACAGCTGAGCAGTCCCAGCAAGAGTAGCGAGAGCGTTGTCAGCAGCAGGCCGCCGTGCCTTTTCTTGACGGCCAGCAACACGCCCAGCAAGGCCAGCAGCAGCGGCGCCATGGGTGGCATCAGCAAAACGGTCAGCAGGGGCTTGAGCGCGCCAAAGTCCATTGTTTGCTATATAAATGATAGCTGTTGACGCCCGTTATACAAGCGTCAAAGGCATCAAACATCAATAAAATGCCTGCAGGCCCGTTTGCGCCCGACCCAGGATCAGTGCATGCACATCGTGCGTGCCTTCGTAGGTGTTGACCGTTTCCAGGTTGATCATGTGGCGGATCACGTGGTATTCGTCATGGATGCCGTTGCCACCGTGCATGTCGCGCGCCATGCGGGCAATGTCCAGCGACTTGCCGCAGGAGTTTCGCTTGATGAGCGAAATCATTTCCGGCACGGCCCGGTCATCGTCCATCAGCCGGCCCACCCGCAGGCAGGCTTGCAGGCCCAGCGTGATCTCGGTCTGCATGTCGGCAAGTTTCTTCTGGATCAGTTGGGTTTGCGCCAGCGGGCGGCCAAACTGCACGCGGTCCAGGGTGTACTGGCGGGCACGGTGCCAGCAGTCTTCAGCCGCGCCCAAGGCGCCCCACGCAATGCCGTAGCGTGCCTTGTTCAGGCAGCCGAACGGGCCTTTCAGGCCAGACACATTGGGCAGCAGATTGGCTTCGGGCACAAAGACATCGTCCATCACGATTTCGCCGGTGATGCTTGCGCGCAAGCTCATCTTGCCTTCGATCTTGGGGGCGGTGAGGCCCTTCATGCCTTTTTCAAGGATGAAGCCGCGAATGCTTTCCTGGCCGCCGACCTGGCCGTCCGGGTCTTCGAGCTTGGCCCAGACGACGAACACATCAGCAATCGGGCTGTTGGTGATCCACATCTTGGCGCCCTTCATGATGAAGCCGCCATCGACAGGCTTGGCGCGCGTCAGCATGCTGGCCGGGTCGGAGCCGTGGTTGGGCTCGGTCAGGCCAAAACAGCCGACCCACTCGCCGGTGGCCAGCTTGGGCAGGTATTTCTGGCGCTGGGCTTCGCTGCCATAGGCGTTGATCGGGTGCATGACAAGCGAGCTTTGTACGCTCATGGCGCTACGATAGCCGCTGTCCACACGCTCGACTTCGCGCGCCACCAGGCCATAACTGACGTAATTCAGGCCGGCGCAGCCGTAGCCCTCAATGGTTGAGCCCAGAAAGCCCATTTCGCCGAATTCATTCATGATTTCGCGGTCGAACTTTTCGTGGCGTGCGGCCATCAGCACGCGCGGCTGCAGTTTCTCCTGGCAGAAGGCATGCGCGGCCTCCACAATGGCGCGTTCGTCGTCGCTGAGTTGTTCTGACAGAAAAAACGGGTCTTCCCAGTTGAATTTGGTTTTCATGGTGCTGGTCCTTGTGCTGCTTGTAGGGTTTGCAAAGTGTAGGGGTTTTGAGTTCCCTGCCGGTCTCACGCCCTGATTGTTGGGCTGGCATGGATACTTGTCCAATATCTATTAACGATTCAACGATATATTATTTGTATTCATGGAATTTCGTCATCTGCGTTACTTTCTGGTTCTGGCTGAAGAATTGCACTTTGGCCGGGCTGCGCGCCGCCTGTCGATCTCCCAGCCGCCGCTGTCGCTGAATATCCAGCAACTGGAGGCGTCAATCGGTGCCAGGCTCTTCACGCGCAACAGCAAGTCAGTGCAACTGACCGCCGCCGGTCTGGCATTTGTGCCCGCCGCACGGGCGCTGCTCGACCAGGCGGCGCAGGCGGCCAGCCACGCCCGCGATGTGGGGCAGGGCATGGCGGGCAGCCTGACGATAGGGTTTTCCGGCACCATGCTCTACAGCGGTCTGCCCAAAATCCTGGAAGGTTTTCAGGTTCGGCACCCTTTGCTCCGGCTCATGCTCAAGGAACTTAGTTCCAGCGAGCAGCTGATTGAACTGTCCCACGACCGGCTCGACCTGGGCTTTGTGCACACGACGCGCGTGCCGCCTGAGCTGTCGCAGATCCTTGTTTCCCGCCAAGCCTTTGTCTGCTGCCTGCCTTCAAGCCACAGGCTTGCGTGCAAGCGTTCGCTCTCGCTAAATCTGTTGCAGGGCGAACCCTTTGCCGTGGTTTCCCGCACGGTCTCGCCCGACTACCATGAGCGCATTCTTGCCATCTGCCTGGAGGCCGGGTTTTATCCCGAAATACGCTACGAATTGCGGCACTGGCTGAGTGTGGTGTCGCTGGTGTCGCAAGGCATGGGCGTGGCGCTGGTGCCGGCGGCGCTGCAGCAGTCGGCGATGGCGGGAACGGTGTTTGTGCCGCTGGATGTGGCCACCACACCTTATGACACGCACTGTTTGTGGAAGACCTCGCGTGACAATCCGGCGCTGGCGGCATTTGTGCAAGCGGTGGGTGCGGCAAATGATTCGCAAAGCGGCTAAAGTGACAGCAAGAGGGCCGGCATGCGTTAGTGAGCCCTTCCAGCCAGGCAGTCAAGGACACTATTGCCATGAATGAATTACAAACCATCACTTTGGGCGGCGGATGTTTCTGGTGCACGGAGGCCGTGTATGTCAAGGTGCGCGGCGTCACCGATGTGGAATCGGGTTACAGCAACGGCCAGGCCACCCGGCCCAGCTATGAGGACGTGTGCACCGGCCGCACGGGTTGCAATGAGGTCGTGAAGCTGACTTTCGACCCGTCTGAGATCACGCTGCGTGAACTTCTCGAAATCTTCTTCGTCATCCATGATCCGACCAGTCTGAACCGCCAGGGCAACGATGCGGGCACGCAGTACCGCAGTGGCATCTATTACGCCACGACCGAGCAAAAGCAGCTTGCCGATGACATGATTCGCCAAATGAGTCAGGACAAGCTCTTTGAAAAATCCATCGTGACCGAGGTGCTGCCGCTGACCAATTACTGGCCGGCCGAGGCCTACCATCAAGATTATTTCGAGAACAATCCGAATCAGGGCTATTGCGCCTTTGTGGTGGGCCCCAAGGTTGACAAATTCCGCAAGACGTTTGCGTCGCGCGTCAAACGCTGAGTCGGGCGGGCCGGCCCGCGCGGCGAACTTTTCGGCCGGGGTCGCGGCGTGATAGACGTCTTTATCGACAAGCATATCGAACGCCGTGTCCATTATTTCGCCAGGACGCGCCGCTGCTGTGGTGTCGCAGACCAGTTTGATAAGGGACATTGATTTCCTGACTGAATGGGTTTGATGGGGCCTTTCGCCAAAACCATCCAGTCGTCAGGTCGCTCCATCGGCGGTATCAAGGTGAGGAGGAAAGCCATGACACCATGGAACGATGCTCAATAGCGTTTTATGCGTGGGTGCAGGCAGTGGTGGTCGTGCTCAGTAGAAACCCTTGAGTTCTTTAAATCGAGCAAATGTTCTATTGACAGAACAATAGGACTGTTCATATTATTCGCTCATGTCTCCTAAATTGCCCATGCCCAAGTACCACCAGATTTACCTGGTGTTGCGCGAGCAGCTGCATGAAGGCAAGTTCTCCCAGGGACTTCCCGGCGAGATGGCTTTGATGCAGCAGTTCGGTGTGGCGCGCGTGACGGTGCGCAGGGCGCTGGAGCAGTTGGCCGCTGAGGGATTGATCTCGCGAGAGCCGGGGCGCGGCACGCGTGCTCTGAACCTCGGCGCATCCAATGGCGCTGCATACGGTGAAGGCGGACAACGAGCGCAGCTCACGGGTTTGCTTGAGAACCTGGTCAGCATGGGGTTGAAAACATCCGTCCGCGTTCTGGATGTGGAGGTGGTGATGGCTTCCGCGAGCGTGGCGACTGCATTGCAACTGAAGCTTGGTGACCCGGTACAAAAAGCGGTTCGGGTGCGCAGCACCAAGGAAGGCCCCCTGTCCCATATCACGACCTATGTGCCGGCAGATATCGCCCGCAAGTTCGGACGTCGCGAACTGGCAAAAAAACCTATTCTCGTCTTGCTGGAGGAGTCCGGCGTCAAGGTCGGCCGTGCCCACCAGACCATTTCAGCGCGTCTGGCCGATGTTCAGGTTGCCAAGCATCTGGATGTTTCGGTCGGGTCGGCCCTGCTGGCGGTACGCCGGCTTATCTACGATGACCAGGAACGCCCAATCCAGTGGCTGCATGGCCTGTATCGGCCGGACCGGTACGAATATCAAATGGAGTTGTCGCGCGTTGGCAGCATTGATGCCAAGGTGTGGGTCAGCAAAGAGTTGTCCGCTCAGTTTCACTAATCAACTTAAGGAAAATGCCATGAGTACCCGTCGCCATTTCATGTCCCAATCTGCTGTTGCCGCTTCGGCTCTGGCATTTCCTCTGGTCGGGGGTGCGCAACCCAGGACCATCAAAATAGGTGTGTTGCATCCAGTCACGGGAGCACTGGCCTACTCTGGCCAGCAGTGCCGTGAAGGTGCGCTCATGGCCATTGAGGACATCAACAAGGCCGGGGGCATCAAGTCGCTGGGAGGCGCCAAGTTCGAGGCCTTGCTCGGTGACGCCCAGTCGCAACCGCAAGCCGGTGCTGCTGAGGTTGAGAAGATGAATGAAGCGGGCGTCTCTGCCGTGGTCGGTGCGTATGCATCGGCCATCTGCCTGGCGACCACGCAAACGGCGGCCAAATACAACCTGCCTCACGTCGTTGATGTGGGGGTAGCGGATCAAATCATGGAGCGCGGCCTGAAGAACACGTTCCGCTTCGGCCCGGGCTATCGCAAGTGCACGGAAGTTGCCATCGCCAACTTGCATGTGCTGAACACGGGCGCGGGCAAGCCAGCGCGGACCGTGATGATTGTTCACGAAGATTCACTATTCGGTACCGGTACGGCCAACTTGCTAGCGCGCGAATTGCCCGGCTATGGCTACGAGGTGAAGGAGGTGATCAAGCACGCAAATCCGACGCGCGATTTCAACAACATCGTGCTGCGGATGAAGGCGGTCAACCCGGACATCGTGATACCGGCCAACTATTACAACGAATACGCCTTGCTGGTGCGTACCATGCAGCAACAAAAAGTGAGCCCCAAGGCCATTTACTCGGTACTTGGCGGCGCGGCATCGAGCTACAAGTTTGTCAAGGAATTCCCCGATGCGGCCAACGGCATCATTGACTGCAACCACTGGTTCAACCCCAAGGACAAGCGCTCGGCCGATCTCAAGAAGCGGGTGGAAGCCAAGGGCCTGTTTTTCAGTTACGAGGTGTTCATGACTTACACCGCCATGCGTCTGCTGGCCGATGCCATTGAGCACGCCAAGTCAAGCGACCGCGCCGCCATCATTGACGCGCTGGAAAAAAGCACATTTTCCGACCACATCATGCCCTATGGCGCGACGAAGTTTGTCAATGGACAAAACACCGGTGCACAGCCCTTGATGACGCAGGTCTTCAAGAATGACATCAAAGTCATCATTCCGCGCGAGTACCGCGAAATCGACCCGGTGTTCCCGCTCAGAGCCTGAAGATCCAGTCGTTAAAAATGTTTGACTCCGGAATTCTTTTCCCGTCGCTGCTCAACGGACTGACGACCGGGGCGGTCTATGCACTGATCGCGCTGGGCCTGACCCTGATCTACGGCGTGCTGCATATCATCAACTTTGCCCATGGGGCAGCGTTGATGGTGGCACTGTATGCGGTGTACCTGCTCAAGGAGCGCTTCGGCATTGATCCCTATCTGGCGCTGCCCTTGGTGGTACCCGGTATGTTTGCGCTGGGGTATGCCCTGCAGCGACTGATCATCAACCGGGCCAGCCACGGAAAAGACGAGAACATTCTTCTGGTGACGCTGGGCCTTTCCATCATCATGGAGAACACGGCCCTGCTGTTTTTCAAGTCTGACACGCGGACCATTGATACGGGGTACACGCTGACCACCGTGGCAATCGGTCCGGCCATGATTGCCTTGCCAAAACTGGTGGCGTTCGCCGGTGCCCTGGCGGTTTCGGGCATATTGCTGTGGATCGTCGGCAAGACCGATCTTGGCCGTGCGATTCGCGCAGTCGCCAAGGAAAAGCATGGCGCCAAGCTGATGGGCATCGATGTTGACCATGTCTATGCCATGAGCTTTGGCATCGGTCTGGCGTGCCTGGGAGCAGCAGCCTGCTTCTTGTTGCCGGCCTACTACGTGAACCCGCAGGTGGGTAGCGGCTTTGTGCTGGTGGCGTTCACGGTGGTCGTGCTGGGCGGCATGGGCAGCTTCGGCGGTGCCTTGCTCGGCGGCTTGCTGATCGGCGTGGTGGAGTCTTTAGGCGGTTTGTATCTGGGAGAGTCGCTCGGGCAGATCGGTATCTTTGTCATCTTCATTGCGGTGCTGCTGTTCCGTCCGCAAGGTCTGTTTGGAGCCAAGGCATGAAGCTCGACATGAAGGGCGGCGGGAAAGAGTTGCTTGGCATTTTTCTTTTTGTCGGGCTGGTAGCCGGCATCCCGGTGATGACGGATTCCGGTGTCATTCTGAACTTTGTGATGATGGCGCTGTATGCGGCCTTACTGGCCCAGGCCTGGAACATTCTGGGCGGTTTTGGCGGGCAGTTTTCATTTGGCCATGCGCTTTTTTTCGGTACCGGTGCCTACCTCCAGGCCATCGTGCAGTTGCAGGGTGGACTTAATGCCTGGCTGGCCCTGTCCCTCGCGGTAGCCGGCAGTGCCGGGGTGGGCGTCTTCGTGGGAGCCCTGTCCTTTCGGTACGGGCTGAAAGGCTCGTATTTCGCGTTGGTGACGTTGGCGTTTGCAGAGGTGTTCCGTATCCTGGCCTTGTCCGTGCCATTCACCGGTGCCGGGGTGGGCCTGATGCTGCCCTTGCACGAGTCGTTCGCCAATATGCAGTTTGGTTCGCGCAAGGGTTATGTCTACCTCGTGCTGGGCTTTGTGGCGGCTGCCTTGCTGGTGACATGGTGGCTGAAACATTCACGCTTCGGTGCCTATCTGCAGGCGGTGCGTGACAACGAAGACGCTGCGCGTGCTGTTGGCGTCAGCCCCTTTGGCGTGAAGCTCGGCGCCATTGCCCTGTCGGGGGCCTTCATGGGGGCTGGCGGCGCATTCTATGTACAGGTGTTTCAGTATATTGATCCCGGCATTGCCTACGGTCCCGGCACATCGGTCGAAGCGCTCGTCGCCGCGATCGTGGGTGGCCTGGGGACGTTGTGGGGTCCGGTGCTGGGTGCGCTGGTGCTGCATGTTCTGGCCGATCTCACGCGCAATCTGTTCGGCGAGCTGCCCGGCATCAACATGGTGATCTATGGCGTGGTGCTGGTCGCGATCGTGATGTTCCTTCCCCGCGGCATCGGGGGGCTGGGTGCGACGGCCAAATCACTATGGCACAGGCTGCTGCAAAAAGACGGAGGTCGACGTGGCTGATTCCCTGCTTTCCATCCAGGGCCTGTCCAAATCCTTTGGCGGTCTGCAGGCTGTGCAGAACGTTAGCCTCGACGTGCCCAGAGGCAGCCTGACGGCCCTGATCGGGCCCAATGGTGCGGGCAAAACCACGCTGTTTGCACTGATGTCCGGCTTTTTGAAACCCGACAGCGGAATCGTGCTGTTTGATGGCCACGACATCACGGGCTGCGCCCCGCACCTTAACGCACGCATTGGTATGACACGCACCTTCCAGATTGTCCAGCCCTTCGCGACGCAGACCGTGCGTGAGAACATTGCTGTGGGCGCGCATCTGCACGTGCAAGACCGGCGCAGCGCCTTGAATCAGGCTGAAGAGGTGGCCTCTCGTGTGGGCCTGTTGGCGCAACTCGACAAGCCGGCGTCCGATCTGACGGTGGCAGGCCGAAAGCGATTGGAGCTGGCGCGCGCCCTGGCAACGCGACCCCGGCTGCTGCTACTCGACGAGGTGCTGGCCGGTCTGAATCCACAGGAGATTGCCGAGATGATTCCCGTGGTGCGGGGCATCGCGCACAGTGGTGTCACCGTACTGATGATCGAGCATGTGATGCAGGCAGTCATGAACCTGGCGCAGCATGTGTGGGTGCTGGCGCAGGGCCAACTGATTGCGCAGGGCACGCCCGCGCAAGTCACCGCCGACGAACGGGTAGTGGAAGCGTATCTCGGGCACGGCACGGCAGCGCGCCTGCGCGCGGCCGCACTGGCGGCAAACGTGGGGGCTGCCTTATGAGCGCTCTGCTGGAGATCCGGGGCTTGCGTGGCGGCTACGGCCAGGTGGAAGTGCTGCGCGGCGTGGACTTGACGGTCCAGCCCGGCGAAACCGTGGCGCTGTTGGGCAGCAACGGTGCTGGCAAGTCCACGCTGAACAACGTGATCTGCGGTATCTATCCTGCCTGGGCCGGCAGCGTGTTATTCGACGGCCAGGATCTGAGCCGTGCACATTACCGGGAGGTGGTGAAAGCCGGGCTGATCCAGGTGCCGGAGGGGCGCAAGGTATTTCCCAATCTCACCGTACTGGAAAACCTCGAGCTCGGATCATTCACGCGCGCCCGTGAGCGCCGTGCCGACAATCTCGAAAAAGTGTTTGCCATCTTTCCCCGCCTCAAGGAGCGCTTGCCGCAATTGGCCGGGACGATGAGTGGCGGCGAGCAGCAGATGCTGGCGATTGGCCGAGGCCTGATGGCCGAACCCCGACTCCTGATCCTCGACGAACCTTCGTTGGGGCTGTCGCCTTTGCTGGTGGATGAGATGTTCGGCTTGATCCGCCAGTTGCGCGAAGGCGGCTTGGCGGTGTTGCTGGTGGAGCAGAACGTGGGCCAGTCGCTCGAAATCGCGGATCGGGCCTATGTGCTTGAAAACGGCAGCATCCGTTTTTCGGGACTGCCGGCTGATCTGCTCGGCAGCGATGAACTGCGCCGGGCCTATCTGGGTCTTTGATCGCTGATGGAGGTTTGAATCATGAAACGCCGTGACATCCTGCTCTCGTCTGCCGCGCTGCTGGCTGCGGGGACCCATGCGCAAGTCCTGCCCATACGTATCCTGGTCGGTGCGCCGGCCGGTGGTTCCACTGACACGCTGGCTCGCACGCTGGCCGTAGAGCTGGGGCGCTTGTTGGGCAAAGTCGTGATTGTTGAAAATCGGCCCGGTGCCGGTGGCAATATTGCGGCAGATGCCGTGGCCAAGTCGGCGCCCGATGGCAATACCTTGTTGATGAGCTTTACCAGCCATGCCATCAATGCGTCCCTCTATCCGTCGCTGCCATTTGATCCGGTCCGGGACTTCACGCCCCTGACCTGCGTGGCCACCTCGCCCTCCGTGCTGGTGGCCAACCCCTCGGTGCCCGCGAAAGACGTGCGTGAATTGATTGCGTTGGCCAAGGCAAGACCGGGCAAGCTCAACTTTGCCATCGGGGCGGTGGGCTCTTCCCTGCATCTGGCGGGCGACTTGTTCAAGATGCAGTCTGGTGTTTATATTGTCAATATCCCGTACCGGGGTACGGCGCCTGCCATTCAGGACGTGATTGCCGGCCAGGTCGAATTGATGTTCGCCGCGGTTGGCAATGCGCAGGCGCAAATCAAAGCCGGCAAGCTCAAGGCGCTGGGCGTGACCAGCGCGAGGCGGCTGGCGGCCTTCCCAGACGTGCCCGCCATTGCGGAAGTGTTGCCCGGGTACGAATCGAGCGCCTGGTTCGGCCTGTTCGGCCCCGCGCGCATGAACTCCGACCTGGTCAGGCGCATCAGCGATGCTGCCCGGCAGGCAATAGCGGCGCCCGAGGTGCGCCGGCGGCTCGATGCAGAAGGGGCAGTAGCGGTCGGCAGTTCGCCCGAAGAATTTTCGAAGTTCGTGCAGGGTGAAATCCAGCGCTGGGCCAAGGTGGTGAAGTTCTCGGGAGCCCGACCGGAATGACTAAATCAGAACCTGCTATGCAGACCCTTGCACAAAAGCTGATCGCACGTGCCGCCGGCCAGGCGTCGGTCATGCCCGGCGATATTGTGAACTGCAAGGTCGATCTGGCCATGTTTCACGACTCGTCCGGACCGCGCCGGCTCAAGCCCATGCTCGAAGAACTGGGCGCGCAGATCTGGGACAAATCGCGCGTGGTGCTGGTGATGGACCACTATGTGCCCGAGCGCGACGACGAGTCACGCAAGATCGTGCGCATTGCCCGCGACTGGGCGCGTGAGCAGGACCTGCCCCATGTTTACGACAGCCAGGGCATCTGCCATGTGGTGGTGGCGCAGCACGGGCACATTCGCCCGGGCATGTTCTGTGTCGGCGGCGATTCGCATTCGCCCACCGGCGGAGCGTTTGGTGCCTATATGTTCGGCATCGGCAGCACCGAGATGCTCGGTGTGGTGGTGACCGGCGAAATCTGGCTGCGGGTGCCGCATACCCTGCAGATGCACTGGAGCGGCCGCCTGCACAAAGGCGTGACCGCCAAGGACATGATGCTGCACATGGTGGGCCGCTTCGGCATGAACGGCGGACAGTACCAGGCGGTGGAATTTACCGGCCCCGCGGTGAAGGCCTTATCGATGCAGGAGCGCATGACGCTGTCCAACATGAGCGCCGAGCTCGGTGCGCAGGTGGGTCTGATCGCGCCCGATGAGGTCACGGCCGCATGGTTGCAGGCCGCCGGTGCGCCGATGAGCGACATCAGCGACCTGGGCCACTGGCATTCCGACGAAGGCGCGGCCATGACACGTCACGAATTTGACGCCAGCGCACTGTCGCCGTTTGTGGCGGCGCCCCACAGCCCGGCCAATGCCGATGTGGTGGCCCGCTACAGCGGCATACCGGTGGACGTGGCCTATATCGGCGCCTGCACCGGTGCCAAGCTCGATGACCTGCGCGCGGCCGCCGAGGTGCTGCGCGGTCACCGCGTGGCGCCCGGTGTGCGCCTGATGGTGGCGCCGGCCAGCCAGAAAGACCAGAACGCCGCCCGGCAGGAGGGCGTGCTGCAGGTCTTGCTTGATGCCGGCGCCGAGCTTTTCCCCACGGCCTGCGGTGCCTGTGCCGGTTATGGTGAGACCATGGGCGACAACACCACCGTGATTTCCAGCACGGCGCGCAACTTCAAGGGCCGCATGGGCTCGGCCACGGCGCAGGTCTACCTGGCCTCGCCCTACACCGTCGCCGCATCGGCCCTGCGCGGCGTGATCACCGATCCGCGTGAGGTGCTGGCGTGACTGAAACTATGACATCCCATCGCGTCTGGAAGCTTGGTGCCGACATCGATACCGATGTGCTGGCGCCCGGTCACGCCATGAAACACGGCATCGACAGGATCGCCACCTACTGCCTCGAATCCGTGCGTCCTGAATTCGCCAGCCAGGTGCGGCCAGGCGACGTGATCGTGGCCGGGTCCAACTTCGGCATCGGTTCGTCGCGTGAGCAGGCGGCCGCCGTGCTGGTCAAACTCGGTGTGGCGGCGGTGATCGCCCCTTCATTCAGCGGCCTGTATTTCCGCAATGCCTTCAATGTCGGCCTGCTGCTGCTGACCTGCCCCGAGGCGGATGCCCTGCAGGAGGCGGAGCAGGTCGCACTCGATACAAAAAATCTCGTTGTGATTACAGCTGCGGGCCAGCGCCTGGCCTGCGAGCCCATCCCCGACTTTCTGCTGGACATGGTGCGCAGCGGCGGACTGATGAATCAATTGCGAATCCGATTTGGCAAGGAGCCTGAACATGTCTGATATTTCCACGGGGCTGACGATGGACCCCGTCACGCTGGCCGTCCTTAAAGGGCGCCTTGAACAGATTGCCGACGAGATGGACGCCACGCTATACCGCAGCGCGTTCAATCCCATCATTGCCGAAGCGCACGACGCCTGCCATGGCCTGTATGACGCCAAATCCGGCGATACGCTGGTGCAGGGTAAATCGGGCCTGCCGGTGTTTGTCGGGGCCATGGCGTTTGCGGTGCGTGCGGCGGCGAAGGTGGCGCGTGAGCGCAGCGCGGCTTCCGACCCGCATGCGGGCATGGCTGACGGCGACACCTGGCTGTTCAACGACCCTTACGAGGGCGGCACCCATGCCAACGACTTCAAGCTGGTGCGGCCTTTTTTTCGCGACGGCAAGCTGTTTTGTTACCTGGCATCGGCCGCGCACTGGCACGACGTCGGCGGCGCGGTGCCGGGAAACTACAACCCGGCAGCCACCGAGTGCTGGCAGGAAGCTGTGCAGATTCCGCCGGTGCGCATCGTCCGCGCTGGCGTTCTGGACGCTGATGTGCTGGCCATCCTCCAGGCCAATACCCGCCTTCCAGACAGTCTGTGGGGCGATCTCAATGGCCAGCTGGCCGCACTTGAGCTGGGCGTACGCCGCCTGCATGGCCTGCTCGACGAATACGGCGACGCGGTGGTGCTGCAGGCCATGGGCGAGTTGCGCGCGCGTGCGCTCAAGCTGATGCGCTCGCACATTGCCATGCTTCCCGATGGCCGCTACTCGTTCAGCGATATTCTGGACAATGACGGCGTCAGGGACGAACCGCTGACCATTGCGCTGGACATGACGGTGCAGGGCGAGCGCATGACGCTCGATTTCTCGCGCACTTCGCCGCAGTGCGCCGGGCCGGTCAACATCTCGCGCGCCACGGCGATTGCCGCCTGCTATGTGGCGCTCAAGCACCTGTTCCCCGACGTGCCGGCCAATGCCGGCGTTCTCGACGCGGTCGACTTCGTGCTACCCGACGGACTGGTCATCAGTGCGGCGCGGCCCCGGCCGGTGGGCGGCTACACCGAAACCATTTTGCGCATGATCGACGTGATCTTCAGCGCGGCGGCGCAGGCGGACCCGACACGCGCCGTGGCCCAGGCCTACGGCACCATCAACGCGCTGTCGATTGCCGGGCACCGCACGGACGCTGCCCGCAAGGGCCAGCGCTGGGTGATGTTCAGCTTCTTCGGCGGCGGGCACGGCGCCCACTCGGCCGGCGACGGCTTGAGCCACGGTAATGCGCCTATTTCCACGGCGACGATTCCGCCACTGGAAATTCTGGAGGCGGCCTACCCGGTGCGCTTCACCGAGTGGTCGCTGCGCGCCGACTCCGGCGGCGACGGCCAGTACCGCGGCGGCCTGGGCGCGAACTACGAAATTGAACTGCTGGAGCAGGACGCCGAGGTCTTCATCTTCGGCGAGCGCGGCAAATCCGCGCCCAAAGGGATCGCGGGCGGCGGCGAGGCTGCGGTCAATGTCTTCAGCTACGAGAACAACAATGAATGGAAAACACCCCCGATGGTCTCCAAGATGGTCGGCATCAAGCTGAAAAAAGGCGAACGGGTACGCTTGCAGACGCCGGGTGGCGGCGGTTACGGCGCACCTGCGGATCGCTTGCAGAGTTCGCGTGAACGCGATCTGGCGCTAGGTTACGTGACGGCAGGCGCCGCGAAGAAGGAGGGCGTATGAGCACTCCAGGCGGCCTGATCGTCGGCGTCGATGTCGGTGGGACCTTCACCGATTTGTTTGTACTGGACGAAGGCAGCGGCAGCGCGCGCATCGTCAAGGTGCCTTCAACACGCGGCGAGGAAGCGCGCGGCTTCATGAACGGCGTGGCGAGGGTGGCCGACTCGGCGGACAGCATTGCCACCATCGTGCATGGCACGACGGTGGGCACCAACGCCCTGCTGGAGCGCAAGGTGGCACGCACCGGCATCATCACCACGCGCGGCTTTCGTGACGTGCTGGAGATGCGCCGACGTGACCGGCCGCAGACCTGGGGGCTGCGCGGCAGCTTCGAGCCCATCGTGCCGCGCGATCTGCGGCTGGAGGTCGATGAACGCGTGCTGGCCGATGGCAGCATCCACACCCCGGTCGACCTGGACCAGGTCCGCTTGCAAGCACAGGCCCTGCTGGCCGCGGGCTGCGAGGCGGTCTGCGTCTTCTTCATCAACACCTATGCCAACCCGGCCAATGAACGTGCCGCCGCAGCCGCTGTGCGCGAGCTTTGGCCCAATGCCCATGTGACCGCCGCCAGCGAGGTCCTGCCGGAAATCCGCGAGTTCGAACGCTGCTCCACTGCCACGTTGAACGCGGCGTTGCAGCCCGTGGTCGGCAGCTACCTCACGCGCCTGGAGTCTGACCTGCGGGGCCAGGGTTTTGCCGGAGAGCTGCTGATCGTGCAGAGCAACGGCGGCGTGATGTCGCGCCAGACCGCCTGCGACGTGCCGGTGCGCACCGCGCTCTCGGGCCCGGCGGCTGGCGTGATCGCCTGCGCGGCGATTGCCCGCTCGGCCGGTTTCCCCAACGCCATCACCGGCGACATGGGCGGCACCTCGTTCGACGTGTCGCTGGTCGCCAAGGGCGAAGCGGCGCTGGCGGCGCAGACCTCGATCGAGTTCGGCATGGTGGTGCGCTCACCCATGATCCAGATCGAGACCATAGGCGCGGGCGGCGGCTCGATTGCTTCGGTCGATGCCAGCGGCATGCTGCAGGTCGGCCCCGAGTCGGCCGGCAGCAACCCGGGCCCGGCCTGCTACGGCCGCGGCAACACACGCCCCACCGTGACCGACGCGAACGTGCTGCTGGGCCGGATTGCCGCCGACCGCCCGCTGGGTGGTGGCCTGCTCGCGGCCATGGACGCCGACAAGGCGCGCGCCGCGATTGAGTTGCATGTGGCCCAACCTCTGGGCCTCGATGTGCTGGCCGCAGCCGAAGCCATCCTGACGGTGGCCAACGCCAAGATGGCCGGCGCGATCCGCGTGGTGTCCATCGAGCGCGGGCACGATCCGCGCAACTTTGCCTACATGCCATTCGGCGGCGGTGGCGCGCTGCACGTGTGCGCCATGATGCGCGAGGTCGGCGTGACCACGGGCATCGTCCCGCGCTACCCCGGCGTCACGTCGGCCCTGGGTTGCGTGATGGCTGACATGCGGCACGACGCGGTACAGACCCTCAACAAGGGCTTGGCCGAGCTGGACATCGGCGATCTGCGCCAGCGCATCGCGACCGTGTCAACTGCGTGCCAGCAGCGGCTCGATTCGGCGGGCGTGCGCTTTGAGCAGGTGCAGGAAGTCATTGCGCTGGACATGCTGTACGCTGGACAGACCCACACGGTGCAGGTGTCGCTTCCAGTGACCCAGGCTGATCTGATCAGCGCGGAGGTCATTCAAACGGCTTTTGAGGCGGCTTACCAGGCGGCCTTTGGCCGCGTGCTGGATGGCATCGCCATCCGGGTCATGAATCTGCGCTACGCCCGCATTGGCGTGCGGCCCAAGTTCGATCTGGCGGTGCTGGCCCCCAAGGGCGCCGGCTCCACCGAGTCAAACGGCGAGCAGCAGGTTTTCCACGCTGGGCGCTGGTGGGCCGCCGTGCGCTACCCGCGCCTTGATTTGCCGGTCGGTGCGCGCATCGATGGCCCGGCCATTCTGGAGCAGCCCGATACCACGGTCTGGCTGGAACCTGGCTTTCACGCCACGGTCGATGTATTTGGCAACCTTCTGGTGAATCCATCATGAACAGTTCCACATCCAAAGTCGCGCTGATCATTGTTGATCTGCAAAACGATTTCCTGTCGCCCGATGGCGCATACGCGCGCGGCGGCGCCGTCAGCGCAGGCGCACGTGAACTGCCCGGCCGCGTGGCCGGCGTGGCGCGCGCGCTCAAGGCTGGCGGCGGCCTGGTGGCTTCCAGCCAGTTCACGCTTTGGCCCGACGCCCAGGGCGAGCCCATGATCTCGCCGCATCTGCTGGCCTTGCGTCCGTTTTTGCGCCGCGGCGACTTCGCGCCGGGCAGCGCGGGCCAAGCCAATGTGGCCGAACTCCAGCCGCTGATCGATGTCTCGGTTTTCAAGGTGGCGTACTCGGCGTTTTTCAACACCCAGCTTGACTGGGTGCTACGCCATGCGGGCATAGACACTGTCGCCGTCTGCGGCATCGTCACCAATGGTGGCGTGGCCAGCACCGTGCGTGATGCCCACATGCGCGAGTACCACACCATTGTGCTGAGCGACGGTTGCGCGGCCTTCAAGCCTGAAGTCCATGCGACCTCGCTGGCCGACATGGGCACGCTGGCGCATGTGATGCGCTGCGAAGAGTTCATCCAGTCCCTGACATGAAATTGCCCCCACGCTCTCTCACTCCGTGTAGCTCGCTGCCCCCCCCCGAAGGGGCGCGTCAGTTCCTTCGGGCGGCCGGGCGGTACTGACATGACATTGCCAGTCATCCGACGCGCCGAGCGCATGGAAGCCCCGGCCCATGTGCCGGTCGCGATTGTGGGAGCCGGTGCCTGCGGCCTGACGGCGGCACTGATGCTGTGCGATGCGGGCGTCGATTGCGTAGTACTGGAGCGCGACGCGTTGCCCAGCGGCTCGACCGCGCTGTCCTCGGGCTTTATTCCCGCTCCCGGCACGCGCGTGCAACAGGCGCTGGGGATAGAAGACAGCCCGCAGCGCTTTGCGGCCGACATCCAGGCCAAGGCCCATGGGACGGCGGCCCCGCACCTGGCCACTGCCTTCGCCGAGGCCATCGGCCCGGCAATCGACGCATTGCAATCCATGCATGGGCTGGACTTTGTGGTGCTCGACGATTTCCTCTACCCCGGCCACAGCCGACACCGCATGCACGCCGTGCCCGAAAAGACCGGCGCCGGCCTGATGGCCCGCCTGCAGCAGGCCGCCGCGGCAGCCGACGTGCCCATCGTGACCCGTGCCCTGGTGCGCGAGCTCTGGCTCAACGCTCGCGATGAGGTGATAGGTGTCGCTTGCGAGCGACCCGACGGCACGCTGGAGCAGCTGGCCTGCGACGTGCTGATCCTGGCCTGCAACGGCTTTGGCGGCAATGCCGCCATGGTGCAGCAGCTGTTGCCCGAGATGAAGGACGCCACCTTTGCCGGCCACAGCGGCAACGATGGGAGCTCCATTGCCTGGGGGCGCGCCCTGGGCGCACGCCTGGCCGACTTGGGCGGCTACCAGGGTCATGGCTCCTGGGCCGTGCCGCAGGGCGCGCTGGTGTCGTGGGCGCTGATGATGGAGGGCGCCGTGCAGATCAATGCGCTGGGCCGGCGCTTTCACAACGAAACCCTCGGCTACTCCGAAGCCGCTGTGCAGGTGCTGGCGCAGCCCGGCAGCGTGGCCTGGAATCTGTTTGACGAGGCCTTGCTGAGCTTCGCGCATGGCTTCCCCGATTTCTGCGAGGCGGAGGCCGCCGGCGCCCTCAAGCGCTGCGAAGACGAGGCGGCGCTGGCCGCGCTGATCGGCTGCGATGCCGGCGCCTTGCGGGCCACGCTGGGGGCCATGTCGCCCGGTGCCGTGGCGCCCGACGGGCGGGTATTCAAGCGCGCGCTGCAAGCGCCTTTTTATGCCGTCAAGGTAACGGGCGCGCTGTTTCACACCCAGGGCGGACTCGACATCGACGAGCATTGCCGTGTGCTGCATGAAGACGCCAGCCCCTTCCCCAATTTTCTGGCTGCGGGCGGTGCCGCGCGAGGTGTCTCGGGCAATGCCGTCTGGGGCTACCTGTCGGGCAACGGCCTGCTCAGCGCTATTGCGGGCGGCTACATCGCTGCGCGCAGCGCGGCCACACTACTGGAGACCACGCCATGAACCCACCCTCGTCGTCATCATTGAAGCAGCGCCTGGCGCAAGACCGGGCCGTGCTGGCCCCCGGTGTCTACGACGCGCTGAGCGCCCTGGTGGCCGAGCAGGCCGGCTTCGAGGCGCTGTATTTGTCGGGTGCATCGATTGCCTACACCCGGCTGGGCCGCTCCGACGTGGGGCTCACAACTTTTACCGAAGTGGCCGACACGCTGGCCCGAATCACCGAGCGGGTCAGCCTTCCGGTCATCGTCGACGCTGACACCGGTTTTGGCAACGCGCTCAATGTCATGCGCACCGTCAAGGGGTTTGAGCGCGCCGGCGCGGCCATGATCCAGCTCGAAGACCAGACCTTTCCCAAACGCTGCGGCCACCTCGACGGCAAAACTGTCGTGCCGGTGCAGGAGATGGTCGGCAAGCTCAAGGCCGCGTTGGATGCGCGCAGCAGCCCCGACACGCTGATCCTGGCGCGGACCGACGCGATTGCAGTGGAAGGTATGGACGCCGCGCTCGAACGCGCCGAGCGTTATTTCGAATGCGGCGTTGACGCGCTTTTCATCGAGGCCCTGCGCACGCCCGAGCAGATGGACGTGGCCTGCGCGCGTTTTGCCCAGCGCATCCCCATGCTCGCGAACATGGTCGAAGGCGGCAAGACCCCGGTCCAAAGCGCCGCCGAACTCGGCGCGCGCGGCTTTCGCATCGTCATCTTTCCGGGCGGCACAGTGCGCGCCGTGACGCACACGCTGCAGGGCTATTACGCAAGCCTGCACCAGCAGCAGACCACCGCGCCGTGGCAGAAACAGATGCTGGACTTCGACGGCCTCAACGAAGTCATCGGCACAGGGGAATTGATGGCGACCGGGAAACGCTACGAATAGACCGAATTATCCGGCCCGTCGCTGGGCGAAATAAAACCATTCCTGCGCCACTTCGGCGCCCGGGTTGGGAAATACGACAAACCCGTCGGCTGGAGCTTTAACCTCCTGGCCGCTGTGTCGCACGCCAATCACTTCGCCAGCTTTCACCGCATCAAAGCTGCGCCATTCGCGGCTTAATCTGTCGCCCGCATGCTCCCGGTCCGTCACGTCGACCAATCGCAGTATTTCCCTGTCCGCCTGCACCGGTGCCCGCGCCAGAGAGCAGATGCCGAGCAGCGCCAGCGTCTGCAAAATCGCATGACGGGCCACCTGCACCGCCTGCGGGTCGTCGTGCTGGCCGCACTCCAGCGTCACCGCATAGCCGCCGCGTGAGCGCATGTATTCGGTCGTTCCCACGCCGTAGTTGGGGTCGGTGACCAGACTTTGGGTGCGACTGGCGCCTTCTACAGCGGTGGCCGTGGCGCGCCGTTGCACGCCGCGCGCGTAGGTGTCCAGCCAGCCTTCCAGGATACGGTGCGGTCCGGTATTCAGGGCCAGCTGCATTTCTTCCGCAGCCCGTGCGAAGGGTTCGAGCTCGCCCTGATTGTTCTGCGGGCCGATCATTACAAAGGGCGCGCCGCCGGTGTGAAAGGAGTGCAGGTCCAGCAGCGCGTCGTGCGAGTCGAGCAAGGGGCACAGTACATTGGCAATGCGGTCCTCAAAATCCTGCGGAATCGCGCTGGGCGCCATATTCCGGTTGAGGTTGCGCTCGCCGGTGCGCTGCCTGAGCTGGTAGGCCAGCGGGTTGGTGACGGGCACAAAGGTGACCGTGCCACGCTCAAGAGCGAGGGCGCCGCTGTCAATTTCTTCAAGGAGTTGCGTGATGGCGAGCGTGCCGCAGACTTCGTTGCCATGTACGGCGCCCAGGATCAGCAAGCGCGGGCCGGGGGCCAAGCCGTGATAGCTCAAGGAGCGGAGTTGGAGGGGGCGTTGCTGGGAGGGCGGGAGCGTGGTGGCGATTTTTTGACTCATGGTGACCTGGTTTATACAGCGCTTCCCGTATTTTTATCCTTCACCTTCCGGCATGGCTCAACGGGGACACGGTACGCGGGCTCAGTATCAGGAACCGCGTTACCGTTACGGAGCCCGCCGCTCCGGTCTCATCAGGCGCGCTGCTCGAACTCCCGGTCTCTGGCTGCGATGACACCCGCAGCCAGATCCGCCAGCTCTCGCGTCAGCAGCTCAAGGATGTCCTCCATGGTGACTATGCCCACCAGCCGGCCTGCGTCATCTGCGATCACGAGTCGGCGAAGACGGTTTGTGCGCATCAGTTGCACTGCGTCCATGGCATCCATTTCGGGACTCGCGATGACCAGCTCAACCGACATGATGTCTCCAGCCGTAAACACATTCGGGTCCAGCCCCTCGGCCATCAGCGCCAGCACCAGGTCCCGGTCGGTCACTATGCCCACTGGTCGGGACTTTTCCAGCGCATCCACAACGATAAGTGCGCCAACGTGGTGCTTTCGCATCAACCTGGCCGCATCCAGTGCTGAGGTTTCGGGCTCTGCCACAGCGACCGTGGCAGTTGCAAAGTCTTTCAGGCGGGTAGGCATGCGGGTACTCCTTGGTGTAATCGTTCGGCTTGAATCCTTCTACATTCCGGAACTTCCGAGCGGCAGAAATTCCATCAGTCTGCGTGAAGGGGGCAGGACTCCAGCGTGACTCCTTTATTTCATGGACGGCCCAACCTCCAGCTGGCATCGATGGGTTGTTCACCGCCAGCATGCTGCTTAACTGTAGTCATGGCTGCACTGTCTGACTTGACATGGCGCAAACAGCTTGCTTGTGCCAGCCGCTGCCGAGCGCATATTGCAGGCTGCCGGGGTGCCGCCTTTAAAGTTCATTGGCTATCAGGTGCTAATTCGGGGGTAAATCCAATGCAGGATATGCTATGAAGTTAGTAGCAATTTGCGAGTGTCACTCAAGCCTTGAGATATCGCCAGCGCGAGTAGCCTTTCGCTCAATTTTGTTTGTCGACATCAGTTGCCTCCCATCCCCAGCGTCAGCTGCATCACGTTGTGGTGCATCAGCCTGAGGTAGCTGTTGGCAGGGCCACCCATTGCGGACAGGGCGTCCACATACAGTGCAGGCCCCATCGTCACACCGGCGTCCTTGCCCAGTTGTGCCAGCAGCTTGGGACTGCTCATGTTTTCCACGAACACGGCCTTGATCTTTTCGCGCTGGATCTGGCGGATCAGTTGCGCCACTTGCTTCGCGCTGGGTTCTGCATCGGTGGACACGCCCTGAGGTGCCAGGAATTTGATCTGGTACTGCGCTGCAAAGTAGCCAAACGCGTCGTGCGAGGTGATGACCTTGCGTTTATCTGCCGGAATGGACGCGAATTGCGCTTTGGCCCAGGCGTCCACTGCCTGCAACTCTTTTACATAGGCATCGGTGTTTGCCTGGTAGGTAGCCGCGCCCGCGGGGTCTATCCTGCTCAGGGCTGCGGAGATGTTGCGTACATAGAGAACGACGTTGTTGGGGTTTTGCCAGGCGTGGGGATCCGTCTCATCATGGTGATGGCCTTTGTCGTCGTGGCCTTTTTCCTCGACCATGGCGCGGAGCTTCACCCCTTTGGAGGCCACCACCGTCTCGCCTTTGTAGCCGGCGGATTTGGCCAACTTTTGTGCCCAGGGCTCAAAGCCCAGGCCGTTGGTCACCAGCAGCTGGCTTCGCACAATGGCCTTGGCATCCCCCGGTTTAGGCTCAAACACATGGGCGTCTTCGTCAGGGCCCACCAGCGTGGTGACGCTGACACGCTCGCCTCCCACGACCCGCACCAGATCGCCCAGAATGCTGAAGCTGGCTGTGACGGGTAGGGCCGGCAGTTTGTCGGCGGCAAAGCTGGCGCCAGACAGCAGGGATGCGCTGGCAATGCCCGCCGCCAGAAGGATGCGAAATACACGTTTCATGGGTTGAGCCTTAAGAGAGGAGAAGGGGATGGGGGAAAACCAGGTGCGGTCAAGCTACCCGGTGCTTCGTGGCCCACACGCGTGGCAGCCAGCCACCGGGCGCGAGGAGCAAGGACACGAAGTACAGCGCACCCGCGCAACCAATGATGGTGGGGCCTGACGGCGTGTCCAGGTGGTAGGACAGGAGCAGCCCCGCCACACTCGCCAGCATGGCCTGCACGCTGGCATTCAGCAGTTGCGCCGGCAGCGTGTCGTGCCACAGCCGGCTGGATACGGCGGGCAGCATCATCAGCCCTACGGCCATCAACGTGCCCAGGGTCTGGAAGCCCGCCACGAGGTTGATGACAACCAGCATCAAAAAGCCCTGCTGCCACAGCCAGCCGTGCCGCCCGGGCGCGCCCAGAAACACAGGGTCAAAGCTCTCCAGCACCAAGCCGCGGTACATGGCGGCCAGCAGCAGCACGCTGACGCTGGCCACGCCGGCGACCATCAGCAATCCTTGCGTGTCCACGCCGAGCGCGCTGCCAAACAGGATGTGCAGCAGGTCCAGCTGGGTGCCGTGGCCTGAGATCAGCGTGACGCCCAGTGCCAGCGCCACCAGGTAAATTGCGGCCAGGCTGGCGTCTTCCTTGAGTTTGGTGAAGCGCGTGACCAGCCCGGCCACAGCAGCCACCAGCATGCCCGCAGCCACACCGCCTGTGGCCATGGCGGTGAGCGACAAGCCGCTCAGCATGAAGCCAATTGCCACGCCAGGCAGCACGGCGTGGCTGAGCGCGTCGCCCAGCAGGCTCATGCGCCGCAGCGTTAAAAAGACGCCCAAGGGCGCGGCGCTGAGCGACAGCGCCAGCGTGGCCACCAGAGCGCGGCGCATGAAAGCAAATTCGGAAAATGGGGCGAAGGCCGTGTCCCACAGCCAGGAGGCGAGGGCCATCATGCAGCCGCATTCTGCGCGTCGATGTCGCACAGCCCGGCGGCTTCGTCCCAGGCCTCGGCCATGGCACGGGCGCGATGCAAATTAGCCTCGGTCAGCACCTCGCTGGTAGCCCCCCAAACGACCAGTTCGCGGGCCAGCAGCAAGGTGGAGGGGAACTGCTGGCGCACCAGTGCATCGTCGTGCAGCACGGCAATCACGGTGCGCTGCTGCTGGTGCCACTGTTGCACCAGCAACAGCAGGGCGGCGGTGGTTTTTGCATCGATCGCGTTGAAAGGCTCGTCCAGCAAGATCAGCTCGGCGTCCTGCACCAGCATGCGGGCAAACATCACCCGTTGCAGCTGTCCGCTGGACAAGCTGCCGATGCTGCGGCGCTCAAAGCCTCCCAGTCCCACGGCTTGCAGAGCGGCACCCACTTTGCCGAGCATGGCGCGGGTGACGGCGCCCCATGCCCTGGTGGCACCCCAGCAGCCCAGCAGCACGCAGTCGCGCACGTCAATGGGAAAGCTGCGGTCGATTTCCGAGATCTGCGGCAGGTAGGCAATGCGCTCGCGTGGCGGCCGTACTGTCAGCGCGCCACCCGAGCGGCCGCCTTCTATGGGCAGCAGGCCCATGATGCTTTTGAGCAGTGTGCTCTTGCCGGAGCCGTTGGGCCCCACCACGGCGGTGAGCGAGCCGGGCGCAAAGCTGCCGCTGATATGGTGCAGTGCGGGGTGCTGGCGGTAGCTCACTGTGAGGTTGTGCAGCGTAACCACTGCGGGGCTGGCGCTCACCACAGGGCCACACCCAGCTGGGCCCAAGTGACCGCCAGCCAGAGGAGGGCCACGGCAGGCAATACCGCCAGCACCCGTAGCCAAGCCGGCCATGCGAGCGCACTGGACAGGCGTGGCCGGAGGTTACGAGCTGAGATTGGATGGTCCGGTGGCATGTTTTTTCCAGAAAGAAGGGGCTCAAGACTGCAGTTGCGGTAATAATGCAACCTGATTGCGTTATATTGTATATGCAACTTAATTGCATTAGTTAAGGTAAAGCCATGCCATCTTTCAAGGCTTCCGACCCCGCCGCCATCCACCCCATTGATGCGCTGTTGACTGCCCACGGTCTGCGGCGTACAGCGGCAGCACGCCTGGTGCTGGGCTGGCTGCTGGCGCATCCGGACACCAGCTACACGCACGCGCAGTTGCAGATGGCGCTGAGCGGCGAGGGTCCGTCGGCGCTGGACCGCGTCACGCTCTACCGCCTGATTGATCGCCTCACGCAAGTCGGGCTGCTGCTGTGCCGGGTTGATGCCAGTCGGGTACGCCGCTACCAGGCCATGCCGGCCAGCGTGCATGCCATGCCGCACTTTGAATGCCAGAGCTGCCACCGCGACAGTCCGCTGGCCGGTGCCCTTATGGCCAATGCTGACGATCTTGAGCGCGCCGCCCAGTCGGCGCTTGAGGCTCTCAAAGCGTTGGGCTACCAGGGTCTGAGCATGGACTTTGCGGTGCGTGGTGTCTGTGCCGACTGCGCCGTCAGCCCACCCGAAGTCGCGTCGTGATTGGCACCCGGCAACTCGCTTGCCGCTAGCCCAGCTACCCGGATGTGGATGTCCCCCGGGGCTCCTTGCTGCTGGGTAGCCCGTCCGGCTTCGGCAAATCCAGCCTCGCTCCGGTCCGCCTGAAGGTGCGTTTGCTGCCGGATTTTTAAGTTCAGAACCTCCGGCCGACAAGGTCAAGAGCGAAGAAAGCGCAGGCTAAGATTGCCCGATGAATCAGCTTGTTTTTGTCTCCCTGTTTCCGGTTGTCTTGCTGATTGCTACAGGTTTTATAGCTGGTCGCATAGGATGGATAAGGGCTGTGGCCATTAAAGACCTGTCAAACCTGGTTTTCCTGATGCTTACGCCGGCCCTGCTGTTTCGCACCATGAGCAGCGTGCATATCGAGCAGCTCGATTTCAAACCGGTAGCAGCCTATTTCCTGGCCGTCATCATTTTGTTTGGCGGCACCTTGATGGTTCAGGGTTTTAACCGCCGCGCGGCGGTGCTGGCGCTGGCCACCACATTTTCCAACACGGTGATGATTGGCATCGCGCTGATTGGCCTGATGTACGGTCCTGCCGGACTGGTCACCCTGCTGACGCTGGTGTCTGTCCATTCGTTGGTGCTGCTGACCAGCGCCACTGTGGTGCTGGAGCTGGCCGTAGCCCACGAGCAAAAGCGCGGCGACGCTGAGGGGCTTGCGGACGCGCCGCGTCACCCGGTCGCCACCGTGCTGATGGCGGTCAAAAACGCCTTGCTGCATCCGGTGCCGCTGCCCATCATGGCAGGCCTGCTGTTTGCGCAAACCGGCTGGGTGATTCCTGAGGCCATCGACAAGCCGCTGGAATTGCTGGCCACTGCCTTTGGCCCGCTGGCGCTGGTCCTGGTCGGCGTCACGCTGGCCTATACGCCGGTCGGCAAGCATTGGCGCCAGGCGCTGGCGCTGGCAGGCGTCAAGAACCTGCTGCATCCGTTGCTGGTGTTCGGTTTGTGCCGTCTGCTGGGCGTGAGCGGCCTGCCCATGACAGTGATGGTGGTGGCATCTTCCTTGCCGATTGGTGCCAATGTATTTCTGTTTTCCCAGCGCTACAAGGTCGCCGAGGAACTCATTACCGCCAGCGTGGTTGTGTCCACCGCGCTGGCTTTGTTGAGCCTGACACTTGTGCTGCTGCTGGTGGGGCAAGCGACATGAACAAGCGGAGAACACTCTGATGCAATTTTTGCAATCCCTTCCCGTGTCGGCCCAGACGATTGGCCTGCTTTTGCTGTCCAACGTATTCATGACCTTTGCCTGGTATGGGCATCTGAAGAACCTGGCGACCTCGCCCTGGTACATCGCCGCCCTAGTCAGCTGGGGCATTGCCCTGTTTGAATACATGTTTCAGGTGCCGGGCAACCGGATCGGCTTTACCCAGTTCAGCGTCGGGCAACTCAAGATCATGCAGGAAGTCATCACGCTGAGCGTTTTTGTCCCTTTTGCCGTGTTTTATCTGCACGAACCGCTCAAGCTGGACTACCTGTGGGCAGCCCTGTGCATGGTGGGCGCGGTGTATTTCATTTTTCGCAGCGCCTGAAATAGTACCCCCCGCTTGTCGCTTCGCCTGCTGCCCTGTCCCCCTCGGCGGAGGGCAAAGTCATCGCGGTTAAACTTCCCGCAGTTATAAAAACGTCATATTTCTGACCTAATTTCTGAGGATTCAACATGCTTTTCAGCAAGTTGCTGCCGCGCGAAGGCAATTTTTTCGAGATGTTCAACCAGCATGCCGACCGCATTGTGGAGGCAGCTCACGCCTTCTCGAAGATGGTAGCCAACTACAGCGACGTGGAAAAGCGCGAAGCCTATAACAGGGAAGTCGACAATGCCGAGCGCGCTGCCGACCGCATCACCCAGGAGGTCAACCGTGCTTTGCATAAGACCTTCATCACCCCGATTGACCGCGATCAAATCCACCAACTCATCAACAACATGGACGATGTGGCTGACCTGATCCAGGATTCTGCCGAAACCATGGCGCTATACGACGTGCGTCATATGACGGACGACATCGTGCGCTTGACCGATTTGAGCGTCAAATGTTGCGAGCGGCTCAAGGATGCTGTGGCGCTGATCGGAAAAGTCCGCGATGCCGCAACGGCCGAAGCAACGCTAAAGACCTGCGAAGAGATTGACAAGCTTGAGTCCGACGCCGACCGCGTCATGCGTTCAGCCATGAGCCGCCTTTTTCGCGAAGAGCCCGATGTGCGGGAGCTCATCAAGCTCAAGGCAGTTTACGAACTGCTGGAGACCATCACCGACAAGTGCGAGGACGTGGCCAATCTGATCGAGGGCATCGTCCTCGAAAACTCGTGATCATCGGCCTTTAACAAGTCTTTCTCATGCAAACTGTACAGACTGCCCTCTGGGTTGTAGTCCTGCTGGTCATCATGGCCATTGCTTTTGACTTCATGAATGGCTTTCATGATGCCGCCAATTCAATTGCCACCGTGGTGTCAACCGGCGTTCTCAAACCCGGGCAGGCCGTGGTGTTTGCCGCCGCTTTTAACCTGCTGGCCCTTTTTATCTTCCACCTCAGTGTGGCCGCCACTGTGGGTAAGGGTATTGTCCAGCCTGGCGTGGTTGATACGCATGTCGTATTTGGCGCGTTGATGGGGGCTATTGCCTGGAATCTGGTGACCTGGATTTACGGCATTCCCAGCAGTTCATCGCATGCCCTGATCGGCGGCATTGTGGGTGCGGTGATTGCCAAAGCCGGCGCGGGTTCGCTGATAGGGGGCGGCATCTGGAAAACCGTGGCCTTCATTTTCGTTTCGCCCGTGCTGGGTTTCCTGCTCGGCTCCCTGATGATGATCCTGGTGTCCTGGGTTTGTCGCCGCGCCACGCCTTCTAAAGTGGACCGCTGGTTTCGCCGGCTGCAACTCGTGTCTGCAGGCGCCTACAGTCTGGGCCACGGTGGCAACGATGCCCAGAAGACCATAGGCATTATCTGGATGCTGCTGATTGCCACCGGCTATACGTCGGCCAGCGACGCTTTACCCCCCACCTGGACGATTGTGACCTGCTATACGGCGATCGCCGCCGGCACCATGTTTGGCGGCTGGCGCATCGTCAAAACCATGGGTCAGAAAATCACCAAGCTCAAGCCGGTGGGCGGCTTCTGTGCTGAAACCGGCGGCGCGTTGACGCTGTTTCTTGCCACGGCGCTGGGCATTCCGGTGTCAACGACCCACACCATCACGGGCGCCATTGTGGGTGTCGGCGCCACGCAGCGGGCTTCTGCCGTCCGATGGGGCGTTGCAGGCAACATCGTCTGGGCCTGGATTCTCACGATTCCCGCCTCTGCGTTTGTGGCTGCGGTGGCTTACTGGCTCAGTCTGCAGATTTTTTAGGCGACGGTCTGAGCGCAAGGCCCGGTTTTGCTCCGGGCGTCCCGTGGGGAGTATGCCCCTCCGGGACTGGAGCGCCATACGCAAGCATGGACGCATGCGCCATCGACGCCAGGGAAAGGCCGCACCGGGCAATTTCAGCTTGCTTCGGGGGACTTCACCCTGTCAAAAGCGCGGGAGCGACAGCCATTACTGGCTGATTTTTCTGCCCTCTTCCACCTGTGTATTCAAAGTAGTGCTGGAAGCTGAAAGCAATGCTTGACATCAGTGAGATAGCGCCAAACAGCAAGGCAAACACAATAGCGCCGATGGTGAGCCAGTTCGTCTGGTCGGCCTGGCCGTCAGGTACGCCTGGATTGTGGCGTGCGTTCCATTTTTCGGGCGACATCAAGCCATAGTAAATCGCGGTCAGCGAGGTTCCTGCCAGCGTAAAACCGAGCAGCGGAATCAATACCCAGGCCAGGCGGTCGTCCTGGCCGTGAAGTCGAATGCGCTCGACGCCATACCATCCCAGCGCAGCCACAATGGGATGAGCCCAGGCCCACATGTCCCTCCAGCCAAACAGGTACAGGCGGTGCAGTCCGAGCTGTCCGCCAATGAAGGCCAGCCAGCTGGCGGTCGTTTTGTTTTTTGGGGTGATTGCATTCATATGGAGGATTATGAGGTTGTCGATTCCAGCGGCGGCTGCATGCCGCCAGGCCCGAGGGTCTTTTGCATAATGACGATGTCGCGCCAGGCGCCGAATTTCCAGCCGCAGGCCTCAATGGTGCCGACCTGAGTGAAGCCCAGAGCCCGATGCACGCCGATGGATCCGGCGTTGGCTGAATCGCCCACGATGGCCATGACTTTACGAATGCCAACAGCCTCGCAACGCGCCAGCAGTTCAGCCAGCAAGGCGCGTCCGAGACCTTTGTGCTGCAAATCGGGCGCGAGGTAAATAGAGTCTTCAACCGAATACCGGTAAGCAGGGCGCGGCTTGAACCAGTTGCCGTAGGCAAAACCGACAATCTTTCCGTCCTGCTCCGCGACCAGATAGGGAAGGCCTTTGGAGAGCACGTCGGCGCGGCGCGCAGCCATGTCGCTGATGCCAGGCGCTTCGGTTTCAAAGCTGCCCGTACCGTGGAGCACATGGTGAGCGTAAATCGCCGCAATGGCAGGAATATCTTCGTCGCGGCTGGGGCGTATGAGGGGCATGTCGGGTAACGATCTGAGTGGTTGATTTTGGATATGGGGCAGGGCAGAGAAGTCGATTTTCCCTGAAAGTGGCGCATACCCGGACCTCGGGTTACAATCGCAGGCTTTGCAGCATTTCGCTGGCCGGGTGGCCATGTCGTGTGTCTCAAGCGCTGCAGGAATATTTGGGGTATTTTTACCCCGCCACCCAAGGATAAATTATGGTCGTCATCCGACTTTCACGCGGCGGTTCCAAGCATCGTCCGTTCTTCAATATTGTTGTGGCTGACAAACGCGTTCGCCGCGATGGTCGTTTCATCGAACGCATCGGTTTTTACAACCCGATTGCCAAAGGTGGCGAAGAAGGCCTGCGCATTGTGCAGGACCGTTTGACCCACTGGATCGGTGTTGGTGCCCAGGCATCCCCAACCGTTCTGCGCCTGATCAAGCAGGGCGGCGCCACTGCTGCCGCGCCAGCTGTAGCTGCCGCCTGATTTCAGGATTCCCTGATGCTGCCTGGCCTTCAATCGTCACTGGGCTTGACCTCGTCAACCCTTCCTGACGACGCAATTGAGGTCGGGCGTATTCTGGATGCGTGGGGTGTCAAAGGCTGGGTCAAAATCCTGCCGCACAGCACGGATCCGGAAGCACTTTTTTCGACCAAAACCTGGTTTTTCCAGGTACCTGACGCCAAGTTTCGACCTGGTTTCACCGCATTTTCCGGCACCGTTTCACTCAAGGTGGACGAGGCCAAAATCCATTCCGGCACGGTGGTCGCCAAGTTCACCGGTCTTGATGACCGTAACGCCGCCGAAGCCCTGCGCGGCGCGCGCATTTTTCTGTCGCGCAGCAGTTTTCCTGCCGCTTCCAAAGACGAATATTACTGGGTCGATCTGATCGGCCTGAACGTGGTCAATCGCGAAGGTGTAGCCCTGGGTTGTGTACGCGACCTGATGGCGACCGGTCCCCACTCGGTGCTGTGTGTCGAATACACAAATACCCTGGAAGACGGCACGAACACCACGGCTGAGCGCATGATTCCTTTTGTCTCGGCCTATGTCGATGCCGTCGATATTGCCGGCAAATGCATCACCGTTGACTGGCAGCCCGACTATTGAGCTTTGAAGCTTCAAGGCGCATTGCCCTGATGTATTCGGCCTTTCGTAGTTAGCGTGCAAAATAGCTTTTCCATGCGTTTTGACGTCATTACCCTGTTCCCCGAGATTTTTTCGCCGTTTCTGACTAGCGGCGTGACGCGCCGTGCCTACGAATCAGGCCTGGTCGAAGTCAAGCTCTGGAACCCCCGCGATTTTGCGGAAGGCAATTACCGGCGTGTGGATGACCGGCCATTTGGTGGTGGCCCCGGCATGGTGATGATGGCCGAGCCGCTGACGCTGTGTCTGGAAAAACTGCGCGCCGATCGCGCCGCTTGCGGTGCTCCGGATGCGCCCAATATCCTCTTTTCCCCCACAGGCCAGACGCTGGACCATGCCGGCGTGGAGCGCTGGTCAGCCAGCAGCAGCGGCGCGGTGCTGATTTGCGGCCGTTACGAAGGCCTGGATCAGCGCTTCATAGAGACCTATGTCGATCACCAGATCAGCTTGGGCGACTTCGTGCTGTCGGGCGGTGAAATAGCCGCCATGGCGCTGCTGGACGCTGTGGCCCGGCTGCAGCCCGGCGTGTTGAACGACGAGGGTAGTCATCAGATGGATAGTTTCAATCCCGCGCTTGATGGGCTGCTGGATTGCCCTCACTACACTAGGCCGGAAGTCTGGCGCGGCCAGTCTGTTCCGCCCATTCTGATGTCTGGCAATCACGCCCATATCGAGCGCTGGCGGCGCGAAGAGCGGCTGGCCTTGACCCAGCGCAATCGACCTGAGCTGGTGCAGCAAGCGCGCATTGCCGGGCATTTGAGCGAAAGTGACGAGAGTTTCCTGGCCGATCTGATTGACAATCCGGATCAGGACGCCTGACTTGCTATAATCAAGGGCTTTTCGATCCTCTGGCGGCCACTGCAACCATCCGATTATTCTTTCGGATAATCCATGGATTTGCGGTCTTTAGCGTAGCGCGTGAATGAACGAAAAAAGTTAGATGGAAAAATCATGAATCTGATCCAGACCCTTGAGCAGGAAGAAATTGCCCGCTTGAACAAAACCATTCCTGTTTATGCTCCTGGCGACACCGTCATCGTGAGCGTGAACGTGGTCGAAGGTACCCGCAAGCGTTTGCAGGCTTTTGAAGGTGTTGTGATTGCCAAGCGCAATCGCGGCCTCAATTCCAGCTTCATCGTTCGCAAAATCTCCAATGGAGAAGGCGTTGAGCGTACGTTCCAGGTGTACAGCCCGCTGATCGCGAAGATTGAAGTGAAGCGCCGCGGCGATGTGCGTCGTGCCAAGCTGTACTATCTGCGTAGCCGCAGCGGTAAATCTGCGCGTATCAAGGAAAAACTGGGCGTCAAGGCTAAGTAAAACCAGCCAGCCCTCGAAAAGCCGCTCTTCCGAGCGGCTTTTTTTATGCCTGTTAGGCTTGTGTCCTGTATGACCTACACCAAGCCCTTGCCCCAATTTGATCCCCGCACTATTCCGGTGTTGGGGGTGGACGACCATCTCGCAGGTGTCGCCCTGGAGCGCCTCACGCCGCAGGCAATCCGCGAGCGCTTCAGGCATCCGCCTGTATGGACACCTGAGCACAGCGTGGAAAAGAAGTTTTCCGACCGGCAGCCAGCGCTTGCGGCGGTGCTTCTTCCTCTGGTGATGCGGGACGAGTTGACTCTGCTGTTGACCCAGCGATCCGCCAATCTGTCCACCCATTCGGGCCAGATTGCCTTCCCCGGTGGCCGCACCGACGACTCCGACCAGGATGCAGTGGACACCGCTTTGCGTGAAGCGCAGGAGGAAATCGCCTTGCCGCGCGATTTTGTGGAGGTGCTGGGAACCTTGCCAACCTATGTCACCGGAACGGCTTTCATCATCACGCCTGTTGTGGCCTTGGTAAAACCCGGCTTTCGGCTGCAGCCCAACCCCGGGGAAGTGGCTGATGTCTTTGAGGTGCCGCTTCGGTTTTTGATGAACCCTGCCCATCATCGCCGTCACGAGCTGGAGTTCGACGGTGTGATACGCCAGTGGCTTTCCATGCCCTACATCGATCCCATGGGTGAGGCGGTCAATTCCGAGTCGAGGGAGCGCTACATCTGGGGTGCGACCGCCGGCATGCTGCGCAACTTCTATCGTTTTCTCAGCGCCTAGGCGCCTAGGCACAGCATTGCCGGGTGGAAGGCAACAAAGCCGCAGAACGGGTGCCAGACGCCGTTATGATTTGGTATGAGCTTTTTTGCCGTTTTGTTTGCACTCATTCTCGAACAGGCCCGGCCACTGGCTCGCGGCAACTGGGTTCACGCCGGTTTTTTGGCGTGGGCTCGTTGGGCTCATCGCAGCCTGGACGCCGGCAAGCCTCAGCATGGATGGATCACCTGGACATTTGCCGTCGTGGTTCCTACGCTGGTCACGCTCCTGGTTCATTGGCTGCTCTGGAGGGTGAATGTCTTGCTGGCATTTGCGTGGAGTGTGGCCATCTTGTATGTCACGCTGGGTTTTCGCCAGTTCAGCCATTACTTCACCGACATACGCGACGCGCTGGACGACGGCGACGAAGCCACGGCACGTCAGTTGCTCGCGCAGTGGCGCCAGGTCGACGCGAGTGAACTGCCACGCAGCGAAATCGTCCGCCACGTGATTGAATATTCGGTGCTGGCTGCCCATCGGCATGTGTTTGGGGTCTTGCTCTGGTTTTCGGTGCTGGCCGCGCTGGGTCTGGGCCCTGCAGGGGCCGTGCTGTATCGCATGAGCGAATTTGTTTCGCGTTACTGGGCCAAAAGAGCCACCCCCGGAGAAGGCGCCAGCCCGGCTCTGCAGGAAGTGGCAAGCCGCGCCTGGGGAGTGATTGACTTTGTGCCTTCGCGCGTCACCTCACTGGGGTTTGCGGTGGTGGGCAGTTTTGAGGATGCCATAGATGCGTGGCGCAACTATACCCAACGCTTCCCCGTCGATATGGCATCCGCCATGGCAAGCCGCAACGATGGCGTCATTCTTGCCGCAACATCCGGAGCGGTGAATGTCCGCCTGGGTGGTGAAGCGCTCAAGGCGGTCTTTTCCCCAGATATCCCGCAGGAGTTCCAGGCGGGCGGACTCGATGGTGAAGACCTTGCCATCACCGAATCAAGCCCCGGCCGGGAACCCGAGGTGGCGCACCTGCGCAGCGTCGTGGGCCTGGTGTGGCGTTCCGTGGTGCTCTGGATGGTGTTGCTCGCACTGCTGACTTTAGCCCGGCTGTTGGGTTGATATGAGCGCCCGGAAAACATTCTGGAGCCCTGTGGTTCATGATCTCGTGCCTTATGTGCCGGGAGAGCAGCCGCGTATTGCCAATCTGATCAAGCTCAACACCAACGAGAATCCGTATCCGGCGTCGCCCCGCGTGGTGCAGGCCATCACCTCGGCGGCTCAACAAGGGTTGCAGCTATATCCTGACCCCGAATCCACCCTGCTGCGCCAGGCGATTGCCCGTTATCACAACATCTCGGCCGACCAGGTGTTCGTGGGAAATGGCTCGGACGAAGTACTGGCCCATGCCTTCTTCGCCTTTTTTCAGCAGGACAAACCGCTCCTGATGCCTGACGTCACTTACAGCTTTTACCAAGTCTATTGTCGGCTGTATGGGATTGCCGCCCGGGTCGTGCCGCTCGACGAGGCGATGCAAATCCGTGTGAGTGACTACAGGGGCAGCGGGGAAGCGGGCGGCGTGGTGATTTGCAATCCGAATGCGCCGACGGGCAGTGCTCTGCCTCTGGCCGCCGTGGAGGAGCTGCTGAAAAGCCGGCCGCAGCAGGTGGTGCTGGTGGATGAGGCGTACATCGATTTTGGGGGTCAAAGCGCCGTCGGTCTGATCGACCGCTACCCGAATCTGCTGGTGGTGCAGACTCTGTCCAAATCGCGTTCACTTGCCGGCCTGCGGGTTGGTTTTGCTGCAGGATCGCGCCACTTGATTGAGGCGCTGGAACGCGTGAAGAATAGCTTCAATTCCTATCCGCTTGATCGGCTTGCCCTGGCGGGTGCGGTGGCCGCCTACGAAGACATTGACTACTTCGAGCAAACACGCCAGGCCGTGATGCAAAGCCGCGATGCGCTAAGGCTGACGCTGCAGCAGCAGGGCTTTGAGGTGCTGCCTTCTGCAGCTAACTTTCTTTTTGTACGCCATCCGCAGCACGATGCGGCGATGCTGGCAGGGGGCCTGCGCGAAAACGGCATTCTGGTGCGGCATTTCCGCCTGCCGCGAATCGAGCAGTACCTGCGCATCAGCATAGGAACACCTGCAGAATGCGCAGCACTGGCTGCAGCCCTCGGGCGGCTTACCTCCGCCTGAACTTCAATACCGCGTCTGCGACAGCTCGGCAAATAGCTCGCTATACAAACGATAGCGGTTTGCGCTTATGCTGCTAGGGCTAGCGGTTGAATTGACCTCTGAAATAACGCCGCAGCCCGGCTCATGCAAATGCGTGCAGTTGTAAAACCGGCAGTCCTGCGCATGGGCCTTGAAGTCGGGCATGTAGTTGGCCAGTTGCATGGGGTCGACGTGGTGCAGTCCAAACTCCTGAAAGCCCGGCGAGTCAATCAGCGCCGTTGTCCTGGCTTCATCCACCCAGTACAGCGTCGTGCTCGTGGTGGTGTGCTTGCCCGAGTTCAGGGCCTGCGAGATCTCCGCCGTCAGCACCCGCGCACCGGGCACCAGAAGATTGGTCAGGCTGCTCTTGCCTGCGCCTGACGGGCCCAGCACCAGTGTTTTTTTGCCGCGCAGCAAGTCCATCAGTTCGGCGGTTTGCGCGTCATCAGGAGGAGCCGTTTCCGCTTTGGGCTTGATCGCCAGAGGCAGCATCCGATAGCCCATGGCCCGGTAGGGCGCAAGCTTGGCCCAGGCTCGTGCAAACGGCTCGGTCAGATCGCTTTTGTTCAGCGCAATGATGGGGGTGATGTGCTCCGCTTCGGCCGCAATCAAAGCCCGTGTCAGCTGGCTTTCCGAGAACTCGGGTTCTGCGGCAATCAGGATGAGAACCTGGTCCAGATTGGCTGCGAACGACTTGGTGCGCATCTCGTCCTGCCGGTAAAACAGGTTGCTGCGGTCTTCAATTTTTTCGATCGTGCCTTCATCCTCGGATGGAAGCCAGCGGATGCGGTCGCCCACGACGACCTGGCTTTTCTTGCCGCGCGGGTGGCAGATGAGGCGTTGGCCGGATTCTGTTTCAACCAGCACATGGCGGCCAAAACCGGCCACCACCAAGCCAGGTTGTGTACCTGAAACCGGTGCAGCGCCAGTACGCGGGGCGCGTGATGGCTTGCTCAAAGCAGCAAGGCGTCAACTTTCGACGCGCAGAAAAAATCACTAGTGGAAATGCCCTGCACATCGTGCGTATGGAAGCGAACGTTGCATTGGCCGTAGCTCACCGCGAGGTCCGGGTGGTGATTTTCTGCGTTGGCAATGAAGGCGACCGCATTCACGAAACCAATAGTTTCATGGAAATTTTTGAAGCTGAAGGTTTTCTCCAGCGCGCCGTCGATCAGGCGCCAGCCCAGCGCTTGTTCACCGTTGAGCTTGCTCAGTTGCGTGACCAGTTCCGTGGCGCTCAGGGCGCGGCGGTTTTGATGAATGGCGTTACTCATGACGCTGCGCTTTCAATGGGAGGGATCATGCGTCCCAGCCGCTCGGAAGCGGGCGGGTGCGAATAGTAAAACTTGACATACACCGGGTCGGGCGTGAGCGTGCTGGCATTGTCCTGGTAGAGCTTGAGCAATGCGCTTTGCAAGTCTTTTCCATCGGTTTGCGAGATGGCATAGGCGTCTGCCTCGAACTCATGTTTTCGCGAAAACTGGGCCAACACCGGGGACACAAAAAAGCTGAAGAGCGGCACCACCATCATAAACAGCAACAAGGCCAGTGCATCATTGCCGCCCGTCATGTTGGGCCTTACGCCCAGTCCCGTATAAAACCAGAGCTGGGCTGACAGCCAGCCCAGTAGCGCAAAGCCGACAAGACTCATGGCAAACATCAGAAAGATGCGTTTGATGATGTGCTTGTGCTTGAAGTGGCCCAGCTCGTGGGCCAGCACGGCATCAACCTCGGAAGGACTGAGCTGCTTGAGCAGCGTGTCATAAAACACCACGCGTTTGGCCGCCCCAAAGCCGGTGAAGTAGGCGTTGGCGTGGGCCGAGCGTTTGCTGCCATCCATCACGAACAGGCCTTTGGCGGCAAAGCCGCAACGCTGCATCAAGGCTGTCACGCGCGTCTTCAGGGCCTCATCTTCCAGTGGCTTGAATTTGTTGAATAGCGGCGCAATCACGGTCGGAAAAAGCACCAGCACAGCCAAGTTAAAGACCATCCAGACGCCCCAGGCCCACAGCCACCAAAAACTGCCTGCGCTTCCCATCAGCCACAGAATCAGCGCCACGACGGGCAGGCCGATGACAAGGCCGATCAGTGTGGCCTTCACCAGGTCGGCCAGCCACAGTTTGAAGGTCATTTTGTTAAAGCCGAAGCGTTCTTCAAGCCTGAAGGTGCTGTACAGGGTGAAGGGCAGGTCGAGCAGGCCGCTGATCAGGCCGAAAGCGGCCAGCAAGGCCAGCTGGGGCACCAGCTTGCCGTAAGCCGCCAGGCCCGAATTCATCAGCGCCTGATTCAGTGCATCAATGCCGCCCAACAGGGTCCAGCCGAGCAGCAGCGCAGCACCGAAAGCCATCTCAAGCATGCCGAAACGCGATTTGGCGATGGTGTAGTCAGCCGCTTTCTGGTGCGACTCGAGCGTGATGGTCGAGGCAAACGCCGCCGGCACCTGATTGCGATGCTGCGCCACATGGCGGATTTGCCGCGAGGCCAGATAGAACCTCGTCAACAATCCCAGCACGAGCAGGGCTGAAAACAGCAGGGTGAAGACAAGTGAGTAGTCGGTCATGGCGGGAAGTTTAGGCTATCAGCGAGAATCGCAAGATGCCCGAAACTGAACTTACCCTTAAAAAATCAGACCAGAACCTTGTCTGGCTGGACTGCGAAATGACCGGCCTGGACCCCGAAAAGGAGCGCATCATTGAAATCGCCGTGGTCGTCACCGGCCCGCAACTCACGCCGCGCATTGAAGGCCCGGTGCTGGCCGTCTATCAGTCCGACGAATTATTGGACAAGATGGACAAGTGGAACAAGGGCACCCACGGACGCACGGGCTTGATTGACAAGGTCAAGGCCAGCACAGTGAGCGAGGAAGATGCCCAGGCGCAAGTGCTGGCATTTCTGGCGAAGTACGTGCCCAAAGGCACGACGCCCATGTGCGGCAATTCCATTGGCCAGGACCGGCGCTTTCTGGCGAAGTACATGCCCAAACTGGAAGCGTTTTTTCACTACCGCAATGTGGATGTGAGCACCTTCAAGGAGCTGGCCAAGCGGTGGCGGCCCGAGGTTTGCAGCGCGTTCAAGAAACGCCAAAGCCACACCGCGCTGGCCGATGTTCATGAATCGATTGACGAATTGCAGCACTACCGGGAACATTTTCTGAAGTGAATTCCAGGCTTTTCAGCGTGCTTGCGCCCATGCATTGGGCGCAAGCAGCTATGAAAATAAGAGTGAATGCAGGGGCAAAGACCGGCTGTGAGGCATCGCAGCGAGCGGCAATATCCTTTAATTCTTGAAGGGGACTGGTAGAAACCCGTAAACCATGCCATAATTGCGGGCTTGCAGTTGCACACCGTGCTTTCTGCATTTGTACATCTACCTCACACCTTTGGACTCTATTATCAGAGTCACCGCTTCAGAGCAATTCGGCTCCTGAACCGCATATTCGTTTGATGGTTGATGTTTTATTAACCATGAACGAAGCTTTCTGCATCGCAGGAGGTGGAGTTTCCTGTCCCTCGCCAAAAGCGTTGCGCACAGGGGATTAGTGAGAAAAAAACATGACTGACTCTTTTGAGGCTCGTGGCGAGTTTTCGCCCGAAACTACCGAAACCATTTCCGACCTGGAAATCAACGTGATTCCCGACTTCTCGTCCGACGAGCCTGTTGCGGTTGCAACTTCGCTGGAAGCCATTGCGCCCGAGCCTAACGGTTTCGTGAAGCTGGGCCTGGCCAAGGAACTGCTGCAAGCCGTAGCCGACATGGGTTTTACCCAGCCTACCGCCGTGCAGATGGCCACCATCCCCAAGGCCATGCAAGCCCTGGATGCCGACCCTAAAGCGCCAAAATTCACCGACCTGCTGGTTTCCAGCCAGACCGGTAGTGGCAAGACCGCTGCTTTCCTGCTGCCCGTGCTGCACACCCTGCTGAAACAGCAGGAAGAAGCCGAGCGCAATGAACGCGCTGAATTCGAACGCCTGAGCGCAGAAGCCGTCGCCCGTGGCGAAGCACCGCTGAAGAAGCCAAAGCGCAAGGATCCAACGAACATGCGTAACTTCAAGGCTGCCACCCCTGGCGCCCTGATCTTGTGCCCGACCCGCGAGCTGGCCCAGCAAGTTTGTGCTGATGCCATCGACCTGGTTCGCCATTGCCGCGGCCTGCGCGTTGCCAACGTTGTGGGTGGTATTCCTTACCAGCTGCAAATTGCCAAGCTGCAAAACGCCGACCTCGTCGTGGCCACGCCCGGCCGTCTGCTGGACCTGCAGCGCAGCATGCAGATCAAGCTCGACCAGGTGCAATTCCTGGTGGTGGACGAAGCTGACCGCATGCTGGACCTCGGCTTTGCCGACGACCTGACCGAAGTCAACCAGCTCACCATCGAGCGCAAGCAGACCATGATGTTTAGCGCCACGTTTGCGCCACGCATCATGCAACTGGCTACCCGCGTCATGCGCCAGCCACAGCGTGTCGAAATCGACTCGCCGCATGAAAAACATGCGTCGATCACGCAGTCTCTGCTGTGGGCCGACAACATGACCCACAAGCGCAAGCTGCTGGACCACTGGCTGCGCGACACCACCATCAACCAGGCGATTGTTTTTGCCTGCACGCAGGTGGAATGTGACGGCCTGGCCAATGACTTGGTCCAAGAAGGCTTTAGCGCCGTGGCGCTGCATGGCGCTTTGGGCCAGGGCCTGCGCAACCGTCGGCTGATGGCTTTCCGTGACGGCCGCGTGCAGATTCTGGTGGCAACCGATGTGGCTGCCCGTGGTCTGGACGTTCCGACCATCACCCACGTCATCAACTACGGCCTGCCGATGAAAGCCGAAGACTATGTGCACCGCATTGGCCGTACCGGCCGTGCCGGCCGCGAAGGTCAGGCGATCACAATTGCCGAATTCCGCGACCGTCGCAAGATCCAGGATATCGAGCACTACACGCAGCAAAACCTCAAGCCCAGCGTGATTGCCGGTCTGGAGCCGCAGCAGCGTTTTGCACCCACCTCCGAGCGCCCACGCGGCAATTTCGGCGGCGACCGTGGCGGCCGCAGCTTTGGCGGCGGCGGTGGTGACCGTGGCGGCTTCGGCGGGCGCAAGCCAGCCGGTGGCGGCTTCGGCGGCAACCGTGACGATCGTGGCGGTTTCGGCGGCGGCAATGCCGGCAGCTTCGGCGGCAACCGTGATGCCGGCGCCTTCCAGGGCCGTCCTCCAGCGCCTCAAGGCAACAACTACGCTGACCGTTCCGGTTTTAATGACCGCAATGCACGCCGTCCGGATGACCGTGGCTTTGGTGGCGGCAACACCGGTTTTGCTCCCCGTGAAGACCGTGGCTTTGCGCCGCGTGAAGACCGCAACTTTGGCGGCGGCAACGAAGGTTTTGCGCCCCGTCCTGACTTTGCCAATCGCAAACCCGGTTTTGCCAAGCCAGCCGGCAAGGTGTTCGTGCCCCGCGATGCGGCCAAAAAGCCGGGCGGCAAGTTCACCAAGCCTTTCCGCGACTGAGCGTGACATCTAGGGTGGCTGATCATTCCTGATCAGCCCTCAGGTCAAAAGGCCGCTGCGAACCTTCGGGTTTGCAGCGGCCTTTTTCGTAGGCGCGCAACAAAGGCCGCTGTGCCAAGATACAGAGCCTGAGCAATATGCAGAAAGAGGTCTCTATGAGCAGCCCTGACCACGCGTGGGATCCCGAATGGCTGGACCGCATGTACAACAACCGCTTGCTTGTGCCCGAGCATCCGGTTTACCTCTCGCGCTGGGCCGAAGATTCGGCGCAGGCACGCAAGCGGCTGCCTTGCCGGCTGGATGTGCCCTACGGCAGTGAGCCCGGTGAAAGACTCGATGTTTTTCCTGCCAGCGGCGAAGCCTGTGTTCAGTCAGGCGCGCCGGTGTTGCTGTTCATTCACGGCGGCTACTGGCGGGCGCTAGACAAGTCCGATCATTCCTTCATTGCGCCTGAATTCACGCAGGCGGGTGCCTGTGTCGTGGTGCCCAACTACGCCTTGTGCCCAGCGGTCACGATTCCCGAAATTCTGCAGCAAATGGCTAGAGCATTGGCTTGGACCCGGCGGCACATCTCCGACCATGGTGGCGACCCGGAGCGAATCACAGTGGCCGGGCACTCCGCCGGGGGGCAGCTGGCGGCCATGTTACTGACCTGCGACTGGAAAACCCATGCGCCGGATTTGCCGGAAGGCCTGCTCAGGAACGCGCTCTCCATTTCGGGTTTGTACGACTTGGCGCCGATTCGCCACACGCCTTTTTTGAAAGACCTGCGCTTGACCCCTGAGCAAGTCCTCCAGGCCAGTCCGGCTTTGCAGCCCCGCCCAAGCCACGGCAGGCTTTACAGCGTGGTGGGCGGGGATGAAAGTGGGGAGTATTTGCGGCAAAACCTGCTGATCCGGCAGGTGTGGGGTCCAGAAACCGTGCCAGTCTGCGAGACGTTTCCTGGGCTCAACCATTTCAGCGTGCTCGCTGCCCTGGCTCAGCCGTCCCACCGCCTGCACCAGCTGGCTCTTGAGCTGCTCGGTCTCCGGCAGCCAACTCGCTACCAGCCGCGAGGCCTTACATCATCAGGTCTTCACTCGAATTCTTTCCGCCCAGAACCACATAGTTGACCTTGCGGATGTCCATGAGCTTGGTGCCGCCTGAATAGCTGATGGCGCTTTGCACGTCTTCTTCCATTTCGCGCAGCGTATCGACCAGCTTGCCCTTGATGGGCTCCAGAATGCGTTTGCCCTCGACATGCTTGTATTCGCCCTTGTTGAAGTCCGAGGCGCTGCCGTAGTACTCCTTGAAGAGCTTGCCATCGACTTCAACCGTCTGGCCGGGGCTTTCCTCAAGGCCGGCCAGCATGGAGCCAATCATCACCATGGTTGCGCCAAAACGGATGGACTTGCCGATGTCGCCGTGCTCGCGGATGCCGCCATCGGCAATGATGGGCTTGGTCGCCACGCGCGCGCACCACTTGAGCGCTGACAACTGCCAGCCGCCGGTGCCAAAGCCGGTTTTCATCTTGGTGATGCAGACCTTGCCCGGGCCAATGCCCACCTTGGTCGCGTCCGCGCCCCAGTTCTCCAGATCGATCACGGCTTCGGGCGTGGCGACGTTGCCGGCAATCACGAAGGACGCGGGCAGTTTTTTCTTCAGGTAGCCGATCATGTTCTTCACGCTGTCGGCGTGGCCATGCGCAATGTCAATCGTGATGTACTCCGGCGCCAGGCCCTCGGCGACCAGCTGGTCCACCGTGTCGTAATCGGGCTGTTTAACACCCAGCGAGATGGAGGCGTACACGCCCCGGGCTTTCATGCCGCGCACGAACTGGAGGTTGTCCAGATCGAAGCGGTGCATCACATAAAAGTAGCCGTTTTGAGCCATCCAGACGCAGATGTCTTCGTTGACCACCGTTTTCATGTTGGCCGGCACCACCGGGATGCGAAAGCTGCGCTTGCCCAGCGTCACGCTGGCGTCGCACTCGGAGCGGCTTTCCACGCGGCATTTGCGCGGCAGCAGCAGGATGTTGTCGTAGTCGAAAATTTCCATGCTTCCCAAGCTCCAGAAAAAAACTGTTGATGAACAGGAGGCGCTTAGGAACTGGCCGGCTTTTGTTGGCTGGCGCTCGCTGCGGGCATGAGGCCAGAAACAAAAAAACCGGGCGCAATTGCTTGGGCCCGGTGACTGATTCTAGGCGCTTGAGCGCTGCGCCATGCGCAGGCGACTGCATACCCGGTCTCGGCGAAGGCTCATCGGCTGCGCGCTGCGCCTCGTGCCTCAAGGCGCAGCGTGGCGCAGCGCGATTGCGCCGCCGCCACCAACTGGCCTTTTTCGTTTTCCACCCAGCCAATCACGCGCAGACGATTCGGATTGGCGGCGGGCGCGATGTTCATGGAGCGTGATTCAAAAAAACGGTTCTGCTCTGTTGCTGACGGCTTCTTGCGCCCGTCCCAAGTGGACTGAAACAGATTTCTGACCAGATTTCTCTCCACCGGGGACCCTTCGGTGCCGGCGTGCAGAGTTTCCACCAGCGCCAGCCAGGCGGTCCAGCGTTGCATCCTGGCCGCCGCCGGAACGGGTTTGAGCTCGATGGAGGCGCCCACGTAATCGGCTAGCGGCATGCCGTGCGCCACGCGCAGTCTGCTGTCCCTGAGCGCCTTGACCGGGTGGATCAGGGTAGTGGCTCCGGCGGGCACGCTTTGACTCAGCGCTTCTAGCCGGGTCAGCGCATCACGGGCCGCCACGGCCGCGAGGGGCGCGTCATCGCCCTGGCTGCCGGGAACGATCCAGTCCAGCGCGACGGTGCCTACAGCCGGCCGGGAGGTGGCCGGGTCGGTCCAGCAGCTTTCGCAGTTCGCATTGATGAAGCGCTCCATGAGTTGCACCGGCCGGGGCTCGCCGTCGCTGGCGCAATACGACTGGGCCTGCGCGCGCGGCATGCCGGCCAGCAGGGCCACCATGCCGAGGAGGCCGGCCAGCGCCAGGGGTGAATGCAAGGGCAGGAAGGGTTTCATCGGGGGCTTTCTACAATAGGGGATGTTCTCAGAAGTCGTTTCGCCATCCCCCCTCCTGCAAAATCTTAACCCGGAGCAACTGGCCGCGGTGACCTTGCCCGCCACCCATGCCCTGATTCTCGCCGGGGCGGGTTCTGGCAAGACCCGCGTGCTGACCACGCGCATCGCCTGGTTGCTGCAAACCGGCCAGGTGTCGCCCGGCGGAATTCTGGCCGTGACGTTCACCAACAAGGCCGCCAAGGAGATGCTGGCGCGCCTGTCAGCCATGTTGCCGGTCAATGTGCGGGGCATGTGGATTGGCACTTTTCATGGCCTGTGCAACCGTTTCCTTCGCGCCCACTACAAGCTGGCCAACCTGCCGCAGAGCTTCCAGATCCTGGATACGCAAGACCAGCTCTCGGCCATCAAGCGGCTGTGCAAGCAGTTTAATGTGGACGACGAGCGCTTTCCGCCCAAGCAGCTGCAGTGGTTTATCGCCGCCTGCAAGGAAGACGGCCAGCGCGCCAAGGATGTGCCGGTGCGTGACGAAGAAGGCCGCAAAAAAGTCGAGATCTATGCGCTTTACGAAGAGCAGTGCCAGCGCGAAGGCGTGGTGGACTTTGGTGAGCTGATGTTGCGCAGTTACGAGCTGCTGCGCGACAACGCGGCTGTGCGCGAACATTACCAGCGGCGCTTTCGCCACATCCTGATTGACGAGTTTCAGGATACCAACAAGCTGCAATATGCCTGGATCAAGATGCTGGCCGGGCAGGGCGCTGATGCGAGCCAGGGAGCGGGTGCCATGCCGGGCGGCTCAGTGGTGGCGGTGGGCGACGATGACCAGAGCATTTACGCCTTTCGCGGCGCGCGCGTTGGCAACATGGCTGACTTCGTTCGTGAATTCAACGTGACCTACCAGATCAAGCTGGAGCGCAACTACCGCAGCTTTGGCAACATCCTCGATACCGCCAACGAGCTGATCAGCCACAACAGCAAGCGCCTGGGTAAAAACCTCACAACCGAGGCGGGTCCCGGCGAGCCGGTGCGCGTCTATGAGTCCACCAGTGATTTTGCCGAGGCGCAGTGGTTTGTCGATGAGGTCAAGCAGCTGGTGCGAGACGGCACCGAGCGCAAGGAGATTGCGCTGCTCTACCGCAGCAATGCCCAAAGCCGGGTCATGGAAACCGCGCTGTTCAACGCCGGCGTACCTTACCGCGTCTACGGCGGCCTGCGCTTTTTCGAGCGCGCCGAGATCAAGCATGCGCTGGCCTACCTGCGGCTGCTGGAGAATCCGCACGACGACACCAGCTTCATGCGCGTGGTGAACTTTCCGCCGCGCGGCATCGGGGCGCGCAGCATTGAGCAGCTGCAGGATATCGCGCGCGCCTCGGGCTGTTCGCTGCACGACGGTGTCAGCGCCGTGCCGGGCAAGGCCGGCGCCAATCTGGGTGCCTTTGTTGCCAAGCTCGATGTGATGCGCGAGCAGACCACGGGCTGCACGCTGCGCGAAATCATCGAGCTGGTGCTGCAGCAAAGCGGGCTGCTAGAGCATTACAAAACGGAAAAAGAAGGCCAGGACAGGCTGGAAAATCTGGCCGAGCTGGTCAACGCCGCCGAGTCTTTTGTCAGTCAGGAAGGCTTTGGCCGCGATGCCGTGGCGCTGCCGGTCGATGAGCTGGGTGGGCGTAACGCTTCGGCACTGACTCAATCGCCAGCCAGCCAGGGCCTGGACATGTCCGTGGCATCCGCGTCTTTGCTCGATGAGCCTTCCCCGGAATTGCTGGCCCCCAACAGCGACACCGGCGAAACGCTGTCGCCTCTGGTGGCCTTCCTGACGCACGCGGCCCTGGAATCCGGCGACAACCAGGCCCAGGCAGGCCAGGATGCGGTTCAGCTCATGACCGTGCACTCGTCCAAGGGACTGGAGTTTGACTGCGTGTTTATTACCGGCCTGGAAGAGGGCTTGTTCCCGCACGAAAACGCCATGAACGACCAGGGCGGGCTGGAGGAAGAGCGCCGGCTGATGTACGTGGCCATCACCCGGGCGAGGAAGCGGCTCTATCTCAGCCACTCGCAGACCCGCATGCTGCACGGGCAGACACGCTACAACCTCAAGAGCCGGTTTTTCGATGAACTGCCTGAAGCGGCACTCAAATGGATCACGCCGAAAAACCAGGGCTTCGCTTCCGGCCTGGGTTCAGGCTCCGGAAACTGGGGGGGTGCTAGCAATTCAGGAGCTGGTGGCTCCCGTAGTGATTGGGCTAGCAGTGTTTTTTCTTCAAAATCTGGCGCTGCAGAGCGCTTTGCCAGCCCGCCGGTACCCGCTCAGAAGAATGCGCCTTCGCACGGACTCAAAAGCGGGATGAATGTCTTTCACGCCAAGTTTGGCGAAGGAAAGGTGACGATGCTCGAAGGCAGTGGCGACGATGCGCGGGCGCAGATCAATTTCACCCGGCATGGCGTGAAATGGCTGGCGCTTAGCGTAGCCAAGCTCACCATCGTCTAGGGCCTGGTGCGCGGTCATGGAAACCCGCTCTGGCCCAGCAATCGTCAAGGATGCGATTTTGTCAGGCGGTCGCTTTGTTGCCGGGCCGGCAAGAATTTAGCGTTGAAAAACCCTCCCTGGCAATGGGAGGGTCGGGTTGGCTTAGCCCGCCAGTCCCACGAACACATTCTGCACATCGTCGTTCGCATCAATAGCGGCCAGGAAGGCTTCTACTTCTTCCAGATCCCCGGCGCTCAGGCTGGCCGGGTCGACGGGGTTCTTGGGCTTGTAACCGAGTTTGGCGGACAAGACGCTGAAGCCCTGGGCTGGCAGCGCGCGGCTCACCAGGTCTAGATCGGCGGGGTCGGTCAGGAACAGCGTTACGCCGTCCTCCTCGCCCGGCTCAAAGTCCTGAGCGCCTGCTTCGATGGCAGCCAGTTCGGGGTCGGCGCCCGCAGCCAGCGGCTCGGCTTCAATCATGCCCACATGGTCGAAATCCCAGGCCACCGAGCCTGAACTGCCCAGCTGCCCCTTGCGGAACAGCACGCGCATTTCAGAGGCGGCGCGGTTCACGTTGTCGGTCAGGCACTCGACCATGACAGGCACCTGGTGCGGCGCAAAACCTTCGTAAATGACATGTTCGAAATGAACCGCCTCACCGGTAAGGCCAGCTCCTTTCTTGATGGCCCGATCCAAAGTCTCCTTGGGCATGGAGACCTTGCGGGCCTGCTCCACGACCAGCCGCAGGCGTGCATTTGAAGCGGGGTCGGCCCCGTTGCGCGCCGCGATCATGATGTCCTTGGCCAATTTCCCAAACAGCCGGCCCCTGGCGTTGGCCGCCAGATCCTTGCCTTTTGCTTTCCACTGCGCGCCCATGCTTGAAATTCCTTGATGTTGTAGCGCTTATATGCGCTTGGCTTAATTCGGGGTGATTGGGGAATGCGCGCTCTTTACCATTTAAAAAGACTTGGCGCATGACCATAGGGGAATAGGTTATACACCCAAGCGCCTGCTCAGGCGTTGCGGCGGGAGACGGGTAATTTTCACACCTTGGCACTCACCAGTCGCGGTCCGCCCCCGGGGCTATGAAAGGTCTTGCGGGGCTTCCGGCGGGGCGATTGGCGCAGCGTCATCCGGCGTGGCCATAAAACTGTCCCGAAACGTGAAGTAAATCGAGGTGAAAAACATAGCCACAATCACCAGGGCGACCGGAAACATGATCACCGTAGCCACCATGGGGTTGCCCAGCAAACTGGCAATAAGCGACACCACGATGGCGGCGATGACGAAGACGCCTGCCCAGGCCAGGCCAAATACGGTGAAAGCGCCAAAGTTTTTGTAGCAGGCCATGAAGCTGAAAAACAGGCTTTTGACGGGGCTCACACCATGCCAGTGCACCAGTGCAGGCGCATGCCAGAACAGCAGGGATAGCGGCAGATACAAGCCCATCGCCACCCACATCGCCACCTGAAAATCGTTTTGCAGCACCAGCTCTTCGGTGATCTTGCCGCCCACAAGGTAAAGCCTGGCAAACTGGCCGCCGTCAAAAAGGGCTGACACGCCCATCAGCGCCAGAAAGCCTGCGGCGTACATCGCGCCCAGGACCAACATGGCCCGCTTGCTCTGCTGACCGGCGCGAAAAGCGCTGATCAAAACGGAGGGCATCGGGAACTTGCCCTTGGTCGCCTCCTGGGTGGCCGCCATCAGGCCCAGGGTGGCGGCAGGCAGCAGCGCCAGCGCCAGTGCCGCCCCCACAAAGGGCACGAGGGTGGCGACTGAGAGCATGGCCATGAACATGAAAAACAGACCCGACATCGCCAGGGGCTGATGCAGGAAGGTTTTGATGCCCAGTTTGACCCAGGTCAGGCCGGTTCGGGCGGGAACGATATTCAGTTTCATGGCATGGGGCCGGGTTCTTGACCCGGGCTTCCGATCGAGTTACAGGAGATAAGGATGCGCAAGCCGCTCGCGCAGCACCCGCTCAAAATGGCCGGGGTCGTGCGCTTTGAGCACGGCTGCCTCGCGCGGCAAATGAAAGTCCCACAGCCGAGAAATCCAGAAGCGCAAGGCCCCGGCTCGCTGCAAGGCCGGCAGCAGCGTTCGCTCCTGCGCCGTCAGCGGGCGGACGCCTTGATAGGCCGCCATGAATGCATCGGCACGCGCCTGATCCTGGGCGCCGCTGGCCACATCTATGCACCAGTCATTCAGGCAAATGCCAATATCAAACAAAAAGGTGTCGCAGCCGGCAAAGTAAAAATCGAAAAACCCCGTGAGCTGACCGTCCTCGAACATCACGTTGTCGCGAAACAGGTCGGCGTGTATGGCGCCGCGCGGCAGACTGCCATAGGCGGCTGAGGCGGCGATATGGTTCTGGTAGGCCAGTTCGCCCAGAATCAGGCTGCGCTGCTCGGCTGTGAGGTGCGGCAGCACTACCGGCACGGTCTCATTCCACCAGTTCAGTCCGCGCAGATTGGGCTGCTGGCGGGGGTAATCCAGTCCGGCCAGGTGCATGCGCGCCAGCATGTCGCCGACGCCCGCGCAATGAGCCGCGGTGGGGGCGAGTTCGCTGTGGCCACGCAGCTTGTTGACCACGGCGGCCGGCTTGCCCTTGAGGCGATGCAGGATGTTGCCCTTGGCGTCTGCGACGGGATTGGGCACCGGGATGCCGCGCGTCGCCAGGTGCTTCATCAGGTGCAGGTAAAACGGCAGCTGCTCGAACGTCAGGCGTTCGAACAGCGTCAGCACGTACTGGCCTTCGCTGGTGTCTACAAAATAGTTGGTGTTTTCGATGCCGCCTGCAGCGCCCTTGATGCTCTGCAGTTGCCCCAAATTCAAAGAGCTCAAAAAAGCTCCAGCCTCGTCAAACGAGACTTCGGTAAATACGGCCATGCCTGAAACTGAATCCTGTACGAAAGAGCGATAAATTTAAAACTTCAGCACGTTCCAGACGCGTGACCCATTGGTGTCGGTGCCGCCTGTGGCGGGTGCTTTGCCCCGCGCACCTTCGGCTGGTTTGACCTCATAGGCAGGCGCGCCGGTTTTGGGTTGCACCGTGATTTTTTCGGTCTCGCCGCCAACGCGCAACTCATCAATTTTGGTGCCGGCATCTTCGGTGTGAATGCGCTCGATCTTCTTGTCTGGACGCGCCGAACGGGCAGGTTTCGCTGGCGTCGCCGCAGCGGATGCGGCGTTTCGCGCAGGCGCCGGCGTTTGCGCCATGGCCGCAGCCAGCGGCAGCACTGCGAGTGCAGCGACAAATAGAGGGCGAAGGGCGGTTTTCATGCCTGCATTGTAGGCGTGTGGGGGCGGGCGTACAAAGGAATAATGGGGCGTATCGCCTGAGCAAATGGTCTCGAAAACTGTTGCCGGATCCAAGCCTGAAGCGTAAACACGGAGCCAGGCTGGCTGCCCGGAGCGCTTTGCCGATATCCCCGACAATCTGGGCCTATGAGCTCTGACAAAAAAACACTGCTGCTGGTCGACGGCTCCAGCTACCTTTACCGCGCCTTTCATGCCATGCCCGATCTGCGCGTCCACCCAGGCGACCCGAGCAGTCCGGCCACCGGCGCGATCCGCGGAATGATCAACATGATGCAAAAGCTGCGCAAGGATGTGCGGGCCGACTACGCGGTGTGCGTGTTTGATGCCAAGGGCCCGACCTTTCGTGATGCGCTTTATCCTGAGTACAAGGCCCAGCGCTCGCCCATGCCGGACGATCTGCGCAGCCAGGTCGAACCGATTCATGAGGTGGTGCAGCTTCTGGGCTGGAAAGTGCTCGCCGTGCCCGGCGTGGAGGCCGATGACGTCATCGGCACGCTGGCCTGCATGGGCTCCGCACAAGGCATTGAAGTCATCATCTCCAGTGGCGACAAAGACCTGAGTCAGCTGGTCGATGAACACATCACCGTCATCGACACCATGAACGACCGCCGCCGCGACTTGGCCGGCGTGGAGGCTGAATTCGGCGTGCCGCCGCGCCTGATGGTGGACTACCAGGCGCTGGTCGGCGACGCCGTGGACAACGTGCCCGGCGTACCCAAGGTCGGCCCCAAGACGGCGGTGAAGTGGCTGCTGGAATACGGATCACTCGATGCGCTGGTGGCGCGCGCCGGCGAGATCAAGGGCGTGGTCGGCGAGAACCTGCGCCAGTCGCTGGACTGGCTACCCAAGGGCCGAGAACTCCTGACCATCAAGAAAGACTGCGATCTGGCCGACTACATTGAGGGTCTTCCTGCTATGGAATCCATAGCTATCAGCGGCCAGCAGACAGAGGCTTTGCAGGATTTCTACGAAAAATATGGCTTCAAGGGCCTGGTCAGGCAGATTGCCATAGAAAGCACGCCGCCCGAAAGACTTGGCGGACCCGAGGGCCACCATGCCGCACCCCGCGGGGCGGGCTCGGCGGAAGAGCCCGGCCTGTTTGACGCGCCGGCCTTCCTGGATACTCCTTTGTCGGCCCGGGCCACCAACCTGAAGTACGACACCATTTTTACGTGGGAGGCGTTTGAGCGGTGGCTGCTCAAAATCGAAGCCGCCGAGCTGGTGGCAGTTGACACCGAGACCACCTCGCTCGATGAAATGCTGGCGCAGATCGTGGGCCTGAGCTTTAGTGTCACGCCCGGCGAGGCCGCCTACATTCCGCTGACGCACGACTACCCCGACGCGCCGGCGCAGCTGCCGCAGGGCGAGGTGCTGGCGCGTCTGAAACCCTGGCTGGAGAACCCGGCCAGAGCCAAGCTCGGCCAGCATGTCAAATACGACCGCCACGTGTTTGCCAACCACGGCATTGAGGTCCAGGGCTATGCGCACGACACCATGCTGCAAAGCTATGTGCTGGAAGCGCACAAGCCACACGGGCTGGCCAGCCTGGCCGAGCGCCATGTGGGGCGCAGCGGCATCAACTACGAAGACCTGTGCGGCAAGGGCGTGCATCAGATCAAGTTCAACCAGGTCGATATTGCCAAGGCCGCCGAGTACTCGTGCGAGGACTCCGACCAGACAATGGACGTGCACCGCGTGCTGTGGCCCCAAATTGAGGCCAATGAAAAACTGCGCTTCATTTATGACCTGGAAATGCAGAGCAGCGAAACGCTGTACCGGATCGAGCGAAACGGCGTGCTGATCGACGCGCCCACGCTGGCGAAACAAAGCGGCGAGCTGGGTGCGCGCATCCTGCAGCTCGAGGCCGAAGCCTATGAAATTGCCGGCCAGCCCTTCAACCTGGGCAGCCCCAAGCAGTTGGGGGAGATTTTCTTTGACAAGCTGGGCATGCCGGTGGTCAAGAAGACCCCGAGCGGTGCGCGCAGCACCGACGAAGAAGTGCTGGAGAAACTGGCCGAAGACTACCCGCTGCCCGCCAAGCTGCTGGAGCACCGGTCCCTGAGCAAGCTCAAGGGCACTTACACCGACAAGCTGGCGCAACTGGCCAATCCAAAGACGGGCAGGGTGCATACGCACTACGCGCAGGCCGTGGCCATCACCGGCCGCCTGTCCAGCAATGACCCGAATCTGCAGAATATCCCGGTCAAGACCGCCGAGGGCAGGCGCGTGCGCGAAGCCTTTGTGGCCGCGCCAGGCTGCGTGATAGCGAGTGCCGACTATTCCCAGATCGAGCTGCGCATCATGGCCCACATCAGTGGGGACGCCACCCTGTCGCTGGCGTTTCATGACCGCATGGACGTCCACCGCGCCACGGCCGCCGAGGTCTTTGGCGTCACCACCGATCAGGTTTCCAGTGAGCAGCGTCGCTATGCCAAGGTGATTAATTTCGGCCTGATCTACGGCATGAGCAGTTTTGGCCTGGCCAAGAATCTGGGCATTGAAACCAAGGCCGCCGCAGCCTACATCGACCGGTACTTTCAGCGCTACCCCGGTGTCAAGCACTATATGGACCAAACGCGGCTGTCGGCCAAAAGCAGGGGTTACGTTGAAACTGTCTTTGGAAGGCGGCTTTATTTGCCCGAGATCAACTCACCCAACGGCCCACGCCGCAGCGGCGCCGAACGCGCAGCCATCAACGCGCCCATGCAGGGCACTGCCGCCGATCTCATCAAGCTCAGCATGAACAAGGTGCAGCAGGTGCTCGACGCTGAAAAGCGCGGCACCAAAATGATCATGCAGGTGCATGACGAACTGGTCTTCGAAGTGCCCGAGGCCGAGGTCGAATGGGTGCGCCACGAAATTCCGCGCCTCATGGCCGGCGTCGCCGACCTGAAAGTGCCGCTGCTGGCCGAGATAGGTTTCGGGCCCAATTGGGACAAGGCGCACTAGGACCCAAGCTTGCTGAATCGAGCGCCTTACGCCAAACGCAGGCCATGAAAGACATAAAAACCTACGGCATGTCCGAGCGTGCGGACCACCTCGACTTTGACATCCGGTCCCAGCTGGTGCGGCCACCGCTGGTGCGACCGCACCGGCACGAATACTTCCAGATCCAGATCAGCCTGCAAGGCGACACCGAGCAGAACGTGGCCGGCACGGTGCGGCCTTTCAGGCGCGGCTACCTCAGCTTTATCCTGCCCTACCGCGTGCATGTGATTCCGCACCCCGAAGGCTCGCGCTATGTGATCATCAACATGGCGCAGCAATTCCTGCGGCCCGGGCTGGATGTGGACCCGCTGGACCTGGAAGACGTGCCGCTTGCCAGAGCGCCCGAGCTGGCGCCATTCCTGTTTCAGGAATACGCCGACTTCTATTTTTCGGAAGACGAGTTTCCTGAAATCGAAGCGCTGCTTGACAAGCTCGCTGCTGAAAATGCCACGCGCCGCTTCGGCTCGATCGAGATGATTCGCGGCCTGATGCTGCAACTGATTGCGCTGACCTGCCGCAAATTTGAAGCCGACCTGCTGCGCCTTTCTGCCAGCCAGGCGCAGCAAAGCAGCCGGCGCGCCAGCCTGCAGCGCGCTGTTCGCTATATACGCGAGCACCTGGCCGGTGAGATCACGCTTGCGGACGCGGCCGCCGCTGCATTTTTGTCACCCAACTACCTGGCGCACTTGCTCAAAAAGGAGACCGGAAAAACCTTCACCGATCTGGTGACGGAACGGCGACTGGAGTTTGCGCAGGAACTGCTGGCGCACAGCAGCCAGCGCATTGCCAGCGTTGCGCATGCTTCGGGCTTTGCGGACGAGGCCTATTTCGCCCGACGTTTCCGGCAGCGTTTTGGCCACACGCCCAAGGCCTACCGCGACAGCGTCCGCGCCAAGATTTCCGGTTCTCCCTGAAGCTTCACGGCTCCATCGGCCGGCAGGTCCGATCTGCGGTGGTGCCGCATCGGTGCATTGAATCGTCCGGAAAATGCGTAATTGCGTCTGCCTGCCTGATGCTCGCGCGGCTTAAGCTTGGCAAGCTGGAGAAAACAGGCAGCCCTGGCAACAAGCGCCAGCCGGCAACGACCCGCTAGCGCTCGCCAGTTAGCAGTAACAACACCGAAGGAGACAAGCATGACCGACATGAGAAAACGCGGGCTTTTGCAATCAGGCGCATTGATGACGGCAGGTGCCGTCGTTGGTTGCGCCACACCCGGCACGGCAGCCAATGCACCGGCCACGCCCTTCAACGTCGCCGACACCTACGTGCCCATCGCGGGCAGCAGCGAGATGTTTCCGGTACGCCGCATTTACTGCATTGGCCGCAACTATGCTGCCCACGCGATCGAAATGGGCTCTGACCCCAGCCGCGAACCGCCTTTCTTTTTCCAGAAACCGACGGATGCCATTCAGGTTGTGGCGCCTGGCAAAGTGGCCGACCATCCCTACCCCGCACTCACCAAAAACTACCACTACGAAGTCGAGCTGGTGGCGGCCTTGTCCAAAGGCGGGCGCAACATTCCGATGAGCAAGGCGCTGGACCTGGTCTACGGCTACGCGCTGGGCCTGGACATGACGCGCCGCGACCTGCAGCGCGGCATGGGCGACCAGAAAAAGCCCTGGGAAATCGGCAAGAGCTTTGACCACTCGGCCCCGATCGGCCCCATCCACAAGGTGGCCCAGACCGGCCACTACACCCAAGGCGCGATCTGGCTCAAGGTCAATGGGCAGGTCAAGCAGCAGGCCTCTTTGAACCACATGATCTGGTCGGTGGCCGAGCAAATCTCCAAGCTGTCCGAGGCCTTTGAGCTGCTTCCCGGCGACATCATTTACTCGGGTACGCCTGAAAATGTCGGGCCTGTCGTCAAGGGTGACGTGATTGAATGCCACATCGACGGTTTGCCCGAGCTCAGCGTCAAGATTGTGTGAGTTGCCGGCTAAACGCAAGACAGTCCAGTCCAGCCCAGCCAATCCCTGGCACCTGGTTGCTCATCCTGGACTGAGCCTGTCCTGACCTTTATAGAGGAATCCGGCATTGCGGCGCCGGGCCGCAGCGTGTGCCTTGGTACGTGCAGGGCGCGCAGGCCAGGCATGAGGCTCGCTACACTCTTGAGCTGCGCGCACGGAGGTTCCGCGAGCCCGGCCCGCAGTGAGCACACAACGTTTTTTCATTCCGGCTCAGGGTCAATAGCTTAACTAAACAGTATTGCGGCTGAAGGGAAATACCCACCCGTATTTCCTGCATCGGCAAGAACTTCTGTGGCTGCATAGACCCCGCCTTTCTGTCTCAATCCCTTCAGAGGAAATTGCCATGCTGAACAGCAACCAGAAATCCGAGTTTGATTCCCTGCTCCCCGGCCAAAGCACTGAAAACGGTGCGACCCGCCGGACTGCACTGAAAGCCGCGATCGGCGTCGGTTATGCCGCCATGGCCCTGCCCATCATGGCGCAAACGGCCATCAAGACTTCCTCGGAAGGCCTCAAGACGGGCGAAACAACTTACGAAGTCAATGGCTTCAAGGTGCCCGCCTTTTATGCTGCCCCGGCCGGCAAGACAAACTTGCCGGTGGTTCTTGTGATCCAGGAAATTTTTGGCGTGCATGAATACATTGCCGATACCGCCCGCCGCTTTGCACAAGCCGGCTACCTGGCCATTGCCCCTGAGCTGTATGCCCGCCAGGGCGACCCCGGCACCTACAGTGAAATGGCCCGGCTCATGTCAGAAGTCGTGTCCAAGGTGCCCGATGCGCAAGTCATGGCCGACCTGGACGGCGCCGTGAAGTGGGCAGGCGCCAATGGCGGAAATCCCCAAAAAGTCGGCATCACCGGCTTTTGCTGGGGTGGTCGCATCGCCTGGCTGTATGCCGAGCAGAGCAAAAACGTCAAGGCTGCTGTGGCCTGGTACGGGCGTCTGGCTGGCACGCCTTCCGCGCTGACCCCCAAGCATCCGCTGGACTTGGCCGCCAGCCTGAAGGCGCCGGTGCTCGGTCTCTATGGTGGGCAAGACGGCGGCATTCCGCTGACCAGCATCAACGAAATGAAAGACGCGCTGGCGGAGGCGGGCAAGAAGGGCGACGCCGCAGCCAAAGCGTCCCAGTTTGTGGTCTACCCCGATGCGCCCCATGCTTTTCACGCCGATTACCGTCCAAGCTACCGCAAGGCTGCGGCAGAAGATGGCTTCAAGCGCGCGCTGGCTTGGTTCAAAACCCACGGCGTCGCCTGAACCTAGCCGTCATTCAGCGCCCCGCCGGGGAGGGCGCGTGAGGTGATCTATTTGAAGCGCACCCCCTTGACACACTTGATAAGATAAAAGCACCCCTGGTTGCCGGCCCTCATGCCGCTACCGGGGTTTCGGCATTTGTGGAGTGGCCTGAGCGGGCACTTTGACAGTTTTTGTAATAATTTAGGGCTCCGGCCCAGCTAAGACGGGTGCAGGTAGCTATGACTTTGATAGCGATTTTGATGGGTACTCTGGCCGCCGGCATTGGCAGTGTGTGGCTGGCAGCGCTGCTCAGCTTTGGCGTGCTGGCCCGCTACACCCAGCATATGCTCAGCCTGGCCGCAGGCGCGCTGCTGGCCACTGCCTTCATGCATCTGCTGCCCGAGGCCTTTGAAAGCCAGGTCAGCCCCGACAATCTCTTTGCCACGCTGCTGATCGGACTGGTGTTTTTCTTCCTGCTCGACAAAGCTGAGCTGTGGCACCACGGGCACGAGCACCATGAAGCTGAGCGCGCAGGCAACCCAGGCCAGCAGGATGCCAGCCAGGACCATCGGCACCCCCATGGGCATCAAGACGAAGGTCAAAATCAGGGCCATGAGCATGCCCACGACCACAAATCAGGCGGCTGGACGGTATTGGCCGGCGACAGCGTTCATGCCTTTGGCGACGGTATTCTCATCGCTTCCGCCTTTATGGCCGACCTGCGCCTGGGCCTGGTTGCCACGCTGGCAGTCCTGGTGCATGAAGTGCCGCACCACATGGGTGATCTGATGGTGCTGCGCCAGAGCTCGGACAACCGGCGAGCCGCACTTGTCAAGGTGTCACTGGCCGGCTCTGTCAGTGCGCTGGGCGGTGTGGTCGGCTACGGGCTGGTCGACCAGCTTTTGCAGTACCTGCCCTACTTTTTGATCATTGCCTCCAGCAGCTTTGTCTATGTGGCGCTGGCCGACCTGATCCCGCAACTGCAAAAGCGTGCTTCTGCCAAAGAGACGGCGGCGCAAATTGCCTGGCTGGCCATCGGGATCGGACTGGTGACACTGATCAGCGGGCTTGTGCATCAACATTGAGCGCGGCGACTGCCCAATAAGGGCTTGCGGTCGATATAGCTAAAAATCTAGGTCGCCGTCGTATCAAACACCGCCGCCGGTCGCTCACCCGCGAGGGCCTGCAGCAGGTTGCTCGTCGCCAGCACGGCCATGGCGTGCCGCGTTTCAAAGGTGGCCGAGCCGATGTGGGGCAGCGCCGTCACCCTGGGATGGGTGCGCAGCGGCGAATCCAGCGGCAGGGGCTCGGTGGCAAACACGTCGAGCCCGGCGGCGCGCAGTGTGCCGTGGTCCAGGGCGTTCAGCAGGGCGTCTTCCTGCACGATGGCGCCGCGGGCGCCATTGACGAAGATGGCGCCGGGTTTCATCAGGCCAAACTCGCGCGGCACCCATCAGGCCGCGGGTTTCGTCCGACAAGCGGCAGCACGGCGGCGACGATGTCGGCGCGGCTCAGCAAATCATCCAGCGCCGTGTGCGTGACCTTGCCGGCCAACTCGGGCGATTCCTGGGCTACGTCAATCGGCCGGCGGTTGTGGTACAGCACCGGCATGCCAAAGCCCAGCGCCGCGCGGCGCGCCACGGCCTGGCCGATGCGGCCAAAGCCCAGGATGCCCAGCGTCTTGCCATGCACGTCCCAGCCAAACAGCTCTTCGCCGATGTTGCGCGTCCAGCGGCCTTCGCGCACAAGGTTGGCCAGCTCCACCAGGCGGCGGCTGGTGGCCATGATGAGGGAGAAAATCGTGTCGGCCGTCGTTTCGGTCAGCACGCCGGGCGTGTGGCACAGCATGATGCCGCGCGCAGCGCAGCGCGCGCAAGGCGTAGTTGTCGACGCCGACGGAGACGCTGGAGATGACTTTCAGCTGGGGCGCCCTGGCCAGCAGCGCTTCATCGATCCGGTAGCTGGAGCCGATCATGCCCTCGGCCGTGGCCAGTGCGGCGTCAAAAGCGGGCAGCTGTTCGGGCACGCGCGGGTTGGCCACCGTGACATCATGCTGCGCCTGCAGGCGCGCCAGCTGGTCGGGCGGCAGTTCCCTGAAAACCAGAACCTTCTTGCGCTGTGCTGCCCATCGTCATTTCAGAGTCCTGCTGCCTTGAGTTCGTCGCGGGTCGGCAGGCCTTCGCTGTCGCCCAGCACCTGCACCGCGCGCGCGCCAATCCAGGCGCCGCGCTTCACGGCGTCCAGCACGCTCAGTCCATCAAGCAGGGCACTGATGACGCCCACCGCAAAGCCGTCGCCGGCGCCCACGGTATCGACCACTTCGGCCACGGGGAAGCCGGGCACATGGCCGCAGCCAGCGCTGTCACTGTCAAAGTAAGCGCCTGCTGCACCCAGCTTGACGACGACCAGCTTGGCGCCACGCTGGCGGTAAAAGCGGGCAATGCCTTCGGCGGTTTCTTCGCCGGTCAAAAACCGGCCTTCTTCCAGGCCGGGCAGTACCCAGTCGGCGCGCGTGGCCAGGTCGTTGATGGAAGTGCGCATCAACTCCGGCGTGGCCCACAGCGTGGGGCGCAGATTGGGGTCGAACGACACGCTGCGGCCGGCGGCGCGCATCACGTCCATGGTCTTGCGGGCGGCTGGCAGCGTGGTGGCCGAGATGGCGGCAAACACCCCCGTGGCGTGCAGATGTCGGGCCGAGAGCAGCCAGGCTTCATCAATATCTTCCATGCCCATGTGGCTGGCGGCCGAGCCCTGTGCGGTGGTATTCCACCGGCGGGTCGCTGCCGTCGGTCACCTTGCCCTTGAACTGAAAACCGGTTTTTTGCGCCGGCGTCGCAGACCACATGCGAGCAGTCAATGCCTTCGTGCTGTCATGGCGGCCAGCAGGTAGCGGCCCATGGAGTCGGTGCCCAGGCGGCTGGCCCAGCCGACCTTCAGGCCCAGGCGCGCCAGCCCAATGGCTACATTGGTTTCAGCGCCTGCGGTGCGCTTGTAAAAGGCCTGGGCCCGCTTCGAGCGGACCGGGCCGGTCGGCCACCAGCAGCATCATGGCTTCGCCAAAGGTAATAACGTCCAGCGCGCTTGTCATGAGAGGCTTTCTTGCGGTGTGAATTTTTAAAGAGGGTGTTGCTGCGCACTGCCATGCTGGCGGCGATGGCGCGCAGCTGGTCGATTTCCTGTGCGCGTCACGGCGAGCAGGTCGTCGCCCGCCAGCGGGTATTCGATGGCCCAGGGCACAGTCGGCGGGCAGGGCGCGCAGTACTGCGCGCCAGGGTGCGCTGGACTCGGCCAGGGGCACGGCCACCCAGCGCTGGGGCTGGCGCTGCACGCCCTTGCAGTGCACGTAACGCACCTGCGGCGCCAGCGCGGCGGCGGCCTGCAGCGGGCATTCGCCGCTCCAGTGCCAGTTGCCCATGTCAAAGGTCATGCCCAGAAAAAGACCATGCGCATTGGCTGCGTCAAAAAAATCCCGTAGCGCGGGCAGGGTGCCGGCAGCCGGCGTCTGGTCGTTCTCGATGACGAGTTCGATTCCGGCGAGCTGCAGGCGTTCTTGCAGTGTGGCGAGGCTTGCGTGGGAAGAGTCAGAAGGGCAGCAAAGCCGCCGATCGCCATTTTCAGCCGGGGTGCGCCCAGGGTTTGGGCGGCAGCCAGGGCGCGATCCAGCGCTGGCTCATCCAGCGTGCCGTCTGCGGCCCAGAGGTAGTCGGCGCTGGAATAGACCACGCGTTTGCCGGCGGCGCGCACGGCCTGGGCAATGGCAGGCAGCTCGACCGCCGGATCGACCAGCAGTTCGCTGCGCACTTCAACGCCATCGGCGCCGGCGGCATGGCTGAGCTGGGTAAACCAGAGTTGCCCGTGGCGCCGCACTTCGGCTGCGCCAAAGGCAGACAGGGAAATCAGGATGGGAGGAGCGCCAGAGACATCAGCGGCCAGGACCGGGCCGGAAACTTCAGTGTGCATGTTGCGAGTTCAGGATTTGGCCGAGAAAATTGCGGGTCTTTTCGTTTTGCGGGTTGCTGAAGAACTGCTGCGGCGGCGCCTGCTCGATGATCTTGCCGTCGGCCATGAAAATCACGCGGTCGGCGACGCTGCGGGCAAAGCCCATCTCGTGCGTGACGCACAGCATGGTCATGCCGTCGTCGGCCAGGCTGATCATGGTGTCCAGCACTTCCTTGACCATCTCCGGGTCGAGCGCCGAGGTGGGCTCGTCAAACAGCATGATTTTGGGCGTCATGCACAGCGCCCTGGCAATCGCCACGCGCTGCTGCTGGCCGCCCGAGAGCTGGCTCGGGTATTTGTTCGCCTGCTCGGGAATGCGCACCCGCGTGAGGTACTTCATGGCGATGGTTTCGGCCTCGTCCTTGCTCAGGCCGCGCGAACGCATGGGCGCCAGCATGCAGTTCTGCAGGATGGTCAGGTGCGGAAACAGGTTGAACTGCTGGAACACCATGCCGACTTCCTGGCGCACGGAATCGACATTGCGCCCGCCAGCCGTAAGGTCGATGCCGTCGACCACGATGCGGCCTTTTTGCACCGTCTCAAGGCGGTTGATGCAGCGGATCAGCGTTGATTTCCCCGAACCCGACGGCCCGCAGACCACAATGCGTTCCCCTGCCGCCACGCTCAGATTGATGTCGGTCAGCACCTGGAACTGGCCAAACCATTTGTCCACCGCTTCGATGCGGATGATGGGCTCGGCCCCAACATGGGCTGGGGTGGTGGATTGCATTGTGTCTGTCATGAGAGCACCGTCGTCAGTCGCGTTTTGAGATTTACTGCAGTTTTGGCAGGTCGGTTTCCAGCCACTTGCGGTACAGCTTGTTGAGTTCGCCGTTGGCCGTGTTGCGTGCGACGAAGTCGTCCACGGTTTTCAGCAACTCGGCCTGGCCGGGGCGCATGGCCACGGCCATCACTTGCTGGCGCAGCAGGAACTTGTTCTCGTAGGTGTTGGCCGGGGCGCGCTTGTCGATTTGCGCCGCCACCGTGGTCGAGCAGCCAATGGCATCGACCTGGCCTGACATCAATGCCTGCATCGCCGATGCGTCGTCGTCAAAGCGGCGGATCTCGGTGCCTTCCGGGGCCACTGCCGTCAGGGCCACGTCCTGCGTGCTGGCGCGGGCGACGCCGATGCGCTTGCCTTTCAGGTCGGCTGCGGCTTTGATGCCGGCTTTCTTGTCGCCGTAAACCACAATGCTGGCGGCGGCATAGGGCTTGGAGAACTGGACCTGCTTGGCGCGCTCGGGCGTCACGGCCAGCGAGGCGACCAGCAGGTCAACCTTGTTGGTCAGCAGAAACGGAATGCGGTTGGGTCCGGTTACGGGCACCAGGTTGAGCTTGACGCCCAGATCCTTGGCCAGCAGGCGGGCCACATCGGCGTCGTAGCCGTCAGGCTGGTTGCTGCTGTTCATGGTGCCGTAGGGCGGAAAGTCCACCAGCATGCCGACGGTCAGCTCGCCTTTTTTCTTGAGTTCGGCCACAGTTTGTGCGCTGGCAGCTGGCGCCCAGGCCGACAGGGTGGCAGCCAGGCCTAAACCCAGGACTGAGGCCAGGGCGGTGCCCGTGAATACGCGGCGTTGCAGTTGCTTGATCATGGAAAGTCTCCGGTTTGTGGTGAAAAAAAACAACGAGAAAACGAAGGTGAAAGAGCTAAGGCGGCTCAGCGCGCCAGCGCCGCAGCTTGCCTGCGTTCCATGCGCGCGGCCAGTAAAGACAGCGGCCAGCACAGCACGAAATAAATTGCCGCCACTACGCTGAACACAATCAGTGGCTGAAAAGTCGCGTTGTTGATGATCTGGCCGGCGCGCGTGACTTCGGCAAAGCCAATGATGGCGGCCAGCGAGGTGCCTTTGATGATCTGCACCATGTAGCCGACGGTGGGCGCCAGCGCAATCTTGAAGGCCTGCGGCAATATGACGTCACGCATGCGGGAGAAGTAGGACAGGCTGAGCGCGTGCGACGCTTCGATCTGGCCGGCTGGAACGGCCTGAATGCAGCCGCGCCAGATTTCGCCGAGGAAGGCGCTGCTGTTCAGAATCAGCGCCACGCCGGCTGCCACCCAGGGGTTGATCTCAAAGCCCAGCACCGGTGCGCCAAAGAAGACCAGAAACAGCTGCAGCAGCAGCGGCGTGCCCTGGAAAATCTGGATAAAGCCGCCTGACAGCCATTGCGCCACGCGGTTGTCCGAAGTGCGGCCCAGCGCAACGAGCAGTCCGCCTATCGCGCCGCCAATGAAGGCGATCAGCGACAGTGCCACGGTCCATTTGGCCGCCTCAAGGATGAACAGAAATTCAGGAAATCCGAAAGTACGCATTACCGACGATCCGGGTAGTTAAGGCTGGCTGGTAGATGAGGCGAAACAGCGCAGAAAACGCCAGCGCCAGCAGCAGGTAGATCACGGCCACCACGATGTAAATCTCGAAGCTGCGAAAGGTCTGCGACTGCAGGTTGGCGGCCACTGAAGTCAGGTCATCGGCGGAAATGGCGGAAACCACCGCAGAGCTCAGCATCAGCAAAATGAACTGGCTGGTCAGCGCGGGGTAGATGGCTTTGAGCGCCGGCTTCAGGATGACGAAACGGAAGATTTCGTGGCGCTTCAGGTTCAGCGCCAGTCCGGCTTCGATCTGGCCCTTGGGAATGGACTCGATGCCGGCGCGAATGATTTCGGTGGCGTAAGCGCCGAGGTTGATGACCATCGCGGTCAGCGCGGCGGTGTAGGCCGACCAGCGCAGGCCTAGCGCGGGCAGCGCAAAAAAGAAAAAGAAGAGCTGCACCAGAAACGGCGTATTGCGGATCAGCTCGATGTAGGCGTTGATCAACAAAGCGCAGCGGCTTGGGGCCGGCGGTTTTGCCCCAGGCGCAAAGGATGGCCAGCGCCAGGCCGAACAGCATGGCCAGCAGCGACAGCTCGATGGTGTTCCAGGTGCCTTTGAGCAGCAGCGGCCAGGCGGCAAAGACGTCACCGAATTGGAATGTGTAGTTCATGAATGGGGCGTTGGCGCCGGGAAGGGCGCGAGCGCTTGAGTCACTGTGGTTTGTACGAAATTTTCCGAGATATTGAGGTGAGCGTCATTTTTCAATAATCACTGAAACCGGTTTCAATGAATTATAAAAGCATCCGTACCCCCGTTGTAACTCAGGGAAAACCCTAGGTTGCTTGGCTGGGCGTTGGCGTTCCGGGCATCGAAGATCCGCGCGCCAGCAGTCGGCCGGACAGCAGAATCTGGCGCGGCGGCAGGTCCACGCCTTTGATGCGTTCAATCAGGCAGCCGGCCGCGAGGCGGCCCAGTTCGTCGGTTGGCTGGGCGATGGTGCTCAGTCCCGGGCCTATGTAGGGCGACCACTCCGTGTCGTCAAAGCCCACCAGCCCGACGTCAGCGCCAAAACGCCAGCCCAGCCGCGCCATCGCCGCCACCACCCGCAGCGTGACAACGGCGTTGCTGGAGAACACGGCGGGCAGGCGTCCAGCGGCACGCTGGCGCAAACTGCGCAGGGCCTTGTCGAGCCCTTCGGTGTCGCCCTCTGCGCTTTCGAATGTGTTGCCATGAAGCTCTGCAACATCAGCCGCAGCCTCGTTGATGAAGCTGCGAAACGCCGCTTCGCGCTCCATGCGTGAACTCACGTCCCTGATGGGCTCCGAGACAAATAGCAATTCGCGGTAACCGGCCGCCATAAGGTGGCGGACGCCCAGGCGCACAGCGCCGGCATTGTCGAGCGAGACGAAGTCGGCTTGCATGTCCTGGTGGCGTCGGTCCACCAGCACCACAGGCTTGCCGTGGCGCGCGGCGTCGGCAGCCGCACCGGCATCGCGGCCCAGCGTGTTCAGGATGAAGCCCTCCACCTGGTATGCCGTGAGCGCCTTGATGGCCTCACTTTCGCGCCGGCTGTCGTTGCCGAGGTTGAACAGCATGAGCAGATAGCCGGCTTCCTGGCAGGCCTTTTCGGCACCGCGCAGCACGGCCACGGAAAACGGGTTGCTCACGTCGGCCACGACCAGGCCAATCAGCCGCGAACGGCCCCGCTTGAGCGCCTGCGCCATCGGACTGGGGCTGTAGGCCAGCGCCGTGATGGCGACTTCGACCCGGCTTGCAATGTCCGGCGTGAGCAAGGTTTCGCGGTGGTTCAGGAAGCGGGAAACCGTGGCCTTGGAGACACCGGCCGCGCGGGCGACATCTGCAATCGTGGCGCGTGCTGCAGGAAGGGCAATAGTCAATGAGCGCTTGGGCATTTTTTCGGGCAGGTGAAAGCACAGGGAAAAACCGGGATCGCGATACGTATGAAGTGCGTCTCTGAAACCAGTTTCAAGTAAATGGTAGCACCACTATTTTTGTTCAAGGCCAAAACCTTGATGCTATTATTTTAATAGCTACATTCGGCCGCGTTGATTGCGCCAGACCGTGATTTCATTGAAATATTGCATTGAAACCCGTGCCCTGCTCTTGCAGCCTGCTGTCAGTCAGCGTCTTACAGAAGCAGGGCCTGCCGGCCTATAAAGGTTCCATGAGGCGCGCAGGAGGATTAGCTTGAACTCATAAATTCCCCATCGCCACGAAAGGCAGGCCCGCCATGAATCCAGACGTTTCATCCGCTTCGGCTCCAGAGCTTCTGTTGGCGCCCTTGTCCGCGCAGACGCCGGGAAAAGACATTTCCACCGAGTCCGCAAGCCCCGGCACCGCCAAAGATCAGCCCGGGAAAGACACGACATCCGCTCGAGCAGCGACCCGGCAATATCCAGAAAATGAGGAGCCAGAAATGCTTCTGGAGCCTGACTTGCCCTCGGACGGTCGGGATGAGAAGGGCGAAGCCATGATCCGTGATCTGCCTCAGCGGCCTGAATTGTCAGAGCCGCCCAGCCAGCCCGGTCCGTCCAGCATCAAACCCTGAAAAAACCACCATGGCCACCAATCCCGACGTGCCTCCACCGGAGCCGGTGACGCCCCTGTCAACGCCACCAGAACCGGGCGAAGTGCAAACCACGCCTATGCCGATGGCGGTTGTCCTTGCGCCATGCGCAAAATTCCTACAACAGCTTGAGTCGGTGTCTCACGGGGAAGACGTGGTTTGGCGCTAAATTGAAATCGGGCAGCGATTCAACCTACTTAGCTGTCAAGGCAAACCTGATTTGAAAGGACGCCGAAATGTATGCATCCCATTTGAAATACGCCGCCGTCGCCACCATGGCCCTGGCTTTTTCGGCCGTTCTGACGCTGGGCGCTTGCAGCAAGACGGCTGACGAAAAACCTAAATCTGCGGCCTACCCTGCGCCAGCGACCAGCCCGGCGCCTGCGTTGGGTGCCAGCGCTCCCAGCAACTAAGCTGAACCGAGTGGGGCTTTCAGCCCTGTGCCACAGGCCGATTCGGGTCGCTACACCAGTCGCTCCAGCTGCCGGCATAAAGGGCCGTTCGTCCCAAGCCGGCGATTTCCATGGCGAGGAGGTTGGGCACAGCACTTACGCCGCTGCCGCAGTGGTGTACCACCGTGGCGGGATCACGTCCGCCGAGCAAGGCCTCAAACTCGGTTCTGAGTTGCGTTGTCGGCTTGAATTTCCCATCGGGGCCTAAATTCTGGCTGAAAGGGCGGTTCAATGCGCCCGGAATGTGGCCGGCCACCGGGTCCAGGGGTTCCACCTCACCTTTGAAGCGGGGCGTGGCACGGGCATCAATGAGGGTTTGGGCAGGACGTCCGAGCTGGTCGGCAACGGTTTGGCCATCCACCAGGGTAAGCAGTGCGGGGGCCAGCATGAAATTGGTTTGAAAGTGTGCCGGCTCTTCGCCGCTATTGACCGCGCCGCCTGCAGCCTGCCAGGCTTGCAGTCCCCCATCGAGTACCGCCACGTTGTTATGACCGGCCCATTTGAGCATCCACCACAGGCGGCCACAGTAGTTGGCGCCGTTGCGGTCGTACACGACGGCCTGCATGTCGTTGGCAAAGCCGACGCTGGAGAGCCAGGTGGCAAATCTTTCGCGGTTGGGCAGCGGGTGGCGCCCGCCCGAGGCGGGAGCGTCAGCACCGCTGGCGGTAATGACGCCATGAGCGCCAGGCACGCCATGTTTGGCGCTGAGTGCCTTGTCCAGATGGGCGTAAACAGCGCCAGGAATATGTGACGCCTGGTATTGCTCTTCGCCGGCGTGGGGTTGGGTTAGGTCAAAGCTGCAGTCAAACACGCGCAAAGGCTGAGCTGTGGCCATCAGCGCCTGCAGCTGGTCAACTGAAATCAGGGTGGTGTAGTTCATTTCGCGCTCCTTGAATCAATGTTCTTCCGCCGGCGCGTTGGGCGCGGCGCGCGCCCGCAGCACGGTAGCCGCAATGGCGCTGACGATGATGAGCGCCATGCCGGCCCAGCCCATCAAGGGAATATTGTCGCCAAAAAGAATCAGGCTGTAGAGGGCGGCAAACACAATGCCCGAGTATTGCAGGTTGGCCACCATCAGCGTTCCGCCATGGTTGGCTGACATGGAATACGCCTTGGTCATGGCCAGCTGGCCCAGCGAGGCCAAAATGCCTATAGGCGGCAGCCATAGCGCGTGCTGCCAGTTCCAGTCCGACACCCCCGCCACCAGCATGCTGAGTGCGCCGGCCACTGTGGTGCCGACGGCAAAGTAAAACACCGTGCGTATTTCGGGTTCGCCCATGCGCCCGATCGCCATGACCTGCATGTAGGCAAAGGCGGCTCCCAGTCCGGACATCAACCCGATCAGGCCGGCAAAGGTCTGGTTCTGGTCGATGGCGGGGCGCAGCAGCATGACCACACCGGCAAAGCTGGCCAGGATCGCCAGCACCAGCGGGCCCTGGCTGGGCCCTTTTTTGCCCGGCTTTCCCAGCATGAGTGCGCCGCCCACCAGAAAGGCGGCAATCCACACACCGCTCATGTAGTTGAGCGTCATGGCGGTGGCGAGGGGCAGATGGGCAATGGCGTAAAACCAGGCTGACAGCGACATGACGCCGATGACGCTGCGCCAGGCATGCATGGCCGGGAAACGGGTGCGAAGAGAGGTACCGCGCGCATGGGCATAGAGGGCCATGAAGACAAGGCCCAGCACGCCGCGGTAAAACACCAGCTCGGCGCTGTTGAAGTGCGCGGAGGCGTACTTGACGCAGACACCCATGGACGCAAACATGAATGAGGAAAACAGCATCCAGACAGCCTGCATCGCGTGTACCCAGGGTTATTTATTGGAAAAAACAGGCTGTAGCGCTTATGTGCCGGGCGCAAGCAGCTATTAATTGAATAGCGGTTGAGGTGGCGGGAGCCACGCCCTCAGATCATCTGGGTGGTTTTGCTGGCACCCATTTCGCGGCGGTACCACTCGTGAAAGTGTTGCATGCCGTCCTCCATGGGGCTCTGGTAGGGGCCGAACTCGTTGTCGCCGCGCTGAAGCAGCGCCTTGCGGCCGGCATCCATGCGCAGGGCGAGTTCGTCGTCTTCCACGCAGGTTTCCATGTAGGCCGCCTGCTGGGCCTCGATGAATTCGCGCTCGAAGGCGCAGATTTCCTCGGGGTAGAAAAATTCCACCACGTTGAGGGTTTTGTCGGGCCCCTGCGGATGCAGCGTGCTGACCACCAGCGTATGCGGGTACCACTCCACCATGATGTGCGGGTAGCAGGTGAGCCAGATGGCACCGTATTTGGGCGCCACGCCCTGGCGATACTGCAGCACCACGTCATGCCATTTCTTGTAGACATCGGTGCCGGGCTTGCCCAGCTTGTCGGATACGCCCACGGTTTGCACCGAGTAGCTGGGGGCGAGTTCCCAGCGCAGGTCGTCGGTGGTCACAAAGCCGCCCAGGCCCGGGTGGAAGGGGCCGACGTGGTAGTCCTCCAGATACACCTCGATGAAGGTTTTCCAGTTGTAGTTGCACTCGTGCAGGTGCACCTTGTCGAGCTGGTAACCGGAAAAATCCAGGTCGGCCATGTGGCCCAGCGGCGCCATGTCGGCGGCGATGTCCCGCCCGTTGTCTTCGAATACCAGGCCGTTCCAGGTCGTGGTCTTGTAGCGGTTCAGGTTCAGGCAGGGGTCGACTTCAAAGTGTGGGGCACCGATCAGCTCGCCCGAGGTGTTGTAAGTCCAGCGGTGCAGGGGGCAAACGATGTTGCTGCCGGTGTTGCCGCGGCCCTGCAGCATCGTTGATTGGCGGTGACGGCAGACATTGGAAATCAGCTCGATGCCTGAGGCATTCCTCACCAGCGCGCGGCCTTCGCCCTCGTGGGGCAGGGCATAGTAGTCGCCCATGTTGGGTACCGCCAGCTCGTGACCGAGATAGCGTGGCCCGCGTGCAAACAGTTTTTGCTGCTCGCGCTGGTAGAGGCCGGCATCAAAATAGCTGGAAATGGGGAGTTGGCTGGTGGCCTGCAAGAGGCGAAGGCTTTTATCAGGCATCAATTTTGATCAACATGCCGCCGCAGACAGGTCAGGGGCAGGGGAAGCCAAGTGAGTAAGCGGGCTGTGCAGCCGCCCACGGGTGAAAAAGGCCGGAAATTTCCACCATGGAGCATGGTGACCACCGGCATCGAAAACTAATATTAATTCTACCCGTGCAGGCTGGTTTAAAACGTCTGTGGGCTGGCCACCGGATAATAGAGGGCTTGCCCTGCCCTCCGCGGGCACTTCGGGCCCCAACTTCCCTGCAACGGCCTAAAATCAGCCTTTTCTCCAAATACCATGGCCAAAAGCTCAGCTTCTCCTTCTGCATCCGTGACCAGCGCCGAATCGACCGCCGCACTGCCCGTCAGCTACGAGGCCGCGTTGCAGGAGCTGGAAGCGCTGGTAAGCAGCCTGGAGTCAGGCCAGCTGCCGCTGGACCAGTTGCTCACCGGCTACCAGCGCGGCGCACAGCTGCTCAAGTTTTGTCGTGCCCGGCTGGAAGCCGTGGAAACCCAGATCAAGGTGCTGGAAGGCACAGAGCTCAAGCCCTGGGCGCAAGAGTAATTCACACACAGTCATCAACGGCGTAACCGCCACAGCGCAAGAGACCAACGATTGAACGCCCCTGAAAAACTGCCTCCGTCCACCTTCGGCTTTTCGCTGAGCGCCTGGAGCGCACAGCAGCTTGCCAGCATTGAGCAGGCCTTGTCCCGATGGGTGGCTAGCCCGGATGATTCGCCCGCGCCGGCAGGCTTGGGAGATGCCATGCGCTATTCCGTGCTCGACGGGGGCAAGCGTCTGCGTCCGCTGCTGGTGATGGCCGCCTGCGACGCGGTGAATGGCAACGTGCAGGCTGCGTTGCGCGCTGCCTGTTCCGTTGAACTTATCCATGCCTACTCGCTGGTTCACGACGATATGCCCTGCATGGACAACGACGTGCTGCGCCGCGGCAAACCCACGGTGCACGTCAAGTTTGGCCAGGCACAGGCGCTGCTGGCCGGTGATGCGCTGCAGGCGCTGGCCTTTGAACTGCTCACGCCCGATGACGACTCGGTGGATACCGCCACGCAGGCCCGGCTGTGCCGCATGCTGGCCCAGGCGGCAGGGTTTCAGGGCATGGCCGGCGGCCAGGCCATAGACCTGGCCAGTGTTGGCCTGCCCTTGACGTCCGAGCAACTGCACGAAATGCATCGCCTTAAAACCGGCGCTTTGCTGCAAGCCAGTGTGATGATGGGCGCTAGCTGCGGCACCGCGACGCTGGTGGCGAGAAATGCATTACGCGATTACGGTGCGGCCGTAGGTCTGGCGTTTCAGGTCGTCGATGACATTCTGGATGTGACGGCCGACGCGGCCACCCTGGGTAAAACGGTCGGCAAGGATGCAGCTCAGGACAAGCCCACCTTTGTATCGCTGATGGGGCTGCAGGCCTCAAAAGATTACGCGCAGCAACTGCTGGCACAAGCCCTTTCCAGCCTTCAGGCCAGCGGGCTTCAAAACACTGACGCCCTGAAGGCGCTGGCCGACATGCTGGTCAATCGCCACCACTAGGCCGGGTAGGGCCTGGTCATAACCAAATAAACCACGATGTACTCATTGCTTGAAACCATCAACAGTCCCGCCGACCTGCGCCAGTTGCCTCGTGCCAGGCTCAAGTCACTGGCCGATGAGTTGCGTGCCTATGTAATTGACAGTGTGTCCAAAACCGGCGGGCATTTAAGCTCCAACCTCGGCACGGTCGAGCTGACGGTGGCGCTGCACTATGTGTTCAATACGCCCGATGACCGGCTGGTGTGGGATGTGGGGCACCAGACCTATCCGCACAAAATTCTCACCGGCCGGCGTGAGCGCATGGCTACCCTGCGCCAGTTCGGCGGGCTGTCTGGCTTTCCGCGCCGCGACGAGAGCGAGTACGACACCTTTGGCACGGCCCATTCGTCAACCTCCATTTCTGCCGCGCTAGGCATGGCACTGGCCGCCCAGCTCAAGGGCGAGGACCGCAACGCGGTCGCCATCATTGGTGATGGCTCCATGAGCGCAGGCATGGCGTTTGAAGCGCTGAACAACGCCGGCGTTCATGACGACTGCAAGCTGCTGGTGGTGCTCAACGACAACGACATGAGCATCAGCCCGCCCGTGGGCGCGTTGAACCGGCACCTGGCCCAACTGATGAGCGGGCGCTTTTATGCATCGGCCCGGCAGGTCGGCAAGCAGGTGCTGCGCGTGGCTCCGCCATTGCTGGAGCTTGCCAAACGCCTGGAAGCCCACGCCAAGGGCATGGTGGTGCCGGCCACGCTGTTCGAGAACTTCGGCTTCAACTACATCGGACCAATCGACGGCCACGATCTGGAGTCGCTGGTCCCTACGCTGGAAAACATCAAGCACCTGATGGCCGCCGGCGCAGGTCCGCAGTTTCTGCACGTCGTCACCAAAAAAGGCCAGGGTTACAAGCTGGCCGAAGTCGATCCGATCGCCTACCACGGGCCGGGAAAATTTGACCCTTCAATGGGTTTGCAAAAATCCAGTACTCCGGCCAAGCAGACCTTCACCCAGGTCTTCGGCCGCTGGCTGTGCGACATGGCCGAGCACGACCCGCGCCTGGTCGGCATTACGCCTGCCATGCGCGAGGGCTCGGGCATGGTGGAGTTTCACAAACGATTCCCCAAGCGTTACCACGACGTCGGTATCGCCGAGCAGCACGCAGTGACCTTTGCCGCTGGCATGGCCTGCGAGGGCCTCAAACCCGTGGTCGCGATTTATTCGACCTTCTTGCAGCGCGGCTACGACCAGCTGATTCACGATGTGGCGCTGCAAAACCTGCCTGTGGTGTTTGCGCTGGACCGCGCCGGCCTGGTCGGGGCCGATGGCGCGACCCATGCGGGCGCCTACGACATTCCGTTTTTGCGCTGCATTCCCAACATGAGTATTGCCTGCCCGGCCGATGAGAACGAGTGCCGCAAACTCTTGAGCAGCGCCTTCGAGCAGAGCCATCCGGTGGCCGTGCGCTATCCGCGCGGCGCGGGTGCCGGTGTGGAACCCGAGGCCGGGCTGAAGTCGCTGCCATTCGGCAAGGGCGAGATTCGCCGCGAGGGCAAGGGGATTGCCATACTGGCCTTCGGCACGCTGCTGTATCCCGCGCTGCAGGCCGCCGAAAAACTCGGTGCCACTGTGGTCAACATGCGCTGGGCCAAGCCGCTCGATACCGAACTGTTGCTTAAGGTGGCTGCAAGCCATGAAGCGCTGGTGACGGTGGAAGAGGGCGCGATCATGGGAGGGGCAGGAAGCGCCGTGAGCGAAGCGCTGCAGGCGGCAAAGATGGTCAAGCCGCTGCTGCAGCTGGGTCTTCAGGATGAGTTCATCGAACATGGCGATCCGGCTCAATTGCTGGCCCTGCAAGGCCTGGACGCAGCAGGTATCGAGGCCGCTATCTGCGCGCGTTTCGGCGCTTTGCTGCAATCCGGAAAACCTGCCAAGCCTGCGCTGAAGTCCGTGGCATAGGCTGCTGCAACTCTCAGGCTTGAGCGAGCGCGGGAGCTACCCGACTCAACAGTCAAAAAAACCGCCTCTTGGATGCGGTTTTTTTCGTCTACGGGTAAGAACGGGTCAGCTGCCGGGATAAAGCTGACAAAATACCAAGGCGCCGCCTATCGCTGCCCTTGGTCACCGCAATCGCTGCAAGATGACCTGAGCAATGATTCGGCCTATCAATGCAAGATTCACTTTCGGTAATTTTTCAGGAGACAGTATTCATGGATCGTCGCTCACTCATCAAAAATGCAGGCATCGCCGGTGTGCTGGCTGCAGGCATTGCGCCTGCCGTGCATGCACAGGCCGCAGTTCGCTGGCGGCTCGCTTCGAGCTTTCCCAAGTCGCTTGACACCATTTTTGGCAGCGCAGAGATGTTTGCCAAGACGGTGAAGGCCCTGTCTGGCGGCAAGTTTGAAGTCTCCGTGCATGCCGCAGGCGAGCTGATGCCGGCGTTTGGTGTGGTCGATGCCATTCAAAACGGCACCGTCGAGATGGCGCAGACGGCTTCTTACTATTTCACCGGCAAGGACTCGATTTTTGCTTTCGGCACTGCCGTGCCTTTCGGGCTTACCGCACGCCAAATGGACTCCTGGATGGAGCATGGCAACGGCCGCAAACTGATGGATGCGTTTTACGGCAAGTACAACATCAAGAGCCGCAGCGCGGGCAACACTGGCACCCAGATGGGCGGCTGGTATCGCAAGGAAATCAAGACCGTGGCCGACCTGAAGGGCCTGAAAATGCGCATGGGTGGCGGCCTGTTCGGCGAAGCCATGCAAAAGCTCGGTGTAGTGGCGCAGAACATGCCTGCTGGCGACGTATACCAGGCGCTGGAAAAAGGCACGCTGGATGCTGTTGAGTTCGTGGGCCCCTACGACGATGAAAAACTGGGCTTTAACAAGGTGGCGCCTTACTACTACTACCCCGGCTGGTGGGAAGGCGGCGCAGAGCTGGAGTTCTTCATCAACACCAAAGCCTATGCGGCACTGACGCCGGAATTCCAGGCGATTGTCGATGCCGCCACCGCAGTGGCTGCGCGTGACATGACGGCCAAATACGATGCGGTCAATCCGATTGCCTTGAAAAAGCTGGTTGCTGCAAAGACCCAGCTCAAGGCGTTCTCGAAGGAGCTCATGGATGCAGGCTTCAAGTCTTCGATGGAAGTGTTTGCCGAACACGAAGCCAAATCTGCTGAGTTCAAGAAGATTCACCAGGACATGCGCGCCTTCCAGCGCGATCAACTGCTGTGGGCGCGCTTTTCTGAGTTCCGTTACGACAGCTACATGACCGGCGTCAAGCTGTAAGCAGCTCCGCCAGGTGCCGCTTGCTGGCGGCACGGGCACCGCAACCTGCTCCGGAACCGGTGTCACGAACCGCACAATGTGCTGTTTCGTGACACCGGTTTTTTTTCGCGTGGCGCGTGAAGCGGTTTACAGGCCGGCTGTTTGTCCTGCCTCCTTCCACGCTTGGACTGATGCGGGAATAAAAAAGCCCCGCAGAGCGGGGCGTGGGTAGCGGCATCAACCCTGTCGGGTGATGCCGAGTGCCTGGCGGCTTATTTCTTCTCGCCCGAGGCCGCGTCCGGTTCCTGCTTGAAAGATTCGGGTTCGGGCATGGCAGCCGAATCCTTGAGCAGGTCCGATTCCATCTGCAGTCGAATTTTGTCCATGTCGTATACCTCGACCTTGTCCAGGCCGCTCGATACGATGCCGGGGAAGGCGATGATGATCCCCACCATGATGATCTGAATCAGCACGAAAGGCACAGCGCCCCAGTAGATCTGCATCGTCGTGACCGGCTGGATTTCCTTTTTGGTGAGCTTGTCGATATAGGGCGAAGTGGGCGCTACGCTGCGCAGGAAGAACAGTGCAAAGCCGAAGGGCGGATGCATGAAGGATGTCTGCATGTTCACGCCCAGCAGCACGCCGAACCAGATCAGGTCTATGCCCAGCTTTTGCGCCACCGGTGCCAGCAGTGGCACGACGATGAAGGACAACTCGAAAAAGTCGAGGAAGAAGGCCAGGAAGAAGATCATCAGATTGACGACGATCAGGAAGCCGACCTGGCCGCCGGGCAAGCTGGTCAGCAGATGCTCCACCCAGCGCGGGCCGTCCACACCCTGAAACACCAGGCTGAAGATGGTCGAGCCAATCAGAATGAAGACCACGAAGCACGACAGTTTGGTGGTGCTGTTGAGCGCCTGCTTGAGCAGCGACAAGCTCAGTCGGCCGCGCGTCATCGCCATGATGAAAGCGCCCAGTGCACCCATGGCGCCACCTTCAGTCGGTGTTGCCACACCCAGAAAAATGGTGCCCAGCACGAGAAAAATCAGCAGCAGCGGCGGAATCAGTACAAAGGTTACGCGCTCGGCCATACGCGACAGCAGGCCCAGTCTTGTGACCTTGTTGATCACGGCGATCAGGAATGCCAGGAACACGCCCACGCACAGCGACACGACGATGGTTTCATCCGTGGGCACACTGGTGACCAGTTGGCCGGTCCACCAGGTGTGAACGTCGGCAATATGCTGGCCGAAATAGGTGGCGGAGCCTGCCGAGACGATGGTCAGCAGCAGCAGCGAGGGCGTTCCGCTGGAGCCGCTTGGCTCGCGGAAGGTGCGGGCTTCCAGAGGCAGCGCCGGCACCCATTTCGGTTTGAAAATGGCCAGCAAAATCACGTAGCAGGCGTAAAAGCCTGTCAGGAGGAAGCCCGGCAAAAACGCGCCCTTGTACATGTCGCCCACGCTGCGGCCAAGCTGGTCGGCCAGAATGATCAGCACCAGCGAAGGCGGAATGATCTGCGCCAGCGTGCCGGACGCCGCAATCACGCCCGCTGCAAGCCGCCGATCGTAGCCATAGCGCAGCATGATGGGCAGCGAGATCAGCCCCATGGAGATCACCGAGGCGGCCACCACGCCGGTGGTAGCGGCCAGCAAGGCACCGACGAAGATCACGGCCAGTGCCAGACCACCGCGGATCGGGCCGAACAATTGACCAATCGTGTCCAACAGGTCCTCGGCCATGCCGCTGCGTTCCAGAATCAGGCCCATCAGGGTAAAGAAGGGAATTGCCAGCAGCGTGTCGTTCTGCATGATGCCGAACAGGCGCAGCGGAAGGGCCTGCATCAGGGCCTGAGGCAACAAGCCCAGCTCAATGCCGATGAAGCCAAAGAACAGGCCGCAGGCTCCCAGGCTGAAGGCCACGGGAAAGCCCATCAGCAGGAATACGACGAGACCCGCGAACATGATCGGGGCGAAGTTTTGTGTGAGGAATTCCATGGTCGTTTACTGCTCAGCCCGCTTTTGCATTGGTTTCAGCCAGGCGGCGAATCGCCTCAGCCAGTTCTTCTTCAGCCGTTTTCTCCACTCGTTTGAGGGTGGGGTCTTCAATGAGGCCCTTGAGAAAAGCAATCCGCTTGATCAGCTCCGACCAGCCCTGCAGCATCAGCAGCGTGAAACCGAGGGGAATCATCGCGTAAACCGGCCAGCGGATCAGGCCGCCCGCATTGCTGGACATTTCACCCGACTGGTAGCCCTGCAGGAAGAAGGGGATGCCGTACCAGAGAACCGCCAGGCAGATAGGCGAGAGAAAAAACGTGAAGCCGATGATGTCCACCCAGATCTGCCCACGTTTGGGCAGACGGCTTGACAGCACATCGATCCTCACATGTTCATTGTTCAGCAGGGTGTAGCCGGCCGCGATGAGAAAGGACGCAGCAAAAAAATACCACTGCACCTCCAGGTAGGCGTTTGAGCTTATGTTGAACACTTTGCGAATGATCGCGTTAACGCCGCTGATGACGGTGGAGGCCAGGATGAGCCAGATGACGTATTTGCCGATCTGCGTGTTAAGCCAGTCCACCGCATTTGAGAATTTCAATAATGCGCGCATGTTTTGTCTCCAGGGTAAAGGATGCACGCATAAAAAATTCATCCGGAAGACATGGGTGCGTCGTTCCGGATGAAGTTTGCGTGAAAGAGCGATTTTAGAAGAAATTACAGGCGCTCCAGACAGCGCCTTGGCTGTCTGATCCCTTTAAAGCGCTTCAGCGAACTTCCACGCCATGGCCTTCAAGCATGCGGCCCACGATACCGGCATCGAGAAAACCATGCGTCCGGAAGCAGGCCAGCACCTCATCGGCCGCCTCGGGCGCGCAGGCCACCAGCAGTCCGCCGCTGGTTTGCGGATCGCTCAGCAGGGCCTTGTGCGCCGGGCTGATGCCAGCCGGCAAGGAGACTTCCGCGCCGTAGCTGTCCCAGTTTCGCCCCGAGGCACCGGTGATCATGCCTTGGGAGGCGAGTTCGAGCACGCCGGGCAGCAGCGGAATCTGGTCGAGCTGAAGCTGCATCTTGAGTTTGGCTCCGCGCGCCAGTTCGAGCCCATGTCCCGCCAGGCCGAAGCCGGTGACGTCAGTCATCGCATGAACCGTTTCCATTTTTGCCAACTCAATGCCCGGCTTGTTCAGTTGCGTGGTAGTGGCGACCATGCAGGCATAGCCTTCGGCGCTCAGTGCTTCTTTTTTAAGCGCGGCCGACAGGATGCCGATGCCCAGCGGCTTGCCCAGAATTAGCACGTCGCCGGCCCGGGCGCCCGAGTTTTTCTTGACGCGCGAGGGGTGGATCAGGCCCAGCACGACCAGGCCGTAAATCGGCTCGACCGAGTCAATGGTGTGGCCGCCGGCAATCGGGATGCCGGCATCGCGGCACACGTCCTGGCCGCCGCGCAAAATCGCGCCTATCGTTTCGAGTGGCAACACATTGATCGGCATGCCCACCAGGCCCAGCGCCATGATGGGCGTGCCGCCCATGGCATAGACGTCGCTGATGGCGTTGGTGGCGGCGATGCGGCCAAAGTCATAAGGGTCATCGACGATGGGCATGAAAAAGTCGGTGGTGGCAATCAATGCCTGCTCGTCGTTGAGCAGGTAGACCGCTGCGTCGTCAGCCGTTTCGATGCCGACCAGCAATTGCGGCGGCAGATTAAAACCGGGCAGGTTGCTGGAGTTTTTCAGGATTTCGCTCAGCACGCCAGGCGCAATCTTGCAGCCGCAGCCGCCGCCGTGCGACAGGCTGGTCAGGCGGGGGGTGAGGGGTGTGGCGGGCATTAGGTTTACGGTTGGGGTGTCGGTGGCATTCATCGGGAAGCTTTCAAAGGCGTTTCAAAGTCGGGCAGGCCGTAGTGGGGGGCGCGCGTAGGTCTATGGGGCTGAGCCCGGGTCGATCAGCTCTGTTTAGCGCGGATGCCAGCAAGTTTATGACAAGCCTCTTTTCCTGCTGCGGCTCAAACAGGTAAGCGCGCTGGCTGCATTGCCTTTGCAGCAAGGACAGAAAATCCGGTTCCGCCGCGCACTGCTGCACCAGCGCAGCAAGCTGCGCGTCATCGCCCAGCCTGAAGTAGCCCGCGTAGTCTGGCCCGAGCATCCCCAGGTTGCCGCTGATCCGTGAGGCCAGCACCGGTGTTCCTGACTGGATCGCCTCCAAAATGACCTGGGCGCCGCCTTCCATCTGCGAGCAGTTCACCAGCACATGCGCACGCTTGATGTGCTGGCGGGTGGCTGCGCGGGAGAGGCCGCCCAGCCAGCGGTAGCGGGGCGTGCGCTGTTCCGTGGCGCGGGCTGCCTCCGCGAGACGCGGCTCCAGCGCCAGACCTATCTGGTCGAAATGAATGCCAGCTTTAAAGTTTCTGGCCGCGGCCTTCATGTAAGTCAGCGGGTCTTTTTCCTCGCGCAAATGGCCGACCATCAGCGCGCGAAAGGTGCGGCTGGATTTGTGTGCCGGTTTGAGGGCCCGGGCCGACTGGTAGATCACCCGTGCCTTTGCGCGCCACGCAGGGGGTAGTTCCGTCAGGCCGGCGTCCTGCAACACGACCAGATGCGAGGCCAGCGCCAGCGACCGCTGTGCATCGGCGTTGGTGTGGATGTCGCGGTAAAGGTCAGTTCCGGTGAGCACCACGATGAGTGGTTTGTCGGGGTAAGCTTTGGCCCAGGCATGGATGGAGGCGGCCGAGCGGCGGGCATGCAGCGCTACCATGGCCTGGGGCGTTTGCTGCAGCAATGGCGCAGGCCATTGGGGCAGCAGCGCGATGTCACAATAAGTCGACAGAAATTGTGCCCAGCGGTGCGCGGTGTGCCAGTTGCCATTGTTGGCTTCGGCCATCGCCGGGCTTACCAGGACTATTGTTTTGGCTTCAGATTCCATACCTCATGCTTCGCCCGGTTTGCCGGGATCGCCGCCAGCTGCCAGCCCGGATCTAATTGATTCGCCTCTCATGCGCAAGGCCGGCAGCGAGTTGTTGTCACTGGCACTGATGGATGCGCGCAATCATACGCTGCAGCTTTTTGGCCAGTACCAGAATGCGCTGGAGGCCGTGAATTTCGCTGTGCCCCAGTTCGCCATCCTGAATCCGCCGCTGTGGGAATTGGGCCATGTCGGCTGGTTCCAGGAGTGGTGGATAGGGCGCAACATGCAGCGGGCACTGGGTACGCGGTGCGAGCCTGCGCATGCCCGGCTGGCCTCGATGGAGCCGAACGCAGACCGCTGGTGGGACTCCAGCCATGTGCCCCATGACACCCGCTGGGCGCTGGACCTGCCCGATGCGGGTGATTGCCGGACCTATTTGCTGGATACGCTGGAAAGTACGCTGGACCTGCTGGAAAAAGCCCGGAACGACGATGAGGCGCTCTACTTTTACCGCCTGTGCCTGTTTCACGAAGACATGCATGGTGAAGCTTTCACCTACATGGCGCAGACCTTGGGATTGCCGCTGGACAAGCCCTTGCAGACTGCTTTTACACCCCCGCCGATGGCGCTGCGCGAGCCCTTGCTGATTCCGGCCACGACCTGGCAGATGGGCAGCGCATCAGGCGCCGGTTCGGGATTCGCGTTTGACAACGAAAAAAGCGCGCACACCATCAGCGTGCCCGAGTTTGAAATTGATGCCCAGGCCGTGACTTGGGCGCAGTACGTGGAATTTGTGGGTGATGGCGGCTATGACCGGCAGCCGTTGTGGCATCCCGATGGCTGGCAGTGGCTGAAGGCGCAGGCTGCGGGTGAGGGCCGAAGAGGCCCGCGCTATGTGGAGCAGATTGGCGTGGGCAGCGGCGCCGTCGTGCAAACCCGGTTTGGCCAGGCCATGCGCATGCAAGCCAGCCAGCCAGCGATGCACATGACGTGGTGGGAGGCAGACGCCTGGTGCCGCTGGGCCGGGCGCCGTTTGCCGGCCGAGGTGGAATGGGAAGTCGCCGCGCAAACGGCGGCGCGCCGGGGTTTTCGCTGGGGTGATGTATGGGAATGGATGGGTACGACCTTCCGGCCTTATCCCGGCTTTGTGCCTGACCCTTACCAGGCCTATTCACAGCCCTGGTTTGGCACGCACAAGGTCTTGCGCGGCGCTTCGTTTGCCACCCGGGCACGCATGAAGCATCCGAAGTACCGCAACTTTTATCTGCCAGAGCGCGACGATATTTTTTGTGGCTTCAGATCCTGCGCGCTATAAAAATAATAGCATTTTACGCCCGTGTATATTGGGCTAGAGGCTGATTTTATTTATTTTCCTGGTGCGGTAGCTCCACCACGGCAAGATACCGTTCAAGGGCAATACCTTGCCGCTCTGGGCCAGCTCGCCGCTGTAACCCGGCAGCCTGTCCAGCGTGGTTTGCCACTCGCGGCTTTGCAACTCCTGGAGCAAGGCCTGCACCTGGGGAGAGGGGAGTTCGGACTTCAGGCAGACCAGGTGATAGCGTTCCTGCACCAGCGGCACAAAGTCCAGGCCTTTGTCGCGTGCTGCCGCTTCAATGCCCAGGCCGGCATCTGCCGCGCCGCTGGCGATGGTTTGTGCCACGGCCGTGTGCGACGGCTCCTGGGCTTCATAACCCTGAATGTCCGACGGCGTCATGCTTGACCCGGCCAGCAGCTCGTCAAGCAGCACGCGCGTTCCGGTGCCTTGTGCGCGGTTCACATAACGGATGCCCGGCTGCTTCAGGTCGGCCAGGCTGCCGATGTGCAGCGGGTTGTTTTTGGCCACCATCAGGCCCTGCTGGCGATGCGCAAAACCAATCAATTTATGCAGACCCGGCTTGAGCAGGCTGCGGTAAGCAAGCGCTGCCACCGATTGGCGGCCCGGCTGGTCCAGCGTATGAAAGCCGGCCATCATGCAGCGCCCGGCATTCAAGGCCGCAATCGCATCAACGCTGCCCATGAAACGGATGTCCAGATGCAGGCCATGCGGGCTGGCCTGTTCACGCAGGGCCGAAAGCGCCGCGTCATGGCTCGCATAGAGCGTGAGAACGTGGCTGTTGTCGTCAAAGGCGGTTGAAAATGCGCGTTCAATATCGCCGCGCAAGGCTTCAATCTGCGGCGCCAGCCGGGCCTGGGCCTGGCGCTCAGCCCAAAGCAGCTTTTCGCCAAACTCGGTCAGCCGTGCGCGCTGGCCCTTGTCCCAGACGATGAGGCTGCGGCCCAGCGTCTGCTCCCAGTCCTTGAGTGCGCCCCAGACATGCCGGTAAGACAGCTCCAGCGCCTTGGATGCCTTTGAAATGGAGCCTTGCTCGCGCACTGCATGGAGTATGTCCATCATGGAGTTGCGTATCAGGGCGTCTTTGCCGCGCTGGGCGACAAGCAGGTAGGAGAGTTCGACTTTGTGCATGGCTTGTGGAGTGTGCGCTGATTATCCGTGTGGGCCCGAGCCGGTGCGCGAGGCCTTTTTCCTATTTTTCCCTATGTAAATTGCTTCATAGCGGCAACTACCTAGACAAGGAAAAGGCTTGAATCCTGCGCTACAGTCTCGGAAAAACGCATGGCATGAATACCTTCTCGGACAGCGCCGTCACGGCGTTCTCACTCATCACCTCGCTCGAACCCCTGTTCGCCAGCATCGTTGTCCGGTCGCTGGCGGTCAGTGCCTGCGCCTGCGTGATTGCCTGCAGCGCCGGGCTGTTGCTCGGTGCCTGGCTGGGCGTTGCCCGCTTTCGGGGGCGCGCCATCGTGCTGGCCTTGCTCAATACCGCGCTGGCCTTGCCCTCGGTGGTGGTCGGGCTGGTGGTGTATCTGCTGCTGTCGCACACCGGGCCGCTGGGCTTTCTGGGCTGGCTGTTTTCCTTCAAGGCCATGGTGCTGGCGCAGGCCATGCTGGTGCTGCCCGTTGTCACGGCTTTGGTGCGCCAGACCATTGATGACGCTGACCGCAGCCACGGCGAGCAATTCCAGTCGCTGGGAGCCGGCCGCTTCATGCGCAGCCTGATTCTGCTGTGGGACGAGCGCTATGCCCTGCTGACGGTGCTGATGGCAGCCTTCGGCCGCGCCATTTCGGAGGTCGGCGCGGTGATGGTGGTGGGCGGCAATATTGAGGGCTTCACGCGCGTCATGACGACCTCGATCGCGCTGGAAACCAGCAAGGGTGACTTGCCGCTGGCGTTGGCGCTCGGCATGGTGCTGCTCGGGGTGGTGCTGTTGCTCAATGTCCTGATTGCGCTGGTGCGGCGCTGGCGTGAGCGGCTTGATGACCAGTTGCCCGACGTGGAGGCGGTCCTGGCATCGACCCCGGCTGCCCGGGGCGTGCCATCATGACGCCAATTTTCAATCTGAATTCCGTCAGCGTGCAGTTCGGACAGGTTCGCGCACTCAGCGCCTGCACGCTTCGCGTCACGGCCGGCGAAAGGCTGGCACTGGTGGGCTCCAACGGCAGCGGGAAAAGCACCTTGCTGCGCACGCTGCACGGACTTATCAAGCCCGGGGCGGGCAGTTTTCAGCAGGATGCGAACGCCCGTCAGGCCATGCTGTTCCAGCGCCCCTACATGCTGCGCGCCAGCGTGCTGCATAACGTGGCCTTGGGTCTGTGGCTGAACGGCGTGCCCTGGCAGCAGGCCAAAGCGCAGGCGCTTGATGCGCTGGAGCGGGTGGGTCTGGCCGACCTGGCGCGACGCAATGCCAAGGCGCTGTCCGGCGGGCAGCAGCAGCGCGTGGCACTGGCGCGGGCCTGGGCGCTCAAGGCGCAGGTCTTGCTGCTCGATGAGCCGACCTCCAGCCTGGACCCGACGGCCAAGCGCGAGGTGGAACGCCTGATGGCCGAATTTGCCGACGCCGGCATGACGCTGATTTTCAGCAGCCACAACCTCGGCCAGGTCAAGCGCCTGGCCAGCCGCGTGATTTATCTGGAGCAGGGCAGGCTCGTTGCCGATTTGCCGAAAGTTGCTTTTTTCGAAGGGCCTTTGCCCGCAGCAGCTGAAAATTTTTTAAAAGGAGAACTTGCATGAACGGTTTGAGCGTGATTTCGCAGAAATTCAAGTCATTAAGGGTTGTCGCCATTGCATCACTTGCGTTGGCAGCTACGGTTTCGATAGCGCAGACGCCGAATATCGTGATGGCCTCGACCACCTCCACGGAGCAGTCCGGCTTGTTCGGGCATTTGCTGCCAGAGTTCAAGAAGGCCACGGGCATTGATGTGAAAGTCGTGGCGGTCGGCACCGGTCAGGCCATCGACATGGGCCGCCGCGGCGACGCCGATGTGCTGTTTGTGCACGACCAGGTGGCCGAGGAAAAAGTGGTCGCCGAAGGCTTTGCCATCAAGCGCTTTCCGGTGATGTACAACGACTTCGTGCTGATTGGCCCGGCCGCTGATCCAGCCAAGGTCAAAGGCAGGGACATTGTGCAGGCGCTGAAAAAGATCAACGCCGCCAACGCCGGCTTCATCTCGCGCGGCGACAAGAGCGGCACGCATGCGGCCGAGCTGCGCTACTGGAAAACCGCGGGCGTCGAGCCCACCGCATTTTCCGGCTACAAGGCCTGTGGCTGCGGCATGGGCCCGGCGCTGAATATGGCGGCCAGCCTGGGGGCTTACGTGCTGGCAGACCGCGGCACCTGGCTGTCCTTCAAGAACCGCGCCGACCTGAGCGTGCTGGTCGAGGGCGACACGCGTCTTTTCAACCAGTATGGCGTGATGGTGGTCAACCCGGCCAAACACCCGCAAACCAAAGTGGCTGAGGCGCAGAAGTTCGTCGACTGGGTCATCTCGCCGGTGGGCCAGGGCGTGATTGCCGCTTACAAGATCAACGGCGAACAGCTGTTTTTCCCCAACGCCACGAAGTAAACGCTTCAAGGAGCATGTCATGCGCCAAAAAAGGATTGGCAGAGCAGCTTGGGCCATGACGGTGGCTGCGTGTCTATCAGGAGGTTTGCCAATGGCCCAAGCCCAGACAGTCACGCCGCCGCTGCAGATTTATGCAGCAGGCAGTTTGCGTGAGCCGCTCACGGAAATTGCCCGTTTGTACGAAGTCGCAACTGGCGTCAAGACGACACTGACATTTGGCGCATCGGGCTTGCTTCGCGAGCGCATTGAGCAAGGAGCGCCTGCACAGGTTTTCGCATCAGCCGACACGCAGCATCCAGAAACACTGGCCCGCAGCAGCGGCCAATGGCAAAGGACCACAATCTTTGTGCGCAATCGTTTGTGTGCATTGACAAGTCCGGGTGAAGTTGCGACCGCCGCCAGCCTGCTCGAACGGATGCTCAATCCGGCCGTGAAGCTGGGCACGTCCACGCCCAGCACTGACCCGTCGGGCGACTATGCGTGGGAGCTGTTTCGCAAGGCCGAACTGGTGCAACCGGGTGCTTACGCCGCGCTGAATGCCAAAGCGCTGAAATTGGCCGGAGCGGCGGATAGCGCCAAACCGCCAGCAGGACGCAGCACTTATGCGTGGCTGATGGATGAGGGCAAGGCCGATATTTTCCTGACTTACTGTACCAATGCCATTTTGGCCCGCAGGGAAGTTCCACGCCTGCAGGTGGTGGATATTCCTCCCGCCTTGCAGGTCAGCGCCACCTATGGCCTGAGCGCCAAAACCGATGATGCGGCCGCCACGCGGTTTGCGCAGTTCTTGCTGTCGCCGCCAGCGCAGGCGGTGTTTGGCAACGCAGGTTTTGCGGCGCCCTGATTCGGTCCTGAGCGATGCGGCCGCGTCCCTATAATTGCGCCGTGTCCTACCGTGCAGCCCCCCGCCCGCTTCTGTCTGTGTGGGCGCGCCTGGCCGCTTTCCTCGGCTTTGTCGCCGTGTTGTCGGCGTTGTTGGCGCCGATCTCGATGCTGGCCGAAGAAGTGCGTACCGGCCAACTGGGTGGGCTGTGTAGTGCCAATAAGGCTTCAATGGGCAGCCCGGAATCCAGTTCCGGTGATGGACTGTTAGCCGGTTCGCACTGCGAGTGGTGCGGTTCGGCGACGCTGGCATTGCCGCCGCTGCCGGTCCTGGCGATTCCCTGCTTCCCCGGCTTTGGGGTTGTCGCTGTTGACTTTCCAGCCGACCTTCCCGCGTCCATACCCGGGCTGCCATTCAGCCGCGGGCCTCCCCGCCTCTGACCTGAACCGCCTCTGCCGAGGCATCCTGCGTATTGCCCGGACGGGCAGCACGCCTGAATGAGTGCCTTTTCAAGTCATCCGCGAGATTCCCGACGCATGTGTTGTGCCGTGTCCAGCATGCCGCGTTGAAACTCGGTCTGCTGGGTCGGAACGCGGGGACAGTTCCTCCATCAATGGTCAAAGATTTTCCATGAAACTCTCAATTGCTACAAAAACAATAGTTGTTACTGCTGTCTGCACGCTCGCCATGCCCGCTTTTTCGCATATTTTTTTGGCGGAAAAAATGGCATCCACCGGCAGCGCTTACAAGGCCGTTTTTCAGGTCGGCCATGGTTGCCAGGGTTCGGCCACCACGGGTATCTCGGTGCAGATTCCTGCCGGCTTTCAGGATGCCAAACCCTACCCGAAGGCGGGCTGGATCTTGTCCGTCAAGCGGGACAAACTGGCCAGGCCTTATGGCGACCAAGGCAAACTGGTGTCTGATGACGTGGCCGTGTTGAGCTGGACGGCAGCCAGCAAAGAGGCCGCGTTGCAGGATGCCCATTTTGACGAGTTCGTTCTACGTGGCAAGTTGCCCGAGACGGCCGGGCCACTGTGGTTCAAGGTGCAGCAAAGCTGTGAAAACGGCAGCATCGACTGGAGCGAAGTTCCCGCCTCGGGAACGTCTGCCAAAGGTCTGAAGTCGCCGGCCGTCTTGCTGGAAGTGACGGGAGCTGCGCCGCGCGCTGATTTGATGCAGCCGGGCCATAACCATCAGCACTGAGTCCTGCACAAGCAGCCCCGCCGGTGCCCTACTGGCCCGGCATTTTTTAATCACGATTTATCGGAAAAAAACCATGAAGCTTAAATTATTGACCGCCGCTTTGGCACTGGCCTGTGGCACTCTTTATGCCCAAACCGTCGAGGTCAGGGATGCCTGGGTTCGCAGCACCGTTCAGGGGCAAAAAGGCACTGGCGCCTTCATGAAGATCACGGCGAAGGACGGCGCAAAGCTGGTGGGCGTTTCCTCGCCCGTGGCCGGTGTAGCCGAAGTGCACGAGATGAAAATGGAAGGCGAGGTCATGAAAATGCGTGCGTTGCCAGGGCTTGATTTGCCCGCCGGACAGACCGTGGAGCTCAAGCCCGGCAGCTATCACCTGATGCTGATGGACTTGAAGCAGCCTTTGCCTAAAGACAGTACCGTGCCGCTGACCCTGCGCTTCAAGGATGCCAAAGGCGCCGAAAGCAAACTTGAGCTCAGCGTACCCGTCACCACCGTGGCGCCAGCCGCTGCCGCAGGCAAGGCTGAAGACAAGACCGGTCATCAGCCCGGCGCGCAAAAACACTGAACCGGGGCAGGCTGGGGCCAGCGTGGCGCGGCACCTGGGCGCAAGTGCTGGCAGCCGCGCGCCTGAGCCAGCATGTGATGGCAGCAGCTACGTGGCGCAAGCTTGATTTGCATCATGATCCGGAAGCGCTGCTTAGTGCATCCTTGGGTTGTTTTCATCATCTTTATTTCGGGAGATCATCATCAAACACGCAAGCCTGCAAATCATCCGTGACGAGCATTCGTCACTGGCCGCCATGCTCAGGTCCATGCTCATGATGGTTGAGCGCGGTCCCGGTGACAGTCCGCAGAATTTCTTTGACGTGCTGCGCGCCATGCTGTTTTACATCGACGAATTCCCTGAACGTCTGCACCATACCAAGGAGTCGGAGCTGCTGTTTCCTCGCGTGGTTCGGGCGGCTCCCGCGGTCATGGATGCGGTGGCGCGGCTCGACAACGACCATATAAACGGCGAGAAGGCAGTGCGCGAACTGCAGCACTTGCTGCTGGCGTGGGAGCTGCTGGGTGATCTACGAAAACCAGTCTTTGTGGAGCAATGCAAGCGTTATGTTGACTTTTACCTGGAGCATATGCGGCTGGAAGAAACCGTGATCCTGCCCGAGGCCGAAAAGGTGTTGACGGATGCCGAATGGCAAGAGCTGGACGCCGCATTCGCGAAGAACTGTGATCCCCTGACCGGAAAGTACCCGCCTGATCCCGCCTATGACCGCCTCTTCACGCGCATCGTGATGAGGGCTCCGGCTCCCATTGGGCTGGGCGAGGCCTGACCCTATTGGGCGGCAGATTCCGGGCAAGGCCCGGCCTGTGGCCCCTCCATCCAATCCGGGGTGGCTTAATGCCATCGCCGATGAGATCAATCATCACCCCTCGCCCCTCGCCCCTCGCCCCTCGCCCCTCGCCCGTCGCCCGTCGTCCTTCAATGATCCATGTGTAGCAACTGGACTTGAAGACGCCTGACTCTACTGGGCGCGAGAAGCGATAAAAAACATTGCGCTTTTGATTCCCGCCACCGTCATCAGCAGTGAGCCCAGCACGTGCAGTGCGGCCGTGCCCACCGCCAAGCCGTAGCGCTCTTCCATCAGGTAGATGACAACCTCCGCCGAAAAGGTGGAGAAGGTCGTCAGCCCGCCCAGAAATCCGGTCACCAGCAGCAGGCGCCACACGGGATCCAGCTGGGGCATGGACTGGAATACGGCGATGCACACGCCAATGAGGTAGCCGCCTATGAGGTTGGCGGCCAGGGTGCCCCAGGGAATCACGCCGCCGGGCGACAGCCACAGAGCCAGACTCCAGCGGGACAGCGCGCCTAACGAGGCGCCCAGACAAATTGCAATGACAGAAGGCATGACCTACATTTTGCCCGGCAACCAGGTCGCGATGGCCGGAAAGAACCAAAGCAGCAGCACCATGCCGCACATCAGCAGGAAAAAGGGCAGGGTCACGCGGGCGATATAGGTAATTTCCTTGCCCGTCATGCCTTGCAACACAAACAGGTTGAAGCCTACTGGCGGCGTGATTTGCGCCATCTCGACCACAATGACGACAAAAATGCCAAACCAGATCAGGTCAAGTCCCGCCGCCTGCACGGTCGGCAAAATCACACCCATGGTCAGCACGACCATGGAAATGCCGTCGAGAAAGCAGCCCAGAATGATGTAGAAAATGCTCAGGGCAATGATCAGCATGAAGGGGCTCAATCCCAGGCCGGAGACATATTCGGCCAGGTGGCGCGGCAGGCCAATGTAGCCCATGCTGAGCGTCAGGAAGGCAGCGCCCGCCAGGATGAGTGCAATCATGCAGTAAAGCCGCGTCGCGCCCAGCAGGGATTCCTTGAACGTCTTCCAGTTCAGTGAGCGCTGCGCCAGCGACAAAATGAGCGAGCCCACGACACCGATGGCAGCAGCCTCCGTGGCCGTGGCGACGCCGGTGTAAATGGAGCCCAGCACCGCGCCAATCAACAGCACCACCGGGATGAGATGGCGCGACTCGTGAATTCTTTGTCCAAAACTCATGCTGGTATCGGGCGGGGGAATCTTGCCCTTGTTCAGCAAGGCCCAGACGATGAGGTAGCCCGAAAAAAGCGAGGCCAGCAGGAGGCCCGGAAACACGCCGGCGATGAAGAGCCTGGCAATCGACACCTCGGCGCTGACGCCATAGACAATCATGATGATGGACGGGGGGATGAGCAAGCCCAGCGTACCGGCGCCGGCCAGCGAACCAATGGTGATGTCTTGCGGATAGCCGCGTCTGGTCAGTTCGGGCAAGGTCATTTTGCCGATGGTGGCGCAGGTGGCGGCCGATGAGCCCGACACGGCGGCGAAAATCGTGCAGCCGATGACGTTGGTGTGCAGCAAGCCGCCGGGCAGACGGCTGACCCAGGGGGCCAGGCCTTTGAACATGCTTTCGCTGAGCTTGGTGCGAAACAGGATTTCGCCCATCCAGACAAAAAGCGGCAATGCGGTCAGCGTCCAGCTTGAGGAAGACCCCCAGATCGTGACCGCCATGGCGTCACCCGCTTCGCGGGACGAAAACAGCTGCATGGCAATCCAGGCCACGCCCGAAAGCGTCAGGCCGATCCAGACCCCGGAGCCCAGGATGAGGAAGAGCGAAACAATGAGGAAAAAGGTGACGGACAGATCAGACATGGCACCCGTTCGTTTTGTTGTTATTCGTTGTGCAAGGCTTGGTCGCTGGCCATGTGGTCGCGCTTGCCCAGAATCTCAAGCACCAGTTCGTCGATGAAGGCAATCAACAGCACCACGGCGCCCACGCCCATGGTGATTTGGGGGATCCACAAGGGCGTGGCATCGTTGCCGGTCGAGATGTCGTGGAACTGCCAGGAATTGATGCTCAGCTTGACGCTGTAGTAGGCGAACAGCATGGCCAGCAGGCTGGCTGCCGACAGTGCCCAGATTTCAAGTGCGCGTTTGGTCTTGCCTTTGACGGCATTGAGAATCAGCGTCACCCGGATGTGCTCGCCTTTTTTCAGCGTATGCGCCAGGGCCAGAAAACCGCTGGCCGCCATGAAGTAGCCGGCATACATATCGGTGCCGCGCAGCGACCAGGCGAACTGGCGGTCCAGCACGCCGGCAAGCACCGACACCAGCGTGCCTATCATGCCGAGCGCGGCCAGCCATGCAGCGCCGTCGTACAGCGCATCCAGAAATCTGCGCATGCCTTACTTCTTGGGCGCTGCCGCAGGTGATGCCTTGTCGTAGGCTGCCAGCACGGCTTCGCCGTCCGGGCCGGCACGCTTGGTCCAGTCAGCTTTCATGACGCTGCCCACTTGCCGGAGGTCGGCGGTCAGTTTGGCTGATGGCGTCATGATCTTCATGCCTTTTTCAGCCAGTGCTTTCTTGTACCAGTCATTTTTTTCTTCGCTGACCTTCCAGCCGCGCGCCTCGGCGTCAGCCGCTGCTTTCAGTACGGCAGAACGGGTTGCCGCGTCGAGTGCGTCAAAGGCCTTCTTGTTCACGATGATTGCGTTCTTGGGCAACCAGGCCTGCACATCGTAGAAGTACTTGAGACTTTCGTAGGTCTTGCTGTCGTAGCCGGTAGAGCCAGAACTCATATAGCTGTTGACGACACCGGTTGCGAGGGCCTGGCTCAGCTCGGCCGCTTGCACGGTCACCGGCTGCGCGCCGACGAGTTCAGCAATTTTGCTGGTGGCTGGGCTGTAGGCGCGCCACTTCAGGCCGCGCATGTCTGCGGCCGAAGTGAGCTCCTTGTTGACGTACACCCCCTGGGGCGGCCAGGCGACCGTGTAGAGCACTTGCATGCCCTGCGCGCCCAGCAGCTTGTCGAGGACAGGCTTTTGCGCCGTGGCCAGTTTCCTGGCATCGGCATAGCTGGAAGCCAGGAACGGCAAGCCATCAGCGCCGTAGATAGGATTCTCATTTTCAAAATTGACCAGCAACACTTCGCCGATTTGCGCCTGCCCGCCCTGCACCGCACGCTTGATCTCGTTGGCCTTGAAGAGCGAGGCGTTGGAATGAACCGTGATCTTGAGCTTGCCGCCGGTCGCCTTGTCCACATCGGCCGCGAACTGCGTCAGGTTTTCGGTGTGGAAGTTGTTGGCCGGATAGGCGGCGGGCAAGTCCCATTTTGTCTGGGCGAAGGCGGTCGTGCCCAGTGCAAGGGCGAGAGTGGTCAGGGCGAGTTTGTATTTCATGGTGATTCCTGGGTAGTCTGCAGGGCGGTCAAGCGCTTATGGTAGGCGCAAATTCCATGCCAATTTATCCGGGCATACCCCCAAACGGTCGCAGCCAGGGCAAAAAAAACAGTGCCTGAATGGCCGCAGAATAGCGTTGGCCGAAAGTTTCTTCGGCGGCATATCCAGCGGTCTTGAGGAACGGTTTTAAAACATGACGCAAGAAAATACATCAAACACCGGTAGCGGGCGCTGGCAGTTCTGGATCGATCGCGGCGGCACGTTCACTGACGTGGTGGCCAAGCGTCCCGACGGCACGCTGGTCACGCACAAGCTGCTGTCCGAAAACCCGGAGCAATACCGCGATGCGGCGGTGGCCGGCATCCGTCATTTGCTGGACCTTCAGCCGGGCGAGCCAATTCAAGCCGATGTGGTGGACTGCGTGAAGATGGGCACCACGGTGGCCACCAACGCGCTGCTCGAGCGCAAGGGCGAGCCCACGCTGCTGGTCACCACGCGGGGCTTTCGGGATGCGTTGCGCATTGCCTACCAGAACCGGCCCCGTCTGTTTGACCGCCACATTGTGCTGCCCGAGCTGCTATACAGCGCAGTGGTCGAAGCGGAGGAACGCATTGGCGCTCATGGCGAGATGCTCCAGGCGCTGGACGAGGCATCATTGAAAAAAGAACTGACCGCGCAGTACCAGACCGGGTTGCGAAGCGTTGCGATTGTGTTCATGCACGGCTACCGCTTTGCCGACCACGAAAAGGCCGCCGGGCGCATTGCCGGGGAAGTCGGCTTCACGCAAATCAGCACCTCGCACGAGACCAGTCCGATGATGAAGTTTGTCAGCCGCGGTGACACCACGGTGGTCGATGCCTACCTCTCGCCCATACTGCGCCGTTATGTGGAGCAGGTGGCCGGCGAGATGCCGGGGGTCAAGCTGTTTTTCATGCAGTCGTCCGGCGGCTTGGCCGATGCGTATGCGTTTCAGGGCAAGGATGCGATATTGAGCGGCCCCGCCGGCGGCATTGTGGGCATGGCCCGCACGGCGGCCATCGCCGGCATTGAGAAGGTGATTGGCTTTGACATGGGCGGCACGTCCACCGACGTCTCGCATTACGCCGGCGAATTCGAGCGCGAGTTTGAAACGCAGGTCGCGGGCGTGCGCATGCGCGCGCCGATGATGAGCATTCACACCGTGGCCGCGGGGGGCGGCTCCATCCTGAAGTTTGACGGCGAGCGTTTTCGGGTAGGGCCACAAAGTGCGGGTGCCAACCCGGGCCCGGCCAGCTACCGGCGCGGCGGCCCATTGGCCGTGACCGATGCCAACGTGATGCTGGGCAAGGTGCAGCCGCGCTACTTTCCCAAGGTATTTGGCCCGCATGCCGATGAGGCACTGAGCCTGGAGGCGGTGCAGGCCCAGTTCAGCGGACTGGCCGCGCAGACCGGCCGCAGCGCAGAGGAAGTGGCAGAGGGTTTCATCAACATTGCCGTGCAGCAGATGGCCAATGCGATCAAGAAAATTTCGGTCGCGCGTGGCTACGATGTGACGCACTACACGCTGCAGTGTTTTGGCGGCGCGGGTGGGCAGCACGCCTGTCTGGTGGCCGATGCGCTGGGCATGACGCGGGTGTTCGTGCATCCGCTGGCGGGCGTGTTGAGCGCCTACGGCATGGGCCTGGCCGACCAGAACGTGATTCGCGAGCAGGCGGTGGAACTCAAGCTCTCAGATGCCGCGCTACCGGAGATTGCCGGCACGCTCAATAGCCTGGCCGCCACGGCCGAAGGCGAACTGCAGCGCCAGCAGGTCAGCACGGGCACCATCACCACCCACCGCCGCGTGCATGTGCGCTACGAGGGCAGTGACTCGGCGCTGATCGTGGCTTTTGGCACGCTGGACCAGATACAAGCCGGGTTCGAAGCGGCTTATCGGCAGCGCTTTGCCTTCCTGATGCAGGATAAAGGCCTGGTCGTGGAGGCTGTGTCGGTCGAGGCTGTGGTGGCCGGCGATGCACCGGCCGAGCCGCACCATGCCCTGCACGCGCCGCGCGACATCGCCCATGAAGTGCGCCGCGAAACGGTGCGCATGTATTCGGGCGGGCAGTGGCTTGACGCGGCGCTGGTGGTGCGCGAGGACCTGCAGCCGGGCGACATCATCCCCGGCCCGGCCGTCATTGCGGAGAAAAATGCCACCACGGTGGTGGAGCCCGGCTGGGAAGCGAATTTAACGGCCCTGGACCACCTTGTGCTTGACCGGCGGGCGCAGCGCGCTATTAGATTTGCAGCAGGAACGACGGTTGACCCGGTGCTGCTTGAGGTGTTCAACAACCTTTTCATGAACATCGCCGAGCAGATGGGCCTGCAGCTGCAAAACACCGCCTACTCGGTCAACATCAAGGAACGCCTGGACTTCAGCTGCGCGCTGTTTGACACCGAGGGCAACCTGATTGCCAACGCGCCGCACATGCCTGTGCACCTGGGCTCCATGGGTGAGAGCATCAAGACGGTGATTCGCGAAAACGCCGGCAGTATGCAGCCCGGCGACGTGTATGTGCTGAACGACCCTTATCACGGCGGCACGCATCTGCCCGATATCACGGTGATCACGCCGGTCTACCTGGGCGCTGCGGAACTGCCCGCGTTTTACGTCGGCTCGCGCGGCCACCATGCCGACATTGGCGGCATTACGCCGGGCTCCATGCCGCCGTTCTCGACTCGGATTGAGGAAGAGGGCGTGCAGATCAACAACTTCAAGCTGGTGGACCGCGGCGTGCTGCGTGAAGCCGAGATGATTGCTTTGCTCCAGAGCGGTCAATACCCGAGTCGCAATCCACAGCAGAACATGGCCGATCTGAAGGCGCAGATTGCCGCCAATGAAAAAGGCGTGCAGGAACTGCGCAAGATGGTCGACCAGTTCAGCCTGAACGTGGTGCTGGCTTACATGAGCCATGTGCAGGACAACGCCGAAGAGTCCGTGCGCCGGGTCATCACCCGGCTTAAAAACGGCTCCTTCACCCTGCCCCTGGACAACGGCGCGCAGGTCAAGGTGGCGATCCGGGTGGACACGCAAGCGCGCAGCGCCGAGATCGATTTCACCGGCACGTCGGAGCAGCAGACGAACAACTTCAACGCGCCGACCGCCGTGTGCATGGCCGCCGTTCTGTATGTGTTCCGCACGCTGGTGGATGACGACATTCCGCTCAATGCGGGTTGCCTGAAGCCGCTCAAGGTCATCATCCCGGCGGGCTCCATGCTGAATCCGAATCCGCCGGCTTCGGTGGTGGCGGGCAATGTGGAAACCTCAAGCTGCATCACCAACGCACTCTACGGCGCGCTGGGTGTGATGGCGGCCAGCCAGTGCACGATGAATAATTTCACCTTCGGCAACGCGCGCCACCAGTACTACGAGACCATTTCGGGCGGATCAGGCGCCGGCGAGGGCTTTGACGGCACGAGCGTGGTGCAGACGCACATGACCAACTCGCGCCTGACCGACCCGGAGGTGCTGGAGTTTCGCTTTCCGGTGCGCCTGGAGAGCTACGAAATTCGCCAGAGCTCGGGCGGGCAGGGGCGCTGGGTGGGCGGCAACGGCGGCGTGCGTCGCATCAGGTTTCTTGAAACGATGACGGCGAGCATTTTGTCCAACGGCCGCAAATACGGTGCGTTCGGCATGGCCGGCGGCGAGCCGGGGCAGGTCGGGAAAAACCTTGTGGTGCGCGCCAACGGTCAGGTTGAAGCGCTGGCGCACATCGGGCAGACCGAAATGCAGCCCGGTGATGTGTTTGAAATCCATACGCCGGGTGGTGGCGGTTTTGGCGCTATTTGTGAGCAAAAAGTGACTGTAGCCCAATAGCTACGGGTGCAGGCAGCTATTAATTCAGGAGTTTTTATGGCCGAACTGTTGTGCGATAACTACCGCTTTCTGGCCAGGTACAACCGCTGGATGAACCAGCGCTTGTACGACGCCTGCGAAGGGCTGGGCGATGAAGAACGCAAAGAGGCCCGCGGCGCGTTTTTCGGCTCCATCCACCGGACCTTGAACCACTTGGTGGTGGCCGATCAGGTCTGGCTGCGGCGATTTGCCCAGTGCGGCAGTGACAACGGTGTCGCGCTGGCCAGCCTGAACGCGGCGGTGCTGGATCTGCCTGCAGGAAGCCAGCTCGACACGGTCCTGTTCGACGACTGGGGGGCTCTGCGCGCCAAGCGCGAGCAGATCGATGGCGCCATTGAGTCCTGGGTAGGCGGGATGCCCGACGGCTACCCCCAGCTCACCATGCGCTACAGCAATTCAAAAGGCGTACAGCGCAGTCATCCGGCCTGGCAGGCGATGACGCATTTTTTCAATCACCAGACTCACCATCGTGGCCAGCTGACGACCCTGCTCACACAGGCGGGTGTGGAGGTGGGCGTGACTGACCTGATAGCGCTGGTTTGATGCTATTTAATTGATAGCTGATGGCGGCCGCCAGTAAAGGGCAGGGGCCTTAAATTGCTTAAAAAAATCGGCGGAGGAGCATTTCTCAGGAGTCACGCCTGCCGGGTGGCACGGTGTGACTGACGTTGGCCGGCACATCCCTGCCGCCTTGCCGTGCCCTGAAGAGGCTGGCGCGCATCAGAAAAATGGTGGTAATGGGTACGGTGATGGCGATAAACACCGCAATCAGCAGCGGCTGCAGCGCCAGGCCTTCACCTTGCAGTGAAAAGAAAAGCACGCTGGCGTACAGGATGCACCAGCACGCACCGGTGGCGATGATGGCCGGCGCGTGGACGCGTTCAAAAAACGTCGGCAGACGCAGCAATCCGATGGATCCCAGCAGAGCCAGTGCGGCGCCTGCCAGCACCAGGGCGGCAATGATGACCTGAGCCCAGAGGGGCAGGGCCGAGGTGCTCATTCGATGACCTCCCCGCGCAGGAGGAACTTAGCCATGGCCGTGGAACCGACGAAGCCAAACAGTGCAATCAGCAGGGCCGCTTCGAAATAGTGGCTGCTGCCGTAAATCAGGCCCAGCAACAGCATGGCGAGCATGCCGTTGAGGTACATGCAGTCCAGCGCCAGCACGCGGTCCTGCGCCGCGGGCCCTTTGAGCAGGCGCACCAGGTTGCAGGCCATGGCCAGCGTCAGCATGAAGAGCGCCAGGGGCAGGGCCCAGGAAAGAATGGGGTTCATTCGAAGATATCCATCAGCGGGCGCTCGTAGCGCGTTTTGATATGCGCGGCAATGGCGGCCGCGTCGTCCACTTCCAGCACATGCAGCAGCAGGGTGGCGCGGTCGAGCGACAACTCGGCCCAGGCGGTGCCGGGCGTGAGGCAGACAATCATGGCCAGCACCGCCAGGGCGTTGGGGTCGCGCAAGACGAGTGAGACGTGCACAAAACCGGCCGCATGGCGGCGCTTGCCGGGCACAAGCAGCAAACGCGCCACGGCCATGTTCGAGCGCACGGTGTCCGCGGCAACCGTGAGCATCAGGCGCAGCACGACGCCGGGGCGGCGTATGCGTACCGGCAGCGGGCGCAGCCCACTCGTGAGGAGCGGGATGGCGAGGGCCAGCGCCAGCGCCAGCACGACCTGGCCGACGCTCAGGCTGCGGTTGAGGATCAACCACAGTACAAACAGTGCTGTCGACAATAGCGGCGCAGGCAGCAGGCGCTTCATGGCGTCTTCCCGGCGGTGCCAAGGACTGGCGTTTGAGGCTGCGGCACCGGCCTGGCCGACATCACCGCTTGCACATACGCACCGGGCGCGTGCAGCGCATCGGCCGTGGCCTGCATGTAGCGCATGACCGGGTCAGCCTGCAGGGTCAGGGCGACACAGGCGGTCAACAGACCGGCTATGGGCAAGCCTTCCAGCACGCGTAGCTGCGGGGCGGCACGGTCGTAGGTGGCCCAGAAATGGAGAATGCCGGCACGCGTCAGGGCAATCAGGGCCAGCAAGCCCGTGCCAATCAGCAGGGCCATCAACATCCAGCCCCGCGTGCCCAGGTGCTGCCCCTCGGATGCGCCCAGCCCCAGCGGATTGAGCAGGGCGGTGAGCATGGCAAATTTTCCGACAAAGCCCGACAGTGGCGGCAGGCCGGTAATCACCAGGGTGCAGGCCATGAACGCCAGACCCAGAAAGGCGACGGCGGCCGGGATCACACGGCCGGTAAGCACTTCTTCGTCCTCGTCGAGATTCAGGCCCTCAGTGACAACCAGCTCTGCATTCAGGAAGGGCGCGTCATCCTGCTCATAGGGCGCGACACTGGCGCCGTCGTTGCGCCAGCGATCCATCAGGTCGGTGAGCAGAAACAGCGCACTGATGGCCAGCGTGGAACTGGGCAGGTAATAGAGTAGACCGGCTGTGAGCTGGTTCTGCCCAAACCCGGCGGCGGCCAGCAAGGTCCCCGAAGACAAAATAGCGCTGAAGCCCGCCAGATAGCCCAGCCGCTGCGAACCCAGCATGCCGATGGCGCCAAAGGCCATCGTCACCATGCCTGCGCCAGTCAGCCACAGGCTGCCGAAGTGCGCTGAAGCCCCCGCGTCAAGGCTGAACAGCAGCGTCCACAGGCGCAGGATGGCGTAAATCCCGACCTTGGTCATGATGGCAAACAGCGCGCCCACCGGGGCGGTGGCCGCACTGTAGGCCGGCACCAGCCAGAAGTTCAGCGGCCACACGGCCGCCTTGATGAGAAAGGCGGTGGCAAGGATGCCCGCCGCTGCATGCAGCAGGCCCCGGTCGGCATCGGCAACCCGTGGAATGCTTTGTGCCAGGTCGGCCAGGTTCAGCGTGCCGGTGATGCCGTAGAGCATGGAGGCGCCAATGAGAAAGAGCGACGACGCGGCCAGGTTGATGGCAATGAAGTGCAGGCCCGACCGCACCCGCGGGCCTCCCGAGCCGTGGAGCAGCAGGCCGTAGGATGCGGCCAGCAGGATCTCGAAAAATACGAAAAGGTTGAAGAGGTCGGCCGTGAGGAAGGCCCCGCAAAGACCCATGAGCTGGAGCTGGAACAGCGGGTGAAAGTGCACGCCGGCACGGTGCCAGCGGGCGGTGGCGAACAGCACGGCGGCAAGTCCAATCGTGCTGGTCAGCACCAGCATCATGGCTGACAGGCGGTCCAGCGCCAGCACGATGCCGTAGGGCGCGGGCCAGTTGCCGGCGAGGTAAACGTCCATGGTCGAGGTGGCGCCTGGCTGATTGGCCCAGATCAACAGGGCGATGGATACCAGCAGCCCCAGCAGGGTGGACGCCAGGTTGAGCGCGATCTTGAGGCGCTGGCGTTCTTCGCGCAGCAGCAGCATGAGGGCGGCCGTCAACAGGGGCAGCACGATGGGCGCCAGCATCAGGTGCGGCATGAGTGCTGCAGTCATCCGGTTCATGGCTGTCATGGCATTTCCTGCTCATCGCCGGCCTGGCTGCCGTCCACATGGTCGGTGCCCGACATGCCACGCGAGGCCAGCAAGACCACCAGGAACAGCGCTGTCATGGCAAAGCCGATGACGATGGCCGTCAGGGTGAGCGCCTGCGGCATGGGGTCGGCATAGTGCGCCAGATCCTGCGGCAGGCCTGGCTGAAGCACGGGTGCCTTGCCCAAGGCAAGCCCAAGGCGCCCCATGCTGAAGATGAACAGGTTGACGGCATAGGACAGCAGCGCCAGGCCCATGATGACCTGAAAGGTGCGCGGACGCAGCAGCAGCCACACGCCAGAACCTGTCAGCACGCCGATGGCAATGGCAAGGACGACTTCCATCAAGCTTCTCCCGGCCCTGTGGCGGCGGCTTCTTCTGCCATGCGGGCGTGGTAGCGATGGCCGCGCACGGACTGGTGGGCAATGGCCGTCAGGATCAGCAGCGTGGAGCCCACTACCAGCGTGAAGACGCCGATGTCGAAAAACAGGGCGCTGGCCACATGGATTTCGCCAATCACCGGCAGCACGGCATGGAAAGTGTGGCTGGTCAGGAACGGAAAGCCCCAGCCCAGCGATCCCAGGCCGGTGACCAGTGCGAAGAGCAGTCCGGTGGCAATCCAGCGACGTGGCAGCAGCGGCATATGGGCCTCAACCCAGTGCGTGCCCGAGATGATGTACTGCAGCAGCAGTGCGATGGAGAGCACCAGCCCGGCGACGAATCCCCCGCCCGGCTCGTTGTGTCCTCGCATGAAGAGGTAAAACGCCACCATGACGGCAAATGGCAGCAGCAGCCGTACCAGAACGGCAGGCACCATGAGGTAGCCGACGGCAGTGTCCGGCGCATAACGCGGGTTGAGCAAGTCGGTGGCAAGGTCGGGTGGCACGGCACGCTGTTGCTCGGGCAGGTCCATGGTTTCACGGGCAGGGCGAAAGCGCCGCAGCAGCGCATAGACCGTGAGCGCCACAATCCCCAGCACGACGATCTCGCCAAAGGTATCAAAGCCCCGGAAGTCCACCAGCATGACGTTGACCACGTTGCTGCCGCCGCCTTCACTGAGCGCGCGTTCAAGGAAGAAGGTCGAGGTGCTTTCGGGAAACGGACGGCTCATCATCGCGAAGGCCAGCCATGCCATGCCGCCGCCTGCAGCAACCGACAGCGCCAGGTCGCGAATCCGCCGCAGGCGTGTGCTGCGCTCCTCGGCCCGGGTGGGCCGCCGCAGGCTCTCATTGCGCTTGGGCAGCCAGCGCAGGCCCAGCAAAATGAGTACCGTGGTGACGATTTCCACGACCAGCTGGGTCAAGGCCAGGTCGGGTGCGGAAAACCATAAAAAGGTGATGCAAGTACACAGCCCGGCCCCACCCACCAGCGTGAGCGCCGCCATGCGGTGGTATTTGGCCTGCCAGGCAGCGGCCACGGCGCAAATGGTACCCAGCAGCCAGAGCATGGCAAAAGCCGGAGACAAAGGCAGCGAGATCCGGCTCCCGACGTGCAGGCCTTTCGTCCACAAGGGCAAAGTTCCCGCAATCAGGGCTGCGCTCACGAGCCACAGCATCTGCCACTGCAGTCGCTGCGTCCCGAGGAGGCGGCGGCCAAGGCGGCCGGCCAATGTCAGCGTGGCCAGAGTGCCCTCGAACAGGCGCTGGCCGTCTATTCGGTGCATCAAGATAGGTGCATCGACGCGTCCGAGCGCGCGTTGGCGCCGTAGCAGGAGGTAGAGCAAGGTGCCGCCCAGCATTGCCACGACGCTCATCACGAAGGGTGTGTTCAGCCCATGCCAGACGGCCAGGCTGAAACTGGGCAAGTCGCCGCCCACCACGGGGCGGGCAGCGGCGTTGAGGTACTGCCCCACGGACCAGGCCGGGAATATGCCCACGACCAGACACGCCAGCACCAGCAGTTCTACCGGTACACGCATCCAGTGGGGGGGCTCGTGGGGTTGCCGTGGCAGGTCGGTTGCTGGCGGGCCCAAAAAAACGTCGACGGTAAAGCGCAGCGAATAGGCCACGCTGAACATGCCCGCCACCGTGGCGGCGACCGGCAGCAAGCTGGAAATCAGGGGCGTGCTGTTGATGAAGACCGTCTCGGCGAAGAACATTTCCTTCGAGAGAAAGCCGTTGAGCAGCGGCACGCCGGCCATGGCGGCACTGGCAACCATTGCCAGCGTTGCCGTCACCGGCATCATCTTGCGTAGGCCGGACAGGCGCCGAATGTCCCGCGTGCCGCTTTCGTGATCCACAATCCCGGCGGCCATGAAGAGCGAGGCCTTGAAGGTCGCGTGGTTCATGATGTGGAAGACGGCGGCCACGGCGGCAAGGGGACTGTTCAGGCCCAGCAGCAGGGTGATCAGACCGAGGTGCGAAATCGTCGAGTAGGCCAGCAGCCCTTTCAGGTCATTCTGGAACATCGCCGCATAGCCACCTACCAGCAGGGTGCACATACCCGCTCCGCCCACCAGCCAGAACCAGGGCTCGGTGTCGCCCAGCACCGGCCACAGGCGGGCCAGCAAAAACACGCCGGCCTTCACCATGGTGGCCGAGTGCAAGTAGGCCGACACCGGCGTGGGGGCCGCCATGGCGTGCGGCAGCCAGAAATGAAAGGGAAACTGCGCGCTCTTGGTCAGCGCACCCAGCAGCACCAGCACCAGTGTGGTGAGGTACAGCGGATGCTCGCGTATCTGCTTTCCTGCGGCGAGCACCTGGTCCAGGTCGTAGCTGCCGACGATGTGGCCCATCACCAGCATGCCGGCCAGCAGGCACAGACCGCCGGTGCCGGTCACGGTCAGCGCCATGCGGGCGCCGCGCCGGGCATCCTTGCGGTGATGCCAGTAACCGATCAGCAGGAAGGAAAAAAGGCTGGTCAGCTCCCAGAAAAATGCCAGCTGGATGATGTTCCCCGAAAGCACAATTCCGACCATCGCGCCCATGAAGGCCAGAAAGAACGCAAAAAAGCGTGGTACCGGGTCGGACGGCGACATGTAGTAGCGCGCATACAGCACCACCAGCGAGCCTATGCCCAGTATCAGCATGCAGAACATCCAGGCAAATCCGTCCAGACGCACTATCAGGTTCAGCCCCAGCGCGGGCAGCCAGTCAATTTCCTGACGCAGCACCCCGCCATCGGCAATCTGCGGAAAGTACAGGGCCGTTTGGACAGTGCAAAAAAAGGCAATCATGCCGGCCAGGGTGGACTCGGTGTTGCGCGCGTTGGCCGGCAGCACGGCGGCCAGAAGGCTTCCGATGAAGGGAAGGAGGATGAGGAAAATCAGGGGCATGCGCGAATGATTTTACGGGCAGGCTTTTTCGGCTTCCCTGCAAAGCCGTAGCGCAAGAATGTTCGCCAGAAAGTCCGGCCGGGCAACAAAAAACCCGCCGAAGCGGGTTTGGGCCAGAGGTTGAAAACTGATTATTTTGCTGCGCTTGCAGCGGGCTTGGCAGCCTGAGCCTTGTCTGTTTTTTGGGTCTTGGTGGCGCTGGCTTTTGTCTCGTTCTTCGGCGTCACGGCCGCCTTGACGTCTTTGGCCGTCTCTTTTACGGCTTCCTTGGTGCTGACAGCGGCGCCCTTGACGGCATCTTTGGCAGATACAGCGGCATCCTTGGCTTTTTCGGTGATGGGCTTGCCGGTTTTCTTGCTATCGGCTTTGGCTTCTGCGGCGGCCGGTCCTGTGTAGCTCGCACCGCCGACAGTCAGGCCATCAGCGGAGAACTTGGCTGCACTTTTGTCTCCCACACCTTTCACGCGTGCCACGAAGTCGTCCCAGTTTTTGAATTCGCCTTTTTTGCGCTCGGAAATGATCAGCTTGGTGGTCACAGGACCGATGCCCTTGATTCCGTCAAGTTCGGCTTCACTGGCTTTATTGACGTCAACCGCTGCAAATGCTGCGACGAGGGACATGGCGGCGAAAAACGCCAGCAATTTCTTGAACATGAGAAAACTCCTCAAAGATGAGATTGAACTGAGCTCCAGCTACACCCCTTGAATAAAGGATGCCTTTCCAATAACGGCCCCGTTCAAGCCCGGTTGACCGCCCTGTCGTGTGTTTTGGCGGGAAAACCCTAGTTTCTGGTGCCGCTCAGCCACTGCATGTAAGCCGTCACACCGGTTTTTACGTCGGCAAAAGCGTGCTGGCAGCCCGCAGCGCGCAGGGCGCTCAGGTCCGCCTGGGTGTAGCTCTGGTACTTGCCGATCAGCGCTTCAGGGAAGTTGATGTAGTCGATCATTCCGCCGCGCACAGCGTCCTCAAGACTCAATGGGGCTGCATTTTGCCCTGTTGCGCAAGCTGTTGACGACGGCAATGGCGACGTCATTGAACGGCTGGGCCCGGCCGGTGCCGAGGTTGAAAATGCCGGATTTTTCAGGGTGGTCAAAAAACCAGAGGTTGACGGCCACCACATCGTCGATGAAGACGAAGTCGCGCATCTGGCCGCCAGCGCTGTAGCCGCCGTAGTCGCCAAACAGCTTGACCTTGCCCTCTGCAAGAAACTGGTTGAACTGGTGAAATGCCACGCTGGCCATGCGGCCTTTGTGTTGCTCGCGGGGGCCGTAGACGTTGAAGTACCGGAAGCCTGCGACCTGCGTCTGTGCATTTTCGAAGTGGGCGCCGAGTTCGCGCCGCATGCGCTGGTCAAAGAGCAGTTTGGAGTAGCCGTATACATTGAGCGGCTTTTCATGCTCCGGGGATTCGCTGAACGTGTCGGAGCCGCCGTAGGTTGCGGCCGATGAGGCGTACAACAGGCGGGTGTTGCGGGTCCGGCAGGCACGAAACAGACTCGCACGACAGCGTGTAGTTGTTGTCCATCATGTATTTGCCATCCAGCTCCATGGTGTCGCTGCAGGCGCCTTCATGGAAAACTGCTTCGACTTTGCCAAAAGCGCCATCGGCAAATTGCTGATAAAAATCGCCGGCGTCAATGTAATCAGCGATTTTCAGATCGGCCAGGTTGCGAAATTTGTCGCCCTGGGTCAGATCGTCGACGGCAATGATGTCGTCATAGCCTCGCGCGTTAAGCCCTTTGACCAAATTGCTTCCAATAAAGCCGGCCGCGCCGGTGACTACGATTTTCATGGGGAAATTCCTCGGGTTTCAGTGCGCTGCAGGCTTCAAGGGGTCGCGAAGAGTTCGCTGTAGCTGACGGTGGCGGTGCCGAACTTGCCCACCACAATGCCGCCGGCCCGATTGGCGATGGGCACCGCGTCGCGCAGGCTCATGCCGGCAGCGCTCAGGGTGGCGAGCGTGGCAATCACGGTGTCGCCGGCACCGGTGACGTCGAACACTTCCCGGGCTACTGCGGGTACATGCAATTCGCCTTCTGCATCAAACAGGGTCATGCCTTCTTCGCTGCGGGTGAGCAGCAGGGCTTCAAGGTTGAGGGCCGTGCGCAAGTTATGGGCCTTTGCGCTGCAGTTCGGCCTCATCGCGCCAGGGGCCGATCACGTGTTCCAGCTCAGCGCGGTTGGGCGTGAGCACGCTGGCGTCTTTATAGCGGGCATAGTCTGAGCCTTTGGGGTCCACCAATACCACTTTGTCTGTGGCGCTGGCCTGGGCGATCATGGATACGATATGCGCCAGGCCACCCTTGCCGTAGTCGGAAAACAGCACCGCATCATGCAACGGATATAGCTTTTCGAAGGTGGCCGACTGGGACGCCAGTACTTCGTTTTCAGGCATGTTTTCGAAATCCATGCGGAGCAGCTGCTGCTGGCGTCCAATCACGCGCAGCTTGACGGTTGTTTTGAGTTTTGCGTCGCGGCCGAAGTAAGGCGTGATGCCGGTTTTGGCTACCAGTGCTTCCAGCTGGTGGCTGGCTTCATCTTCTCCCACAACGCTCAGCAGTGAGGCTTGCGCGCCCAGCGTCACGATGTTGTAGGCCACGTTGGCGGCCGCGCCAATGCGCTCTTCAGTGCGCGTCACACGCACGATGGGGACGGGGGCCTCGGGCGAGATACGGTCCACCGCGCCATACCAATAGCGGTCGAGCATGGCATCACCGACCACCAGAACCCGGGCCGAAGCAATTTTTTCAGGAGTCAATAGCAATGTCATCTTGTGCTTGAGGTGGTCAGATTACAGCTCTTCAATGCGGCGGGCTGGGTAGCTGTCCCAAGCCTGGCAGCCGGGGCAGTGCCAGAAATGCTGGGTGGCCTCAAAGCCGCAGGCCGCGCAGCGGTAGCGCATCAGGGGCTTGGTGGCCTGGTCCAGTGCGCGCTGCACCAGCGTGTGATGGTGTTCATCTTCGAGCTTTTCGCCCGCAATCCACTTGCCGGCGGCTACGAGGGATGCCTCGCGTTCCAGGTGTTGCACATACCACTGCCGTGCCACTGCGGGGTCTTTTTCAAGCTTGACGATCGCCTCGATCAGGTCGATGGAGGGCAGTTGCGTATAGGTGGTTTTCAAAAGCTCCAGTGTGGCTTGCTGCTGTCCGCTGCTTTGGGCGATGTTGGCCAACAGTCCTGCAGCCAGCGGCAAGGCCTGGGGGGCTGTTTTCGTCAGTTTGAGCAGAGTCTGCAAAGCCTCCTGGGCTTGACCCATCTGGTTTTGCAGCTTGGCCAGATCGATCAGGGGCCGGGCCAAATCGGGCGCCATGGCAGCGGCGTCCTTCAACGTGCTCAGTGCCTTCGCGGTATCGCCGGAGGCAACAGAGGCATTGGCCTGTTCGCACAGGTAATGCGCCTGCCGGGTGCTGAAGCTGCCCTGACTGGAGTTGCCCAGCCGGGTCGCGATTTCCGTGGCATTGGCCCAGTCCCGGGAACGTTCATAAATGGACAGCAGAGCCAGCCTTGCTTCTTCTTCGAACGGTGTGCCCTCGAGTTTACGCAGGGCGGCCTCGGCCCGGTCCAGCAAGCCGGCTTTCAGGAAGTCCAGTGCCAGGGCATGTTGGGCTCGGTCGCGTTCGGGTTGTGTCAGATCGCCGCGCGACATCAGATGTTCATGCACCCGCACGGCGCGCTCGTACTCGCCGCGGCGGCGAAACAGATTGCCTAGCGCAAAGTGCAGCTCTGAGGTGTCAGGGTCGTTCTGGACGGCTTCGATAAAGGCATCGATGGCCTGGTCTTGCTGCTCGTTCAGCAGGAAGTTTAGGCCCTTGAAATAAGCCTTGGGAGCCTGACGGTTCTCAATACGCAGTTGTCTCAGGTCCAGGCGCGAGGCCAGCCAGCCCAGCGTGAAAGCGACCGGAAACCCGAGCAGAACCCAGGTGAAATCAAATTCCATGGTGCGGCGTGTTGGGGGCGTTGTCGCTTCCATTTGTGGAAGCGCTGAAAGGGTGGCGTGGTGGCGCTTTGCGCTTTTTCCACCAGCGCGGCATCATTACAAAAACACCCAGTGCGAGTCCGCAAGCGAAGGCGGCGAGAACCACCAGCACCAACGGCGCCTGCCACAGGGCGCCAAAAAAGAAATGCACCGCAACCGTTTGCTGGTTATTCAGTGCAAATGCAAAAAGCGTAAAAAAAATGGCTGCTTTAAGCAGCCACATCAGGTATTTCACTGGCAATCCCTCTAGTGGTCTGGCGATTGTAGCCAGCCCATAGGGAGAAAACGCCAAGACCTCATCCAGAATTTGAGGCCGTCAGCAATTCCTCGGTCCGTGCATCGACGGCTTCCCGCAATGCCTTTCCTGGTTTGAAATGAGGCACCCGCTTTTCAGGAATGGCCACACTTTCTCCGGACCGGGGATTCCGCCCCATGCGGGGTGGGCGCCGGTTGATGGAGAAACTGCCAAAACCCCGGATTTCAATCCGGTTGCCACGCACCAGAGCGTCGCTCATGGCATCAAGAAGTGTCTTGACCGCAAATTCGGCATCGCGGTGCGTCAGCTGGCTGAATCGGGCTGCCAGTTCTTCTACAAGATCGCTTCGGGTCATCCAGAATTATCAAGTTGGGGACAGAGCACATGGGCGGCTTAGCCGCGTCATGTGCTCCGTCCCACAAGGACTTTACTTCTCGCTGCTGTCCAGCTTGGCGCGCAGCAGGGCGCCCAGGCTGGTCAGGCCGGCGCTTTCGCGCGAGGACTGCTGGCTGAGCGTTGCCATGGCTTCTTGCTGGTCAGCGTTGTCCTTGGCTTTGACTGACAGCTGGATGTTGCGGGTCTTGCGATCCACGTTCACCACGACTGCAGACACTTCGTCGCCTTCTTTCAGTACGTTGCGCGCATCTTCGACGCGGTCACGGCTGATTTCGCTGGCACGCAGGTAGCCAATGATGTCTTCGCCCAGATCGATCTCAGCGCCCTTGGCGTCAACCGTCTTGACCTTGCCGGTCACAATCGCACCCTTGTCGTTGATCGACACGAAGGTGGTGAACGGGTCGGAATCAAGCTGCTTGATGCCCAAGGAGATACGCTCGCGGTCCACATCGACAGCCAACACAATCGCTTCGACTTCCTGGCCCTTTTTGTAGTTGCGAACTGCGGCCTCGCCGGGCTCGTTCCACGACAGGTCAGACAGGTGAACCAGACCGTCGATACCGGCAGCCAGACCCACGAACACGCCGAAGTCGGTGATCGACTTGATCGGGCCCTTGACGCGGTCGCCGCGCTTGGTTTCCACGGCAAATTCTTGCCATGGGTTGGCCTTGCACTGCTTCATGCCCAGGGAGATGCGGCGCTTGTCTTCGTCGATTTCCAGAACCATGACTTCGACTTCGTCGCCCAGAGCCACGAGCTTGCTCGGTGCCACGTTCTTGTTGGTCCAGTCCATTTCAGACACGTGGACCAGGCCTTCGATGCCGGGTTCGAGTTCCACAAACGCGCCGTAGTCGGCAATGTTGGTGATCTTGCCGAACAGGCGGGTGCCCTGTGGGTAGCGGCGGTTCACGCCCATCCATGGGTCGTCGCCCATCTGCTTCAGACCCAGGGACACGCGGTTTTTCTCGGTGTCGAACTTCAGGATCTTGGCCACGATTTCCTGGCCAGCCGTCACCACTTCGCTTGGGTGACGCACGCGGCGCCATGCCATGTCGGTGATGTGCAGCAGGCCGTCAATGCCGCCCAGGTCAACGAACGCACCGTATTCGGTGATGTTCTTGACGATACCCTTGACGGCAGAGCCTTCTTTCAGGGTTTCCATCAGCTTGGCGCGTTCTTCGCCCATGCTGGCTTCAACCACGGCGCGGCGGCTCAGCACCACGTTGTTGCGCTTGCGGTCGAGCTTGATGACCTTGAATTCCATGGTCTTGTTCTCGTATGGAGACAAGTCCTTGATGGGGCGGGTGTCGATGAGCGAGCCGGGCAGGAAGGCGCGGATGCCGTTGACCAGAACGGTCAGGCCGCCCTTGACTTTGCCGCTGGTCTGGCCAGTGACGAACTCGCCGGATTCCAGGGCTTTTTCCAGGCTCATCCACGAAGCCAGGCGCTTGGCCTTGTCGCGGCTCAGCAGGGTGTCGCCGTAGCCGTTTTCGACCGAGTCGATGGCCACGGAAACAAAATCGCCGACCTGGACTTCAACTTCGCCCTGGTCGTTCTTGAATTCTTCGAGGGGGATGTAAGCCTCGGACTTGAGGCCAGCGTTCACAACCACGTGGTTGTGATCAATGCGCACTACTTCAGCGGTGATGACTTCACCGGTACGCATTTCAGAGCGTTGCAGTGATTCGTTAAACAGGTCGGCAAAAGATTCAGACATGAATTTCCTAATCCACAGAACAGGGTTCCAATAGCGAAATTGCTATTGTTTTTATAGCTGCTTGCGGCGGTTTGGTGAGGTTGTTGCGGTCAAACGGTTCGTAAGACTGCAGGTTGCGTCAATATTCCTGCTGACCCTGCGCCCAAGAGGGCTACGCGTCGGGAGTCAGAAGGGCCGGGTGCCTTGCCACCAGTCGATGACCTGATCAAGCGATTTTTCAATCGACATATCAGAGTTGTCCAGTAGCCTTGCATTCCCAGCAGGTTTTAACGGTGCGGCTTGTCGAGACATGTCCCTGGCGTCGCGCGCCTCCAAATCCTGCTGGATGGCGGCGATTGTAGTCGTATTCCCCTTTGAAATCAACTGCTTGTAACGGCGTTCAGCGCGATGCAGGGCGCTGGCGGTCAGGTAAATTTTGAGGGGCGCGTCCGGGAACACGATGGTGCCCATGTCCCTGCCGTCAGCCACAAGGCCGGGCAGTTGGCGAAAGCTTCGCTGCAGGTCCAGGAGCGCGGCGCGAACCTGGGGGTGCGCCGATACCCTGGAGGCAGCCATGCCCGCTTCTTCCGTGCGGATTGCCTCCGACACGTCTTCTGATTCCAGGAAAATATGCTCGCCCTTAAACCTTACCGGCAAGGCGCGTGCAATCCCTGCGACGCCGTCGCCGTCGTCCAGCGCCACGCCTGCACGCGTAGCGGCGAAAGCGCTCAAACGGTAGAGGGCGCCTGAGTCGAGATAGTGGTAGCCGAGCCGCTGCGCCGTCTGCGCCGCCAGCGTGCCCTTGCCGGAGGCTGTCGGGCCATCGATGCAAACCACGGGGATATGGGCAGTTTCTGCTTCGGTCACGGAAAACAGGGCCTCGAAATAGTCCGGGAAGGTCTTGGCGACGCACTTGGGATCCAGAATCCGGACCGGCAGCTGGGCCGGATTGAACGCGGCCAGCGAAAAACACATGGCGATGCGGTGATCGTCATAGGTATGAATGGCGGCGGGTTTCCATGCGTTTCTTTGGGCGGGCGGGGTGATTTTTAGGTAATCTGCGCCTTCTTCTACGGTGGCGCCCAGCTTTTGCAACTCGCAGGCCATCGCGGCGATCCGGTCGGTTTCCTTGACGCGCCAGCTGGCGATGTTGCTCAGCGTAGTGGTGCCATCGGCGTAAAGCGCCATGACTGCCAGGGTCATCGCGGCGTCGGGAATATGGTTGCAGTCCAGATCAATGGCCTTGAGCGGCCAGGCCCCGCGCGAAATATGCAGGGAGTTGGACGTGCTGTGAATCTGCGCGCCCATCATCCGGGCAGCTTCGACGAAGCGGATATCACCCTGAATGGAATCGGCGCCGACTCCCAGAATTGTTATGCCGTTTTGGCCTTTTACGCTTTCTGTTATTGCGCCTAGTGCTATGAAATAGCTGGCAGACGAGGCGTCTCCCTCAATATGAATTTCGCCTGGCGATTGGTAGCGGGAACCAGCAGGAATGGTGAAGCGTTGCCATCCCTCGCGGTGAATCAGGATACCGAAACGCTTGAGCAGGTTGAGCGTGATTTCGATGTAAGGCCGTGAAATCAGCTCGCCCACCACTTCGATGCAGATATCGCGGCTGGCCACCAGCGGCAGCGCCATCAGCAAGGCCGTCAGGAACTGGCTGGAGACATCGCCGCGTACGCGAATAGGTTCGTCCAGCTCCAACTGCCCCGGACGCAGGCGCAGGGGGGGGAATCCCTCATTGCCGAGGTACTCGATGGAGCAACCCAGCTGCCTGAGTGCATCGACCAGGTCGCCAATCGGCCTTTCGTGCATGCGCGCTACGCCTGACAGCTCAAAGTCTCCGCCCAATAGCGCGAGTGCTGCCGTCAAGGGGCGCATGGCCGTTCCGGCATTGCCCATAAAAAGCGTTGCCTTCGGGTTGATGAGTTGGCCAGCCAGCCCGCCAATGACGGCTGTGTCGCCATCCTGCTTCACCGTGCAGCCCAGCTGCTTCAATGCCTCCAGCATTACTGCCGTGTCGTCTGATGCCAGCAGCTCATGGACGGTGGTTTGGCCATGACTCAGAGCGGCCAGCAGCAGGACGCGGTTGGAAATGCTTTTTGAGCCGGGCAGGCGAACCGTGCCTCCCGCTCTGGCCAGTGGCGGGATATCCAGATACTCGATGTCGAACATGAAGCGGAACTTATTTTGGGAATTTTTGCGAAGAGATGCGCCAGCCGGCGCGCGTTTCGCTGGCTTGCTCGATCATGGATTCCAGCGCATCGCCGCTACCGCTGGAGATGAGCTGTTCAAGGGATTGCAGTGATTGCTGGAAAAGTTTTGATTGGGCAAGCAGTTCTTCGCGGTTGGCGATGAGGATGTCGCGCCACATTTTGGGGTCGCTGGCTGCAATGCGGGTGAAGTCACGAAAGCCGGGTCCGGCGAGCGACAGGTAGTCTTTGCCATGCTCCTGGCCGGTAATGCTGTTGATTAGCGCGAAAGCGATCAGATGGGGCAGGTGGCTGACTGCCGCATAGGCTGCATCATGAGATTGTGGTGACATCTGGACGACATGACAGCCCAATGCGGTCCAGACATCGGTCGCCTTTTGTAGCTGGACTGTGAGAGTGCGTTCAATCGGCGTCAGGATGACCTGCTTGCCGGTGTACAAGTTCACATCGGCGTGCTCGACGCCTGAAACTTCTTTGCCTGTGATGGGGTGGCAGGGCACAAAAGAGCCGACGTTGTCGCGCAACACACGTCGTGCCGCGTCCACGACATCGCGCTTGGTTGAGCCCACATCCATGACCAGCGTATTGGGCCCGACAAGATGGCGGATGGCTTTGAACGTGGCTTCAGTGGCCGATACCGGTATGGCCAGCAACACGATATCGGCGCCCGATACGGCTAAAAGAGCAGAGGGAGCTTCGACGTCAATCACACCCATCTGCCGGGCGCGCTCAGTGGTCGAAGGAGATTTGCTGTAACCGACGATGCGTTTGACCAGGCCGGCTCGTTTAAGGGCCAGTGCAAAAGAGCCCCCCATCAGGCCGCACCCGATAAGGCCTAGTTGTTCAAACATCACGTAGCACCAGAATTAGTAGAAGTCGTTGCATAAGGCCGCTGTTTGCGTATCAATCGCTTACCGGGTAGGTTCCCAGGACTTTGTAAAACGCGCAAAGCTGCTGCAAGTCAGCCAGTGCGGCCTTTACATGGTCCTGCGACGGATGGCCTTGCAGGTCGATATAAAAATAGTATTCCCACTGGCCTGAACGGGCTGGACGCGACTCAAAGCGCGTCATGGAAACGCCATGGGTTTTCAGCGGCATCAGAATGTCATGCACAGCACCCGGGCGGTTGGGAACCGATACCACGAGGCTGGTGCAGTCTTTGCCGGAAGCGGGCGGGGCGGGCAAAGTCTGCGGCAGGCAGATCACGGCAAATCGAGTGCGATTGAATGCGTCATCCTGAATCGCGTGCGCTGCCGTGTGAAGTGCGAACTGGGTTGCTGCGCGGTCACTGGCGATGCCGGCCCAGGCTGGATTGGTCGAAGCCAGGCGCGCGCCTTCTGCATTGCTGGATGCGGCGCGGCGTTCGGCCTGTGGCAGATGGGTGGTCAGCCATCCCTGGCACTGCGCCAGGGCCTGAGGGTGGGCGAACACAACCTCGATGCCTTTCAGGGACTCTGACAGGCGCAACAGGTTGTGCCGAACCATCAGGCTGACTTCGCCCACGATGTGTAGCGGGGAGTTCAATAACAGGTCGAGCGAGCGCGACACCACGCCTTCGGTGGAATTTTCAACCGGCACGACACCAAAACTTGCACTGCCGGCTGCCGTGGCGCGAAACACTTCATCAATGTTGACGCAGGGCACATGTTCAATGCTATTGCCAAAAAACTGTAGCGCGGCTTGCTCGCTGAAGGTGCCGGCAGGGCCCAGATAAGCCACCCGGACCGGTGATTCAAGCGCAAGACAGGCCGACATGATTTCGCGCCAGACGGCCGCCACATGCTCATTTTTAAGCGGGCCCATGTTGGCCTGCTGGACTTTTTCAATGACCTGGGCGACCCGATCGGGCCGGAAAAAAGGTGTGCCTTCGCGTTTTTTGACTTCTCCCACCTGCTCTGCGACCTCTGCGCGTCGGTTCAGGAGGGTCAGCAGTTCCTTGTCCAGTGCGTCAATCTGGACGCGCAAATCAGCGAGGTTGGCAGTCATGTCAGGCGTGTTTTTGTTCAAATTCTTGCAGATAGCTCACCAGTGCTTCAACACCGGCCAGCGGCATGGCGTTGTAAATGCTGGCGCGCATACCGCCTACAGACTTGTGGCCCTTGAGTTGCAGCAGGCCCCGGGCTTTGGCGCCCACCAGGAAGGCCTCGTTGCGGGACTCATCGCGCAGAAAAAACGGCACATTCATGCGGGAACGGCAGTCCTTGCTGACCTTGTTGACGTATAAGCTGGAATGATCGATGGCATCATAGAGCAGCTGAGCCTTGGCCAGGTTATGTTTTTCTATGGCGGCGATGCCCGTTGCTTCGCCTTCCTTCTGGCGCTTGAGCCACTGGAACGTCAGGCCAGCAATATAAATGGCGTAGGTCGGCGGCGTGTTGTACATCGAGTCGCTGTCCGCCACCATTTTGTAATTGAAGGCGCTGGGGCAGATAGGCAATGCATGGCCCAGCAGATCTTCCCGGACGACCACCAGCGTTACGCCGGCGGGACCGAGGTTTTTCTGGGCGCCGCCAAAAGCCAAGCCTACCCTGGACCAGTCAACTGGCCGGGATGCCACATGCGACGAGAAATCAATCACCAGGGGTGCGTCGCTGCCCAATGCCGTCAGGTCAGGAAGATTGTGAAATTCCACCCCATGAATGGTTTCATTGGTGCAGACATGCACATAGCTGGCATTGCGCCGTAGTTTCCAGCTGGCCGGCGGCGGCAGGCTGGTATGGCCGCTGCTTTCGTTGGTGGCGGCAATTTGGACATCGCAGTATTTGCGCGCTTCTTTTTGGGATTTATCGCTCCAGCTTCCGGTCACCACGAAATCGGCTGCGGAGCCGCGCGAAATGTTCAGCGGAACGATGGCGTTTTCTGCGAGTCCACCGCCTTGCATGAAGAGGATCTTGAAATGTCTCGGGACCGCCATTAACTCGCGAAAATCGGCTTCCGCATTTTCGTAAATGGAAATGAATTCCTTGCCCCGGTGGCTCATCTCCATGACGCTCATGCCGCTGCCGTGCCAGTCCAGCATCTCGGCTGCTGCCTGCTGCAGAACCTCTTCGGGCAAATTGGCAGGACCCGCCGAAAAATTGAATGGCCGGATCATTTTTTGGCTGGCTTGCCTGTCTTGGGCGTAGCAGCGGTGGAACCCACGATTTTCAGCGCAGCATCGTCGAATTGCTTGGCCCGTTCGACCACGTCGGCACGCGATGCTTCGACAAGTTTCTGGATGAAAGTCTTTCCCAGCTCCGGCGCGGTTGTCTGGTATTTTTTGATGGCGGGGGACTCGAAAAAGGCGGCAATCTGTTTGAGCTCTTCCAGCGTGAAACGTTCTGCGTAAGCCGGCACCAGCACCTCGGTGCTGACCTTCTTGACCTGCTTGCCGATGAGCTGGTTGGTGTCTTCGGAGTACTTCTTGAGCTCCGCATTCAGATCCTCCGATGCTTTTTGCTGCTTGGCCTTGGGAACGTTCGCTTCCAGTTTAGGCCCCCAATTGGCAATCAACTGCTGGGTCGTGCTGCCCGCGAGCTGAGCCACCAGGCGATCAAGCTCCGGACCTTGTTGAAGGGTGACGACTTTTGTCGCCCATTCGGTTTTGGCATCTGGCGTTTGCGCATGAAGAGCGGTGGTGCAGGTAAGGCCGGCAATGGCTAGCGTGGTGATCAGTTTTTTCATGAATTGCTTTCCGGGTTGGCGGCATCACTGCCTGAGTCGTTTTCGGTATCTGTGTCGTCCAGCGTAGCATCGTTTTCCACGATTCTCTGGAGACCGCTCAGCTGGGAACCTTCATCAAGACCAATGAGCGTAACGCCCTGGGTGGCTCGTCCCATTTCACGTATTTCGCTGACGCGCGTGCGAACCAGTACGCCCCTGTCGGTAATCAGCATGATTTCATCGTCTGCGTGAACCAGCGTCGCCGCAACGACTTTGCCGTTGCGTTCGCTTTGCTGGATGGCAATCATGCCCTTGGTGCCGCGACCATGACGGGTGTATTCGGTAATGGAAGTACGCTTGCCGTAACCATTTTGGGTGGCGGTGAGAACGCTTTGCTGTTCATCTCCCGCGACCAGCATGGCAATGACGCCTTGTCCTTCTTCGAGCATCATGCCGCGCACGCCACGCGCATTGCGTCCCATGGGGCGGACATCATTTTCGTCAAAACGCACAGCCTTGCCGCCGTCGCTGAATAGCATCACGTCGTGTTTGCCGTCGGTCAGGGCCGCGCCGATCAGATAGTCTCCGTCGTCAAGATCAACTGCAATAATGCCGGCCTTGCGCGGGTTGCTGAAATCATTCAATGGTGTTTTCTTGACCGTCCCCATGGACGTCGCCATGAAGACATATTGATCGGCCGGGAAGCTGCGCTTCTCACCCGTCAGAGCCAGAACCACAGTGATTTTTTCACCTTCCTGCAGGGGGAACATGTTGACAATCGGCCGGCCCCGCGAGCCGCGTGAACCCGCTGGAACTTCCCATACCTTGAGCCAGTAGAGTCGGCCGCGGTCGGAAAAGCACAAGATGTAATCGTGCGTGTTGGCAATAAACAGCTGGTCGACCCAATCGTCTTCCTTGGTGGCTGTGGCTAGTTTGCCCCGGCCTCCGCGTTTTTGCGCTCGGTATTCGGACAGGGGCTGGCTTTTGATATAGCCCGTATGCGACAGCGTGACAACCATATCGGTCGGCGTGATCAAGTCTTCTGTGCTGAGGTCAAAGGAACTGTGTTCAATATGGCTGCGCCGTGCACCCAGTTTGGTCTGGCCAAATTCAAGTTTGATGGCTGTCAGCTCTTCACCAATGATGGTGGAGACCCGCTCTGGCTTGGCCAGAATGTCGAGCAGGTCATCGATCTCCGCCATCACCTCTTTGTACTCGGCAACAATTTTGTCCTGCTCCAGCCCGGTCAGGCGTTGCAGACGCATCTGCAAAATTTCCTGGGTCTGTGTTTCGGAAAGGCGGTAGAGGCCATCGCTGCCCATGCCAAAAGCCTTCTCGAGCCCATCGGGGCGGTAATCGTCCGCGTTGACGATGCCGCCATCAGTGCGCGTTCTCGTGAGCATTTCACGAACCAGGCTGCTGTCCCAAGCGCGGAGCATCAACTCTGCTTTCGCCACAGGCGGAGTTGGTGCATTGCGGATGATGGCAATGAACTCATCAATATTGGCCAGGGCGACGGCCAGGCCTTCCAGTACATGGCCTCGTTCGCGTGCCTTGCGCAGAGTGAACACCGTGCGGCGTGTCACCACTTCGCGGCGGTGCGACAGGAAAACCTGAATCAGGTCTTTCAGGTTGCACAGTTTGGGCTGACCATTGATTAGCGCCACCATATTGATGCCGAAGGTGTCCTGTAGCTGAGTCTGTTTGTACAGGTTGTTCAGCACCACTTCAGGCACTTCGCCGCGCTTGAGGTCGATGACCAGACGCATCCCGGACTTGTCGCTTTCGTCCTGGATGTGGCTGATGCCTTCGATCTTTTTCTCATGCACCAGTTCGGCCATGCGCTCCTGAAGCGTCTTTTTGTTGACCTGATAGGGCAGTTCATCAACGATGATGGACTGACGCTGGCCTTTGTCGATGTCCTCGAAATGGCATTTCGCGCGCATCACTACCTTGCCACGCCCCGTGCGGTAGCCATCCTTGACGCCGTTGATGCCGTAAATAATGCCGCCGGTGGGGAAGTCTGGCGCCGGAATGATTTCCATCAGTTCATCAATGGACGCTTCCGGGTTCTTCAGCAGATGCAGGCAGGCATCGACTGTTTCATTGAGGTTGTGCGGCGGAATGTTGGTGGCCATGCCCACGGCAATACCGCTGGAGCCGTTGACCAGCAGGTTGGGCAGGCGGGTCGGCATGACCAGCGGTTCCTGCTCACTGCCGTCATAGTTGGGGCCGAAATCGACGGTTTCCTTGTCGAGATCAGCCAGCAGTTCGTGGGCAATTTTGGACAGACGGATTTCCGTGTAGCGCATCGCCGCAGCGCTGTCTCCGTCGACCGAGCCGAAATTGCCCTGTCCATCTACCAGCATGTGGCGCAGCGAGAAGTCCTGCGCCATGCGCACGATCGTGTCATATACCGCCGTGTCGCCGTGTGGGTGATATTTGCCGATCACGTCGCCGACGATACGCGCTGACTTCTTGAAAGGCCGGTTCCAGTCGTTATTCAATTCATGCATGGCAAACAGGACACGCCGATGCACTGGTTTGAGTCCATCCCGCGCGTCAGGAAGCGCACGACCGACAATGACGCTCATCGCGTAGTCGAGGTAGCTTCGTCGCATTTCCTCTTCAAGACTGATGGGCAGAGTTTCTTTGGCGAACTGGGTCATGAAGGGCCTGGTTGGGATATTTCAAGATTCTTGAGAGCAAGCTTCTGATTTTAAGGCTTGAGTTTAAATGGACTGCTTGTGGCTGTATCACAACAAATTTTAAAGAATCTTGGCCTCTCTGTCAGACGAAGCCGATAGCGCGCTTGAAGCGTAGAAAGCCTGTGGCACAATGAATGTAACGCTTTGAGTGATGGTCATTTACGGCGTGTAAATCAATAATCGCAGCAAGTCTGCGGCTTTTCTCTAGAGGAGAATCATGAAGAAACTCAACAAAGTGGCAATGTTGTTTGCTTCCGCAGCGCTTGTTACCGCCGCTGGTGCACAAACTGTCGACAACTGGAAAAATGGCAGCAATGAGCTGGTCTGGAAAAACGGTACCAACGAACTGTGCTGGCGTGATGCCAACTGGACGCCCGCCACTGCAGCTCCTGGCTGCGATGGTGCGATTGCTCCTGTTGTTGCCGCAGCTCCGGCTCCCGCCGCAGCTCCCGCTGCAGCTCCTGTAGCCGCTCCTGTTGCTCCTCCTGCCGCAACGAAAGTTACTTACGCCGCTGACGCTTTCTTTGACTTTGACAAGTCTGTCATCAAGCCTGCAGGCAAAGCGAAGCTGGATGATCTGATTGGCAAAATCAAGGACATCAATCTGGAAGTCATCATTGCCGTGGGTCATACTGACTCCGTTGGCAGCGATTCTTACAACCAGAAGCTGTCGGTTCGCCGCTCAGAAGCTGTCAAGGCTTATTTGGTGTCCAAGGGCATCGAAAAGAACCGCGTTTACACCGAAGGCAAAGGCGAGAAACAGCCAGTTGCTGACAACAAAACCGCTGAAGGCCGTGCGAAAAATCGTCGCGTGGAAATCGAAGTGGTTGGTACGCGCGCTACCAAGTAATTCCTCCGGGATCGCTTAAAAAACCGCGCCATGGCGCGGTTTTTTTATGTCTCAACGATAATCGCCCTATGTCTACAACTGATAATTTTGACCCAGCCGAATTGGCCAAATTTTCCGACTTGGCCCATCGTTGGTGGGACAGGGAAAGTGAATTTCGCCCCTTGCACGAAATTAATCCGTTACGTTTAGGCTGGATCGACGGATTGGCGCCGCTAAAAGGACTGCGTGTGCTGGATGTGGGTTGTGGCGGTGGAATACTGGCCGATTCCATGGCCCGCAGAGGTGCATCAGTACTGGGAATCGATTTGGCCAGTAAAGCGCTCAAGGTGGCGCAGTTACACGCGCTGGAGGCCAAGACCGAAGGCGTGCAGTACCGCGAAATTAGCGCCGAGGCGCTGGCTGCAGAGCAAGCCGGTAGTTTTGATGTTGTCACCTGCATGGAAATGCTGGAGCATGTGCCCGATCCATCCTCAGTGGTCAGAGCCTGTGCGGCGCTGGTCAAACCGGGGGGGTATGTATTTTTTTCCACAATTAATCGCAACGCCAAAGCCTTCCTGTTTGCTATTGTGGGTGCCGAATATGTTCTCAATATGCTGCCTCGTGGCACTCATGAATACGCCAAGTTGATAAAACCCAGCGAGCTGGCTTCTTACTGCCGCGCTGTGGGGCTGAACCTGCAGCAGGCCAAAGGCATGGAGTACAACCCTCTCACCCGCCATTACTGGCTCAGCGCTGACACCAGCGTGAATTACCTGCTGGCCACCCGGAAAACCTGACTGCTCTATTCGTTATTCCGGTCTCATATCTAATATGCTGAATAATATTGATGCCGTGCTCTTCGATCTCGATGGCACCCTGATTGACAGTGCTCCCGATCTGGGCGCTGCGGCCGACAAAATGCGCACGGACCGGGGCCTGCAATCGCTTCCCTTGTCGTTGTACCGACCCATGGCCGGTGCCGGGGCTCGCGGGATGATTGCCGTGGCTTTTGGCTTGACGCCTGACGATGGCCGATTTGATGAGTTGAAAGATGAGTTTTTCGGCAATTACGAATTACGCCTGGTCGAGCGTACCTTTGTCTTCGATGGCGTGGCCGAACTGATTGCACGCATTGCCCAGAGCGGACTCCAGTGGGGGGTCGTGACGAACAAAGCGGCCCGTTTCACCGTGCCACTAACCCGGGCTATGCCGCTATTCAACACTGCCGGGACCATCATCAGCGGGGACACTACGCCCCATGCCAAGCCCCATCCGGCGCCTTTGTTTGAGGCCGCTCGGCAGCTTGATCTGGCCCCTGAACGTTGTGTGTATGTGGGCGATGACGAACGCGACATTGTTGCTGGTCGCGCTGCGGGCATGCCCACTGTGGCGGCCGCCTACGGTTATTTGGGTGCAACTGCCAATACAGCTGGCTGGAATGCCGATTTCACGATTGCCGCACCCTCGGCGCTCTTGAATTTATTGAAAATGGCTTAAACTACCTTCCTAGGGGCTGCATTGGTTTCGACGTGGGTTCGGACGCGGTGTGGTGCATGTCGAGCTGAATGCGCTCGTAAAACAGATTCAAAAAAACTAACTGCAAACGACGAACGTTTCGCACTCGCTGCTTAATTGCCAGTGAGCTTTACAACAGCAGGCCGATGGGCTGGGCAAGGGGTTTTTAACGCAAGTTAGAGGCTCCCGGCTGTAAAGATAATTTTATCGGCTGGCTCCGGGCTGGGTACCTTAACCCGGGGCGAGAAAATAGGGTGCTGGCGTCCTGTATAGCGTGCGACTGCGCGATACAGGTGGCGAGACTCAAATCAGACCGCTAAACATGTAGATCTGCCCGAAGAAGGCTTGCGGACGGGGGTTCAAATCCCCCCAGCTCCACCATACCGCATGACAAAGGCCGCTAACGACATACAGTTAGCGGCCTTTTTCTTTGGAAAATCAACTACTTACAGTGTAGTTACGTGCAAAGAGGCATGGAGTTTGCTGCTGCCGAGTTAACGATGGCTGGGCACTGCCTTTCGTCAGCGAAGTACTCCACAACGGCTGTCCAATGGCGCCACAAAAGAGTTTGGCTGTAGCCAACTGCCGCTGCCAAATTCACTGTCGGGCGGCTGGCTTTCCGGTTCAAAACTCGAGGTCGGCCCAATGTCCGGTATGAGTGAGTTCAATTCACCGTAGCGGCTATGGCGTTGGCGGTCGATGGCTGCCTGCAGCTTCTGAATCGCGGCTGTGATGGTGGTTTCGTCGCCTTCGCGGACTAGGGGCATGGGCTCCGTTTCCCCGAGAAACTCGGAACGGATCTCCGCCAACGTGGGCAGGCTGTCGGAATTGACAACGCAGTAGGCAATACCGCACTGCGACAGCAGCGTGAGCTTGAGGTGGCGGTTGCGCCTTGACAGGTTGTTGTCCCTGAGGACGTCCACGCAGCCGACCACATGGCCATCGGCTGCACAGATGGTGAAGGTGCTGTACACCCCGCTGAGCAGTTGGTACCAGTGCATGCCACTCTCTTTTGAGCGTGGCAGGGTGAAACGTGTCACCGGAATCTTGATCATGATGTGGTGGTCGTAGAAAACCTTGCTCAACCACCGCCAGACCTTGCATTCCTCAGTATTGGCCAATACCCGGGAATGGAGTGGCCAGTGTTTGGGAATACGTTTGCGCTCCCTGTCGATACGGCGTGCCCGTCCCTCGCAGACCAAAAAACCCACCACCAGTCCGGCTACTGACGCCAAAACTGTCCATAGCCACCCCCAAGTTTCGTTCATGATTCTTCTCCCTGTAGTCGTGTTACCCAATGTAACTAAAATCACTTTTAATGTGTAGGGACTTAGTGCACAAAAATTGACTCTTTGTCGGATGTCAGAAGCGGCGTGGCGTCCCTCGGCAAATCCAGGGGGCGGCATGGTGCTGATTCTTATAACAAATTAGTTATAAAGATTGCAGAAATTCTCTGAACTTTACTGGTAATGGCATGTAAAAAATCTATTTGTTACATTTTCTAACGTAACGGCCATGGCAGTCGCACCATCCGCTTTCCCTGCCATGGCGGACAGTCTCAGTCTCGTGAGTCGCGTGAATTTCCACGCCAGCTTTAAGCGGTGCGCCTCTAGTGCAACTCACTGTTGATGTTTCTCACGGAAGGTGAAATTCACGGCGATCAGCACACCGGCCGGCGGCTGGAAATGCCGGGCGACAATAGGCCCATGGCAAACAAACACATGCAATTGCAGGAAATTCTTTTTTCCCAGGGTTTTGGCACGCGGCGCGTCTGCGCAGGGCTGGTTCAGCAGGGTTTTGTGCTTGTAGATGGTGTCCCCTGTGAGGATCCAGCTATGGAATTTGTAGCGGAAGGCTTGCACTTCACGGTGCAGGGTGTGGCGTGGGAATACCACGAAAAGGCCTACTTGATGCTGCACAAACCCGCTGGTTACGAATGCTCGCAAAAACCCAGTACTTACCCGAGCATTTACACCTTGCTGCCGGCGCCGATTCGCCAGCGTGGCGGCGGCGCGGCGGCGGGCGTGCAGGCGGTCGGACGGCTGGACCAGGACACGACTGGCTTGCTGCTGCTGTCGGACGACGGCAAGTTCATTCACCGCATGAGCTCGCCCAAGCACCATGTACCCAAGGTCTATGAGGTGACTGCCAAACACGCGGTGGACGACAAGCAGATTCAAAAACTGCTGGCCGGCGTGGTGCTGGACGATGACCCCAAGCCTGTTCGTGCTGCTGCTTGTGAACAAACCGGCGAACGCCAGCTGAGTTTGACGCTGACCGAAGGCAAGTACCACCAGGTCAAACGCATGATTGCTGCCGTGGGGAACCGGGTTGAAGACGTGGGTGGCCTGCATCGCGCGCGCATCGGCTCTCTGGCGCTGCCGGACGACCTGAAGCCGGGCCAGTGGCGCTGGCTGACGGCGCAAGACCTGCTCGATATCGCGGCCAAGCCGCTCGTCAATGCCTGAGTGCCGACCCTCAGAGGGCGGTGCCGGTGCCCGTGGCGAGTTTTCCCGGTTCAAAACCGGACAATCAGGAAAAATTAGCTTGCAGTCCAGGCGCGACACGCATAAATGGCTATGAAAATAATAGCTGGCGAGCGGCGGATTTGCAGGGCAGGCCTGCTGCCGGTATGCCCTGGATGCCCCGACCGGCACGGTGGCTCGGTACACTAGCGAATTGACCTTTGAAGGATTCATCTGTGAAAGTTTTCTCCCGTCTTCTGGCCGCTGGGCTGTGTGCCGCAGCCAGCTTGCTGTGCTTGCCCGTGCTGGCGCAAACGCCTCGCGCTGTGCCGGTACCGGGTGCTGCGCCGCCGCCCGTGTTCGTGCTCAATTCGCTCGATGACAGCGTGAGCGTGATCAATCCCGTCACTTGGACCGAGACCCAGCGGATACCCACCGGCAAGGAGCCGCACCATCTGTACATGACGCCCGACGAGAAGTCGGTCATCGTGGCCAATGCGCTGGGCGATTCGCTGACCTTTATCGATCCGCACACAGCCGAGGTGCAGCGCGTGGTGCGCGGCATTCTCGATCCGTATCAGCTGCGCTTTTCGCCGGATATGAAATGGTTTGTCACGGTGGCCAACCGCCTCAACCATATCGACATTTACCGCTGGGACGGCAAGGACTTGACACTGGCCAAGCGCATTTCCACCAGCAAAACGCCCAGCCACCTGTGGATTGACAGCAAAAGCACTACGATTTATTCCACCATGCAGGACAGCGATGAGCTGGTGGCGGTGGACCTGGCTACGCAAACCCTCAAGTGGCGCGTCAAGACCGGCCCCATGCCGGCCGACGTATTCGGCACGCCCGACGACAAGAATTTGCTGGTCGGGCTTACCGGGGGCGATGGCGTGGAGGTCTACGACGTGACGGGCAAGGAGGCACGATTTGTCAAAAAGATCAAGACCGGCCTGGGTGCGCATGCGTTTCGCGCTGCGGGCGACCGCCGCCATGTCTATGTGAGCAACCGCGTGGCCAACAGCATCAGCAAAATCGATTACCAGACCTTCGAGGTGGCGAAGACTTTCCCCGCGCCCGCGGGCCCGGACTGCATGGATATTTCGGCAGATGGCAAGACCATCATGGTGGCGTCCCGCTGGGCCAAAAAGCTGACCGTGATTGACGCGGTCAGCGGCACGGTGGTGCGTCAGGTGAATGTGGGCAAATCGCCGCACGGCGTCTGGACGCTCAATCATGCGACGCGTCAGTAAACTGGCGTTAGCTATTGTTTCAATAGCGGCTATCTCAAGTAGTGCTGGGGCTGCAGCTCAAAATGCCTTGAAAACAAGCTGCGCCAAGCCGCTCTATCTGACGTTTGACACTGGCCACATGGAAGTGGCCCCACTGATTGCCGAGGTGTTGAGTCGCCAGAAAGTCAGAGTCACGTTCTTTGCCGCCAACGAAGCGACCAAGGCGGGCGATGGCAGCCTGGGCAAGGACTGGGCGCCATGGTGGAAGGCGCGCGCTGCCGAAGGCCATGAGTTTGCCTCGCACACCTATGACCATGCCTACTGGCGCGGCGATCTGCCCGGTGCGGCGCCGACCTTCCGCATTCGCCCCTCGGCAGGTAGTTTTGAGGGGCGTGACTTGACCTGGGATGCGCCAAGCTACTGCAGCAACATCGCACTTGCCGCCCAGCGCCTGCAGGACATCACCGGCAAGAAGCCGCTGCCGCTGTTTCGTGCGCCGGGGGGTAAAACTTCCCCGAGGCTACTGGCGGCGGCCAAAGCCTGCGGCTGGGAGCATGTGGGCTGGTCGCCAGCCGGTTTTCTGGGCGACGAGCTGCCCAGCGAGAAGTTCAGCAACGAGGCGTTGCTGAATAAGGCGCTGAAAGATATCCGCACGGGCGACATCCTGCTGGCCCACCTGGGCATCTGGTCGCGCAAGGATGTCTGGGCACCAGCCGTTCTGGAACCGCTGATCGTGGGCCTGAAGGACAAGGGCTATTGCTTTGAAACCTTGCGCGAGCACCCAGCTTACAGAGGCTGGATTGCCGCCCATGGTCAATAAATACTGAAAGGAAAGTCGCCGTGATTGAGTGGATGCAGGACCAGTTTTCCTTGGTGCAGCAATGGCTGTTTGAGACCGTGGTGCAGCCACTAGCCTTCAGCTTGGGGGCTGGAAACCTGCTGGAAGTCGCCTATAACGGCACGGGCTGGCTGCTCATGGGCCTGCTGCAGGTCATGGTGCTGCTCCTGCTCATCGGGCCACTGGAGCGGCGCTGGCCGGTTGAGCCGCTGACCGGGCGGCGCGCCATCCGTGTGGATGTGATCTACACGCTGATTCACCGCCTGGGCCTGTTCAAGCTGGTCATGTTCTTTACTTTTGAGAACTGGCTGGAGTCGGGTATTGGCGAGTTGCGCGCACAAGGCCTGCCGACCTTTCAGCTGGACCAGTTTTGGCCCGGCGTGACGGATGGCGCTCTGACGAGTTTTGTGATTTACCTGGTGGTGTTCGACTTCGTGAATTACTGGTTCCACCGCTTGCAGCACCAGTTCAACTGGTGGTGGGCCTTGCATTCGCTGCACCATTCCCAGCGGCAGATGACGATGTGGACCGACAACCGCAACCATTTGCTGGACGATGTGTTGCGGGACCTGGTTTTTGTTGTGATCGCCATCCTGATCGGGGTTGGACCAGGGCAGTTTGTCGCGCTGGTCGCGCTTAGCCAGCTCAGCGAGAGCTTTCAGCATGCCAACCTGCGGGTGTGGTTTGGCCGGGTGGGCGAGCGGCTGTGGGTCAGCCCGCGCTTTCACCGGCTGCACCACAGCATCGGCATCGGGCACGAAAGCCATGGCCCGAGCACGCTGGGCGGGTACAACTTTGGCGTGCTGCTGCCGTGGTGGGACATGCTCTTTGGCACGGCCAATTTCGAGCAGCGCTATGACGCCACGGGCGTGCGCGACCAGGTCGAAAAGCAGCGTGACTACGGCGATGGCTTCTGGTCGCAGCAGTGGCTCGGCGTGAAGCGCCTGTTCGGGCTTGCCTGAAACAAGGCATTCGGGGGGCATCGATTGCACCTGCGCATCGTCCAAGCTGACCCGTCGCGGTATCCTTCCTGCCATGAGTAAACTTCTCGATTCCTTCTGGCGTGCAGTCATGTACTGCCTGCATCCCCGCGTCATCGCCCTGTCTGTTCTGCCCGTGATGATCATGGGTGCACTGTCGCTGGGCCTGGGTTATTTCTTCTGGGAAGACGCGCTCATGGCGGTGCGCAGCAATCTGGAAAGCTACGCGCTGGTCAATACCATGGTGGGCTGGCTGGAAGGACTCGGATTAAGCAGTCTGCGTCTGGTATTGGCGCCTGCGCTGCTCCTGTTTCTGGCGATTCCCGTGATCGTGATCACCACGCTGCTTTTTGTGGCGATGTTCATGACGCCCACCATGGTGGCTTTGGTTGCCGATCGGCGCTTTGTGCAGCTGGAGCGAAAAAAAGGCGGATCCCTGCTGGCCAGCGTGTTCTGGTCGCTTGGATCGACCGCGCTGGCCGCTGTCTTGCTGGTGGTGACGATCCCCTTGTGGCTGATTCCGCCCTTGATCCTGGTTTTGCCGCCCCTGATCTGGGGCTGGCTGACCTACCGTGTCATGTCCTACGATGCACTGGCAGAGCACGCGAGCAGCGAAGAGCGGCGGCAGATTTTCAGGGAAAATCGGCTGCCCCTTCTGGGTATCGGGGTTCTCAGCGGCTACCTTGGTGCTGCGCCCAGCCTGCTCTGGGCTTCAGGCGCCATGTTTGTGGCTATGGCACCGATTCTGGTGCCCGTGGCCATATGGATTTACACTTTGGTGTTTGCCTTTTCTTCGCTCTGGTTTGCCCACTACTGTCTGGCCGCCCTGGAGCAGCTTCGCATGAAAAATAGCGCGCCGGTGCAGGATTTCCGGGCGCAGGATGCTATTCATTCAATAGCTGACGAGGCTCCGCAAGAAGCCTTGCCGACGCCGCGCTTCGGTGCGCCGGGCCAGCAGCCTGATTCATTGTCCTAACTTCAGAAGTCTTCTGTATGCCCCCTCATTTCGGACTCATCATCATTGGCGATGAAATTCTCTCGGGTAAACGTGTCGACAAGCACTTGCCTAAAGCCATTGAACTGCTGGCCGCGCGCGGCTTGGCGCTGGCCTATGCCGATTACGTGGGCGATGACCCGGCCCGCATCACAGCCACGCTGGCGCGCGCCTTTGCTGCGGCCCGCACATCGGGCGATGTGGTCTTCTGCACGGGTGGCATTGGCGCCACACCTGACGATCACACAAGGCAGTGCGCAGCCAGGGCGCTGGGGGTCGAGCTGGCGCTGCATCCCCAGGCCAAGGCACTCATAGAAGAGCGCATGCGGGACACGGCGAGGGAGCAGGGCGTGGTTTTTGATCCTGACCGCCATGACAACCTGCATCGCCTGAACATGGGCGTGTTCCCGGCGGGGGCCGAGATCATTCCCAACCCGTACAACAAGATTCCGGGCTTCAGCTGCCAGGCGGGGCAGGGCGCGCTGCATTTCCTGCCGGGTTTTCCGGTCATGGCCTGGCCGATGATGGAATGGGTGCTGGACCACCGCTATGCCGCCTGGCACCAGAAGTCGGCCTACCTCGAAAAGTCGGTGATCGTGCCGGGTGCCATAGAAGCCGCGCTGACACCGCTGATGCTTGCGATTGAAGCCGGGCACCCCGGCGTCAAGGTTTTCAGCCTCCCCAGCGTGGACCACCCCGAATTCGGCCGCCATATTGAACTGGGCGTCAAGGGCGCGCCTGAAGCGGTCAATCGTGCCTATCCGGCCTTGCTGACGGGCCTGCACCAATTTAATCTTCAGCTCGGCCCTGAATTGGTGCGTTGATCGTGCGTGCACTAAAGGTGCGCAGAAGAACTGCACCATTTATGTGCATTGATTTGCAGCAATTTTGAAACTTTGGTTGACGAATTGTCTGAAGGAGACTCAATGGGCGCCGCATTCGCGGCACAATTGAAGGCTTGGTAGAAAACTGAACAGCCTTTGGCTTTGGCACAGAAAGTGCATTCAGCAGGCCCGAACAAATTTTTTAACCACCATCCCGCAACAGGAGATTCTGATGGCAAAGACCGTCGCAGACGTCATGAAAATGGTCAAGGAAAACGAAGTCAAGTTTGTTGACTTCCGTTTTACCGACACCCGGGGAAAGCAGCACCACACCACGGTGCCCGTGTCGCACTTTGATGAAAACAAGTTCACCGACGGCCACGCATTTGACGGTTCGTCCATCGCCGGCTGGAAGGGCATCGAAGCGTCCGACATGCAGCTGATCCCCGATCCGAGCACGGCCAACATCGATCCGTTCTTTGAAGAAACGACGCTGATCATGACCTGCGACGTGATCGAGCCGACTGACGGCAAGGCCTACGAGCGTGATCCACGCTCCATCGCCAAGCGCGCCGAAGCCTACCTGAAGTCCACCGGCCTGGGCGACACCGCCTTCTTCGGACCGGAGCCAGAATTCTTCATCTTCGACGGCGTGCGCTGGAGCACCGAGCCGGGCCACACCTTCTACGAAATCGAAGAGTACGAAGCGCCGTGGAACACCGGCTCCAAGCTTGAAGGCGGCAACCGTGGCCACCGTCCGACCGTCAAAGGCGGCTATTTCCCGGTGCCTCCGGTGGACAGCACGCAGGACATGCGCGCTGAAATGTCCCTGATCCTTGAATCGCTCGGCATTCCGGTCGAGGTGTTCCACCACGAAGTGGCTGGCGCCGGTCAGAATGAAATCGGCACGCGTTTTTCGACCCTGGTCGAGCGCGCTGACTGGACCATCCTGCAAAAGTACGTGGTGCACAACGTGGCCAATGCCTACGGCAAGACCGCCACCTTCATGCCCAAGCCTTACGCTGGGGACAACGGCTCGGGCATGCATGTGCACCAGTCGGTCTGGAAAGACGGCAAGAACCTGTTTGCCGGCGACGGCTATGCCGGCCTGAGCGATTTTGCGCTGTACTACATCGGCGGCATCATCAAGCACGCTAGAGCCCTGAACGCCATCACCAACCCCGGCACCAACAGCTACCGCCGCTTGGTGCCTCATTTTGAGGCACCGGTCAAGCTCGCTTACTCGGCCAAGAACCGCTCTGCGTCGATCCGCATCCCGTTTGTGGCGAACCCCAAGGGCCGCCGCGTCGAGGCGCGCTTCCCCGATCCGCTGATGAACCCATACCTGGGCTTTGCGGCCCTGCTGATGGCCGGCCTGGACGGCGTGGAAAACAAGATCCACCCGGGCGAAGCCGCTTCCAAGGATCTCTACCACCTGCCGCCAGAAGAAGACAAGCTTGTGCCCACCGTCTGCCACAGCCTGGACCAGGCGCTGGAAGAACTGGACAAGGACCGTGCCTTCCTGACCAAGGGCGGTGTGTTCACCGACAGCATGCTCGATGCCTACATTGAGTTGAAGATGGGTGAGGTCAACCGCACCCGCGTTGAAGTCTCGCCAGTCGAATACGACATGTACTACTCGCTGTAATCAGCTTAAAGCGCACCGCCGTTGACTGTTTGAAGTTAGTGGCTAAAAAAGGACGGCAGTGCCGTCCTTTTTTTATGGCGTACAGGGTTATGGCGCTACTGATTTTGTATTTCTACTGCTTTGCCGCATACTTGGAGACCACCCAAGTCTCATCCTGCTCCCACGAGCGAATCTTCCACGGACTTCGGGCATTGACTATGAATAAATCCTTCTCTCTCGCTTTTTTGTCTTTGCTGCTGGCCAGCGCCGGAAATGCCGTGTGGGCAGAGCCGATTTACCGCTGCGCCGGCGTTGGCGGTGGCGGTCCTGAATACATCAACAACGCCAAGGACGCCCAAAGCCGCAATTGCAAGCTGATTTCGGGCGGCAATGTCACCGTGATGCAGGGCACACCCGTTAGCAAATCGCCCCCGCGTGCTGCGGGCAGCGCTGCTTCAAGCGGTCCCCGCACAGACAGCGGTCCCGAGCAACGTGCCCGCGACAGCGACTCGCGCGGCATTCTTGAGGCTGAGTTGAAAAAGGCAGAAGCCAAACTCGCTGAGCAGCAAAAAGAGTACAACAACGGCGAGCCCGAAAAGCAGGGCATTGAAGGGCGCAACTACCAGCGCTATCTCGACCGCGTCAATGAGCTCAAGGAAAGCATTGCGCGCAGCCAGAGCGACATTGCCGGTCTCAAACGCGAGCTTTCCCGCTTGCCGCCACCAAATTAAGTGGGTCGCGGCGACTTCTGCGCCAAAATACAGGGCTTGAACAAGCTCAACTCTCCCTCTGTATCAGTCCCGCCCCCTCTCTCGGGCTCCCTCCGCTTTCAGGCGTTTGACCTGCTTGCCACGCTGGTGGCGGTGGTTCGCACCGATGGATGTGTGGTATTTGCCAACGCAGCGCTGGAAGACGCGCTGGGAACCTCGCGCCGCACCATCGAGGGCTCGCAGCTCGCGGAGTGTTTTACCGAGCCCCAGATTCTCAAGCATGCGCTGGAGGGTGCGGGCAGCAATGAATTTGCCGCCTTGCGCTACGACGCCTGGCTCAGGCGCCTGAACCACGAGCCGCTTCCCGTGCATGTGGTGGTGGCGCAAACCGATACTCCGGGCGAAGCGATTGTGGAACTGCTGCCGCTCGAACAGCAGGCTAAACAGGAGCGCGAAGAGCGCCTGATGGACCAGGCGCAGGCCAACAAGGAGCTGATCCGCAACCTGGCGCACGAGATCAAGAATCCGCTGGGTGGCATTCGCGGTGCTGCGCAGTTGCTGCAAATGGAAATCGACAAGGATTTGACCGAATACACGCAGGTCATCATCCACGAGGCCGATCGTCTGCAAACCCTGGTCGACCGCTTGCTCGCCCCGCATCGCCGTCCGCATCTGGTGGGTGATGTGAATATTCACGAAGTATGCGAGCGGGTGCGCTCCTTGATTTTGGCGGAATTTCCCAGGGGGCTGCGGGTGGTGCGGGACTACGACACCTCTATCCCGGAATTTCGCGGTGACCGGGAACAGCTGATTCAGGCGGTGCTGAACATCGCCCATAACGCGGCCCAGGTACTGGTTGACCGCATGGCGGCAGGCGACGCCAAGATCACTTTCAGGACGCGCGTTGCCAGGCAAGTCACTTTTGGCAAGCAGCGCTATCGCCTGGCACTGGAATTGCATGTCATTGACAATGGACCGGGTGTACCGGACTCCATCAAAGACCGGATTTTCTATCCCCTGATATCAGGGCGGGAAGGCGGTTCGGGGCTGGGGCTGACATTGGCGCAAACTTTTGTCCAGCAACACCACGGTTTGATTGAGTGCGACAGCAGGCCGGGCCATACAGATTTCAAGCTGCTGATACCGCTGCCTTGAAGTGTGTGTTCATTGAAAGTTTGATGAACAAGCTGACTCATGCTACCCAGGCGAATCGCGCCGAATGCACAAAAAGGACTGAATGATATGAAACCGATCTGGATTGTTGATGATGACCAGTCCATCCGGTTTGTACTGGAAAAGGCCTTGCTCCGGGAAAACCTGCCGACGCGCAGCTTTACCAACCCCCGCGAAGTTCTGGCCGCGCTGGAAACCGCCACCGAGGCGGATGGACCGCAAATTCTTGTCAGTGACATCCGCATGCCCGGAGGCTCGGGCCTGGATTTGCTGGAAAAGGTCAAGGAAAAACTCCCCGGCCTGCCGGTCATTATCATGACGGCGTTTTCTGACCTGGACAGCGCCGTATCGGCCTTCCAGGGCGGCGCCTTTGAATACCTGCCCAAGCCGTTTGACCTGCCCAAGGCGGTCGAGTTGATTCGCCGTGCTGTTGAAGAAAGCCAGCGCGAGGAAGTGGCCGAAGAGCGCATGGCTGCCGCTCCCGAAATGCTGGGCCAGGCGCCTGCCATGCAGGACGTTTTTCGCGCCATTGGCCGCTTGAGCCAAAGCATGGTGACGGTGATGATCACCGGCGAATCGGGCTCGGGCAAGGAACTGGTGGCGCGCGCGCTGCACAAACATTCGCCGCGCGCCAATGGGCCGTTCATCGCCATCAACACCGCGGCCATTCCGAAGGATCTGTTAGAGAGCGAGTTGTTCGGCCATGAGCGCGGCGCCTTTACCGGCGCGCAAACTCTGCGGCGCGGCCGCTTTGAGCAGGCCGACGGCGGTACATTGTTCCTCGATGAAATCGGCGACATGCCCTTCGATTTGCAGACGCGCCTGCTCAGGGTGCTCAGCGACGGCCATTTTTACCGTGTCGGCGGCCACAACGCCGTCAAGGCCAATGTGCGCGTGATTGCAGCTACGCACCAGGATCTGGAGCAGCGTGTCAAGGAAGGCAGCTTTCGGGAAGACCTGTTTCACCGCCTCAACGTCATTCGGCTGCGCCTGCCGGCGTTGCGCGAGCGGCGCGAGGATGTGTTTATGCTGACCCGCCACTTTCTGCAGCAAAGCGCCAGGCAACTCGGCGTGGAGCCCAAGCGCATTTCAGACGCTGCCCTGCAGCAGCTGAGCCACTTCAGCTTTCCCGGCAATGTGCGCCAGCTGGAGAATATTTGCCACTGGCTCACCGTCATGGCGCCCGCCCAGGTGATTGAGCCCAAAGACCTGCCGCCTGAAGTGCTGGGCGCCACGCCAGAGCATGGGCAGCCACTGGCGCTGGCCGACAAAATGGATGCGGCCCAGCCGGAGCGGGCAGGACTTGCGGAAAAAACGTTTGCGGTGCCCGCGTCCGAGCCTTACGCGCTCGCCGTGCCTCAGGCCCTGACCGGTAGCGAGACCAGTGCTCAGGCATCGGCAGCCTGGGAAAGCGGACTTGAGGCTGAAGCCCTGGCGCTGCTGAGCGCGGGCCGCAGCGATGTGTGGGATGTGCTGACGCGCCGTTTTGAGTCCCGACTCATCCAGACCGCGCTGGCTAACACCCACGGCCGCCGCATCGAGGCGGCTCACAAGCTGGGGATTGGGCGCAATACCATCACACGCAAGATCCAGGAACTCAATATTGAGTAAATAAGCATGCCAGCCCAGGTTTTTCCTGCGCTGGATGCTCTATTTTTGATAGCAATCAGCTGGCCGGATCAACCGGCCGCCTGATCGCCAGAAACCTGTCTTTTGCGTAGCGGGCCGACCAAAGTGCCGGGCAAAGCTCTGCCATCGCGTCATGGCATGGCATACCGCCTATAGTTGCCGAATCAGCAACTCTCAAAGTCCAACCATGAGCCTTCCAGAGGCAGACAAGCGGGTGCGCCACCTGCAAGAAACTGCGCTGCGCTATTTTTTCGAGGTGGCGCGGTGCGGTTCCCTGACCGAAGCATCAGAACGCCTTCATGTGGCGGCTTCGGCCATCAGCCGCCAGATCGCCGGGCTGGAGCAGGCGCTGGGCACGGTGCTGTTCGACCGGCATCCGCGCGGCATGGTGCTCAATGCCGCCGGTGAAATACTCGCCACCCATGCGCGCCAGGCCAGCCTGGATGCGGAAAGAGCCGTCAAGGAAATCATGGCCTTGCAGGGTTTGCGCTCCGGCAAGGTGCGAATCGCGGCATCCGAAGCTTTTGCCAACGAGTTCCTGCCGCCACTGATCGTCGCCTTCAGGGCGCTGAACGAGGGCATTGTTTTTGAACTGAATGTGGAGCCGCCTGCCCAGGTGTCGGCGCGGGTCCGGGGCGGCGAAGCCGACATCGGCCTGAAATTCAGCCGCGCCCCGGACAAGGATATCAAGGTCGAATACCGCCAGCCCGCGCCGGTCCTGGCGCTGATGCGCCAGGACCATCCGCTGGCCCGGTCCGCATCGGTCACACTGGCCAGCCTGAGCGCTTATCCGATGGCGTTGCCCGCGCCTGACACGACGGTGCGACAGATGATTGATGTGGAATGCAGCCGCCAGCAATTGCTGCTGGAGGCGGTACTGACCAGCAACAACATGACCTCGCTGCATAACTTTGTCGTGCATGGCGGTGGCATTTCCATCTCGGGCGAGGTGTCGGTGCGGCATTTGGTGGCCGCAGGTCTGCTGGTGGCGATTCCTATCCGCGAGCGCGGCATGGGCGTGCGCTACATCGAAGTGCAGACCCTGGTCGGCCGCAGCCTGCCGCAAGCCGTGCTGTCCTTCCTTGACTATCTCAGGCAACGCCTGTCAGGCCAACTCGACCCGGCGCCAGGGCTGACAGAATCCTGAACTTTCAGGTTTGCCGATTTGGCAACAAGACCTTGCAAATTCTCTGGTTGTGATAAGGCAAATGTGTTCCTATGATGCGTTCAAACCTGAGCTTCGGACGACCTCACGGGCATCCTCTGCCCACGCCATCAAAGGGAATTTACATGCGTTTTCTTTCCAACTGCCTTCGCATGCTGGGCGCCGCCTCGCTCGTCGCCGCATCGGCGGCCGGCCATGCACAGACCTGGCCGGAGCGGCCGGTGCGGCTTGTCGTGCCATTCCCTGCCGGCGGCGCAACCGACTTGGTGGCGCGGGTGATTGCCCAGCGCGTGTCAAAGGACATTGGCCAGCAGGTCATTGTGGACAACAAGGCCGGCGCGGGCGGCACCATCGGCTCGGCCGAGGCCGCCAAGGCAACGGCCGATGGTTACACCCTGCTGTTGACGACCAGCAGCACCCACGCCATTTCGCCGCACCTGATGTCCAGGCTGCCTTACGATCCGATCCGGGACTTCACGCCGATTGCGCACTTGGCCGATGCCGCCAGCGTGCTGCTCGTCACGCCGTCACTGCCGGTGAAATCCGTGGCCGAGCTGATCGCCTATGCCAAGAAGCATCCCGGCCAGCTCAACTATGCCAGCAGCGGCAACGGCACCATCGTGCATCTGACGACCGAAGCCTTCAAGGCCCAGGCCGGCGTTTTCATCACCCATGTGCCCTACAAAGGCACGGCCCTGGCCATTCCCGATGTGATTGCCGGCAATGTTCAGGTGCTGATCGACGCCATCCCGTCGGGCATGCCGCATGTCAAGAACGGTCGCCTGCGCGCCTTGGCCGTCACCGGTGAAAAGCGCTCCGCCTTGGCGCCCGAACTGCCCACGGTGGCCGAAGCCGGCCTGCCGGGTTTCTCGTCGGTCACCTGGTTTGGTTTGTATGCCCCGCGCGGCATGAAGCCTGAACTGGTGAGCCGTGTGCATGACGCCTTTGAAAAAGCCGCCCATACGCCTGAGGTGATCGAAAGCCTGGCCAAGCTGGGGGTGGAGCCTTCCCCCATCGGCTCGCCCGACAAGTTTGCCGCCATGGTGTCCGCCGACAGCCAGCGTTGGGCTCGTATTATTCGCGACCGCAAGATCACCATTGAATGAAAAGCCAGACCATGCCTGCCACGCCCACCATGAATTTCACCAACCCCTACCCATCAGCCCGCTCTGCCGTCCTGGGGCGCAATGTGGTCAGCACCTCGCAGCCGCTGGCGGCCCAAGCCGGACTGCGCATGCTACTGGCGGGCGGCAATGCGGTGGATGCTGCCATTGCCACGGCCATGACATTGACGGTGGTGGAGCCGACCGGCTGCGGTCTGGGCAGCGACGGCTTTGCGATCGTCTGGGACGGCAAGGAACTGCACGGCCTCAATGCGTCCGGCCGTTCGCCTGCGGCCTGGTCGGCTGACCGCTTCGCCGGCCAGACCGCCATGCCCGACAAAGGCTGGGACGCGGTCACCGTGCCCGGAGCGGTGTCGGCCTGGAGCGCGCTGTCGCGCCGTTTCGGCCGCCTGCCATTCACCGCACTGGCCGCGCCCGCCATCGACTATGCGCGCAATGGCTTTCCGGTGTCGCCCGTTATTTCGCATTTGTGGGCCATGGGCGGCGTGCGCCTGGGCGACCAGCCTGGTTTTGCCGCCTGTTTTTTGCCCGGCGGCCGGGCGCCGCAGGCGGGCGAGCTGTTTCGCAGCGAAGCCCATGCCAGCACGCTCGAAGCGATTGCCGACAGCCATGGTGAAGCCTTTTACCGTGGTGCGCTGGCCCGGAAAATGGCCGCGCATGCCAGGGAAAACGGCAGCGTGATGACCGAAGACGACCTGGCCGCGCACAGCGCCGACTGGTGCGGCACCCTGGCCCAGCCTTTTGCCGGTTCGGTGGTGCACGAGTTGCCGCCGAACGGACAAGGCATCGCCACCCTGATGGCGCTGGGCATGATGGAAGCGCTGGGCATCGGCAATCAGCCGGTTGACCATGTCGACACGGTGCACTTGTCCATCGAGGCGATGAAGCTCGCCCTGGCCGACCTGCACCAGTACAACGCCGACATTAACGCGATGCAGGTCACGCCCGCCGAGCTTCTGGCGCCGGCCTATCTGGCCGAGCGTGCCAGATTGATCGACCGCAACAGGGCCGGCGACCCCGGCTACGGAGCGCCCCGGCCGGGCGGCACGGTCTATGTGGCGGCAGCCGATGCCTCCGGCATGATGGTGTCCTTCATCCAGTCAAATTACATGGGCTTCGGCTCGGGCATCGTTGTGCCCGGCACTGGTATCAGCATGCAGAACCGGGGCCATGGCTTTTCCCTGGCGCAGGGCCATGCCAACCAGGTCGGGCCGTCCAAGCGCCCGTCGCACACCATCATTCCGGCCTTCGCCATGCATGCCGACGGCACGCCGCAGATGGCATTCGGCGTGATGGGCGGGCCGATGCAGTCGCAAGGCCATCTGCAGATGGCCTTGCGCGTGCTTCACTACGGGCAGAATCCGCAGGCCGCCGCCGACGCACCGCGCTGGCGCGTGACGGGCGGCCTGCAGGTCGCTGTCGAGGCGGGTTTTGACGCCGGCGTGATCAGCGCGCTGGCAGCGCGCGGGCACGACATCACGGTCGAGCGCGGCAATGGCGTGTTTGCCTTTGGCGGCGCGCAACTGGTGCTCAGGCGCGGCGATGCCTTCATTGCCGGTTCCGATCCGCGCAAGGACGGCCAGGCCGTGGGGTACTGATGCCATGACGGGCATTGATCCGGTCCTGATCGTCGAGTTGCTGGTGCTGGGCTGCGTGAGCGGCTTCCTGGCCGGCCTGCTGGGCATAGGCGGCGGCATGCTGTTGGTGCCGGCGCTGACATTTCTGGCCAGCGCGCAGGGCTTTGCGGCTGACTATGTGGTGAAGATGGCGGTGGCCACGTCGCTGGCGACCATCCTGTTCACTTCGCTTTCGTCAGTGCGGGCGCACCACAAGCGCGGCGCGGTTCGCTGGGATGTGGTCAGGCTGCTTGCGCCGGGCATTGTGGCCGGCTCGTTGCTGGGCGCGCAGATTGCCCGGCTGCTGTCCACCCGAATGCTGGCGCTTGTTTTCGCCGTCTTCGTCACCTATTCGGCGGTGCAGATGTTCATCGACAAAAAGCCCAAGCCGTCGCGGCAATTGCCGCAAGGCATGGGCATGTTCGGCACCGGTGGCGTCATCGGCTCGCTGTCGTCGCTGGTCGGGGCTGGCGGCGGGTTTATCTCGGTGCCGTTCATGGCCTGGTGCAACGTGCCAATTCACACGGCAGTGGCGACCTCGTCGGCATTGGGTTTTCCGATTGCGCTGGCCGGCACCATCGGCTATGTTTTTGCAGGCTGGAACCTGCAGGCCGCGCAAAGCGGCAGCATGGGCTACCTGTACCTGCCGGCGCTGGTGCTGATTGCGGTGACCAGCGTGATGTTTGCGCCTCTGGGCGCCGCTGCAGCCCATAAGCTCAATGTCAGGCAACTCAAGCGTGCCTTTGCCGTTTTGCTGTTTGTGCTGGCGACCTACATGGCGAGCAAGGGGCTTGCCGCCTGACCTCCCTCCGAGGGGCCGGTTTGGCGAAATAGGCAGTGAAAACCGGGCTTTGCGTCCGTGCTGTGGGCAGATTATGCTATCTAATTTATGGCGAGCCGAGTTCCAGTACGACCGGCACATGGTCGCTGGGGCGCTCGTTTTTGCGCGGCAGTTTGTCGATCTCGCAACTGCGGACCAGCGGTTTAAGCGCTTCGCTGACCAGAATGTGGTCAATCCGCAATCCGCGGTTGCGCCGGAAGGCAAACTGCCGGTAGTCCCACCAGGAGTAGCTTTTTTCGGGCTGCTCAAACATCCGGAAGGCATCGGTCAGGCCCAGGTCAATCAGCGCCTGAAAATGCTGGCGTTCTTCGGTGGTGTGGTGGATGCTTTCGCGCAGACCTTCCGGGTCGTAGGTGTCGCGGTCGTCAGCGGTGATGTTGAAGTCGCCCAGCAGCACCAGATTCGGATGCGCCGCGAGTTCATCACGCAGCCAGTCGCGCAGGCCGTCCAGCCACTTCAGCTTGTAGGCAAACTTTTCGGTGCCCGGTGCCTCGCCGTTGACGAAATAGCCGTTGACCACGCGCAACTCGCTCGTCGGCGTGTCCACGGTGGCGGCGATGACGCGCGACTGCTCGTCGCTGAAGCGCCGGATGTTTTTCACGATGTCGCGCGCTGGCGTGCGGCTCAAAATGGCGACGCCGTTATAGGTTTTCTGGCCAAACACCGCGCTGTGGTAACCGGCCGCTTCCAGCTCTTTCAGGGGAAACTTGTCATCGCTCAGCTTGAGTTCCTGCAGGCAGAGCACATCCACCGGATTGGCCGCCAGCCAATCCAGCACCTGCGGCAGACGAACAGTCAGCGAGTTCACGTTCCAGGTGGAAATCTTCATGGTTTTATTGTTACAGCCAAGGTGGGACGGACATCAGTAGCTATTAAATATGTAGCGCAGCCAGGGCGCCCAGCGCGAGGCCTACACCGGCCAGGGCGAACATGCCGTACTCCAGCCACTTCTTGCGTGTCAGCAAGGCAATGGCCGCCAAGGCGATCGAGACCTGCAGGACGGTGGTGGCTTGCGCCCAGCGGTGGTGCTGGTGCATCTGCTCGTCGGACGACTTGTCCCAGGAGGTAGCCTCGGTTTCCAGCTTTTCAGCACCCACCTTGATCTCGTTTTTTTCTTTTTCGTAGCGGTCAATCTTGCCCTGGTATGCGACCTTTTTATCTTCAGGCGCCAGGTCGCGGGCAAACTCGGCCAGCGACTGCTTTGTACTCTTGGCCTGAAAGTAGTTCCACTGGTTGGACGCCTCGGTCTTCTTGATGGCCGCGTTATTCTTGTACAAACCGGCATTGGCCTGCGTGGCACCGCCCATGTAGGAAAAGAGGGCCCCCACGGTGGCAATGATGGCGGTGACGACCGCGATCTGGGCAATCATGCCGCCGCTGTCATGCCCGCCCTGCGCGGCGTGCTCCAGCTCATGGTCGTGGGGGCCGTGCACGTGAAATCCGTGTTCTGACAAATCAATTCTCCTGGCGTTTGTTGTAGGTAATAAAGCTGAATTTCAGTCCATTGGAGGACACATGATCTTCACGCGCACTTTCTATCCATTGCGGACCCAGCCGGGGCGCAAAGGCATCGCCTTCAAAGTCCTGGGAAATTTCTGTGACTTCAATGCGGTCTGCCAGGGGTTCGGCTTGTGCGTAAATTTGCGCGCCACCAATGACCCAGACCTCTTCAGACTGGCTGCATAGTTTCAGTGCGTCGGCGAGGCTGGAGGCGGGCTGCGCCCCCGCTTCTTTCCAGTCCGGCTGCCGCGTGATGACCACATTGGTGCGGCCAGGCAGGGGTCGGAATCTGGGCGGCAGCGAATCCCAGGTCTTTCGCCCCATGATGACGGGCCAGCCCTGGGTCAGGCGTTTGAAGTGCGCCATGTCTTCCGGCAAATGCCAGGGCATGGTGTTGTCCTTGCCAATCACGCCGTTGGCTGCGCGGGCGTAAATCAGGCTGATGCGAGGCATGGCGGCTGGACCAGTCAAACCGCCACCGGCGCCTTGATGGCCGGGTGGTGCTGGTAGTCCAGAAACTCAAAGTCTTCGAACTGGTAGTCGAAGATTGAGTCGGGCTTGCGCTTGATGTTCAAGCTGGGGTAAGGGAAGGGTGCCCGGCTCAGTTGCAGCGCCACCTGGTCGGCGTGGTTGCTGTAGATATGGCAGTCGCCGCCGGTCCAGATGAAGTCTCCGACATCGAGGTCGCACTGCTGCGCCACCATATGCGTGAGCAGGGCGTAACTGGCAATGTTGAAAGGCACGCCAAGGAAAATGTCGGCGCTGCGCTGGTAGAGCTGGCAGCTGAGTTTCCCTTTGCCGCCAGGCTCGGTAGCAGGCGCCACGTAAAACTGGAAGAAGGCATGGCAGGGCATGAGGGCCATTTTGGACAGGTCGGCCACGTTCCAGGCGCTCACGATGATGCGGCGCGAGTCGGGATTGGTCTTGAGGGTCTTGATGACCTCGGCGATCTGGTCAATGTGGCCGCCGTCCGGCGTCGGCCAGCTGCGCCACTGCACGCCATAGACCGGGCCCAAATCACCATCTTCGCGCGCCCATTCGTCCCAGATCGTCACGCCACGCTCTTTCAGCCAGTTGTTGTCGCTGGAGCCGGTCAGGAACCACAGCAGCTCCTGCACGATGGATTTGAGGTGAACCTTTTTGGTCGTGACCAGCGGGAAACCTTCATTCAGGTCAAAACGCATCTGGTAGCCAAACACGCTTTTGGTGCCGGTGCCGGTGCGGTCGGCCTTGAAGACGCCGTGCGTGTCCACATGGCGCATGAAGTCTTCGTATTGGGAGCGGATAGGGCGGGTCATGGCAAGCCAGTGGAAATGAGTCAGGCAAGAATAGGTTGGGCCGGCCAAGCGGCCAAGCCGTCAATTATGCCGCGCCTGCCAGCAGACTTAGGGGCAGTCTGGCCGTGATATTGCGCAGACTTACCTTCGGGCACGGCGGGTATCATGTTTGCATGGCCGGCTCATCAAAACTCCTGTCAAAATCTGTGGTGGCGCGGCGTTCCGCGCCGAAGCCATTGAAAGCGAAGAAACCGGCCGCAGCGGGAAAATCAGAGCCATTCGTGCGTGTCTATTTTTCGCAGGCACTGAGCACGAAAGCGCTTGTCGTGCTCGCCAGGCTTGAAGAGTCGCCCGACCCCGTGAAGCACCGCGGAGCCCTTGCAGACTTGATTGTCGAGCTGACGTACGCCGGCATGGACTATAGCTTCATGAAGCAGCTCAAGCTGGCAAAGCCCGGTTTCATCATCCAGCAGTCCGCGAACCTGGGCATGGTTGGCGCGCAGCAGCTTCTCGGTACGGTGATCCGGAACATCATCTGCCGAATGGACAAGGCTCAGTTGCTGTCGGTCTGCGGGTCGATCCGACACCTCATGCGCTGAGCGTATGCCACCTCGGCTTCGATATCACCGGGCTTTCGCCGGCATCGAAATCAGAGCTTCACGATCCGCCCGGGATTCATGATATTTTGCGGATCCAGCGCCTGCTTGATGGCATGCATCATGGTCAGGGCCACGGGTGACTTGTAGCGGGGAAGCTTGTCGGTCTTGAGGCTTCCGACGCCATGCTCGGCCGAGATGGAGCCGTCAAAACGGGCCACCGCGTCATACACCAGCGTGTTGACCTCCTCTTCTCGCTCGCGCAGAAAGACCCTGGCGTCGCCGCCTTCGGGCGCCTGCACGTTGTAGTGCAGGTTGCCGTCGCCCAGATGGCCAAAATTCACCAGGCGTACGCCGGCGATATTGCGCTGCAACAGGGCGTCCGTCTCCGCCACGAACTCGGGGATGCGCGACACGGGGATGGAAATGTCGTGCTTGATATTCAGGCCTTCCTCGGCCTGCGCCAAGGGAATGCTTTCGCGGATATGCCACAGGCTTTTGGCCTGCGAGAGATTCTCGGCCACCACGGCGTCGCTTACGCAACCCTGTCCGAAGGCGGTCTCCAGCAGTCGCTCGAACTGCTCGCGCGCATGAGTTTCGGATTCGTGGTCGGAGTTTTCGAGCAGCACGCACCAGGGTGCGTCCTTGAACAGTGGCACGCGCAACTGCGAAAAATGCTTGTCCACCAGGCTCAGGGCAAATTGCCCCATTACCTCGAAACCAGTCAGTCCCGCGCCCAGATGTTGGTGGGCCAGGCCCAGCAGCGCGATGGCGGCCTGCATTGAGGGCACGGCGGCCCAGGCTGTCAGCCGGGCCGCAGGCTGCGGGTAGAGCTTCATGGTGGCGGCCGTGATGATGCCCAGCGTACCTTCGCTGCCAATGAATAAATCGCGCAGGTCATAGCCGGTGTTGTCCTTGCGCAGGCCCGACAGGCCGTGCCATATCTCGCCCTGCGCGGTGACCACTTCCAGTCCCAGGCATAAATCGCGCGTATTGCCGTAGCGCACCACCTGCGTGCCGCCGGCGTTGGTGGCCAGGTTGCCGCCAATGGTGCAACTGCCTTCGGCCGCCAGACTCAGCGGGAAAAGAAAGCCCGCTTTTTCGGCTGCTTCCTGCAGGCTTTGCAAAATGCAGCCGGCCTCGACCGTGACGGTGAGGTTGGCGGCATCGATTGCGCGCACTGCATTCATGCGCTGCAGGCTCAGCACCACCTGCGTTCCGGATTCATCGGGCACGGAGCCGACGGCCAGGCCGGTGTTGCCGCCTTGCGGAACCAGGCTCACGCCCGCTGCGTTGCAGGCCTTCACGATGGCGGCCACCTCTGCCGTAGCCGCCGGGCGCACTACCGCAAGCGCCTGGCCATGGGCGCGTTTGCGCCAGTCCTGTGTGTAAGCACTCAGATCGCCGTCGCAAAGCACATGCGCGGGGCCAGTGATGTTTCGCAGTGTCTCAAGGAGTTTGTCGCCGGGATTCATGGGGTAGCTCCTTCTGCCGTCGCAGGGATTTGCGCATTTTTAAGCCGCACACGCACATGCAGGGCGCAGGCCGTGAAGAGCAGCAGGCACAGCAGGACCTCCACCATGCCGAGGTAGTTGCCCGGTGCGCGGTCGCTCCATGCCCGCACGGCGCCTTCGGTAAAGTAAATCCACACCATCAGGCTGACCCAGCGGTAGGTATACATGCGGTTTTTCATGATGCCAGCCAGCGGAATGCACAGCGGCAGCACCTTCAGCGCCAGCAGCGAGCCGCCTGGCCGTATCGGCGCCAGCCACATTTCCCAGGCCAGGCCCAGCACAATCAGGCCGCCCAGGCTGCTCAGGGCGAGCCAGCGGGTCATTTCAATTTGGTTTGCTTTTTTCGTGTTCATAAGAATGTCGATGGCATGATACCGGGGATGAAATTTCAGCAGTCTTTGCAGGCCTTGCTCAATGAGCTGTCCCATTTTCCATGGCGCTACACCGCCATTACCCTGCGCAACCGTTTTCGTGAAGACCACATGGGGCTGACTGCCAGCAGCCTGACCTTTACAACCTCGATTGCGTTGGTGCCTTTCTTTACCGTGGCGCTGGCCATTTTTACGGCCTTTCCGATGTTCTCCAAGCTCCAGGGTGCGCTGCAGGGCTGGCTGATACAAAGCCTGATTCCGGACAACATCGCCCGTCAGGTGCTGGGTTATCTGACCCAGTTCAGCCGGCAGGCCAGCAAACTGGGCGGCGCCGGCCTGGCGGTGTTGCTGGCCACGGCCATCGCCCTGATCCTGACGATTGACCGCACCCTCAACAGCATATGGCGCGTCAGAAAACCGCGGCCGCTGGCGCAACGGGTGCTGATTTACTGGGCTGCCATCACCCTGGGCCCCCTGGTGCTGGCGGCCAGTCTGGCGGTGACGTCGTATGTGGTGTCGGCTTCCCGGGGTCTGGTGGGAGCCTTGCCCATCAGCTTGCGCTTCCTGCTGGATGTCTTCCAGTTTTTTCTGGTCGCCGGCGGCATGGCCTCGCTGTACCGCTATGTGCCCAATACCTACGTCAAATGGGCGCACGCCTTTAGCGGCGGCCTGTTTGTGGCGGCAGGTCTGGAGATTGGCAAAAAAGTCCTCAGCATTTATCTGGGTGCCGTGCCGACGTATTCCCTGGTTTATGGCGCGTTTGCCACCTTGCCTATCCTGCTGGTGTGGATTTACGTCTCCTGGGTCATCGTACTGATGGGCGCGGTGATTACCGCCTACCTGCCGAGTTTGCTAGCTGGCGTGGCGCGCCGCGGCAGCGCCCACGGCTGGCTTTTTCAGCTGGCCATAGAGGTGCTGCAGCATTTGAACAAGGCGCGTAGCACCGCACGCATGGGCGTCAGTGCCTCGCAGCTGGCCGAGCGTCTTCAGGTGGATGTGCTGCAATTGGAGCCGGTGCTGGAAACGCTGGTCAGCCTTGACTGGGTGGGCCAGCTCAACGACGCGCAAGGCAAGGCCGAGTGTCGCTACCTGTTGCTGGCCGATCCCGATGCCACCTCGCTGGAGCCACTCATGCAGCAGTTGCTGCTGGATAAGGCGGAGTCGGTCCGTAATTTATGGGAAAAGGCCCGCTGGCCCGCTATCCTATTGCGGGATGCGCTATGAAAAAGAAAGCGCTTCGGTATCGCCGCGTGTGCCAATCCTGGACCGACGCGCGCCTGTGTCCCAGATCCGCCACCTCTTTATGCCCTGAAGCAAATCAAGCATGTTGAACTCCTCTGCGTCAGACCTTCCTTCGCCCGGCCCTGTTACCTGGGTTATCTGCCTATGTGCGGACTGGTGCGGCCTGTGCCGCGACTACCAGGGCGTGTTTGCGCAAATGGCGCTACGCTACCCCGCCCACCGGTTTGCCTGGCTGGACATTGAAGACCAGGCCGAGCTGGTCGGCGATGTGGATGTCGAGACTTTTCCCACGCTGCTCATCGCCGATGCGGACTGCAGCTGGTTTTTCGGCCCCTTGCCGCCGCAAGCGCAAAACCTGTCACGCCTGCTGGATTCACTGCAGCACTCTGGCCTGAAGGCCACACCCCATTTCCCCGCCACCCGGCAACTGCTGCAGGCTTTGCAGGCTGCGCCTGAATATTGGCTTGGCACTTGATGAGGGCTTAGGCCTTCGGGCAATGCCGCCAAGCGCCTGATTCTGTATGCGGCCCGGCGGCTTGATTGCCTGCAATAAGACGTAAACCGGGTAATGGTTTGCGCGGCAGCACAGGTGGCCGGACCGGGCAAAGCAGCGCTCGTCGCGGCCTTTTGGGCTCCTTCGGCATGCATGGACGCGTGATTGGCGGAGGGCCGCCACACCAGCGAATAAGGGGGAGCAGGCGGCATGCCCCCTTGATCTGCCCGCCAAGCGGCACCATCCGCGGCCAGCCAGGGCAACATGGGTAACCACGTCTGAATGGCCCCGGCGATTCTTGCGCGCTGCGATTGCCGGTGCTACAAGTATGAGTCGTGAACTTCTACGGTCAAGCAGCCAGCTGCATGGATGAGTTGAGCGCTATTGGGGCTGTTTGTTGATGCAGCCGGTATGCAGGCTATCCCCGGGTGCCGCTTTGGGGCGACAGGCGCCGTGATGGGGACGCAGTTCGGTGTCGCCCAAACGATATTGGGGGTCAGGCGCGGCCGGCCACAGTACCAACTGGGAGTAAGTCATGTCTACGCTGCAAGCTGGGAAGATTGAGGCGCTAAAAGGAGAACTCAAAGGGGAGGTCATTCTTCCCGGCGATGCTGTCTACGACAGCGCCCGCAAGGTCTGGAATGCGACTATCGACAAGCATCCGGCGCTCATCGTCCGCTGCGCCACCACGCCGGACGTCGTCTGCGCGGTGAATTTCGCGAAGAACAACGGTCTTGCGCTCGCCGTTCGCGGCGGCGGGCACAACATCGCGGGCAGTGCGATGTGCGAAGACGGCATCGTCATTGACCTCTCGCAGATGAAGGACTCGATCATCAACGCGGGCACACGCCGCGTTAGCATTGGGGGCGGTGCCACGCTCGCGGATATGGACGCAGCGACCCAGGCCCACGGCCTGGCCACGCCGCTCGGCATCAACTCCACCACCGGCGTCGCCGGCCTGACCTTGGGCGGTGGTTTCGGCTGGCTCAGCCGCAAGTACGGCATGACAGTTGACAATCTTGAGTCCGCCGAAGTGGTGACTGCCGCCGGCGAAGTGCTGCGCGCCAGTGCCTCCGAACACCCCGATCTCTTTTGGGCACTGCGGGGCGGAAGCGGCAACTTCGGCGTCGTGACCCGCTTTGAGTTCCGCCTCCATCCTGTCGGGCCCGATGTCCTGAGCGGCCTGATCGTCTACCCGATCGCCGAGGCGAAGGCGGTGCTGCAACAGTACCGCGAGTTCATGGAGAAGGCGCCGGACGAGCTCTCGGTCTGGACCGTATTGCGCCAGGCGCCGCCGCTGCCCTTTCTCCCCGAGGCGGTCCATGGCAAGGGGATGATCGCGCTAGCCCTGTGCTACGCGGGTGATCCTGGGCTGGGTGAACCGCTCATAGCGCCGCTGCGCCAGTTTGGCAAGCCCCTGGGCGAGCACGTCGGCGTGCAGCCGTACACCGCCTGGCAGCAGGCCTTTGATCCGCTGCTCACCCCGGGCGCTCGTAATTACTGGAAGTCGCACAATTTCACGGTGCTCAACGATGGACTCTTCGATGCCGTCATTGAGTACATCGGGAAGCTGCCGTCGCCCCAGTGTGAGATATTTTTTGCCGCCATCGGTGCTGCTACCTCTCAGCCAGCGCCCGAGTCCACGGCATATGCCCACCGCGATGCCCGGTTCGTGATGAACGTCCATGGGCGCTGGGCGGACCCGGCCGATGACGAGCGCTGCATCCGCTGGTCACGGGACTTCTTCAAGGCCTCGGCGCCCTTTGCCAGCGGTGGCGTCTATGTCAACTTTCTCACGGCTGACGAGGGTGATCGCGTGAAAGCCGCCTATGGTCAGAACTATGAACGCCTCACTCAGGTGAAGCACCAGTACGACCCGGAAAATCTCTTCAGCACGAACCAGAATATCAAGCCCGCCTGATCCGGGCTGCCTCAGGGCCGGTTGCTGCGGGCGGCCTTCGTCGTCGCGCAAGCGCCATGCCTGGCCAGCGTTTCGGAACCGCCGTTGGCCGGCACAGTGTTTGAGGTTCCAGTTCAAGGCCGGATTTCGCCTGACGCGCATCGTCCCGACGGCGTCGGCGTCGGCGTCGGTGCCGTGCCTGAGTGGGCGGGGCGCGGCTTGTGTTGAGCTTGCAAATGCTTGTAAAGGAAAGTGGCCATGCCCATCACCAACACCCAGTCGGGCACCAATGTGCACGAAGTCGCCGACGGCATCTACCGCATCAACACGCCGGTGTTCATGGCCGGCGGGCCCGGCGGTTTTTCCTTCAACCAGTACCTCGTCCTGGACGATGAGCCGCTGCTTTTCCACACCGGGCCGCGCAAGATGTTTGCGCTGGTCCGCGAGGCCGTGGCCAGCATTCTGCAGGTGGAGGGACTCAGGCATATTGCGTTTTCTCATGTGGAGGCCGACGAATGCGGCTCGCTCAACGACTGGCTGGCGGCTGCGCCGCAGTCCTTGCCGCTGTGCGGCAGCGTTGCGGCCATGGTCTCCGTCGATGACCTTGCTGACCGTCCGGCGCGGGCGCTGGCCGATGGCGAAACCCTGTCCCTGGGCCGGCATGTGCTGCGCTGGTTCGACGCGCCCCATCTGCCGCACGGCTGGGAATGCGGCTTTCTGATGGAGGAGAGCAGCCGCACGCTGCTCTGCGGCGACCTGCTGACGCAGCCCGGCAGCGAGCATCCGCCCCTCACCGAGTCCGACATCCTGGGGCCCAGCGAGGCCTTTCGCCACGCGATGGACTATTACGCCCATGCCCCCAACACGCGGGCCCTGCTGGAGCGGCTGGCCGCCGCCGGGCCCACGACGCTGGCCTGCATGCACGGCAGCGCTTGGAGCGGTGATGGCGGCGGGCTGCTGCGGGCGCTGGCCGATGCGCTGTCGCCGGACACGAAACTCTGAGCAATCACCTGCGGGCGGGCATCTTGCCGCGCGCTATAGTTCGGCAGGCATTTTGCCGAGCGCAGCGCAAGGCGAGGGCGTCGGCCTAATCACTACTTTGGCCCTCTGTCGGGGGCCGGCCAAGGCCCCGCACCATGAACCCCACTTCCGACGCCAGCAGCCTGGCGCGTGCCGTCGAGCTGATCCGGCAGGCCGATGCCCTGATCCTCGCGGCCGGGAGGGCCTGGGCGGGCTTATGGTGGGCCTGGGGGTTTTTACGGCCACCGGCTGCAGCTCTACCGCGCCACCCGGCCACATGCCGGCTTTGAGCGCCTGAAGCGCTGGGGCCAGGCCGTGCCGCGTGGCTGTGCGGTGTCTACGGGCTTTGACGTGGGCATTGCGGCGGGGGCCGCACAGGCGCTGGCTGGCATCGACTGGCTGCTGCAGCCGTCGGCCTAGGCATTGCCGGCAGTGGTTTTTGCTATTTGTTTAATAGCTGCTTGTGCTGGTATTGATTGGGCTGGATGCATTTTTTTCCTAAATCTGCCAGGCGCCGGAAAAGTGCGCCGGCTTGGCGAAAACCCTGTGGGCTTATCGCCGTCTGGCGACTGCGCGGGGCCTCTTTGGGTTAGGATGAAATTTCACGCCGTCCCGTGGGCGGTCCACAGCTGCAAGGCTGTCCGCCCACGTCATGTCCTGCACACCTGCAGGCTCACTTTGCAGCCAGGAGAGCGCAACATGCAAATCCAGACCAACACTGACAAGAATATCGAAGGCGGCGAGAGGCTCAGCCTCCATGTCCAGTCCCTGCTCCAAGCCAGGCTGAGCCGTTTCCGCGAACACATTACTCGCGTGGAAGCGCACCTGAGTGACGAGAGCAGCCACAAATCCCATGGCGACGACAAGAAATGTGTCATGGAGGCCCGACCTGCGGGCCTGCAACCCTTGGTCGTGACCCATTTCGCAGCGACCCTCGACCAGGCCATCACTGGCGCTGCCGATAAGCTGGAGCGGCTGCTTGAGGGCACCTTCGGCCAGCTCAACACCATCAAGGGGCGGACCCCGACCGGCAGGGCCGAGCTTGACTGAACGAGGTCGTGTCCCGGAAGCAATTTGACGCGTAGACAGAGCGTTTTTTTCAGTGAGTTGCGCTCAGTGACTCAGTGGTCATTGGGGTGCACTCATTTGTTCAGGAAATCCCGAATCGCAAACAGCGTCTCGTCGGGGGCCTCGTTCATCTGGTTGTGACCTACCGCTAGGCTGGCAAGCTGCACCGCCTTGCCGGCGCTGCGAGCCGCGCTGATGAGGATTTGCGCGGCTTTCGGCTGCGTCATCTGATCCTGCGCGCCAAGCAAAAACAGCACGGGGCAGGTAATGGTCTGAATGGCAGACTCGCCGTTTGTGTAGCTGTCGCACGCTTTGAAGCCGCGGTGAAAGACATTTACCTTGGAGTTGCTGGCCAGCACACGGCGGCCCAGCGCCATGCTGGCGCCATAGACCCAGGTTCCCGGGCCTAGCGCGGAGGGCTTTGGTGCCAGCGTGCTGCGCGAGAACACATTGACCAGGGTCAGGGCTTTCATCGGCTCGTTCAGCGAAGCATCGAGCAGCGCCTGCGACACCTTCATCGGGAAGGCGGTGCCAACCAGCACCAGGTGGCTGATGCGCGCTTGTAACCGTGATGCGGCTTCCAGCGCAATCAGCGAGCCCCAGCTGTGGCCAATCAGTGCCGCGCGCTGCACACCTGCAGCATCCAGCAACGCGGCGATAAAGTCAGCCGCTTCCTCCACGGTGGAAGGGGCCTCGCCTTCGCTGCGGCAGTGGCCGGGCAGGTCTACTGCGAGCACGTTCCAGCCATGGTGGGCCAGGTATCGGGTCTGCAGAATCCAGACGCTGTGGTCATTGAGCACGCCGTGGATAAAGACCACGGTGGGCTGGGTGGCGTCAAAGGGTTTGCCGCCGGTGTAGCAGTAGGTGTTGTGGCCGTTGACTGTGAGGTACATAGTGGAGCCTTGCTGCTTAAAGGTCGGGGATAAGTCGTTTTCCGAGGCTGACCACGTCATCCCGGTCGTAGCCCAGATGCTGATAGAAGGCCATTACGCTGGCGTTGCTGCTGCGAATCTGCAAACTGAGCTTGGGGCAGCCGACGAGTTTGAGCTGCGCCTCGCCCTGTGTCATGAGCTGGCGCGCGTAGCCTTTGCCTTGATGGCCGGGTGCCACCGCCAGATAGTTCACCCAGCCGCGATGTCCGTCGTAGCCAAACATGGCACTGGCTATGAGCACGCCTTTGACTTCGCCCACAAAAAACCATTCCGGCCGCACGCTGAGTTTGCGGGCGATGTCCTTGTAGGGGTCGTTCCAGGGGCGCGTCAGCCCGCAGGCCTGCCATAGGGCAACGACATGGCTTTCATCGGCCATGGCATAGGGTCGGATTTTCATGCCGCCTTGGCCGCGGTTTTTTCCGCCGCTTTCAATGCCCGCTTCAGGTCGTCAATCAGGTCGTCCGGGTCTTCCAGTCCGATCGACAGCCGAATGGTGCCCTGGGAAATTCCTGCGCCTGTGAGCGCTTCGTCGCTCATGCGGAAGTGCGTGGTGCTGGCCGGATGAATTACCAGGCTGCGGCAGTCGCCGACATTGGCCAGGTGGCTGAAAACCTTCAGCCCATCAACAAAAGTCTTGCCCTGTTCGCGGTTGCCCCTGAGGTCGAAGCTGAATACCGAACCCGCTCCGCGCGGAAGCAGGTTTTTAGCCAGCGCGTGGCTGGGGTGGGATGGCAGCATCGGATGGCCCACGCGTGAAACAAAGGGATGGCTGGCCAGAAACTCAACCACTTTTTCGGTGTTGCCCATGTGGCGAGCCATGCGCAGCGGCAGGGTTTCAATGCCTTGCAGAATCAGCCAAGCGGTGTGTGGGCTCATGCAGGCACCGAAGTCGCGCAGTCCTTCCCGGCGGGCGCGCAGCAAAAAGGCGCCGACCGTGCTTTCCTCGCTGAACACCATGTTGTGAAAGCCGTCGTAGGACTCGGTGAGCTCGGCAAACTTGCCAGACTTGTCCCAGTCGAAGCTGCCGCCATCCACAACGATGCCGCCTATCACCGTGCCATGGCCGCTCAGGAACTTGGTGGCGGAGTGATAGACGAGATCGGCGCCATGCTCGAAGGGCTTGATGAGCCAGGGCGAGGTCAGCGTTGAATCGACCAGCAGCGGCACCTGCGCATCGTGGGCGATGGCGGAGACGGCCGGAATGTCCAGCACTTCCAGGCCGGGGTTGCCCACGGTTTCGCCGAAAAAGAGCTTGGTGTTGGGCCGCACGGCCGCGCGCCAGCCGTCCAGGTCGCCGGGCTTGACAAAGGTGGTGTCGATGCCGAAGCGGCGCATCGTGTAGTGCAGCAGGTTCTGGCTGCCGCCGTACAGCGCGGTGCTGGCGACGATGTGCGAGCCGGCCCCCATCAGCGTGGCAATGCTCAGGTGCAGGGCTGCCTGTCCGCTGGCGGTGGCAATCGCGCCTATGCCGCCTTCGAGAGCCGACACGCGCTGCTCCAGCACCGCATTGGTTGGGTTGCTGATGCGTGAGTAGACATGGCCCGCGCGCTCAAGGTTAAAGAGGCTGGCAGCATGGTCGCTTGACTCGAACACAAACGAGGTAGTGAGATGAATCGGTACGGCACGAGCGCCCGTCGCCGGGTCTGGCGCTGCACCTGCGTGCAGCGCCAGCGTGTCAAAACCGGGATCAGAATAACCGGGCATGAGTGTGTCTCCAGTACAAAAAAACGCGTGCCGAAACGCAAGCAGGCGGATGGCCGCAGGTGGCCAGCGCGTTGGTCCGACCCGCAGGGGGGAATCGTTACAGTCGGCTGGGGGATTGTGGGCTATATTTGAACCGAATTTGAGTCGAAATTCCCGGCACTTCATGGCGGCGGGACCCTGAAAAACAAGCTGGCAGAACAATCTCTGGCAGAGCAACCGAGGAGAAAGCGATGAAGGTCCTTGACATTCTGCGCGTGAAAGGCAACACGCTCTACACCGTCCAGCCTGACGAACCCCTGGCCAAAGCGGCTCAAATCATGGCCGAAAAAGACATCGGGTCGCTGGTTGTCATGGAGCATGGCGACCTGGTCGGCATGCTGACCTTCCGCGAAGTGATTGTCTGCATTGTTAATAACGGCGGCGAAATCGGCAAAACGCTGGTGCGCAAGGCCATGGACGATCATCCGCTCACCTGCACTCCGGAGACCGAGATGGACGAGGTGCGCCGCATGATGCTGGACCGTCACGCGCGCTATATGCCCGTGATGAATCAGAAAATGTTGATGGGCGTGATCAGCTTCTACGATGTTGCCAAGACTGTCGTGGACAGCCAGAACTTCGAAAACAAGATGCTCAAGGCCTACATCCGCGACTGGCCGGAGGGGGACGAGACGCATAGCGGCTGATCGCCGAACTTCTTGCCTGTCCGGTGCTTGGGTAAATGGCCTGCGCGCGCTCTGGGATAATCCGGCCATGAGCGGCAATACTTTTGGAAACCTTTTCGCAGTCACCAATTTTGGTGAATCCCACGGTCCGGCCATTGGCTGCGTGATTGACGGCTGCCCTCCGGGCCTGTCCCTCAGTGAGGCTGATATCCAGGGAGACCTGGACCGGCGTCGTCCGGGCACCAGTCGTCACGTTACGCAGCGCAATGAGCCCGATGCGGTGGAAATCCTGTCGGGCGTGTACGAGGGCAAAACCACCGGTACACCGATTTGCCTCCTGATTAAAAACACCGACCAGCGCAGCAAGGATTACGGCAACATCCTGGAGACTTTCCGTCCCGGTCATGCCGACTACACCTACCTGCACAAATACGGCCTGCGCGATCCGCGCGGCGGCGGCCGGTCTTCGGCCCGTCTGACCGCTCCAACAGTGGCGGCCGGTGCGGTGGCCAAAAAATGGCTGTCTGAAAAGTATGGAATGGTTTTTCGCGGCTGCATGACGCAGATCGGCGATATCGTGATTCCCTTCGAGTCCTGGGAGCATGTGCCCAACAACCCGTTTTTTGCGCCGGTGGCCGACGTGTCAAGTCTTGAGGCTTACATGGATGCCTTGCGCAAGGCCGGTGACTCCTGTGGCGCACGCATTCGCGTGACGGCCTCGGGCGTGCCGGTGGGCTTGGGCGAGCCGTTGTTTGACAAGTTGGATGCCGACATTGCCTTTGCCATGATGGGCATCAACGCCGTCAAGGGCGTGGAAATTGGCGCCGGTTTTGCCAGCGTGATGCAGCGCGGCACCACGCACGGCGATTCACTGTCGCCCGAAGGTTTTATGTCGAACAACGCCGGCGGCGTGCTGGGAGGCATCAGCACCGGCCAGGATCTGGAAGTCTCGATTGCCATCAAGCCGACGAGCTCCATCATCACGCCGCGTCAGTCGATTGACACAGCCGGTAACCCTGCCGAGGTGGTGACCAAGGGCCGGCACGACCCCTGCGTCGGCATTCGCGCCACGCCGATTGCCGAAGCCATGCTGGCGCTGGTCGTCATGGAGCATGCCTTGCGGCAGCGCGCGCAATGCGGCGACGTGGCCGTCAGCACGCCGGACATCATGCGCAGCCGGCGCTTTATTCAGGACGGCGCTCCGGCGTCCTGAGCGTTCAGGGCTCGGGCGGCGCGGCGAAACAAAATAGAAAGACTTTTTTATGAAAACAGCCTTGGTCCTGAATGGTCCCAATCTCAATTTGCTGGGCACGCGGGAACCTGCCGTTTATGGTTCGCAAACCCTGGCTGATGTGGAAGCGCTGTGCCTCAAGGCCTGCGCTACCCACGGCTTGAAGCTGGACTTTCGCCAAAGCAACCACGAAGGCGTGCTGATCGACGCGATTCAGGAGGCCGGCCGTGCCCAGGCTGCTGGAACGCTGGCAGGTGTGGTGCTCAATGCCGGTGCCTACACCCACACCAGCGTGGCTTTGCATGACGCCATCAAGGGCGCCGGCGTGACACTGATTGAACTGCACATCAGCAATGTGCACGCCCGTGAGGCGTTCCGTCACCATTCCTATATCTCACCAGTCGCAAAAGCCGTGATGGCCGGGTTCGGCGTCAAGGGCTATGCCCTGGCCATCGCGGGCCTGGCCGATTTGACCCAGCCAGTCTGATCACCCCTGACAATGCCCGCTGGAAGCTGACACATGGCAACGCTCCTTAAGTTTCCGGTAGATGAGCGTGAGGTGGAGTTCAGTGCCATCCGGGCGCAGGGGGCGGGCGGGCAAAACGTCAACAAGGTTTCCAGTGCGGTGCATCTGCGCTTTGATATTGGGGCTTCTTCGCTGCCTGACGAGATCAAAGACCGTCTGCTGGCGCTCAATGACAGCCGCATCACCCAGGAAGGCGTGCTGGTCCTGAAGGCGCAGCAGCATCGCACCCAGGAGATGAACCGTTTGGATGCATTGGCGCGCTTGCAGGAAGTCATCGACAGCGTCTCCAACCCACCCAAACCACGGCGGGCCACCAAGCCGACGTACGGCTCCAAACAGCGTCGCCTTGAGGGTAAAAGCCAGCGTTCGGCCACCAAGGCGCTGCGCGGCAAGGTGCAGTGATGGCCGACGCAGGACGAATCAGCCTGCTAATCGCGCCATGCCGGCCAGAAGCGCGGGGTTGGGTTTAAAGCCAGCCGGGTTGTCGGAACGCGTCGGCCAGAAAATCGACCATCGCGCGAACCTTGCCTGAGAGATATTGTCGACTTGGGTACACGGCGTGAATAGCCAGTGCCGGTCCGCGGTGCTGCGGCAATATTTCCACCAGCCGGCCGGCTTTCAGGTCGGGTCCCACCAGAAAACCCGGCTGCAGGATGATGCCCTGGTCGGCCAGCGCGGCGGCGCGGCAGGTATCGCCACTGTTGGCGCGCAAACGCGGGCGGGTGCTTACCGATTCCGGGCCGTGCGGGCCTTCAAACGTCCACAGGTCGCCGCCTGACCAGTAGGAGTAGGCCATCACGCTGTGGGCGGTCAGGTCCTGCAAGTGATGAATGGGCGGCGCGAGCCGCAGGTATGCGGGCGAGGCGCACAGTATCGTGCGGTCCTTGCTGAGTTGGCGGGCCACCAGCGTCGAGCTTTGCAGGCCGGCTGCGGCGCTGATGCGAATGGCGAGGTCAAAGCCTTCTTCGACGAGATCGACCACGCGATCCGACAGCGTCACATCCAGCTCCATCTTGGGATAGGCCTTCAGGAACTCGCCCCACAAGGGGGCCAGGTGCAGGTTGCCAAAGGTCAGCGGCGCATTGATCTTCAGGCGTCCTGCAGGCTGGACCGTCGTGCTGCTGGCCGCAGCGTTGGCTTCGGCCAGATCATCCAGGAGCTGGCGGCAGCGTTCAAAGTAGCCGGTGCCCGAGTCTGTGAGCGACAGCCGGCGCGTCGTTCGATTCAGCAGGCGTGTGCCAAGCTGGGCCTCCAGCTCAAGCACAAGGCGGGACACCACCGCCTTGGAGATGTTCAGGCGTTCAGCCGCTTTCACAAAGCTGCCGCTTTGCACCACGGCCGTAAAGGCTTCGATCTGGCGGAGTTGATCCATGCGCAATTATTGTCAATTATTTAAAGACAATCAATCTCCATGGGGCATATTTATCTTTAAATGTCTATGGAATAAAGTTGCGGTCAAAGGATGATTTTCCATGTCTAACTCCCGACTTCCCGTCCTGTTCATTTCCCATGGCGCTCCGCTGTTTGCGCTTGAGCCGGGGGAGACCGGCCCCGCACTGACGCGCTGGGGTCAGCGTCTGGTCGATGAAAATTCCCTGCGCGGCGTGGTGATCATGTCGCCACACTGGATGGCGCGTGGCCCTGCCGTGATGACAAGCGCCACCCCGCAAACCTGGCACGACTTTGGCGGTTTTCCTCAGCCGCTGTACGAACTGCAATACCCGGCACCCGGCAACCCTGCGCTGGCGCGGGAAGTCCTGGATCTGCTGGCTGCCGCCGGCATCGCCGCACAGGGCGATGCCACCCGACCGCTGGATCATGGCGCCTGGGTGCCCTTGATGCACCTCTTCCCCAAAGCGAACGTGCCGGTGGTGCAGGTGGCCTTGCCGGTGCGCTGGGGGCCTTCCGAGGTGCTGGCCATGGGGAAGGCGCTGCGCAGTTTGCGGGAAAGCGGTGTGCTGGTGATCGGCTCGGGCAGCATGACCCACAATTTATCGGAATTTTTTGGGGGTGAGCGTGAGCCGGCCCCTTACGTGGCGGCGTTCAGCCGCTGGGTGGAAGATGCGCTGGTGCGGGGGGACGTGCCCGCACTGCTTGACTATCGGCTGCAGGCGCCACACGCCAGTCGGGCTCACCCCAGCGACGATCATTTTTTACCGCTGTTTTTTGCACTGGGCGCCGCTGGCGAGGACGCCCGGCCCGACTATCTGAGCCGCGAAGTGATGCACAGCATGCTGGCCATGGACACGTTTGCCTTGCAGCAGGCATCCTGACCGGGCGCTTGGCCCCCTTGGTCAATCAATTCACCAACTCATTCGATACAAGCAAAGAATCCGTCCATGCTCAATCTTTCCCTGACCCACCTGCATCGTCCCGCGGACAAGGCCGCAACTGAACCCTGGCTGCTGGTGCTGATGCACGGCGTCGGCAGCAACGAGCAGGACCTGTTTGGCCTTGCGCCTCATGTACCGGCCAACTTTCATGTGCTCAGCCTGCGCGCGCCCAATGTCTTGGGCCCCGGCTCCTATGCCTGGTTTCAGTTCGGCGTCACCCCGACCGGGCGTGTGATCAATGAAGCCCAGGAGTCGGCCAGCCGCCAGCAGGTCGCGCAAGTTCTTGAATCTGCGGCTCGGCAGCTGGATGTTCCTGCGTCGCGCGTGGTTGTGGGCGGCTTCAGCCAGGGCGGCATCATGTCCTTGTCATTGCTGTTGACCCAACCCGCGCTGATGCACGCCGCCATGGTGCTGCACAGTCGCTTGCTCGATGAGGTGCGGCCTCTGATTGCACCCGCCAGCCAGTTGCAGGGTAAACAGCTGTGGGTCAGCCATGGCACGCAGGACCAGATGATTCCGATCGCAAACGCCCATGCCATCCGCAGCGCGGTGCAGGCCTTGCCGATCACGCTGCGCTACGCCGAATTTCACAATGCCCACGATATCGCCAGAGAAGAACTCGCGCAAGGCATGCAGTGGCTGAAGGACCTGACGGTTTAGGTGGGCGATAGCCAGCAGCGATTCTGATAGCCTCGGCATCCAGGCTGTAAGGCATTGGGCAGTACAGCATCCTGATGAAAGGTGAGCATGGAATTGAATCTGGAAATCGTCACCACGCCGCCGCGCCCCGCCGCCACCGTGGTGATGCTGCGCGATGCGCCGAACGGACTGGAGGTGTTTCTGATGAAGCGCCACGGTTTGTCCGACGTGCTGGGCGGCGCCTATGTGTTTCCGGGGGGCAAGGTCGATGCGGCGGATGCTGAACTGGACATGGTCGCTCATATGGATCAGCCGCTGCACGCATTGCACGCCGGTCTGAACGAAGCCGACATCAATGAGCGCACGGCCGGCGGGCTGTATGTTGCAGCTTTGCGGGAAGCCTTTGAAGAGTCGGGTGTGCTGTTTGCGCAGCATGCGTCCACGCAGGCCACTGTCCCTGCGGACTGGCCCGCGCGCGCTGCCGCGCAGCTGCGGGAAGGTCTGAGCTTTAACGCGGTGCTGGCGCAGATGGTGCTGCGCCTGCAGACCCGCAGTCTCGTGCCTTGGTCACGCTGGATCACGCCGACTGCGCCCTCGGTAATGAACAAACGTTTCGATACCCGTTTTTTTGTGGCGGCTGTGCCATTCGGCCAGGTGGCACGCCACGACGACTTTGAAACAACCGAGAGTATCTGGCTCAGTCCGCGCACGGCGCTGCAGCAGTATTGGGCAGGGCAGATCGAACTTGCACCGCCGCAGATCATGAGCCTGGCCCACTTGGCGCGCCACACCGAGGTCGGTGGCGTGCTGGCAGCAGCGCGCGGCCGCCGGCCACCGGTGATCCAGCCCGAGCCTTTCGATCATGAAGGCGGGCGCGTGATCTGCTACCCCGGAGATACGCGTCACTCCGTGCGTGAGCAGGCCCTGCCCGGACCTACGCGTTTGTGCTATCGCAACAAACGTTTTGAGCCCGTCGATGGCTTTGAGTCCCTCTTCGATTAAACCGGTGGACTTCGGCGCAGGTGAGCCAAAGCCATTGATGGGCATTCCCTGATGTCACGCGCGGGAGCGAGGGTATAAACAGCGCATGAATTTCATTTCTCCTGTTCAGTTACCCGATGAAGCGCAGGCGCTTTTACAGACCGCCACTCGCACCGAAACCCCCTGCGGAGCGGGCTCTCTGGTATGGCATCTCTGGGGCCGGCAAAGCCCCGCCCTTGCGCCAGTGGTGCTCCTTCATGGCGGTAGCGGCAGCTGGACACACTGGTTACGCAATGTTGATGCGTTGGTCCGGTCCGGACGCCAGGTGCTCGTGCCTGACCTGCCCGGTTTCGGCGATTCAGCAGCGCCGCTGCACGGCACCGATGCCGATGCGGCGCCCGGGCCTGTCGAGCAGGGTTTGCAGATCCTTTTGGGTGATCGCGCCTGCGACCTGGTGGGCTTTTCGTTTGGCGGCATGGTCGCCGGTTTTATGGCGGCGAAGTTTCCTGCGCGGGCGGCCCGGCTGGTGCTGGTGGGCGCACCCGGCATGGGCATCGCGCCCGAAAAGGCCATCCGCCTGAATGCCTGGCGGCATCTGCCGGAACAGGAGCAGCGTGACGCCGTTCACTGCAGCAATCTTGCGGCCCTGATGCTGTATCGCCGGGACGCCATTACCGAACTGGCCTTGCGCCTGCATGCGGCCAACGTGGTGCGTGACCGCATGAAGGGACGCAGCCTGTCGCGTACCGATGTGTTGCGGCGTTCACTGGGCGAGGTGCGGTGTCCGGTGTACGCGATTTACGGCATTGAAGATGCTCTCTATCGCGGAAAAATGGCCGAGCTGGAGGCGAGCCTGCGGCAGGCCGTAAGCTTCAAGGCCCTGACCCTGATTGAAGCGGCAGGGCATTGGGTTCAGTTTGAGCGGGCAGACGCCTTTAACGCAGCCTTGCTTGCCGCGCTCAACGCGGATTTATAGGCAGCAAGGGCTTTGCTCCGGAAAGCGGCCTATTTCTCGATGGCCAGCAGCTCGACTTCAAACGTCAGCGTGGCGTTGGGGGGCACGACGCCGCCGGCGCCGCGTTCACCATACGCTGTGGCGGGCGGGCAAGTCAGCGTGGCTTTGCCGCCGACCCTGATTTTTTGCAGGCCTTCGGTCCAGCACGGCACCACGCGGCTAAGCGGGAAAGTGGCGGGAGTGCCGCGTTTGTAGGAACTGTCAAATTCCTTGCCGTCGGCGAGCGTGCCACGGTAGTTGACGCGGACCGTGTCTGCGGCCTTGGGCTGCGGGCCGGTACCGTCGACGCCATGGACAATTTTCACACCCGAGGCCAGGGTCTCGGTGGGGGCTGCGGCGAACGCGCTGCCGGCAAGGGTCAAGGCGGAGCTCAGGGCAATAAGGAATTTCGTTGTTTTCATTGTGAGGGTAGTTAAGCCGGTTGAAATTGACGGAATAGTAAGCCAGCGCATTGAGACTGTGCTGCTGAATTATCTCTGTCTGGTGCCAGGCGCTGTAACCGAAAGCTACTGCACCCTATCAGCTTGAACAGCCCGTCAGCCGAGCAGCGCAAGAAGGCGTCGCCGGGCTGATGGATGCCTTGGGCCTCAGGCGTAGTCGCTGACAGGAATGCAGCTGCAAAAAAGGTGGCGATCACCGTAAACGTTGTCCACCCGGCCTACCGGCGGCCAGTATTTGACCTGTTTGAGCGTGGCCAGCGGGAACCCCCCGATCTCGCGCGAATAGGGGTGGTCCCAGTCTGCGCCCATCAGGCTGGCTGCGGTGTGCGGCGCGTGCTTGAGCGGGTTGTTACCCTGCGGCCAGCGGCCTTCTTCCACCTGGCGAATCTCTTCCCGAATGGCAATCATGGCGTTGATGAACCGGTCCAGCTCGGCCAGGGTTTCGCTTTCGGTGGGTTCCACCATCAGCGTTCCGGGCACGGGAAAGCTCAGCGTCGGGGCGTGAAAGCCATAGTCCATCAGGCGCTTGGCCACGTCTTCTGCCGTCACGCCGCTGGTTTCCTTCAGCGGCCGAAGATCCAGAATGCACTCATGGGCGACGTGGCCGCGTCCTTCGCCCGTCTGGCTGGAATACAGCGTCGGGTAATGGTCTTTCAGCCGTGCACTGATGTAGTTGGCGCTCAAAATAGCGACCTCTGTGGCCTGTTTCAGGCCTTCGGGGCCCATCATGCGGCAGTACATCCAGCTGATCGGCAGCACGGCCGCGTTGCCCAATGGTGCAGCTGAAATAGCGCCGACGCCGTGGACCGGAAAGCCTGCGGTGGCATGGCCGGGCAGGTAGGGTACGAGGTCTTTGACCACACACACTGGCCCGACGCCGGGGCCGCCGCCGCCATGCGGGATGCAGAAGGTTTTATGCAAATTGAGGTGGCTAACGTCGCCGCCAAATTCGCCCGGCGCCGCCACGCCCACCAGCGCGTTCATGTTGGCGCCATCCACATACACGCGTGCGCCGTGCGAATGCACCAGCTGGCACAGTTCTTTCACTTGCGTTTCAAACACGCCGTGGGTGCTCGGGTAGGTGATCATCACGCAGGCCAGGTTGGCACTGTGCTCTTCGCACTTGGCTTTCAGGTCGACCATGTCGACATTGCCCTGCGCGTCGCAGGCGGTGACGACGACAGTCATGCCGGCCATCTGCGCGCTGGCCGGGTTGGTGCCGTGGGCCGACGAGGGAATCAGGCAGATGTTGCGGTGTCCCTGGCCATGGGCTTCGAGAAAGGCCTTGATCACCAGCAAGCCCGCGTATTCACCCTGTGAGCCCGCGTTAGGCTGCAGGCTGATGCCTTTGTATCCCGTCGCCTGGCACAGCCAGTCGCGCAATTGCTGGTCAAGCTCTGCATAACCTTGCAGCTGGTCATGTGGTGCGAAGGGATGGATGTTGGCAAACTCGGGCCAGGTGATGGGAATCATCTCGCTGGTCGCGTTGAGTTTCATGGTGCAACTGCCCAGCGGGATCATGCTGCGGTCCAGCGCCAGGTCCTTGTCGCCCAGCATGCGGATGTAGCGCAGCATGCCGGTTTCGGAATGATGCGTGTTGAAGACCGGGTGCGTCAGGAAGTCGCTGCTGCGGCGCAAGTCGGCCGGAATCAGGTTGTCGATGCCTTTTTCGAAGGCGCTGACTACCGGCAGGGCCTGGCCGGCTTGGGCAAAGAAGGACCAGAGCAGTTCAATGTCGCTGCGGCTGGTCGTTTCGTCCAGCGAGACACCGAGGTGATTTTTTAAACGAAAACGCAGGTTTGCTCCCGCTTGACGGGCGCGATCAGCTATTGAATTTGTAGCGTCGCCGGTCTTTATGGTGACCGAGTCAAAAGCCCCTTTATTGGTGATTTCATAGCCCAGCTCCTGCAGGCCGTGCACAAAAATCGCGGTGTAAGTGGCGATGCGCTCTGCAATCCGCTTTAGGCCTTGCGGACCGTGGTAGACAGCATACATGCTGGCGATCATGGCGGGCAGCACCTGCGCGGTACAGATATTGGACGTGGCCTTTTCACGCCGGATATGCTGCTCGCGGGTCTGTAGGGCCAGGCGGTAGGTCGGGTTGCCGTGCGTGTCGATACTCACGCCAACCAGGCGGCCGGGCAATGAGCGCTTGAACGCGTCGCGGCAAGCCAGGTAAGCCGCGTGCGGCCCGCCGTTGCCCATGGGCATGCCAAAGCGCTGCGTGCTGCCCAGCACAATGTCGGCCTCCCATTCGCCGGGTGGCGCGAGCAGCGTCAGTGCCAGCAGGTCGGCTGCGACGCACAAGGCCGCGCCATCCGCGTGCGCTTGCCCGGCCAATGGCCGCAGGTCATGAATGGTGCCGGTGGTAGCCGGGTATTGCGCCAGCACGCCGAAGTAGCCGCCCTCGGCCATGAGTTGCGGCACGGTCGCGGAGGCCGTGCTGACCTTGACTTCAATGCCCAGCGGCTTGGCGCGGGTCTGGATCACTTCGATAGTCTGCGGGTGGCAGTCGCCCGCCACGATGAAGACATTGCTTTTGCTTTTTACGCTGCGCTTGGCCAGCGTCATTGCTTCGGCGGCGGCGGTGGCTTCATCGAGCATGGACGCATTGGCAATGGGCATGCCCGTCAGGTCGCACACCATGGTCTGAAAGTTGATGAGCGCTTCCATGCGGCCCTGGGAAATCTCGGCCTGGTAGGGCGTGTAAGCCGTGTACCAGGCGGGATTTTCCAGCACGTTGCGCAGAATCACGCCGGGCGTGTAGGTGCCGTAATAGCCTTGGCCGATAAAGCTCTTGAACACCTGGTTTTTGGCGGCAATCGCCTTGAGCTGCCTGAGCGCGGCTGCTTCCGTGACCGGTGGTGGAATGACCATGGCACTGCTGCGCGCGATCGAGCGCGGAACAATCCCGTCGATCAGCGCCCGGCGCGAAGCGGAACCCACCACGCTAAGCATATGCGCCTCATCGGCCTCGTCAATGCCGATGTGGCGGGCAATAAATTCGGAAGAGTTTTCAAGCTCGCCCAGCGGCTTGGCGGATGGCAGCAACATGTCAGGATTCCGGGTCAGGCATTAGTGAAAATCAGGCGGTGGCAGAGAACGTTGTGTAGCTCGTCTCATCCATCAGGGCATCGAGTTGGGACGGGTCGGACAGTTTGATTTTGAAGAACCAGCCGGCACCCAGCGGGTCGGTGTTGGCGAGCGAAGGGTCGTCGCGCAGTGCTTCATTGACTTCGGTGACCTCGCCGCTGACCGGCATGTAGACGTCGGCGGCAGCCTTGACCGACTCGACCACGCCAGCGGTTTCCTTTTGGGCGAAAACGGTGCCAACGGCAGGCAAATCGACAAACACCACGTCGCCCAGGGCGTCCTGCGCATGGACGGTGATGCCGACGGTGGCGGTGCCGCCCTCAATTTTGAGCCATTCGTGGTCTTCGGTGTATTTGACGGTCATGAGGGTTCTCCAGAAGTTAGGTGAATAAAAGCGAAAGAAAAATTAACCGCGGTAATAGCGGGTGGGGACGAAAGGCGTCGCGGTTACTTCCATGGGCACCGGCTTGCCGCGCACCATTGCATTCACGCGGGTGCCAATGGCAGAAAATTCCGGTTTCACGTAGCCCAGCGCGACGGGCTTGTTGATGCTGGGGCCGAGCAGGCCGCTGGTGACTTCTCCAATGGGGGTGCCGTCAGTGCTTTGCAGTTCCGTGTGATCGCGGACCGGAATGCGTTCCAGTGCCACCAGGCCCACGCGCTTTCTTCGAAGAGTAGCCGGGTCGGCCAGTTGGGTAAGAATCTTTGCAGCACCCGGAAAACCGCCGGTCCGCGCGCCGCCATGGCGCCGGACTTTGTGAATCGCCCAGTTCAGACTGGCTTCCACGGGCGTGGTGGTCGCGTCAATGTCGTTGCCGTAGAGGCATAGGCCAGCCTCCAGGCGAAGCGAGTTGCGCGCGCCAAGACCCACGGGTTTGACTTCGGGCTGGGCCAACAAGGCGCGTGCCAGGGTGTCTGCCTGGGAGGCATGCACTGAAATCTCGAAACCGTCTTCGCCGGTGTAGCCGCTACGGGTCAGGAAACAGTCGCAGCCCGCCACCGTGAAGCGGCCGCCGGTCATGAACACCAGTTGCGCAACACCGGGCGCCAGCCGCTGCAGGGCGGTCACGGCTTGCGGCCCCTGCAGTGCCAGCAGTGCCATCTCGGGCATGGGGATGACGTCGCAACGGGTGCCGATTTTTTGCTGGATATGGGCGATATCGCCCACCTTGCAGGCGCCATTGACGATGACGAAGATGTCGCCGCCGTTTGCATGGTCGCGGTTGAAAAACATCAGGTCGTCAATGATGCCGCCCTCGTCATTGAGCAGCAGGCCGTAGCGCTGTTTGCCCGGGGCCAGGTCGAGCACATCCACGGGCATCAGGGTTTCGAACGCGGCGGCTGAACCAGGTCCGACCAGGCGAAGCTGACCCATGTGGGAGACGTCAAACAGACCGGCGGCGTTTCGCGTATGCAGGTGCTCGGCCATCAGCCCTGCAGGGTATTGCACCGGCATGGAATAGCCGGCAAAAGGCACCATGCGCGCACCGAGTTCCATGTGCAGATCATGCAGCGGTGTTTTGAGAAGATTGTCTGGGATCGTCGTGAGGGCGTTGGGCGCTGGATTGGACACTGGGCATTCTCCGGGGGGCAAACATGTTTCATGGTTAAAAAGCCATGGGCTGCCCCTGCTGTCCACTTTACCTGAGAGATTCACCTGGCGATGCAGGTTTGCTCCTTCGGTGGGCCGCTTTGAAAGTGGCCTCTCTCCAGTAGGGAACGCTCTACGGCGTCAAGCACCGGAGGGCGGTTGCCAGTCCTTTTGCCTGAGCGTTCAGTCCACCATTGAGGGTGGCACATGCGCCTTCGGCGGTTTTCGTGGTGAAAACTCTCTCCTGACTGCGCCAGTGTAATGGAAGCCTGGCGCCGAATCGGCGGCGTCAGCCGGTAGCAGCAGGGTGCGGCACTACCGGTTGACGGACGCGTTTTATCGGCTGTACACCAAATCACGAAGCCCTAATGAGAGTTGCGGTACATAGGTCACTACCATCAGGCAGGCCAGAATAACCAGCACAAAGGGAATGAGGTGCGAGACGATGCGGTCCAGGGAGATTCTGGCGACGGTACAGGCGGCAAACAGATTCACGCCAAAAGGCGGCGTGATCATGCCCAGCGCTAGGTTGACAACCATGATCAGCCCGAAATGCACAGGATCAATGCCGAAATGCACGGCCACCGGCGCCAGGATCGGTGCCAGCACGATGATGGCTGCGCTGGTTTCGATGAACATGCCGATGATGAACAGTGCCGCGTTGACGCCCAGCAGGAACATGGCCGGGGACTGCAACACCGCCTGCAGCCAGTGGCCAATCGCGCCGGGTACGCCAGCCCGGGTGATCAGGAAGGCGAACAGCCCGGCATTGGCGATGATGAACATGATCACGGCACTGGACAGCACCGATTTGCGAAGGATGTTGTAGAGGTCAGGCAGCTTGATCTCGCCGTAAACCACGACGCCGACGACCAGGGCATAAAACACCGCCACCGCCGAGGCTTCGGTCGGCGTGAAAATGCCGCCGTAAATGCCGCCCAGAATGATCACCGGCATCAGCAGCGCCCAGCCTGCCTGCAAAGTGGCCTTGCCAAGGCTCAGGCGGCCATCACCATCATGCTTGCCCCAGCCTTTCCAGCGGCAGTAGAGATGCACGAACAGCATCAGCGCGCCGCCAATCAGCAGGCCCGGGCCAAAGCCGGCAATGAACAATTCGCCAATCGACACTTCGGCACTGACGCCATACAAAATCATGGGAATCGAGGGCGGGATGATCACGCCCAGTTCTGCGCTGGTCGCTTGCAGCGCCGCCGCATAGGCTGTCGGGTAGCCGTGCTTGATCAGCGCCGGAATCAGGATGGCGCCAATGGCAAAGGTCGTGGCGACCGACGAACCTGAGACGGCCGCAAAAATCATGCAGGTGAGCACGCAGGTCATGGGCAGGCCGCCCTGGATGCCACCCACAATGCTCTTGGCAAACTCCACCAGGCGGCGGGAAATGCCGCCGGTTTCCATCAGGTTGCCGGCCAGAATGAAAAAGGGAATGGCTGCCAGCGGAAACTTGTTGATGGCGGAGAACATCTCCTTGACGGAAATCAGCATGTTGGCGTTGGCGGCCTGTATGCCGAATATGGATGCCAGGCCGATCGACACCGCCACCGACACGGTGAGTGCAAAGCACAGCACCATGGTTGAAATCATGACTGCGGTCATTGAGCCGTCTCCAGTTCGTTGCGCTGTGGATCTATCAGATTGCCGATGATGCCGATCACGCAGAACATGCCGCCGACTGGCATCGCTACATAACCCCAGAACATCGAAATGGACTCCAGTCCGGCCATGGACTGGACGCGCCCGCGCAGGGAATAGTCCCAGCCCCACCAGATGATGATGGTGATGAGCGTGAGGGCGGCCAGGCAGACAACCCAGTCGAGAACGCGCCTGACTCGGGGTGGGCTCCAGCGGTAGAGTACATCGACGCTGACCATGGCGCCCTGTCGGAACGCAGCCGGGATGCCCATGAACACCATCCAGATCAGACTTAGGCGGATCAGGATTTCGCTCCACTCGGCGGGCTGTTCGAGCACGAAGCGCGTGACGATCTGGAACATGCCAAGTGCTGACGCGACGACCAGCATGAGGCAGGCCACCAGCATGGAAAAGCCGGTGGTCCAGCGTTCTAATTTGAGAAAGGCGTGTTTCATGGAAATGCACCGGTTTTACAAAAAAACGCCCGCAAGTCAATTGACTGCGGGCAGATTGCGCTATAAAAATAGTAGCGAGGGCAAGGCTGCTTACTTGTAGTTGCGGATCTTGTCGAGATTGGCTTTGCCAAACTGCTTCTCGAACTCGGCATTTACAGGTGCCAGCGCAGCCACGAACTTGGCTTTGTCAACGTTATCAATCACGGTCATGCCCTTGGCGCGCAGATCGGCCACGCCCTTGGCGTCGTCCTCGTCCACGCGGGCACGGTTGGCTTTCGTGCCTTCCTTGGCGGCATCAAGAAACGCCTGTTTGTCAGCGGCGCTGAGCTTGTCGAAAGAGGCTTTGTTCATCACGAAAATGCAGGGCGAATAGACGTGGCCAGTAAGCGTCAGGTGTTTTTGCACCTGGTCAAACTTGGCCGAAATAATCACCGGCAACGGGTTCTCCTGGCCGTCGACCGTGCCTTGCTGCAGCGCGGTAAACACTTCAGGAAAGGCCATGGGCGTGGTGATGATGCCGAAGCCCTTGTAGGCTGCAATATGCACCGGGTTCTCCATGGTGCGCATCTTCAGGCCCTTGAGGTCTTCTGGCACCTTCACATCGCGCTTGCTGTTGGTCATGTGGCGAAAGCCGTTTTCGGCCCAGGCTAGCGCCTTGAAGCCCTTGGCATCGAACTTGGTCAGCAAGTCCTGACCGATGGGGCCGTCGAGCACGGCTCGTGCATGGGCCTTGTCGCGGAACAGGAACGGCACATCGAGAATCTTGGTTTCAGGCACGAAGTTGGGAATGGGGCCAGTGGACGAAAAAGCCAACTCCTGCGTGCCCAGTTGCACAGCTTCAATCGACTCGCGTTCGCCACCCAGAGCGCCGTTATAGAAAGTCTGCACTTTGTAGCGGCCGGCCGTGCGTTTTTCAACTTCCCTGGCAAAGGTGTCAATCGCCACGCCCTGATGGGAGTTTTGCGCCGTGGAAATGCTGATCCTCATGGTTGTCTGCGCGCTGACCGCAGCGATAAACCCGAGGCCCAGGCTCAAACCGATAAGCAGTTTAGAAAGCTTCATCTTGTCTCCAGAATGGTTGTTGTTGCAGGAAATATTTGACTAGGGTAAGTAGCCGTAAGTACCTCTATTATTGGTGCGGCGAAGGGCTTGGCGTGCGCGGGTTTTCGCTTAAGTGGGAGGCAATAACGCTTTTAAAGTCGCTGTTTGGCAACAAACCCAGCCCTATGGCATGCGCGGCGTTAATGGTGGCGGGCCAATTGGTCAAAATGTTCCCCCCACGGCAGTCTTTGCGACTCTCAGGCTCTTAATCCAGTGACCGCATACGAAGGTTTGCCTGGTGGGTTCGGCGTGGTAGACAGTCAGTGACGGCGGAGGTGGTGCGCCGCGAGGCAGGCAAGTTGCCTGGCTACGGAAATGTAGTGATCGACGACCTGCTCAACGTGTCGCATCACCTGGATGCTTGCCCTCTGTTGTACGGGTAGCGGCACCATAAACTCGCAATACGAAAGGGCCTCCCGTGCGCGTCTTTCGTCAGGGTCCGTAGTCAGGAGCTGACTGCAAAATGACCTGTTGTAGTTTTACTCGTCAGTACGCTCTAGCGCAGCTCATCGCAAGCAGCATTGGCTTGGTGGCTTTATCGTCAGATTCAACAAAGCCAGCTATTACCTGAAGAATGGAGACGCCCTGTAGTTTTTTCAGGGGGCACGGTTACACGACAAGGAAGCTCCCAAAGACGCTTTTCTATTCTATCTATTGACGCTATATTCCATGCAAACAACGCAAGAAATTGAGGGGCTTTGAAGCATTTGTAATGGCGTGTAATATGGACAACATAGCGACACTTGTTCTTCAGGGTGCCAAGATGGCTTTCGCTGAACTGAGCTGACCGACTGCACTGTGCTACAGGTTACGGCTGCATGAAGGACCGATTGTTCTTAATAGTTAGCATCGGAAGTGGGGGCTGAACGTGATAAAAATATTTGATTATTATTTTCACAAGCGTACGCTTTTACAGATCCTTTTTGATCTGGGTCTGGTGGCTGTTACCGTGGTGGCATCAATCCTCTCGCAGGTGGCGGATCCGACTTCAGCTTCAGCTTCAGCTTCACTCTCCTCTAGTGTTGTGACCACGGCACTTTTGTTCGCTGTCGGCATACTGATCATCAATTCCGGTCTTGGGCTTTACGAGCGCGTTCATAGTCGCACAGTGGGTCAAACGAGTGCACGCGCGGTGCTGTCCTTGTGTCTTTCATTGCCTTTATCCTTCCTAATTTTTCGTCTTTCACCTCTCCATCTGGGTAATGAGAGGGCTTTTGTGCTGGCGCTGGTGGCTGCAGTGGCTCTTATGCTCATTAACAGGGTTCATGTGACACACGCCAAGTCGCGAGCCATTAAGGGTCCGCGTGTATTGATATTCGGTGCGGGTATTCGAGCCAAGCAGGTTGGCAGCACACTGAAAAAGTCAGATCCCAACGTTGATCTTGTGGGGTACTACGCCAGTCCCAATGAGGCCGTGAAGGAGGTTTCAGGGTGGGGGGTGTTGTCACCCGAGAAGTCCCTGACCGACATCGTGTTGGAGCATCGGGTCGATCAGATCGTGGTCGCCTTGTCCGAGCGTCGTGGCGGCAGCATGCCTTTGCGTGAATTGCTCGATTGCAAGCTGCAGGGTGTGCGGGTGGTCGACATTGCTACCTACTTTGAAACAACCTTGGGTCAGATCAGGCTTGACGCGGTATCTGCGGGGTGGCTCATTTTTGGTGAGGGATTTAATCAAGGCTTGGTGCGCACCATGATAAAGCGCCTCTTTGACATTGTGTGTGCGACGCTGTTGATTCTGCTGGCATTGCCCATCATGCTGGTGACTGGAATTTTGATACTGTTGGAGGACGGCAGCCCCATTTTTTACCTGCAGGAACGTGTAGGACTCAATGGGCGACTTTTCAACGTGGTGAAATTTCGCAGCATGCGTACCGATGCCGAGAAAGACGGCCAGCCTCGCTGGGCGTCGGCGACTGACGACCGTGTCACGCAGGTTGGTCGCGTGATTCGACGGCTGCGCATTGATGAGTTGCCGCAGCTGTTCAGTGTGCTTGGCGGCGATATGAGTCTGGTGGGGCCGCGTCCGGAACGGCCTTATTTTGTGGACAAACTAACGCAAGAGATGCCATATTATGCGGTTCGCCAGAGTGTCAAGCCGGGCGTAACCGGTTGGGCGCAAGTACGGTATCACTATGGGGCTTCCGTCGAAGACGCGGCTGAAAAACTCCAGTACGACCTCTACTACGTGAAGAATCACAGCTTGTTTCTTGATTTTGTCGTCCTCTTTGAAACTGTGGGTGTTGTCCTAAGGTGCAAGGGTGCACAGTGAGATGCTTACGACTATGGTTGTGACGGCACTCCGGTTCCGCAGCTCTTGAGCCATGGATAGCGGCACCCTTGTCTTGGCCGCGTGGGGCTATGGTTTGGTCGGATTGTCCTATTCGGCTTTTGCACTGCGGCTGATTCAGCTCGGTTATTTTGGCTCTGCGCGCGAGTTGTCCAAAACAACGGTGCTTGCGGCTGTGACTTGGAGCGCCCTGTGGGGTTGGTTTGGACTGGCGCTTTTATTGACGGGCAAGCCGCTATGGCTATTGTTCAGCACCTTGTCTGATCTTCTTCGGTACGGTTGTTGGTATGCATTTTTGTTAATCCTGCTTCGGCCAGATCCCGCGCAAGGCCAACCAGTCGGGATGAGATGGATTACGCCGCTTGCGGCCATTGTGGTGTTCTTCGGGCTGCTGGCGCTGACGTTCAACGCACTGCATATCAGCATTTTCGGAAACACATCAAGATTGATTCTGTTCAGCTCAATGGCATCGCCGGTCTTTGCCCTGGTGTTGCTTGAACAGGTGTTCCGAAATGTGACAGAAGATTCGCGCTGGAACATCAAGCCCTTATGTCTTGGCCTGTTCAGTGCGTTTTTGTTCGACTTGTATCTGTTTTCGCAGTCTGTTTTATTCAATCGCCTTGACGCAGATGCCCTCAGCATACGTGGCGCTGTGCACACTTTGGTTGTACCTCTGTTGCTGCTTTCAATGACCCGGCGCAGCGACTGGATTTCAAAAATTCGCATTTCACCCAAGGCGGCTTTTCAAACGGCCACGCTGTTGATTGCTGGCCTGTATTTGATATTCATATCGAGTGTTGGCTACTACGTTCGCTACTTTGGCGGCGAGTGGGGGCGTGCGCTTCAGTTGGGACTGGTATTTTTTGCCCTGGTGATCCTGCTGGTTCTGGGGCTGTCGGGCTCCGTGCGTGCCAAGTTGCGGGTATTTTTGGGCAAGCATTTTTTTCGCTATCGCTTCGACTACCGAGAGGAGTGGCTGAAGTTTACGCGCACCTTGTCGGCTAAGAATACCCCGCAGGAAATGGGGCAGCAGGTGATACGTGGCCTGGCAGACATGCTGGAGAGTCCAGCAGGGGGGCTATGGATGAAGATAAAGGGCGAGGCGGCGTTCAGTCAAACGGCGCGCTGGAATCTGGCGCAGACGCTGGAAAAGGAAGATGCCAATTCGCCGTTATGCCAGTTCATGATGACCAGCGGCTGGGTGATCAACCTCGAAGAGTATCGATCCTATTCCCGGCGTTACGGGCAATTGAAGCTACCGACCTGGCTGCAGGAGTTGGCACAAGCATGGCTGGTCGTGCCGCTCATTGTGGGGGAAGAACTGATTGGCTTTGTTGTGCTGGCCAGTGCGCGCACCCGCGTGGATGTGAACTGGGAGGTTAATGACTTGTTGAAAACAGCGGGTCGACAGGCCGCCAGCTTTATGGCACAGATGCAGGCCACAGAAGCACTGCTGGAGGTGCGCAAGTTTGACGCATTTAATCGCATGTCAGCCTTTGTGGTGCACGATTTGAAAAACATTGTCACGCAGCTCTCGTTGATGATGAAAAATGCCAAACGATTGAGTCATAACCCTGAATTTCAGCAAGACATGTTGATGACGGTTGAAAATTCACTGGACAGAATGCGGCAGTTGATGCTCCAGTTGCGCGAGGGTGCCACACCACCGGGGACGGCCTTTGGCGTAGACCTGGGCACAATCATTCAACGGATTGAGGCGGTCGCGGCTGGGCGGGGGAGAACGCTTGAGGTTCAGTTGTCGGAGTCGGTCATGACCCGTGGTCATGAAGAACGATTGGAGCGCATCATCGGACATGTTGTACAGAACGCTTTTGACGCCACCGACGTTGGCGGACGCGTCTGGATCAATCTTGATCGTTTGAGTGGTCAGGCTCGAATTGTGGTGGGTGACACTGGAAAGGGCATGTCCCAGGATTTCATTCGGGATCGCTTGTTCAAGGCCTTTCAGAGCACAAAAGAGGCCGGGATGGGCATTGGGGCTTATGAAAGCTTTCAGTATGTGCAGGAATTGGGGGGGCGCATTGAGGTTGATAGCGAGCTGGGGCAAGGAACCACAGTCAAAATGCTCTTGCCCTTATTTGACAATCAGAAGGAATCAGACCTTCATTCGCTGGAAACCTCATGACATCCGAAAAGACACGTTCGTTGTTGATTGTGGAAGACGATCTGGCCCTGCAAAAGCAGATCAAATGGTCGCTCGACCGGTTTGAATCGGTGACGGCCCATGACAGGGAAAGCGCTCTGCTTCAATTGCGCAGGAGCAGACCTGCAGTGATTACGATGGACTTGGGGCTTCCGCCTGACGCGGACTCGGTATCTGAAGGGTTCAGGCTGCTGGAGCAAATGATGGTGGCTGATCCGGACATCAAGGTAATTGTCCTGACCGGACAAAACGACCAGGCCAATGCCTTGCGTGCGGTTGCCATGGGTGCTTATGATTTTTTCGCAAAGCCTTTTGAGCCTGAGTTGCTCAACCTGACAGTTGAACGGGCCTTCAGGTTATTTGAGTTGCAAAGCGAAAATCGGCGCTTGCAGGCACTGCATCAACCAGATGCCTTGTCGGGGTTGATGACACGCGATCCCGAGATGCTGCGCATCTGCCGCATGATCGAAAAAGTGGCGAGCAGCAACGCCACGGTCATGCTGCTGGGCGAGAGCGGAACCGGAAAAGAGGTGCTTGCACGCGGTCTCCACCAGTCTTCACCCCGGCGGGCGGAGAAATTTGTTGCCATCAACTGTGCCGCCATTCCGGAGAACCTGCTGGAAAGCGAACTGTTTGGCTACGAAAAAGGCGCATTCACCGGTGCTGCAAAAACGACGCTGGGCAAGATAGAAGTTGCCAATGGTGGCACCTTGATGCTCGATGAGATAGGGGATTTACCATTTCAGCTGCAGGCCAAACTGCTGCGGTTTTTGCAGGAAAGAACGATAGAGCGTGTGGGGGGGCGGCAAGAAATACCGGTGGATGTACGAATCGTATGCGCCACTCATCAGGATCTGAATGCGCTCAGCAAAGAAGGCCGATTCCGCGAAGATTTGTATTACCGGCTGGCTGAAATTGTCGTCAAGATTCCACCATTGCGTGCCCGCGTGGGTGATGCTGCGCTGCTGGCGCATGCCTTCGTGCGGCGCTTTTCACAAGAACAAAATCGATCGGCCATGACGCTCAACGAAGAGGCCATCAGGGCAATTGAGTTGCACCCTTGGCCAGGCAACATCCGCGAACTGGAAAACTGCATCAAGCGTGCCACCATCATGGCAGATGGCAGTCAGATTTCCAGCGAAGATGTGGGTTTGAAAAGCATTGGCCTGGATGATGCTGACAATTCACTGGATCTGCGCATGATTCGTGACAAGGCCGAAAAAGCGGCAATTATTGCGGCCTTGGGTCGCGTCAATGGAAATATGGTCAAGGCAGCCGAATTGCTTGGCGTGAGTCGGCCCACGCTTTACGATTTGATGAACCGGTTGGGTTTGAAGTAGTTTGCTTCATCTCCAAACTTAATCTAGGGATACAAATGAACGCCAAAAAACAAAATGCTCGCGTGGCCTTGTCGGCCTTGCTTGTGTCATTGCTCCTCACTGCCTGCGGCGACAAGCCTGAAGCCATGCTTGTTTCCGCGAAAGACTATTTGGCGAAGAACGATAGAAAGGCTGCGGTCATTCAGATCAAGAATGCGTTGCAGAGCAACCCGGACTTGCCAGAGGCCCGTTTTTTGTTGGGCAGCGCGTTGTTGGACGGCGGGGACCCCATCGGAGCTGAAACTGAGTTGCGTAAGGCGCTTGCTTTGAAACACCCACAAGATTTGGTGGTTCCACAATTGGCCAAAGCCGTGCTGGCGCAAGGTCAGGCCAGGAAGCTGACGGATGAATTCGCCAAGATTGACTTAAGCCAGGCGTCCGCCAAAGCTAGTCTCCAGATGTCGCTTGCATCTGCTTACGCTATGCAGGGCCAGACGGGGCTTTCACAGGCTGCTTTGAACGCTGCCTTGTTGACGCAACCAGACTACGCGCCCGCCCTGATTGAGCTGGCCCGACAAAAGGCTGGGCAACAGGACTTTGATGGGGCGCTGGCGCTAGTCGATGAGGTGCTTGCCAAATCTCCCGAGAGTTACGATGCGTGGAAACTAAAAGGTGACATTTTCCTGTTTGCGAAAAATAAGGTCAACGATGCATTGGCGGCCTACCGCAAAGCAGTTGAAATCAAGCCAGATTTTCTGGCAGGCCACACGGCTGTCATATCGATTTTGCTGCAACAAGGTAATCTTGCTGAAGCGGAGAAGCAGATCGAGCAAGTGAAGAAATTTGCAGCCAATCATCCCCAAACCAAATATCTGGAGGCCCAGCTGGCGTTTCAGAAGAATGATTTCAAATTGGCCAGAGAGCTGGTGCAGCAGGTTCTGAAAGTTGCCCCAGCGAATATTCAAGGCTTGCAGTTGGCCGGTGCAGTGGAGCTTCAACTCAATTCATTGCTGCAGGCGGAAGACTATTTGAGCAAGGTCGTGCAGGCAGCGCCCACGCTTGCCTTGGCCCGTCGCTTGCTGGTCGTGACCTATCTGCGGTCAGGGCAGCCGGCCAAGGCGATGGCGACATTGCTACCGGGCCTGAACAGGGAGAACATTGACCCTGAACTGCTTTCAGTGGCAGGTGAGGTGTATCTGCAAAACGGCGATGCCAAGAAGGCGGAAGAGTACTTCACGAAGTCGGCCCGGCAGAGTCCCAAGGACGGCAGAAAACGAACAGCCCTGGCGTTGACCCATTTGTTGACCGGGTCGGCAGACGCTGCGTTTGAAGAACTGCAAGATATTGCTGTGTCCGATAAGGGTACGACAGCAGATTTGGCTCTGATTAGCGCGCACTTGAGGCGCCAGGAATTCGATAAGGCTTTGAAGGCCATCGGCGGTCTTGAGAAGAAACAGCCTGACAAGCCGTTGGCAGGCTATTTACGGGGTAGAACCCTATTGGCAAAACGAGACATCGCTGGCGCGAGAAAGAGCTTTGAGCGCGCGTTGGAGATTGATCCGGACTATTTCCCTGCGGTGGCCAGTCTGGCAGGGCTGGACATGACCGACAAGAAACCTGACGATGCCAAGAAGCGATTCGAGGCCGTGTTGGCCAAGAACCCCAAGAATGGCCAGGCTTGGCTGGCGCTTGCAGAAGTGGCCGCAAGGTCGGGGGCGGCTACAGATGAGGTAGCCAAGCTGATTGGAAACGCGGTTGCTGCCAATCCAGCAGATGTAGCTTCACATTTGTTGCTGATTGATTTCTACCTGCGAAATAAGGAAGTCAAACGGGCTTCATCGACAGCCCAAAATGCAGTGGCTGCGTTGCCCGGCAGTCCCGAGATTCTGGAGGCGTTGGGTCGTACGCAACAGGCTGCAGGGGAGTTCAACCAGGCCATTGCTACTTACAACAAGTTGGCCGGCATGCAGCCGTTATCGCCGCAACCCCATATGCGTCTGGCAGATGTCCACATGGCTGAAAAAAACAGGGAAGCTGCGGCCCAAAGCCTTCGTAAAGGGCTTGAGATCAAGCCCGACCTGCTGGAAGCACAGCGTGTCTTGATCGTGCTCGATGTGGATGGGAAGCGGTTCCAGGACGCGCTGACGACGGCGCGCACTGTGCAGAAGCAGCGACCCAAGGAAGCTGCGGGTTACGTGCTGGAGGGCGACATCAACGCATCGCAGAAAAAATGGGATAGCGCTGCAACGGCTTATCGTGCCGGGCTGAAGCAGGTAAATTCACCCGAGCTTGCGTTAAAACTGCACTCTGTTTTGCTGTCCTCTGGTAAAGGCGCGGACGCAGACAGGTTTTCATCCACCTGGCAGAAGGAGAACCCAAAAGACACCGCCTTCCTGTCTTACTTGGGCGACCGCGCCATTGCGCGTCAAGATTATGGCAGTGCCGAGAAGAACTATGCGGCAGTGATCAAGTTGCAGCCCAATAACGCGGTCGCCTACAACAATCTGGCGTGGGTAAGCTCAAAACTGAATAAAGAGGGGGCCATCGCCTATGCCGAGAAGGCCAATATCTTAGCTCCAAATCAGCCGGCTTTCATGGATACCCTGGCCATGTTGCTGTCTGAAAAAGGCGACTATACGAAGGCGTTAGAGCTTCAAAACAAAGCGCTGGCCCTGCAACCGCAGAACGCCATTTTCAAACTTAACTTGGCAAAAATTCATATCAAAGGTGGGAGGATCGATATGGGCAGGAAAGAACTGGATGAGCTAAGCAAACTGGGTGACAAGTTTCCGGCTCAGGCTGAAGTTGCAACTCTCTTGAAGAGCTTGTAAATATGTCGATATTTTTTACACCTATTGATCTATCCATGCGATCAAAGAAGAATAGCTATATAAATCAGTAACTTAATTTGAACGGCACGAAATATGCATATCTTATTTAATTGGCGGGATTTGTTGCGATTAAATTAGTTAGGGTCAGCATGCTCAGAAAAATTATTCGAAGATTTTTTGCGACACGAGAGAATCGATATGGGCATTGAAAATATGGAACCAACAGGTCAAACGAACGTTGACGTCCCTTTTATAGTGGCAGTTGCTCGTCGTCGTATCTCTCTTAGGGGCATCGGCAAGGACGTAGCGGTTCTAGCGGCGACTGTACAGCTTCAAGCTTTGGCGACTCCGAGTCTGCTGACTGTTGCATGCTCCTGCTGAATCCGCCTTGAATAACTTGACTCAACCGATTGGACAATCATCATGCAAACCGACCCTTCACCTTCCCAGTCCCCACTAGGCGATCTCCGGCCGCTGGGCTCGTCTCTTGTGATGTCTGGCGAAGCGTTGGCGCGAAGGCGAGCACTGCTTAAGGGTTTAGGCAAAGGTTCGGCCGCGCTAGCGGTAGTGGTGCCCATCCAAACGCTTGCCGCCACTACGATCCTTGATGGCACCAAGCTCTGCACGGTGTCGGGGGTGCAGTCCAATATTGGCTCGCACCGCACGGATGGCACAGTCTGCCGGGGTTACGCGCCGAGCTACTACGCCACACTGAGCAATTGGCCGGGCTACGCCGCCACCAATCCCCCGCACGCGACCAACACGGTTGACGGCATTACCTTTAATGAGACAGCCTATTTCAAGGCAGTGTTCGGCGGAGGTTCACCAGGCCCCGGCAATGCTGCGCGGTTGTTGACTATCGTGACGAGCGGATCACCGGCAGATGAGCAGGTCTGGGTGACGGCTCTGCTCAACGCGATCAAAAATCCGGCCGGCTTCAACTTCCCCTACACGCCCTCGCAGGTGCGGGCTTTCTACGCCGGTCCGCAGGCGGCCCAGGCGCTGGCCTTCTTCCGAGACTATATGCAAAAGCCGACTTGATCGCGGCGCTGGCTGTGGTTCGTTTCCGCGCATGACCCAGGGCTCCTTCGCAACGGGTGCCTGGCGACCCGTGCATCAGCTCAATCCACTCATTCAACTGTATTGGCGGCAGTTAGATGAGTACTGGGTGTTGTTTGAGGGTTTGTCTGGCCAAACGCACCAGATGAGTTCCGTGACGGCGGCCGTGTTGATGTGCTACGAGGCGAGTCCGCCACGGTCCACCGCTGCACTTCTGGCGGCGTTGGTTTCTGATTTCGGCATAGCGGTCGATGTGACGCAGGCCGCCCAAGTCTTGGCAGTGGTCGACCAACTTGCCGCACTTGGCCTCATCGTCCCGGTGAACGACTATGTTGTTGTCTGATTTGTCGCCAACCGAGTTTGTGCGGCGCCTGTGCAGTGAAGGACTGACGCTGCGCACCGGGCCGTTTATATTTCGTATTTTTTCGCCAGTGCCGTCGGTAGCTGAAGGCTTGCGCCTGCTGTACGCGACCAACCAGCTCGCTGCAGATGATGAGTTCGTCGATTTCGACGTGCGGCTCGAATGGGTCCACGGTTTGCGCCGATGGCTGCGGCCGCAGGTGCGCTTTGTGTTTGACGGTGAATCACCTTTCGAGCCTCTGCCTGCAGACCATGCCTACCCGCTGCTGGAATGGGCGATGAACTGGTGCATCTCGTCCCATGCCCACCAAGGTTTGCTACTGCATGCTGCGGCGATCGAGCGGCAGGGCCTGGCGGTGATCCTGCCGGCACCGCCCGGCTCGGGCAAGAGCACTTTGTGCGCCGGGCTGGTCAGCCGGAACTGGCGATTGCTGTCGGACGAGGTTGCAATGATCTCGCTGGCAGATGGTGGTGTCACCGCGCTGGCACGTCCGGTCAGCCTCAAGAACGAGTCGATCGATGTGATCCGTCGCTTCGCGCCGCAGGCGGTGATCAACCGTGTTTCGCACGGAACCAGCAAGGGTAGTGTTACCCATATGCGGGCGCCGGTCGACCATGTGTCCCGGGTGGATGAGCGCGCCCGGCCGCGCTGGGTGGTGTTTCCACGTTACGTGGCGGGCGCCACGCCGATGATGAAGTCGCGCCCTAAGGCCGAGAGCATGCTCGAACTCGGGCGCAACGCCTTCAATTACATGGTGCTAGGCCATCGGGGCTTCGACGCGCTGGGTGATCTGGTGTCGGCTTGCGACTGCTACGACTTCCACTACAGCGATCTCGATGACGCGACGGCGGCGTTCGACGAACTATTGGAGCAGGCTATTTAATGGGCGATGCCAATGCCATGCGCCCGGTCGGTGGCGACCTGCTTACGCCGCTGTGGCGGAGCCCCGGGCGCTTGCCGAAAATGTCCCTGCATCAGTGGGAACTTCTGCTGGGGCAGGCGCGCCAGGCGCGGCTGATCTCGCGGCTAGCCCAACATTGCATCGATCTGAATGCCGTTAACTCGGTGCCCGAAGGCGCTTGGCGCCATCTGGACGGGGCGCTGCGTTGGGTGGCGAGGCAGCGCCATGAGGTGCAGTGGGAGGTCGATTGCATTCAACGGGCTCTGATCAACGTAGACAGTCCCATTGTTCTGCTCAAAGGCGCTGCATACGTCATTGGAGGACTTCCCGCAGGCAGGGCCCGGTTGTTCTCTGATATCGACATCATGGTTCTGCCCGAGCGCCTGAATGAAGTTGAGGGTGCGTTGTTTGGTTCTGGATGGATCAGCGAAGAGCGCGATGCCTACAACGAGCGCTATTACCGTCAGTGGATGCATGAAATCCCGCCGATGAAGCACGTGCAGCGCCAAACTGTCATTGATGTGCATCACACCATCACCCCCCCCACCTCGCGATTCAAGGTTGATGGCGCCAAGCTGTTCGATCGAATCGTGGCCGTCGACGAGGAGCGCAGACTCTTTGTTTTAGCCCCGCCGGACATGGTCTTGCACAGTGCGGTACATCTATTCCAGGAGGGCGAATTCAGCCATGGACTTCGCGACCTTCTGGACCTCAGGGATCTGCTGGCTCATTTTGCGCAGCAAGCGGACTTCTGGCCGGGTTTGTTTGATCGCGCGAATGAACTGGGTCTACAAATCCCCTTATTCCATGCGCTGTTTCACATCCGACGGCTGTTTGGAGTTGCAGAACCGGCCGAATGGACAGAGCGAGTGAACCGGTTGAGCCCCCATGCACCCGCTCGAACGGCGATGGCTTGGCTGCTCGGGTTGGCGCTACGGCCAGATCATCCGAGCTGCAATTCCCGCTGGACCGGTTTGGCGCGCTGGTTGCTCTATGTCCGCTCGCACGCTTTGCGTATGCCCTTCCATTTAATGGTCCCTCACCTTGTGCGCAAGGCATGGATGCTGTACTTTTCAAAGAATAAGACAGCAACAGCCGTCCCAGATCAAACACCACACTGACAGTCCCGGTTTGACTCGCGGAACAATTTGTGTATAAGTGTCTTGGGCCAATCGTGGTTTTTAAGCTAACCCCATGGAGCGTGAAAAATGAAGACCAGGCTGATTTCTTTCTTTCTTTCTAGCCTCTTTATTGCCGGGCCTTTGTGGGCCGACATGGCGAGCACTATTGCCAAAGTCAAACCGTCAGTGGTCATTGTGGGTACCTACAAGAACACAAACAGTCCGCGATTCGCGTTGCGGGGTACGGGTTTCGTCGTAGCCAATGGAAATTCAGCCCGTGGCAATCTGGTCATCACCAACGCCCATGTCCTTGAGCAGCCTGCCCAAGCGGATGTCGATGCCGCTTTGGTCATCCAGATCAGGGGAGATCAAAACGAACTGCAGATGCGGCCCGTGACGGTGCTCGAAGTGGACAAGCTTCATGACCTGGTTTTGCTACGTTTTGAAGGCCCTGCGGCACCGGCGCTCAGCATGCGGGATTCTGGTTCGGTTCAAGAGGGGCAAGCCATCGCATTTATGGGGTTCCCCATTGGGGGGGCGCTGGGTTTCTCGCCCGTGACGCACCGTGGCATGGTTTCTTCCATCGTCGCGGCTGCCTTGCCCACCGCATCAGCGCAGCAGCTCAATGAAAAAACGATACGCAGTCTTCGCTCGGCAGGTGGTTTCGATGTTTTTCAGCTGGATGGAACGGCTTATCCCGGCAACAGTGGAGGCCCCTTGTTTGATCCGGATACCAGCGAGGTGCTGGGCGTTATGAACATGGTGTTCATCAAAGGGACCCGGGAATCGGCTTTGACTAACCCGTCGGGAATCAGCTACGCCATTCCATCCAGGTTTGTTCAGCAATTGTTGCTACGAAGCAAGTCCAACTGACCTGGAGTTGAGTGGTTCAATCTCTCAGTCCGGCAAGAATCGGCTGGCATTGTTCAGGTCTTCATGGGTCATGCCGGATTTCAATACGCCGACAAGTTTTCTCCAGGGCAGATCGGGTTCAACCAGTTTGAATCCGTAAAAGCCGTGACGCCCCCTGTGTTTACCACGTACGACCATGGCCCTGGTCACCGACTTTTCCTCATTCCCCAGAAGAATGGCTGCTTCACCCCAAACGTTAGCGGGTAAGGGTACTTTTGAGTGCGCCAGAAAACCATCGTCGGAAAGCTCTACTACCTGCAAGGCAAAGACGTCCGTCTTTTCAGGTCCAGTGACAGAAAAACTTCCGGGGCATTTGATTGAATACCGTTGATGCTTGCGCAGAGGGGGCTGGAAGCTTGACTCGGACGAAACAGCCGGCAATACCTGTTTGTACTCCGGGAGATTGTAGATGGAATGCAGTAGTCCTTTTTCTCTTTCGCCTAGATTTTGAAAAGTGGGAGTGCATATGTTGAAGAAGTAGTCGAGTAAATCCGGCGTTATCACCGGATCATTGGTCGTGAAGTAGCGCCGACTTGGCATCCTGATATTAGGCAGCTTGGTACGCAAGAAATACAGATAGAGATTCTTGCGTGTTGGCTTCTTTCCATAGACCCGTTTGAAAATTCCAGGGGCCAAGTGAAGGTCAACAGAGGCGCCTACGGCCGGCGCACCATTGGCAAAATCGTAGTGGTCAACTGGGTTTTCCGTCAATCTTTCAAAGAATAAAAGAGACTCGTACAGTTCAATCCGGTTCGGATTGACAGCGATCACAAGATGCCGGGTATCGAAGAATGTTGTGCAGTATTCATACATGAATTTCATCAATGGAAACAGGATGGTTCCTCCTGTGTTCCTGAATTTCGGATGTATTGCAAGCGCTGATACTTCAGCGATTCTGCCCTTATTCTCACGAATTTTGTGCAGGTCAAAAATGGATTGCAAGGGAAAACCGAAAACACTTTCGCGAATCAGCGATAGGGTTCCCACAACCTCGCCGTCGAACTTGGCGCAGAGCGTGGTCGTCGTTGGCAGCGCATGGTAAATGGTAACGCGCATGCCTGATGGGTCGGGCCGCATGAAGCCGCTGCCAACATAGGCATCATGAAGGAGCCGGAAACATGCTTCCAGTTCTTCTTTGGTTTGCGCTATCTTGAGGACCAGGCGTTGGTCGGGGGCGGGGTCGCAATCGACAAAAGACCGGTACACGGCGAATCGCAAGAACCGGGGAAAGATGGAAAATGCTTTCCGAAGTGCATGGTGCAAGAATCTTTTTGCGGCTGATGCATTTAAGTTTTTCATGGAGGTAAAAACCGGGAGGAACTCTTCCGATATTCATGTGTCTTACCTCGTTGTAGGGTGTTGACAAATTTTCTCCAGAGAAAATCGGTCTCTTCCTTCGTAATGGCATGAAGACTGCTAAAGCCGCTGGCACCGTTGCGAACAGTCATGACTGTTACCGTCGATCCGCCTGTTTTCTTCAACTCAATGCGGGCTTTTCCCAATGTACTGGTGGGCAAGGGTACCGAGGGGAAAACCTGAAAACTATACTCTGGCATTTCAACCACCTCCAGCCTGTAAGTATCATGTTTTTTCAATGCATGCACTTGATGAGTGTCGGGGCATTTGACGGAGTAACGCCGGTGTTGATGAAACGGATGTTGGTCTGCCAAGTCAGAGCCTGCGTTTGCATAAACGCCGCGGAAGGTGGCAAGGGCATAAATGGAATTCTGCAGGTTTTCTGTCGGCAGTCGAGCCTGAAAAAAACCTGCCTCCGCTGGTTGAAAAGATGATCAAGCAGGTCGTCAATCATGACCGAATCACCGGATGTTAGTGACGCAGGTCGAGGATAATAATATTCGAAAGTACGGGGGTAGGCCTGGATTTTGTGTAAACAGTGGTTAAGCTGGATGAGTGGCATCGTCCGTTTGGGCTGATGTTTTCTAGTGCCAGATGTCACAGTTTGAACAGCGCATCGTCGGTTGGAAACGATCTCCACTTTCTGGAACTCCCCCCAGCGCTACCCTGAATTGGGGATACTCAGAAATTCCGCTTGTACTGCCGTTGATGGCCTTTTGTTTTGCGGCGACATCAGGGTCTCTTCATTGAAAACATCACTGCGAGCAAATTCAAGGCAATGAGTTCTGGAAATGCTCAATCAGTCCGCGCGCACCGGCTTCACAGAGGTCAAGCACATGCTCAAAGCCTTGGGCGCTACCGTAGTAGGGATCTGGAATTTCTCTTGTTTCTGGGCTGACGGCAAATTCCAAGAAAAGGCGTAGTTTATGAATATGGTCGGCAGGGCATAGCCACCGCAGATCGTTCAGGTTGGACTGGTCCATCGCCAGAATCAAGTCGTAGCGCCCGAAGTCTTGCTCACTAACCTGCCGCGAGCGGCTCTTCTTCGTCGGATATCCGCGACTCGACAAGCTGGCTCTTGCCCTTGGGTCTGGCATCTCGCTGCCGCGACCTGCATGCGTTCCAGCCGAGTCAACCTGAATACTGCGCCCCAGCCCCGCTTGCTCTGCGATGTGCAGTGTCACGACCTGCGCCATCGGCGAGCGGCAAATATTACCCATGCAGACCAGCAGGAGCTTCATCATGGGAGGGGGTTTAAGAAAGTCCATTCTTGGTCACTGCGTACGGGACACTTGTCGGGTTACGGTCCTGATGATGGTACCCAAAGTTGTTTTCAATACAACCCATAACTTCGGATGTGGTAATAATTAACAATACTGGCGGATATATTTCGATTGGGGCGAGAGATGACAGATTGGACTTCGGGAAACGAGGGAAGCCACAGGCCAGTGGCCGTTCTCACGCAGGTGGAAAAAACCTATCACCTGGATTCCGTTAGCGTCCCGGTGATCAAGGGGGTCGATATTTTCGTTCGCCGCGCATGTTTTACCGTCCTGCTAGGTCCGTCCGGCAGTGGTAAAACAACTCTGCTCAACATGATCGGTTGCATTGACAAGCCCGACAAAGGCGAAATCATCGTGGCCGGCTGCAAGGTCGGCGATTTGACAGACGACGATCTCTCGGATTTTCGCGCCAAAAACATTGGTTTCATTTTCCAGAACTTCAATCTGCTGCCGGTCTTGAGCGCCTATGAAAATATTGAATATCCTTTGCTGCTGGCGGGCGCTTCGGCGAAAAAGCGGGGTGAACGGGTACCCAAGCTGCTAGCCGCGGTGGGCTTGAGCGACAAGGCCAAGAATCTTCCTGGTCAATTGTCTGGCGGACAGCGTCAAAGGGTGGCTATTGCCCGTGCTTTGGCCTGTAAGCCGAAGTTGGTCATCGCTGATGAACCAACAGCCAATCTGGACAGTCAGACCGGGGCAGCCATTTTGGCCCTGATGCGCCAGATTGTGGAGCGGTATGAGGTTTCGTTTATTTTCTCGTCCCATGATCCCGACGTGATCCAGGCGGCTGACGACACAATTTTTTTGAAGGACGGGACGATCCATGGCATTCGTCGCAGGGGGCAGGAGGCCGTGCAATGATGACGCTTAATTTGGCAGTGCGCAATCTCCTGCGTAATCGGCGACGCTCATTGGCCACCTTGTTGGCGATGGCGGTTGGCTCCACGTCGATACTCTTGTTCGGCGGCTTCAGCGACAACATCAATTACGAGATGCACACGAGAAACGTGCAGCGAGGTGGTCACTTGCAAATTCAGCACCGGGACTTTTTTCTTTATGGTAGCGGCAACCCCACTGCTTACGCCATAAGCGACTACGTCAAGATTCTGGCTGCAATACAGAACGATGAAGTGTTGCGAAACATGATTCTGGTAGCGACGCCAACCTTGCAATTTGGCGGCATTGCCGGCAATTACGCCGCCAGCGTATCCCGCACCATTATCGGCAACGGGTTCATTGCCGATGACATTAACCGCATGCGGCGTTGGAACGACTTTGGTTTGCGCTCTCAGGCTCCGGCGTCTGCTTTGGCGGGGGCGGCGCCAGATGCCGCCGTCGTCGGAACCGGCGTAGCCCGGGTACTTCAGTTGTGTGATGCGTTGAAGATTGACCGTTGTCCCAAGCCTGAAAAGGAGCGCCAGGCCGACGGCAGTGCGATTCCGGACGACATCGCTCAGCTCAGCTTGCAAGAGACACCGGACGCATCCGGCGCCAATGTGTCCAGTCCACGCAGGATCGAAGTGCTGGTCGTCAACGCCCGAGGTGCACCGAATGTCACGTCACTCGACGTGATTCGTGCCGAAGACCAGGGTATCAAGGAACTCGATGAAATCTCCGTGATGATGCATCTTGCGAAAGTACAGCAGCTGATCTATGGGAAATCACCATCCAAGGCAACCTCGATCATGCTCCAGTTGCGCCATTCCGATCAGATTCCGGCGGCGCAGGCTCGCCTGGCGCCAATACTGGCCAACTTTTCCTCCAGCCAGCCACTTGCGGTGCTGGACTTTCGCACCTTGAATCCTTTTTATGTCCAGACCGTACAGATGTTCGACACCATATTTGGTTTCGTTTTTGCTCTGATCGGCAGCATCGTTCTATTCACTATTACCAATACCATGAATACTGCCGTTGTAGAACGCACCGTTGAAATCGGCACCCTGCGGGCGATTGGCTTGCGGAGGGCCGGTATTCAGCGACTGTTCGTAACCGAAGGCGCGCTGCTTGGCGTGTGTGGGGCCGTGCTGGGTGTGGCGCTGGCCTTGGTGTTGTCGGCCGTTGTTAACCAGATTGGCATGCCCTGGGTGCCGCCAAGCACCGTTGAACCGGTACCATTGACGATTTTGGTCTGGGGTGAAACCCGCATGATCCTGGGTACCACCTTTGGACTCATCTGCATTGCTGTCCTGTCAGCCTGGTGGCCAGCCTATCGTGCCGCGCAGCTAAACGTGGTTGACGCCTTGCGCCACGCTTGATAGAGAAAGACTTTGCGATCATGAAACTCAAAATCCTGCTTTTTTTTTCGTTTTTACTTGGGCTGAGTTCAGTATCAGCAGCACCGAGTGCGGACGATATCCTGGCGGCCAGCGACGCTATCCGTAATCCCGGTCGCCCGTTTAGTGTGACCGTTACGTTGACCGAATTTCAGTCCGGCAAGCAGGTTGACACCAGCACGCTGGTCAGCTATTCCCGAACGCAAGAGAAGGGCGGTCAGTTCTCCAGTCTGATCCGTTTCGTATTGCCGGCCCGCGATGCTGGCAAGCTGATGCTCAAAAATGGCAACGACATGTGGTTTTACGACCCGACGAGCAAAGCCAGTGTTCGCCTGTCGCCGCAACAGCGCTTGCTCGGGCAGGCTTCCAATGGGGATGTGGCGACCGTGAACTTTGCGAAGGACTACAAGGCGGCGCTGCTTGGCGATGATGATATCCAGGACGGCGAGCGCCGCACACGCAAGGCGCACAAGCTTGCTCTCATTGCCGCGGCACCGGATGCCACCTACGCCAGCATCGAGATGTGGGTCGATGCTGAGAACAACCGGCCGATCAAGGCCCGTTTCTTTGCCGAATCATCACGCCTGCTCAAGACTGCCTACTATCGGCACTATCAACCACAGCTCGGCGCCGAGCGCCCGACCGAGACCGTGATCATCGACGGTCTCAATCCCCAATCGGTCACGCTCATGCGATTTTCTGACTACAAGGCACGCGCCGTCCCCGATGCGTGGATGCAAAGAGACTACCTGCCACGCTTCCAACCGGACTAAGCTGATGCACTCAATTGCCTACGTCGTTTCATGTTCCGTCCTCGCTGTCGCATTGACTCAGGCGATGCCTGCTCTGGGTGCAGACGCGGAGGCAGACTCGGACGCGCTGAGCCTCGAAAGCGCCCCTGAGGCTGCCCCTGAAGCGGCCCGAAACACCAAGCTTTTCATCGAAGGAGCCATCGGCAACGCCAGTCAGCGTTATCTTCCCCACAGCCGCGACCTCGGTCGCGCCTCGCTGGATTTCTCGCATACGGCTCGGCTTGGCCCGGGACTGCAGGCCGTCATTTCGGATCGCCTCGACCACATCTATCCCAGGGATGCCGACGCTGATGAAACTGTGAACAGCCTGCGCGAGGCCTATTTGAGCTGGCAGCCCGAGGGTGAAAATACGGTCTTGGAGTTTGGCCGTATCAACCTGCGCTATGGGCCAGGCTACGGCTATAACCCGACCGATTTTTTTCGTGACGGCAGCTTGCGCGTCCTGACCACCGCTGATCCCTTTGCGCTGCGGGAGAATCGTCTTGGGTCTGTCATGCTGCGTGCGCAACGCCTGTGGACCGGCGGCGCGTTGTCGGTTGCCCTGTCACCGAAGCTGGCGGATCGTCCCAACCCCGATGGCTGGAGTGCGGACCTCGGCTCAACCAACAATCGGAACCGTTCCTTGATCGCACTCGGCACGCAGTGGTCGCAACGCGTCAGCAGCCAGTTATTCCTTTACAAGGAAGCCGACCTGTCGCCCGCACTGGGCGCCAATATGACGGCCTTGCTGTCGGACGCCGCCGTCGCCCACCTCGAATTGACGCGCAGCAAGGAGTCCGACCTGCTGAGCCACGCATTGTTCTTGCCGTCCAACACGGCCAGGCGTAATCGCTTTGTGAGTGGCGTCACTTACACCACCTCGGGCAAGCTCTCGGTCACGGCCGAATACGAATACAACGGCTTTGGACTGAACCGGTCCGACTGGGCCGCGCTTGGCACTGCGCCCGCGACCCAACTCGCCTACCTCGGAAAAGCGCTACAACTGCAGGAGCTGGCACCCCGGCAGGCTTACCTGATTTACGTCACGCAAAAAAGCCTGGGGCTCAAAAACCTGGATTTGACGGCTTACCTTCGCCTTAATCCCGGCGACAGCAGCCGACTTGCCTGGCTCGAGTTGCGTCACCACTGGCCGAGCTTCGATCTTACCTTCCAGTTGCAGCAGAACATAGGCAACTCCAGCAGCGAATTTGGCATATTGCCGGATCGCCGTGTCATGCAGGTCTTGGGAACCTACTATTTCTGATGTGCGTGAATGCCGATACGACTGACCGTCGGCATGGCTGTTGAGAACTGAGGCGTTAGTGATGACTCATTTTGTGTCGATAAACCTTACACATCAATGCATCGGTTTCAGCGAAAATTAGCTAACTCATTGATCCAATTGAGTACTTTGGTGCTGGCATGCTGTTTGCGTATGGATTGACGCGGTCGAATCCTTAGTGGGTAAGACTGTTAATTTTCCACTTCAAGGGGTACATGATGAAATTTTCAATTCGCAGTGTTGCCGCTGCAGCAATGGCGACGGGCGTTGTGCTCGCAATGAGCGCTGGCTCTGTCTCGGCGGCGCCAGTGCCGCAATTTACAATTGACTCAAGTGCAATTATCGGCGGCGCCTCAAGCACAACCGTCGGGGATAAATTTTCCGGCACGTCGTCTGAGCTTCTGACATCGACCGCCACTGGTCACACTGGTACCGGCTGGCTGCAAATAAATTCGCTGGATTTGCTCGGCACCGCACAGAAGTTTTTCGGCACTGCCGCTAATACTTATGGTCTGTTTGTTACTTTTAATCTCACGGACACCTATGCCGCCGGTACCGGTACAGGTATCAATACCGCAAACAGTCTAAACAACCTATCGGTGCTCGATTTCAAAGTATGGGCCGATCCTACTCATAACAATGCGTTCACAGCGGCAAGTGCTTCGACTTCGACTGGCGCAACCTACACCGGCGGCGCGGATGACATTTTGCTCGGGTTCGGCTCGCTTATTTCCGGAGTTTCTGGGTTCAACTCCCTGGGCGGTGCGTATCTGAACTCGATTAATACCTTTGCTTTATGCACGGGGAATGGTACAGCCACAAGCGGTGGTACGGCCTTAGTGAATCCGGCTTGCCAGAATGGTACCGGCCAAGCTTTCTTTGTTAACCCCATTCCGTTCTACTCCATTGCGTTTACTGAATTCAATAACACCACGCAGGGCATTGAAAGAAATGGGAATCTGATTTCAATCACCCAGGCAACGGGCGCAGTTGATTTCAATGTTCCTGAGCCCGGCTCAATGGCATTGCTCGGTATCGCTCTTGCTGGCCTCGGTGTTTCAACGCGCCGCGGCAAGAAAAGCAATCCTGTGTAAGTGATAAGTTTGAGTATTACGTCGTCGATGACGGCTTGATATGCAAAATGGACAAACGGCGAGGTTATATAGACCTCGCCGTTTTTCTTTATACGAGGCCGTTCATCATGCTACCGATGAACTTCGCCAGTTGGATTCAATCCGGTTGTTGGGTGTGTCGCGTACGTAATTTGATTCCTGTACATAGCGCCGTGTGCCCGAGAAGTGGACCCTCTCCTGGGGCAAGGACCTGCCGGAACAATTGGCATAGCGTGAGCCGAAGGAGCTCTCTGCTCCGCTCGCTAACCCTGTTACTTTAGCGACATGCGCCCTTGCTTCCGCCGGCCCGAAGATCGATTTTTTCAGGTGCTGCGATGACCTGCCGGTGCCGGGGTGAAGAGGTAGTCGTCCAAGGGCAGCCGGCCGCTTGTAACAGCCGGCCGCACGGCGCGACCCATGCGGAATACCATCAGCGGCGTAACGCCGGGAGCAATGGTCTGCCAACCCGCCGCCAATGCCGAACGCAGTTCATCGGACGCACCATGGTCTGCGTCTGACTGCAGCGGCAGCACTGCCGCTGCAGCCATCGGCTGCAGTGCGAGGTCAAGCAGCGTCGCACGCAACCAAAGCCGTTCAAAGGCGGCCCCCACCGCGACAGCACCCTGTTCTGCCGACAACGACGTTACCAGCAGGCCCAGCGCCGGTGCCTGCCAGCAAGGCAGCCAGCCAGCGCGCAGCCCGATGAGACGGTGCGCGCCGATCCAGGTCAGCGGCCGCATCAGCGCCCAATGCCGTAGCGCCTTGAACAGCGGGCGCATGGGCATCTCGATATCGAGCGCCCCAGGGGCCAGCGCCCGGTCGGCAGTTTCGTGCCAGGACAGATCGAAACGGATCGACGAAAACAGCTCGTCGTGCAGTCGCTTTCGCAGGAAGCGCTCGCTTTCTGCCCGCCAGATCAGGCCCAGCGCGCGACGGCGCGCTGGGCCGTGCAGCCAGATCAACCGAACGCCTCCGGCGGGTGCGACTGCGGTGTTCAGCTGCACCGTTTCGTCGTCGCTTAAGCCCGGACCGCAGTACATGCGTCGATTCGTATGCCGGGCTGGAATTGCTGCCGCCAGCGCGTCGCCAGACGTCGTCGGGGCGGGCAGCAGGACCAGTTCGGCGATCGGTCCGGCGCTGCGGGTCGGGAACCAACTGGTATGCGCGACGAGGCTGAAATCACCAGCGCGCAGCCGCATGTTCTCGACTACGGCGCCGAGCGACATCAGGCCCAAGACACGGCGGTGGCGCTCAGTAGTTTTGGTGAACTCAATCGATGGCCACAAGCGGATGGTGGCTTCGGTGACCTCAATCTGGAACACGTGCTGGTTGTCCGCCGAAGGCGCCAGCACGCCGCTGCGGGCGATTTCCAAGAGGGTCTCATGCATCATCGTTTCGTGTTCCTGAAAATTGGCTTCAGGCGGTCGCCTGCGCCTTCATCGCTGCGATCCCTGCAGGGAATGGCAGACCATGAATCTCCCTCATGACGCCATGAGGGTTCATGCTTCAGACAGGCGTCGAAAGTACGCTTCAACGCGCACTATTCCGGGAGGGAGATTGCATTGTGCGGCGCCCATATCAAGAGGTGTTTCGGCTGTTGTTGGTCTGCATGAATTTGAAAATTCAGCAAAATTGCCTAGGCGCCCGGAAAACGTTAAGAAGTCCAAACCATTGAAATACACGGGAACTTCAGCCGGGAAGTTTTGCGTGTTAGTTTTGCCGAAAGCTTTCGTACAGACTTGGATATCGACCTCTGAGTTGTTTTCCTTGGCTATCTTCGCCAGAACATCAGCCTTGGGTTTGCCGATGCAAAGTCGTCCAAGTTTCAGCAATTAAATTTCTCACCCGCCTCGCATTTCAGCGACGATAACCTGCTTGTAGCGAAGAACGTCCTGCTCTTCTGCGTTGACCCGCCCTACGTAGCGTGAGAACGCTTGACCGTCGGAAAAAGCCTTACTCATTTGAGTTTGGCTCCACGAAAGTAAGCCGATTTCACGAGGGGCGGTCGACTGACATGGATACGCGAAGACTATCCTTAATTCATTTTTCCGCAATTTTGTCTGCTGCGCGACGCCGAATCTACTCTGCTTTTTAAGCCCCGTTGCGGCTATCGGTTAAGGATGGTCTGCATAACTTCAGTCAGCCTTTCCTGATCCGCTTCAATGTACCCAGCCCAATCAGCGCCGTACCAAGCAGCAGTATGGTTGATGGCTCAGGTACTTTGTTTGGAGCATCGAATGGCATGATCCAAGCAGTCTCGCCCCCTCCGTTTAAATAATCCATCTTCCAGTCAATGTGAAGAATATCCCAGCTACCACTCTTGACTTGGTAATCCAAGTCTGAACTGTAGACCGCAAAAGCGGCGTTGTTTTGACCAAGGTTCGCTTGGTCATGGTAGCTGCTTCCTGTTGGGCAATTGCCATTCACATCCGGGAAACCAGTGAAGCCCCCGCTACTGGTCGAGCAGACGCCGCCATGCACATAAGTCCATGGAGCCATGGCTCCGCCCGTACTGACGAAGTCCGGGTTATTGTTCTGGGTCGACCCGGTCGGCTGCAGGTAAAAATCCTGAGTGGCACCCGTCGTGCTGTTTCTGAGTTGAGCATGAACCCAGATTAGCAGGTCCGACCCATTCAGATCATTCTGGCCGGTCTCGTTAAAAGCAAAAAAAGCGACCAAGTTGGACGATCCGATTGATGCTTTCAGGGCTGAGACGCTTGCGTCCCAGCCCAACCCATCGCCTGCAGCGAACGTGCCGCCAGTATCCGACGTCATATTAGTGAAGGTCGAGGAAATATTGGCAGACGGGGTGTTGAAGGCTGGGTCGATCAACGCTCCATTGTTGCTTTGCCCGTTATTGATCCCGACGATGATGTTGCTCTGGTTTTGACCATAGGTCGAGTTCACCGAGTAGTCCGATGTGTTATAGATTAAATTTAGAATTGGCAAGGAATAGACAGTGAAGTCGGAATACTGCAAACAGTTGTTTCCAGCTAGGTTCACGTCACACTGTGCGGTGGGCAAAGCAGTTGCCTGAGCGTTCATGGCTGGCAGCGAGAGCAATCCACACGCCGCAAGTATCAGCGCGAATTTATTGACGGATTTCATGCTATTTGCTCCTTCGGTTGTGTGGTGAAGAGGTTGAGCAATATTGATGCCAAGTTTCTTTATTCTTTATTACTCAATGAGTTACGTTTGCAGCGTTGCCTTGAGAAGGATTGCATGTAAAAATTTTCGACATCTTTTCTCGATTTTTGCAAAGAAATTGCACCCGATTAGCCATCGTTTGTAGAACGCCCGCAATGGAATTAACCTTCGAGTAATGACCAGTGCCAAGTTGCGGATTCAACCGGTGGGTGCAACAATTTGGTTAAATATTTCAGCTGGTGTTTCGTAGTCTGGTCACGAGTCGTGGGATTTTCCTTGTGCTGAATTCGAAGGCACAATGCAAAACTCAACATATTGAGAGTGTCTATGGCCGCCCCAATCACCTTCGACTATGACCGCGCTTTTTCCCGCAATATTGGCTGGGTGACACAGACTGAACAGGCAAAATTGAAGAGGTTTCGCATCGCGATTGCCGGCTTGGGCGGCGTTGGGGGAGGGCACTTGCTGACGCTCGCCCGGCTTGGGGTTAGTAATTTTAATATTGCCGACTTCGATGATTTCGACGTACACAACCTGAACCGGCAGGCCGGTGCTTTTATGTCTTTCATGGGGCAGCCCAAAATCGACACGGTGGCCCGGATGGCTCGAGATATCAATCCAGAGAGCGACCTGCGACTGTTTCCTGAAGGCGTCAAGCCTGAAAACGTTGATGAATTTCTGCGTGATGTCGATGTCTATGTGGATGGACTGGATTTTTTTGCGCTGCCGGCGCGTCGCATGGTTTTTGCGAAGTGCAGGGAAAAAGGCATTCCTGCGCTGACGGCGGCACCGCTCGGCATGGGCGTTGCTTTTCTTTACTTCAGTCCCACTGGCATGAGCTTCGAAGACTACTTCAAGGTAGAAGGGCGCGAGTCGCAGGAGCAATATGCCCGTTTCATTGCCGGCCTGTCACCAGCGATGCTTCAACGTGATTACGTGGTCGCGCCGGAAGCGGTCAATTTTCAGGAGAAGAGGGGGCCGTCAACCATCATGGCCTGCGACCTGTGTGCGGGAGTGATGGGCACATCAGTCTTGAAGCTCTTGCTGGGGCGCGGCACTATCAAGGCGGCTCCATGGGGTATGCACTTTGACGCTTATCATCAAAAGCTTAAATTGACTTGGCGTCCGTTTGGAAATTCCAACCCGTTGCAGCAATTGCTGTTGAAGTTCATACGGCCGGTGCTGGGAATGCGGGCCAATGCCTCATCTGAATAACTGTGCGAGTTCTTCATCCCAGCCTCCCGCAGTGCAATGCGGTACAGGGCGTCATTTGGGGTTCGGATTGTTTTGCAGTAAGGCGCGAATTATTGATTCAAGCCATTGATGGAAGCTACCGAAAAAACTGCATGTCATTGATTGATCATGGTTGATTTACGGGTGGATTTCCAAGGCGGTTGATCGATTCGATACAGAGTTGCCCGTCGAGATCGGCGGCATTCGGGGGCTGACAGGTTAACGTTAGCGCGATTGGCATTTATTTTGAAGCTGAAATGGCGCAGGAGCCCGGTTCGCATGTGAACTTCATTGTCGAGGTGCGTGGACGGGCTGAGAAAGTTTAGCCGGTATGCGAGGGTGGAGTAGTTCGGGTAGATCACAACGATGGCGGCTTGGGCATTGCCGCAAAGCTTGAGAGTTTTTTTTCGACGCAGGCGAAATCATCGGTGTCAAACCAGGCGCCCTCACCATCCATTAAGATCGGTTCAGAACTAACTGGTTATTGACCATCGGGCTATGAAAATACTACTGACGGGGGCGGCGGGCTTCATTGGCATGACCACCGCATTGCGCTTGCTTGCGCGTGGGGACGAGGTGGTCGGACTGGACAACCTCAACGACTATTACGAGGTCACCCTTAAAGAAAATCGGCTCAAGCGGCTGATGCCGCACGCAAGTTTTCGCTTTGTCAAAATGGACGTGGCGAATCGGCATGGCATGGCTCAGCTCTTTGCATCTGAAAAATTTGATCGCGTGATTCATCTTGCCGCTCAAGCGGGTGTGCGGTATTCGCTGCAAAATCCGCATGCATACATAGATAGCAACATCGTGGGTTTTGTTAACATTCTTGAAGGTTGTCGCCATACAGAAGTGCAGCACCTGGTTTACGCGTCAAGCTCCAGTGTCTACGGGGGCAATACCAAAATGCCGTTTTCCGAGCACGACAGCGTGGATCACCCAGTCAGCTTGTACGCCGCCACCAAGAAAGCCAATGAGCTGATGGCGCATACCTACAGCCATCTGTATGGTCTGCCCACCACCGGCCTGCGTTTCTTCACCGTGTACGGCCCCTGGGGCCGGCCCGATATGGCCTTGTTCCTGTTCACCAAGGCCATTCTTGAAGGACGGCCCATCGATGTGTTTAACCACGGCGATATGCAGCGCGACTTCACCTATGTGGATGACATTGTGGAAGGTGTGATACGGGTGCTGGACCACGTTGCCACACCCAACGCCTCTTACGATGCTCTGCAGGCTGACCCCGCAACCAGCAATGCACCATACCGTGTCTTCAATATTGGCAATAACAACCCAGTGCCACTGCTCGATTTTATTGCCTGCATTGAAGATGCGCTGGGCATAAAGGCGGAAAAGCGTCTACTGCCTTTGCAGGATGGCGATGTGCCTGCCACCTATGCCAATACCGACGCGCTAAACGAATGGGTCGGTTTTGTTCCCGGTACGCCCATTGATCAGGGTATTTCTCGCTTTGTCATGTGGTATCGTGATTATTACAATTTGTAGCATTTGATCGGCCCGCCAGCGCCGGTTTTACAGAGCTCCAGCACTTGCCCGAACCTTTCTGCGTTTCCGTGACACGGGTCGGGTACTTTGGTTCATTCGGTCCTTCGGAATAATTCGGAAATAGTCGCAACTTGCTCAAATGAACGTATAAACATAGCCGTGGTCGTTCGGCCAAATTGCTGGCGTCCATCGCCAGAATCAGGTCGAACTGCGGAAAATATTGTGAAGCAATTCGCGAAACGGGTGGACCTCATTTCATACCTGCGGCGCGTTGGCGTCACCTCGACGCAAGGGGGGGGGTGGATGCACGCCCAAGCGGGAGGGGCGCGGGAGCTTGCCGCATCTCATCGCGGCGAAAACCGGGTATCTGCGGCCGGCTTTCCGGTGACGGCTTCTGCCATCGGACATCGGTAAATATTACCCATGTGCACTATCAATAGCTTTGTCATTGCATCTGAATCTATGGCTGGCACAGTCCGTGCGTGAAATAGTTACGCCTTTCAAATAACAGATCAAACAAAGCAAAATTTGTTCTTGCCGATATCTGCAAATGCGCTATAGTGAAATTTAGAAGTAAACGTTTGGTTGCATCTTTTTGGGAGATACGCCTTGAAAAGTTTTTTTGTCGCTATCAAAACCGCGTTTCGATGGACTGCAATGGGTGTGTTGGTCACCCTGCTTGCTGCCTGCGCCGGCTATTCAACCGCCTACCCGCCTGCGCCGGTTGCCGCTGCCACTCCGGATTACAACTACATCGTTGGTCCTGGTGACACACTGAATATTATTGTTTGGCGCAATCCCGAGCTTTCCATGTCAGTCCCGGTGCGTCCTGATGGCAAAGTGTCAACGCCACTGGTGGATGAGCTCGTTGCCCAAGGCAAGACCTCCGTTGAGATTGCCCGTGACGTCGAACAGGCGTTGAGCAAACTGGTGCGTGACCCCGTTGTAACGATCATCGTCACCAGCTTTGTTGGACCCTACAGTGAACAGATCCGGGTCGTAGGGGAGGCGGCCAAACCCCAGTCCTTACCCTACAAGCAAAAAATGACCGTGCTCGACGTCATGATTGCAGTAGGTGGCTTGACGGACTTCGCTGATGGTAACGGGGCATCCATCACGCGTGCCTCAGAGGGCGACAAGCGGTATTCTGTGCGGCTTAAAGATCTTATCAAGCGAGGTGACATATCTGCGAACGTTGAAATGAAGCCTGGCGATATTCTGATCATTCCGCAAGGCTGGTTTTAAAACTGGCGTCTTTTTGATTGCTGCTTCGCTTGACGAAGGTATTGCAGCGTTCGCACTCTGACCGCAAGGACCTGATCTGATGGATGAGCTGATTAGCCAATTATTCACCGTTGCCAGAGGCATGTGGAGACATCGCTGGCTGGGCCTGCTAGTTGCCTGGCTGGTCACCGCAATTGGTACGGTCGTGGTGCTTTCGGTGCCTGACAAATACGAGGCCACAGCCCGTATCTTTGTGGACACGCAGTCCATTTTGAAACCTTTGATGTCAGGTTTGGCGGTGCAGCCGAATGTCGACCAACAGGTGGTGATGCTGAGTCGGACTCTCATTAGCCGTCCTAATGTTGAAAAACTCATTCGCATGGCAGATCTTGATTTGAAAAGTCAATCCAAGAGCGCTCAGGATGCATTGATTGATCAGCTGATGAAAACGCTTGAAATCAAGAATGTGGGCAGGGATAACATTTACGTGCTGTCGTATCGTGACTCCAGTCCGGACAAGGCAAAACGGGTAGTCCAGTCCCTGGTGTCAATTTTTGTCGAATCCAGCCTTGGCGATTCCCGCAAGGACTCTAATTCGGCCAAAAAATTCATCGATGAGCAGATTAAGACCTACTTGACGAAGCTCGATGAAGCCGAAGCACGTATGAAGGAGTTCAAGGTTCGAAACATTGAGCTTCAAACCGCTGACGGCAAAGACATGGCCGGGCAGATCGGTGTCGTGAGCAGTCAACTGAGTCAGGCCCGGCTGGAATTGCGTGAGGCAGAAAATGCACGGGATGCAGCCAAGCGCCAGTTGGACGCCGAGAAGTCACAGAACGCGGATATCACAACGCGCAGTCTCATGCAAGAGTCAGCTATGTCGATTTCAACGCCTGAGATCGATGCGCGCATTGACGCGCAGAAGCGTAATCTCGATGCATTGCTGCAACGCTTTACTGAGCAACATCCCGATGTTGCCGGGGCCCGCCGTCTGATCAAGGAGCTTGAGGATATCAAGCATAAAGAAGTGCAAGAGTTGCGCAAGACCGCGTTGGCCAACCCAGCGGCGTCGACCAACAGCTTGGTTTACCAGGAGCTCAATCGCCTGCTTGCCACCTCGGAGGTGCAGGTTGCTTCTCTGCGAGCCAGGGTGGGGGAATATGAGGCGCGTTTCAGTCGCGCGCGTGAGTTGATGAAAACAGCCCCGCAAATTGAAGCTGAATTTGCTCAATTGAACCGCGACTACGACATCAATAAGAAAAACTATAACGACCTCGTTGCCCGAAGAGAGTCGGCTGTGATGACGGGCGATCTGGATAGTGCCGCTGGTGTTGCGGACTTCCGTTTGATCGATCCGCCGCGCGCGTCGCCCACGCCGGTTGCACCCAACCGTTTGCTGCTGCTGCCCCTCGCGTTGCTGGCCGCACTGGGTGTCGGGCTCGCGGTCACGTTTATCGCCAGTCAATTGCGTGCAGTCTTTTACGATGCGCGCTCTCTGAGCGCGGCGGCGGGTTTACCGCTGCTGGGTGTTGTGACGCTGGTGATGGATGACGCGGCCATACGACAGGAAAGATCTGATTTGAGAAAGTTTCTGGGCGCTTCCGGCGGACTGGTTTCAATTTTTATTGCCGGGATGATCGTGTTTTCCATGGTGTCCGGGCGGGCAGGATGAATCAAATATGAGTAGCTTGATCGAGCAGGCGGCGCAACGCCTGGAACAGCTTCGCCAAGCGGGAGCTGAGATGCCTGCCATGTCGCCAGTGGCACAAGTTGGTGCTGCCCAAGAGCATGTGAGTGAGGCTCCGTCTGCACCTCTGTCCCGACGTGTTGAAATTGATCTGGCGGCACTCGCCCAGGCGGGCATTGTTAGCCCCAATGCACCACGATCCCAAATTGCAGATCAATACCGTGTTATCAAGCGTCCGCTCATCAGTAACGCCATGGGGAAAGGGGCATCTGTCATTGCCCATGGAAATCTGATCATGGTCACCAGTGCGTTGCCTGGTGAAGGCAAGAGTTTTACCGCCATCAATTTGGCCATGAGCATTGCCACCGAATTGGATAACACGGTTTTGCTGGTGGATGCCGACGTGGCCCGCCCCTCTGTGATGAAGATGCTGGGGCTGCCCGAAGGCCCTGGTTTGCTTGATCTGGTGCTGGGTGAGTCCAAGGATATGTCGAGTATGCTGCTGAAAACAAATATCGACAAGCTGACCATTCTGCCGTCTGGAACGCCGCATTCTCGCGCCACCGAACTGCTGGCCAGTGATGCGATGATCCGGCTGTTGGATGAAATGGCTAAGCGCTATCCTGACCGCATTATTGTTTTTGATTCGCCACCGCTTCTTCTCACCACTGAGGCACGGGTGCTTGCTTCCCACATGGGGCAGGTGGTAGTAGTGGTGCAGGCTGGACGGACCTTGCAGTCAGAGGTTCGGCATGCGCTGGCCACCATTGAGGCGTGTCCCGTCAAATTGATGTTGCTCAATCAGGCAAGAACTGTTTCCAAAGGTGGGTATGGATATGGATACACGTATGGATATGGTCCGGGCATGAGCAGCAGCAGCAAGCCTGACTACCCTCGGCATCAATTCTAGTCATGGTGAGTGGTCTGCTTTCTCTACGGGGTCTGCGAATTACGGCCACGTCAGTGCCGGTGGCAGCGAGTATGGTTATGGCCTCGGCTGGCGCTTATGCTCAGGAGTCTGGCTCAGACTCGGGTCCCGCACGGGCGGTGTCGGTTGTGCCGCGTGTCTCGCTCAGCGAGACCCTGACGGATAATGTGGGCTTGAGCGCTGTCGGTCAGCAGGCAGATCTGATCACCGAAATCAGTCCCGGCATCCGCATCAATATGGACGGCGCCCGAATCAAGGGCTACTTTGACTATGCCTTGAATGGAATTTTCTACGCTCAAAACTCGTCGCCCAGCCGCACCCAAAACGCACTGAATACGTTAGGTACGCTGGAAGCAGTTGACAACTGGGCCTTTCTTGATTTCAGTGGTTCCATTTCACAGCAGACTGTGTCTGCGTTTGGCACACCGTCAATTGACAACACATCTATCAATTCGAATCGAGCCGAGGTTTCAAGCTACCGGATTTCACCCTATGTGCGCGGTCGTTTGGGTGATATGTCCAGCTATGAGGCACGTTACAGTCGAGCAGTGACGAGCAGTGATGCGGCAGCGGCTTCCGGCGTCACAACGGTTGACGGTGTCGTCAAGATCAGCGGCGGCAGCGCCTTCAGCAATCTTGGTTGGTCGGCAGACGCCAGCCGCCAAAGTATTGATTACAGTACAGGTCGCCCCACCGAAGCTGATCGTTTGATTCTTGGCTTGTCCTACGCGATCACGCCTCAATTGCGCGTGTCCGCCAACGGCGGGCGGGAAGCAAATAACTACACCAGTTTTGATAAGCAAAGCTACGGGACCAGCGGCTTCGGTGTGAACTGGTCTCCGTCCGAGATGACTACGCTGTCCGCTTCTCGGGATCACCATTCATTCGGAAATACGCACAGCCTGAGTTTTGATCACCGAACGGCACGCACAGCGTGGAAATATACCGACTCAAAGGATGTTTCAGCAACGCCAACCCAAACCGGAATTGCAAATCTCGCTATCTCCGATCTCTTGTACAGCCAGTATGTCGCTACTACGAAAAATCCGGTCTCACGCGCGCAGTTCAATGCAACTCTGCCGCAATTTGGGGTCAATCCTAACGACCCGTTCACCTTCGGCTTTTTAACATCGACGCTGTCCTTGCAGCGCAGGCAAGAGTTGTCGTTCGCCCTGCTTGGTCTGCGAGACACCGTGACGTTCGCTGCCACACGTAGCCTGAGCACTCGGCTCGACACGGTGTCGACGGCCGTTGATGACTTCAATACGTCTGCATTGATTCGCCAGCGAGGCTTCAGCGTCAATTACCTTCATCGTTTAACCCCCGATTATTCCTTGGGTGTTATTGCATCGCAGCAAAAGACTTCTGGGGATTCGAGTCTGCAAGACACCACTCTTCGCTTTATCAATGTGAGTGTCTCGGGAAAAGTTGGCAAACGGGCTGTGGCGTCTGTTGGGGTGCGCCACGTCGTGTCCAGCGGCAGCACTGTGTCCTACGTTGAAAACGCGATTACCTGTACTTTGACCGTGCAGTTCTGACCCATGTATGAAGCTTTTTACGGCATAAGCAGCAAGCCTTTTCAACTCAACCCCGACCCTAGTTTTTATTTTGGTAGCAAGCAGCACCGTCGGGCCAAGGCCTACCTTGAGTACGGTGTGCAACGAAACGAAGGTTTTATTGTCATCACGGGCGAGGTGGGGGCGGGCAAGACCACCATTGTGCGAGGTCTGCTCGCCAGTCTGGATCCCAATAAGGTCGTTGCAGCCAATCTGGTCACCACGCAGCTTGATGCCGAGGACATCCTGCGCTTGGTAGGTGCAGCCTTTGGCGTTCTAGTCAAAGACGTTTCAAAGGCCGACGTGTTAATGGCGCTGGAGGCGTATCTAGTCAACCAAGCAAGCCAGGGAAAACGCTGCCTGCTGATTGTCGACGAAGCTCAAAACCTTACACCCCGGGCGGTAGAAGAATTGCGCATGTTGTCGAACTTTCAGTTTGGACAGCAAGCGCTGTTGCAGACGTTTCTGGTGGGGCAGCCGGAGTTTCGGACCATTTTGCAGAGCCCCACCATGCAGCAACTCAGGCAGCGCGTCACTGCGACTTGCCATATCGGGCCGCTGGATCTTGAAGAAACGCGGGGCTATATTGAGCATCGTTTGAAATGCGCAGGTTCTTCTGGTCGCCCTACCTTCGAATCAGACGCTTTTGAAGCCATTTTTAACGCCTCCGGCGGCATCCCCCGTCGTGTTAACTTGATTTGTGACCGCTTGTTGTTGCTGGGATTTTTGGGTAACAAAGACGCCTTTGGTCTTGAAGATGTCAACGAGGTAGTGAGGGAAATTCACGATGAAGCTGCGGTCCCTGCCAATAGGCGCCAGGGCGATGGATCTTCCTGGGACGAGACAGGTATTCAAGGTCTGACAACGACCGGATCAATTGATATTGATCTCGCCAAATTGCAGGTGACTCCCGAGCTGGCGGGGATAATTTCCAGTCAAATTGACGCTTTGGGCATAGAGCAATACGACGGCCGCTTGCGGCGCTTGGAGGGAAGCGTGCTACGGCTGGAGCGTATCAACCTCGAAATTCTCGTCATGCTGCAAAAACTCGTCACGGCAGTCAAAAAGCCAAGCCAGGAGCGAACGCTATGAGCATTTCGGGGCCTGTCATTTGCGTGGTGGGTGCGCGGCCCAACTTCATGAAGATGGCGCCCATTCTGCGGGCCATGGCGGCACACGTTCCGCCACTGCCTGTGTTGCTGGTTCACACGGGCCAGCATTACGATAAGGATATGAGCGATCGTCTGTTTGAAGATCTGCGCTTGCCACGGCCGGACGTCAATCTCGAAGTGGGGGCTGGCACTCATGCTATCCAGACGGCGGAAGTCATGCGCAGGTTTGAACCCATTGTTGACACCTGCAAACCTTCATGCGTGGCCGTGGTGGGTGACGTGAATTCGACACTCGCGTGCTCTCTGGTTGCCGTCAAAAAAGGCGTTCCGGTGGTACACATCGAGGCCGGCCTACGCAGCTACGACCGTGCCATGCCGGAAGAAATAAACCGCATCCTTACGGACCAAATTTCTGACCGGCTCTACACCACCGAGCGCACGGCGGAAGATAATTTGCGTCTGGAGGGCATTCCGTCAAGACGGGTTTGCTTTGCGGGTAACGTCATGATTGACTCAGTGGTATTTGGCCGGGCAAACGCCCGAAGCGCTAAGGATACGCTGCAAGCCTGCAACGTCGACCCTTCGGTTTTAAACGATCCGCGCGGCTATGGCGTGGTGACGCTGCATCGCCCCTCAAATGTGGACCATGCTGATACCCTGCGCGTTTTACTTGGGGTGCTGGGTGAGGTTGCCGCCAGCTTGCCATTGGTGTTTGCGCTGCATCCCCGCACCCGCACCAATATCGAGCGGTTTGATCTGATGGATTTTATCGATCCGACGCGCATGGTTTTACTGCCGCCGCAGGGTTACCTGGAAATGTTGGGGCTCATGTCGGGAGCCACAGTGGTACTTACCGACTCGGGTGGTTTGCAGGAAGAAACCACGGCGCTCGGCGTACCTTGTTTGACCCTGCGAGAAAACACGGAGCGCCCGATCACCGTCGAGCATGGCACTAACATCCTTGTTGGGCGTGACCGGGATGCCATTGTTGGAGCGGTGCAAGAAATTCTGGCCGGAAATGGAAAACGGGGCCGCGTGCCCGAACTTTGGGATGGACATGCCGCTGAGCGCATCGCGGCTGATTTGTACCAATGGTTAAAAAGCAGGCAAGCGGAAATGACTTTGAAATCTACCACCCCATAGAACATCGGTATGTCAGCCTCGTCTATCACCAACGCGTTGACGATCGATGTCGAAGATTATTTTCAAGTATCGGCATTTGCACCGCACATTGCGCGTTCGGAGTGGAATACGCGTGAATGCCGTGTCGAGCGCAATGTCAATTGCATTCTTGAAATGTTGGCGCGGCACGATACCAAAGCAACGTTTTTTACCTTGGGCTGGATCGCGGAGCGTTATCCCCAGTTGGTTCGTCAAATCGTTCAGCAGGGGCATGAGCTGGCCAGCCATGGTTATGGTCACGAGCGCGCCAGCGATCAGACCAAAGAAGCTTTTTTTGCCGACATTCATCTGGCAAAAATTGTTCTGGAGGATTTAACGGACCGCGAGGTCAATGGCTATCGTGCCCCCAGTTTTTCAATTGGTACCGTAAACCTCTGGGCTTTTGACTGCTTGGCTCGGGCAGGCTACCGCTACAGCTCAAGCATTTATCCTATTCGGCATGATCACTACGGAATGCCGGATTCGCCGCGTTTTGCCTACGAGGTGCGTCCTGGCCTGATGGAAATACCGATCACGACTTTACGGGTGTTAAATCGTAACTTACCCTCCAGCGGGGGAGGGTACTTCAGATTATTGCCCTACGCGCTGTCGCGCTGGATGCTCAATCGAGTGAATACTGACGACCGTGAGCCCGGAATTTTCTATTTTCATCCCTGGGAGATTGACACTGAGCAGCCCCGCATTGCGGGTATCAGCAGAAAAACGCGCTTTCGGCATTACGTCAATATTGATCGCATGGAGGGCCGTTTGAACCAGCTGTTGCGTGATTTCAAGTGGGGACGTATGGACTATATTTTCTTGGACAGATTTGCCAAACATGTCGCTGTTGCCTGAGCATTCCATGCTGACCGTAAAGCGCTTGGCATCGCAGGACTCCGCTACCGCAGCGCTGTGGGACGAGTTTGTTCTGGCGTGTCCGGACGCAACATTTTTTCATCGTGCTGGTTGGCAAAAAATTGTGCGTGATGTTTTTCGCCATGACACCTATTTTCTTTATGCTGAAGCACATGGCCGTATCCAGGGCGTTCTGCCTTTGGGTCATGTCAACAGCTGGCTCTTTGGCAACTCGCTGACCAGCCTGCCGTTTGCCGTCTACGGAGGGGTGGCAGCGATCAGCACCCCAGCCGCCGATGCGCTGGAGCTTGAAGCCCAGCAGATTGCCCGGCGCTTGGGCGTGGCGCACCTTGAGCTGCGTAACGTCAATCTGCGCCACGCCGACTGGCCGACTCAAGACTTGTACGTCACCTTCCGCAAGGAAATCCTGCCGGATGAAGAAGCAAATCTACTGGCCATTCCGCGCAAGCAGCGAGCCATGGTCCGCAAAGGCATCAAGAACGGCTTGGTGAGTGAGATTGACAGCACCGTTGACCGGTTCTTTGCGCTTTTTGCCGACAACGTGCATCGCCACGGAACTCCGGCCATGCCAAAAAAATACTTCAAGGCATTGCAGACGGAATTTGGAGCAGACTGCGAAGTCCTCACTGTCGTGGCGCCTGATGGTCGTCCATTGAGTAGCGTCATCAGCTTTTACTTTCGTGACGAGGTCTTGCCTTACTACGCCGGCGACTTTGAGCCAGCCCGCGATCTGGCAGCCAACGATTTCAAATACTGGGAACTCATGCGCCGTGCCTGTGCCCGGGGCCTACGGGTGTTCGACTATGGCCGTAGCAAGCAGGGCACCGGCCCCTATGCGTTCAAAAAGAATTGGGGCTTTGAGCCAAAACCGCTGCACTACGAGTATTGCCTTTACAAGCGCGACGCCATACCGCAGAACAACCCGAACAATGCAAAGTTCAGACTCATGATCACTGCTTGGCGTCGCATGCCGCTTGGCCTGGCCAACTGGCTGGGCCCCTTTGTTGTGCGCAACCTCGGCTAACTTCACTATGAGCAATCTGCTTTACTTGGTGCACCGGCTGCCTTTTCCGCCCAACAAGGGTGACAAGGTCCGGTCTTACCATTTGCTCAAACACCTGACTGCCCAACACCGTGTTTTCCTGGGTACCTTTGTGGATGACCCCGACGACGAGGCCTACATAGATACGGTGCGGTCGATATGTCCTGATCTGCATGTCGTGCGGCTTCACCCCCGTATGGCTAAGCTGCGCAGCCTCACCGGATTGTTGACGCATCAGGCCTTGAGTTTGCGTTACTACCAGGATGCGGGCCTCCAGGCATGGGTCAAGCAGACACTGGCTGAGCACAAAATTGACGCTGCGGTAGTTTTTTCATCAGTGATGGCACAGTATCTTGAAGATATGCCTGACGTCGCCAAGCCACTCATGCTGATCGATTTTGTGGATGTCGACTCCGCCAAGTGGATGCAGTATTCGGTTAACCACTGGTGGCCGCTGTCATGGCTATACCGGCGGGAGGGCGAGCGGCTGCTTGCCTACGAGCGTGCTGTGGCGACGCGCTCGCAACGCTCATTTTTCGTCACTGACAACGAAACAGCTCTGTTTCAAAAAATGGCGCCCGAATGTGCCGACAAGGTCGAATCCATGGGCAACGGCGTTGATGCCGATTATTTCTCGCCTGACCCCGCCCGGGCCTCACCCTTTGTGGGTGATCCGTTAAAGCGAGATCAGATTCCGGTAGTGTTCACAGGCGCCATGGACTATTGGCCCAACATAGACGCCGTTAGCTGGTTTGTCAGCGACATCCTGCCCGCATTGCGAAAAGCTTGGCCCCAGCTACGCTTTTATATCGTCGGCCGCAGTCCACCGCCATCCGTTTTGGCCTTGGCGTCCGACGGGGTGGTGGTCACCGGCACCGTGCCAGATGTCCGTCCCTACTTGCAGCATGCAGCGCTTGTGGTGGCGCCGTTGCGGGTGGCTCGTGGCATTCAAAATAAAATTCTGGAGGCCATGGCCATGGCCCGGCCCGTCGTGGCTTCTCATTCATGCGTGCAAGCTATCGACGCCCGGAGTGGCGAAGAACTGATCTCCGCAGCAGAGAGTTACGACTTTGTTCGCGAGATTGATGCATTGCTGAAAGCACCCGCCCTGGCTGCGGCTGTGGGGCAGTCAGGCAGACTTCGGGTAGTTAAAAGCTATAGCTGGGACGCCCATTTGGATGGAATAGACCGTCATCTGGATATCAAAACGCTTGCACGAGAGATCGTATGAGTTCGATTGCCGGTCAGTACGCGCTCAAGAGAAGTTCCCAGTTGACGCAGCCATGGCGTCAGGCATTTCCACCGCTCATCTTGCTGTTAGTTTGGACGCTATTCCTGTACCGCGATACCGCCAGCGCCATGGTGACAATCTGGGAGCGGTCTGAAACTTTCACCCATGGTTTTCTGGTGCCCCCCATTGTATTCTGGCTCATCTGGCGCCAGCGCAAAGTCATTACAGTGCAGCCACTACAGGCGGAACTTTGGCCCCTTCTGCCTGTCGCTGGCGCCGCCCTGGTCTGGCTGCTGGGCGAGTTGACGGCTGTCAATGCAGTTACCCAGCTGGCTTTCGTGGCACTGCTGGTCTTAACCGTGCCTGCGGTCATGGGGATGTCGGTTGCTCGCCTGATCATCTTTCCGCTGGGCTTTCTTTTTTTTGCAGTACCCATTGGCGAGTTTGTCATGCCGCAGCTTATGGCATGGACCGCAGATTTTACGGTTTTCGCCTTGCGCCTGAGCGGAGTCCCTGTTTATCGGGAAGGGCTGCAGTTTGTCATTCCGTCCGGTAACTGGTCCGTGGTTGAGGCTTGCAGCGGCGTGCGTTACCTCATTGCTTCGATCACTGTGGGTACTCTCTTTTCGTACCTGAACTACCACTCCACCAAGCGCCGCATTTTGTTCGTCATAGTTTCCATTCTGGTTCCCATCGTTGCCAACTGGTTGCGCGCCTACATGATCGTCATGTTGGGGCACTTTTCGGGCAACAGAATCGCAACCGGCGTTGACCATTTGATTTATGGCTGGGTCTTTTTTGGTATCGTCATCATGCTGATGTTCATCGTCGGGGCTCGCTGGTCAGAACCTGAAAAAATGTTGAACCTGAGCGCGTCAGGCCGCTCAGCGCAACCGCAGATCGTAAGCGCAGCGAGACTGTGGATAACCACGGGCTGCTTTGCGGTAGTGATTGCCTTGCCCCAGATCGCCCTGTGGGCGATGGACCAAGGCGAAAGCGCTAGCGCTAGCACTAGACCTGCCTCACTAACTGCGCCTGCGGCGTTGGCGTCCGAGTGGCGGGCCGTTGCTCCTTTTACTGCCGACTTCAAGCCAGCGTTTCAAAACCCATCCGCCGAAATCAATAGCACCTATGTCAGTCAGGGTCGACCAGTGGGGCTGTATTTGGGCTATTACCGCCACCAGAATTACACCCGCAAATTGATCAGCTCCAGCAACGCGTTGGTGGTCAGCAATGACCCCCAGTGGGCTCAGGTGGCCGTTGCTGGGCGCGAAGTGACCATTGACGGAAAATCAGTTGTTGTGCGCTCGGCCGAATTGCGTGGCGTTGCTTTGGCTGAACAAGCCAACAAAAGCCGCTTGGTTGTCTGGCAAATCTATTGGATAAACGGCACATTAACCTCCAGTGAATACCTTGCCAAAGCCTATGGTGCGTTCTATCGCTTGATGGGGCGTGGTGACAACTCTGCAGTCGTCATTGTCTACACCCCGAGAGACCAGGCTGGGGGCGCTGAAGCCGTGCTGGAGTCCTTTTTCTCGGCCAACTACGCAGCGATCGATGAGCTGTTGCTCAAGATGCAGCATCAATGATTTTATAAATTCCATGGAGATCTAAAAAATGACTGTAGTTGCTGTGATCGGTTTGGGGTATGTAGGTCTGCCGCTGGTGCTGGAGTTCGGAAAAAACTTTCGCACCATCGGGTTTGACATTGCCGTATCCAAGGTGGAGTCTTGCCTGAAAGGCGTTGACCCCTCCCGTGAATTGTCAGACGAAGAAATGAGGTCTTCACCCCATGCGGTCTACACGGCAGACCCAAGCCTGCTGGGCGAGGCAGACGTCATAGTTGTCGCCGTGCCAACCCCGGTGGACGGCGCGCATATTCCGGATTTTCGTCCCCTCATCGGATCCAGCACCAGCGCGGGTCGGTACATGAAAAAGGGCGTCATTGTGGTTTATGAATCCACTGTATACCCAGGTGCGACGGAAGAAGTTTGCATTCCCGTTCTAGAGCGTGAGTCTGGCCTGAAGTGGAAACAAGACTTTTTTGTCGGTTATTCGCCTGAGCGAATCAACCCTGGTGACAAGGAGCACACTCTCACTAAAATTCTCAAAATTGTGTCGGGCGATACCCCCGAGACACTGGACAAGGTAGCCAAGCTGTATGAGACTATCATCGTTCCTGGCGTGCACCGTGCTTCCAGCATCAAGGCCGCGGAGGCTGCCAAGGTCATCGAAAACACTCAGCGGGATCTGAATATTTCCTTGATGAACGAGCTATCCATCATTTTCGACAAGCTCGGAATCGACACTTCCGAGGTGCTCGAAGCCGCTGGAACCAAATGGAATTTCTTGAAATTCAAGCCGGGCCTGGTGGGCGGCCATTGCATCGGCGTTGACCCCTACTACCTGACTCACAAGGCTGAGATGTTGGGCTACAACCCGCAGGTTATTTTGGCCGGCCGTCGTATCAATGACGGCATGGGCAAGTTCATTGCAGAGCAGACCATCAAACACATGATAGCGACCGGCAGCTACATCAAAGGCGCCAAGGTCAACGTGCTCGGGCTCACCTTCAAGGAGAATTGTGGCGACTTGCGCAACTCCAAAGTGATCGACATCATCAATGAGCTCAAGACCTATGGCGTAGAAGTGTTCGTGACTGATCCACTGGCCAAGTCGGATGAAGCCATGCATGAATACGGTGTATCTCTGTTGCCTTGGGCTGATCTGCCCCGGGCCGACGCCATCGTGGCTGCCGTGGCCCATAACGAATTCTCTGCGCTGACCATGGATGATTTTGCAAAAAAACTGGTCAAGGGGGGGGCGTTCATTGACGTTAAGGCATCTTTTGATCGCGGCGCCATTCAAGGCGCTGGCTACAAACTCTGGCGCCTCTAAGGGCAATGCGATCTATAAGGGCTGTGTATGCAAGGTGACAATCGTCCACTTGTGCTTCATGTTATGTACCGCTTCGACACCGGCGGTCTGGAGAATGGCATTGTCAACCTCATTAACCACATGCCCCCCGACGCTTATCGGCATGCTGTGCTGGCCCTGACCGAGGTGACTGAGTTCCGGCAGCGTATCCAGCGCAGCGATGTTGAGTTCATCTCGCTGCGCAAGCCGCCAGGCCACGGCGTCTGGCAGTACCCAAAACTGTACAAGCTGTTCCGCCAGTTGCGCCCGCAAATAGTGCACAGCCGCAACCTCGCTGCGCTTGAAGTGCAGGCCCCAGCCTGGGCGGCCGGTGTGCCTGTGCGCATACACGGGGAACACGGACGTGATGTGGGCGATCTCGATGGCAGCAACCTCACCTACCAACGCGTACGCCGTTTTTACAGACCATTCTTTCATCACTACATGGCCCTGTCGCGCGATTTAGCCGACTACCTAGTGGACAAGGTGCATGTTTCTCCCGACCAAATCACTCAAGTCTACAACGGTGTCGACACCGATCGTTTCAGCCCCGCACCCCATGGGCCGCGCCCCATTTCTGGTTGCCCATTCAATCCGGTGCAACACTGGCTGGTGGGCACGGTGGGGCGCATGCAAACGGTGAAAGATCAGGTCATGCTGGCGCACGCATTTGTACAAGCCATCGTCCTGGCTCCCAAACTCCGGCTACACATGCGCCTGGTAATGGTGGGGGAGGGGCCGTTGCGTGCGCAAGCGCAAGCGGTGCTAGACGCCGCGGGACTGGGTGCGCTCGCCTGGCTGCCGGGCGAGCGCAGCGATGTGGCCGACATCTTGCGTGGCCTGCATGTCTTTGCTTTGCCCTCGCTGGCTGAAGGTATCTCCAACACGATTCTGGAGGCCATGGCCAGCGCTTTGCCAGTCGTTGCCACCGCAGTCGGTGGCAATGCGGACCTGGTGGCCCAGGGGCAAACCGGTTATATCGTTCCCCCCGCCCACTCGCAGGCTATGGCACTTCGGCTGGTGGAGCTCGCTTCCACTCCTGAGCGCGCGCGCAATATGGGCCAGGCGGGTCGCCAGCGTGTGCTGGCTACGTTTAGTATGCAGGCCATGGTGTCCACTTATCAGCGTGTGTACGACCAGCAGCTGCGTCGCATACATCTCACCCAGAAAAATCAATAAACAATATGTGTGGCATTACTGGCATTTTTGACACTCGTTCCGGCAGCGAGATCAGCACTGCCGTGCTGCAGCGCATGAACGATTCCCAGCTGCATCGCGGCCCCGACGAAGGCAGTCTGCACCTTGAGCCGGGCGTTGGCCTGGGCCATCGTCGCCTGTCCATCATCGACATTGCCACCGGCCAGCAGCCACTATTCAACGAAGACGGCTCGGTCGTGGTGGTTTTCAACGGCGAAATTTACAACTACCAGCAACTTATTCCCGAACTGCAGGCGCTGGGCCATGTGTTTCACACCAAGAGCGACACCGAAGTCATCGTCCACGCCTGGGAATCTTGGGGTGCCAATTGCGTCAAGCGCTTTCGCGGCATGTTCGCATTTGCGCTATGGGACCGCAACCAGCAAACGTTCTTCATTGCGCGTGACCGGCTGGGCGTCAAGCCCATGTATTACGCGCTGCTGGACAACGGCATGCTGCTGTTTGGCTCGGAACTCAAGTCTATCCTGGCTCATGGTGAGCTGCGTCGCGACATTGATCCGCTGGCCGTGGAGGAATATTTCGCGTTGGGCTACGTGGCGGAGCCCAGAAGCATTTTTAAACAGGCCAAAAAGCTGCCGCCGGCGCACTCCCTCGCCATTCGGCGTGGCCAGCCGATGGGAGATCCGGTGGCGTACTGGGACGTCAACTTCAGTCTGGATAACCCGATATCGGAGGCCGATGCCCAGGCTGAACTGGTCCAGCGCATACAGGAGTCCGTGCGGTTGCGCATGATTGCAGAAGTGCCTCTCGGTGCCTTTCTGTCGGGCGGGGTGGATAGTAGCGCCGTCGTTGCAGTCATGGCCGGATTGTCCCAAGAGCCAGTCAACACCTGTTCCATTGGCTTTGACGATCCGGCCTTCAATGAGTCCGAGTTTGCGCAGAAGGTAGCTGATCGCTATCACACCAACCATCGTCTTGAAATTGTCAAGAGTGACGACTTTGATCTTATCGATACCTTGGCCCGCCTTTACGATGAGCCCTACGCCGACAGCTCGGCCATTCCCACGTATCGGGTCTGCCAGCTAGCACGCAAGCACGTTACCGTGGCGTTGTCTGGCGATGGTGGCGACGAGTCTCTCGGTGGCTATCGGCGCTATCGCATGCACCTGATGGAAGAGCGCATGCGCTCCGCGCTGCCCCAGGGGATGCGTGGCTCGCTGTTTGGCACGCTGGGCAAGCTCTACCCCAAGGCCGATTGGGCGCCGCGCATGTTTCGCGCCAAGACCACGTTTGAGGGGCTGGCCCGCAGTTCGGTCGAGGCCTACTTTCACACCGTTTCCATCTTGCGCGGCCCCATGCGTGAGGCACTGTTCAGCCAAAGCTTCAAAACCAACCTAGCAGGCTACAGTGCCCAAGAGGTCTTCAATGGCCACGCTGCTCAGGCGGGCACCGACGACCCGCTGGCCCTCATTCAGTACCTGGACCTTAAAACCTATCTGGTCGGCGACATCAATACCAAGGTCGACCGAGCCAGTATGGCGCATTCCCTCGAAGTGCGTGAACCGCTCATGGACCATGAACTGGTCGAGTGGCTCGCCACCTTGCCATCCAGTCACAAAATTAATGGCCAGGAGGGCAAGTACATCTTCAAAAAGTCGATGGAGCCCTACCTGCCGAACGATGTGCTGTACCGGCCAAAAATGGGGTTTGCTGTGCCTCTGGCTCGCTGGTTTCGCGGCCCCCTGAAGCAGCGCGTGCGCGACGCAGTGCTGGGCGACCGGCTGGCTTCCACTGGCTGGTTTAATCCCACCTATTTGCGGCATTTGGTAGACGCCCACCAGTCTGGTGCCAGCGACTATAGCGCGCCGTTGTGGACGCTGCTGATGTTTGAAGCTTTCTTGCGCCAAGTGGTGGACGTGCCCGTGGCAGTGACGTCTGGCGCTGAAGTCGCGGAGAGCACCTCATGAGCCTGCGCATACTCCATGTGCTGGATCACTCCATCCCGCTGCACAGCGGCTACACCTTTCGCACGCTTTCGATTTTGCGCGAGCAGCGCAAGCTGGGTTGGGACACCCATCACCTCACCAGCCCCAAGCAAATCAATTGCGAGGTGCTGGAGGAAGATGTCGATGGCTGGAATTTTTACCGTACCCCGGCCGTGCCCGCCAGCCCACTGCCCGGCGTCGGTGAGTTTGCCCTTATGCGCCAGCTGGAGCATCGCCTGCTGCAGGTGGCCGGGCAGCTACGGCCCGACATCATTCACGCCCATTCCCCGGTGCTGAACGTCTTGCCTGCGCTGCGCGTAGGCAAGCGCCTCGGAATTCCGGTGGTGTATGAAGTGCGCGCCTTTTGGGAAGATGCTGCAGTGGACCACGGCACCACCTCCGAGGGTAGTTTTCGTTATGGCCTGACCCGCTGGCTTGAAACCCGGGCGCTTAAGCGCGCCCAGCATGTGTTCACCATTTGCGAAGGCCTGCGCAGCGACATCGTGGCCCGCGGCATCCCCGCCGCCAGAGTCACCGTCATCCCCAATGCGGTTGACATCGATTCGTTTGAGCCCGGTGGCCAGCCCGATGCCGCGCTCAAAACCCGGCTTGGCCTGGATGGCGCCAGTGTGATCGGTTTTATCGGTTCGTTTTACGCCTACGAAGGACTGGACCTGCTGCTGGACGCCTTGCCCGGCATCCTGCGCCAGCGGCCGGAGGTGCGCGTGCTTCTGGTTGGCGGTGGTCCGCAAGACGCAGCCCTCAAGGCCCAGGCGCAGCGCCTGGGTGTGGCAGACAAAGTAGTCTTTGCAGGCCGCGTGCCGCATGCTGAGGTGCAGCGTTATTACGACCTGGTGGACGTGCTGGCCTACCCGCGTCATTCCATGCGCCTGACCGAACTGGTCACACCGCTCAAGCCGCTGGAGGCCATGGCCCAGGGCCGTATACTGGTCGCGTCTGACGTCGGTGGCCACAAGGAGCTGATTCGCCATGGCGAGACCGGCATGCTGTTTAAGGCAGGAAGTACTGGGGCGCTCACGCAAGCCGTGGTCAGTCTTTTAGCGGATCGAGAGCGCTGGCCAGCCATGCGCGAAGCAGGGCGTCAATTTGTTGAGGACGAACGCAACTGGACTGCCAGCGTGTCCAATTATGCCAGGGTCTATGCTTCGTTGGCGGAAACGGTATGACATTGCCCGGCCTATCTGGACTGCGCATCGGCCTGATCGGTCCGTTACCGCCACCCTCAGGCGGCATGGCCAACCAGACCCGGCAACTGGCCGAGTTGTTGACCGCAGCGGGTGCCACCGTGACGACCGTGCAGGTCAATGCCCCGTATCGGCCACACTGGGTTGCCCGCGTGCCGGTGCTGCGCTCCGTGTTCAGACTGGTCCCTTATCTGGCGGCGCTTTGCCGCACGGCGGGGCAGGTGGATATCTTTCACATCATGGCCAACTCAGGCTGGTCGTGGCATTTGTTTGCCGCCCCTGCAGTCTGGGTAGCACGCAGTCGCGGCATCGCTGCGGTTGTGAACTACCGGGGTGGCGAGGCGGCCGAGTTTCTGCAGCGCGCCGGGGCTTTGGTTCGCTTCACCATGCGCCAGACCCGCGCCTTAGTGGTGCCGTCGGGTTTCTTGCAGGGTGTCTTTGCCCGGTTTGGCATGCCCGCCGGTATTGTTCCTAACATCATCGACCTCAGCCGTTTTCGTCCCCGTGACCGGGTTGGCGCGGGTGCTGCTCATTTGCTTGTCGCGCGAAACCTGGAGCCCCTGTATGACAACCTGACCGCCATCAGGGCATTTCAGACGGTGAGGGTACGCTTTCCGCAAGCCCGCCTGACCATTGCCGGTAGCGGCCCCGATGAGCAAAGCCTGCGCCAGTCTGTAAAGGAGATGGGGCTGACGGATGCCGTGCAATTCACAGGCCGCCTTGAGCGCGATGCGATGGCCACGCTCTACCGCACTGCAGACCTCATGCTTAACCCAAGCCTGGCCGACAACATGCCCAACTCCATGCTGGAAGCCTGGGCCAGCGGCGTGCCCGTGATTAGCACCAATGTGGGCGGCATTCCCCACCTGGCGCAGCACGGGGTGACCGCTTCCCTGGTGCCACCTGCAGACCCGGCAGCCATGGCTGAGGCATGCGTGGCCCTGTTGTCAGACGAGGCGCTCTGGCAGCAACGCGCACAGGCGGGACTGCAAGAGGCACAACGCTACACTTGGTTTTCTGTCCAGCCCGTGCTTGCCAGGGTTTACAGGCAGGCCATCGCGCCAACACGCTGACCAACCGGATCTGACATGGCTTTGTATACGTCGTTAGTCTCAAGGTTATTGTTTCCTATGCATGAGCGCCTCAAGCGCCACAACACGGTGGCCCTGCGGCGCCAGATGGAAGAGGTCCAGTGGTGGCCGGCTGATCGCATCGCGGCGTTCCAGTTGCAGCGGCTGCGCGATCTGCTGCAAGACGTGGCGGCCCATGTGCCGTATTACCGTGATTTGTTCGCCCGGCTTGGCTTCGATGCCGCCAGTATCCAAAGCACCGCCGATCTGCAGCACCTGCCGTTTCTTACCAAACCCGTCATCCGTGCCAATACCGACGCGCTCAGGCACGCCCAAGCACAGGACTTGGCGCGCTTCAACACCGGCGGTTCGTCCGGTGAACCTCTGGTCTTTTTCATCGGCAAAAAACGCCTCAGTCATGACGTAGCCGCCAAATGGCGCGCCACCCGCTGGTGGGATGTTGACATTGGGGACCCAGAAATTGTGGTCTGGGGCTCGCCTATCGAGTTAGGCAAGCAAGACCGTCTCAAGCGCTGGCGCGACAAACTGCTTCGTACCCAGTTGCTGTCCGCGTTTGAGATGTCTGAGGCCAAACTCGACCAGTTCATTGTCACCATTCGCAGCATCAAGCCCTCCATGTTGTTTGGCTACCCCTCTGCCCTGACCCACATCGCCCGTCATGCTAAAAAACGGGGTGTGAACATGACAGACTTGGGCATCAAGGTGGCCTTTGTTACCTCCGAGCGCCTGTACGACGAGCAGCGCAGCACCATCAGCCAGGTGTTTGGCTGCAGGGTGGCCAACGGCTATGGCGGGCGAGACGCCGGGTTTATTGCCCACGAATGCCCAGCTGGGGGCATGCATCTGACTGCCGATGACATCGTGGTGGAAATTATCAACGAAGCCGGGCAAGTGCAGCCACCGGGTGTCGCCGGAGAAATCGTCGTCACCCACCTGTCCACCAATGACTATCCTTTCATCCGTTACCGCACGGGCGATATTGGCGTGCTGGGCGCAAGCCCCTGTAGTTGTGGACGTGGTTTGCCGCTGCTGGAAGATATCCAGGGGCGCAGCACTGACTTCGTGGTGGCCGCAGACGGTACGGTCATGCACGGCCTGTCACTTATCTACATCCTGCGTGACATGCCTGGTGTAAAAGCGTTCAAGGTCATTCAGGAAACACTGGCACTCACCCGAGTGTTGCTGACGACTGATGAATATTTTTCGTCAGACGGCGCCGCGCAAATCATCAGCGGATTCAAGCAGCGCCTGGGTGCTGAGGTGTCAGTGGTCGTTAAGCTCGTAGACAACATCCCTGCCGAGAAATCTGGCAAGTTCAGATACATCATCAGCTATGCGTGACATTCTCGTTATTTCCATCGTGATGGCCGGCGCACTGGCTGCGCTGCGTCGCCCCTGGATCGGCATCATGCTGTGGACGTGGCTCAGCATCATGAACCCACACCGATACACCTATGGTGTGGCTTACAGTGCGCCGCTGGCGGCGGTTGCGGTGGCAAGTGTCGTGCTGGGCTTGCTGATGACGAACGAGAGGGAATCCCCCTTCAAGGCGAGCCCAGTAACCTGGCTCGCGCTGTTCATGCTTTGGATCACCCTGTCATGGGCGGCGGGCCTGAATCCGGTCGGAGATTTTGAGCAATGGAAAAAGGTAATGAAGATTGACGGCATGATTTTGGTGGCCCTGATGGCGCTGAAAAGCAAGCAGCACATAATTTCTCTGGCTTGGGTGGCCACGGGTTCTTTGGCGCTTTTGGGGATCAAGGGGGGCATTTTTACCTTGATGTCCGGCGGTGGCTTTCATGTTTATGGGCCGCCCGGCTCGTTTATTGAGGATAACAACGAGTTTGCGCTTGCGTTGGTTATGACAATTCCGCTATTGCGCTTTCTTCAGATGCAAATTCGGCACTGGTTCGGGAAGCTAAGCCTCACCGCTGCCATGCTGTTGTGCGCCGCATCAGCACTTGGCTCGCAATCTCGAGGGGCGCTTTTGGCGATTGTCGCCATGGTCCTAACCTTTTGGTGGCGTGGAAAAAATAAGCTGCGCATGGGTTTTTTGTTAGTTGCTGTAGCGGTTCCCTTGGTGATATTTATGCCGGACCAGTGGTCAGCTCGAATGTCCACTATCCAGACCTATGAGGACGACAGTTCGGCCATGGGCCGCATTAGTGCTTGGTGGAACGCTTGGGGTATAGCTTGGCACTATCCTGCTGGCGTGGGCTTCAATGCAGCCGTTCCGGAATTGTTTGCCAGGTTTTCTCCATACCCAAATATTGTGCTTGCAGCTCACAGTATCTATTTTCAAGTGATGGGCAACCATGGGTTTGTGGGGCTAGCCCTATTCTTAGGTATTTGGTTATCTACTTGGCGCTTAGCGGGCTGGCTGCGCAATCAAAAAGACTTGTTGCCTGAGGTTAAATGGACGGCCGACCTGGGTGCAATGTGCCAAGTGTCGCTGGTCGGGTATGCCGTGGGCGGTGCCTTTTTGAGCTTGTCGTATTTCGACTTGCCCTACACCATCATGGTCATGGTGGTGTTGACACGGGTTTGGGTTGAAAAGAAAAGCTGGCTCACGGAGCCCCTTCATGCGCCGAGTTGGAGGGCCATTCCCGGTTTGGCGACACCCATCAAACCGGTTTGACCAATGTTGAAGCAGATTTTGCATTGGTATTCCCCCGCGGGTCAAAAAGCGCGCCTGTCGATCCTGATCTTTCACCGGGTCTTGTCAGTGCTTGATCCGCTTTTCCCTGACGAGATGCATGCACGGCGATTCAATGAGGTTTGTGGCTGGCTCAAGTCCTGGTTTAACGTCTTGCCGCTGGATCAGGCCATTGCTCACATGAGGGCGGGCACACTCCCAGCCCGTGCCGCCTGCATCACTTTTGATGATGGCTATGCCGACAACTTTCATGTCGCCTTGCCCATTTTGCAGGGCCATGGGTTGACTGCTACGTTCTTCATTGCCACTGGTTTTTTGGATGGTGGGCGCATGTGGAACGACACCCTCATTGAGACCGTTCGTGGCAGCACGGCGGCCGCGCTGGACACTTCTGCACTGGGGCTGGGCCGATATCCAATCGCTTCCATTGCTGAAAAACAAGGCGCCATTTCAGCCCTGATCGGTCATATCAAGTACCGACCAGTTGCCGAGCGCATCGCCATCACCGAACAACTGGCGCAGTTGGCTGGGATCAAGCTCTCCCAAGATCTGATGATGAGCTCGCAAGAGGTTAAAGCCGTGCGCCAAGCTGGCATGCAAATTGGCGCGCATACCGTGTCGCACCCCATTTTGGCCCGCCTCACCGACGAACAGGCCCGGCAGGAGATAGGGGTAAGTAAGACCTATCTTGAGCAGCTGTTGGGTGAATCCGTCGGTCTGTTTGCCTACCCAAATGGCAAACCGAGTGAAGACTACTCACCGCAGACCGTTGACGTAGTGCGCAGCTTGGGCTTTGATGCCGCCGTCAGCACTCAGTGGGGCGCCTCAGGCGGGGCGGACGACATGTTTCAAATTCGGCGCTTCACCCCTTGGGACCGGACTCGGCGACGCTTTGGCCTTCGCATGCTCACCAACTTGCGCAGCGCGTGAGTATTGTTGGCGCAGGTGAAGAGTCATCGCGGGCTCGACCCGCGATCCATGTACTAGGTACTGAATAGACATGCAGCCGCTAGCTTATATGGTGTAGCTAGTCACTACTATTAGCACCCAAAAATGCAACTATCCAATCCAAAAGTGGCATTTTTTTGTCTTGCAAACAATTAGCTACTGTGTACTATTAAAACTAATAGTAGATCAGTTACTAATCGAATGATCGGCCAACTTCGCTCCGAACAGAACCTCGCCATCGTCCTATCATGGGTGGTCAGCAAAGCCGACGATGATTTCGGCGAGATGGTGATGCAGGGGGCAACTGTCACAGCAGGAAATTGCCCGTGACTGCGGATTAGCCAAATCGGTGCTACTCAGGAACCCGCGCGTCAAAGATGCACACCGCCGCGACGCGGGCAAAGCAACAGGTAGTTCTGATGGACGACATGAAAGCGGCCAAAACAGCCGTAAGAGCGCCACACCATTCGGATCGCAGTCATGTCACGTTAGGCGCGTTGCTGCATGAGCAGTTCGAGCGGATGAACTGATGCAGCACACCACGATTCGCGGCAAGGTGCATCGCGACAACACCGGTGTGGTCACGGAAATCCCCATCATCGTGACCGAGCACGGCCCCTTGCAGCCGCTGGTCGACTACCTGTTGGCGCATGTGCATGTGCGCAGCCATGCGTGGATGCTCAAGGTCACGCAGGCGGTTGGCCTACTGATCGACTACATGGCGGCCAACCATGACTGTTTCGACGACCCCAAGGACTTGTTCGAAGCGTTTGTGCAGCGTCTCTACACGGGCACCGTGGGCAAGGATGGCACCGATCCCAGTGGGCTCTACTGGCAGGGACGCAACCCGGCGGTCGTGCGGCCCTTGGTGCAAGGTATCTCGGCGTTCTCGGACTGGATGGCCCGAACCCAGGGAACCAGGCCGCTGAACCCGTGGCGCCAGGCCACGCGCTGCGAAGAAATGCTGGCCTGGGCGGCCTGGCACCAGAAACGTGACCGCGCCTTTCTGGCGCACACCTGAGATCGGGAAACCGCCTCGCTCGCCATGACCCGCGCCCGCAATGCACTGCTCAAACGCACGCCCGTCATCGACCATGAGCCGGTCAAGAAGTTTCCCGAGGATCGCATCCACGATCTGCTGTTCAAGGGCTTCATTGTGCCGGGCAAGCGCAAAAGTCCGCGACTGGAGGAACGGCTGAACCTGCGCGACATCCTGATCACACTCCTGATGCATTACGGCGGCCTGCGCATGTCCGAACCCTTTCATCTCTATGTGCACGACGTGGTTCCCGATCCCATCCATCCGGATCGGGCCCTGGTGCGCATCTACCATCCGAGTCTGGGTACAGCGCCACCCGATTGGCGGGATGCCAAGGGCAAACCCACCAGCTGCAATCGTATGGCCTACCTGAGCGGCAAGTATGCGATGCGGCCACGCGATGAATACGCCAGCAGCGATCAGTGGCACGCCGGCTGGAAAGGCAACGCGCTCGACTCCAATGGACACTTCATGTATGTCAATTGGTTTCCTCAATGGGCGGGTGAGTTGTACTGGAAGCTATGGTTTCTGTACATGGCGCAGCGGGCGCAACTGGCCTGTGACCATCCGTTCGCCTTTGTGACCAAGGCAGGCAAACCCTATGCCATCGACTCGTTCGAGCGTCAGCATCGGAGCGCCGTGGAGCGCATTGGGCTGCAGGCTGCCAAAGCCCTGGGCACCTCGCCGCACGCACATCGCCATGCCTACGGACAGGCGCTTGCCGATGTCAAGGTTGGTCCGATTTACCTCAAGAAGGCGCTGCACCACAAGTCGCTTGAATCGCAGGTGGCCTATACCGAGCCGGATCGGGCCAGGCTGGTCCGGGCACTGGAGGCCGCTGCCGAGCGTGAGAAAGCCGGCACGCCGCTGCCGCCGCCCGACCTGCTGCGCTATGGCTTCAAGGACGTCGACCCGCTGGGACTGATGAGCGGCCCGAACCCGAAACTTTTGTGGAGAAATTGAGATGGCCAGAGGCAAGAAAACCGTCCATAACTTCGACCCCGGGTTCCGCTTCCTGCTGGAGCTCGATCCGGCCTTCGAGGACTGGCGGTTGCTGGTCGCCGAGTGGTATGCGCAGCAGAAACCCTCATCCAGCAAGGCCGCTGCACTTTCCGCGTTCTTTGTGCGCTATCTTCACGAGCTGTCAATGGACAAGCGCCCCGCAACCTTGTTTGACCCCGGCACCCGCCTGCCCGACCTGTGGGCGACGCTGGAACTTGACAGGCAAGCCGAAAAAACAGGAAAGGATCAGAACGACTCTATTAGTGACTTCGTCGACTGGGTGCTGCGCACGAAATTGGCGCAGCCCGATGCCGACGGCCATCAGGTGGTGTCCGCCCACCTGAAAAATCCCTTTCATCGTATTCAGACCAAGAATACCGGCAAGGAATCGGACCTCACGTTTGCGCATGTGCTGTGCCTTGATCCGCGCACGCTGCATTGGCAGGAGCTCGCCGCCGAGTGGCTGGCCGCACAGAAGTCAGCCGTGTCCCTCCGCCGCATCGCACTCGACAAGTTTCTGCTGCAGTACATCCTGGCTTGCGATCTGCCGCGCCATCCCATGGTGTTTCTGACCCGTAGCACCCCCAAACCGAACTGCAGCGAAGTGCTGCTCAAGGCCAAAGCGAAAGGGTCCGTCGGTTCGTTAAGCACCGAAGTCATTGCATACAACAACATCGTCGTAGATTTCATCGACTGGGTACTTCTCGAAAAGCTCTCGATCGAGGATGATCACGGCCATCGGATCGTGCCGCACGAACTGCACAATCCCGTGGTGCGACTGTCCAGGTCCGGAGTCGACGTCCCCACGGAAACCACCAAATCCTCGCTCTCGATCCGTTACATCAAGGAACTGCGCACGATGCTGGCCGAGGGCCCGCATTTCCGCGACTGGGTCTGGGCGCAGCAGGCGATGGAGGGTGGCATGTCGGGTGGGGAGTGGTTCGTGGTGGCTCCGCAAGTCATTAACCGCGACGACCCGGACTGTGTGTGGCGCGAGCGCGATACGAGCGCCTATGAGCAGAAAAAACTTAAATTCCCGCCCCGCTTGACCGAACTCTGGTCGCCGGTACGCACCGTGGCGCTTTACGTGAAGCTGGAACTACCGCTGCGCACGTTTCAGGTGCGCATGCTGGACTCCGGTGAAGCCGATACCTGGCGCTACCAGCATGGTACGCAAGGCGGCAGCTTCGTGCTGAACGATTCGCCGCTCGCCACCGGCAGCGCGACGCGTCCTTGCCAGCGCGGCGTCTTTCACCGCAACGCCAGCGAATCCAGCGCGGGCCTGTTCATCAACACCAACAAGACCGCCGACATCAACAAGCCGGAGAACGCCAAAGGCTATGTCATTCCCTGGGCCCACCAGACCGTGCTGTACTGGCTGGACAAGCTGCGCCAGTGGCAGGAGCGTTACAACCCCATCAGCATGCCCGTCGCGTGGCGCGATCTGGAATCCAAGCACTTCGGCTTCACCCCGCCCCACCCCCAGGTGCTGGAAGCGCGCGGCGCCGCCTGCTTCCTGTTCCGCGATCCGGCGGCTCAAGGGACCGACCGGCAAAAGCCGCTGACAAGGAGCGCGCTCGACCGCCCCTGGTATTTGCTCCTCGCCAACCTCGGACAGCGCTGCTTGGAGCGCGGCGAGACGCTGGACGACGGCACGCTCATCCAGTTTGTGGATCATGGCTCCTACATAGTTACGCACTACCCTCTGCATGCGCTGCGGGTGTCCCTGATCAGCTATCTGGTGCTGGACCTGCAGTTGCCCATTGCCGTGGTCTCCAAGCTGATTGCCGGCCACGCCCGCATCATCATGACGCTTTACTACACCAAGTTCGGGCACGCCTACATGAAGGAGGTGCTGGATGCGGCCGAGCGCAACGTACTGGCCAGTGACGAGGCCAACCACCGCCGTTTCCTGATGGACGCCACGATGGAGCAGGTCAGCCAGCGCTTTGCCAGCGTGAACGTCGATGCCCTGCGCGCCGCCATCGGGCAGAAGTCGGCGGCGGCCTTTGTCTTCGAGGACAAGGGCATCTGCCCGGTCGCTGGTTCCATGTGCGATGTCGGCGGGGAACCACTTACAGAGAAATCCAAAGAGAAAAATTGTTATGCCCCAGTCCCCGGCTACCCGCAGCAGCGTAACTGCGTGCGCTGCCGCTTCTTCCTGACCGGTCCCGCCTTCCTGCCCGGCCTGCAGGCACACTTCAACACCGTCAGCTACGAGGCGCACGAACGCTCCGAACGTCATAACGAGCTGCACGAAGAAGTCACCCTGATGGAAAATCGGCGTGCCGACTGTGAACGCGATAGGCAGCTGTTCACCGAAACACGCGAGCTGGCACGGCTCTCACAGCGCTACGAAGCCGAAGCGGAGGCGATGGGCAAGCTGGTCAACGACATGCAGGCGACCCACTACCTGATCGCCCGTTCGCTGGAGATCATGAAGGACGCGAACAAGGACGGGGTGCAACTGGTGGCGGTCGGCGAAATGAGTGACATTCAGATGGCCTTCACCGAGACCCCTTCGGAGTTGCACCAGATCGAAGTTCTCTGCGAGAACGCCGTGATCTACCCCGAGATCGATGCCAGGAAACCCGTTCTCAGGCGCAGCCAACTCCTGGATTGCATGCTCGAATTCAACAAAATGCCGCCAATCTTCTTCCGCCTGAACCCCAAGCAGCAGCTGGCGGCAGGCAACGCCGTCATGCAACTCATTCAGGCGCGCACCGGCTCACTCAAGGGCGCACTGGAGTACGTGGAAGGCCTGCGCCGGCTGCGCGATCTGGGTATTGTCGATGAGACCTGGGACGTGCTCGCCGAGAAGGTCGCCGGGACGCCCGCTTGTGAGATCCTTGATGCGGCACGTGCCAAACGTGTGTTGCCCGCACCCCATGGAGACAGCGATGCATCCTGATGAAATGCTGGAACAACTCAAGGCCAACGCAACGCTGCGCAAGGCCAAGAATCTCGACATCATTCATGCCGTGTGCCGAGAGCAGCACGAGCGCGGCAGTAGCGACTTCTCGGTAGCGACGATCTCAAGGATCGCGCAGGAGCGCGGTGGTCCGGTCAAATCGACCATCCACAACAAGACCGGCGATGACTTCAAGGGCCTGATCAAGGCGTGGGCCGACCATACGGGTGGCGTTACCCGCAAGGTGCGCAAGGTCAGCGAAAACCCTGTGTATGCCGTTCTGGACAAGATTCCCGATCCAGCGGTTCGCGCCGTCATGGGCGCGGTGTTGGCCGAGAACAGGAAGCTGCGGGGCGAAGTGAATCTGCTCAAGGCAAACACCGAAGTAGTGATCGACCAGAGAACGGTGACTGCAAGCCAGCCCAGGGATGCGATCCAGATCCTGCCGGCTTCTATCGGCCTCACCGACTCTGAGAAGGACACACTACGGCACGCCATCAGCGACCAACTGATGCGGGATGAAGGTTGGACGCAGGACGATCATGGGCGAGTTCTGAACGCCAAGGGGCGTGCGATCCACAAGGTGGGCTATGTGACCGCGATTCGCAAGATTGTTGGAATGGCTAAACCTGCAAACCCCGTCGACGGGATGCGCACCCTTGGCGAGGGTAGCAAGCCGTAACAAGCAAACCGTCCTAATGCGGTCTTCCGGGAGTCCAGAGCTCGAAATGTGATTTGCTTACCCGTCGATGGTCAAGATAGGCTGATCAGCGGCCAAGCTGCGCGGACTTTTATGTATCGGCTGTCTTGCCGCCGGCTTTTCATGTATGCAGCGCGTACCTCAAGTGGCATTGGGGCGAGTCAATTTATTGACATTCGAGGATGAGTGCTTTTACTTGCCGGCAGCCATCAAGGCTTTTCATAGACTCGATTGGTGTTCGTCCTTGCAGTCCGACTTTTGGTGACGTCAACCACCTTTCAGATTGCTGAGGGCTTCGAAATACCTTTTGAGCAAAGGTCGCAATTTCAGCAATCTCTGCACGCACGGCGGGTGTGACTTCTGCAATACCATAGCGCTTGGCCTGTGTTGGATTTATGTGCTCTGGTACGTCGGGTTGAAGGGCTTCGATGATGGATTTTGAGTTCTTGGTTCCCAAGGTGTCCAAGTACTCTTCGTAATCAACACTCCCCCTGCAGCCAGATACGCGATATTGGGAGCAACCCCAAAACATACTGCCGTCCTTTTTGTTGGGAAGCTTGACGGTATGAAAGCCGCATCGAGGACAGGCTGGGGCAACAATGTGGTTAGCCGGTTTGTTAGGCTGTTTTGGAACTAAATTCACCAATTCAGGCGGCACTTCACCAATGACAAACCACTGCTGGCGTTGCTTGTCAAAGGACGCTCCATGCCGTTTTGCATACTCATGCATACCATCTTCGACGTTCAGGTATGTTCTCGTGCCATCGGATTCATTTTCCATTGTGGGCGTACCTATTCTTTTACGAGCTGCGCGCTACCAGATGTAGCTTTTGCAGGTCCTGACCTTAGCTGCTTTATCTCGCCATCATGATGGGCTACAGCAGCATATACGAGGATTCAGTTTACTGACACAACTCTTTCGTGTCCATTTTCAAGAATCTGGCAATTGCGCCCCACTCTGATAAGCAGGTGGCGCAGCCGCTTGCGACCGTGGTGCGACGCAGCGGTCCTGAATGCTGGCGCCGTGGGCGCCTGCATGTGGCGAAGCAGAACTAATGCTAGGGTCAATGGCAGGCGAGCGGTATAAGGCAGGAGTAAATTTATTCGCTGGCAGCGAACAAATTTGTTGACGTGGCGAATTTTCCTGATTACACTGACGTCAGCGGTAAGAGATCAAATCTCGCGATTTGGGGGGCTTCGGCCCTGTGGAGGATAAAACCTCTGATCTCTCCCCATCTGCAGCTGGCGGCGTTTCCCTCACGGTCGATGTCTTCTCTTGCAGTACGGGGATAGTCCGATTTGGCGAGAGGCCAAATCGGTGCTTTAGGCCGGGGAAGAGGCGCATTTCGCTCTGTTTGTCATGCTTTGGTTCGTGCGAGAGATCTAGGCAATTTCGCTTAGGTCGAACCTTAACTTAGGAGCACTGCTCTATGACAAAAGAAAAGCCCGCTGGAATGCGTTCGTTGAAGAAGTTGGATGAGTTGACGGCGACAAGCGTCGAAGGATCCCAAAAAGGTCCGAGTTTGTTGTCAATCCTCCATGCCACGTTGGTATTTGTAGGTGGATTCGGCCGCGTGCTGACGTTCATCGATGACATCGTGGAATGGTGGAATAACCTGTCCTAATCGGAAACTTACCCTGCTTTTATCACTTAATGGAGTTCAGTCATGCTTGATGAAGCTCTCAGACTCATACGCGTTTATCACGATCTAACTCAGACTCAGCTTTCTTATGAGCTCGGGATATCTAACTCTTTCCTGTCGGAAATTGAATCAGGCAAAAAGACTCCCTCCTTGGAGCTCTTAGGAAAGTATTCCAACCGGTTTGATATACCAGTCTCCTCATTGTTGTTTTTTTCAGAGAACCTTGAACAGTCCAAAGTTACGGATAAGGTCAGGGTAGGTGTGGCTCGGAAAGTTATTGCATTGTTGGGTTGGGTTTCGAAAACCTCTAAACCATCTCCCGTTCAGGTTTAAGATGGCGAAGCCTTTGTATGACATCACCCAGTGTGCCTTGTACAAAGTTGAATCGAAAGCTCGATTGGCTGGCCTATTACATTTGAGTGTGCCCGCCATTTTGGGAATGGCGAAGGCCCGGAAATATCGCCAATTTTGGCTCGAAGAAAGTGTCTGCCCATTCACTGGAAAAAGAACCAAGAGGCGGGAGGTGCAAACACCCGCCGAGGCACTTAGACCTCTTCATGATCGTATTCACGATCTGCTGCGGAGAGTGTCACCTCCGCTTTATGCTCACGCAGCCATTAAAGGTAAGTCCTACAGATCAAATGCAGCTGCCCACAAAGATTCTGTGGCGGTTGCGACGTTTGACCTAAGCAGTTTCTATCCGACGACCTCAGAGACAGCAGTTTTTCGCTTTTTTGCGGATCAATTGTGCTGTGCGCATGATATAGCCGGACTATTGGCTCGTCTGGTCTGTGTTGAGGGACCAGAGGGCTATTCGTGCCTTCCGACGGGAAGCCCATTAAGCCCTCTTATCTCGATCTATGCGAATAAGCCGATGTTTGACGCGTTGGAGCGGTTGGCGCAAAAACATGCGCTGACCTTTACTTGTTATGTTGACGATCTGACCTTTTCCGGAGCCGCAATCCCTGCTGGATTGGCAAGTATCGTAGCCTCGGTGGTAAAGCGCTACGGACACACGCTTGCATCGAGGAAAACTAGGACTTTTGGCGCTGGTGTGGCCAAGCACATTACTGGGGTGGTGATTCAAAACGGAAAAGTTACCGTTCCCAATTCGCGATTCCATAAAGCGCGAAAGATTCAGCAGGCCGTTGAAGCGGAAGCCGATCGGCTAATGAAAATTCAATTGATGCAGAAACTCGCAGGGCTATTGGGCGAGGCAGCGTATTTAGATCCGCGATATAAGGCCTGGGCGCAACGCAGCCATCGCGCGCTTTCTGATTTTCGTCTCAATTCGCTGGCCATCACCGATTTCCGTCCTACACTGGCAGAGAGCTCCGTGCTTGGCGATGTGCCGCCGCCAGGCACTTCGTTGCCTTTTTAGATGTCCGATTAGCTATCCCAATTTGATCGCCAGATCTTCCGCGCGGGAGTGGTAGTACCTCGATATCATCCGCGAGGTCTTATGCCCTGTCACTTGGGCTTCCCCCACGAGAGATCCCGCAATGCGTTCGTGCCGAGTTCTACCCCTACCAGTTGGCGGCCACTGTTAATCTTAGTTCGAAGAGAAGACCTTTGAAGGAGTCTGGATGTGAGCAACAAGAAACGGAAACGCATCGTCAATCAACTTTTCCATGGGCGATTCCATAGCTCCAGATTTTTTTGGCAGTCTGCTGAGGATAGCGCTTGGGAAAACATGGTTCCAGTTGGCAGGGAGTTTGGAAGCCCAGATTACGACCGATTAATGCAGCAGGACTTCAATGATTTGAGGTCAAATTTGTCTAGCTGAGTATCCGCGTGAATACCGCCACACATTCGCCCGTTTAAACCGCCACCTATTCGCATTCCAAATCCACCACTCTGTGGCATCGCAAATCCTCCAGCCACTTTTGCTGGGACGGACACTTTCGATGTTCGCTGCCCCCGGCCAACCGGAGACCTTCGACAGGTCAACTGCGTATTCCGGTCTGCTTAACCATCTGTGCCGGTAATCGCTGACCAGCAATCCAAAAACTTCTGGTCTTAACCATGTTGACTAATGACGTACCCGGCAGAGCGACCTAGGGCCCAGTCCAGCAGGAGTTACCATGACGCAAATCGGCCACAACCGGAAGCTCAGGCGATGTAAGTCAATGTCGCGTCAAGGACGGATTGCGGTCATTCACTTGATTTGCCACCAGAGCCCTGGAGAAGTCCACCTTCTCTTCCACCAGCCTATGCATCGCAGGAATCAACGCCCGCGTGTCTCCGTGCCGCCATTGAAAGGCGTAGCGCAGCGGTCGAAGCGGCGATCGCGTTCCGACCTCCACCAGTTTCAAGCTGTCCGCCCAGCCCGCGGGCAGAAATCCGACGCCGACTCCTTCGCACAGCATTCCGGCAACTGCAGCCCAGCTGTTGCACGCGATGCATGAAGAAACCGCAACGGCATGCTCCAGAAGCCAGTCGTCCAGCAAACGCGTGGTTCCAGCATTTCGCGGCAATGTGATCAATGCATGATGCTTGAGAAGCTCTGGCACCGGCAATTTTTCCAAGGCTACCAATGGCTGCGCAGCAACCCACGCAAAATGTGCAGCGCCTACCGGATGCGACCGGATGTTGCCAAGCACTGAGCGCCCCGCAATGACCGCAAAGTCCAACTCACCCTCGGCCAGCCGCCGTTCAAGCACGCCGCCCACATCGACTGCGACCTCCAGCCCCAGATCGGGATGCGCTGTCTTCACCGCGCGAACAAAAGACGGAAGCCACGTTATAGCGGACAGGTCGCCGACACCGATGCGGCAATGTCCCGACAACGACTCCGCATCGCCGATGGAGCGCTGCAGCGCCGCCATCGCATCGAGAACCTCCAGCGCGGTCGGCAACAGTTGCCTGCCCGCATCTGTCAGCACAGCTTTGTGACCTGAACGATCGAACAGTTGCTTGCCGAGACCGCTCTCCAGTTCCGCAATCCGCTTGGACAGCGACGACACGGAAAGATGTACCTGCTGCGCAGCCGTCACGAAGTTGACGGAAGTCGCCGCCCACCAGAAGGCCTCCAGCTGTTTGAACGATGGTGTTTGCATTGTCTTTTGTCGAAAAAGCGAAATAATTTCTACGAAATATATCGCTTTCATTCGTACAGTCAAATTTCTAGACTTGGTTCCGTTGCTATCCATGAAACCGAGCCTCCCATGAAATCGCCTGTTTCCTCCTCCGTTGCCGAAAGCTCCGCGCCCAGTACCTCTGCGCAACGGAGCCAGCCGCGCGTGCTGCGCAAGATGCTTTCGCTCGCAGATTTCGAGCGCCAGGCCCGTCGACGTCTGCCCAGACCGATCTTTGGGTACATCGCGGGCGCGGCGGAAGAAAACGTGTCACTCGACGACAACCGTGCGGCATTTAACGAGCTCGCATTCGTGACCAGGGTGCTGCGCAACGTGTCGGGTCGAAGCCAGGGGGTTGAGCTCTTCGGACAATGCTACGGCTCCCCCTTCGGCATCGCACCGATGGGCATCAACGCGCTGTCTACCTACCGCGGCGATGTGGTGCTGGCGCGTTCCGCGGCAAGCCAAGGCATCGCCTCAATCATGAGCGCGACCTCCTTGATCCCCATGGAGGTGGTCGCAAGCGAAGCCCCAGGAACCTGGTTCCAGGCTTATCTACCGGGCGATCAGGAACGCATCGACGCATTGGTCGACCGTGTGGCCGCCGCCGGGTTCAAGACGCTGGTGATAACAGTCGACATTCCCGTTGGAGCGAACCGCGAGAACAATGTCCGCACCGGCTTCACGACGCCGCTGCGTCCCAGTCTGCGTCTGGCCTGGGACGGGATGATCCGGCCCCGTTGGCTGCTCGGCACAATGCTGAAAACGCTCGTCCGGCATGGCATGCCGCACTTCGAGAACTCCTTTTCCACGCGCGGTGCGCCTATCGTCTCGTCCAACGTGCAACGCGACTTCTCTGCGCGTGACCATCTCGGATGGGGCCACCTTGAGGCGATTCGCAAGCGCTGGCGCGGCTCGCTCGTTATTAAGGGAATCCTGAGCGCAGACGATGCTTTGCTCGCCAAGCGCATGGGCGCCGACGGCGTGATTCTTTCCAACCATGGCGGGCGCCAACTCGATGGCGCGGTATCAGCGATGCGCGTGCTGGCCCAGACCGTGGACGCGGTGGGCGCAGACTTCCCGGTGATGTTGGATGGTGGTTTTCGCCGCGGCACGGATGTACTCAAAGCGATCGCGCTGGGTGCCCGCATGGTTTTCGTTGGCCGCCCTTTTAACTTCGCGGCCGCCGTCGGCGGCGAGGCCGGTGTTCTCCATGCGATCGACCTTCTCCGCGCAGAGATTGACCGTGACATGGCGATGCTCGGCGTCGGCAATTGCGCCGATCTGGGCCGGCAGTTCCTGATTCGCAAACATTGATTCAAACCCACTCCCAGGAGACAACATGAAGCTGAAGTACCTTTTCCCATTGACGACAGCAATGGCTGCGGCAAGCCTTTCGTTTCACGCCAGCGCAGCCCCCGATTTCCCGACCCAACCCATCCGTTTGATCGTGCCGTTCGCTCCCGGCGGCACCACCGACATCGTGGCCCGGGCTATCTCACAGCGCACCGGCGAAGCCCTCGGCAAGCCGCTCGTCATCGACAACAAAGGCGGCGGCGGTGGAACCATCGGCGCAGCGGAGGCAGCGCGCGCGAAACCCGATGGCTACACACTCGGCGTAGCAACGGTCTCTACCACGGCCACGAATCCAGCGATCAACCCAAAGCTGCCCTACAACCCGCTGACGGACATCACACCCATCATCAACATCGCGGCAACGCCCAACGTACTGGCCGTCAATCCCAAGTTCCCGGGCCAGAACTTCCAGTCGTTCGTGAGCGAAGTGCAGCGCAGTCCTGGAAAGTACGCCTACGGCACCGCAGGCACTGGCTCGATTGGCCATCTGCTAATGGAGATTCTGTCCAGCCAGGCCAAGCTATCGCTGATCCATATTGCCTATCGAGGATCGGGTCCCGCCTTGAACGACACGATTGCCGGACAGGTCCCCATGGTCTTCGATAATCTGCCTTCGGCACTCCCATTCATTCGGAGTGGCCAGCTCGTCCCCATTGCCGTGGCGTCACCGGAGCGTGTTGCGCAGCTGCCGAACGTTCCGACGTTTCGTGAGCTTGGCATGAACGATGTGAATCGAACCGCCTACTATGGAATCTCTGCCCCGAAAGGAACGCCGGTTGACATCGTGGATCGCATCAACAAAGCCGTGAAACAGGCGCTGGCCGCGCCGGAAGTACAGAAGCAGATCACGGACACCGGATCGCGAATCATCGGAGGCAGCCCCGAAGAGTTCGCCCGCGAGATTGCGGTCGAGAACGCCGTCTACAAGAGGATCGCCGCCGAGCGAAAGATTACTGCGAACTGATTCAGGCTGAGGCTGTCTCATAAGTTAGAAAAAACTGTCCTTGCTGAATCGCATGACCTCGGTCAAGGACCGCTTTGGCGTGAAGCAGAAGTTCAGGGCGCCGACTCGAAGGACTGCAGCGGGCCCGTTGCAGTCCTCCGCCATGCCGGCAGGAATGGCTGCTCCGCAGCGGTTACTGCCAGTCGCCAATGTCGGCTTACCGGTAACCCAATCGCGAACCGGACAACAGTCGTTCATGACTGGATCTTGAGGGCCCAGAGCAGGCGTAGGCGAGGGGGATAAAAAGTGAAGATTGGTTTTACACTCGGAAGATTTAGTCGGGATCAATCTTAAAAATGTACAAATCAAACTTGTCCTTTTGGTCGGTAGATGCCTTTCTCTATATGGCGTTGAATCGATGCCAAGAGAGTGTGTGGTCATCCGAGCTGGCTTCGCGAGTAGCCTCATTCGTAGATGCCTACATCCTCTTCGATCAAGTGGTGCTTTTGGAGCGATACCGAGACGAGTCATTCATAAAGGCACTAGATCCCGCTGGTGAAGTATTTGAGTTTGTCGCATCCTCGAAGCTGCTGCATTCGGACAATTTGGCGAATGGAATAACACTCGATTTGTCGGCGGTTGAAACTCTCCCAAGCCTCCAATCGGATAACTATAAGTGGTTCTCTCAACATGATGGCTACATATCTCAAGACGACTACGAGAATCTTGCTCGCACCACGAACATCACTATGGCAGAGATCAGGCTATGGCAGCACTGCCTGACTAATGAAGTAGCCGATCTAACTGGAAGCGTGTCGCTCTTGCCGCTGTCTCTACAAGAGATCGAGGATCAACGGCCAGCCTCTCGTGGAAAATCGATCAGTCCGTTTCAACACGATAGATATATAAAGCTAAACGAGCATTACCAAGGGAAGTTGAGACTCGTCAATGAGGTGACGGGGACGCAAGCAAGCTCATACTTGACTGGAATTCCTCCTTTCTTGACGCTAATGATCGATCAGGCGTTGTCCCCTTCTTATCTGGTCGAGACCCTCGTACAAATGCGAAGGGACTTCAGTGAATTGCGAAAGGTCGGCGCTAAGTATCAAGCAGAAGTTCATAACGCAAAGACGGTTCGAGATAAAGTAGATGCTATAGATCAATGGAGCGATTCATGGAATACGCTCGTGAAAGGTGATTTTCGTGCGCCAAGGCTTCTTTCTAAGAAGGTCTCGTCTACTGATGTTTCTAAATCTATTTGGAATCCCATAAGTGCTGCATCAACTGCAACCCAGGGACTTATCGACTATCGTGAAGAACTCAATACTTACAAACGTCTTAGTATCTTCTCGGAACTGTTTGATGAATTGGATCAAATCAGCGATCTCCGAGTGAGCTTGAAGAGAAAGTTCTTCTTAGACTTCTCGAATCATTTGTGATTTATGCACTTTAACGAGTAATTGCGAACCCGTACAGAGTTGGTCCGAACCGGACGAGGCAAGAATGGCGGTACTGAGTGTTTGTTAACGGCTCTTCACCAATGACTGCTAATGGCCGATTGTCGTCATGGTAACTCCTGCTGGACTGGGCCTAAAAAGCAGACCTCGACCAGCTTACGCAACTCGAGAGCGTTTTCTTCCACTGAGGCCGTCAAAAACACCAGTCGCCGTGTGGCCGCTCGTGTCTGCAACCGTGACGGTGAAATTGGGTCCGTACACAACATCCGTACTAAATCGCGCCGTCATAACCGAGATTCTTGAGAGGTCAGCACCCTGTTTTTCGCAGTTAGCCGATAGTACATCACGATAGAGCTGCAGCGCTTTAGCTAGGCTTGGTTGTCTGGGGCGGAAACTATTGCTTCAGCTAAAAAACCATATTTTCCTACTGCACACGGAAGCCGACGGATTTGGGATGATTTTTTGAATCGGATTCACGGACCAGTGGTGATTGAAGGTGCTGGTAGCGCAGCCGGCGCCCAGTGCCATGGGTTAGTGAACTTGGGGTTCGGGCATTTCCTCTAGACTCCCAAAAAAATCCGCAGAGAAATCTGCAGCTTTTAGTTTGATTACTATTGCAAAAATATTGAAATCACTCACTCAAGCGCCATTAGTACTGCTTTTACACGGTAGAGCGATGCAGGTGCTATTTCCTATTCAGCGCATCAGCCGCAGCTTGCGCTATCAGTTTGACTCCTACGGCATTTAGGTGCCCGTCATAGGGGCCTACGTCAAGTTTGAGTGATGATTGGGCCAAGTGCGCCTGAAACAGTGGCTCGGTGTCAATGACGGCAGCGCCAGCGGCCCGGGCCAAGAGGATGAATCTGGTCCGCGCAGGGTCTGCGCTGACCTTGTTTTGATACAGAGCGCTTCGATCACTATCAATAACAATGACCAGCCGACCTAAGATGTGTGGTTTCACCCGCGCAAAGAAAGCATTTGTAACTGCATCCAGATCAGTGTTGACGGCCGCTGGGGTTGTTTGCGATTCTGTTGGGCTCGTCGCAGGGGGCGTCGATTCGACTGGATGTGCTGATCTGAATAGCTGCCCCCAGAGTTTTTCTGGCCTGAGTTTGAGTTGGCTAAATAGATACTGTGCCAAGGCCGACTGCCGGATTATTTTCTTGGCGTCGCTGGCAGCAGGAAGGGTTTCAATTCGCGGTTTTAGCGTTTTCGGGTCAAGGCAAGGCCCATTGATATTGCCGGATCCGCACAATGACTGTTTTATGTCGCCGCGTTCCATCAGGATCACAAAATCCCGAATATCAAGGTGCTCATGCGAAAATCGAATGCGTTCCGCATAATCCAGCAGCGACGTACCAGGAGTGCCCATGGAATAAACAGGGCGGGAATTCAGTGCGCGTTCAAGTTGGGCTCCGGGGCGGTCCGCGGCAGCCAGCATCGACGCTTCAACGAAACTGTCTCCCACCAAGGCCACGGCAAAATTATTTTTCTCAAAATCGCGGCTTGCGACATAACCGAAGTTATTGGATAGCAGCGGCTGGGCGTTTCTCAGATCCCATCCAGTGGCCGTGGTCCATCGATGATGTGGGGGATAGGTGAGGATCAGTGGGTCGGTGTAATACCCAGTCTCAGTTGAGGTCGAAACTGGTAGAACTCGAAAAATAAGTTCTAGTAGAAACACCACACCTAGCATACCAAGCAGCCCAAAAAACGTCTTTTGTGCCATGTCAAAAATTGAAGTAAATGAATGCGCTGACAGACTCGCGAAGGCTATTCACCAGCATCATAAAAGTCACGATAGCAACGCTGGCCCCGGTGAGGAGAAACCGTGTTCCGGTTTGCGTTCGGCAACGACGCAGCACTTGGTTGCCTATTTGATTGGTGTTGGGCGCGAGCAATGCCACAACGCCGAGTGCGAGGCACCAGACAGTGCCACTTGACAACTGAAGGCCCGCATTCCATAGCAGCACATGCGCTTGCATGCCTGTTGCTGGTTCTGCCATGCTCCGCAATATGTTGCTTGCGCCCACAGTGTTGCGGCTCGGAAAATTACCCATGCAACGATGACCGACAGCATTGTGATCAGCCAGGCAACTAATGCAAATGAACGACTGTTCTCAAGTTTTGCACGCAAAGTCGGACCACACAGTGCCCTAAAGCCGTGATTCAGAGCAAGGTACAGCCCGTGCAAAAAGCCCCAAATGACGAAAGACCAGCTAGCCCCGTGCCACAAGCCGCCCAGGACCATGGTAGTCATCAGGTTCACATAACGCCTGACCACGCCCTTGCGATTGCCTCCAAGCGCAATGTAAAGTAGTCCCGTAAAAACTGAGACAGTGACATATGCCAACGTCGCCAAAAGTCACTGATGTTGGTGGCCCGGTAGGGTGAGTCAAAGTTGAATGGCAGCCGCACATTGAACATCCACGACAAACCAATAGCCATGTCGGAATAGCCCGAAAAGTCAAAGTACAACTGTAGGGTGTAGGCGACAGCGGCTAGCCAGGCTTCCGAAAATCCGGCGATGCGCCGGCATCTGCCGCGTTGAATATGGCATCTGCGTAGGGGCTGATGCCGTCTGCCAACACAACTTTTTTGAACAAGCCCAGGGCAAAATATGATCAGCCCTGCAGCAAAGTTGCCGCTGTTGAATCGGTAGATTGCAGCGTCTCTGAACTGCGGCATCATCTGCGCATGGTGCAGCACTGGCCCGGCAATCAGGTGCGGAAAGTAAGTGACAAACAGTCCGTAATGCACAAACCTGTATTCCCTGACGCCTTTTTGCCAGGTATCAACCAGAATATGCGATTTGCGTGAAGGTAAAAAACGAAATGCCGATCGGAAGAATCACGCGGCCTATGTCCCAGTTAAAGCCTAGCGCAGATTCAGGTTGTCAATGAAGAAGTTGGCGTATTTGTAGTAGCCTAAAAGCGCCAGGTTGGCAACCACGCCAACTACGAGCCATCGTTTTGACGCGTGCAATCTTCCTGGAGTCGTCTGTATCGGCCAGTGATGCGATTTTTGCCGCCGATCAGAAAGTTGCCACTGATGGAGGCAAGCAACAGCACGGTGAATTCCGGCATCCAATAGCCATAAAAGAACACTGAGGCCACAAACAGCCAGAGTGCCGCAGTAGCGTGGCTGATCCGCGCAATGCAGAAAAATCCCGTCAGAACAATGGGCAGAAAAAGGCAGATGAAAGTGGCAGTTGTGAACAGCACGGCAGGGCAATGTTTATCGAGGTTTGAACCTTGAAGCTGGGTGCATGCTGCTGCAGCCACTGCTCCAGCATCATCAGGATCCACACCATCTCGCCGTAGTAGCCCGGGTGCTCGGGCAGGCGTTGGGTCAGCAGGGTCTGCGATGAAATCAGCGCGCACCACGCCGCGCTTGGCCAGGCTGTGCAGTGAGTCGGTGGCCAGCGCTTTCAGCGCCGGGTGGGTGTTGGCCCACACGCCAAAGGGCAGGCCGAAGCCCTGCTTCTTCTTGGTCAGGATCTCGTCGGGCAGAAAGCCGCGCAGCGCTTCCTTGAAGAACCAGCGCAGCTTCAGGCCCTTGAGCTTGTAGTCGGTGGGCAGCTTGAGCGAGAAGGCCAGCAGCCGGTCGTCCAGCAACGGAAAGCCCACCTCCACCCCGGCCAGCCGGTGGCGCCCAGCACCTTGGGCAGGTCGCTCTCGGCCAGGGTAAAGCGCCAGTCGAAGGCCAGCTGCTGTTCAAGTGGCTGCAGTTTTGTGCCATCTGCCACACCTGGCGCTGCTGTTGCAGCGGGGCTGGCGGTGTCGACCTGGGCCAGGAAGTGCGGCGTGAGCACTTCGCCGGCGCCCAGGCGCATGATCAGGTTGTACATCTGATGCCGGTCGGGCATCGGCACGCTGGCCTGCTCCACGTAGCTGCTGCCCTTGCGGGTCAAGGCCAAAGGCCGCTGCCGGCCCGGGTGCCCAGCAGCGGCTCCAGCAGCCCTTTTTGCAGCAGCCCCGGGCACATGGCTGGTACCAGCCAAACACCCGCTGCTTGGCGTAGCGGCTGTTGCCGCCAAACAGTTCGTCGCCGCCGTCGCCGCCCAGTATCTTGGTCACGCCGTCGTCCCGCGCCATCTTGGCGCAGTAGTAGGAGGGCAGGGCAGACGAATTGCCAAAGGGCTGGTCGAAGTGCGCGGCCACCGTCGGAATGCTGCGCACCAGGTCGTCGGGCGTGACGTAGTACTCGTGGTGCTCGGTCTTGAAGTGCCTGGCCGCGAGGCGGGCGTATTCCATCTCGTCATAGCCCTGGGCGTCAAAGCCGATCGAATAGCGTGTCGCCGCCTTGCCGCTGGCCAGGCCGATCATGCCGGCCACGGTGGAGCTGTCGGTGCCGCCGCTCAAAAAGCAGGCGGGCTTGCTGCCGTCCAGCTGGGCCGCCACGGCGTCTTGCAGCAGCTGCCGGAATTCGCCCTTGAGCGCGTCGAACGAGGGGTTGCGCTGCTCGTCAAAGCTTGGCACCCAATACGGCGCCACGGTGAGCTGGCCGTTGTCAAACAGGCATAGTGCGCCGGCGGCAGCCGGTAAATGCCTTTGTAGATGGTGCGCGGGGACGGGATGACGTGAAAGTACAGGTAGTCAAAAATGGCCTGCGGGTCGATCTCGGTGCTCGCATCGGCCAGCTCGTCGGCGCGCGCGGCAAAGCGCAGTTGGCCGTCCACCACGCGGTAGCACAGGGAGTGGATGGCAAAGCGGTCTACCGCCATAAAGGTGCGCCCACCGGCTTCGCACAGCCCCACGGCAAAGTCGCCGGTCACGCCAGCGGCAGCACTGTTTGCTTGTTTGTCCACCGTCTCACGCCAGGCTGCCACGACCCCTTGGCTCTTGGCCAGAGTGGCCAGGCGTGCATCAGAAAATCGGGGGGAACCAAGGGTCAGGGACAAATCAGTCGCAGGCATAGGTCGTTATGGATTCAATAATTAGAGGGCGGCGCCGCGCGCTGCATTACGCCGAAATTATGTTTGTTATTACTCAGTTCACGCGCATAGTCAAGCGGGTCAATTGGGACGTTGTTTCTATAATCGCCTGGGCCAGCCGACTCCAACGTGCCCGAGCCCAGTAGTCTGTTGTTGATGGCGCGTATCGCGTTGGCGCCTGGCGCTACCCGCAGAAAAATACCGCCGTGGGGCAAGGGGTTCACGAGTGTGTTGTTTCCCAGATAGATTTCATTGCGTGGCCATTTATAGCCCTCGGCACCAAAGGAAATCAGGTGCGGGTTCTCGGTGCGTAGGCTTTGCGCAATCACGTTACCCACCACATAGGCCATACCGCCGTTGGGGAACTCCAGCTCGTAGCTAGCGGTGCCATCCGCTTCGTCGGTGAGCCGGTTGTTGTAAATGTAGTTCACCGCTGCCCGGCTCTTGAGAAGGTGGCCAATATGTGCGTGGTGAAAGTAGCTGCCCGTTACCGACAGCCGTGCAATTTGCCCTACATAAAGGTTGTGGTTGTGGCCGTCGGGCCGCTGGTTGTAAGCAAACTCGCTATTTTCCACCTCCAGCACCGTGTCAGGGTCGTTATTGGTGAGCAACCCCATTTCGTTGCGCATAAAGCTGCAGTTACGCACGAGAAGTGAGCCTTTCTCCAGCCGTATTCCTGCGCCATTGCGGTCGGTTACGGCCGCGCCCTCAAAGTCAAAGCCCTCCACGCGTATGCCGTTGGCCCGCACCACCCAGATGCCCTTGCCCTCGGCCGCCGCGCCCTGCGCGAGCAGGCGCACCCGGCCACCCACGGCGCGCACGGTGATGTTGTCGTGCTGCCAAACGGCAACATCTGCAATGTAGTCCCCGGAATCTACGTCGATTTTGTCTCCAGACCTTGCCAGAATTGCCGCAGCAGCAATTGTTTTAATAGTCTTAGTAGGGCCAACACGCAGGATAGGTTGTTGGTCGGTCGGCACGGCTGACTGAGCAAGATGAGGGGGCACGTAGCAACCCAACATCAGGCTGCCTGCCAGCAATGCGACTGATTGGGAGAGCAGTTCCCTAGCGATCATGCCGGGTGCGTCACAGTTGCCAACATGCAATTTGCGCGGTTAGTATGGGCGGCATCATGACCACAGCCTTGCCATGAAAAACCCGCACCATCACAAGCAGCTATCCCACTCCATTGTGAAATGGCTGTTCCTGCTTTATTTGTTGTTTGTGGTTTACGGCAGTCTGGTTCCATTGCGGTATGTGGATCGCTCGCTGGATGATGCCATCCAAGCTTTCAAGAATATCCCATTCCTGGCGCTAGGTATTGATTCTCGTGCCGATTGGGTTGCCAACCTGTTGCTGTTTATCCCTTTGACGTTGCTGGCAAGCCTGTTTATTAACGCAAGCGGTGGTATAGGCAGACGTGTTTCGGTTGCTTTCCTGCTTGTCTTGTCAGCCGCCTTGCTTGCGGTGGGAATTGAATTCACCCAGCTATTTTTTCCGCAGCGCACGGTATCTCAGAATGACATCTTTGCCGAGAGCGTCGGCGGACTGGTCGGGGTTGGCTGTAACTGGCTTTTTGGCACACGCATCCAGATATGGCTCAATGGTTTCTGGCAGCACCAGCAGCAGCAAGACCGGCTCACAAGGTTGCTGCATGGGTATTTGATTCTTCTCTTTGTCTTCAACGTGCTCCCGCTCGACCTGACATTGAGCCCGGTCGAGCTTTTTCACAAATGGAAAGGGGGCCGTGTCATCCTGATTCCCTTTGCAGGGATGAAAGGTGAGTGGTCAGAAGCACTCTATGAGACGGCTACTGACATGCTCATCTGGGTTCCCGTCGGGGTGCTATTGGCTCTGCAGGCGGGCAGCACCTTTAAGCGTGTCATTTTGCGCGTCATTGTCGCGTCTGCAGTAATTGAAATTCTGCAGTTGTTCGTTTACAGCCGTGTCACGGATATCACACAAGTAGGCCTCGCAGGAGTTGGTGCAGTTGGTGGATGGGTACTCGTCCGGGGGAGGGGGCAGTCGCTGCCAGCCGTGTTTAGGCTGCTGGAACGGCACTGGTGGTCCTTGTGGCTGGCATGGGCCATTCTGACGGTCGGCATTTTCTGGTTTCCTTTCAACTTCAGCCTGGACGGGCTGAGTGGGTCAACCGCCACCACAGCTTTCACCCGCTTGCCGTTCACCACGTATTACTTCACCTCCGAGTTCCATGCCACCATCGAGCTTTTGCGCAAGGTCGGTTTCTTTTTGCCAGGAGGGCTATTGCTAGGGTTCGCAGCGCATAGACCAAACCCGGGAATGCGCCGATCAGCCGCTGTGCCTTTGCTGTTGACTGTGCTGCTGGCTTTTGGAATCGAAGTTGGGCAACTGGCGCTGCCGGGCAAGGTTGCGGATCTGACGGATGCCTTGCTGGAGTCGGCTGGCGGGCTGCTGGGTTACCTGATGGCCCTTGGGATTGGCGCACCCGGGCCATCTCAGCCAAATCAGCTTGCGGCCGTGCCGGCATCTCGCCTCAATGTAGGGACTCCCCGACTGAAATCTCCGCGACCACCCATGCTCTGGCTCGATGGCTACAAGGCACATTTGGTGTATGTGGCGAGCTTGAGCTTTGTTCTAGGCCTGCTGTTCAGGATTCCGGGACTACCCTACAACCTGCGTGAGTTGGTAAACCCTGGGCTTGGCGGCGTAGTCTCAGTGCTGGTGCTGTCCCTGACGGCCTATGGAATGGCAAACGGGATGTTTCTGCTTTTTCCGCCAGGCCGGCGCAAATGGTTGTTGGCATTTCCTGCGTGTCTTGTCGGTCACGGTCTGCTGGCTTGGTGTTTCCTTAGGATTGGTGTGCCCATGGAGAGCCTGGAAGACATCGTGGGCTCGCCGGTGCTGGGTTGGCCCTGGGAGTGGGAAATGCTCTGCCGCTATATTGCTTTGCACATGTGCTTGATGCTGCAGGTCCTGGGTGCGGCTTTGTGTGTCAGGGCCATTCTCAAACCCGCCACCTTGGTCGACTTTATTTACTGGGCCATGATCAGCGCAGTATTGGCCTGGCCCCTGCATCTGGTCGTGGTGGATTGGGCTGCCACTGATAATTTGACGGAACTGATGGCGGGCGATGCGAGCTTCTTTTCATCATGCGCGCTTGCCAGCGCGTTGTTCCTGACCTGTCTTGCTGGCAGCGCTCTTTCTGCTGCCATGAATGCCTCGAAACACGCCGCGTCACTGCTAGGACTGGCCCTGGCTGCGGCGATGGGAGCCACGCTGCTGTACTGTCTGGGCACCGACCACACCATCGTTAAATACGGCCGCGTGTTTTCTGCTTTTCAGTTCCTGTTAAGCACGGATCGCGAGCACTACGCACAAGGGGTCTCCCTGATCCTTCGCTACGTGGTAGCCTTTGTTACGGTCTGCGGCGGATTGGCGGCAATTCAATGGCTTTCCTGGCGTTGGTTTTGTCGCACAGTTCCAGGTGCTGAATGGCAGACTTCGGGCAGGTCGGCAAGGGGCAAATAGACAGATATTCCCTAATAAATCACCCATTGAGGTGATCAGTGCCCAGTCTGAAAGCCGCCGGGTAACTCAGTCGGGTGCTGCCGGAGCAAAAGTAAATGGATAAAGCGACCCGCAAACAATGAGAGACGAAGCCAGGCCAAACAAGAGAAAATGTTTCATGGTGAGCGGTATGCGGCTGGGCATCCCATATTGATTCGACGCAGATGATCAGGCATCGTCCCCACGAAGGAGATCGTGGAGACGATGAATCAATTATCGACAATAGAGCGCCCTCGGCGGCGCGAGTACAACGCGGAGTTGAAGACTTCTGTATTGGAGCAAAGTCGCCGGCCAGGCGCATCGCTTGCCGGGGTGGCGCTGGCTCACGGAATCAACCCGAACATGGTGCACCGTTGGATGCGGGAGGATCGCCAGCGTCTGGAACTGATCGAACTGCAAAGGGGAGTTTCGGCATTTGTGCCGTTGCAACTCCCGCCGTCACCGACTGTTGGCCCAAGCCTGGCAAAGTGCGTGCAGCCCAACGCTGACCAAGTCACTGTCGCAGAAGGCATCCGTGTTGAGATTCAACGTGCAGGCGGCAAGGTGACTGTGACATGGCCATTGCAATCTGCCAGCGAATGTGGCGCCTGGTTGCGGGATTGGCTGCGATGATCCGCATCGATGCGCTGTGGCTGGCCACAACCCCCATCGACATGCGCATGGGAACCGAACGCCTGCTGGCTCGGGTAGTGCAGGTCTTCGGGGCTGCCCAGGCGCATCACGGCTACCTGTTTGCCAACGCACGGGGTAACCGCATCAAGCTGCTGTTGCACGATGGCTTTGGAATGTGGTGTGCATCCTGGCGGCTCAATCAAGGCGGATTTGATTGGCCACGGGGAGGTCCAGATATATCGGCCTCGATCACCCTGACAAAGCAGCAATTCGATGCCCTGGTGTTGGGACTTCCCTGGAGTCGGTTGGAGCAAATGCAGGCCATTACACGGCTGTGAGAGCTGTGGGTTAGAGGGCGGCGTGTGGGCAATTAGCGGATGCCCTAATTCCTTTGCTCGTGCGCGTTCTGCACAATGCGCACATGCTCAACGTGCATGAACTCAGCCCCAAAGACTTTGTAGGTCTGAGTCCCGAGGCCCTGGCTGAATTGGCCGCCAAGGTGCTGGCACACGTAGGGCAGCAGAGCAGACAGATTGACTCCCAAGCGCAGGCCATCCTATTCAACGATGCCAAGATCGATCGCATCACCTTTGAGCTGCGCCGCCTCAAGGCCTGGCGCTTTGACGCCAAGACTGAACGGATGAATGCCGAGCAACGCCAGCTGTTTGAAGAAACGCTGGCAGCCTATCAGGCGGACTTGGAGGCCCAACTCGCAGCACTGAAGGCGGCCGCCAAGGAAACAGGCAACACGCCAGATCCCGACACCCGGCGTCAGCCAAAGCGCCAGGCCCTGCCCGAGCATCTCAAACGGGTGGCGCACCACCACGAGCCAGAGAACACGACATGCGAATGCGGTCAGGCCATGTTGCGTATCGGCGAAGACGTGAGCGGGCGCCTGGACATCATTCCGGCACAGTTCTTCGTTCATTGCCACATCCGGGGCAAGTGGGCGTGCAAGTGCTGCCAGACACTGGTGCAAGAGCCGGTGGAGCCAAAGGTCATAGACAAAGGCATGCCCACCGCGGGCTTGGTGGCACACACAACAGTCAGCCGCTTCGTGGACCACATTCCTTACTACCGTCAGGAGCAAATTAACGCCCGTTCTGGCGTTCACACTCCGCGTTCAATGCTGGCATCGTGGTTGGGCCAAGCCGGAGCTGCCCTGATGCCACTGCATGACGCGCATCGGGAGTTTGTCCTGGGTTGCCCGGTCGTTCATGCTGATGAGACCCCGGTGTCCATGCTGAATCCCGGAGCCGGAAAGACCAAACGGGCGTACATCTGGGCCGATGCCCGAAGCGGCTTTGATGTCTCACCCGGCGTGGTGTATGGATTCTGCCTGGGTAGAGGTGCAAAGTACCCGCTTGAATTCCTCAAGGGCTGGTCGGGCACGCTGGTCTGCGATGGCTATGGTGGTTACGGCAAGGTAATGGGGGAAGAGACCCGCGTCGGCGCAGGTTGTCTTGCCCATGCGCGCCGGAAGTTTGATGAGCTGATCAAGGACAACCTGAGTCCGGTGGGCACGCAGGCGCTGCAGCGCATTGCTGCGCTGTACAAAATCGAACGCCAAGTCAAAGGCTTCTCGGTTGAAGACCGTCTGGCCATAAGACAGTCCAGTGCCAAACCGCTCTGCAAAAATTTGCACGAATGGCTGAAACTGGAGAGGCAACGCGTGCCCGATGGAAGTGCCACGGCCAAAGCCATTGACTACAGTTTGAACCGTTGGGAGGCGTTGACCGCCTACCTGGACAACGGCGTGGTGCAGATCGATAACAACCATATCGAAAATTTGGTCCGGCCATGGGCTATGGGCTATGGGCAGAAAGGCGTGGTTATTCGCAGGAAGTGAACTGGCCGGCCAGCGTGCGGCCATCGTGATGAGCTTGCTGCAGTCCGCAAGGCGGCATGGCCATGACCGGTGGGCTTATCTCAAGGACGTGCTCACAAGACTGCCATCACACATGAACAGTTGCATTGACGAATTGCTCCCACTTCGCTGGCAACCGCAATCCTGAACCGACGCAACGGTCAAGGTGCCGTGGGCAGACGCTTACGGTGAGCGGGCTGTGCGCGCTAGAAAATTTGGAGGACAAGCTGATCAACGAGCCATACTTTTGGACGTTACTCATGTTACTAACTTGAGGCTTCCTTTAACCTTGATGGTCGGCGTCCCATATCCCATGCGCGATATAGCGCCAATTTTCCGAGCGATGTTTTGGCGGGTTAAGTCGACTTTCGTGACACCTTCAAAATTAGTGTTTTTAGGTTCAATTTTCGAAGGGTTGGATCTAATATTTCGTTGATGGTGACGTGCCGCCTAAGATGTTGACGTCGTTTTGAGTGGTGTTCCTCACTTAGACACCTTGCCAGTTCGTCCTGGTACGACGCCGACCATGCCGTTTCCTGCCGTCGAGCAATGTCCATGCGTGCGGCCTGTGCCAAGCGTTTTCTTAACTCCGGTTTTTCATAAGCCAGTCTTAGTGCCGCAACAGCGGCGTGCATGTCAGGCTCTGCCCATGCGGCGCCTTTTCCAGAAAACGCTCTTTGGTACTGCCAGCTCGTATGAGTTGGTGCCGTCAATCCGTAGGGTATCGGCATCGAGTTTTGCTGGGTCATGTAGGTCATGTTGCCTGAATAGCCGGTCGCAATAACAAGCTTTCCAAGCAGCATTGCCTCCATGGGGCCAAGGCCCAGGCCCTCCGCCCGATGCAGACTTAAATAAACATCACATGCCGCATAAACTTTCATAACGCGCTCATAGGGCATCGTCTCGGAAATGAAAACGATGCGTGGATCGGCGACCACTCGTTTGAGAATTTGTTGCGCAACGGGGTTTGAGCCACCGTCGTCGGGCTTGCCGTTCGCTTTGATGACTAGTCGCACATCCGACTCGTTTGGAAATGCGGCCTCGAATGCATCCAATACAGCCAGTGGGTTTTTCCGCGTATAGTCGCTTCGCAGATCAAAGCTGCTGGCATATACAAGGTCGGTCTGCTTCAGCCCCAAGGTATTGCGTACGTCGCTGCCGTCTAAAGAAATGTTCTGAGTTTGGAGCGGATGCTCTGCAAAGACAGTTCTGATCTCGGGCAGTGCAGTTTCCAACGTATGCCGTACGTACTGACTGCACACCATGATTGCATCGAACATCCTTAGGGAGGGTAGCCAGGGCGATGGGATCACTGGTAACTCCCAAAAAATCAATCCGACGTTCTTGAATCGTGGGGCCAGCAATCCGGGCAGACGGCGACGCCAGATTGAGGGCAGTAGTTGAATCGCGACGATGATGAGATTAACCTCAAAGGGAAGCTCGGCGACCGATTTAGCCATCCTGATATTGGGTAATGCCGTTGCATCGCCTCCAGCATGGTAGTCAACATCCAGCCCTGCTAGCTCATAACCCTGGCTGTGCAGGACTGCGATGAAGAGTCGCGCCGTATTTCCAAGTCCAGACGATGAACCGAGATGCCCAATGATATTTATTTTCTTTTTCATGAAATGGCATCTCTCTTATTTATTCAAGTCATAGCTTCAACCGGAATTGAGCAACGATATTGGGATCGAGTGGCACCTTCCATAATCCATATACGCTTGAAGTAATCCACTCCATCAGGTCTCTGATGAGAAAACGAATCCGATCAGTGAATTGGGAATTTGACTTCAAAACGCGATAGGCGTTCCTGCAATCAACAAGCTGCATCCCGGATGCATCTGCAAGCTGCTGAAAGCGTCCAGGGGACAAAATAGTCACGTGAGAAATATCGCTATTTTGGTACATCAACCCCCAAGGGCTTCCACCATTTGGAGTCCTTGCCATAAACATACCATCAGGCTTCAGTAATTTTCGAACACATATCATGAATTCGACTAATTTATTGGCTTCAATGTGTTCCATAACATCAAAGGCGACAATCAAATCAAATCGTTCAGAATTAGCATTAAAGATGCTGATGTCACCAAATCGAGTATCAAATCCTTTGGCTGCCCCAGCCAAGCACAACTCCTCAATGAGTTCGCAGCCAGATACATTTGCACCGACCTGAGAGGCCCAGCTAATAAATGTACCGGCCCCGAATCCGATTTCAAGAATTCTTTTGGAATTTAATGGCATATTCAAAAATTCCCCCTCGAAATATCTAATTTCAAATGGTAATGGATTGAATAAATTTTTCCACCCTTTCCAGGTTACATATTGCGAGTTGTATAAACTGTCAATTTTGGAGCTATCCGATTCATTGTGCATGGCTAAAACATGGTTGAGGAGTCTCTGCAAAAAATGTTCATCCTAGTAACCGACGCAGGAAGACTTATTGATAAAGATCAACTGGACCACAAAGCACTTCGAGATTGACATGTCCCTTGATGGGGTCGGGGGCATGAGGGTCTTGCTCGGCTTTGTTGCATAAAGCCAAGCCCTCGGATCAGTTAGGCTTGGGAGATGACTGAAGAGAAGATGGTGCGAGGCTGGTACCGCACGACGAATTGGGCGGAGTACAACGCTGCACCCGAAGGCGCGCGGTTCGCTGTCGGTGTAGTTGGACAAGGAAATGCAATAGACGGACCCACCCAGCAGCAAGCGCGGGCGAAACCCCGCCTTCTGGGATGCTGCGATCCAGTTTTATCTGGGCATCAAGTGCTTGTTTGGCCAGCCATTACGCCAGAGCCTTGGGATGGTCAAGAGCTTGCTCAAACAACTTCCAGAGCACGAACCCATCACAGCTGTCGTTGGGTTATCTCGGCACGGCATTTGTGCAATAAAGCCGTCTCACTCTACACCTTTACTTGATTGCCACAATGGAGAAATAGGGCTTGAGTGATGGCGCCATACTTGACATAAAATTTGCAGCAGGATTTCTGTAGCAGCCACGGTAAATTATTACCTCAATTTTGAAGCCAATGGCCCGTAGAAAATCAGCGACTTCTTTCGATGTGTACTCCCTAACATGACCCATAAATCCAGGGGACTTTAGTGATTGGTATTGCGCGTAAATTCCATCGCCGACAACGCCCCAAGCCTCTGACTTAAACAAGAAGTTTACTATTCCTCGCAGTGATCGCAGATTTGGCGTCGATAGCCATAGCCTGCCACCCGGCCTTAGAACGCGCCGGATCTCATCCATTGTGAAATTGAGATCAATGCGTAAATGTTCAAAAACCTCATTCAGCAATATGTCATCAAATGAGTCATCGGCAAATGGCAGTTTTTCTGTTTCAATGTCGCAACCTGTGACCTTTAATCCCAATTGATCGGCTAAACGGGATGCTGGCAAGGTTAACTTATCTATGGTCTGTATTTCATACCCATGGTCTTTTAATGCAGAAGTTAGCAAAAAAGGGTATCCGCCGATTTCCAGGGCAGATGATCTGGTTTTGAATGTTTGAGTAAGCCATTCGAAATCAAGCGCTACTCTGTTTGAGTGATATCGACAATAGTCTGAAAATTCCGAGTTTTTGTCATAAGAAAGGATTTTTTGGGTCGCCATATTTATGGCCTCTAAAGCTGTTAATCCTGGAGCTGATTGCATGCTTATATCTCCCTAAAAAGCATAACTTTTATGATCTTCATCTTGCCGATTTGTTGTATTTACTCGGGAGTGAAAATTTACCGTGCAGGCTGAAGTAATTCTCAAAAATTCAACTGAGTATGTCAATTACATCCTAATCCTACTGTGTCACAAATATAGATGTGGATTTATTGAATTGCATTGCGGGTAGTGCCTTAGGACGCGTGCGAGTGGGACGCCGAGCTGGAGGTGTAACGTCGTGTTCGAGTCGGCCACGTGAAGCTGCGCGCGCTGGACTGCCCCGAAGAACGTAGTCCTTGGGAACGACCGATACTTGGCGTTCGATGAAGTTTTTTACCGCTGGCATCGCTCGGGGCCAATAAGTGTAGCGATCATTGATTGCCACGACCATGACGGTTCCCTATAAAGCTATGCACAGTTGACTCTAAACCTGGGGGGCGCCCGGTCACTTGCCAGGAAAATACACTCCAAACCGTGAATGCTACCGCCCCGCAGGAAATGCCTAGCCCCAGTTGCCAAGCGTCGCCCTGAACGTGATCAACGATAGCATGAACGAGCAGATACATGCCAGCGGCCCCCAGCAAAGGGCGCATCACGGTTTTTGCGGCTGATTTGAGCGGAATTCCGCAGTACCTGCGCGTCGCCAGTAATGTCGCCCCCAGATTGGCCACGCTTCCCAACATGCGCGCCCACACCAGGCCAATCAAGAAAAATGTTGGAACGAGCGCCACTGCAGCTATCAGAAAAACCGCAAATTCCAGCCAGACGGCATGGCTTTGCACCTTGGTGTGCCCCCGCATCAGCAGGAGTGTGGAAAATGGACTTTGCATGATTTGGAGGGTGCTCGCGATGGCAAATGCCGCCACATACTGCGCAGCCCCACTCCAGGTAGGCCCAAGAATCAGGTGGGTTGCCGGCAGCGCTACTGCCGCAAAGCCAAAGCCCATGGGTAGGGTGATGGTGTTCACCGCAGCCACCGTTTTGAGGACTGCTCCATTGATTTCATCCGCGCCACCGCGCATGGCGGCCAGCACAGGCAAGAAGGCCCGAAGCATGGCCGGGCCAACTTCCCCGGTGGGAAGTTGGCCCAAATCTGCCCCGACGTTGTATAGACCGAACTGTGCTGCGGTGCCGATTCGGCCCGCCATGATCTCGTCTCCTTTGCGTAGGATGAATCCTCCCACGCCGGCAAGCATCAGCCACTTGGTGATACCCCAGATATCCCCGATTTTGCTGGTGTTCCAGCGGGGGCGATATGGGTGCAGCCAATACGTCAGAATAAACCCGCTTATGTAGCCTGTAGCCACGCCAAGCACCAGCGCTCGATAGTCCCGCAGCACGTAGCCTGCGGCAACGGTGACTAGCACTCCCAGCGACTTACATATAACTTGGATTCGAAACTCAAGAACAAAATTGAATTCTTTTTGAGCCAGTGTCAGGCCAATGTTGCCAGCGCCTGCTAGCGCTACGCAGGCCGCTAAGACCCATAGCACATATTCAACTCGTGGCTCCTTGAAATAGGCCGCTGCCAGCGGCGACGCTATAAGCAAGAGCAGGCCGACTCCCACGCTTTGTAGCATACGTAGCGTCCAGGCCGAGTCAATCTCGTCACGCATTACTTCGCCTTTGCGCAACAGTGCCGTAGTTGCCCCAAAGTCAAGAAGAGCCTGAATCAAACCAACCACCAGCATGGCCATTGCGACGATGCCGTAGTCGGCCGGCACCAGCAGGCGCGCCATGATGACGGTATTGAGGAACCCAAGACCTTTCATGAACCACCTCGTACCGACGGTCCAAATGGCTCCGGAAATTAGCACTTGCTTTGGACTCAGGACGCTAGATGTTTTCATATGTGTGGGTATCGATGGCTTATTGGGATAGGCCACCTGATCGCCAGTAGGTGATTGCACCTTTGCATTCATGAAAAAGCGTCTTGCATCTAAACAAAGAAAAATGCCCGCAGAGCCTTTTAAAAACTGGCCAATAGAACAGGCTGCGGGTTTCGGAGCGACGCAATCCTTTCAAGAAAAAGGCGCCTCTGGCAATAGAGTAGGCGCGAAGAATGTCCTGCTCATCTTTTGCGGTTCGCCGCTTGTGATGATGCTGAACCATGGGGGTCGGACTATAAAGGCCACGGAATCCTGCGGCGGAGGCCCGTTGCAAGAGATCAATGTCTTCTGCTCCCAGACAGACGGTGCCACTGCCAAGATGTGTGTCAAAGCCACCGATATGGTTAAGAACTTCCCGGCGAAATGCAAAATTGGCGCCATGAATCAATCCCGGTTGCAGGTAGGTTCCTGCTGGGAGTTCTATTGCGCGGTTTAAAGTCTGAATGGTGATGGGCAGGTCAGCAGGATCAAACAGCAATACTCGTCCACCCACGAAGTCGACACTTTTGTCGCTAAAACACTGTGTGATAGCCGTCAGGTATCTGGCGTCGGGGTAACAGTCATCATCGGTAAATGCGATCACATCACCTTTGGCTGCCGCGATTCCCGCGTTGCGCGCTCGTGAGAGACCCGGTTGGGGTTCGGTCACTAGAATGATCGATGTCTTTTGTCCGCGCGCAAATCCGGTGAGGATGTCTGCGGTATTGTCGGAAGATCCGTTGTTAACAAGAACCAGTTCATACGGAATATTCGTATGAAGTCTCCCCAGTACCTCCAGGCAACTGCTGAGTGAAGAAGCGCGGTTTCGTGTGCAGATGACAAGAGAAAGGTAAGGGTTGGCAGTCATCGAAGCAGGTGAGGGGCTAATTATCCGAGGCCGGGGTCTTCATCACGGTGGTCTGGACAAAATCCGTAATACGTGATTTGAATAGGAGGAGAGAGAAATAACGGCCAATCGCATAATGCCCGGCATCTGCCACACCTTGCAGGTTTATCTGGGCGCTTAGTGCCTGCACAGTTTTCGCGCTAAATTCATTGGCATTCCTGGCAACCAGTATCTCTTTATCGCTTGTAAGCATATCTTCAAATGCCTTCGCAACAAAATGAGAAACTAGGCAAGGCCGGCCATGTGCCATGGCCTCCAGTACCTTGATATTGGTACCGCCGCCTGATTGAATGGGTACCACGACCAGGTTTGCTTGCTGGTATATTGCAGCCAGATCTTCCACGAAGCCAGGAGCTGAGACGCCGGGCTGAATTTTCCAACGGGTACGGGCGCTGTGCGATGCAGCTCCGACGAGCGTTAAGGTTGCTTCGGGCTCACGGGCGCGAACCTGTGGCCAGACGTGGGACAGAAACCAGTCGATTCCATCCGCGTTGGGCTGGTACCACAGGGAACCTACAAACAGGATGTTCTTGCTGAGTGGAACGGCCGTGGGAATGGCGCAGGTAGTAATCGGCACATTGGGTAAAAAAGCTGTTGGCAAGCCAGGTACGTCGTAGCGGTCTTGGGCTGACACTATGAAAGCACCTTTGAAACGCTTCAATTGCATTCGAACGAATCGGTGTGCCAACGCTTTAGTTAAGCGCTCCTTTGTTAGCGCCCATGACCAGGGTGAATCCGACGAATATCGAAACCGGAAATCATCCAAATCGACAACAATCGGAACCGATTTGGGGATGACTAACTGGCACACGGGCCAGACATAGCGCCCCACGATGAGCTGATAGCCAGACATCTCGCGGCCAAGCGCGCGCTCCACGTCGCGGGTCAGTGCAAGCTTGGGCTGATACCGCGAGAGAGTCATGTCAGTACCTTTTACCAACGCAAGCACACTGCGGCGACCGTTTTCCTCGCCAGCAGAAACCTCGGTGGCCTGACCATGCCTAAGCTGTAGCACGTCGACATCCCCCACGCTGCAAAGAGCAGATAGCATCAGCGCGCTGCGTTGCTCCGAGCCCGATGCACAGGAGAAGGGCGAAACCGGGGTGACGAACAATATCCGCGGGGCGGCTGCGGCCTGCTTCATGATGCCCTGCTGCTCCCAATTAGGAGTGGCGGGGAGTTGTGTGTTGTGTTGACGCGAGAGCGCGTAATTTCTACCAAGGCTCGGCGCGCGAGCGGGTTCCTTTTGAGGGCCGCATTAGATTCCTCCGGGCAGCGTCGAACCCAGTCAAGCACCAGCTCGGATGCAGTGGCGGGCAGCGATTCAGGTGGTTGTTTGCGGACATTCAGGTGGTCTCTGATGGCCAGATTCTCCAAGATCCCGCGAGACTGGCGAAAAACGCGTTTGATTTGTGCCCGAATGTCGTCAACTCGCCACCAGTGTTTGGGGTCCGTTTGCCACGAAGCATCCGGGTGCACAAATATGCGACTGGTGGCCCAAACGTCGCCTGCAGGGTCCAATGCAAGCATCAGTAGTGCACCCATCAGGGCGTCCACACGATAAAGTCCAAATGGCAAGGCAATGCGACGCTGCCGCAGTTGCTCTATGGTTTCCCCCTTGATGCAGCAGAAGTTGCCATGAAAGCCGCTTCCAGGGGACATATGAGCTCGCATAGCTTTCGCAGACCGCCCCATGCTGGGCACGCCGGTCCCACCGAGCACGTTGCTGCGGGCGGCGACCTCGTCGCCCAATAACTTGACAGCATCCGGGTTGAGCCGAACGTAGCCATCAATAAAGAAGGCAATTTCTTCGCCGGACCATATATGCTGGATATATTGACTCCATGCATTCGCTTTGTCGCCCACAGTGACCGCCCACACTCTAACGGGAGCCACTCCAGAAGTAAGTTCCTGACTGCGCAGCTGATTCGCCAACGCCACAGCCAGAGGCGTGTTGCCATTGACAATAACATCTATTCCCGCTTTGTCTTGCGCGGAAATCTGGGCGGCCTTGACCGTGCGGCTCAGTAGGTCCAACGACTCGCGTGATGCAAAGACCACAATCGCCCAGTTTGCTAAAGTGCTGCTTGAGGCCAGTCTCATGGACAGTGGCTTTGAGATAGGTGATAGTTGCGGATGCAATGCGGCAAGCCTCTCAAAACTGTCAGTTGATAAGGGTAAGTCACAGTCACTTTCCGGCCCTGGTTAGCTGGGCTGGCGTTTCTTGACTTTGCTCGTCTTCATTTTTTCCATAATTTTTCGCTATCTATGATAGGCTGCCGTTAAGCCTTAACCTTGAAGCTGGGTTCCACTATACCTGCCCTATCTTATAGCTGAACGATTCACTTACTCTTTCAATTTAGCCTACTAAAATCTGTTGATGCACATACGCATTGACACGAGCGCTTGATCGGAGAATGCCATGCAGCCACAGTCCAAGTTTTGCGCAATTTGCCGTAACCGCTTCGTCGCAATGACATTTTCACTTTGTGTCTGCATGATGTGGGTTGCACAGGCTCATTCCCAAACCGGGCCAAGCAACTGCGGCCCCATCGCTAACCATTTCGGACCCTTCGACTACAGAACGCAACGGGATACTCTAAGGTCTGTGGAGAATGCTCACTTCAAACCAGAGGTCGAGTCTCTGATTACGGGCGTGACAGGCGCGATCGGTGCCGATATAGACTACCTCTTGCATGTTTCGCCGAACCACCACCGGGCATTGATTGCCATTGTTCGGCTGGCCGAAAAGATGAAAACGCCTCAGCCTCAAGGAGTACCTTTTACTGTCGAATGCTATTTCGACCGAGCCATTCGTTTCAAACCCGACGACACCGTGGTGCGTGTTCTTTATGCACAATTTCTGATGAAAGGTGGACGAAAAAATGATGCGCTGCAGCAGTTGGAGGCTGGCGTGCTTTATGCCAAAGACAATGCCTTTTCGCACTACAACATTGGCTTGGCGTATTTCGATCTGGGACAGTTTGACAAGGCACTTGCCCAAGCACATAAGGCTGGCGCATTGGGTTTCGAAAGAACCGAACTGGCTGATCGACTGAAGGGCATAAATAAGTGGCAGGATCCGGCCAATTGATCCCGGCAAAAGATGTCGAAGAATTTAAAGCCAATGCTTGGCAAGATATCTGTCGTTATCCCCTGCTTTAATGCGGAACGCTACATCGCTTCTGCTATTCAGTCCGTGTTCGCTCAGGACTGGCCTAATCTCGAGATCGTGGTGGTGGATGATGGTTCTTCGGATCGGTCGTCGGAGCTCGTTACCGACACCTTTCCAGGCGTGACGCTCCTGCGGCAAGCCAATCAGGGTGTTGCGGCGGCCCGCAATAACGGTATCAGGCATGCGCAAGGTGACTGGATTGCTTTTTTGGATGCTGATGACATCTGGTTACCAGGCAAACTTCAAGCACAGTGGGAAATGCTCAACGCTACGTCCAGCGCTCGAATGTGTTACACCGCCTGGCAGGTGTGGACCAGTACCGAGCCCTCTCCTCAGCCTGAATACCTTGCGGCTTTGCTTCGCCAGTCGGGCGACACGGCACGCTGGTCTGGCGCTTCTGGTTGGGTTTATCCCCAACTGCTACTGGATTGCGTTGTATGGACGTCAACCGTGCTGGTGCATCGTTCCGTGTTTGCAGAGGTTGGCCAGTTCGAGCCAACTCTGCGCGTTGGCGAAGACTACGATCTGTGGTTGCGTGCGTCGCGCGTGACGCAGATCTTGCGGGTGCCATGTCCACTTGCTTTGTACCGTATGCATCCTGCAAGTATCACCAAGTCGGTTCCGGAAAAAAACTACCGCGGTTTGGTCGTCGACCGCGCTTTGGCCCGATGGGGCTACAGTTCGCCGGATGGACGTGAAGCCCGTAAGGCAGATGTGGATCGCTCATTGGCCAAGGGCTGGAGCGACTTTGGCGGTGCGCACCTCGACGCCGGTAACCTTACTCGTGCTATGCAGGCGGGGCTGATGGCTCTACGCGCCGATTGGTGGCATGCTAGCGGATGGAAAGTCCTTGTCAAAAGCATCGCGCGATCATTGGTCGCTTATGGATTGCTCAGGCCTCGAGGGTAATGGGCGCGAGCCATGCACTAAAGCCAAGTGAAACCAAACATGAAAATTGCACTGTTGTGTTCTGGACTGGGAAACGTAAATCGAGGGCATGAAGTATTTGCTCGCGAACTTTTCACACTCCTCGGTGACGCAATCGACATCACACTTTTTAAAGGTGGAGGTGAGTCTGCGCACAAAGAGCAGGTGATAGATAACATCTCGCGCAACGCCACCTGTCTGGATCACGTTCACGTAGCAGCATCTCCAAAGTGGGCTGCGGCCGTAAAGGAGGGTGAGCGAGTCCGGATCGAAGGCGAAACCTTCGCCTACGCGGCATTAAAACCACTCCTTGAAGGAGAATTTGACGTCATCCATTGCTTGGAGCGCGAGGTGTGTGATGTCATATATGCTCAGCGTCACCTTTTCAGACATACGCCGAAAATCTTGTTCTCTAATGGCGGCGCTATTCCCGCTAGAGACCTGCCACGCTGTGATTTTGTTCAAGAACACAGTGAGCGAAATTTGATGTACGGCGCAAAAGGGAAGTCGTTCATGATCCCACACGGCGTGGACTTAAGCCAGTTCCATCCCGAAGTGGTGTCTGATTTTCGAGCCCAGCATGGCATCCCCGATAGCGCGTTTGTTGTTATCAGCGTCGGGACGATCTCCTACGCGCACAAACGAATGGATCACGTCATAAGAGAAGTCGCTGCTGTCAAAGATGCTTACCTGCTGGTTGTTGGCCAAGAGAACCAAGACACCCCTGAAATCAAGGCGCTTGGCAAACGTCTCATGGGCGAAAGAATAATTTTTACCAAGCTCCCCCACAGCGACTTACCCAAGGCCTACGCCGCAGCCAATGTTTTTGCGCTGGGGTCTGTTTTTGAAACATTCGGCATTGTCTATATTGAGGCCATGGCGATGGGGCTGCCGGTGATATGCACCAACCACCTCAACCAACGTGCTATCGTTAAAAAGGGAATCTTCATTGACATGACTGAGCATGGCGCGCTGACGAATGCTTTGCGGGACACAGAACGAGGCGAACTTGTTGCATTGGGTAAACGTGGCAGAGAGATTGTCCAGGAACACTATGACCTTGCAGTATTGAAGCGAAAATACCTTGAGCAATATCAAACCATTGCTTTAACTACTGCGTCCTTGCCAACCTATTCATTAAAGAGCAAAGTGGCATCCAATTCAATTAATGCGATCCGGAGAGCAGCGCAGCTTGTTTTTGGCCGTGCGGAATAAACTCAATCAGTCCTTTTGTTGAGTTACGGGAGTCCTCCTTGTCCGCAATTGTTCAAGTCTTATAGGCGTCTACCAATCTTGAATCATGGTTCGGCGCTTGAAAAATTTTTATGGTCAGAGTCCGCCGCGCCTCGCACTATTGTTTCCAAACGATATGCCCGGATCATTATATTTTTGCTTAGCACTATTTTGGTTGTACGATTTCGGCGTAAACAACTTCATGATCCAAGAGGCGGACCTCTCTGAATCGCCTGTTCGTACCGCATTCGTCCGGCTGCTGACTGGGGGTAAGGCACAGGCCGGTAGATCCGGCGTGCATAGGCAATTTTCTTTCCTGCGCTATGGGGTCTCTCCGGGGTGGCCTATAAACGCCTTCCACGGCAGCACGCCGATCAGTCAGTTGCAGCACGGGCGAGAACCAGTGGCTCATAGCAACTCCGGCGACATACCTGCTGCTAAATTGATACATTTAAACTGGATCCAATCTGCTAGGAGGCAGGCGAAATGGTTACCCATTTATCGCCAAGACGTAATCTCTCAGCACGCATTCCAACTCTCCGACGTTCTTGTCCGCTGCTGAGGCCCGGCCCGAATCTATCACTTTGTTCAAAAAATGAAGATTTCAGTCATCATCCCAACCTTCAATAGGCGTGAAAAAATTGTCGGAGCCATTGACTCTGTGCTATCGCAAGTTGGCGTTGAGCTTGAAGTGATTGTCGTTGACGATGGATCCAGCGATGGTACCAAGTCTTGGCTTGAACAAGCTTATGGAGGGCAAGGCTTGCTTGTTCTCTGTAATAAGCGCTGCAAAGGACCTGCGGGCGCACGCAACACCGGCATCTTAGCGGCTACCGGAGAACTGATCGCCTTTCTGGATTCTGACGATTTCTATCTGCCGGGGCATCTGCAAGAGGCCCATGAACTGCTGCGTAGCGACGCTGAGATCGGCCTGGTCTTCGGTCGCTCGCGCTACGAGTGCAATGCTGAAGTGGTTGAGTATATGGGCCCTAATTTTGAGAAAAAGCTCGATCGGGCACCCACTGTGCTTCAAACCGAGCAGTACCGAAAGTTCAGCGCCGACTACACCGACCACTTACTGGAATATGGATGCTATTTCAGTCTCTGTACTGTGGTCATGCGGGCTGGCGATGCTGCCGAGCTGATGAAAGAGGAATTGCGCGTTGCCGAGGATTATGAGTTCTGGGTGCGGCTATCCCGTACGCGCCGCTTTGCCTGCCTGCATCGCCAGCAATCCTGTTCAGTCCTGCATGACGGAAACATTTCGTTCGAAACCCAAACGTCGGCTGCCCAGCATGCGCCAAGCCAACTTGCGGCTTACGAGTTCATGCTGAGTTATCCAGCGTTGACTCCGAAGCAGGTCGCGCTGATCAAAAATAAAATGGCCGAGGTCTTGTTTAACTGGGGCTATCGATGCAGGCTGCGACAAGAGTGGCGGGAGGCCGCGCGTCTGCATTGGCGGGCATTGCATTTCGGGCTTGTGGGTACCAACATGGCTGCTTTGCTGAAACTGCCTCTGGTGGCCGTTCTGCGGAATTGGAGGAGACCTGACGTCAATTGAGCTTTGCTTAACAGGCTCATTCCTGCTCAATTTGTGGCTTTCTGTTAGCTGCAAGGAAAGACCGAAAAAAATCTATGTCAACGGCATAGCTGGGATTTTCGAGGTTACTTGGCGCCCGCATATGAATTTCCTGCAGGCCAAGACCATTGCCGAGCAAGGTGTGCTGTTCGTACAACGTTTGCATGGGGACATCAAGGAAGAGTGCACCACCTGCATCAACCGCACCCCAACTCAGATCGCAGCGCCGTCGTACAGGCCGCGATTTACTCCAATAAATGCAGGTTGGGTGCATGAATGGCGCGACCACTACCTTGACAGGCGCCGGGCTTGTCGATAACACTGTCGCGTGCGCCGTCCTCATGAATACCTAATTCACGTGACGAACAACAAATAGGAGACTATTGAATGATCGCTGACCTGATCCCATGGCGAATCCGCCTCGCTTTTCGCAGCTTGGTTACGGCCACAGCATACAAAGAGCAATTCGGCGCGGCGGACAGGTTCTTGGTCGGTATTGGCGCTGGGGATGCTAGGACTCAACTTATTGAACGTGCGGTACGCGGCGTAGGCCCATTCACCTTCAATGCACGCTGCATTGAGGCACGTACGGTTCCCGGAACCTGGGAACAAGTTCTAAGAATGCTTCCCAAGGACAAAATCAAAACCCTTGCTGACATTGGCTGCGGCAATGAAAATCCCGGCCATGCAATCGAGAGACTTGGAATCTCAGTAGAGTACTCGGATATCGAACCATTTACGCACATAGAGAACTTCACGCAGATGAATTTCAATGAAGGGATTCGCTACCCCGACGCCAAGTTCGACTATGCCGTATCCATCGATGTCATTGAACATCTGGAGAATACACGTGAGTTCTGTCGCGAGCTTCGTAGAATTTCGCGTCTAGGGTTCATTGTTGCCACTCCCAATCCTCTGTCGAAACGATCACTTCGAACCCTACGAAGAACCGGCTATTTTGAGTGGTACGGAAAGAACGAGCTGTCTTGGCACATAAATCCGGTCTTTCATTTTCAAATGTCTACCATTGCGGAGGAACTTGGGATGAGTCTGGAAATGTCTGGCAATACCTGCTTCTTCAAGGACCACAATGCGATAGATCACGCAGAGGCGATGATCTACAAGTTCTCCGTCGTTTGATCGCCTTGATCTGAGCCCGCTTGTTTAACCACCTAGACTTCTACAATTCATTTCGTCACTACGGGGTAGTAGTGCATCAAGGAAGCTGCAACTATCGAAGGACGTCACCTTGAGGGCGTCCCCCAACAGGTGGATAGGTTAACTACAACCTCAAGCTTGAGGCTGCCATCAATGAAGGGGCAACTCGTCAATGCGGCTATTCAGGTGGTAGGTAAGAGTGCGTACATTGGTTATTTCGACTTCTCCAATACTCGCGCCATAGTTGGATAGCCGAATTACAGCCAATTTGCGGGCTTTCTGATTTGGATCATTGGTGCCCGGACTCGCGCAACTACAGGCTTGAGCGTTCTAGCCAACGCCTCTTTGCTCAGTTCGAAAATTCCACCCAAGGTCTTTGGGTTGTAAGCTACGATTCCCCAGCGCTCCCGCCTGTGGCTCATCCAATTTTTTTTGTAAGCGTCGTCCCCAATCAGGAAGTCTACCTCTGTGACTTTGTCCTGCTCAATTACATGCTCCATCAGCATGGCAGTCACCAAAGTTCCTGGTGCGTAAGGTTTGAACGCTTCGTTGTAAGCGACTTTGTAGATGTTGGCTTTGCCGTTCGCCACGATCCACAGTTGGGCGGCAATGGGTTCGCCGTTAAACCAGGCGGTGGCCAGACGCAGCCAGCCACGCTTGGCACAGGTTCGCACCAGCCCGGGGATAAATTCTGGATAAGGTTCCCCTTTTTTCCATTTGACTCTGTAGACACGCTCGAAAGCGTCCAGGCTCCGCTCCAGGCCGACGCCATCCACCACCAGTTCTAGCGTGCCGCCATCAGCAGCAAACTTTTTTGTCCTGCGCTTGATGGTGTTGCGCAGTGTGCTCTCCCGGGTTTTTAAATAAGTGCACCAACTGTCATCGATCCGGAGATACCAGTTGCCAAAGCAGAAAAATTTAAATGGTTCCAATCCACTGGTTTGTAGCGCTTCAAGCAATGTACAAAAGCTGGATGACTTCGGGTCCATGGGGGCTAATCTCAAGGTTCCCAAGGGTGCATGGGCCGCTTTGATGCCGTTGATCAAGTGTGTCAGATCACGGGCCCTGAGGCCTGGCTGCATCACGGGGGCATAAACCGACGTGTAGTAGTTGCTGAGCGACGCCACACGTTGACCGGTTGCGTTCTTCTTCGCCACCAGTGGTAGCGCAGCGATAGCGGCACCATTTTTTCTCAGCACGTAGATGTAAACACCCTCCGCATCTTTAAAAACAGTGTTGACGAGATTTCGGTACCAATCGACACCCAACTCAACGTTTTCTAGCTCCGACTGTTCAAATAAATACTTCACATCCGATGGCAATTCGTCCGGGTGCCGATACACACTCACGCTGAGCGAAGCGTCGATCAAGTCAGGCCGCCGCCTGGAGGTCAAGACTCGATGCCCGATTCTGAGCAAGTGGAATACGTTTTCCGTGAACGCATTGCGGTACACGCTGACATGTCTGATCCAGCGTTGTCCGGTGGACCACGCCAGGTGATCAGTGTTTGCGTCGGTATAAAACTCGATGACCTTGCCGGGATGAGTTGAAAACAGGCGTTGAATCAGATTTTTTAGCATCTGGCGCCCAGGCGCATACTTGTCAAGTGTTTCGTCATAGGTGGTTTTTAGGGTGACCACCATGTCCGAGGACGAAATCACCAAGCGCGAGGCCGCCAGTTGATCGCCAAACCACAGCTCAAACACCATGGCGTTGCCCGTTGCCGCATAGTGGATCATCAGTTCTGTGTAAAACAGGCCTTGGCTGTTGTTGACATTTATCGCAGTACCAAGTGTGGCCTTCCAGCCTTTGGACTCGAGAGCGGCGTACCGTGCCACGGCGGGGGCGATGCCGTCGGGGGCTGAAATGCACAAGAACTTGCATTCAATGTGGTCCGCAGCCAAGCGCCGCTCATAGCGCCCCATGTTTTGGATCAATTTTTTTGAGCGCGCTGCCCAATAGCTTTCAAAACTGCCATTGAGCCTGATGTTCATGGTCAGCGCATGGTTTTGGGGGGTGGCTGTGGCGACATCGCCGCCCGACAAGTCGCCAAATTCGGGGTCGTTGCAGAGAATGTCCAGCCGGGTCGCCTTGCCTGGCAGGCTGTGTATTAAATCTGTAAGGGTGTCAGGGGTCGAAATCAGCGCTAGTCCGATTTGAGCCTGAGATGGCAGAAAAGTGCTCCATATCCCGAGTTTTCCTGGCTTGAGCAAGCACATAGCCTGCGTCACGCCGTTGGACGTCAGCACGCAGAGGTGTTCTGACCCATCGCCGAAATGCCGGAGCAGGCTTTCAACATAGCGACTCTCCAGCATGGGGTGGCTGTTGAACAGACTTTGGTTCAGTGCGTCCCAAACCGGGGCGTGTTCGCCCAGACCCTTGGCCAGACGTATCACGCACCAACCGGTCATGATGGATGTCCCGGCGGTATCTGCAGCATGACCTTCTGCACCGCTGCAGTCAACCATGCCATTTGTTGTTCTGACAGTTCTTGATGGCAGGGGAGGTGAATCATTTTCAGCCGGTAACTTGAAGCGACCGGGCAGCTTGAAAGCGCCATGTCGTCCCATCGCCAAATAGGCACGCCGAGTTGTTTAAGTGCAAAAAAATGGACTTCGGGGTGGTCAATTTGCAGAGGGAACATATAGGGGACGCAATCGGCCGTCAGTTGGGGGAACAGTGCCCGGCAATGAGGTAGCTTGGCCACCGCAGCGGCCCATTGTTCATAATTGTGGCGTCGTCGCCTGATCAGACTTTGGACATTGGTGTGGCGCATGACCCAGCGGGACCATGCCAGGCTTTTCATGCTCTCTTCGGTGGGCCTATAGTTTGGGGATGGCCCGGCGCTTTGTTCTTGCTCGTCGCGGCCTGTGAGGCTGAGCTTATCTGTGATCGTTTTGATTTCAATGTCAATCAAGGCAACATCAGGCACCTGCTTGTGAGCGCGGGCGTGCTGCGCAGAATGCAGCATGCCCTTGAGTTCCTGCATCAAAGTGGGGGCGCAAGTCGGGTCTTGTGCCAAGGGGTGGCCCCCATTTGCCCAAAGTAGACCACCATCTTCAGCGGGGAAAAACTTGTAGGGGCTGGCGACGGCAAAGCGCCCGGTCTCGCCCATGGTTCCACTTTTTGTTTTGCTCAGAAGAGCATGAGAACAATCTTCAATCAATGTAATGTTATGCGCCGAGCAGAACCCTACCAGGGGCTCCAGCGCTTGAGCAAAGCCGAAGTAGTGAGCGACCAGCAGTGCTTTGACCGGGTGTCGGCATGCAGCGAGGCTCGTCTTCAATGACATCAAATCGGGTGACAGATCAGGCTTCAGGGCATACAGAGCAACTTCCGCACCCAGACGGATGGCGGGGTCTAGCATGGTGCGGCAGTGATAGGCGGGTGTCAGTAGCGCACCTTGCTCGCCAACGCCAGCCCGGCGATAAGCTTCAGTCAGAGCATAGCGCCCACGAGTGAAGTAGCGTACTTGGGCGCCAGAACCGGCGAGACCGAATGGACTGGCGTCCTCCCGTCCAAGAGATTGCCAACTGAGCGAAGGAAGAATGGGGACCTTGGGCCTCGGAAACCCGCAATTGCCAGGGTCAAAGCGCTGGTAGTCCATGTTAGAAAGAAGCCATGCCCGAGGCTGGCCGGATCGGCACAGCTTGCCGGGCAAGCCAGTACAAAGTTAAATTTTCAGCGGTTGTGCGAGAGGCTGCATCGGAGAATGTGTGGTCAACGCCGGGAATGTCATGGCGAGTTAGCTTGGCGTGGCTTAAGTTGTCTTGCCAGTGAGTTTCGGCGCTTGCATGCTCAAGAAACTCTTTGGCGGTGTAATCGTCGCCGCTCAAGAGTAGCAGTATTTTCCCAGGGAAGTCGTGCCAGGCCACGGCCATCCGTTGCTGAAAAGTCTGCTTTTGAGTTTCTGATTTGTTTGGGCCTGATGCGGACAATCGAAGCTTTTGAGCAAATCCACTCAAGGCACCCAGCGCCACTTTGCCACTCAGCAGCTTTAGCCAGAATTCCTTTTGCTTCAATCTTTGCGTGTAATAGTGTTTCACCTGGGTCGTGGCCAGGCTAGCTTCGGACCGAACCCACGGGTTTAGAAGGCAAAGGCCACTGACCCGCGTATCCCGCGTGGAACGGCAATAAAGCAGGGCCGCAGAGGCGCCGTCACACAGACCCCACAGGGCAATCTGTTTAACGGCGGGCAGGCGTTGCTGCATGGCATCAATGGCGGCGGCAATGTCGGCGCTCACCGCTTCAAAATCTCGCTGTTGGCCTTCGCTGTCGCCCATGCCCCGGTAGTCAAATCGCAGTACCGCATAACCTGCGGCTGCCAGCGTGCGCGAGAGCAGTACAAACTGTCGGTGACTCCCGACCCGGTATTGCGGGCCGCCCACAATCACGATGACGCCGATTTCCGACGGTGTTTCTGGCTTGGCCAGAATGCCCAGCAGCATGTCGCCCGCGCAGGCAAAGAGGGCGGTCTCTTCTGTGTAGTTCATGCGGACGAATTGGAGAGGGCGGTGGTGGTGGCTGCAATCAATGCTGGGGCGTCTTCAATCTCAGTGGTTTGCCAGAATGCCGGGCCACGCACTAGGTGGTTGTCAACGGCAAAGCCCGCTTGCTGCCACTGCGCGATGGTTGTAACTGAGACCGGGCTCAAACTGGCGTTCTCCCGCGTGGACAATTCGAACCATTCCAGGTGCCGCGACGCGGTTGTGCTGGCCAGTGGTGGCGTAAGGGTCGCGTGCTCAAGTCCCGAGGCAAGACCGGATGAAAGCGTGTAGCCGGCAATTTCCACTGGATCGCCACTGGCCAGCTGCTGGCGCATGGTTTCCATGACGCCTTTGGACTGGCCGCCCAGCATGTCGCCAGCCACTTTGAGGCGCAGGAACTGTTGCAGCAGCGGCTTGCCTGCAGAAGGGGGCTGCCAGAAGAGGAAGTTGCAGGCTTCATTCAGGTGCCCGGCTGCCTCTACAGCGAGCAGGCAGCCGGCGCGCAGTCCCCACAGCCACAGCGGTGCGTGGCTCGTCACGCCAGCAATCCGCGTGTTGCTGCTGCGACGCAGCCAGTGGCATCCTTGCACCACGTCGTTCACCCAGTGTTGCCAGGTGGCGTCACCAAAATCGCCGGAGCTGTCGCCGCAGCCGAGCAGGTCGACCTGCAACACGTCAAACCCTGCCTCTGCCAACGCACGCGCCTGCAGTGCTGCCATGCGGCGGGCTTTGTTCATTTCTTCGGCAAAGGGATGGATGTAGAGAACCAAGCCTCGGATGAGATCGCCTTGGGCTGGGTAAAACAGGCAAAACCTTTGGCCGCTCTCAGCCGAGGTGGCGGGCAAAAAAAAGGCCTCCGGCTGTACGGGCATGTATTGTCAAGCGGCCAGTTTGCCGCTAACAAAGTCAGTCAGCGATCCGACGGTGGCAAAGGTTGAGCCGTCGATGTCGTCATCCTCAACCGCAACGCCAAACTGTTCTTCAAGTGTCGTGATGAGCGTAACAACCGCCATGGAGTCCAACTCGGGAACGGCGCCCAGCAACGGTGTGTCGCGAGTGAACGAAGCTGAGCGCCCATTCAAACTCAGGACTTCGTCGATAACACGAAGTACTTCTTGTGATATGTTCAATTAAAACTCCCTGAGTGGCAACCTGCCCAAGCTGAATTATTTTAGGGTCCAAAGGTTCTACGGATTGTGTGATATTTTTCATCCGCATGCATTTTCTCAATAGCCGCGGCTTTTTTTATATTTTTATATGATCGAATCCACACTCTTGTCCGAACTAATAGGCTTGGCAGCCGAGCGCACACCGCGGGCGATTGCATTGACCAATGGTGCATCTTCTCTGAGTTATGGTGATCTGAGCGCCAGCGTCAGCCAGTTTTCTTCTGGGCTGATGGGTTTGGGTGTGGGGCGTAGTGAGCGGGTAGCGATTTATCTTGAAAAGCGGTTCGAAACGGTCATTGCCAGTTTTGGCGCGCCGGCGGCCGGGGCGGTTTTTGTGCCCGTCAACCCTCTGCTGAAGCCGGAGCAGGTGGCCTTCATTCTGCGCGACTGCAATGTTCGCGTGCTGGTGACTTCGCCTGAGCGTCTCGCCTTGATGAAAGACGTTCTGGCCGAGTGCCATGATTTGCGCCACGTGGTGGTGACTGAGTCCGGGTCCCCTTCCGCCCCAGCCGACGCCAGCCTCACAGGTCCGTTAGCGTTGGTCTCCTGGCGCGACTTGCTCAGTAGCGCCTCGCGGTCCGGGCATCGGGTGATTGATGTGGACATGGCGGCTATTCTTTACACCTCTGGCAGCACTGGCAAGCCTAAAGGTGTGGTGCTGTCGCATCGGAATATGGTGGCGGGTGCCAAGAGCGTGGCGTCTTACCTAGAGAATAACGCGCAAGACACGCTGCTGGCGGCGCTGCCGCTGTCATTTGATGCCGGGTTCAGCCAGTTGACGACGGCCTTTCATGTCGGTGCGCGGGTGGTGTTGCTGAACTACCTGATGCCGCGCGATGTGCTGAAAACGATGGAGTGCGAACGCGTTACCGGCTTGACCGCGGTGCCCCCCCTGTACATCCAGCTGGCGCAGCTGGAGTGGCCGATGGCCATTAACGAGAACCTGCGCTATTTCGCCAATACGGGCGGACGTATGCCGCGCGAAACACTGATGTCGCTGCGCCAGCGGGTGCCTAAGGCCAAGCCGTTCCTGATGTATGGCCTGACGGAGGCCTTTCGCTCAACCTACCTGCCGCCGGACGAGGTTGACCGGCGCCCCGATTCCATTGGCAAGGCGATTCTAAATGCCGAAATCCTGGTGTTGCGCGAAGACGGGTCTGCCTGCAGCCCGGAAGAGCCGGGTGAGTTGGTGCACCGAGGCGCCCTGGTGGGTATGGGTTACTGGAACGACGCTGAAAAGACGGCTGAGCGCTACAAATTATTGGCGTCAGACGCGCCGGGCCGGCAGCCGGGTCTGCAGTTGCCCGAATATGCAGTTTTTTCGGGTGACACGGTGCGCATGGATGCAGAAGGGTTCTTGTATTTCATTGGCCGACGCGATGAAATGATGAAAACCTCCGGCTACCGGGTGAGCCCCACTGAAGTCGAAGAGATCCTGTATGCCACCAGGCTGGTGGGTGAGTGTGTGGCCTTTGGGGTGGATCACCCTACCTTGGGCCATGCTATACATGTGATAGCTACTCCCGTAGATTTTACGGGGGCTATCGACCTGAATGCCCTGATGTCTGAATGCCGCGCTCGCATGCCGGCCTACATGGTGCCGGCCGGCATTGAGGTCGCGGTAGGGCCACTGCCACGCAACCCCAACGGCAAGATCGACCGCAAACTGCTCTCAACCGACTGGTTGGCACGCCATGCCGCTTAGCGACAGTCCTTCTACCTGCAATTCAAAGCCGAATCAACTTTATGCCAGTCATTGAACGTCAGCTGCCTGTGCATGCGCCCATGAACCAGTTCTCCATGAGCGAGGGGGAACTGGTGGTCGGTGGCGAGCGTTTGTCACGGCTTGCCGCGCGAGTGGGGCAAACGCCTTTTTATGCCTACGATCGCTCCCTCTTGCGCGCGCGGGTGGCCGAGCTGCGTAAGGTGTTACCCCAGGGCGTCAAGCTTCACTACGCCATGAAGGCCAACCCCATGCCGGCGGTTGTGGGCTTGATGGCGGGCCTGGTCGACGGTATTGATGTCGCCTCCGCCGGGGAACTGAAGGTGGCACTGGACGCGGGCGCCGACCCGCTGGAAGTCAGTTTCGCCGGGCCTGGCAAGCGCGACGCCGAGTTGCGCCAGGCCGTGGCATCGCGCGTGCTGATCAACCTTGAATCGTTTCGCGAAGTGACGGCACTCGAGGCAATCTCTGGCGAGCTTGGTCTCCCGGCCCGCGTGGCGGTGCGTGTCAACCCGGACTTTGAACTCAAAGGCTCTGGCATGAAAATGGGCGGGGGCCCGAAGCAGTTTGGCGTGGACGTGGAGCAGATGCCGGCGCTGCTGGCCGACATCGGCCGCGCGGGCCTCGCTTTTGAAGGCTTTCATTTGTTTGCCGGGTCACAGAATTTGCGTTCGGAATCCATCTGCGAGGCCCAGCAAAAATCCTACGAACTGGCGCTGCGCTTGGCACAGGATGCGCCGTTGCCGGTGCGCTTCCTGAATCTGGGTGGCGGCTTTGGTATTCCCTATTTTCCAGGCGAGCAACGGCTGGATTTGGGCCCCATTGGCGACAATCTGGCCGAGCTGGCGCAACGTGCGCGCACCGAGCTACCCGAGGCGTCATTTGTGATCGAGCTGGGTCGTTACCTAGTGGGTGAGGCCGGTGTTTATGTGGCGCGTATTGTGGATCGCAAGCTCTCGCGCGGGCAGGTGTATCTGGTGGCGGATGGCGGCTTGCATCATCACTTGTCGGCATCGGGCAACTTTGGTCAGGTCGTGCGCAAGAACTATCCGGTCACGATTGGCACCAAGGCCGACTCGCTGGAAAAGGAAGTCGCATCAGTCGTCGGGCCTTTGTGTACCCCTCTGGATCTGCTGGCTGACCGCATGACTTTGCCCGTGGCGAAGGTCGGTGACATGGTCGTGGTATTCCAGTCGGGCGCCTATGGTGCAAGCGCCAGTCCGCAGGGGTTTTTGGGACATCCTGCTTGTGTTGAGGTTCTTGTTTAAGGGCCGCTTGCTGAAGAATCCGGCTTGGCTGCTGGTCTCTTTGGGCAGCTTCTTCGCGGGGGCTGCATTGGCTTGGCACAATCCTTTGTGGCCGATGACGGTGTTGGCTGTCTTTTTGCTGTGGTGCGTGGCTGTGGCGCGGCGTCCCGGCTTGTGGCTCTTTGTGGTGCCTGCCTGCCTGCCGTTTCTGAATTTTTCACCCTGGACCGGCTGGCTCATTTTTGACGAGTTTGACATCCTGCTGCTCGGGGCGCTGGCCGGAGGCTATGGCCGTTTGGCCTGCTTGTCGTCGCCGGGCGCTGGGGCAAGAATCCCCGCTGGTTTCCTTGTGCTCTTAACCCTGCTGGGTGGCGTTGGCCTGCTGGCCTTATGCCGTGGATTCGCGGATGCCGGTGGCTTTGTCTTTGACTGGTATGCCGGCTATTCCGATGCCCTGAACAGCGCACGGGTTTTCAAGAGTCTGAGTTTTGCACTGTTGTTTGTTCCTTTGATCCAGCGTGAATTTGACCACGCCAGAATGCTTGCGAACAGGCGGCTGGCGACCGGCATGCTGGCGGGGTTGACCGTGGTGGCGCTGGCCGTGCTATGGGAGCGCGCGGCATTTCCCGGACTGCTGGATTTTTCTACCCACTACCGCACGGTCGCCCTGTTCTGGGAGATGCATGTGGGGGGCGCTGCGATTGATACTTACTTGGTTTTGGCGATGCCCTTTGCCGTATGGGCCTTGTTGTCTGCCCGTCGTCCCGTGGTTTGGGCTGCTGCTGCTGCGTTGACCTTGGTGACCGCCTATGCCTGCTTGACGACTTTTTCCCGCGGGGTCTATCTGGCCGTTGCGGGCTCACTGGTGCTCTTGGGTCTGTCGCTGTGGGCGCAAAAGTCTGGCTTCAATGCACGTGAATTTTTTGCTCGCGTCTGGCGACCGCACAGGCCCGAGGGCTGGCGTGCGAAGGCCGGCCTGTTGCTGATGCTGGCCTTGGCGGCCGAAGTGGCCGCGGTACTGGGCGGAGGGTCTTTTATGACGGAGCGCCTGGCCAGCACAGACCGCGATGTGAATAGCCGTGTTGAGCATTGGCAGCATGGTCTCGATTTGCTGGACGGACCCGCTGACTGGTTACTGGGCAAGGGGCTTGGGCGCATGCCGGCAAATTATGCGGGTCATGTTCCGCAGGGTGAATTTTCGGGTGATGTGAAGGCGGGTGAGGAGCCGGTGCCGGACGGGCTTGTCAATGGTTTTGTGACCGTGCGAGGGCCGAACACTATGAAAACGTTGGGGGGGCAATATGCCTTGACGCAACGCGTGAGTATGGGTTCTTCTGGGCAACATCGCGTCAGTCTGGATGTTCGGGTTCAGAAGAAGACCGATGTCTACCTGGAGTTGTGTGAGAGACATTTACTGTATGACGGCAACTGCCAGACGGCATTCGTTCGGGTCTTGCCCGGCAAGACCGCATGGCAAACGCTTATCTTGCCGCTTGGAGGTCCGGTTTTAGCGGGTGGGGCGTGGTATGCGCCACGCCTGGGCATGTTCTCGGTCTCGGTTGGCAACGCAGGAGGCGTGGCGGATTTTGATAATATTCGGCTGGCTGGGCCGCATCGGGAAGCGTTGCTTGAAAATGGCGAATTCTCCAGGGGGCTGGCGCACTGGTTTCCTGCTGCGCAGTCCTACTTTTTGCCCTGGCATATGGACAACCTGTTTCTTGAAGTGCTGGTTGAACGGGGACTGGCTGGGTTGCTGCTGCTAATTGCACTGATGGCATATGCCCTTTGGCATCTGGTAATCGGCCGTGCCCGGTCGCTGCCTTTGTCCCCCTACCTGGCCGCTTCATTGTGTGCGGCGCTGTTGGTGGGGCTGGTCAGCAGCTTCATGGATGCGCCCAGAGTAGCTTTTCTGTTTTATATGTTGACGCTGTATTCCATTCAAACAACGCAAGAGTTGGATCCGGAAATCTGAACAGCTTGATAAGAGCGGTTTCCCCTGAACGGGCCAGGCAATGGCCGCTGGGACTGGAGCAAGGTCAGGCGGCTCAGGCGATCATTTCACGCGTAAGGACAAGCGGATCAGAGGAAGTGAAGGGGAGGGCCGGGCCACTGTTTCGTCAAACGGGTGGGCCGAAGTGCCGACCGACTTGAGTATGCGTTGCACATAGGCCCGTGTTTCCAGATACGGCGGAACTCCCCGGTAACGTTCGACCTTGCCTTCGCCCGCATTGTAGGCAGCCGCTACCAGCGCCACGTCGCCCTCAAAATAGGCCAGCAACCAGCGCAGATAGGTCAGGCCACCCCGGATATTCTGGGCCGGATCATAGGGGTTTTTCACGTTGAAGCGTACGCTGGTCTGCGGGATGAGCTGCATCAGCCCCTGCGCGTTTTTGGGTGATAGCGCCAGACTGTTGAAGTTGGATTCTGCGGCAATAATTGCCAGCGCCAGCTGTGGCTCCACCTGGTACTGGGGTGCCATTTTCATCACCAGATCAAAAATTTTCCGCGGGGCAATCGCCCGGTAATCCACGCTCGGTTGCGCCGCGTCAATGAGACCGGGCGCAGTGCGTGTCGGTGCAGGATCGCGCATGCAGTCGGGAATTTCGCCGGCGGGAACGCCCACCACTTTCAACATGCGCTGGGCGGCTTCGAGCCCCTGCTCGGCGGCGGCATGGAAAAAGAAAGCCGCTATCCTGTCGCTACGTTCCACCCCGCGCCCGTTGGCGTGCATCCATCCAAGGTTGTATTGCGCCTGCGCATCGCCCAGGCGTGAGCCCTTGCAGTACAGGGTGGCGGCCAGAACGGGGTTACGCGGCACTCCTTCGCCATGCTCGTAGGCGATGGCCTCACGGCGCAGCTTGGAAACCAGGCTGTTGTCATCAGCCCCGTCTGGCGCGAAATCTCGCCCCTGTGCCGCCACGCCAGCACAGAATGTCGCAATCAACACCGGCAGGAGGGGTGAAAAGCGCAGGCTCATTTTTGAAAGTATCCTCGCTTTTCGCGCGTCTGTCACGCTGCAGCCTTGGTTACGAGGCGGCCCCGCCCATGAACACCTATTTTGTTTTAAAAGGAGTTCAGCGACTTAAAGGCCGGAAATCATGGGGTCTAAAGACGATTGACTGTTGGGTTAAAAGTTCAGTTCGGCCCTGTGTCAGGGGCTTCGAAAACAAAAAAAACCCGGGTGTCCGGGGTTTTTTGAGTTTGAGGTCTGTGGGTGCTGTGTCCTCTTCACTTTGCTTGAGGCTGCATCTCCCAGGCCAGACGCGTTGGTTTTACATGCCGCTGTAGTTGGGTCCGCCGCCGCCTTCGGGGGTGACCCAGACGATGTTTTGCGTCGGATCCTTGATGTCGCAGGTCTTGCAGTGCACGCAGTTTTGCGCATTGATCTGCAGGCGCTCGGTGTCATCCGCATTTTTCACAAACTCATACACCCCGGCCGGGCAGTAGCGGCTTTCGGGGCCAGCATAGGTTGCCAAGTTGATGTTGACCGGCACGCTGGCGTCCTTGAGCGTCAGATGAGCCGGCTGGTTTTCTTCGTGGTTGGTGTTGGACACAAACACCGAACTCAAGCGGTCAAAAGTTATTTTGTTATCCGGCTTGGGATAGGCGATGGGCGTGCACTGCGCCGCCGGTTTGAGCATGGCATAGTCGGGCTTGGTGCGGTGAATGGTCCACGGTGGGCTCTTGATGCCAAGCCGGGGCAGCAACCAGTGCTCAATGCCTGTCATCAGCGCACCGACGTACATGCCCTTCTTGAACCATGCCTTGAAATTGCGCGACTGGTTCAGCTCTTCAGCAAGCCAGCTTTTTGCATAAGCCTCAGGGTAGGCGCTGAGTTCGTCGTGCTGTCGGCCCGAGGTCACTGCGGCGTACGCGGCCTCTGCGGCCAGCATGCCGGACTTGATGGCGGCATGGCTGCCCTTGATGCGGGCGGCGTTAAGGTAGCCCGCATCGCAGCCAATCAGCGCGCCGCCGGGAAATACGGTTTTTGGCAGGCTCAAGGCACCGCCCGCCGTGAGGGCGCGCGCACCGTAGCTGACGCGTTTTCCACCCTCCAGATACGCCTTGATGCTGGGGTGTGTTTTCCAGCGCTGCATCTCCTCAAACGGGCTGAGGTAGGGATTGCTGTAGTCGAGCCCGGTCACAAAGCCGAGCGTGACTTTGTTGTCTTCCAGGTGGTACATGAAGCCGCCACCGTAGGTTTGGCTGTCCATGGGCCAGCCAGCGGTGTGGACAACCAGGCCGGGTTTGTGTTTGGCCGGGTCAATTTCCCAAAGTTCTTTCACGCCCAGCGCGTAAGCCTGCGGGTCTTTGCCTTCATCGAGCTTGAAGCGCGTGATGAGTTGGCGGCCCAGATGGCCACGCGCGCCTTCGGCAAACACGGTGTATTTTCCGTGCAGTTCCATGCCTAACTGGAAGTGGTCGGTCGGCTCGCCGTCTTTACCGATGCCGAGGTTGCCCGTGGCCACGCCCTTGACGGAACCGTTGTCGTTGTAAAGCACTTCCGCAGCCGCAAAGCCGGGGAAAATCTCCACGCCAAGGTTCTCCGCCTGTTGCGCAAGCCAGCGCGTCACATTGCCCAGGCTAACCACGTAATTGCCTTCGTTGTGAAAGCAGTCGGGTACAAAAAACGCAGGCGTTTTGGTCGCGCCGGTTTCGCTGAGGAACAGGACCTCATCGCTGGTGACGGGTTGGTTCAGTGGCGCCTCCAGCGCTTTCCAGTCGGGGAGCAACTCGGTCAGTGCCTTTGGGTCCATCACCGCGCCCGACAGAATGTGCGCGCCCGGCTCGGAACCTTTCTCCAGCACGACGACGGAAACGTCAGTGCCTTTTTCGGCCGCCAGTTGTTTCAGGCGAATCGCTGTGGCGAGTCCACCAGGGCCACCGCCCACAATGACTACGTCATATTCCATCGCTTCACGGGGGCCAAACTTGGCCAGAATCTCTTGGGTATTCATCGGGGACTCGCTGATAATGATTTTCAGAAAGGGGTGTCTGTCTCGCGGCTGATTTTATGTCGTGAATGAAGGCAGCCGAACGAGCGTTCACTTTTGTGCGTGTTTAATACTGAGAGGAGTCTCTAATGGCTTTCAGCATGGATCTTTCGGGTCGTGTCGCGCTAGTGACGGGGGCCTCGGGCGGATTGGGTGCGCAGTTTGCGAAAACCCTGAGCCGTGCAGGCGCCGCCGTGGTGCTGGCCAGCCGCCGGCTTGAAAAGTTGAAAGAATTGCGCGCTGAAATTGAGGCTGAGGGCGGACACGCGCATCCCGTGCTGCTCGATGTCACGGATCAGGGCAGCATCAAGTCCGGCGTGGCCCATGCTGAAACTGAAGTCGGTCCTATCGACATTCTTGTCAACAATTCTGGCGTGAGCACCACGCAGCGCCTGCAGGATGTGGATGAAGAAGACTACGACTTCATTTTCAACACCAATGTGAAAGGCGCATTTTTTGTGGCGCAGGAAGTCGGCAAGCGCATGCTGGCGCGCGCTAAGGGCGCGGCGCCCGGCACTTTCTCTGGCGCACGCATCATCAATATCGCATCCATGGCGGGCTTGCGCGTGTTGCCTCAGATTGGTGTCTATTGCATGAGTAAGGCGGCCGTGGTGCAGATGACCAAGGCGATGGCGCTGGAGTGGGGAAAGTTCGGCATCAACGTCAATGCGATTTGCCCCGGCTATATAGACACCGAAATCAACCACCACCACTGGGAAACCGAGCAGGGCAAGAAGCTGGTGCAAATGCTGCCGCGCAAGCGTGTCGGAAAGCCTGAGGACCTGGACGCGCTGCTGGTCATGCTGGCCAGCGGTGAAAGCCATTTTGTGAACGGCGCCATCATTGCGGCGGATGACGGTTTTGGGGTCTGACACCTGTCCCGTTCAGACGCAGGGAATCAGCCTGTCGCCATGCTGACCGGCATTCTGGCGGGTCTCGCTGCAGGTGCGCTGTGGGGCCTGGTGTTTGTGGCGCCACGCATGCTCACCATGGGGGCGGGCGGCTATTCCTCGGTGGATCTCACGGCGGGGCGCTTCGCCGTTTATGGGGTGGTGGCTGCCGCAGTCATGTTGCTGGGTTTGCGTAGTCGACGCTTGCCGACGCTCAGGCAGGCAGGTGCCGCGCTGGGCATGAGTGTGCTGGGTTTCAGCGGCTATTACCTGTTGCTCGTGCTGGCCATCCGCGATGCGGGTACGGAGCTGCCTTCCCTCATCATCGGCATGATCCCGCTTTGGGTCATGCTTCTGGGTAAGCCGCAGGGCTTGCGCTGGTCGTCGCTGCTGCCGGGGCTTGCCCTTACGTTGGGGGGCTTGCTGCTCATGATGAGCTCCACGCAGGGCGCGGCCGATGGCGTCGCTCCGCATTTTTGGCGCGGCATTGTCTCTGCGATGGCTTCACTGGCATGCTGGACGGCATTCGCCATTCTCAATTCCGCCTGGCTCAAGCGTCACCCTCAAGTCAATGCAACCGATTGGGCCAACTGGCTGGGCGTAGCCACTGGCCTGGGGGCGTTGCTGATGTGGCTGGCGGCTGGGTCCGATGTCGGGGTTTTGGCAGGGCGGGAAGACAGGGGCTCGTTTATGCTGCTGTGTGTGCTGGCCGGCTTTGGTTCCACCTGGCTGGCCACGATCTTGTGGAATCTCGCCAGCCAGCGACTCAGTGCCAGCTTGTGCGGGCAGCTTATCGTCAGCGAAACCATTTTCGCCCTGCTGTATTCTTTTGCCTGGGACGGCCACTGGCCCACACCGGGACAGTTCACGGCCTGTGCGCTATTTGCGCTGGGCATTCTTTCCTCCATCCGGGCTCACCGCTGAGGCACCTCGACAGATACTGAACCATGAAAATTGAAATTCCCGATAAGAAAAAATGGGTCCACGAGATGCGTATACCGATTCGCTGGGGCGATATGGATGCGATGGGCCACCTGAACAACGGTACCTATTTCCGTTATATGGAAACCATACGCATCGACTGGATGTATGGGATTGGATGCAAGCCCGATCCCCTGGGCGAGGGCCCGGTCATCGTCAACGCCTTCTGCAACTTCTACAAGCAGCTGGAATACCCGGGCGACGTGCTGGTAAAGATGTATGTGAGCGACCCCGGCCGCACCACCTTTGAAAGCTGGGCCACCATGGAGCGGGTGGACCAGCCGGGTGTGATCTGCGCCGCCGGTGGTGCCACCACGATCTGGGTGGACTTTCCGGTGCAAAAAGCCAAAACGCTGCCGGACTGGATGCGGAACATCGTCAGTTGAGCGCATGATTTGCATGTTAGGAGGTTTTTCAAATGCCCATCGCTGAAGTCATTCCCGCTGATCTCCATCTCGCCATTGATCCCGCTGTGCTGGGTTTTTCGGACACGTCTGCGTTAATGGACCAGGCGCTGCCCTGGATTGGGCAAAAGCGTGCCCAGATGGCGGCCCGCTTTGGCCTGGAGATGGATCAGCCCGACTACAACCTTTTCGTGCTGGGCGAAGTCGGCAGCGGACGTTCGACCCTGTTGCGGCAATCGATGCAGACGGTTGCCGCCGGCCGTGCGGTGCCGCCTGATTTGTGCTACCTCAACAATTTCGACACCCCGGAGCGGCCGCGAGCCCTGCGCATGCCTGCCGGAGAGGGGCGACTGCTGCGTCAGCTCATGGCTCAGCTGACCAAGACACTGCAGGCGGAAATTCCCAAACGTCTGGCCGGCCAGGATTTCAAGACGGAGAGCGAGCGCATTGAAAAAGCCTACAAGGCAGAAGAGGGGCCGGCCTACGCAGAACTTGCTGCGTTTGCCGAAGCCCGAAACTTTTCGCTGTTTCGCGAGGAGGGGCACCTGGTTTTTACCTTGCGCGATAAAAAAGGCCGTGCACTGACAGAAAACGAGGCGCTGGCCCTGCCGAAAGAGCGGCGCAGTGAAATTGACAAGGCGGAGCAGGAGCTCCGCGTGGAGATCGCCCGATTTCTTGAAAAGGCCCGCGGCATGGAGCGGGTCATGAATGAGGGGCTTGCGGCCTTGCGCCGCCAGGTGATCAAGCCGATGGTGGAGCATGAACTTCAGGAAATCCGAAGCCAGTTCAGAAAGCAGATCAAGGATTTGGTCAAGCTTGGAAACTATCTGGAAGAAGTCATGCACGACGTGCTCGAAAACCTGGAGCTCTTCCAGGCGGGCGATACCGAAGAGGCCGTTCGGCTGGAGGCGCTCACTGCCGTACTGTCGCGCTACCGTGTCAATCTGGTCGTGGATAACCAGGGCCTGAGTGGTGCGCCCGTGCTGGTCGAGGACAACCCCTTGTTCCGTTCGCTGTTTGGCAGTATCGAGTACCAGTCGGAGAACGATGTGCTGGAAACGGATTTCTCGCGCATACGCGCGGGCAGCTTGCTCAAGGCTCACGGCGGATTCCTGATGCTGCACCTGCGCGATCTGCTGGCCGATGAACTCGTATGGGAAAAGCTGCGTCGCTTCCTGCGAAGCGGACGACTGCAGATTGAAGAGTCCGGCATGATGTTTTCGCCGATTGCAGCCGTCTCACTGGAGCCCGAACCGGTTGATGTGGATGTCAAGATCGTCCTGATTGGATCGGTCGAGGAGTACTACGCCGTCCAGGAAGGCGACCCCGAATTCGCACGTCGTTTCCGCTGCAAGGTGGACTTTGCAGAAAGTTTTTCGGCAACTGCCGATACCTGGCATGCCTCGGCTGTTTTTGTGGCGCATACCTGCCGCAAGATGGGATTCCCTCATTTTTCGGCAGCGGCTGTCGCGCGCCTGCTGGAAGACTCCCACCGAGAGGTGGACGATCAGACAAGGCAGAGCGCGATCTTCGCCTATGCCGAGGCGCTGGTGATTGAAAGTGCGTCCATGTGCCGTGTGCGCGGCGCTAGCCTGGTGGACGTGCAGGACGTCGAGGCTGCCCTCAGTGCCCGAAAATACAGGCACGATTACCCCGAACAGCGCGAGCAGGAAACCATTGCCGACGGGGAACGGCTGCTCGTTCTGTCTGGTGAGAGAGTGGGGCAGCTCAATGCTTTGACCGTGATTGACCTTGGCGACTACCGATTCGGTTTCCCCGTGGGGGTGACGGCCCGCACTTATGCCGGCGACGAAGGCCTGCTTAATGTTGAGCGCGAGGTGAAACTCTCCGGCCCCATCCATGACAAGGGGGTGTTGATCCTGCACAGCTACCTGTCGGCGCTGTTTGCACATATCGCTCCGCTGGCGCTCAATGCCGCCATCGTTTTTGAGCAGGAATACCACGGCGTCGAGGGCGACTCTGCTTCCTGCGCCGAGCTGTATGTGCTGCTGTCGTCCCTGTCGGGTCTGGCGCTCAAACAGGGAATCGCCGTGACCGGGGCAGTCAACCAGCATGGCCAGATGCTGCCGGTGGGCGGCATCAACGAAAAAATCGAGGGTTATTTCCGTAGCTGTGAGACGGTCGGTCTCGACGGAAGCCAGGGCGTCCTTATTCCCCGCCGCAACCGCCGCCACCTGATGCTGGAGCGCAAGGTCGTGGACGCTGTGACCCAAGGCCGATTCCATATCTACACGGCCGAACATGCGAGCGAGGGCATGGAACTGCTCACGGGCAAGCCCTTTGGCGAGGCGAACTCTGCGGGCGCTTACCCCCGTGAAAGCGTGCTGGGTCAGGCGCAGAAAACCCTGCAGGACTTCCGCTATGCAGTCCAGATGTCGGCCGAATACAAGCCAGGGCGGAAGACCAGACCGCAACGCTGAGAAGCAAGCCGCCAGGTCTTATTTTTGCTTTCGGATCCGTCCCATCAGGTAGAACTCGGTATTGGGCTGCATGCCGCTGAAGCTCGCCATGCGGTTGGAGAGACCAAAAAATGCGGTGATGGCCGCAATGTCCCAGGCGTCTTCGTCATCGAAGCCGTGCGCGTATAGCGCCTCGAAATCGGCATCTTCAATGACGTTGGACTGCAGGCAGACCTTCATGGCAAAGTCGAGCATGGCGCGCTGGCGCGGCGTGATGTCGGCCTTGCGGTAGTTCACTGCCACCTGATCGGCCACCAGTGGTTTCTTTTCATAGATGCGCAGGATGGCGCCATGCGCCACCACGCAGTACAGGCAGTGGTTGGCCGCGCTTGTGGTGGTCACGATCATCTCGCGTTCGCCCTTGGTCAGAGAACCGTTGGGGTTGCCGCTTTCTTCCTTGAGCATCAGCGCATCGTGGTACGCAAAAAAAGCGCGCCATTCGGCGGGGCGGCGCGCCAGCGCCAGAAACACATTGGGCACGAAACCGGCTTTTTCCTGCACCTCCAGCACCTTGGCCTTGATGTCGTCGGGTAAATCCTTTAGTTCGGGGGCGGGGTAACGTGCGCTCATGGTTTTGTCTCTTTCTCTATGGGTGAGTGTTTCTTTCCGGCAATGATACGTTCAGGCGCGGCCCATAAAAAAGCGCATGGCTATAAAGCCATGCGCTTGTGTCTGTTGACGGTTGACCGCCTTGCGTCGGGCCGTCAATGGAGGTACTTCAGCTCACGCCAGTTTGGCCAGCGCCTTGGCAACGCCTGCGCCGTAGGCCGGATCAGCCTTGGTGCAGTTGGCAATGTGGCGTTCCTGAATCGCTTTGGAGGCACCCCCGACGGAGCGGGCGGTGTTGTCAAACAGCACCTGTTGCTGAGCTGGCGTCATCAGACGAAACAGGTTTCCCGGCTGTGAGTAGTAGTCCTCGTCCACGCGGTGGTTCCAATGGTCGGCCGCGCCTTCGATGGACAGCGGAGGCTCGGCAAAGTCGGGCTGTTCCTGCAAAGCGCCCTTGCTGTTGGGCTCGTAGCCGATCTCGGCGCCATTATTGTTGTCGACGCGCATGGCGCCGTCGCGGTGGTTGCTGTGGAAGGGGCACTTGGGCGCGTTCACCGGAATCTGGTGATGGTTCACGCCCAGGCGGTAGCGTTGCGCGTCGCCATAGGCAAACAGGCGTGACTGCAGCATCTTGTCCGGGGAGAAGCTGATGCCAGGCACCACGTTGGCCGGCGAGAAAGCCAGCTGCTCGATTTCAGCAAAGTAGTTTTCAGCGTTGCGGTTGAGTTCCAGCACGCCCACATCCATCAGCGGGTAGTCGCCATGCGGCCAGACCTTGGTCAGGTCGAACGGGTTCAGATGGTAGGTGGCTGCGTCCTTCTCGGGCATGACCTGGATTTGCAGGTTCCAGCGCGGAAATTCCTTGTTGTCGATGGCGCTGAGCAAATCGCTCTGTGAGCTTTCGCGGTCTTTACCGACCAGGGCTTCGGCTTCGGCATCGGTCAGGTTTTCAATGCCTTGCTGGGTGCGCAGGTGGAACTTGATCCAGAAACGCTCGTTTTGCGCGTTCAGGAAGCTGAATGTGTGGCTACCGAATCCGTGCATGTGGCGGTAGGACTTGGGCAGGCCGCGGTCACTCATGACGATGGTGACCTGGTGTAGCGCTTCAGGCAGCAGGGTCCAGAAGTCCCAGTTGTTTTCAGCGCTCCGCATATTGGTGCGCGGGTCGCGCTTGACGGCGCGGTTCAGGTCGGGAAACTTCAGCGGGTCGCGCATGAAGAACACGGGCGTGTTGTTGCCGACCAGGTCCCAGTTACCTTCTTCGGTGTAGAACTTCATGGCAAAGCCGCGGATGTCGCGCTCTGCATCGGCCGCACCACGCTCACCGGCAACGGTGGAAAAGCGCATCGCGAGGTCGGTCTTTTTGCCGATGGCCGAAAAGATTTTGGCCTTGGTGTACTTCGTGATGTCGTGCGTTACGGTGAATGTGCCGAAAGCGCCTGAGCCTTTGGCGTGCATACGGCGTTCAGGGATCACTTCGCGGTGAAAGTGAGCCAACTTTTCAAGGTGCCAGACGTCCTGCAGCAGGGCCGGCCCGCGGGGTCCCGCCGTTTGTATGTTCTGGTTGTCAACGACCGGTGCGCCGGCGGCTGTGGTTAATTTGCTCATGGCTGCGTTCCTTTGAATGAAGGTGGATGGACTGGATCTTCCTTGGCTGCTTTCTTCTGCGCCCTTGGTTTGCGGTGCGGGAGAAGCAAGAAGACCCGGCTGGATTGAAGCTGCGGATGATGAGTTCATTGTGGTCAATCACCTTCTGATGCGCAAGGGTTCGGCCATAGTCAATCTTCAAGGCGCCGATAGGCAGCCGCGCATTCCATGTCTTGCCATCCGGATTTACGGGGCACGACCGCTGTCGGACACTTGACGAAACCTGTGGCGGCTATGCTGGTGCTTTATTCAGGAGTACGTGCTTATGAATTCGCAATTTGAAAAAGGCCTGGCCACCCGCAAGCAGGTGATGGGTGAAGACTTTGTCGGCAATGCATTTGCCAGGGCTACCGATTTCACCCGCCCCATTCAGGAGCACATCACGGCCAAGGCTTGGGGCGACGTGTGGCAGCGCCCTGGGCTAGACCTCAAGACCCGCAGCCTGATCACCGTGGCCATGCTCACGGCCCTGGGCAAGCAACAGGAACTCAAGGGGCATGTTCGCGGTGCGCTCAACAATGGCGTCACACCGCAGGAAATCCAGGAAGTTCTGTTACATGCCAGCATCTATTGCGGCGTGCCGGCCGCGGTGGATGCGTTCCGCAGTGCTGCTGAGGTCATTGACGCGGCGCCCGCTCCTTAGAGCCTGGCGCGCTGGCGCTCCGCTCGGTGCGCAAATCGGCCACTTCGGCCCGCAAGGCGCGAATCTCGCGCATCAGGTCACGCTCAATTTGTCGCTCTTCGGTTTCGACAAACATGGCTGCGACTGACGCGGTCACCAGGGAGAGAACCGCCAAGCCGAGCAGGACGACGAGCACCGCGAAGGCGCGCGAGCCCGCCGTGCTTGGAACGATGTCGCCGTATCCCACGGTTGCAGCGGTGGTAAAGGCGAGCCACAGGCCGTCATGAAAGGTGTGAACCTTCGGTTCAATGAGCCAGAAGCCAGTTCCGCCCAAGGCCAGGATGCTCAGCGACAGGAAAAGCGAATAGACGAGACCCCGTCGGGTAAACGGGCGGAAACGTCGTGGAATAGGGCGCATGGCGCTACTATAGGCCACGGCTATGGCATCATGATCCGGCTGCACAAAGGGGCGAGCGGTCGCCGCTTTGTGCGAGGCGGGCATCAGCGTGCAGGCCAATGAGAGAAATCCTATCAAGCTTCACCATGAAAATTGCCCTGCTGTCCGACATTCACGCCAACCTTCGTGCGCTCGACGCCTGCCTGTCGCACGCTGAAGCGAGCGGTGCGAAGCGCTTCGCCATATTGGGTGACCTGGTGGGTTACGGGGCCCAGCCTGCCGAGGTGGTGCGCCGGGTGCGAGAGCTGGCGCGCCACGGGGCCGTTGTCATCAGGGGCAATCACGACGAGCTGGCTGTCTCTCCCCCCGGAGAGGCTCAGTCCATGGAACAGAGCGGCGCCGCCTGGACGCATGCGCAGCTTGATGCGGCCGAACTGGATTTTCTCGCCGCCTTGCCCCTGAGCGCAACCGAGGGCTCGGTTTACCTGGTGCATGCCAGCGCCGATGCACCGCAGCGCTGGCACTATGTGGACAACGAGCATCGCGCTGCAGCCAGCCTCAACGCGGCCTGCGAAGACGCGAGCGTACGCTATGTCTTTGGCGGCCACGTCCACGAGCAGACGCTTTATTTTCGTAGCGTGGGCCAGCAGCTCATGCGCTTCAAGCCGACGCCGGGTGTACCCATTCCCGTGTTGCCGCACCGCCGATGGATAGCCACTGTGGGCTCGATCGGGCAGCCTCGCGACGGCGACCCGCAAGCCATGTATGCCGTGTTTGACCCGGCCCGTTCCGAGCTGACCTTTCACCGGGTCGGCTATGACCACCTGGCCGCTGCGGCAGATATCCGCGCGGCGGGCTTGCCCGAATTTTTCGCGCACCGGCTGGAGCAGGGACTGTGAAGTTGCTGAATCCGGGTACGGTGATTGATGGCTTCCTGGTCGGCGACTGCCTGCATGCCGGCGGCATGGCGCACATCTACCAGGTAGGCTACGCCGATGCAGCCAGGCGCGAACCTTTCCCCATGGTCATGAAGGTGCCGCGCATGACCCAGGGCGATGGTGCCGAAAACATCGTGGGGTTTGAGGTGGAGCGGCAGATTCTGTCCGTGCTTACCGGGCCGCATGTGCCGCGCCTTGTCGCTGCTGGCGACCTGGAAAAACTCCCCTATTTGGTCATGGAATACGTGCCGGGGCGCACCTTGCAGCAGTTGCTTGATGAAGCGGCCGAGCCTCTGCCAGCTACGGAGGTGGCCCGGCTGGGTGCTGCCATGGCGCATGCGGTGCATAGTTTGCACCAGCAGGATGTCTGTCACCTGGACCTCAAGCCTGCCAATGTGCTGATCCGGCCCGACGGCAACGCCGTGCTGCTGGATTTTGGGCTGTCCTGCCACGCCCATTACCCGGACCTGCTGGCCGAGGAATTGCGCCCCGCCGTGGGTTCGCCCACATGGATCGCGCCCGAGCAAGTTGTGGGGGTACGCGGCGATCCGCGCAGTGACATCTTCGCCATTGGCGTCATGCTTTACGAACTGTCCACGCGCGAGTTGCCCTTTGGTAATCCGCAGACCTCCGGAGGTCTGCGTCAGCGGCTCTGGGCCGATCCGGTGCCGCCCCGGAAATGGCGGCAGGACTTGCCCGAATGGCTGCAGGAGGTGATTTTGCGCTGCCTTGAGCCCGAGGCAGCAAAGCGTTATTCGTCGGCTGCTTCGCTGGCTTTTGATCTGGTTAATCCCGAGCAAATCGCGGTTACCGAGCTTGGTCGGCGCACCCGACCAACCAGTTTTTGGGCCCACTTCAAGCGCTGGTTGCATGCGGCTGGCATGCACTACCAGCCCAGCGCGCTGCCATCGCGGCAAATAGATGCAGCGCCCATCATCATGGTGGCTGTTCCGCACCGGGATGCGAGCGATGCCACTCTGTATTCCCTGCGCAATGCTGTTGAGCGTTCCCTGAGCACCCGCCCTGGCGCGCGGCTGGCCTGCCTGACAGTCATTGACCCGGGCGCAACGCCGGGCCATGACACCTCGTCCAGTGAAACGACAGTTCACCGGCGCTACCTTGGCATGCTGCGGCAATGGGCGCATCCCCTCAACCTGAACGGCCAGACGATTTCTTTCCATGTCCTTGAATCCCGCGACGTCGCGCAGGCCTTGCTGAGCTATGCCCAGGGCAACAATGTCAGCATGATTGTGATGGGGGCCGCTACGCACGGCTTGCAGATGCAGCGGTTGCTGGCCACGGTACCCATCAAGGTTGCCATGGCGGCGCCGTGCACGGTGATCTTGGTCAAGCAGGCGCTGCCCTTTGACAGGCTCGCAAGTAGCTTAGACCTGTCCGGGCAGCAGCGCTGACGGGGGCATCCGGCCAGGGCCGGGTCATCCTGAGGTGGACAATCCCGGTCTGCCGGTCCGAGTTTTGAAATTGTTGATGTTATTGGCCTCTAGCCCAATGAATGCGGGAGAAGTAAGCTATTGAAGTCATAGCGTCTCCTATCTGCCGCCGCGCAGATCAGCCTCAACCCGCCATTAGCTTTTGCACCAGGTCAGCCGTGGTGGACGCCTTGTATTTTCGCATCAGGCGTGCCCGGTAAATCTCGACCGTGCGGTGGCTGAGAACCAGGGCGCGGCCGATTTCCTTGGACGTCAGACCGCGCATCAGGTGGGCGGCCACTTCGCGCTCGCGGGCGGTGAGTTCGGCCGTCACCGGCCGGATGGCGCTCAGGTCTTCAAAGGTCCAGATGCCGGCTTCATGCGGCACGCTGCGGTTCAGCGCGCGTCCGGTGACGTGGCACCAGAAGGTTTCGCCCTTGTTGCGCCCGTCCACGCGCTTCATGATGCGGTTGTCGGAATACATGCCTGTGGCATTGAGGATGGGGAGCATGCGGGCACCGATGCGTTCGTACTCATCGACGCTGGGATAAAGGATCAGAAAAGATTGACCCATGAGCTGCTCGCGGGCGGCACCGAACATTTCGCACACATGCTGGTTGCAGTCCACAATGGATCGGTTGCGGGACAACACCAGTCCCACTGGTGCCAGATCGAAGGCGAGCTGGTAATCCACATTCATGAGGGCTAACCTTTACGAAAAACTACGTAGATGAATAGGTAGTATCGTAATGGACTGCGTGGGTGGGCAACATCCATCCCTATGCCGAATGATTACAGGAGACATTTTGTGAAGAAACTTTTTCCCTCCGCTGCGGAGGCTCTCAAAGGCGTCGTCAAGGATGGCCAGTTGCTGGCCGTCGGTGGCTTTGGCCTATGCGGCATTCCCGAGGCGCTGATTGATGCGCTGCGCGATTCCGGCGTCAAGGATCTGACGGTGATTTCCAACAATGCGGGCGTCGACGGCTTTGGCCTTGGCAAGTTGCTGGAAACGCGTCAGATCAAAAAAATGATCTCGTCTTACGTTGGCGAGAACAAGGAGTTCGAGCGCCAATACCTCGCCGGCGAGCTGGAGCTTGAGTTCACGCCCCAGGGCACGCTGGCAGAAAAATTGCGCGCGGGCGGCGCCGGCATTCCGGCCTTCTTCACCAAGACCGGCGTGGGCACCCTCGTGGCCGAAGGCAAGGAATTGCGTGAATTTGACGGCGAGATCTATGTCATGGAGCGGGCACTGTTACCCGATGTGGCGCTGGTCAAGGCCTATCGCGCCGACAAGTCGGGCAACCTTCAGTTTCGCCTGACGGCCCGCAATTTCAATCCGGCTGTCGCCATGGCCGGCAAGATCTGCATCGTGGAAGTGGAGGAAGTGGTGGAAACAGGCGCCATGGTGCCGGACGAAGTTCACCTGCCCGGCATTTATGTACACCGCATCGTGCATAACCCGAATCCCGAAAAGCGCATCGAAAAACGAACCATCACCGAGAAAGCAGGAGCCTGAACCATGCCGTGGACCCAAGACCAAATGGCGGCGCGTGCCGCTCAGGAACTCGAAGACGGTTTCTACGTCAACCTCGGCATCGGCATTCCGACGCTGGTGGCGAACTTTGTGCCCGACGACAAGGAAGTCTGGCTGCAGTCGGAAAATGGCATGCTGGGCATTGGCCCTTTCCCGACCGCCGACAAGGTGGATGCTGATCTGATCAATGCCGGCAAGCAGACCGTGACCACGCTGCCGGGCTCATCGATTTTCGGCAGCCACGACAGCTTTGCCATGATCCGCGGCGGCAAGATCAACCTGTCCATCCTCGGCGCAATGCAGGTGAGCGAGCAGGGCGATCTGGCCAACTGGATGATTCCGGGCAAGATGGTCAAGGGCATGGGCGGCGCGATGGACCTGGTCGCCGGCGTCAAGCGCGTGATCGTGCTGATGGAACATGTCGCCAAAAAGAAAGACGGCACCGAAGACCTCAAGATCCTCCCGCAGTGCACGCTTCCGCTGACAGGCGTGGGCGTGGTTGACCGCATCATCACCGATCTGGCCGTGATGGACGTGACGCCGCTGGGCCTGAAGCTGGTGGAACTGGCACCAGATGTGACGCGCGAGTTCGTGCAATCCAAAACCGGCGTGACGCTGCTCTGAAATAGAAAGTCGGCAACACGGTCTGATAGATACATTGCCAGGAAAAAAGGCCGGAACACAATGACCGGCCTTGCCGCTGCTGGCGCGCATCAAACAGCCCCTGGTGGCCGCGGGTCAGACCCAGTAGGGCCCGGGCCTGCGATTTCATGGCAGACGCCCTGTGGTCAGGGTGCAAGCTCCGGACATTCAATGCGACGTTGAATACAAGCGCGAAGCGCTGCGAATCAAAATCGATACCGGCTTGCCAGCCGCCCGGGTGATCCGGGTCTTGGCTGAACTGGTGAATTTCCATGGTGCACCCCGTCCATTGGCCTGGACAATGGGCAGGGGTTCATCGCAAAAGCCTTTGCTGACCGGGCGGCCAGCAAAGGCTTTTGCTTAACTATCTTCAACCCGGCAAGCCCCTGTCAAGAACGCCTATTTTGAGCGACTCAACAAGACCTGCCGTGTGAAACAAGTCCTCAAACTCTGCTCATGAGTGCTTCAAGAGCCGAGGTGGGATTTTATGCAACGTCAGCTATGGCTGCGACCGCGGGTGTATTTGGAGTTCCGTGAATAATGTGATCCGGTGACTTCATCAACTTCCGGGCAAATGTCACCACTTGCCACACGACCAGGGTTCCGATCATGGCGAGCAAGGTGCCGCTGATGGGGCGGTTGACGAATACCTCGAAGCTACCCCGGCTGAGAAGCATGGCGCGGCGGAAATTTTCCTCCAGCATGGGTCCCAAAATGAAGCCCAGCAGAAGCGGTGCAGCCTCCATATCCAGGCGCAAAAACAGATAGCCAATCAAGCCAAATACGGCTGTGGTGTAGATGTCATCCAGGCTGTTGTTGATGCTGAAGGTACCGACGCAGCAGAAGAAGAGAATCGCTGGAAACAGTACGGTGTAGGGAATCTTGAAGACCGAAAGCCAGTAGCGCACCAGGGGCACGTTGAGGATGACCAGGAAGCAATTGCCCACCCACATGCTGGCCACCAGACCCCAGAACAAATCGGGATGGCTGGCGATCATGTTGGGGCCAGGCTGGATGCCCTTGACGACGAAGGCGGCCATCATCAGGGCCATGACTGCGTTTTCCGGGATGCCAATGGCCATGAGCGGGATGAAGCTGGTGCGTGCCGCCGCCTCGTCGGCAGCCGCTTGTCCAGCCACCCCCTCGATGCATCCGGTGCCGATCTCGTGCTTGTATTTGCTGAATTTCTTGTCAGCGGCATAGGCTGCGAATTGGGCGATTGTGGGGCCGCCGCCGGGCAGGATGCCGAGGATCGAGCCGATCACGCTGCCGCGCAAGGCGCTGGGAATGATGCGCTTGAATTCGGGCCAGGTCGGCATGAGCTTGATCTCGCCGTTGAAAGGCGTGAGCACGTTCTTGTTGTCGAGATTTTTCACAACCTCGGCAATGCCGAAGCAGCCCAGGGCGATGCTGATCAGGCCAATCCCGTCCATCAGAAACGGCAGGTTCATCGTATAGCGCTGCACGCCGCTGTTGACGTCGGTACCGACCATCCCGAGCAGGACGCCGACCATGGCCATGGCTAGGCCATTGAGCAAGCTGCCGCTGCTGACAAAAGCCACGCAGAAAAATCCGAGCAACATGAGGGCGCAGTAATCGGCCGGCCCAAACAGGAATCCGACCTCGCCCAGCGGTTGCGCCAAGGTCGAAAGCACCACAATGGCCACAGTGCCGCCAATGAAGCTGGAAATGCCCGCGGTGAAGAGCGCCAGGCCGGTTTTACCTTTGAGGGTCATCTGATAGCCGTCGATGCAGGCGACGATGCTGCTGGCGTGCGGAATCTTCATGGTGATGGCGCTCACGCTATCGCCGTATTGAGCGCCGTAGTAAATCCCGGCCAGCATGATGAGCGCGCCACCGGTGGGGATGGAATAGGTCAAGGGCAGCAGCAAGCTGATGGTGGACAAGGGGCCAAGTCCAGGCAGCAGCCCGATGAGCGTCCCCACCGTACAGCCAAGGGCGCAATAAAGGAGGTTCTGCCAGGTCAGCGCGTGTTCGAAACCAAGCGAGAGGTTGTGAAGGATGTCCATATCAGTAGAGGGGCAGGCTAAGGCCGAGCAGGTATTTAAAGGCAAAGGCCACGGCGATCAGGCCAGCGGAGATTTTTATGTTGCGCACCACTGAATACGAGGTACCCGCAAACGTAGAGCAAAACACCAGAAATACGATGCCCAGAAGCATGTTGATGTACTCGGAGATCACCGTGAACCCGACAAGGCTCAGCAGAATGATGGCGATGTTTTTGACGCTGTAGTCCAGGGGTACGGGGTCGACGAAGTGCGAACGCACCACCGAGAGCAGGCCAATCAGAAACAGAATTGAGCTCACCATCAGGGGAAACAAGCCGGGCCCGGATCGACTAAATTGGCCTATCGAGTAATTCTGCTGAGATACAAGGCCAAAGAGCAGGGCGATCGCCATGAGAACCAGGCCCCTGATGAAATTCCGGTTATTAAAGTTCATGTCAGGCGTCTCCGTGGCTGCGCCGGTGCGGCGTTGTCATTCAATGAGGGTTGGGTCATCCGGGTCTCCTTGTGGTTTTGTCCCGCGCCTTCCGGTCATGCAACTACGCAGCCGGCGAGGCGTTCGGGTTGGAGGGGATGTTAGGGATCGATGCTTCCAATCGGCTTTCGTTTTTCGCACCCAGCCTCAAAATACGTGTTATCACTAACGGGACGTTGCAGTGCCGCAGGCGGTCATCCTGCAGCTCGCCATGGCCTTGCAAGCAGGTCCAGGATCGCGGCGAGCAGGTGCTGTGTTGCTGGGCGGCACCCAGTGAGGCTGTCTTCAGCAGTTCAGTCGTATGCGCTCAGCCCTGGCGGTCGGATGCCAGAGGCAGGTGCAGGATGGCCCGCAAGCCGGCGGTTCTTGAGGCCGCGCCCGCGCTGTTGGCAACATAGTCTGCAAGCTCGATATCGCCGCCATTACGCCGGGCATAGGCACGTGCAATCGCCAGACCCAGCCCGGCACCGCCGGCCATTCCTGCCGTATCTGCCGCATCCGCTGCGTTGCCGCGGCTGAAGCGTTCGAACACCGCTTCGCGCCGCTCCGGCGCAATGCCGGGGCCGCCGTCGCGCACCTCGACAAGCGCGACGTCGCCTTCAATGCGCACCGCTACGGTAATGCTGCCGCCGGCGGGCGTGTGGCGAATCGCGTTATGCAGCAAATTGGCCAGCGCCTCGTGCAGCTCCGCCGCCTGTGCGCGCACCGGGGCGGCTGGTGCGTCCAAGCCGGTGCCGTCCGGGATGTCCTCGCCGCGGATGTCCACCCAGCCCAGGTCCTGGTTTTTCGCGTGGGCGAGCGGCAGGTACTGCAGGACCACTTCGCGTGCCACGGCATTCAGGTCGACCCGCGGAGGGGGTTCTGCATCGTCTGCTGCGCGACTGGCGTGCGCCATGGCCAGCAGCTGGTCGCTCAGGCGCCGGCTGCGGTCAAGCTGGGCGATGATGGCGCGCAAGGTCTCGCGCAGGAGTTGCGGATCCCGCTCGCGCAAGGCGTAGCCGGCCTGGGTCATCATGATGGCCAGCGGCGTGCGCAACTGGTGCGATGCGTCTGCCAGGAAGCGGCTCTGTTCGGCCAGCACCTGCCGGTGGTCGGCGATATGGATGTTCACCGCGTCCACCAGCGGCGCGACCTCATAGGGCACGCCGCTTGCATCCAGGGCTTGCAGGTCATGCGCGGGTCGTTCGCGTAGCGACGCTCGCAGGCGCTTGAGCGGCCGCAGTGTCCACGTGATACCCAGCCAGACCAGCAGCGCTGTCACCGCCAGCATGCGCAGGTCCTGCTGGAATTCCCGGCGCAGCGAGGCCTGCCGAGCGTCGGCTCGCCTGCTCGTGCTTTCGGCCGCCTGAACCTGCAGGCGGTAGCGCCGGCCCAGGATGTCCGTCAATTCGCGCTGCAGCATGGCCACCCGCAGCGCAGAGCCGCGATATGAGGCAGTGTAGAAAACGATGTGGCTGCCATTTGAGCCGCCGAAACCGGGCGGTGGCGGAGCCGGCCTGGTGTCCGGTGGCGGAGCAGGCAGGTCGCTCACGCCCATCAGCGTGCGCTCCGCGGGCGTGGGGCCGGCGCCGCTGTCCAGCGGGGCCAAGCCCACGTGCAGGTGCTTGTGGCGTGCCTGGAGCGAGTCGAACAGGGCTTGGGCCGCAAATGGCATCGTCAGGGCGACTTCGCCGTTGGCGCCAATGTGCACGCTGTTGTCCAGCGCGGAGAGCGGCTCCAGCAGGGCTTCATCGTAGGCGCTTTCAAGGGTGTTCGTGCGTGCGTTGTGGTCGCTCCAGCTGTCGAGGGCCAGCATCAGGGCGACGCCGGGCAGGATCAAGGCCAGCAACTGCGCCCGGATACCCATCCAGCGGCGCCATCCCGGCACCGGGTCAGGTGCCGGACGCATGGGCGGCATCGGCAAGCGCGATGCCTTCGAGCATGTAACCCAGGCCCCGCACTGTGATGACGCGAACGTCGCTGCCGTCCAGCTTGCGCCGCACGCGGTGCAGCACCAGCTCAATGGCGTCGGGCCCTGCATTGCTGTCGTGCGGGAAAACCTTGTCGTAGAGCTGCGACTTGCCAACCGGGGCCCCCGCGCGCATCAGCAGGGCCGTGAGCGCCGCATGTTCGCGTGGCGTGAGCTGCAGCAATGTGCCGCCCAGCGTGAAGGCGTGGCTGTCGTTGTCGTAGATGAGCGATGCGCATTGCAGCCGTGGATGCCGTCGTCCTTGGCTGCGGCGAACCAGTGCAGCGAGCCGGGCTTCAAGCTCCTCAATGGCGAAGGGCTTGGGCAGGAAGTCGTCGGCGCCCAGGTTGAGCCCCCGCACCCGGTCGGGCAATGCGCCCTGCGCCGTCAGCACCAGCACCGGCGTGGCGTCACCGCGGTCGCGCATGGCCGAGAGCACGGTCAGTCCGTGCTTGTCCGGCAAGCCCAGATCCAGCACCACCGCATCGTATTCGGTGCCACTGGCCAGGAAGCCTTCGGCCGTGCGCGCATCAGGTGCATGGTCCGGCACGAAGCCGTTCTGCTTCAACGCACGCAACAGCCACGAGGCCATGTCGCGCTCGTCTTCCACTAGCAAGATTCGCATGAAAAAATTCCGGGTTGCTTATTTCAGGATGTCACCCAGGCACAGGTATTTCATCTCCAGATACTCTTCCATGCCGTGGCTGGAGCCTTCGCGGCCCAGGCCTGACTGCTTCACGCCGCCGAAAGGCACATGTTCTGTGGCGATGATGCCGACGTTGATGCCAACCATACCGTATTCCAGTGCTTCGGCAACGCGGTAGATGCGGCCGACGTCACGGCTGTAGAAGTAGCTGGCCAAGCCAAACTCGGTATTGTTCGCAGCGTCAATCGCTTCCTGTTCGGCGTGAAAGCGAAACACCGGAGCAAACGGGCCAAAGGTTTCTTCCCTGGCGCAAAGCATGTCGGCGGTGGCTTCGGAAATTACCGTTGGTTCGAAAAACTGGCCTTTAAGCTTGTGGCCGCCAACCAGCAGTTTTCCGCCCTTGGCGAGCGCGTCCTGTACATGGCGCTCCACCTTCTCGATGGCGGCGTCCTCAATCAGCGGGCCTTGCCCCACGCCATCTTCAAAGCCGTTTCCGACTTTCAGCAGTCTGACTTTGGCGGCAAATTTCTGCACAAACTGCTCGTACACACCATCCTGCACATAGATGCGGTTGGCGCAGACGCAGGTCTGGCCGGCATTGCGGTATTTGCTGGCCATGGCGCCCTCGACGGCAGAGTCAATGTCGGCGTCGTCAAACACGATAAACGGCGCGTTGCCGCCCAGCTCCAGCGACAGCTTCTTGACCGACGGGGCACTTTGCGCCATCAGGATGCGGCCGACTTCGGTGGAACCGGTAAAGCTGATGTGGCGCACCACGTCGCTGCTGCAAAACACCTTGCCGATGGCAATGGAGTTGCCTGCATCGGCGGTAAGCAGGTTGAGAACACCGGCCGGAATGCCGGCGCGGACCGCCAGTTCGGCCGCTGCCAGTGCGGTCAGCGGCGTGAGTTCTGCCGGTTTGATGACGACCGTGCAGCCCGCTGCCAGGGCCGGTGCGACTTTGCGGGTAATCATGGCCAGGGGGAAGTCCAGGGCGTGATGGCTGCGCACACGCCGATGGGCTGCTTCAGGACCATCAGGCGGCGGTTGTTGTCAAACTGCGGCAGTGTCTCGCCGTTGACTCGCTTGGCCTCTTCGGCAAACCATTCGACGAAGCTGGCGCCGTAAGCGACTTCGCCTTTGGCCTCGGCAAAAGGCTTGCCCTGCTCGGCGGTCATGATGCGACCCAGATCCTCCTGATTGGCCATCAGCAGCTGGTACCACTTCATGAGAATGGCGTGGCGCTCCTTGCCGGTCTTGCTGCGCCAGGCGGGCCAGGCCGCGTTGGCTGCGGCTATCGCCGCTTCGGCATCCTGCGGACCCAGATTGGCTACATCGGCGAGTTTGTTCCCATTGGAGGGGTCATTCACGGCAAACCGGCTGGCTCCTGCAGTCCACTGGCCGTTAATGAGTGCGTCGGTTTTGAGGAGGCTGGGATCTTTGAGCAGAGCCAGGGGCGAGGTTTTCATATCCATGATGTTATCCAGAGCAGGTTGGGGGTACTTGGGGCGCCAGATTACCGCTTTTTCAGAAAGCCGGCAGGCCGGCTTGGCGGAGGCTGTTTAAAAGGCAGGCCGGAAGATGCGCGGCAGGCGCTCACTTGACGCGTCCGCGCAGCCACTCCAGCGTCATCATCAGCAGGGCCGTGAACAGGATAAGCAAGGTCGCCACGGCGGCGATGGTGGGCGAAATGTTTTCGCGGATGCCGGTGAACATCTGGCGTGGCAGCGTGGTCTGGGACGGGCCGGCCAGAAACAGGGTGACCACTACTTCGTCAAAAGAGGTCGCAAAGGCAAACAGCGCACCCGAGATCACCCCGGGCGCAATCACCGGCAGGGTGACGCGAAAGAAGGTCTGGACGGGTCCGGCTCCCAGGCTCAGGCTGGCCTTGACCAGGTTCTGGTTGAAGCCCTGCAGCGTGGCCATCACGGTGGTCATGACAAAGGGCGCGCCCAGGGCCGCGTGGACCAGCACCAGCCCGGTGTAGGAATCGGACAGGCCGATACGGGCAAAAAACAGATAAGCGCTGACGCCCACCACCACAATCGGCACCACCATGGGCGCGATCAGCAGGCTGGTCAGCAGGCCTTTTCCGAAAAACTGTACTCGCGCCAAACCGACGGCTGCCAGCGTGCCCAGTGAGGTGGCGATAAGGGTCGCCAGCGGTGCCACGATGAAGCTGTTTCGCGTGGCCCGGGCCCAGTCCTCGGAGGCAAACAGTTCCTGGTACCAGCGCAGGGACCAGCCCGGAATCGGATAAGACAAAAATGAGGAGTTGCTGAACGACAAGGGAATGATGACCAGTATCGGCAGCAGCAGAAAAAACAGCACGCTGCCGCAGAGCACGCGCAGGCCGTACCAGCCGAGCTTGTCGGCCAGGGTGTAGTAGGCAGGGAAGGCGGAAAATTTCATGTCGTGTTCACCCAAGGCTTAGCTCGGCTTTTGCAAAGCGGCGGTATACCGCATACAGGACCAGCGTGGCCGTCAGCAACACTGAGCCAAGCGCACAGGCCATGCCCCAGTTGACTTCGACATTGGTGTACTGGGCCACGTAATAGCTCAGCATCTGGTCGCCCGCGCCGCCTAGCAGGGCTGGCGTCACGTAGTAACCGATTGACGTGATGAACACCAGCAGACCGCCAGCGGCCACACCCGGGTAGGTTTGCGGGACATACACCCGGAAAAATGCGGCGAGTGGCGCGCTTCCCAGGGAAACAGCTGCCCGCACGTAATTGGCCGGCACCGACTTCATCACGCTATAGAGCGGAAGAATCATGAAGGGCAGCAGGATATGCACCATGGCGATGACAACACCGAGCCGGTTGAACAGCAGCGGCACCGGTTCGCCCGTCAGGCCGGTGAACATAAGGAAGCGGTTGACGAGACCGTTGGTTTGCAGCAGCACAATCCAGGCGGCAATGCGCACCAGCACAGAGGTCCAGAATGGCAGCAGCACCAGGATCATCATCAGGTTGGCGCGCCGCTCGTTCAGGGTGGACAGCCAGTAAGCCAGCGGATAGCCCAGCGCGATGCACAGCAGCGTCACGATGGCGCTGATGGAGAAGGTGCGTAGCAAAATGTCGCTGAACGCGGCCTCTTCGGCACCCACGCGAACGACGTGGCCCTGGGCATCGCGCTTCAGGTCGACCGAGGCCAGCAGGTAGTCGGGCGTCCAGTGTGAACTGTTCTTGGCAATGGCCCACCAGTAGGGAAGTTCTGCCCACCGCGGGTCGTGCGCCACGAGTTTTTCTTTGGCCGGGCCGGGGTCAGGCCAACACCCAGGGGAAGGGCGCGGTAGGTGCCCATGATGAGGGAGCGTGCGCCGCCCACTTCCGTGTTGAGGCGGCGGGCCAGGATTCCGGCCTGTGCTGTCTCGGGAATTGCCGTCAGGTCCGCCAGCAGCGCTGCGTAAGCGACATCCGGCGGGGGCGTGTTGCGGTCCCAGCCAGCGAGCGCTTCGCCCGTTCCGCCCAGAGTGCCGGCGACTTCCGGAGTTTCCACCGCGCGCACCAGCAGTGCTCCCAGCGGCACGAGAAAGGTCACAGCCAGGAATATCAACAGTGGCAGGGTCAGCGCGATGGCACGCAGGCGCTTGCGGCGCTCCACCCGGCCAGCTGAACGGCCAGGGCCGGTGTCGCTGGGTTACCAGAGGCAAGCGGCGTCACAAGCAGGGAAGCCGTCGCGGTCATGCGCAAACCCTTTTCATGTCGGGCTGACTGTGCAGCCCAGGCGGCAAAGCGTTTTTCCAGCGCTTCACCCTGGTCGGCCCAGAAATGGGTGTTGAACTGCAGGGCGTCCTTGCTGTTGGCCGGCGAAGTGGGCAAAAGGGCAAGCACCTTGGCGTCGAGTTTGGCGAGCGCCTTGTTGTTGGTCGGGCCGTAGGAAATGTTTCGTGCGTATTCCGCCTGCGCGTCCGGGCTGGAGGCGAGGGCGATGAACTTGAGAGCCAGGTCCTTGTTGGGCGTTCCCTTGGGCATGGCCCAGTAGTCCAGGTCGTAAATGCCGCCGGTCCAGGTGATCTTGAGGTTTTTCCCCTCGCGCTGGGCGGCATCAATGCGTCCGCTGAAAGCGGTGGTCATGGCCACGTCGCCGGCCACCAGGAATTGGGGCGGCTGAGCCCCTGCTTCCCAGAACTGGATGTTCGACTTGAGTTCGGTCAGCTTCTTGAAGGCGCGATCTGCGCCGTCTTTGGTGGCCAGCACCTTGTAGACGTCGGCGGTTTTTACGCCGTCAGCCATCAAGGCAAACTCCATGTTGTAGCGGGCACCCTTGCGCATGCCGCGTTTGCCCGGAAATTTCTTGGTGTCCCAGAAATCGGCCCAGGTGGTCGGTGCGGTTTTGAGCTTGTCCCCGTCGTAGGCCAGGACCGTGGACCAGACAAAGGTGCCAACGCCGCACTCGTGTACCGCAGCGGGCTGGAAGTCGGCCTTGTTGCCCACCTTGGACCAGTCCATCTTTTCGAACAGGCCCTCGTCGCAGCCGCGGTTCACATCAGGGCCTTCAACTTCGACGACATCCCAGGTGACTTTTTTGGCTTCGACCATGGCTTTTATCTTGGCCTGCTCGCCGTTGTATTCGACCTGCGTTACTTTGCCGGCGCCGGATTTCTCGAAGGCCTCAAAGTAGGCCTTTTTCTGCGCGGCGCCGTTGGCTCCGCCGAAATTCACCACGGTCAACTGGCTTTGTGCGAGCACCGGCAGGGTGACGATGGCAGCCAAAGCAATTATCAGGGGTTTGAGCATCATGGACGGTTCCTTCAGGGAGAAGTGGAGTGGAAGGTTGAAAGTGCTGGAAATCAGCGGTACACACGCAGGTGTTTTTCGGGGGCATGGACCTGGATGGTCTTGCCCGATTCAGGCAACTGGTGGTGGGCCAGTGGCATCTTGATGGTCGCGTCTGGCTGGCCGGGTACTTCGCACCTCAGACGCAGGTGGTCGCCAAAGTACATGACATCGGCTACCTTGGCTTCAAAGGTGTTGGCGCCGGGCTCGGTTGCGATCTGCAGCCGCTCCGGGCGAATGCCGCATTGCACGGCGTCACCCACTTGGGCGGCGTTGACATTAAAGCCCCGTAGCAGCTTGCCGTTGGGCACGCGAACCTCGCATTGGCTACCGTCAACGCGCACCACTTCGGCCTGCAGCACCGTTTGTTGCCGACAAAGGCGGCGACGAAACCGTTGGCCGGTGTCTCGTAGAGGCGGTCCACTGCATCGATCTGCTGGATTGCGCCATCGCTGAAAACAGCAACGCGGTCAGACATGGTCAGTGCTTCCGTCTGGTCGTGGGTGACATAGACAAAGGTCACGCCCAAGCGGCGGTGCAGCGCCTTGAGCTCGATCTGCATGTGCTCGCGCAGCTGCTTGTCCAGCGCCCCCAGGGGCTCGTCCATCAGGACCAGTTGCGGGTCAAACACCAGTGCCCGGGCCAGGGCCACGCGTTGCTGCTGCCCACCCGAGAGCTGCCCCGGGTAGCGCGTGCCCATGCGGCCCAGCTGCACCATGTCAAGCGCGCGGACTACCTTGGCCTCGCGTTCAGCGGCCGGCAGCTTGCGTACCGTCAGCGGATAGGCAATGTTTTCGGCCACCGTCATGTGCGGGAACAGCGCATAGTTCTGGAACACCATGCCGAAGTTGCGTTTGTGGGGCGGGGTCCGGGTGATGGGCACACCGCTCAGGCTGATCTCTCCTGCGGTGGGAGATTCAAACCCGGCCAGCATCATCAAGGTAGTGGTCTTGCCCGAGCCTGAGGGGCCCAGCAGGGACAAAAACTCGCCTTGCCGGATATCCAGGTTCAGGTCGCGCACCACCAGATTGACGCCGTCGTAGGTTTTTTGGACACCGGTGAAGCTCACCAGGGCTTGGGTTTGGGTCATTCGGGTCTTGCCTGCTCTCGATTGCAATTAGCTGTCATCGTGCTGCAAATTTCACCGCAACTTGCGTGCCAGTTCTGGTGCCGCACGCGTGAACCGTGCACCATCATGAATGAATCAGGCAACGGCGTCAAAGCAGGCGGCCATGATGCCCAGGCCTTCATCCAGCAGTGCATCGCTGGCGGTCAGCGGCACCAGGATACGGATGACGTTGCCATAGCTGCCGCAGGTCAGCAGGATCAGGCCGCGTGCCGTGGCTTCGGCGGTGATGCGTTTGGCCAGATCGGCATCAGGCTGCTTCGGGTCGCCATTCTTGAATAACTCGATGGCCACCATGGCGCCCAGGCCGCGCACATCGCCAATGCAGCTGTGGCGTGCGGCCATGGTTTTCAGGCCGGCCTTCAGGCGTTTACCCACATCGCGGCTGCGCTGCAGCAGGTTTTCCTTTTCAAACACATCGAGCACGGCCAAGGCGGCGGCGCATGCGATGGGCTACCGGCGTAGGTGCCGCCCAAACCGCCAGGCGCGGCCGCATCCATGACCTCGGCCCGGCCCACCACGGCCGAAATCGGGAAACCGCCCGCCATGGATTTGGCGATGGTGATGAGGTCGGAGCGATGCCGCTTTGCTCCACGGCAAACCAGGTGCCTGTGCGCCCGGCGCCGGTCTGCACCTCGTCGCAGATCAACAGGATGCTGTTGGCGTCGCACAGTGTGCGCAGGCGCTGCAGCAACTCGGGCGGCGCGACTACGAAGCCGCCTTCACCCTGAACCGGCTCAATGATGATGGCGGCAACGCGCTTGGCCTCGATGTCGTTTTTGAAAATCGCCTCGACCGACGCAATGGAGTCGTCCACTGTCACGCCGTGCAGCGCATTCGGGAAGGTGGCGTGGAATACCTCTGCGGGGAAAGGGCCAAAGCCGGCTGAAGGGGGCAACCTTGCCCGTCATGGCCAGAGTCAGCAGGGTGCGGCCATGGTAGCCACCGCTAAAGCAGATGACGCCGGAGCGGCCAGTGGCTGAGCGGGCAATCTTGATGGCGTTTTCGACGGCCTCGGAGCCGGTGGTCAGAAACAGTGTTTTCTTGGCAAAGTCGCCAGGCGCTTTGGCGTTGATACGTTCGGCCAGCTCGACGTAAGGTTCGTACGCCAACACCTGGAAACAGGTGTGCGTGTAGCGGTCGAGCTGGTCCTTGACCGCCTGAATGACGGCGGGATGGCGATGGCCGGTGTTGAGCACGGCAATGCCGCCTGCAAAATCAATGAAACGGCGGCCCTCCACGTCCCAGATTTCTGCGTTTTCACCCCGGGCAATGAATATTTGGTGGCTATGGCCTACGCCGCGGGGAATGGCCGCCTCGCGGCGGGCAAACAGGGCGGCGTTGGTCAAATGGGGTTCACGGTGCATGAGGATTCCTTTGCGGTGGTGGAAGGCTGGCTCGCCTTGGTCCAGTCGAGCGAATGCCTGTACTTTAGGGATGACCCCCCGGCGTTAACATATACAAATTACCCCCGATGCGTGGTGTACTGTGCAGCTTGCACTTCCACTACATACAAACCCTTGCCCCTGGGGCCTGCTTTTTTCATGTTTGCACTCAATCCCCAGTCTTCCGTTGCGCTGGTCACCCAGATTGTTGGGGGCTTTCGCCAGATGGTGGAGGACGGCTCCTTGCGTGCGGGCGCAAAATTACCATCCATCCGCCAATTCGCCCATGCGAACGGCGTCAGCGTGTACACGGTGGTAGACGCCTACGACAGGTTGGTGGCGCTCGGCTACTTCCAGTCGCAAGCCAATTCGGGATTTTTCGTACGCAGCCGTAACAGCGGGGAAGCGGCGTCCCTGGGCAACCCGGGGCAGTACAGCTTTGACTCGATGTGGTACTTGCGCCGCATTTTTGAAAACCGTGCGCTGCGCAGCAAGCCGGGCTGCGGCTGGCTGCCCGGCGACTGGTTGTTTACCGAAGGCGTGCGGCGTAGTCTGCGCAATCTGGCCGCTGAAGACGTGGATCTGGGCGGCTATGGCGAGCCCAAGGGTTATTTGCCCTTGCGTCAGATGGTGCGAGACTTGCTGGCCTCGAGAGAAATTGTGCTCAACGCCGAGCAGGTGCTGCTGACTCAAGGCTCCAGTCAGGCCCTTGACCTGGCGGCACGCCAGCTGGTGAGCCCGGGCGATGCGGTGTTGGTCGATGAGCCGGGCTACGCGAACTTGCTGTTTTCCCTCAGGTTTTTGGGTGCTCGTCTGGTTGGTGCACCGCGAACGCCGACTGGCTACGACCTGGAGACGCTGGAGGCCCGCATCATCGAGCACCGGCCCAAGGTGTTTTTTACCCAGCCGCGCCTTCAAGGCCCCACCGGCTCAACGGCCGTGCTGTCTCATTTGCACCGCGTGCTGCAGCTGGCCGAAAAATACGATTTCACTATTGTCGAAAACGATATTTATGCCGATGTCGATCCTGAGTCAAGACCCTCGCTGGCCAGCCTGGACCAGTTGCGGCGGGTGATTTATGTCAGCAGTTTTTCCAAGACCATTTCGCCCAACATCCGCGTCGGCTACCTGGCGGCCAATCCTGAACGTCTTGAAGACCTGGCGCGATTGAAAATGATCTCGGGCCTGACCTCGTCCGAGTTTACCGAACGGCTGGCCTATGGGGTGCTGATTGATGGCCGCTGGCGCAAACACATTAAAACCCTGAAGGATCGTCTTGCGCATGGCCAGCAGCAACTGGCCATGCGATTGCTGGACATGGGTTTTGAGTTGTTCAGCGAGCCCAAGGCAGGTATGTTCCTGTGGGCGCGCCACCCGGCCGTCCGCAACGCGGCCGAATTGGCCTACAAGGCCGCCGAGCAGGATATTTTGCTGGGTCCGGGCCATCTGTTCTCGGTGGACCTGGAGCCCAGCCCCTGGCTGCGTTTTAATGTCGCCTGGGCCGACGATGAGGCGGTGCTGCATTTCCTGTCCTCGCTCAAAGCCGCCTAAAATCAGCCGCTTGCCTGCATTTGCAGCGGCCCATTAGCGTTTCCCGCCATTTCATCAGAGTTAAATCCACACCATGAGCACACCCGACTTCACTGTTGCCGATATCCGAAAGACGTTTCTCGACTTCTTCGCCTCCAAAGGCCACACCGTGGTGCCGTCCAGCTCACTGGTGCCGGGTCACCACCCTGATGCTGATGTTCACCAATTCGGGCATGGTCCAGTTCAAGGATGTGTTCCTCGGCACCGACAAGCGCCCCTATGTGCGTGCCACCTCGGTGCAGGCTTGTTTGCGCGCGGGCGGCAAGCACAACGATCTGGAAAACGTCGGTTACACGGCGCGTCACCACACATTTTTTGAAATGCTGGGTAACTGGAGCTTTGGCGATTACTTCAAGCGCGAGTCCCTGAAATGGGCCTGGGAGTTGCTGACTCAGGTTTACATGCTGCCCGCCGAGCGCCTGCTGGCCACGGTGTACGAAGAGGACGACGAGGCCTATGACATCTGGACGAAAGAAATAGGCCTGCCACCCGAGCGCGTGATCCGCATTGGCGACAACAAGGGCGGACGCTACAAGTCCGACAACTTCTGGATGATGGCCGACACCGGCCCCGGTGGCCCGTGCTCCGAGATCTTCTATGACCACGGCGACCACATTCCCGGCTGCCCCTCCGGGCAGCCCGGATGAAGACGGCGACCGCTTCATCGACCCCTGGAACAACGTGTTCATGCAGTTCAACATGGCTGAAGACGGCTCCGTCACGCCGCTGCCTGCGCCCTGCGTCGATACCGGCATGGGCCTGGAGCGCCTGGCCGCCATCCTGCAGCATGTCCACAGCAACTACGAGATTGATATTTTTGACGCCCTCATCAAGGCCGCCGCACGCGAGACCGGCGAACAGGACCTGGGCAACAAGTCGCTGCGCGTGATTGCCGACCACATCCGCGCCACTGCGTTTCTGGTGAGCGATGGCGTCAATCCGTCCAACGAAGGGCGTGGCTATGTGCAGCGCCGCATCATTCGCCGCGCCATCCGCCATGGCTACAAGCTGGGCAAGAAAACCCCGTTCTTTCACAAACTGGTGGCCGACCTGGTGCCCGACATGGGCGAGGCCTACCCCCGGCTGGCCGAGCAGGCCGAACGCATCACCGAAGTGCTGCGCGTGGAGGAAGAGCGCTTTTTTGAAACGCTGGAAATCGGCATGCAGATTCTGGATGCCGCGCTGGCCGACGGCGTCCAGGTGCTGCCCGGTGACGTGGCCTTCAAGCTGCATGACACCTACGGCTTCCCGCTCGACCTATCCGCCGACGTCTGCCGCGAGCGTGGCTTGAGCGTGGATGAAGCCGGCTTTGCCGTCGCCATGGACAGGCAGAAAAACCAGGCCCGCGCCGCCGGCAAATTCAAGATGGACCGCGCCCTGGAATACACCGGTGAAGGCAATGCTTTTAGCGGTTACGAGTTGCTTGAATAAGCGGCCAAAGTGGTCGCACTCTATGCCGATGGCGTGGCCGTCCAGGCCCTGGATGCCGGGCAGAGCGGGGTGGTGGTGCTCAATACCACGCCTTTCTATGCCGAAAGTGGCGGGCAGGCCGGTGATCAGGGGCGCATCGTGGTGGGCGAGTCCACCAAGGAAGCGCA